>NZ_RJKO01000006.1:0-259975 GCF_003751825.1 Rathayibacter sp. PhB186 | reverse complement strand
AGAAAGACATCCTCCGCCTCCTCAAACGAGCCCTCTGCCGCGAACTCTTCCCCCTCCTCTGCCGACCTTGACAAATAGAAGCTTCGAGATCCACCCTGCTGACAACGGTGGGTCTCGATACGCCCCTGCGGGGCTACTCGACCAGCATGGAGCGCTCTGCCCTGCGGGGCTGCTCGCCCGCTACCAGCCCTCGGGGCCCGCGCTTCCGGCCTCGTACTCGTCGAGCGGAGTGCCGCCCTCGGCCCAGTGCGAGAGCACCGGGGTGATGATGCGCCAGCACTGCTCGGCGACGGCGCCCGGCACCGACAGCAGGGTGTCGCCCTGGAGGATGCCGGCGAGCACCTGCGCGTAGGGGTCGAGGGTGGCGGCGCCGGGCTGCGCCTGGAGCGTCGTGCGCTCGAGGTCGGTGAGGTCGTCGGCGCTGTTCACCAGCAGGTCGAGGCTGACGTCGCCGCCCTTGAGCGACATCCGCAGGACGGTGCCCGCGCCGTCGTCGGCGCCGGCCAGGCCGCGCGGCGGGGTCGCGGCGCGGAAGTGCACCGCGACCTCGTGTCGCGGGTCGCCGATCGCCTTGCCGGAGCGCAGCACGAACGGCACGCCGGCCCAGCGGGGCGTGTCGACCTGGAGCAGCAGCTGCGCGAGCGTCTCGGTGCCGGCCTCCTGATCGACGTCGGGCTCGTCGACGTAGGAGGGGAAGAACCGGCCGTCGACCCGGCCCTCGGTGTAGCGCGCGCGGCGCGCGGTGGCGGGGTCGTCGCGCCAGAGGCGGACGGCGCCGAGCGCCTCGGCCATCCGCTCGTGCACGTCCTCG
The DNA here is from genome assembly GCF_003751825.1 of Rathayibacter sp. PhB186. Lineage (NCBI taxonomy): Bacteria > Bacillati > Actinomycetota > Actinomycetes > Micrococcales > Microbacteriaceae > Rathayibacter > Rathayibacter sp. PhB186. The sequence goes on along the minus strand of NZ_RJKO01000006.1, from coordinate 259,164 downwards.
GGCGAGACCTCCTCGGGGCGCTCCATCGTCGTCAGCGCGAGCACCATCAGCAGGTGGCTCTGCAGCATGTCCCGCAGGGCGCCGGTGCCGTCGTAGAAGGCGGCGCGCCCCTCGACCCCGAGCGTCTCGTCGTAGACGATCTCGACCTTCTCGATCTGCTCGGCGCTCCAGCTCGCCTCGAGCAGGCGGTTGCCGAAGCGCAGTCCGAGCATGCCCATGACGGTCGCGTTGCCGAGGAAGTGGTCGATGCGCCACAGGCGGTCCTCGGAGATCACGGGCGCGAAGGCGGCGTTCAGCGCGATCGCGTCGTCGAGGTCCTCGCCGAACGGCTTCTCGATCGCGACGACGAGATCCTCGGGGAGCTCGAGCTTCGACAGCGAGTCGGCGACCTTGTGGCCCATCGCCGGCGGCAGCGCGACGTAGAGCACGGGCGTCGTCGGGCAGGCGTCGAGCAGGGCCTTCAGCTGCTCCGGGTCGGAGGCGTCGGTGGCGACGAAGCGGGCGCGCGAGGCGAGGTCGTCGACGGTGTGCGCCGCGATCCCGGCGGCCTCGAGGCTGCGGCGGACGAGGCCCTGCCACTCGTCGTCGGTCTGCGGGGTGCGGGCGGCGCCGATCAGGGTCAGCTCGGAGTCGTGCGCGAGCTCGGCGACGCGGCCGAGACCCGGCAGGAGCAGCCGCTCGGTGAGGTCGCCGCCCGCGCCGAGGATCGCGATGGTGCGGCGGGTGCTCTCGAGAGCGGTGGCCTCGGGGATGCCGATCGGGTCGGTCATGGTGTCTCCTCCTGTGCGGGGTGCGGGGCGTAGTGCTGTTGGGCGTCAGGGTGCTGGGCGTCGGGAGGCGTCGTCACGGCTCACGCCTCGGGGATCGTGCGCTCGAAGAGCGCCGGCCGCTCCACGTCCGGGTCGGGGCCGCTGCGGACGCCGGTGTCGAGGGCGTCGATCCGGGCGAGCTCGTCGTCGGAGAGCTCGAAGTCGAAGACGTCGATGTTCGCCGCTATCCGCTCGGGGTTCGTCGACTTGGGGATCGCGGAGCGGCCCTGCTGCAGGTGCCAGCGGAGCATCACCTGCGCCGGGCTCTTGCCGTGCTCGGCCGCGATCGCGCCGATCGTCGCGTCGTCCATCACGCTGCGGCGCTCGTCGCCCCAGCCGGGGTAGAAGGTGATGCCGCCGATCGGCGACCAGGCCTGGGTGAGGATCCCGCGCTCGGCGTGCTCGCGGCGGAGGTCGGGCTGCGCGAAGTACGGGTGCAGCTCGACCTGGTTGACGGCGGGGATGACGTCGACCTCGGCGAGCAGGCGCGCCAGGTGCGCGGGCGTGAAGTTGCTGACGCCGATCGCGCGCACGCCGCCGTCGGCGAGGAGCTTCTCCAGCGCCCGGTAGGCGGCGACGGTGGTGTCGAAGCGGGACGGGACGGGCTGGTGCAGGATCAGCAGGTCGAGCTGCTCGACGCCGAGCTTGCCGGTGGCCTTCTCGAACGCGTGCAGGGTCTCGTCGTAGCCGTAGTCGGTGACCCAGACCTTCGTCTCGACGAACACCTCCGAGCGGTCCAGGCCCGAGCGGCGCAGGCCCTCGCCGACCTCGCGCTCGTTGCCGTACGCGGCGGCGGTGTCGATGTGGCGGTAGCCGGCCTCGAGGGCCGACTGCACGGCGGCGGTCGTCTCCTCGGGCGCGCTCTGGAAGACGCCGAGCCCGAGAGCGGGAAGGGTGACGCCGTTGTTGAGGGTGAGCTGCAGGGTCATGCCTCCACGCTAGGACGCGATCGCCGCCGGAGGGAGGGTCCCGCCACCCCCTCGACGGGAGCGCCGGAGTGTGCGCTGATGGAGGCGGTGCTCGACGACGTCCCTCCGCTTCCGGAGCGGAGCGCGCAGCCCTCATCCGGAAAGGTCGGGTCCGCCGTGCCCCTCAGCGTTCTGTTCATCGGAGGAACGGGCATCATCAGCTCCGAGGGCGTCCGCCGCGCTCTCGCCGTCGGGCACGAGGTGACCGTGCTGAACCGCGGCCGGACCTCCATCCGCCCGCTGCCCGACGGCGTCCGGACGCTGACCGCCGACGTCCGCGATCCCGCCTCCGTGCGCGAGGCCCTCGGCACCGAGCGCTTCGACGCGGTGATCGAGTTCGCCGCCTTCACTCCGGAGCACGTGCAGCAGGACATCGACCTGTTCGCCGGTCGCACCGGCCAGTACGTCTTCATCAGCTCGGCCTCGGCCTACCAGAAGCCGCCGGCGCGCGTGCCGGTGACGGAGTCGACGCCGCTCCGCAACCCGTACTGGAGCTACTCGCAGGACAAGATCGCCTGCGAGGACCTGCTGGTCGGCGAGTACCGGCGCACCGGCTTCCCGGTGACGATCGTCCGCCCCTCGCACACCTACGACCGCACCGCGCTGCCGGTCGACGGCGGCTGGACCGTCATCGACCGGATGCGGCGCGGCCTCGAGGTGGTCGTGCCCGGCGACGGCACCTCGCTCTGGACGATCACCCACAGCCGCGACGTCGCCGTCGGCCTCGTGGGGCTGCTCGGCGCGCCGGCGGCGATCGGCGAGGCGTTCCACATCACCGGCGACGAGACGCCCACCTGGGACCGCATCCACCACGACCTCGCGGCCGCCGCGGGCGCCGAGGCGCGGATCGTGCACGTCACCTCCGACGCGATCGCCGCGGCCGACCCGGAGCTGGGCGCGGGCATCGTCGGCGACAAGGCCCACTCGATGGTCTTCGACAACGCCAAGATCCGCAGCCTGGTGCCGGAATTCGCGCCCTCGACCCGCTTCAGCGACGGCGCACGCGAGATCGTCGAGTGGTACGACGCGGACCCGGCGCGGCGGACGGTGGACGAGCGGATGGATAGGCTCTTCGACGCGCTGATCGAGACCTACCGGCCGCGGGCGCTCTGAGGGCCGGCGGTCACGCTCTGAGGGCCGCCGGTCAGACGACCGCGATGATCAGGTAGTCGCTGGCCGGAGCGGCCGAGGTGCTCGACAGCGCCACGAGGCAGCTGACGATGTAGCCCGACGCGTGGACGCTGAACTGCGGCGAGACCGGAGACTCGCCGTCGCGGAGGCCGGTCGCGTCCGACCAGGCGAGGACGACGACGCCCGGCGTGCGGGAGCCGAGCGGCTCCACGACGACCCAGGGGCCCTCCTCCAGGACGAAGTCGGACAGCACGACGTCGCTGTCGCCCGTGTCGAACGTCACCCGGGCGACGATGTCGCGCACGGGCTCGCTGCCCTGCGAGGCCGAGACCACCGGGGTGAACTGGCCGGCGTAGAGGTCGCCGCCGCCGTTCGAGAGGCCGCCGGAGACACCGAGCGCGGCGCCGACCTCTCCGGAGGCCGCGGCGAGCGGGGCGGCGGAGGCGGCGAGGAGGACCGGGGCGCTCCACAGGGCGGCGGTCGTCGCGGTGCGGCGCGAGACGGGGCGGGGCGTGGTCATGGGGTCCTCTCGGCGGGTTCGGCGGTGCGGTGGACACCGGGCGTCACGCTAGCGCCCGCCGGTCGGTCCGGTGCCGGATCCGCCCGGGTTGTCCCCCGCACGGGGTCACCGCACGCGGTCGCCACCGGGACCGGCGCGCGGAAAGTTCACCCGGCTATGCATCTCCGTTCACCCACGGGAGCGGGAATCAGGAGTGTGCTGGGTGAGCCCCTTCTCAGGGGCCCTCACCCCAAGGAGTCCCCGACGTGACACGACTGCCCCGCTCCGCGCACCGCGGACGCACCGCACTGGCCCTCACGGCCGTCGCCCTGGTCGGCGCCGCCGCCCTGGCCGCCCCCGGCGCGGCCACCGCCATCGGCGCCGCCGACCTCGCCGCCACCGGTGGCGCCGCCCGCATCTCCCCCGTCGACGCCGACCTCTCCGACTCGCTGCGCGCGGCGGTGAAGGAGCAGGACGCGAAGAACGTCATCCTCCTCATCGGCGACGGCATGGGCGACTCCGAGATCACGGTCGCCCGCAACTACGCGTACGGCGCCGCCGGCCGCTTCCCCGGCATCGACGCCCTGCCGATCACCGGCCAGTACACGACGTACTCGCTCTACCGCGCCGACGACCCCGCCACCGGCGCCGTCAAGGGCGCCCCGGACTACGTGCCCGACTCCGCCGCCACCGGCAGCGCCTGGGCGACCGGCACCAAGACCTACGACAACGCGATCTCGGTCGACATCGACCAGGAGCGCAAGGACACCCTCCTCGAGATCGCGAAGGCGAACGGTCTGAAGACCGGCAACGTCACCACCGCCGAGATCCAGGACGCGACCCCGGCCGTGCAGGCCGCGCACGTCGACGCGCGCAGCTGCTACGGACCCGACAGCGCCAGCTGCGGCAACGACGCGCTCGAGAACGGCGGACTCGGCTCGATCAGCGAGCAGATCCTCGACACCCGCGCCGACCTCACCCTCGGCGGCGGCTCCGCCACGTTCGCTCAGACCGCGAAGGCGGGCGACTGGGCCGGGCAGACCCTGTTCCAGCAGGCCGACGAGCGCGGCTACCAGGTGGTCGGCGACGCGACGACGGCCGGTACGGCGGACCAGCTCGACGCGCTGACCGTCGCCGACCAGGATGCGCCGGTGCTCGGCCTGTTCAACTCGGGCAACCTGCCCGTGCGCTACGCGCCGACCCCCGCGACCGTCGGCGGCGCCGACGCCGCGCCGCAGACCTGCGTCGCGAACCCCTCGCGTCCCGCCGAGCAGCCCACCCTGCGCGCGATGACCGAGAAGGCGATCGACCTGCTCGACACCGGCGACGAGGGCTTCTTCCTCCAGGTCGAGGGCGCCAGCATCGACAAGCAGGACCACGCCGCGAACGCCTGCGGCCAGATCGGCGAGACCGTCGATCTCGACGAGGCCGTCCAGGCCGCGCTCGCGTTCGCCGAGGCGGACGGGAACACCCTCGTCATCGTCACCGCCGACCACGCGCACTCCAGCCAGATCGTCGACTCCACCCCGCCGACCTCGCTCAGCACCGCGCTGAAGACAGTCGACGGCAGCACGATGAAGGTGTCCTACGGCACGGCCGCCGAGGGCGGCTCGCAGCAGCACACCGGCACGCAGCTGCGCATCGCGGCCTACGGACCCGGCGCGGCCAACGTCGCCGGCCTCACCGACCAGACCGACACGTTCTTCACCATCTCGAACGCGCTCGGCCTCGACCGCGACATCCGGAACCTGAGCTTCGGCGCCACCGCCGAGCTCTCGGGCAGCACCTTCGCGCCCGGAGCCCGGATCACCCTGACGGCGGAGGGCTTCCAGGGCGACACGCAGCTCATCGGCTCCGCGCCGCTCTTCACCGAGCGCACGGCGACGCGCGACCTCAACGACGGCGCGCTGACCGCCACCGCGAAGGCCCCCACCACCCCCGGGGACTACAGCGTCACGGTCACCGGCGCGCAGTCGGGCAAGGCGATCACCCTCGCCTTCACCGTGAAGCGCTGATCCCCGGGCACTGATCGCCCGGGCACTGATCGCAGAAGGGCCGTCCCCACCGGGGCGGCCCTTCCGCCGTCCCCGGCCCGCCCTCCCCCGTCTCGGAGGCGCGGAGTGCTGGCCCCTCGACCCGCCACCGGCCTAGGTTGGACGCACCTGCTCCGCCCGCACCGAGTTCCGATGGAGGAACCCCATGGCCACGATCCGCAGTCTCCGACGGGCGGCGCTCGCGCTGGTCGCCGTCGCCTCCCTCGGAGTGGCGGGCGCCGCACCCGCCGCCGCGCTCGACTGGCCGTTCCCCGGCGTCCCGAGCAGCGGTCTGCCGTCCGCGCAGGAGCTCCGGGACGCCCTCGGCGGTCCGGTCGTCTCGCCGTCGACGTCGGTCGGCTACGGCGGCGCGGTCTCCTCGGTCGACGCGCTCGCGAGCCGGGTCGGCCTCGAGGTGCTCAAGCGCGGCGGCAACGCGGCCGACGCCGCCGTCGCGACGGCCTCGGCCCTCGGCGTCACCGAGCCGTACAGCGCCGGGATCGGCGGCGGCGGCTACTTCGTCTACTTCGATGCGAAGACCGGCGAGGTGAGCACCATCGACGGCCGCGAGACGGCGCCGGCCGGCATCACTCCGGACGCGTTCCTCGACCCCGCGACGGGTGCACCGTACCCGTTCACCCCGCAGCTCGTCTCGTCCGGAGTCGCGGTCGGCGTCCCCGGCACGGTCGCGACCTGGGACGCCGCGGTCGATCGCTTCGGCACCCTCCCGCTCCCGGTCGTGCTGGCCCCGTCGATCGTGCTCGCGGCCAAGGGCTTCCCGGTCGACGAGACCTTCCGCAGCCAGACGCTCGACAACCTCCAGCGCTTCCAGCAGTTCCCCGACACCGCGGAGCTGTTCCTCCCCGGTGGCGACGCTCCGGCGGTCGGCAGCACCTTCCGCAACCCGGACCTCGCGAAGACCCTCGCCCGGATCGCCGCCCGCGGACCGAGCGCGTTCTACGACGGACCGCTCGCGGCCGAGATCGCCGACACGGTGCAGAACCCGCGGCTCGCGGAGGGCGCGACCCTCCCCGCCCCGGCCGGTTCGATGACCGAGGACGACCTCGCCGGCTACTCGGTGGCCGAGCAGGCGCCCACTCACACGTCCTACCGCGGCCTCGACGTCTACGGCATGGCGCCCTCCTCCTCCGGCGGGATCGCGATCGGCGAGGCGCTGAACATCCTCGAGAACCACGACCTCGCCGCCGAGGACACCGGCAGCGCCCTGCACCTCTACCTCGAGGCGTCGGCCCGCGCCTTCGCCGACCGCGGCGCGTACGTCGGGGACCCGGCCTTCGTCGACGTGCCGACCGAGACGCTGCTCAGCCAGGAGTTCGCGGACTCCCGCGACTGCACCATCGACCCGGCGGCCGCCTCCACGCGGCCGGTCGCCCCGGGCGCGCTCGACGGCGTCGGCTGCGCGACCGCGCTCACCGCGGAGCAGCCGGACACCGAGAACGTCTCGACCACGCACCTCTCCGTCGTCGACAAGTGGGGAAACGCGGCGTCCTACACGCTGACGATCGAGCAGACCGGCGGCTCGGCGATGACCGTCCCCGGCCGCGGCTTCCTCCTCAACAACGAGCTGACCGACTTCTCCGCGACCCCCGTCGAGGGCGACCCGAACCGGATCGAGCCCGGCAAGCGCCCGCGCTCCTCGATGTCGCCGACCATCGTGCTCGAGGACGGGGCGGTGAAGTTCGTCGTCGGCTCACCGGGCGGAGCGACGATCATCACGACCGTGCTGCAGACGCTGGTCAACCGCATCGACCTCGGCATGACCCTGCCGGAGGCGGTGGCCGCGCCCCGGGCGTCGCAGCGCAACACGGCGTCCACCTCCGCCGAGCCCGGCTTCATCGAGGCCTACGCCGACGACCTCGCGCCCTTCGGCCAGCAGCTGACGCCCTCCGGCGACACCTTCACCTCGGCCGCGCAGATCGGCGCGGTGGCCGCCATCGAGGTCGACCCCTCCGGCCTGATGACCGCTGCCGCCGAGCCCGTCCGCCGCGGCGGCGGCGTCGGCCTCGTCGTCACCCCGGAGAAGTGACCCGGACTCCCCGCTGATCGAGCAGCCCCCGCAGAGGGCGTCTCGAGACCCACCGTTCTGCCGGAGGTGGGTCTCGAGACGCGCTGCGCGCTACTCGACCAGCATGCAGAGGAGCACGGGTCGCTGTCGCGGCTCATGCTGATCGAGTAGCCCTCGCAGAGGGCGTATCGAGATCCACCGTCCTGCAGAACGCGGGTCTCGATACGCGCTCCGCGCTACTCGACCAGCATGGGACGGGCTGCCCGCGTGATCCTGCTGGCATCGCGCCCGAGTTCATGCACAATCATGCTGATCGAGTAGCCCTCGCAGGGGGCGTATCGAGATCCACGCGCGCAACGACGCCAGGTCTCGTCGCACCCCTCGGCCAGCGGAGTCTGCTGACGTCTGTCCCAGGAGACCCCGTCCACTGAGCGACGGAATGCGCCAGCCGCACGGTCTCCCGCAGCGGCGGCTAGGTTCAGGCCGCGTCGAACCGTGACGCCGACGCGAGGAGGACACCGTCGAGCTGCCGCGCGCCCGCCCCACCGACCCTCCCCCGAGCGATCCCACCAGCTCGCACAGGCCGCCGACCTCACGACTCCCCCTCGGCATCGTCATCGCGGCGATCGCCGTCCTCGGGACGATCGCCGCTCCCCTGGTGCTGGCGTACCTCGGCTTCGCCTCGAAGCTCACCTTCTTCGGAGAGTCGCCGACAGAGGAGGAGGACGCCGCAGGAGACGCGCTCCTCCTCTCCGCCGGGATCGTCGCGCTGTCGAGCGCCCTCGCCGTCTGGGTCCTCACCCTCGTCCGCCTGACGACCGCTCCGAAGAGCCGTCACGGGTGGGAGATCCTCTGGTGCCTCCTCGCGCTGCCCGCCACCCTCGCGGGCCTCGCTCTCGTCGTCTCGATCCGGTGAGTGCTCGGCCGGAGCGGCCGGGTGTCCGAGTACGGTGCCGTGATGGACGCGTCGCGAGAGCTGGTGGACCGCTGGGTGGCGGGGTGGTGCGCGTCGCGCGGGATGCTCGTGCGGCGCGACGGGGACGGCCGGCTCGTCGAGGTCGCGGCGGAGACCCGCTCCCGGGAGTACGTGATCGCCGAGCCGTCGCTGCCCGAGCTGCGCCGCCTGGCCGCCGCCGTCACCGCGCCCGACGTCTGGCTGACGATCGTCGGCGACCTCGACGAGCGCGGTCGCGACGCGGTGGCCGGCCTCGACGCCGTGACCAGCGACGAGCGGATGATGGCCACCCGGCTCCGGAGGGACGCGAGGCCGGCGCAGGTGCGGATCGAGACGAGCGGTCGCGTCGCGCACGCCCGCATCGAGGCGGAGGGCGAGGTCGCGGCCCGCGGACAGGCGGCGCTGAGCGGCGGTGACGCCGTCTTCGATCGGATCGAGACGACTCCGCGGTTCCGCCGCCGCGGCCTCGGCGGCCTGGTGATGACCGGCCTCAGCACGTGGGCGGCGGAGAACGGCGCGACCACGGGACTCCTGATGGCGAGCGTCGGCGGGCGCGCGCTCTACTCGAGCCTCGGCTGGACGGAGGTGGCGCCGATCGTCACTCTGCACGGGCGGGCCGCCGGCGCGGCGGTCGACGTGGGGGCATAGCTCCTCCACAGATCGGATATCCGCGGGTTCTCCTAGGGCCCCGCCCGACGGCCGCTCGGGTGTCGGTGGTCCCTGCTTGAATACGCGTATGGATGACCACAGCGACCCGGGAGCGGCAGGGCAGCCGAGCGCGCTCGCCGCCGTCGACGCGCTGACCGACATCGCCGCGGAGATCGGACGCACCTCCGCACAGCTGCTCCTCACCCGCGCGCAGACCCTGCACCTCGCCTACCGCTCGGCCGTCACCGTCCCCGACGCCTTCGCCCGCGGGAACTCGCTCTCCCGCAGCGAGGCGCACTCCCTGGTCGAGCGGTCCATCCGGGCCGAGTTCGCGGCGAAGCTCCGCCTGTCCGAGCGAGCGACCGAGACGGTCCTCGAGCACGCCCGGCTGCTCGTCGAGGACCTCCCCCGCATCCGAGCCCTGCTGGCCGAGGGCCGGCTGCTGTGGGACTCGAGCGAGATCGTCTGCGCCACCGCCGCCACACTGCCTCCCGCCTCCCGCGCCCGGTTCGACGAGCGCGCCGCGGAGGTCGCACCGGACGTGACGCCCACGCAGCTGAGGCGGATCGTCGCCCGGCTCCGCGACGAGCTGCACGAGGAGCCCCTCGCCCAGCGGCACGTTCGCGCGAGGCAGGACCGCGCCGTCTGGATCTCGCCGGAGGTCGACGGCATGGCGACGCTCTGCGCGCTGCTGCCCGCGCCGGACGCGATGGGCATCGCCGAGCGCGTCGACCGCATCGCCCGCAGTCTCCGCGAGGGGGGCGACGAGCGCACGCTGGCCCAGCTGAAAGCGGACGTCTTCACCGATCTGCTGCGTGACGGCGACATCGCCGGCACCACTCCCGCGAGCGACGGACCGCAGCTGTCCGCGTCGTACGTGCCCGGGATCCGCGCCGAGGTGCGCCTCACCCTCGCCGCATCCACCGCCGTCGGTCTCGACGACGCGCCCGCGGACCTCGACGGCTACGGCCTCATCCCCGCCGACCTCGCCCGCGCCCTGGTCGCGACCGGCGCGTCGTTCACCCGCGTGCTCACCGATCCGGACACCCGCGCGGTCGTCTCGGTCGGCCGCACCTACCGCGTCCCGCCGCCCCAGATGCGCCTGCACCTCCAGCTGCGCGATCAGACCTGCCGCTTCCCCGGCTGCACCCGCACCGCGTCCCGGGCGGAGGCCGACCACACCCTCGAATGGAGGAACGGCGGAGAGACGTCGCTGGAGAACCTCGTCTGCCTCTGCACGTCCCACCACCACGTCCGCCACGGCGACCGCTGGAGCTACGTCCCCCGCAAGGACGGCAGCATCGTCTGGACCACCCCCACCGGCCGCCTCGTCACGATCCGCCGACCGGCCCTCGCCGGCGCCCCACCGGGCCCCCGCTTCGAGGACTCACCACCCCCGTTCTGACGGACGCCGGTCTCGTCACGCCCCGCCCCATGCTGATCGAGTAGCCATCGCAGGGTGTGTATCGAGATCCACCATCACCGGGCGGGTGGGTCTCGATACGCGCTGCGCGCTACTCGACCAACATGGGTCCGTCACGCCTGCTCAGCACGCCGGTGCCGATTCATGCTGATCGAGGAGCCCTCGGAGAGGGCGTATCGAGATCCACCACCACCGGGCGGGTGGGTCTCGAGACGCGCTCCGCGCTACTCGACCAACATNNNCCGATTCATGCTGATCGAGGAGCCCTCGGAGAGGGCGTATCGAGATCCACCACCACCGGGCGGGTGGGTCTCGAGACGCGCTCCGCGCTACTCGACCAACATGGGTCCGTCACGCCTGCTCAGCACGCCGGTGCCGATCCATGCTGATCGAGGAGCCCTCGGAGAGGGCGTATCGAGATCCACCACCACCGGGCGGGTGGGTCTCGAGACGCGCTCCGCGCTACTCGACCAACATGGGTCCGTCACGCCTGCTCAGCACGCCGGTGCCGATTCATGCTGATCGAGTAGCTCTCGCAGAGGGCGTATCGAGATCCACCACCACCGGGCGGGTGGGTCTCGATACGCGCTGCGCGCTACTCGACCAGCATGAAATGCGCGCGCCTGCCTGTGAAGAACAGCGCACCCGCGCCGATTCACGCTGATCGAGTAGCCCTCGCAGAGGGCGTATCGAGATCCACCGTCGCCCGGTGGATGGATCTTGAGACGTGCGCCGCCCTACTCGACCAGCAGACGCCTACAGGCCCGCGGGCTTCGACGGGGTCCGGAGCCAGGTGTCGAAGAAGGCGGTCAGGTCCTGGCCCGACACGGACTCGGCGAGGTCCTGCAGGTCGGCCGTGGTGACGGTGCCGTAGCGGTTCTCGGCGGCCCAGCGCTGCAGCAGCGTGCCGAAGGCCTCGTCGCCGATGGTGGAGCGCAGCTCGACCAGGGTGAGTCCGCCGCGTGCGTAGATCGGGCTGTCGAAGAGGCCGAGCGCGCCGGGATCCGCGACCTGCGTGGCCCAGAACGGGTCGTCGGCGGGGATCGACGCGACCTCTGCGGCCGACTCCGCGACGGTCGGGCCGCCGTCGTGCTCCGCCCACAGCCACTCGGCGTAGGTCGCGAAGCCCTCGTTCAGCCAGATGTCCGACCAGAGCCGCGGAGTGACGCTGTCGCCGAACCACTGGTGCGAGATCTCGTGCGCGACGGTCGAGGTGTCGGCGCTACCCGAGTAGAACGAGCGTCCCTGCGTCTCGAGCGCGTAGCCGATCTCCTCGTCGTCGACGACGGCTCCCCCGGAGCGGAACGGGTAGGCGCCGAAGACGCCCGTGAAGTAGTCGATGATCTCGCCCTGGCGCGCGAGGGCGGCCTCGGTGCTCGCACGCGCCTCGCCGGTGATGTCGCGATCGACCGCGTCGATGCTGACGACGCCGCCCGCCCGGGAGCGGACGAGGTCGTAGTCGCCGATGTTCACCATCGCGAGGTAGCTCGCCATCGGGCTGGTCTCGACCCAGCTGGAGGTGGTCCAGCCGTTGCGGGTGACCGGCGAGCCCACCGGCACCCCGTTGGCGACGGCGGTGCGCCCCTCCGGCACGGTGAGGGTGAAGGAGTAGCGGGCCTTGTCGGCAGGCGAGTCGTTCACCGGATACCAGGTCGAGGCGCCGTCGGGCTCGCTGGCGACCAGGGCGCCGTCGTCGGTCGACCACCAGCCGTACGGGGCGCCGGTGCCGTCGACCGGATTGCCGGTGGTGCCGGCGTAGCGGATGTCGACCAGGGTCGGCGCGCCCTTCTTCAGCGAGCGGGACGGCGTGATCGTCAGCTCGTCGCCGACCTGCGTGAAGGCCGCGCCCTTCGTGTTCACCGAGACCTTCGAGACCGTCAGCCCGCGCAGGTCGAAGGAGAACGAGCTCAGCTCCTGCGTCGGCGAGAGGGTCACGACAGCGCGGCCGGTGAGCGCCCGCGGTGCCGGGTCGTAGGTGAGGAACAGGCTGTAGCTGAGCGCGTCGAAGCCCGAGCTGCCGAGGCCGGGGAAGTACGGGTCGCCGGAGCTGGTGCCTCCGCTCGTCCCCGCTTTCACAGCGGTGTCGGCGAGGGCGGGCGCCGGGAGGGCGAGAGCCCCGGCGACGAGGGCGGAGGCGAGGAGCGCCGGGACGACACGGCGGGAGGAGGCGGGCATGCGGCACACGCTAGCCCCTCGGCCACCCGCCGGGCACTCCCCCTCCGCGCGACGCCGATGCCCTACGAGCGCCGCTCGAGCGCGGCCAGCAGGTACGGCGCCGTCCGGCTGCCCTCCGCCCGCGCGACCTGCTCCGGCGTGCCGGTCGCGACGATCGCGCCGCCCGCGTCCCCGGCACCGGGTCCGAGGTCGATCACCCAGTCCGCGTCGGCGACGATCCGCATGTCGTGCTCGACGACGATCACCGTGTTGCCCGCGTCGACGAGGTGCTGCAGGTGGCCGAGCAGCCGGTCCGCGTCGGCCGGGTGCAGTCCCGACGTCGGCTCGTCGAGCAGGTAGAGCGTGTCGCCGCGCTGGGCCCGCCGCAGCTCCGACGCGAGCTTCACCCGCTGCGCCTCGCCGCCGGACAGCTCCGGCGCGGGCTGCCCGAGCGCGACGTAGCCGAGGCCCACGTCGAGCAGCGCGTCGAGGTGCCGGCCGATCTCCGTCTCCTCGGCGAAGACCTCGCGGGCCTCGGTGACGCTCAGCGCGAGCACCTCGGCGATCGAGCGCCCGCCCCAGGTCACCTCGAGCGTCTCGGCGTTGTAGCGCGTCCCGCCGCACTCCGTGCACGGCGCCTGCACCGTCGGCAGGAAGAGCAGCTCGACCTCCATGGTCCCCTCGCCCTTGCAGACCGGGCAGCGGCCGCTGGGCATGTTGAAGGAGAAGCGGCCGGCACCGTAGTGGCGCCGCTTCGCCTCAGGAGTCGCCGCGAACAGTGCGCGGACGCGGTCGAAGAGCCCGGTGTAGGTCGCGACGTTCGAGCGCGAGGTGCGCCCGATCGGCGTCTGGCCGACCTGCACGACCCGGCGCAGCCTCTCCGCCGGCCCGGTCGCGCTGCCGGTGGTGACGGCGGTGTCGGCGTCGAGCAGCGGGTCGTCGGAGGAGGACTCGTCCGGCTCCGGGCTCTCCCCCGCCAGACCCGCCTGCAGACTCGCGCGGAGCAGATCGGGCAGCGCCTGATTGACCAGCGTGGACTTCCCCGACCCGGACACCCCCGTCACCGCGGTCAGCGCGCCGAGCGGGAACGACACGTCGAGCCCGCGGAGGTTGTTGCGCGCCACGTCGACCAGCCGGACCTGCGCGTCGGGCGTCCGCCGGGCGGGCAGCGGCGGCGTCGGCTCCGCGGTCTCGGGGAAGAGGTAGCGCCGGGTGATCGAGTGGTCCACCTCGCGCAGCCCGTCGAGCTCACCCGAGTAGACGACGGTGCCGCCGCCCGAGCCGGCCGCGGGGCCGATGTCGACGATCCAGTCGGCCTCGCGGATCACGTCGAGCGAGTGCTCGACGAAGAAGACCGTGTTGCCGCTGTCCTTCAGCGAGCGGAGGATACCGAGCAGCGCCTCCGTGTCGGCCGGGTGCAGCCCCGTCGACGGCTCGTCGAGGACGAACACCACCCCGAACAGCCGCGAGAGCACCTGGGTCGCGAGGCGCATCCGCTGCAACTCGCCCGAGGACAGCGTCGGCGTCGAGCGGTCCAGCGACAGGTAGCCCAGGCCGAGGTCGACGATCGGCGCCATCCGGCCGAGCAGGTCCGAGACGAGGCGCTGGGCGGCGAGCCGGGTCTCCGGGGCGAGCGGCCCACCGCCCACGGGCACCCAGTCCCGCTCGAGCACGCGGGCCAGCAGCGCCGCGAGCTCCTCGAGCGGCAGCGCCGAGAGCTCCGTGATGTCGAACCCCTCGAAGCTCACCGCCAGCGCCTCGGGCTTCACCCGCTTGCCGTGGCAGTCCGGGCAGGCGACGCTGACCAGGAACGTGGCCGCGCGCTCGCGCATCCGGGCGCTCTTGGAGCCCGCGAAGGTGTCCATCACGTAGCGCTTCACCCCGAGGAACGTGCTCATGTACCGCGGCTCGGCCCCCGCCGCCACGGCCGCCCGCACCTCCGCCGGTCCGCGATCCGTCCAGACCGGCACCTGCGGCGACTCCTGCGTGTACAGGATCCACTCGCGCTCCTCCGCCGGAAGGGTCCGCCAGGGCACGTCGATGTCGTAGCCGAGCGAGATCAGGCTGTCGCGCAGCTGCTTGCCGTGCCAGGCGGTCGGCCAGGCCGCGAGTGCGCCGTCGCGGATCGAGAGCGAGTCGTCCGGCACCATCAGCTCCTCGGGCACGTCGTAGACGCGGCCGATCCCGTGGCAGGCCGGGCAGGCGCCCTGGACGGTGTTCGCGGAGAAGTCCTCCGCGAGGAGCATCGGCGCGCCCTCGGGGTAGGTGCCGACCCGGGAGAAGACCATCCGCACCACGGACGAGAGCGTGGTCGCGCTGCCCAGGGTCGATCGCGCCGAGCCGCCGGAGCGCCGCTGCGGCAGCGCAACGGCGGGCGGGAGTCCGTCGATCGCGTCGACGTCCGGCACTCCGACCTGATCGATCAGCCGCCGCGCGTACGGCGCCACCGACTCGAAGTAGCGGCGCTGCGCCTCCGCATAGAGCGTGCCGAACGCGAGGGAGCTCTTGCCCGAGCCGGAGACGCCGGTGAAGGCGACCAGCGCGTCGCGCGGGATGTCGACGTCCACGTCGCGGAGGTTGTTCTCGCGGGCGCCGCGGACGCGGACCCGGTCGAGGCGGTGGTCGTCGGGAGTGCGCGCAGTCATCGGACCAGCCTGCCCTGTCCCGGTGTGCGCTGTCCCGATGTGCGCTCAGTCCAGGGTCGGGCGGTAGGAGCGGACCACCGGCGGCGATTCGAGCGCCTCCCGCTTCACGACGTCCAGGCGCTGCAGCAGCGCCGGGATCGTCGGCGTCATCTCGAGCCGGACCTCGATGTCACCGTCCCGGCCGGGCAGCGTGAAGGCGACCTGCGCCGCGGAGGCGCTCCAGAGCAGTCGGTCGCGCAGGGGACGGGCGGTCGGCTCCTCCGCGAGCCCGCCGACCTCCGCCAGCACCGCGGCGAGGCGGCGGGCGCGCACCTCGGCGGGCACGTCGTTCAGGAGGTTCGGGCTGAACAGCACGCCGCCGGAGAGCTCCTCGGCCCGCGCGGGGTCGCCGGGACCGACGATCGCCGCCTCGACGGCCGCCGCGGCCGCCAGCGTCGACGGGTGCACCACGATGGTGCGGGCCGGCGGCTCCGCGTCCTCGAGCGCCGCGCGCAGCAGGCCCGTGGCCGCGGCGGCGAGCTTGGCGCCGTTCGTGGTCGCGAAGACCACGACGCCCAGGCCCGACTCGAGGTGCCAGCGCATGTTCGAGGACCAGCCGGGCAGCCCGCCGGAGTGGTGCGCGATCGCGCCGAAGCGGACGTCCTGCTCGATCACGAGGCCGAGCCCGTAGGCGGAGCCGTCGAGCGTGCTCTCCCCGGCCCGCGGGCTGAGCGCGGGCACCGGGGTCCAGCCGCGCTGCATCTCGCGGCGGGAGGCGCGGCTGAGCACGGCGTCGTCGGCGCCCTCGAACGCCGACGACAGCCAGCCGCTCCAGCGCGCGATGTCGCCGACGGTGCTGAACATGCTCGCGGCGCAGGCGCCCACGCCGGTGCCGGTGTACGGGCGGGCGGTCCAGGTGGCGCCCTCGTCGAAGCTGCTGAACCCCTGCGCGAGGTCGGTTCCCTCGGGGTAGGCGCCCACGTCGTAGCGCGTGCTCGCGAGGCCGAGCGGCTCGAGGATCGTCCGGGTCGCGAAGGCGACGAAGTCCTCGCCGGAGACGTTCTCGACGATCACCCCGAGCAGCCAGAAGCCGATGTTCGAGTACTGGTAGACCTCGCCCGGCCGCTCGGTGAAGGTCAGACCGCGCGCGATCAGCGCGAGGAAGTCGGCCCGCGGCATCGCCATCACGTGGTCGGCCCAGCCGTTGTCCTCGGGCAGCCCGGAGCAGTTGCTGAGCAGCATCCGGAGCGTCACCGGCAGCTCCCGGCCCGCGGCGTCGACCGGATCCGCGAACTCGGGCACGTGCGCGCTCACCCGGTCGTCGAGGTCGAGCAGCCCGCGGTCGCGGAGGATCAGCACCGCCGCCGCCTCGAAGCTCTTCGACATCGATGCGATGCGGTGCACGGTGCCGGCGTCCGGCGCGGCGCCGTCGAGCCGGTGCTCCCCGCGACCGTGCCGGGCGATCAGCCCGTCGCGGTCGAACAGCGCCCAGCTCAGCGACGGCGCGACCGGCGCCCCCTCGTCGAACCAGTGCGCGAATCGGTCGAGGAGCTCCGGAGTCATCCCCTCATCCTTCCGCACGCGATCCCTGCGCACTCGCCCCTGGAGCTCGCAGGGGGTCGTCCCTGCGCAGCTCCACGAGGATGCGGCGCAGATGGATCGCGACCAGGACGCCCGGCCCCATACTCGTCCCGGTCGCGGCGGCGCGCGCGTCGACGGCGCGCGCGAGCTCGTCGACCGCCCGCTCCGCCGGCTCCAGGGAGCGGTCCTCGGGCGAGCCGCCCGTCACCACCGCGTCGCCGACCGCGTGGCAGGCCGCGCTCAGCGGCGCTGCCAGCTCGGCGTCGAAGGGCAGCGCGCCCGGGCGGTTCCAGATCGTGTCCGCCAGCGCGGCCGTCATGTCGCGGACGTGGAAGAGCGTCCCGTCCAGGGTCGCCAGCCGCAGGTGGTCGGTCTGCGAGCTGTGCCGGTGCAGCAGAGCGCGCGGATTGCCCTTGCGGCTCTCGTCGCCGTCGACCAGCGCCCGCCGCACCTCGGTCGCGGTCGCCGCCAGCTGCTCGCCGTTGGTCGACCAGGCCTCGTGCTCGGGCGGCCAGGTCTCCTCGAGGGCCGCGCCCATGTCGTGCAGGTGGCGCCCGAGCTGGCGCTCGAACTCGTCGACCCGGGCGGTCGCCGCCTCGGAGGTCAGCCCCGGCGCGACCAGAAGATTGACCAGCAGCCCGACGACCACGCCGACCGCCATCTGCACGAGGTAGCCGAGCGAGTAGTCCTCCGCCTTCGCGCCGCCGATGATCAGGACGAAGAGCGCCGCCATCGGCACGTACTCGCGCCCCGCACCGAACCAGCCGGTCCCCGAGAGCACCACGCCGATGCCCACGATCAGCGGGATCGTCCACCAGGTCGGGCCGACCGTCACCACGACCAGCACCGCCAGCCCGATGCCGGCCGCGAGCCCGAGGAGCGTCTGCAGCCCGGTCTTCGCCGAGCCCATCAGCGTCGGGTACATGCTGACCAGCGCGCCGAGCGGCGCGTAGTACGGGTACTGCTCGGCGACGCCGGGCACGTACGGGGCGACGGCCCAGGCGATGCCCACCGCGACCGCCGTCTTCAGTGCGAGCAGCAGCCGCGGGCCGGCCACCGCGTCGCGCCAGGCCCGGCCGGCCCGGGCGAGGCGAGGGCGGATCACGCCCGTGCGTCGAGCCGCGCCGCGACGTCGGCCGGGAAGCCGCCGGTCGCGATCGGGCTCCAGCGCGTCGGCGTGATGCGCAGCAGCGACTTGTCCTGCAGCCGCATCGCCGCGCGGTACTCGTCCCAGTCCGGGTGCTCGCCCGAGATGCTGCGGTAGTAGTCGACGAGCGCGTCCTCCGCCTCGGGCATGTGCAGCACCTCGGCCTCGCCGTCGACCTGGATCCACGCGTCGTTCCAGTCGTCGGAGAGCACGAGGACCGACGTCGCGGAGCGGCGCTCGGCGTTCCGGGTCTTCGCCCGGCCGGGGTAGGTCGAGATCACCAGGCGGCCCTCGGCGTCGACGCCGCCGGACACCGGCGACATCTGCGGGCGTCCGTCCGCCCGGGTCGTCGCGACGAGCATCCGGTGCCGCGGTCGCACGAAGTCGAGCATGCCGTCGCGGTCGACGATGGTGGTGGTGGAGACGGTTCTGGCCATGCGGACCAGGCTAACGAGGACCTCTTCCGGACTAGGTGGTTCTACGTGGTCGTGTCAGCCGGAGCCCAGGAACGGCGTGCCTCCTCCCCCTGAGAGGGGCCGTGGCGGGGCGGGCGCTGGCGCGGAAGGACGGGGCGGCTGTCGCTACTTTCTGGACGGAACTCCCCCCTCCCGGCCCCGAAAGGACCCCGTGCCCACCTCCTCCCCGCTCTCCCCGCTCTCCCCCTCCCGCCGCTCCGTCGCGGTCGCCGCGGCCTGGTCCCTGCCCGTCATCGCCGTCGCCGCCGCGGCGCCGCTCGCGAGCGCCTCCACCGTGGAGGTCGTCCCCGGCCAGCCGGACACCTACCCGAACCCGACCTTCTCCGCGACCCGCCAGTCGGTCGGCGACCCGAGCCTCAAGGCGACCAACAACACCGGCTACGCGCGCACCGACTTCACCGCCGTCCCCGACGACGGCGACTACGCCTCGTACAAGACCGGCTGGACGTACGTCATCAGCTCCGCGAAGCCGGTGTCGACGATCACCTACGACACCACCAGCCTCGCCCCGGGCGTGCAGGGCGTCCTGGCCGACGGCCTCTACACCTACTCCTGGACCCTGACCCGCGCGGCGGAGACGACCTGGGTGCGGGTCAAGCCGACCGCCTTCCCGCAGGAGATCCGCTTCGTGCTGACCGACACCACCTCGAACCCGCAGGGCGTCGTCGGCAACGCGACGGCCACCTCGAAGGCGTAGGGCGCGCGCGGGCTCGCCTACTCGGGCGAGCCCGCCTGCTCCGCCGCGCTCACCAGTCTCCGGAGGCGCGCGCGCTCCTCGCGGAGCACCACGACCAGCGCGACCCCGTCCGAGCCGCGGAGCCACTCGTCGAGCGCGGCGTCGAACAGCGCGGACGCCGTGCGCGCGGCGAGCGCCGCCTCAGCGGCCGGTACCCCCGCGTCCAGCAGCGCGTCGCGCATCGCATCGGTGAGCACCGCCGACTTCAGCAACTCGCGCTCGCGCAGCGCCGGCTCGGACAGCACGACCGCCCGCCGTGCCGCGATCTCGCCGCGCCAGCCCTCCAGGTCGCCGGCCGCGACCGTCTCGAGCCCGTGCAGCAGCAGGCCCAGCGGAGCGAGGCCCTCGGGAGCGCCCGCGATCAGCCGCGCCACCACCTGCGGGAACTCCCGCTCGCGGAGGAACAGCACGTCGCGCTTGTCGGCGAAGTGCCGGAAGAAGGTGCGGGTCGTGAGCCCGGCGCGCTCGGCGATGGACGGCACCGTCGTCGCGGAGTAGCCGTGCTCGGCGAACAGCTCCATGGCGGCGCGCTCCAGGCGCAGTGCGGCGTCGGGTGCCCAGCGTGACATGCAGCCAGGCTAGCTGATGACACGACGTGCCATCAGGGCTACAGTGATGACACGTCATGCCGTCGAGCACTGGAGACCCCTTGCCCTCGAACCCCGCTGCGCCCTCGAACCCCGCCGCTCTCACCAACTCCGCCGCCCGCCTCCCCTCCGCCCGCGCCGACCTGGTCGTCGGTCCCGCCGCGCTGCACGAGCCCGCGCCCGGCGAGCTGCTGGTGCGCAACCGCGCCGTCGCCGTGAACCCGCTCGACGAGCTCAAGCAGTGGACCGGCGACCTGATGTACCGCTGGCTCCCCTACCCCTCGATCCTCGGCGAGGACGTCGCCGGCGAGGTCGCGGCGGTCGGGCCCGGCGTCGACCGCTTCGCCGTCGGCGACCGCGTCGTCGCCTACGCGGTCGGCATGGAGCGCGGCCGCCGGCACGACGCCGAGGGCGGCTTCCAGGAGTACACGGTCGTCCGCGCGGACCTCGCCGCGCCGATCCCGCCGCAGCTGGCGCACGAGCAGGCCGTGGTGCTGCCGCTCGCCGTCTCCACCGCCGCGACCGCGCTCTTCCAGCAGGACCACCTGGCGCTGCCCCACCCCTCGGCCGACCCGGTCCCCACCGGCCGGACGGTCGTGGTCTGGGGCGGCGCCACCAGCGTCGGCAGCAATGCGATCCAGCTCGCCGTCGCCTCCGGCCACCGCGTCGTCGCCACCGCCTCGCCCGGCAACCACGCCCGCCTCCGCGAGCTCGGCGCCGACGTGGTCGTCGACTACCGCGGCCCGAGCGCGGTCGCCGACGCCGTCGCCGCGATCGGCGGCGCGGAGGTGGCCGGAATCCTCGCGGTCGGCACCGGCTCCGCCGAGCCCTGCGTCGCCGTCGCGGCCGCCACCGGAGCCCGCCGGGTCGCCCTCGCCAGCCCCTCGGTCTCCTTCGGCTCGCTGCCGCGCAGGGCGGGGCTCTCGCTCCCGTTCGTGCGGACGATGTCGCGGCTGGTCAGCGCGAACCTCCACCTCCAGCTCGCCGCCCGCCGTCGCGGCATCCGCGCCCGCTACGTCTGGGGTGCCACGCTGATGAGCAACGAGGTCGGGCCGATGCTCTGGCGTGAGCACCTGCCGAGCGCGCTCGCCGACGGCCGCCACCGCTGCGCGCCCGAGCCCGAGGTCGTCGGCACCGGTCTCGGCGCCGTGCAGGGCGCGCTCGACCGGCTGCACGGGGGCGTGTCCGCGCGGAAGCTCGTCGTGCGGCTCTGACCGCGAGCCGCTCGGGTGCGCCACTATGGACCGTGCCGCTCCCCTCCCCCGCCGGACCGTCCGCTCCCTCCGCGCGCTCCTGGCTGCTCGTCGCGCCGTCGCTCGTCGTCCTCGGCTGGGGCGGCAATCAGTTCCTGCCGCTGATGCAGCTCTACCGCCAGCTCGAGGGCTACACGCAGACGCAGGTCACGATCCTGCTCGCCGCCTACGTCCTCGGCATCGTGCCCGGCTTCGCGCTCGCGGGCGGCTGGTCCGACCGCTTCGGCCGGCGGCCGGTGCTGCTCGCGGGCCTCGTGCTGGGGATCCTCGGCAGTGTCGTGCTCGCCTGCTCCCCCGCCTCGGTGCTCGGGCTCGGCGTCGGCCGCTTCATCAGCGGGCTGAGCGTCGCGGCGGGGATGGTCGTCGGCACGGCCTGGATCAAGGAGCTCTCGATCGCGACCGGAGCGTCCTCGGCGGGCGCCCGCCGCGCCTCCGCGATGCTCACCATCGGCTTCGGCGGCGGCGCGGGAGTCGGCGGCGCGCTCGCGCAGTTCGGCCCCTGGCCGACCGTGCTCCCCTACATCGTCCAGTCCGCCGCCTGCGTCGCGGCAGTCCTCGTGCTCCTCCGCGCACCCGAGACGCGGGCCTACGACCCGTCCGCCGGCCGCCTGACCGGCGAGCTGAGCATCCCGCGCCCCGCCCGCGCCCGCTTCGCCGCCGTCGTCCTGCCGCTCGCCCCCTGGGTCTTCGCGGCACCCGCCCTGTCCTTCGCGGTCGGACCGAGCCTGGTCGCCGACCGCCTGCCCGGCGTCACCGTCGGCTTCGCGACCCTCGTCACCGTGATCACGCTCGGCTGCGGCTGGGTCACCCAGCTCTTCTCCGGCCCGCTTCTCGCGCTGCTGCGCGGCCGCGGCGCCCTCGTCGGCGGCGCGCTCACCGCCCTCGGCGCTCTGCTGCTGATCCCCGCCGCCGTCGGACAGCAGCTCTGGCCGGTCCTCGTCGCCGCGCCGGTCTTCGGCTGCGGCTACGGCCTCGCGATGGTCTCCGGGCTGACCGCCTCGCAGGCCCTCGTCGAGACGCGCGACCTGGCGAGCGTCACCGCCGTCTACTACTCCGTCACCTACGCCGGCTTCCTCGTGCCGGCGATCCTGGCGGCGCTGGCCGTCGCCCTGCCGATGCCGCTGCTGCTCGCGGCGACCGCGCTCGCGATCCTCGCCTGCGTCGCGCTCGCGGCCCGTGGACTGCGACGCCCGCCCGCGCCTACGCTCGGCTGAACCGCCGCCCACCCGAAGGAGACCCCGTGTCGAAGGTCCGCGTCCACAACTTCTCCGTCTCGCTCGACGGCTACGCCGCCGGGGAGGGCCAGTCGCTCGACACCCCGTTCGGCCACGCCGGCTCGCGGCTTGTCGAGTGGGCGATGGGGACCCGCACCTTCCGCAGGATGGGCATGCCCGGTCCGGGCGAGGGCTCGCAGGGCGTCGACGAGGCGTTCGCGAGCGCCTGGGCGGACGGCATCGGCGCCGAGATCATGGGCCGCAACAAGTTCGGGCCGCAGCGCGGTCCCTGGGAGGACGAGGAGTGGACCGGCTGGTGGGGCGAGGACCCGGTCTTCCACACGCCGGTCGTGGTCCTCACGCACCACCCGCGCCCGACCGTCACGATGGCCGGCGGCACCAGCTTCCACTTCGTCGACGCCGACCCGGTGACCGCCCTCGAGCGGGCCCGCGAGCTGGCCGGCGGCGGCGACGTGCGCATCGGCGGCGGCGCGGCGACAGTGCGGCAGTTCCTCGCCGCCGACCTCGTCGACCGGATGCACGTCGTGCTCGTCCCGATCGTCCTCGGCCGCGGCGAGCGGCTGTGGGACGGGCTCGAGGGCCTGGAGCAGCGCTTCCGCATCGAGGCGACACCCTCGCCGTCCGGGGTCGTGCACCTCGTCTTCGAGCGCCGGGAGCGCTAGAACCGCGCCGCGACCTCGTAGAGGACGTCCTCGTCGCCGGCGTACAGGCCCTCCGTCCGCGGCCAGTGCGCGATCACGTCGGTGAAGCCCAGCGCCTCGGCGCGGCCGGCCGAGTCGGCGAAGCGGTCGACGCTCTCGAGCGAGTAGTCCGGCCCGGAGTCGAGCGAGAGGTGCCGCTCGATCGAGCGCGGGTCGCGACCGGCCTTCGCGAGGGCGTCGTCGAGGCGCTGCGAGAGCTCGGCGACCGCCGCCCACCACTCCTCGGTGCTGCGACCCTCCGGACCCGTCGTCACCCAGCCCTGCGCCCGCTCGGCCACGAGCGCGAGGCCCTTGGGCCCGTTCGCCGCGAGCACGAACGGCACGCGCGGCGACTGCACCGGCTCCCCCACCATCCGGGCGCCGCGCGCCGTGAACCAGGCGCCGTCGAAGTCGATGCCGCCCGAGCCCGGCTCCTCGTGCCGCAGCAGCACGTCGAGAGCTGTGACGAACTCCACGTAGCGTTCGTGCCGCTCCCGCGGCGAGTGCAGCTCCTGCCCCAGCACCGTCGCGTCGAAGCCCGTCCCGCCCGAGCCGATCCCGAGGACGAAGCGGCCGCCGGAGATCTCGTCGACCGTCGCGATCTCCTTCGCGAACGGCACCGGGTGCCGGAAGTTCGGCGAGGCGACGAAGGTGCCTAACCGCAGCGTCTCGGTGACCACCGCGGCGGCCGTCAGCGTCGGGATCGTCGCGTGCCAGACCTGGTCGGCGAGCGAGCGCCAGGAGAGGTGGTCGTAGGTCCAGGCGTGGTCGAAGCCGAGCCCCTCCGCGGACTGCCACTTGCGGCGAGCGGTGGACCAGGGCTCCTGCGGGAGGATGACGATGCCGTGTCGCATCGTCCGAGTGTAGGGAGGGTCCGAGTGCAGGGAGGAACCGCACCGGTACGATGGTCGGCGGTGTGCCGGGAAGTCTGGTCGGCGGACGCGGCCCTCTGCCGTGTTCTCACGTGATCCGACGACCTCCCGAAGGAAGCCCCTCCGTGCCCCACACTCCTGCCTCCGAGCCCACCCGCTCCGAGCCCACCCATCAGGCGCCGCACGCGATCTGGCGGGGCCTGCGCCAGACGCTGCGCTCCGACGCCGTCGGCGGCGCCCTGCTGCTCGGCGCGACCGTCCTCGCACTGGTCCTCGCCAACTCGCCCGCGGCCGGCTTCTACGAGGCCGTCCGCGACTACGAGTTCGGCCCCGAGGCGCTCCACCTGAACCTCAGCGTCGGCGCCTGGGCGGCCGACGGACTGCTCGCGATCTTCTTCTTCGTCGTGGGCCTCGAGCTCAAGGAGGAGTTCATCGTCGGCAAGCTCCGCGACCCGCGCACCGCCGCCCTTCCGGTCGCCGCCGCGTTCGGCGGCGTCGCCGTCCCCGCCCTGATCTACGTCGCGATCAACGCGACCGCCGGCCCCGACGCGCTGCAGGGCTGGGCGATCCCGGTCGCCACCGACATCGCCTTCGCGGTCGCCGTGATCGCGGTCGTCGGCAAGGGCCTCCCGGTCGCCCTGCGCACCTTCCTGCTCACCCTCGCCGTCGTCGACGACCTGCTCGCCATCACGATCATCGCCGTCTTCTACACCTCGGCCATCGCCTTCCTGCCGCTGCTGCTCGCGCTCGTCCCGCTCGGGATCTTCGCCGTCCTCGTCCAGCGGGGTGTCCGCACCTGGTGGATCCTGATCCCCCTCGGCGTCGCCACTTGGGCGCTCGTGCACGCCTCCGGCATCCATGCGACCGTCGCCGGCGTGCTGCTCGGCTTCGCGGTCCCGGTCGTCGCGACCGCCCGCGCCCGCGTCCGCACCGGAACCGGCAGCGACGGCGAGCCCGAGTACGACGGACTCGCCGCGCACTTCGCCGACCGCTGGAGCGGCGTCTCGGCCGGCGTCGCCGTCCCGGTCTTCGCCTTCTTCTCGGCCGGAGTCACGATCGGCGGCCTCACCGGCCTCGTCGAGTCGTTCCAGGACAGCATCGCCCTCGGCATCATCGTCGGCCTGGTGCTCGGCAAGCCGCTCGGCATCCTCGCGACCACCTTCCTGATCACCCGCCTGCCCGGCCTCCGCCTGGACCCGGCGCTGCGCTGGCCGGACCTGGTCGGCATGTCGATGCTCGCCGGCATCGGCTTCACCGTCTCGCTGCTCGTCGGCGAGCTGTCCTTCGGCGTCGGGAGCGAGGCCGACGAGCACGTGAAGGTCGGCGTGCTGGCCGGCTCGGTGATCGCGGCGGTGCTGGGCGCGACGGTCCTCTCGATCCGCAGCCGCGGCTACGCGCGGACCGGAGTCCTCTCGGACTGACCCTCGGCCAGCCGCATCGTGCCGCCCGCCCGGGCGGAGAACGCGCGCGCCGTCGCCGCGATCGTGCGCTGCATGACCCGCACCGCCGCCGTCGGCGCGAGGTCCGCCGGGCGGGCGAGGCTGATGGTGCGGCTGAGCGTGGGCTCCTCGAGCCGGATCGAGCGCAGCCCCGGGCGGCCCTGCAGCACCATCGCCGGCACGATCGCGACGCCGAGACCGCGCTCGGCGAAGCGCAGCACCGCGTCCATCTCGGCGCCCTCGAGCACCACGTCGGGCAGCAGGCCCGCTGCCGCGAAGGCCGCATCGGTCGTCCGGCGCAGGTCGTAGCTGGAGTTGAAGACGATCTGCGGGAGCCCCGCCACGGCCGCCAGTCCGAGGGCGTCGCCGTCGGCGAGCGGGGGCTCGGCCGCGGAGGAGACCACCACGAGCTCCTCGACGAGCAGCGGCGTCACCGTGAACGCGCCGACGGCCGCCGCCGTCGAGGTCGTCACCAGCGCGAGGTCGAGCTCGCCGCGCGCGAGCCGGTCGAGCAGGCTGCGCGAGCCGTCCTCGGCCAGGTGCAGCTCGATCGCCGGGTGCGCCGCGTGGAAGGCGTACAGCACCTCCGCCACGAGGCTGATGCAGAGCGTGGGCGTCGCGCCGAAGCGGACCCGCCCGCGCTCGAGCCCGGCGAGCTCGGCCAGCTCGCGGCGCACCGATTCGGCGTCGGCGAGCATGCGCCGCGCGAGCGGCAGCAGCAGCTCACCGGCCGGGGTGAGCGTGCTGCCGGAGCGCGCCCGCTGGAACAGCTCGGAGCCGAGGTCCTGCTCGAGCGAGGAGATCTGCCGGCTCAGCGAGGGCTGCGCGAGGTGCAGCTCCTCGGCCGCGCGGGTGAAGCTCCCGAGGCGCGCGACCTCGACGAATCCGGACAGCTGCTCGAAGTTCATCGCCATAGCGTAAGCGCATGCCCAGCCCCAGCAATATGCATTGGAGTAATCGAAGCGCCCTGCCTAGCGTGGGCACATGACCACTTCAGCACCCACTGCCACGGCGGAGCGCCGGATCTCCACCTCCGTTCTCGTCATCGGCACCGGCGGCTCGGGCCTCCGCGCCGCGATCGAGCTGGCCGAGGCCGGCGTCGACGTCCTCGCGCTGGGCAAGCGCTCGAAGTCGGACGCCCACACCTCGCTCGCCGCCGGCGGCATCAACGCCGCCCTCGCGACGATGGACCCCGACGACAGCTGGCAGCAGCACGCGGCCGACACCATCACCGAGTCCTACCAGCTCGCCAACCCGCACACGGTCGAGATCATCACCTCGAACGCCGCCCGCGGCATCCAGGACCTCGAGCGTTACGGCATGCCGTTCGCCCGCGAGGACGACGGCCGCATCTCGCAGCGCTTCTTCGGCGCGCACACCTACCGCCGCACGGCGTTCGCCGGGGACTACACCGGCCTCGAGATCCAGCGCACGCTGGTCAACCGGGCCGCGCAGCTCGACATCCCGATCCTGGACACCGTCTACGTGACGCGGATCCTCGTCAACGAGGACGGCGCCGTCTTCGGCGCCTACGGCTTCGACCTCGTCGACGGCACCCGCTACCTCATCCACGCCGATGCGGTGATCCTCGCCGCCGGCGGCCACAACCGCATCTGGCGCCGCACCTCCTCGCGCCGCGACGAGAACACCGGCGACTCCTTCCGCCTGGCCGTCGAGGCCGGCGGGCGCCTCCGCGACCCCGAGCTCGTGCAGTTCCACCCGTCGGGCATCATCGAGCCCGAGAACGCGGCCGGCACGCTGATCTCCGAGGCGGCCCGCGGCGAGGGCGGCATCCTCCGCAACGGCCTCGGCGAGCGCTTCATGGGGAAGTACGACCCGGAGCGGATGGAGCTCTCGACCCGCGACCGCGTCGCGCTCGCCTGCTACACCGAGATCAAGGAGGGCCGCGGCACGCCGAACGGCGGCGTCTGGCTCGACGTCTCGCACCTCCCGCGCGAGACGATCATGACCCGCCTCCCCCGCGTCTACCAGACGATGCTCGAGCTGCAGATGCTCGACATCACGAAGGACCCGATCGAGATCGCCCCGACGGCGCACTACTCGATGGGCGGCGTCTGGGTCCGCTCGGACGACCACAGCACCGACGTCCCCGGCCTCTACGCCATCGGCGAGGCGTCCAGCGGACTGCACGGCGCGAACCGGCTCGGCGGCAACTCGCTGATCGAGCTGCTCGTCTTCGGCCGGATCGTCGGCCAGGCGGCGGCGGAGTACTCCGCCTCGCTCACCGCGCAGACCCGCTCCGCCGCGTCGGTGCAGGTCGCCCGCGACGAGATCGCAGACCTGCTCGCCGCCGACGGCGAGGAGAACGTGCGGGCCCTGCAGCGCGCGATCCGCAACACCATGACCGAGCACGCCGGCGTCGTCCGCGACGAGGCGGGCCTGCTCGCCGGTCTCGCCGAGCTGGACGCGATCGAGGCGCGCATCGCCGGCATCGGCATCCACCCGGACATCGCGGGCTTCCAGGACCTGGCGCACGCCTTCGACCTGAAGTCGGCGGCGATGGCCGCGCGGGCCACCCTCGAGGCCGCGCTGGAGCGCCGCGAGAGCCGCGGCTGCCACAACCGCAGCGACTACCCGGACATCGACCCGGCGCTGCAGGTGAACCTGGTCTGGTCGCCGTCGACCGGCATCACCCGCGAGGAGATCCCCGCGGTCCCGGAGGAGATCCAGGCGCTGATCCGTGAGGTCGCCACCGCGGGCAAGCTGCTCGAGTAGCGGCACCGCGCGCGCTCAGCACGCACGACGACGCCGGCCCGGGAGCGTTCCCGGGCCGGCGTCGTGTCGTTCCGCATTCGATCAGGCGCGGCTGCGGGCGCGTCCGCCGAAGCGGGTGTAGAGGAACAGCACGATGACGGCGCCGATGATGGAGCCGATGATCCCGGCCGGCTGGAGGAAGCCCTCCATCGGGTCGTGCTGGAAGATCAGGAAGCCGAGGAAGCCGCCGACGAAGGATCCGACGATCCCCAGCACGATGGTCATCAGGATGCTGATGTTCTGGCGTCCCGGGACGATGAGGCGGGCGAGAGCGCCGGCGATGAGGCCGACGACGATGAGGCTGATGATGAGTCCGAGCACGGGCGTCACCTTCCTGTCGAGCACGGCGGACCGTGCGGTGGGGCTCTGCGGTCGCTGAGCCGATGGGCAACCCAAGCAGTCGCGGAGGGGTGGCCGGTACACCCCTGGGGGTGTAGTCACGGAGCCCGGTCGCGCGGTACGGTCCGTGGATGGACAGAGCATGCCGGCGCCCCTGACCGTCGCCCTGGTCGACGACTACGACGTCGTCCTCAAGGGCCTCGCTCACATGTTCGACCACTACCGCGACCGCGTCGTCGTCGCCGAGATCGACGCGAACGCCGCGCTCTCCGACCGCATCGACATCGTCCTCTACGACTCGTTCGCCCAGCCGGAGTCGGACCTGCAGGAGCTCGCCGACCTCGTCCGCAACCCGCGCGCCGAGCACGTCGTCGTCTACACCTGGAACTTCCACCCCGACCTCGTCGCCGACGCCCTCGACCAGGGCGTGCGCGGCTACCTCTCCAAGACCCTGCCCGCCCGCGAGCTCGTCGCCGCCCTCGAGGCCGTGCGCTCCGGCGAGCTCGTCGTCAGTGAGCCGCCCCGCCGCGCCGGCACCGCCCCCGGCCTCGACTGGCCCGGCCGCCACGAGGGCATCACCGACCGCGAGTCCGAGATCCTCGCCCTGATCACCCAGGGCAAGAGCAACGCCGACGTCGCCGCCCTCACCTACCTCAGCCCCAACACGGTCAAGTCCTACATCCGCAGCGTCTACGGCAAGATCGGCGCCTCCAGCCGCACCCAGGCCGTCCTCTGGGGCGTCGAGCACGGCTTCACCCCCGACCACCACCGCATCGACCACTGGCTCGGCGGCCCGTGAACCCGCACGCCCACCTTCGGCTCGTGAATCCGGCCCCGGCTCGCTGAAACCGACCGTTCCGACGAGCCCGACGCGCTTTCGCGAGCCGGAGCCGCTCCGCTTACCGTCCACGCCCCTCGAAGCCGCCTAGGGTGAGCACACCGGAGCACGAGGGGGACGCGATTCCACGGAACCACCCGCACAGAGTCACCGCCGCGGCGATCGCGCTGCTCGCCCTGCCGCTGCTCGCGGGGTGCGCGGGGCCGACGCCCTACTCGGACTTCGACCGGACGCGGGACGAGCGGGACGTGCTGCCGGATCTCGGCGACGTGAGCGAGCAGATCGAACCGGACTCCGTGCGCTTCGTCGGCACGGCCGAGGGCGTGGACGTCTACCTCGGCTCTTCGATCGGGGCCGGGGACCACTGCGTCATCGTTGACGGCGACGACGGTCCCATGAGCGGCTGCAGCGGTTCGGGCGACCTGGAGGTGTCGCAGCGCACCTCGGTGGTGGTCCAGGTGCATCCCGACGGCGTCGAGCCGGAGGACGCCCCCGGTCTCGACTGGACGGCCCTCGGCCAGAACGTGTCGGTGCGGTCCTACAACTGATCGCCGCGCCGCCTTCGGTAGGTCGCCAGCGCCACTCCGCCGGGCAGCGCGCGCAGGTCGACGGCCTCGAGCGCCACCGGCTGCGGGAGCCCGCCGAAGAGGGGGACCCCCGCGCCCAGTAGCAGCGACGAGATCTTCACCTGGATCTCGTCGATCTCCTCGATCAGCTGCGCGGCGAGGTCGCCGCCGCCGCAGAGCCAGACGTCGCGCCCCGGCTCCCGCTTGAGCGCCGCGACCTGCGTCCGGACGTCGCCCGCCATCGTCTCCACCCGATCGGAGGCGGGCAGTTCGCCGTGCGTCACCACGATCTGGCGCAGGTGCGGGTAGGCGCCGTCGACGAGCCCGGCGTCCACCGCGGGAGCGTGCGTGCGGCGGCCGAGCAGCACGGTGTCGAACCGGCGCGGCGACGCCGTGACGCCGAGCGCCGCCCGCAGGTGCGCCGGGCAGGTCTCCGGGTAGCGCTCGAAGAGGTCGGCGAGGGTCTCCGGCTCGGTCGGGAACGCGGAGACGTCCCCCTCGGGATCCGCGAGGAAGCCGTCGAGCGAGGTGGCGATGTAGTAGACGAGGTCGCGCATGCCACCGCACGGTACCCCTCCTCGGCGGGGGTCTTCTAGCCTGGAGGGAGAGGAGGTCCCCATGTCCGAAGCCAGGGATCGCGCCGCTCGCTACGCCGCGGAGCGCGCGACCGGCGGCCGCCCGGAGACCGGCGACGAGCGCACCGGCTCCCTTCCCGAGAACGCCGAGGACCGCGCCGCGTTCATCGAGACGTCGATCCAGCAGGCGATCCGCCGGGGCGAGTTCGACGGCCTGCCCGGCGCGGGCAAGCCGCTCGAGGGACTCGGCGAGCACCACGACCCGGACTGGTGGATCCGCCGCAAGATCGAGCGCGAGAACCTCACCGGCATCGGTCCCGCCGCCTTCCTCCTCCGCGCCGAGGACCGGCGGCTCGACGAGCAGCTCGACCGGCTGATGCGGGAGTCCGAGGTGCGGGCGGTGCTCGCCGACTTCAACAAGCGGGTCGTCGAAGCGCGCCGGCAGCTGCTCGGCGGCCCGCCGGTGGTCACGCCGCTCCGCGACATCGACGCGGAGGTCTCCGCCTGGACCGAGCGCCGGAGCGCGCGGCTCGCAGCCGCCGAGGCGCAGCATCCCGTGCCGCCCCGCCGCCGGTGGTGGCACCGGCGCTGACCGCACCGCGCACGAGCGCGCCGATCCGCATCACTATGCTGGGAAACTCCGCGAGGGAGGGTCGGATGAAGGTTCCGCGCACCGCGACGACCCGCGTCGTCACCGAGATCAACCGGACGGCGATCGTCGACGCCCTCCGCCTGCACGGCCCCTCCTCCCGCAGCGCCATCGCGCGCCACACCGGCCTCAGCCCCGCGACCGTCGAGCGGCTCTGCTCAGCGCTGCTCGGCGAGGGCGTCATCGTCCTCGACGGCCGTGAGCGCTCCTCCGGCGGCCGGCCGTCCTCGCTCTACCGCTACGCCGGCGACGCCCGCGTGGTCGCCGCGATCGAGGTCTCCGAGACGCAGGCGCACGGCCGCCTCGTCGACTTCGACGGCAAGACCGTGCGCGACGAGGTCCTCGCCTTCGACCTCTCCGGCGACGGCTCCGACGCGGACCGCCGCCTCGCCGGCACCATCGAGACGGTCGACCTGCTGATGGCCGCGTCGAAGCGGATCCGCAAGCCCTGCGCCGGCGTCGGCGTCACCATCCCGGGCATCGTGCACGGTCCGGAGGGCCGGGTCACCAACACGATCGAGCTCGGCTGGAGCGACGTCATGCTCGGCAGCATCCTCAAGGCGCGCGTCGGCGTGCCGGTGCTGGTCGAGAACGACGCGAACGCCATCGGCTTCGGCGAGTGGTCCCGCGGCGCCGGCCGCGGCGCGCAGAGCCTGGCCACCTACGTCCTCGGCGTCGGAGTCGGCGCCGGCATCGTGCACGACGGCGCGCTGCTGCGCGGCTCGCGCTCGGCCGCGGGAGAGATCGGCTACCTGG
This sequence comes from Rathayibacter sp. PhB186, assembly GCF_003751825.1. Taxonomy (NCBI): domain Bacteria; kingdom Bacillati; phylum Actinomycetota; class Actinomycetes; order Micrococcales; family Microbacteriaceae; genus Rathayibacter; species Rathayibacter sp. PhB186. The sequence goes on along the minus strand of NZ_RJKO01000006.1, from coordinate 227,390 downwards.
TCACCGAGCGCTCGCACCTGGAGCGGCCGTACACGACCCAGGGCGACCTGGAGTCGCGGATCGCCGGGATCTCCCGGAGCTACGCGCGCGAGCACGCGGCGGACGCGACGAACCCGCTCGAGGCCCTGCTCGACGCGGCCGCGGCGGGCGACGAGGGGGCCCTCGCGCCGGCGGGCGAGATCTTCGACTACATCGGCCTGTCCTGCATCGCGCTCTGCACGGTGCTCGATCCCGAGCTGATCGTGCTGGCCGGCCACCTCTCGCGCCAGCCCGAGTACGCGGTGCAGGAGGTGACCCGTCGCCTCGTCGGCCGGATCACCATCCCGCCGCGCATCGTCACCGCCGAGCTGGGCGCCGATGCGGCGCTGGTCGGCGTCGCGCAGCTGATCATCGCCCGCTCGCGCACGGCGACCTACCTCAGCTGAGGGCCCGGTTCAGCCGAGCTCCCGCTCCAGCACCGCGGCCGCCTCGCGGTCGAGCAGCACCGTGACGTCCGGATGGCCCTGCAGCGCCGAGGCCGGGCAGTCGACGTCGACCGGGCCGAGCAGCGCGCGCGCGACGGCGTCCGACTTGGCCGTGCCCGAAGCGAGCAGCACCAGCGAGCGCGCGGCGAGGATCGTCGCGATCCCCTGCGTGATCGCCGACTCCGGCACCAGCTCGAGACGACCGTCGAAGAAGCGCGCGTTCGCCTCGCGGGTGCTCCGCTCGAGCCGGACGACGTGCGTGCCGACGTCGTGCGGGGTGCCGGGCTCGTTGAAGCCGATGTGGCCGTTGCCGCCGATGCCGAGGATCTGCAGCTCGACGCCACCGGCCGCCCGGATCGCGGCGTCGTAGTCCCGGCCCGCCTGCTCGCCGTCCGCGCGGGTGCCGTCCGGGACGTGCACGGCGCCCACGCCGAGCGGCACGCGCACCTCGCGGTCCAGGACCGCGCGGTAGCTCTCGGGATGTCCGGGGTCGATCCCCACGTACTCGTCGAGCGCGAAGGCGCTCGCCCCGGTGAAGTCGAGCCTGCCCGCCGCGACCCGGCCGGCGAGCTCGCGGTAGAGCAGCGAGGGCGTCGAGCCGGTCGCGACGCCGAGCACCGCGCGCGGGTCGGCGAGGACCCGCTCGGCGACCAGGTCGGCCGCGGCGCGCGAGGCCTCGGCGAAGGAGTCGACGACGCGGACCGAGGTCCCCGGGGCGAAGCCCGTCCTGCCCGTCGTCGGACCGGCGATGGTCACGAGGCCACCTCCGAGAGCGTGCGCTCGGCGGCCGCCAGGGCGTGGGCGTGCGCCATCGCGCCGACCACCGGCGGGCGCCGCACGACGACGAAGCCGAGCTGCGGGGCCTCCTCGGCCAGCCGCTCGCGGATCCGCCGCTCGTACGCGGGCTGGTTCACGATCACGCCGCCGCCCGCGACGACGAGCGAGCCGATCGCGCCGCGGCGCACGAGCGAGGCGACGCCCGCCGCGAGCGCACGGGCGGCGTCCTCCAGGATCCGCTCGGCGAGCGACGAGCCCGAGGCCGCCTGCTCGAAGACGAGCGGGGCGAACGCCCCCCAGGCCGCGCCGCCCGCGATGCGCGTCGCCTCGGCGGCGAGGGTGGCCGCGTCGCTCGCGCCGAAGGCGGCGAGGACCGCGCCGATCAGCGGGTCCGGCGCCCCGCCGTCGGAGGCGATGCCGCGGTCGCAGGCCACCAGCGTCTCGCGCAGCGCCGTCGACACCAGGTCGTGCGCGCTGCCGCGGTCGCCGAGCGGCCAGCCGTGGCCGTCGACCGTGATCCGCGTGCCGTCGATGGTCGTTCCGCAGATCACGGCGCCGGTGCCGACGATCATCTGGATGCTCGGCTCCTCCTGCTCCGCGAAGCCGAGCAGCTCGGCGTCGTTGACGACCGTCACCGCGCGGCCGAGGTGCAGCGACAGAGTCGCCGTCGCCTCGCGCATCTGCCCGGGGGTGTCGCAGCCGTGCACGCCGAGGACCACCACGGCGTCCTCGGCGAGCGGGCGCAGGCGCAGCAGCACGCCGGCCAGACGCGGCAGGTTCTCGGGGTCGGCGAAGAGCTCGCCCGAGCGCCAGGCGCTCGAGGGGAGGACCAGGTCCTCCTCCGCGCCGGCCGTGTCGAGCAGGCGGACGTGCGTCTTGGTCCCGCCCACGTCGACACCGACGAGGTGGGCTGCGGCTCGGGGAGGATTATTCGTCACAGTGGCATGAAAGCACCTCTCGGCCCGGGGGACAAGGCGGCTGGCGCGGGATGCGGCCCCTCGCACACCTCCGCGTTACGGCGCTGTTTCCGCGAGTTACGGCCCGATCACGACTTCACGCGCCTCGGAGATATCTGTTGACCTATATGTCTCGTATTGATAAGAAAGCACTACCGCCTCGACGACGAAGCGCCCGCGCCTCGTCGACTGACAGACACATGAAAGGTGTTCCGTTGAAGAAGACAGCACGCGCCACCCTGGCGCTCCTCGGCACGGGAGTGCTGATCGCTTCTCTCGCCGGGTGCGCGAACGGCTCCTCCGGAGCCGGCGCCTCCGAGCCCCTCCAGTTCGTCCTCTCCGGCGACGGCACCCAGGGCGGCGGCTACCAGAAGATGGCCGATCTCTACCAGGAGCAGACCGGTGTCGAGGTCGAGATCGTGGACGTCCCGGGCGACGACCTGACGACCCGTCTGCGCAACAGCGCCCAGGCGAACGACCTGCCGGCCCTCGCAGCGGCGGCCAACGTCGACCCGCTGTGGAAGGACCAGATCCTCGACCTCTCGCAGATCGCCGAGGACCAGGACATCCTGCCGCTGCTCGCCGTGCCGGACCCCGAGGACGGCAAGGTCAAGGCGCTGCCCACCAGCCTCACCTCGGTCGGCATGTTCATCAACAAGTCGCTCTTCGACGAGGCGGGCGTCTCGTACCCCACCGACGCGACGCAGAGCTGGACCTGGGACGAGTTCGTCGCCAAGTCCGAGGAGGTCCAGGCGGCCACCGGCGCGCAGTACGGCATGGTGATGGACAACTCCGCGCACCGCCTCCGCTCCTTCCTCTACGAGTTCGGCAGCGAGGGCATCGTCGACGACGGCGGCACCTTCACCGCCAACGACGAGACCAAGACGGCGCTGGAGTACTTCAAGAAGCTCAACGACGACGGCTTCATGCCCAAGTCGGTCTGGACCGCGGGCGAGGACGCCAGCGCGACCTTCAAGAGCGGCCAGGTCGTCTCCTACTACTCCGGCGTCTGGCAGATCGCGGACTTCCAGTCCAACATCACCCAGTTCGAGTGGGCCTCGGTGCCGACCCCGCAGCAGCCCGTCAAGGCGACCAACTACGGTGCCGCCTCCTGGATCGTCGCCTTCGACGGCACCGGCCAGGAGGAGGAGGCCCAGAAGTTCATCGACTGGCTCTACCAGCCCGAGCAGTACTCCGCGTACTGCGAGATCGCCGGCTGCCTGCCCGCCGTCACCGGCCTCGAGATGAACTACCCGGCCAACCAGGACGCGTTCGCGCTCTACAACGCCGAGATCGCGGCCTCGCCCGCCGTCTCGTCGCTGCAGACCGTCGACCAGCTGATCGGCGGCTACGAGGGCAAGTTCCTCCAGTCGGAGCCGCTCAAGGACGAGACGATCAAGTACCTCAACGACCAGCAGAGCGTCGACGAGACCATCGACAACATCCTGTCGACGACCCAGGCCGCTCTCGGCGAGTAGGTCCCCCCACCGGGCGGTGCGGGGTCCTCCCCGCACCGCCCTCCCCCACGCAGGACCACCCGATCAGGAGAGCACCATGACCGTCCAGCCGCTCGTCACGCCGTCCTCGCCACCGGAGGCGGTCCTCACGGTCCCCGGCGCGGGTCGCGGATCGAAGGGCTCGCGCCGGCGCCCCGTGCGCCGCCCCCGCTACGTCGTCAGCACCGTGCTGCTGACGGTCGGCGTCGCGATCCTCTTCGCCCTCTTCTTCGTCTGGCCGGGCGCGCTCGGCGTGATGTACTCCTTCACCTCCTACCGGGGCTTCGGCGACATCGAGTTCGTCGGGCTCGACAACTACACGGCGCTCGCGCAGGACCCGGTCTTCTACGCCGCGGTCGGCCGCACGCTCGTCTACGCGCTGTTCTCGGTGCCGTTCGCCTGCGGCCTCTCGCTGCTGATGGCCGTGGCGCTGAACAACGCGCGGGCCAAGGGCAAGATCGGCGCCCGCATCATCTTCTTCCTGCCCTGGCTGGTGTCCCCCATCGTCGCGGGCGTCATCTGGCGCTGGATGTTCGGCGAGAGCTTCGGCTTCGTCAACTTCGCCATCACCTCGCTCGGCGGCGGCGCCGTGCCGTGGTCCTCGAACGCCGACCTCTCGCTGTTCGTCGTGATCCTCGCCTCCGCGTGGGGCGGAGCGGCCTTCAACATGCTGCTGTTCATCGCGGCGCTGAACAACGTGCCGACCTCGCACTACGAGGCGGCCGAGCTCGACGGCGCGAACCCCTGGCAGCGCTTCGTCTCGATCACCCTCCCCGGCATCGCGCCGACCACGCTGCTCGTGGTCCTGCTCTCGACGCTCGGGCACATGAAGGAGTTCGCGATGATCCAGGCCCTCAACAACGGCGGCCCGGGCACCGAGAACCAGCTCATCGTCCAGTACATCTTCCAGACCGGATTCGCGCAGTCGAACGTCGGCTACGCCAGCGCCGCCTCGATGGTGCTGCTGGTGATCCTCCTGATCATCGCCGCCATTCAGCTCGCCATCAGCAAGAGGAGCCAGGCATGGTGACCACGACCCCCGCCCCCGCCCGCACCACCCGCGCGAAGCGCACGCCGGCGGCACCCGCGCCGATGACCCGGAAGAAGACCGGCGAGTTCCGCCGCTCGATCGGCCCGACCGCGATGCTCTGGGCGATCGCGATCCTCACGCTCTTCCCGCTGCTCTGGTTCCTGCTCAGCTCCTTCAAGGGCGGCGGCGACCTCTTCACCTACCCGCTCACGCTGCTGCCGCGCGAGTGGACCCTGGACGGCTACCAGCGCGCACTCGAGCGGGTCGACTTCGTCCGCTACTTCTCGAACACCTTCGTGGTCGCGACGCTGACCACGCTGCTCACCGTCTTCTTCAGCGCGACGACCGGCTACGCCCTGGCGAAGTACAAGTCGCCGTGGCTGAGCGTGCTGGCGCTCTGCATCCTCGCGACGACGATGCTGCCCGGCGAGGTCATCCTCAACCCGGTCTTCACCGTGGTCCGCGACCTCGGCATGTACAACACCCTGATGGGCATCATCATGCCGTCGATCCTCACCCCGACCGGCGTCTTCATGTTCCGGCAGTTCTTCATCACCGTGCCGGACGAGCTGCTCGACGCCGCCCGGATCGACGGGGCGCGCGAGCTGTCGATCTTCTTCCGGATCATGCTGCCGCTGTCGAAGCCGATCATCCTGACGCTGTCGATCATCTCGTTCCAGTGGCGCTGGAACGACTACATCTTCCCGCTGATCATCCTCAGCGACCCGAAGAACTTCACCCTGCAGATCGCGCTGCGCCAGCTGATCGGCGCGCAGAACATCGACTGGGCGATCCTGCTCTCGGCCTCGGTGCTCTCGATGCTGCCGCTGGTGGCGATCTACCTGGTGTTCCAGAAGTACATCACCGGGTCCGACATCAACGCGGGGCTGCGCGACTAGAGATGCACCACGACGAGACCAAGGCCGCCGCCCGCGTCGACCGCTTCCTCGCTGAGCGCCTCCCCCTCGCGGTGACGGCCGAGCGGATCCCGCTCGCCGTCGCCGCGTGGACGGCGGTCGGCGAGCCGGTCGGCTTCGAGACCGCGACCGACCCGCGGAACGCGTACGAGACGATCGAGCCCGGAGCGCCGTGGGGCGCCGCCTGGGACACCACCTGGTTCCGGGTGACCGGGACGGTGCCCGCCCTGTGGAGCGACGCGGGCGACCGGTTCCGGATCGAGCTCTCGCTCGACCTCGGCTTCGACCGGGCCAAGCCCGGCTTCCAGTGCGAGGGCCTGGCCCGCGCCGCGGACGGCCGGGTGCTCAAGGGCCTCGAGCCGCGCAACCACCACGTGCCGCTCGACGCGGCCCCCGGCGAGGAGTTCCTCGTCTGGGTGGAGGGCGCGTCCAACCCCGACCTCACCGGCGGGAACGACTTCGCCGGCCCGGGCGGCTTCTCGCCCACCCCGTTCGGCGACCGCGCCACCGCGCCCGTCGAGCCGCTCTACCGGCTGGGCCGCTTCTCGCTCGTGCTCGTCGACACCGTCTCCGAGCGCCTCGGCCTCGAGCTCAGCGTCCTGCGCGGGCTGCACGACGAGCTGCCGTCCACCGAACCGCGCCGGCACGAGATCCTCGCCGGGCTGACCCGGGCCCTGAACGCCCTCGACCCCGACGACCTCGCCGGCACCGTCGCCGATGCGCGCGCGGTGATCGCGCCGCTGCTCGCCGCCCCGGCCGCGCACTCCGCGCACCGGATCTCGGCCACCGGCCACGCGCACATCGACTCCGCCTGGCTCTGGCCCACCCGCGAGACCGTCCGCAAGTGCGCGCGCACCTTCTCCAACGTGCTCGATCTGATGGACCGCGATCCCGACGCCGTCTTCACCTGCTCCTCCGCCCAGCAGTTCGCCTGGATGAAGGAGCACCACCCCGGGATCTTCGCCCGCATCGTCGAGCGCGTCCGCGAGGGCCGCTTCGTCCCGGTCGGCAACATGTGGGTCGAGTCCGACGTCACCCTGCCCTCCGGCGAGTCGCTGGTGCGCCAGCTGCAGCAGGGCGCGCGGTTCTTCCAGGACGAGTTCGGCGCGATCAGCGAGGTCGGCTGGCTGCCGGACTCCTTCGGCTACCCGGCCGCGCTGCCACAGCTGCTCCGGAAGGCGGGCCTGCGCTGGTTCTTCACGCAGAAGATGTGCTGGAACGAGACCAATGCGATGCCGCACCACTCCTTCGTCTGGGAGGGCCTCGACGGCTCGCGGATCTTCACCCACTTCCCGCCCTCGAACACCTACAGCGGCGACCTGCGGCCGACCGAGCTGGCGCGCATCGTCCGCAACTTCCAGGAGCACGGGCGGGCGACGCGCTCGCTGATGCCGTTCGGCTACGGCGACGGCGGCGGCGGGCCGACCCGCGAGATGATGGCGCTCGCTCGGCTGCAGTCCGATCTCGAGGGCTCGCCGCGCCTCGAGTTCTCCTCCGCGCACGACTTCTTCGCGGCCGCCGAGGCCGAGTACGCCGACCCGCCGGTCTGGTCCGGTGAGATGTACCTCGAGTTCCACCGCGGCATCCTCACCTCGCAGGCCCGCACCAAGCAGGGCAACCGCCGCAACGAGCGGCTGCTGGCCGAGGCGGAGCACTGGGCGAGCGTCGCGTTCCTGCGGCACGGCGTGCCGTTCCCGTTCGACGAGCTCGACGCGCTCTGGCGGCGGGTGCTGCTGCTGCAGTTCCACGACATCCTCCCCGGCACCGCGATCGCCTGGGTGCACCGTGAGGCCGAGCGCACGCACGCCGAGGTGACGGCGGCCCTGGAGCGGATGATCGACGAGCGGCTCGCGGTGCTCGTCGGGCCGGGCGAGCGGCGGATCGCGCTGAACGCGGCGCCCGTCGTCGTCGGCGGGGTACCGGCGCGGGGCGGGGCCGCGGTGGAGGCTGTCGTGGCGGCCGCCGAGGGACTCTCCGTGCGCGACGAGGGCGAGGGCTTCGTCCTCGAGTCGCCGCGCCTCGTCGTCGTGGTCACCGCCACCGGGCAGCTGTCGAGCATCCTCGACCGCGACTCCGGGCGCGAGCTGCTGCCCGCCGGTCGCGTCGGGAACCTGCTGCAGCTGCACCGCGACGAGCCCAACCAGTGGGACGCCTGGGACCTCGACGCCGCCTACCGCGACACCGTCGTCGACCTCGTCGACGGCACGGTCGAGCTCGGCGAGGACGGCGCCGGCGTCGTCGTCCGCCGGAGCTTCGGGCGCGGCGGCAGCACGGCGACCCAGACGATCGCCCTCGATCCGCGCGAGCCCGCGGTCCGGATCCGCACGGTCGTCGACTGGCACGAGCGGCGGAAGCTGCTCAAGCTCGCCTTCCCGCTCGACGTGCACGCCGAGCACTCCTCGGCCGAGACGCAGTTCGGCCACGTCCGCCGCCCGGTGCACACCAACACCAGCTGGGAGGCGGCGAAGTACGAGATCTGCGCGCACCGCTGGCTGCACGTCGGCGAGCCGGGCTTCGGCGTCGCCGTGGCCTCCGACGCGGTCTACGGCTACGACGTGCAGCGCACGATCGACGGCGGCCGCGTCAGCACCGTCGTCCGCCAGTCGCTGCTGCGCGCGCCGACCTTCCCCGATCCGGAGGCGGACCAGGGCGAGCACGCGTTCCTCAGCACGATCACCGTCGCGCCCGGCATCGCCGACGCCGTCCGCGCAGGCTTCGCCGCGAGCACCGCGCCGCGCGTCGTCCTCGGCGGCTCGGTCCCGGAGGCGCTCGTCGTCGTCGAGGACCCGGCCGTGGTCGTCGACACGGTCACGCTCGCCGCCGACCGCAGCGGCGACGTGATCGTCCGGCTGCACGAGGCCCTGGGCGGGCGCGTCCGCACGGCGCTGGTCGTCGCGCATCCGCTCAGCGGCGTCCGCGAGGTCGACCTGCTCGACCGCGACGCCGAGGGGACGGCGCTGCTGGGTGTCGACCCCGGCCGGATCGCGCTCGAGCTTCGGCCGTTCGAGGTCGTGAGCCTGCGCCTCTCCCCCGCTTCCGTTCCTTCCCCCGCTTCCGATCCTTGCCCCGAGGAGACCCCGTGATCACCGTCGACGACGCCCCCTACGCCGCCCGGCTGATCGCGGACGCCCGCGTGCGCGGCGACGAGTTCGTCGCGCGCGCCCGGCGGCCGCTGACCGGGCTCGGCCCGCGACCCACCATGCGCGCCATCACCTCCCTGGTCGCCCTGGCGATCGCCGAGGGCGACGAGGGCCCGGAGTCGCGGGACGCCGCCGAGACGTACCTGCGGCACCTCGCCGCCCAGCAGCTCGACAGCGGCCTGTTCTCGAGCAGCGGCAATCTCGCCTCCCCGCCCGACACGGCGTTCACGATCAACGACCTCTGCGGCTGCGTCGAGCTGCTCGACCGCTGCCGGCCCGCGGGCTTCGACGAGCTCCGAGCGGGACTCGCGGACATCGCCGTCGCCGCCACGCCCGCGATGCTGGCGGGCGGCGTGCACACGCCGAACCACCGCTGGGAGCTGGCGAGCGCCCTCGCCGCCCTCGCGGTGCACGTGCACGGCGGGCGCTCGGCGGGCGGCGCATCCGGCGCACTCGCCGCCGCGCTGCTCGACCGAGCCGACGCCTGGCTGGCCGAGGGCGTCGACATCGACGCCGACGGGCAGTACAGCGAGCGCAGCGCCGTCTACGCCACCGAGGTCACCAACCCGAGCCTGCTGACGCTGGCGCACGACCTCGACCGGCCGTCCCTGCTCGCGCCGGTGCGGCGGAACCTCCGCGCGATCGCCGGCCTGGTCGAGGACGACGGCGAGATCGAGTGCGTGCACTCGCGCCGGCAGGACCAGACCATCCCCTACGACGTCGAGAACCTGCTCTCGCCCTATCGCCTGCTCGCCCTCGAGGACGGCGACCGCGACGCCGCCCGGATCGTCGGGCAGATCCTCGGTCGCACGCTGCGCGAGCCGGAGCGGCACCTCGCCGAGCTGCTGCGCCGCCCGGAGATCGGCGGACTCCTGCCCGAGCCGGCCGCGACGCCGGTGTCCGTCACCCGCGGCTATCCGGTCAGCCGGCTGCTCCGCCGCCGGGAGGGCGCGCTCTCCGTGTCCGTCTCGGCGGGCAGCGACTTCGCTAGCACCGGCCGGATCGGCTCCGGCCTCGCCAACTCCGCGACACTGCTCCGTGCGCGCGCGCACGGGCTGGTCCTCCGCTCGCTGCGCGTCTCGCCCGCGTTCTTCTCGCTCGGCTGCGCCCGACCGCAGTCCCTCGAGCCGACCGAGCGCGGCGCGGTGCTCGTCGAGCGGCGGGTCTCGGGCTACTACGACACGCTCGGCGCCGACGCGCCCGCGGTCACCGCCGTCCCGGACAGCGAGGGCCGCTTCTTCTCGGTGATGGACTTCGCCCGGCGCGAGCGCTTCGACGTCGAGCTGCGGACGGAGGTGGCGGTCGAGGTCGACGAGACGGGCATCGACGTGCGGGTCTCCTTCACCGGCCTCGAGACGCGCTACGCGCTGGAGCTCGTCGTCGACGGCGACGCACTCGTGTCGGGCGCCGCGGCGCTCGAGGACGGCTGGTGGCTCGACGGAGCCTCCGCAACCGTCGCCACCGACGCGGCCGTGCTGTCGATCGACACTGAGCCCGGCGACGGCGTGCCGCCGGTCTTCGACGACGGCGAGATGTTCACCTACGTCGGCGGTGCCGACCGCATCGCCGGCACCCGGATCCTGCTCGGCGGCTCCACGGCCGAGCCGCGCCGCCTGCGACTCGCGATCGCGCCCCGATGAGCTCGCCGACTAGCAACACGATGAGCACCGCCGATGGCACAGGAGGCTTCCACGGCAGCACCGCCGCCACCGGCTGGGAGACCGGGCTGATGGTCGGCACCGGGACGACCGGTGCGGCGCTGTACGAGGGCCCCGAGGGCGAGGGAGACGGCGGAGGCGCGGTCGTCTCGCTCTCGCAAGAGCGGCTCCGCCTGCCGGTCGACCCGCTGGTCGGGCCGCCGCTGCTCGCCCCGCTGCTGCCGGCGATCCGCGCGCTGCTCGACCGGGCGCCCGTCAGCGACGCCGACGCGGAGCGGATCGAGGAGTGGCACACCCGCGCCTGGGCCGAGGAGGGGCACGACGGCACGCTCCTCGACGCCGACCCCCTGGTGCCCGCGGGAGTCCTCCGGCTCGAGCTGGCGACCGGGTCGTCCGGCGGCACCCGTGAGCGCTCGGTCGACTACCCGACCGGCACCGCTGCCCTGACCCTCCCGACGGGACTCACGGTCAGCGTCCGGGCCGACCGCGCGGCGGACCGGCTCCTCGTCTCGGTGCACGCGGACTCGCCCTTCTCCGGCCTGCTCCGGCTCGCCCCGGCCGACGAGCCGACCGAGCCCGATCTCGGCCCCGACGCGCCGCGGGACCACCGCGAGCACGCCCTCGTCCGCGCGGTCGACGGCGGCGAGACCCTCGCCCTCGAGACGGTGCCCCGCCACCCGCGCCCCACGGGCCTCCGCTCCGCCCTCGTCGTCGCGCGCCTGCTGCGGGGCCAGGAGTCCGCCGTGAGGGAGCGCGACGCGACCTGGCCCGCCTGGCGCGTCTGCGGCGCCCGCGAGCTCGAGCTGGAGCTGCGCGTCTCGGTGACCTCGACCGCGCCCGCGCCCGTCACTCCGCCGGTCCTCGCCCGCTACCCCGCCGCGACCACCCCGCACGAGCAGCTCGTCGGCGCCTGCTCCTTCTCCCTCGGCGCCGCGACTCCGCGCAGCATCGAGGACGTGCGGGCCGACCCCGCGGCGGCCGACGAGCTCGTCGAGCGCGCCTTCGCCGCCGGCCGGCACGCGATCATCGCGGCGACCGGCGAGCTGCCCGCCAGCCTGCAGGGCGTCTGGGCCGGCTCCTGGGCGCCGGCCTGGTCCTCGGATTACACGCTCAACGGGAACGTGCAGAACGGCGGCGTCGCCTCGCTCGGCACGACCGGCACACCCGAGCTGCTGCGGTCGTTCTTCACCGCCGTCGCGGAGTTCGAGGACGACTACCGCCTCAACGCCGAGCGGATCCTCGGCGCGCCCGGCTTCTTGCTGCCCACCCGCATCTCCGGGCACGGCCGCGCCAACCACTTCACCGCCGAGTACCCGCTGCAGTACTGGCTCGGCGGCGGCGGCTGGATCCTCCGCCTCGCCTGGGACCACTGGTCGAGCACCGGCGACGAGGAGTTCCTGCGCGGCTGGGCCCGGCCCTTCGCCCGCGAGGTCGTCGCCTGCTACCGGCACGCCCTGGTGATCGACCTGGACGGGACGGCGCACGTCTCTCCCGGCTACTCCCCCGAGAACCACCCGGGCGACCAGCGGACCCCGATCACCCGGGACGCCACCTCCGAGGTCGCGATGGTCCGGGACGCGCTGCTGATCGCCGCGCGCATCGAGCGGCTGGTCGCGCCCCGCGATCCCGGTGCCGCCGCCGAGTGGGAGGCGCTCGCCTCGCGGCTCCCCGGCTACCGCATCAGCCCCGACGGGCAGCTGGCGGAGTGGCAGGACCCGGCGCTCACCGACCGGCCGGAGCACCGGCACGCCTCGCACTTCTACCCCTGGTGGTACGAGGGCGACCCGGCGACCGCCGATCCCCTGCTCGGTGCCGCGGCCCTCGAGGCGGTCCGCGCCCGGCTGCGCTGGCGCGCCGAGGAGCCGACCGCCCCGCCCGGCCGGATGGAGATGGCGTTCGGACTCGTGCAGGCCGGCGTCGCCGCCGCCACGCTCGGCGACGCCGAGGCGGCACTGCAGTGCGTCGACTGGCTCGCCCGCCTGCACTGGCGCCCGAACATGATGCCCACCCACGACGCCGACGCGATCGTCAACGTCGACGCCGCGGGCGGCCTGCCCGCCCTGGTCGCGCAGATGCTCACCCGCTCGGACGGCACGACGCTGCACCTGCTGCCCGCACTGCCCGACCGCTGGGCGGCGGGACGGATCACCGGCCTGCACCTGCGCGGCGCCCTCCGGGTCGAGTCGCTCTCCTGGAGCCCGGAGTCCGTCGAGTGCCTGCTCCGCAGTCCCCTCGACGCGGCGGCGGCGCGACTGGGCGAGCGCGTGCTCGTGCGGCTGCCGATCGACGTCGAGCTCGAGGAGGGCACGCCCGGAGCGCTCCAGATCGACCCGCGCACCCTCTCGGTCGACCTGCGGGACGGCGCGCCCCTGCACCTCGCCCTGCGGAGGCTCTAGGCCGTCGCGATCGGCCCGCCGGCGGCCCAGACGGCCCGCACCTGCAGCGCGTCGTCCAGAAGCACCACGTCCGCCGCCCGGCCCACCGCGAGCGCGCCGAGCGCGCCCTCGGCTCCCAGCACGCGCGCCGGAGTCGCGGTGACCGCGCCGACCGCTGCCTCGAGCCCCAGGCCGACCGCCCCGGCCGCGCGCCGGAGCGCCGCGTCGAGCGTCAGTGTCGAGCCGGCGAGTGTCTCCGTGCCCTCCAGCCGGGCGACGCCGCCTCGCACATCGACGCGCAGCCGGCCGATCCGGTGCGCACCGTCGCCCGCTCCCGCCGCCGCCATCGCGTCGGTGACCAGCGCGATCCGTCCGGGCGCCGACGCGAAGGCGATCCGGGCGACGTCCGCGTCCACGTGCTCGCCGTCAAGGATCAGCTCCAGCACCACCCGATGGTCGGCCAGCGCCACCGGGATCGGCCCCGGCGCGCGGTGCCCGATGCCCGGCATCGCGTTGAAGGCGTGGGTGACCAGCCGCGCCCCGCGCTCGATCGCCGCGCGCGTCGTCGCCGCGTCCGCCTCCGTGTGTCCCACCGCGACGACGACCCCCGCCTCGGTGAGCCGCTCGATCGCCGCGAGGGCCCCCGGCAGCTCGGGAGCGATCGTGATCTGCCGGAGACTCCCGCGGGCCGCGCCGAGCAGCCGCTCGACCGCCTCGGCCGTCGGCGCGATCAGCGCCTCCGGGTCGTGCGCCCCGCAGCGCGACGGCGCGAGGAACGGCCCCTCCAGGTGCGCGCCGAGGACCAGCGGATCCTCCGCCGCCAGCGAGGCGACCGCGTCGAGCGAGGCCTCCAGCTGCGCGAGCGGAGCCGACACCAGGCTCACCAGCGAGCGCGTCGTCCCGTGCGTGCGATGCAGCGCGAGCCCCGCCCGCATCCCGTCCGCACCCTCGTCGAAGCTGCGGCCCGCCCCGCCGTGCACGTGCAGATCGACGAACCCCGGAGTCGCGGTCAGCCCGCTCGCGTCGTGCACCCGAGCACCGTCCGCCGCCCGCTCCCAGCCCCGCCCGGCCCCGACCTCGACGATCACCCCGTCGACCGCGACCAGCCAGAACTCCTCGACCGTCCCGCCCGCGTCGACCTTCCGCGCGCCGTGCAGCACCAGGTTCCCGGTCCGCTCCATGTCCGCCTCCTCCTCGTCCCGGGGGCACCGCCCCCTCACTTCCTGCTGACCGAGCAGCCTCCTCATGCTGATCGAGCAGCCGCCTCATGATGATCGAGCAGCCGCCTCATGATGACCGAGCAGCCGCCTCATGCTGGTCGAGTAGCCGCGCAGCGGCGTATCGAGACCCGCCCCGCCAGCACTCAGCCGCGCCGCCCCCAGATCGCCTCGATCTCCTCCGCACCCAGCACCCGATCCGCGAGCAGCAGCTGCCAGCTCCAGCTCGCCTCCGCCCCCGCGTCCAACGTCCACGTCTCGCCGAAGAACGGCGCCGCGCACAGCATCGGCGTCCCGCTCGTCCGCACGAACCACGTCGACGGATCGACGGGACTGCCCTCGTCCGCCCGCAGCGCGACCGTCGCGCTCCCGTCCGCCACCGCGAGCCAGCGCGACACGACCCCCATCGGCTCCGCGACGGCCCCGTCCGGCCCGCTCACCGTGCTTCCCTCGAACGACGGGTCCAGCCGCAGGAACAGCCCGCCGTAGCCCGCGTCCGGCCGCCCCGCCGTGGTCGGCGAGCCGAAGACGAGCCGCTCCCCGAGCGCACGCCACCGGCTCTCGATCCGCAGCACCGTCACGTCCCCGAGCCGCCGCACGCTCAGCCGCCGCCGCTCGTCGAGGAAGCGCCGCCCGCGCGCATCGAACCACCCGAGGGCGAGGTCCCCCGGGTCCACGCCCTCCGGCCGCTGCGACCCGTTGTTGTCCACCTGCCGGTAGCCGGTCCCCGTCAGCCAGGTCGGTCCGCCCCAGAGGTTCGTGTCGAGCTCGGCGTCCCCGATCGTGACGTTCGACACCGCGAGCGACAGCCCGAGATGCCAGTCGTGGTCGGCGGGCCGCACATCGCTGACGACGCGCCCGGCGGGCGTCCGCAGCGGATGCAGATACGGCCGCGGCGAGTCCTTCGGCGGCGTGTCCGGATCGGTGAGCACGAGGCGCCCGACCCCGTCCGGCAGTTCGACGGAGGTCGGCGAGTCCTGATCCATGCGGCCGACGGTACACGCTTTCCCGGGCTACAGTGCGACGATGCCCCGCACCGGAACCCCGCCCCGATCGCCGCGCCGATGACCGCCGTCCGCTTCGTCTCGATCGGCGACTCCTTCTCGGAGGGCGTCGGCGACGAGCTCCCCGACGGCACCGCCCGCGGCTGGGCCGACCTCACCGCGCAGAGCTGGGCGGATGCGCTCGGCGAGCCGATCGAGTACGCCAACCTCGCCATTCGCGGCCGCCTCATCGACCCGATCGTCGACGAGCAGCTCGAGCCCGCGCTCGCCCTGCGGCCGACCCACCTCTCCTTCAACGGCGGCGGCAACGACATGCTCCGACCACGCGCCGACATCGAGCGCATCGCGGACCGCTACCTCGAGGTCCTCGCCCGCTGCGACGCCGAGGGCGTCGTTCTGATCGCCCTCTCCGCCCCGGACCCGTCCGCGCGGCTCCCGCTCGGCCGCCTGATCAAGCGCCGCGGCGACGCCCTCACCTCGGCCGTCCTGCGCCGCACGCAGCAGCGTCAGGACATCGTCGTCGCCGACAACTGGACCGACCCGGCCTTCGCCGACCCGTCGCTCTGGTCCGAGGACCGCCTGCACCTCGGCCCGCGCGGTCACCACCGCGTCAGCGCCCGCGTGCTCGGCTCGCTCGGCCTCCCTGTCCCGCCCGCTGCCCAGGAGGCGCCCGAGCGGCCGACCGCAGCGAGCGGAGGCTCCGCGCAGTACTACCGCACCCACGTCGCGCCGTGGCTGCGCCGCCGGCTCACCGGCACGTCCTCCGGAGACGGCCGCACGGCCAAGTACCCGGAGCTCGTGCGCATCGCTCCGAGCGCCTAGGCGGGGCCGCCGGAGGTCGACACCGGCTCAGCGCCAGCCGTAGCGCGCCGAGACGACCCGCGCGACCGCATCGAACCGCGCCCGCTCGAGCGCCGCGCCCTCGCGCCGCATCCCCGCGGGGTGCACGCGGAAGACCCGCTCCGGATCCGCGAAGCTCGGCCGCCCCTCCGGATCCCACGGCCCCGCGCCGACCGCGAGGTAGCCGTCGTGCTCCTTCGAGCTCAGCCGGATCGCCAGCGCCGTGCCGGCCTTCTCGACCGCGAGGACGAGGACGGGGCGGTCCTTGCCGCGGCCGTCGTCCTCCTCGTAGGGCACCCAGGTCCAGACGACCTCGCCCGGGTCGGGATCGCCGTCCGGCGTCGGCGCGTAGCCGAGGTGGACGCCGCGCAGCCGGGTCGGGTCGACCTCGGAGGTCCGGCCGATGCCGTTCGCGCCCGGCGTGGGCGCCGTGGTGCTCAGGTACGGCCGCTGCGCGGGGGCGCCGGCGTCGGCGCGCGGGGCGCTCGCGCGGCCGAGCAGTCGGAGGAGCAGGGACACGACCGAGCGTGAGGAGGGCACCTGAAAACCCTAGCCCGGAAACGAGAAGAGCCGGCTCCGAAGAGCCGGCTCCCCCGGGGTGGCGCGTCGAGCGCGGCGCCCGTCGGCGAGGACTAGTCCGCGAGGACGTAGCCCGCCTCGCCGTGGATGGCGGTGTCGATGCCGGCGATCTCGTCCTCGTTCTTCACGCGGAAGCCGATCGTCTTCTGGATGACCCAGCCGATCGCGTAGGTGAGGACGAAGGAGTAGATCAGGACGGTGAAGGCCGCGAGGGCCTGCTTGCCGAGCTGGCTGGCGTCGCCGGTGAGGAAGAGGCCGACATCGGTGCCGAAGAAGCCGATGTAGAGCGTTCCGATCAGACCGCCGACGAGGTGCACGCCGACCACGTCGAGCGAGTCGTCGTAGCCGAGCTTGTACTTGAGGTCGATCGCCAGGGCGCAGACGGCACCGGTGATCAGGCCGAGCACGATCGCCCAGAAGGGCGAGAGCACGGCGCAGGCCGGGGTGATCGCGACGAGGCCCGCGACGGCACCGGAGGCGGCGCCGATCGAGGTGGGCTTGCCGTCCTTGATCTTCTCGATGATCAGCCAGCCGATGATGGCGGCGGCCGGAGCGGCGATGGTGTTGAGGAAGGCGATCGCGGCGATGCCGTCGGCGGCGAGCTCGGAGCCGGCGTTGAAGCCGAACCAGCCGAACCAGAGGAGGCCGGCGCCGAGGAGGACGAACGGCGGGTTGTGCGGCTGGTGCGCACCCTTGGTGAAGTTGACGCGCTTGCCGAGGACCAGGGCGAGGGCGAGGGCCGCCGCACCGGCGTTGATGTGCACCGCGGTGCCGCCGGCGAAGTCGATCGCACCGACGTTGTAGGCGATCCAGCCGCCGTCCGAGGTGGCGCCGGTCTCGGGGTCGAGGGCGAAGTTGAACACCCACGAGGCGACCGGGAAGTAGACGATGGTCGCCCAGACGCCGGCGAAGACCATCCACGCGCCGAACTTGGCGCGATCGGCGATCGCACCGGAGATGAGCGCGACGGTGATGATCGCGAAGGTGGCCTGGAAGGCCGCGAAGGCGAGCGTCGGGTACGCGGACTCGATGTCACCGCGGGCCTCGGCGTAGGCACCGGCGAGGCCGAGCTGGCTGAGGTCGATGCCGAGGACGCCGTCGATGCCGACGAAGTCGCCCACACCGGCGTTGGAGAAGGTGATCGCGTAGCCGTAGAGCACCCACAGCACGCCGATCAGGCCCATCGCGCCGAAGCTCAGCATCATCATGCTGATGACGCTCTTCGCTCGGACCAGACCGCCGTAGAAGAAGGCGAGCCCGGGGGTCATGAGCAGGACCAGCGCCGCCGCCAGGAGCAGGAACGCGGTATTGCCTTGATCCATTGTTGAACCTCTCGTGAGTAAGCAGAGTCGTGCAGGAGTCGTGAGTGAGGGCAGTGCAGAGCCCGATGCGGGCCGGCAGTCGCTGCACGACCCCGAAGACACGGCGTCTCGGAGGACGCGGGGTGTCGGGTCACCTCGGGTAGCCGACAGTCTGGCCGCGCGACGTTACGACCCGTGCGGCACGAGGTTTCGCGGATGTTACGAGCACGGCTCCCGTGTGAACAGTGCGTTACAGCGCGCCGCGGATCCCCCGCGCGCGAGCCGCGGAGATGCCGCGGAGGACCGACGCGTCGCGTCAGCCCGTCGTCAGGAGAACGCCTGCATCGAGGTCAGCGCGATCAGGCGCGACATCGAGCGGAGGTACTTCTTGCGGTAGCCGCCGCTGAGCATGTCGCCGCCGAAGACCTCGTCCAGCGCGACGCCGGAGGCCAGCACCGGGATCTGCGCGTCGTACACGCGGTCGATGAAGGCGACGAGGCGCAGCGCGTCCGTCTGGTCGGTCAGCGTGGCGACGTCGCGGAGCACGATGGCGTCGACCCCGTCGATCACCTTGATGTAGCGCGAGGGGTGCACCGAGCCGAGGTGGTCGACCGCGGCGCGGAAGGAGTCGTCGGTGACGACGGCGCCGGAGGGGGCCGTGGCGACGAGCTCGTCGATCTCGCTGTCCGAGCGGGTGACCGCGTGGCCCTCGATGTCGCGGCGGCGGTAGTCGGTGCCGTCGATCCGCATCGTCTGGAAGTGCTCGGCCATCGCGTGGATCTCGCGGAGGAAGTCCGCGGCGGCGAAGCGCCCCTCGCCCAGCGCGTTCGGCGGGGTGTTCGAGGTCGCCGCGATGCGGGTGCCGGAGGCGACCAGCTCGCCCAGCAGCCGGGTCATCAGCATCGTGTCGCCCGGGTCGTCCAGCTCGAACTCGTCGATGCAGAGCAGCGCCGAGCCCTTGAGCAGGGACACGGTCGCCGCGTAGCCGAGGGCGCCGACCAGGGCGGTGTACTCGATGAAGGTGCCGAAGTAGGTGCGGCCGGGCACCGCGTGCCAGATCGCCGCGAGCAGGTGGGTCTTGCCGACGCCGAAGCCGCCGTCGAGGTAGACGCCGGGCTTCACCGCGGGCGCCTTCCTCCGGCCGAAGCCGAGGAAGCCGCCGCCGCCCTTGGATCCGCCGCCGGCCGCGAACGCCCGCAGCGCCTCGACGGCCTCCGCCTGCGAGGGGTACTCCGGGTCCGGCCGGTAGCTCTCGAAGGTCGCGCCCTCGAACTGCCGCGGCGGCACCAGGGTCGAGGCGATCTCGTGGCCGCTGATCTGCGGCGAGCGCGCGGTCAGGCTGCTCGTCGAACGGACGTCGTCGGGGGTCACGCGGTCTCGCATCCAGGGTCGCAGTACTGTGTCGAGCCGCACGTCGGCGGACGCCGGCGGCACTGTGTCGAACTCTTACGGGGCCGTCCGTGCACCCGCGCACGAGGGCGCGTACTGTCGCTGAGGGCGGTCTCCAGCGTAGCCCGCCCGCACCGCCGCCCATCCGAGAACCACGTCTGCGCCCCGCGCACCATCCTGGAGGTCCCCCTTGCCCGTTGAACTCGATCCGTCGCCGAAGTTCGCCGCCTACGCGCACCCCGAACGGCTCGTCAGCGGCGAGTGGCTCGAGCAGCGCCTCGGCACCCGCGGCCTCGTCGTCGTGGAGTCCGACGAGGACGTCCTGCTCTACGAGACCGGCCACATCCCCGGCTCGGTCAAGATCGACTGGCACACCGACCTCAACGACCCGGTGCAGCGCGACTACATCGACGGCGCCGCCTTCGCCGCGCTCGTCGGCGCCAAGGGCATCGCCCGCGACAGCACCGTCGTCATCTACGGCGACAAGAACAACTGGTGGGCCGCCTACGCCCTCTGGGTCTTCACGCTCTTCGGCCACGAGGACGTCCGCCTGCTCGACGGCGGCCGCGACAAGTGGATCGCCGACGGCCGGCCGACCACGACCGACGCCTCGAGCCCGGCCGCGGCCGAGTACCCGGCGGTCGAGCGCCGCGACGAGGACATCCGCGCCTTCAAGGAGGACGTGCTCGCCCACTTCGGCAACCCGCTGATCGACGTCCGCTCCCCCGAGGAGTTCTCCGGCGCCCGCACCACCGCGCCGGCCTACCCGGAGGAGGGCGCCCTGCGCGCCGGCCACATCCCCAGCGCGCAGAACGTGCCGTGGGGCAAGGCCGCGGCGGAGGACGGCACCTTCCGCTCCCTCGACGAGCTGAACGGCATCTACCGCGACGGCGCCGGCCTCGCCGACGGCGACACCGTCATCGCCTACTGCCGGATCGGCGAGCGCTCCTCGCACACCTGGTTCGTGCTCACCCACCTCCTCGGCTTCGAGGGCGTCAAGAACTACGACGGCTCCTGGACCGAGTGGGGCAGCGCCGTCCGTGTCCCGATCGTCCAGGGCGCCGAGCCCGGCGAGGCCCCCGCGCCCCGCTGATCGACCGGCTCCGACCGTGACCCGAGGGCCCCGTGCACACCTGTGCCGGGGCCCTCGGCGTCCTGCCCCGTCGTCCCCGCGTAGGGAAGAATGGAAGCGATGACCACCGACACCCCCGCCACCGACCTGCTCGGCCCCGCGCTCCGCGAGATCCGCGACGAGTTCCTCGCCCTCGAGAAGCCGGAGCGCCTCCAGCTCCTCCTCGAGTTCTCCAACGACCTCCCCGAGCTGCCCGAGCGCTACCGCGATCACCCCGACCTGTTCGAGCGGGTCGAGGAGTGCCAGTCGCCGGTCTTCATCGTGGTCGAGTTCGACGGCGACGTGATCCACCTGCACGCGACCGCGCCGCGCGAGGCGCCGACCACCCGCGGCTTCGCCTCGATCCTCGCCCAGGGCCTGGACGGTCTGACGCCCGAGCAGGTGCTCGCCGTTCCCGACGACTTCCCGCAGACCATCGGCCTGTCCGAGGCGGTCTCGCCGCTGCGGCTGCGCGGGATGAGCGCGCTGCTCGGCCGCACCAAGCGCCAGATCCGCGCCCACCTGGCCGCCTGAGCCCGGCGCGAGAGCCCGGCACCGTGATCCTGCAGCCGCTCGTCCCCGCCGGCGAGCCGATCCGCCTCGGCGAGGACGGCGCGCGAGCGGCGATCGAGGCGGCCTACCTCCCCGGCGCCGGCGTCCGCGTGCGGCTCAACATGATCGCGAGCGTCAACGGCTCCAGCATCGGCTCCGACGGCACCAGCGAAACGCTGACCAACCGCGTCGACCGCACGATCCTCGGGGTCATCCGCGCTCAGGCCGACGTCGTCCTCGTCGGCGCCGCGAGCGTCCGCGCGGAGGGCTACCGCGTGCCCAAGCGCGCGCCGCTCGCCATCGTCTCCTCCTCCGGCGACCTGGCCGGCCACCGCCTCGAAGTGCAGGAGGGCGCCCGCGTGCTCCTGCTGCTGCCGGAGGGGCGAGCGACGCCGGCCGATCTCCCCCGCGGCGTCGAGGTGGTCCCGGTGCCCGCGACCGGCGGGCGGATGAGCGTCGACGCGATCCTCGCGGCCCTGCGCGCCCTCGGTCTCGAGCGGGTCGTCTGCGAGGGCGGCGCCTCGCTCTCGGGCCAGTTCCTCGCCTCCGGCCGCGTCGACGAGCTCTGCCTGACCACCGCGCCCCGCGTCGTGCTGCCGGGCCTCCCCGTCGCGTCGACCGGCCAGCGGATCGACGACGCCTACTCCCTGACGTCGCTCGCCGCAGACGACGCCGGCTTCACCTACGCGCGCTGGACCCGGACCGGCTGAGCGCCCGCTCCGCCAGCCAGCGCTCGACCGACCCCTCCCAGAGCTCCGGGTCGTCGTTCCAGAGCCGGGTGTGCCCGGCCCCGTGGAAGAGCACGAGCTCGACCAGATCGGGCCGCGCCGCCGCGAGGGCCTCGGACGGGCCGCTCGGCACGAAGTCGTCGTCGACGCTGTGCAGCAGCAGGACCGGCACGGTCAGCTCGGCGGCCCGCTCGACCAGGTCCATCGCGGCCAGCGGGACGTGACTGCTCTGCCCGGTCAGCGCGGCCGACCACGGCCGCTGCATCGCCGTCAAGGCGAGCGCCGCGATCGGCGCCGGGATCCGGTTCAGCTGCGCCTGCTTCCGCAGGGTCACCCGCCAGTCGATCACCGGCGAGTCGAGCACCAGCCCCGCGATCAGCTCGCGGCGGCTCGAGCGCAGCGCGGTCTGCAGCACGATCGCACCGCCCATCGACCAGCCGACGAGCACGACCCGGCGGGCGCCGCGCCGCTCGGCGAACCGGATCGCGGCGTCGACGTCGCGCCACTCCGTCTCCCCCAGCGCGTAGCGCCGGTCCGGGCTCTCCGGAGCGTCGCCGTCGTTGCGGTACGAGACGACCAGCGAGGTGACCCCCGCCCGGTGGAACGCGGCCATCCCGCGCAGCGTCTCCTCGCGGGTCGTCGCGCGGCCGTGCACGTGGATCGCCCAGACGCCGCCGTCCGCCTCGGCCGGGAAGAGCCAGGCCGGAGCCGCGCCGAACTGCGTCGGCACCTCCTCGGCCGTGAAGGGCAGCCCGGTCTCGCGCGGCGAGAGCAGCAGCCAGCCGTTCAGCCGCCCGCGGGCACCGGGCCGCAGCGTCCCGCGATCGACCTGCCCGAGCTCCCGCACGACCCGGCCGCGCCCGGTCGCGAGCAGCCGCCCGATCCGCGCGTGCCCGCGCCCGTGGTCGAACCAGAGGCTGAAGCCGCCGCGGACCGCGGTGCCGACCGACGCCGACAGCTCGATCTCATGCACGTCCGGTCGCACGGCGAGGACCCGGACGTCCTGCGCGCGCCGGGAGGGCGGAGTGACCACTCCGCGGAGGAAGGCCGTCCCGAGCGCGGCGCCGCCGAGGGCCGTCAGCGCGGCGAGGGCGGGGGCCGCGAGGACCGCGGCGAGGACGACACCGGTGTGCGCGCTCTCCGCGGCGTGCCTGCGGGCTTCGAGCATGCGGGAACTCTAGTCTGCGAGCGTGCCCGAATTCCCAGCGCCGTCCCAGCTCCCGGAGGAGTTCCGCGCCGCGGTCGACTCCCTGCGCCGGGCGACGACCCGCTCCGAGCTCACCGTCTCCGAGATCGCCTCGCCGGCCGGACTCGCGCCCTACGCCGTCGCCCTCTCCGGCGACGTCTCGCCGCGCGCCCACGGCCGCGACTCCGAGCTGGGCACCGGGCGGTTCATCCTGCTCTACGACCCCGAGGAGCCGGAGCAGTGGGGCGGCCCGTTCCGCGTCGTCTGCTTCGCCCAGGCCCCGCTCGAGATCGAGATCGGCACCGACCCCTTCCTCGCCGAGGTCGCCTGGTCCTGGCTGATGGACGCCCTCGAGGTCCGCGGCGCCTTCTACACCGCCGCCTCCGGCACCGCGACCAAGGTCCTCTCCACCGGATTCGGCGAGCTCGCCGCCCAGGGAGACGGCGCGCAGATCGAGATCCGGGCCTCCTGGAGCCCCGAGGATGCGCAGCTCGCTCCCCACGTGGAAGGCTGGGGGGAGCTGTTGTGCATGCTCGCGGGCCTCCCGCCCGTATCGGGCGACGGTGTGACCTCGCTCGCCTTCCGACGGAACAACCGTGACTGATTACCGTGTCCTCTCCACCCCCGACGAGTTCCTCGCCGCGGTCGACGCCCTCGCCGCCGGCGAGGGTCCCGTCGCCGTCGACGCCGAGCGCGCCTCCGGCTTCACCTACTCGCAGCGCGCGTACCTGATCCAGGTCTACCGCCGCGGCGCCGGAGCGTTCCTCTTCGACCCGCCCGCGATCGGCCGGATGGACGCCCTCCAGGCCGTGATCGGCGAGGAGGAGTGGATCCTGCACGCCGCCAGCCAGGACCTCGCCTGTCTGCGCGAGGTCGGCCTCGACCCGGTGCGCATCTTCGACACCGAGCTCGCCGCCCGCCTGCTCGGCCTGCCCAAGGTCGGTCTCGGCGCCGTCGTCGAGGACCTGCTCGGCATCCACCTCGCCAAGGAGCACTCGGCCGCCGACTGGTCGACCCGCCCCCTCCCCCAGAGCTGGCTGGTCTACGCCGCGAAGGACGTCGAGCTGCTGCCCGACCTGCGCGACCGGATGGCCGAGATGCTCGTCGAGGCCCGCAAGACCCGGATCGCCCGCGAGGAGTTCGAGGCGACCCTGGCACGGCAGCCCAAGCCGGTCCCGGCCGAGCCGTGGCGCCGCCTCTCCGGCATGCACGCCCTGCGCGGGCCCCGCGCCCTCGCCATCGCCCGCGAGCTCTGGCTGACCCGCGACGCCTTCGCCCGCGAGCGCGACATCGCGCCCGGCCGGCTGATCCCCGACTCCTCGATCATCGCCGTGTCGCGCAACGTCCCCACGAGTCTCGGCCAGCTCTCCGGCCGCCGCGACTTCACCGGCCGCGCCAGCCGCGGCGAGGTCGAGCGCTGGTGGGCCGCGATCGAGCGCGGTCAGAGCACCGAGGACCTGCCCGGCCCCGTCCGTCCCGCCGCCGACACCCTGCCGCCGCCGCGCGCCTGGGGCGACCGCAACCCGGTCGCCGATGCCAGGCTGAAGGCCGCCCGCGCCGTCGTCGGCGAGATCGCCGAGCTGCTCTCGCTCCCGGTCGAGAACCTGCTCACCCCCGAGCTGGTCCGCCGCCTCGCCTGGAACCCGCCGGAGCCGCTCGACCGGGACTCCGTCGCCGCCGAGCTGGAGCGCGCCGGTGCGCGCTCCTGGCAGATCGACGCGACCGCCGGCTCGCTCGCCACCGCGTTTGTGGAAGCCGGGCAAGCACCCGTCGAGGGCACGGAACCCGCTTCGTAGGAAGAAGCAAAGGATTCCGGCGCCCGTCGCCGCTTTCCTACGATCGGAACGACGTCCGGTTTCCGAGAGGGCGTCCCGTTTTCAGGAGGCACTGTGGCCGAGAGATCCGAAGTCGTGTTCGTCGACGGAGTCCGTACTCCGTTCGGGCGAGCCGGTGAGAAGGGCATGTACTGGCAGACCCGGGCCGACGACCTCGTCGTCAAGGCCATGATCGGTCTGCTGGAGCGCAACACCGCCCTGCCCAAGGAGCGCGTGGACGAGGTCGCCATCGCCGCGACCACCCAGCAGGGCGACCAGGGCCTGACCCTCGGCCGCACCGCCGCGCTCCTCGCGGGCCTGCCGCGCTCGGTCCCGGGCTACGCGATCGACCGGATGTGCGCGGGAGCGATGACCTCGGTCACCACGACCGCGGGCGGCATCGCCTTCGGCGCCTACGACGTCGTGATCGCCGGCGGCGTCGAGCACATGGGCCGCCACCCGATGGGCTTCAACGCCGACCCCAACCCGCGCTTCCTCTCCGAGCGCCTGGTCGGCGAGGAGGCCCTCAACATGGGCAAGACCGCGGAGAAGATCCACGACCGCTTCCCGCAGCTCACCAAGAGCCGCTCCGACCACTACGCCCTGCGCAGCCAGCAGAAGCTGGCCGAGGCCTACCGCAACGGAGACATCCAGCCCGATCTCGTCCCGGTCGCCACCCGCAGCGCCGCCGGCTGGGGCCTCGCCACCGCCGACGAGGCGCCCCGCCCCGAGACCACGCTCGAGGGCCTGTCGAATCTGCGCACCCCGTTCCGCCCGCACGGCCGGGTCACCGCCGGCAACTCCTCCGGTCTCAACGACGGCGCCGCCGTCTCGCTGCTCGCCAGCGCCGACGCCGCGAAGGAGCTGGGCCTGCCCGAGAAGATGCGCCTGGTCAGCTTCGCCTTCGCCGGCGTCGAGCCCGAGATCATGGGCATCGGCCCGGTCCCCTCGACCGAGAAGGCGCTGAAGAAGGCCGGGCTCGGCATCGAGGACATCGGCCTCTTCGAGCTCAACGAGGCCTTCGCCGTGCAGGTGCTCTCCTTCCTCGACCACTTCGGCATCGACGACGACGACCCGCGGGTCAACGAGTACGGCGGCGCGATCGCGATCGGACACCCGCTCGCCTCGTCCGGCGTCCGGCTGATGATCCAACTCGCCCGCCAGTTCGAGGCGCACCCCGAGGTCCGCTACGGCCTGACCGCGATGTGCGTCGGTCTCGGCCAGGGCGGCTCGGTCATCTGGGAGAACCCGCACTTCGACGGCAAGCGCGCACGACGGAAGGGACGCTGACCCATGCTCGAAGGATTCGAGGACCTGGTCGAACTCGCCGAGGGCGAGGTCGTCACCCACTCCTACGTCCGCGACGTCCCGCTCCCCAGCGGCCGCGTCCTGGCGCTGATCACTCTCGACAACGACCGCGACCACACCCGGCCGAGCACCTTCGGCCCCGCCGGGCTGTTCGAGCTGGCCGACGCGCTGCTCGCCCAGCAGGCGCGCGCGAAGGCCGGTGAGATCCAGGCGGTCGGCGTGACCGGCAAGCCGTTCATCCTCGCCGCCGGCGCCGACCTCAGCAAGGTCGGCAGCATCCCGAGCCACGAGATCGGCCGCCAGCTCGCTCGCCTAGGGCACAAGACCCTCGGCCTGCTCTCCGAGCTCGGCGTCCCCTCGTTCGTCTTCATCAACGGGCTCGCGCTCGGCGGCGGCACCGAGATCGCGCTGAACGCCGACTACCGCACCGTCGACGCCTCGATCCCCGCGCTCGGGCTGCCCGAGGTGTTCCTCGGCATCATCCCCGGCTGGGGCGGCGCCTGGCTGCTGCCGAACCTGATCGGCATCGAGAACGCCCTCAAGGTGATCGTCGAGAACCCGCTGAAGAACAACCGGACCCTCAAGGGCCAGGACGTCTTCGACCTCGGCATCGCCGACGCGATCTTCCCCTCCGCGAGCTTCCTCGAGAACTCGCTGGTCTGGGCCGACGGCGTCCTCGGCGGGACCGTCGAGGTGAAGCGGCCGAACGTGCCCGGGAAGATCGAGCGGCTGGTCAAGTGGGACGCCGCGATCGCGATCGCCCGCAAGCAGCTCGAGTCGAAGATCGGCACCGTCGCCGCGTCGCCCTACCGCGCGCTCGACCTGCTGAAGGCCGCCAAGAGCAGCACCCGCGAGGAGGGCTTCGCCGCCGAGGACGAGGCGCTGGCCGACCTCGTCTCCGGGGACCAGTTCCGCGCGAGCATCTACGCCTTCGACCTGGTGCAGAAGCGGGCCAAGCGCCCCGCCGGCGCGCCGGACAAGAGTCTCGCCAAGCCGGTCACCAAGGTCGGCGTCATCGGCGCGGGTCTCATGGCCACGCAGTTCGCGCTGCTCTTCGTCCGCCGCCTCCAGGTGCCGGTGGTCATCACCGACCTCGACCAGGAGCGGGTGGACCGCGGCGTCGCGAGCATCGTCGGCGAGATCGACACCCTGCTCGCCAAGGGCCGCCTCTCGCCGGACGACGCGAACCGCCTCCGCGGTCTCGTCACCGGCACCACCGACCGCGCCGACTTCGCCGACGCCGACTGGGTCATCGAGGCCGTCTTCGAGGAGCTCTCCGTCAAGCAGGAGGTCTTCGCCGACATCGAGCGCTACGTCTCCCCCACCGCCGTCCTCGCGACGAACACCTCGTCGCTCTCGGTCGAGCGGATCGGCGAGCGGCTGCAGCACCCGGAGCGCCTCGTCGGCTTCCACTTCTTCAACCCGGTCGCGGTGATGCCGCTGATCGAGGTTGTGAACACGCCGCAGACCGACGACGAGACGCTGTCGACGGCGATGGTCACGGCGGCGAAGCTGAAGAAGAACGCCGTCATCACCCGCGACACCCCGGGCTTCGTGGTCAACCGCGTGCTGGCGAAGGTGCTCGGCGAGGCGATGCACGCCGTCGACACCGGCACCCCGTTCGAGGTCGTCGAGGCCTCGCTCGAGCCGTTCGGCCTGCCGATGACGCCGTTCGAGCTGCTCGAGCTCGTCGGACTCAAGGTCGGCGCGCACGTGCTCGACACCCACCACGCCGCCTTCCCGGACCGCTTCTACGACAGCGCCAACCTGCACCGCCTGGCGGAGCTCGGCCACGTCTTCGAGCGCGACGCCAAGGGCCGGGTGAAGGGCGTGGACAAGCGCGCCGTCGCCATCGTCCAGGGCGGCTCCGACCCGATGACCGCCGAGGAGCTGCGGCTGCGCGTCGAGACCGGCCTCGCCGACGAGGTGAAGCGGATGCTGGACGACGATGTCGTGCACGCCGCGGAGGACATCGACCTCTGCCTCATCCTCGGCGCCGGCTACCCGTTCCAGATGGGCGGCCTGACGCCCTACCTCGACCGCGTCGGCGCGAGCGAGCGCGCCTTCGGCGGCACGTTCCACGACCCGGCCATCCGCGGAGTGAAGTAGCCGCAGGAACGCGAGAACGCAGGAGGGCGCCCACCGGTCCGGTGGGCGCCCTCCTCCGCGCGTGGAGCGTGCTCAGTCCTCGAGCGCTCAGTCCTTGCGCGCGTCGTCGTGCGCCGCGACCTCTTCGGGCAGCGGGCGCGCGACCGGGATCTTGCTGCCGAGCACCTGGGCGACGACGTCGCGGGCGATGTGCTGCGGAGTCAGTCCGACGTCCTCGAGGATCTCCTCGCGCTTGGCGTGGTCGAGGAACTGGTCCGGCAGCCCCAGCTCGGTGACGGCCGTGTCGACGCCGGCCTCGCGGAGGTCCTGGCGGATCCGGGTGCCGATGCCGCCGACGCGGACGCCGTCCTCGATCGAGATCACGAGGCGGTGCTCGGCCGCGAGGTCGATGACGCTGCGCGGCACCGGCACGACCCAGCGCGGGTCGACGACGGTGGCGCCGATGCCCTGCGCGGCGAGCCGCTGCGCGACGTCGAGGCCCATCGCGGCCATCGGGCCGACGGTCACGATCAGCACGTCCTGGCGCTCCGAGCGCAGCAGCACGTCCACGCCGTCGTCGAGGCGCTCGAGCGCGTCGATCTCGTCGCCGACGTTGCCCTTGGAGAAGCGCACGACCGTCGGGGCGTCCTTCACACCCACGGCCTCCCGCAGCTCCTCGCGCAGCCGGACGGAGTCGCGGGGCGCGGCGAGGCGGATGTTCGGGACGACCTGGAGGATCGCGAGGTCCCACATGCCGTGGTGGCTCGGGCCGTCGGGGCCGGTGACCCCGGCGCGGTCGAGCACGAAGGTGACGCCGGCGCGGTGCAGCGCCACGTCCATCAGCACCTGGTCGAAGGCGCGGTTCACGAAGGTCGCGTAGAGCGCGACGACCGGGTGCAGACCGCCGAAGGCGAGGCCTGCGGCGGAGGTCACGGCGTGCTGCTCGGCGATGCCGACGTCGAACACCCGGTCCGGGTACTTCTCGGCGAGGCGGTCGAGGCCGACCGGGCGGAGCATCGCGGCGGTGATGCCGACGATCGTCGGGTCCTCGTCCGCGAGGGTGACGATCTCCTCCGCGAAGACCGAGGTCCAGGAGCGGGCGCCGCTCGCGCTCAGCGGCTCGCCGGTCTCGGGATCGATCTGGCCGACCGCGTGGAACTGGTCGGCGAGGTCCTGGACGGCGGGCTCGAAGCCCTTGCCCTTCTGCGTGATCGCGTGCACGATCACGGGCGTGCCGTAGTCCTTGGCCTGCTGGAGCGCCTCCTCCATCGCGGTGAGGTCGTGTCCGTCGATCGGGCCGAGGTACTTGATGTCGAGGTTGGAGTAGAGCGCCTCGTTGTTGATGAAGCGGCTGAGGAAGCCGTGCAGGCCGCCGCGCACACCGCGGTAGACCGCCGCCGCGGGGCCGCCCAGGCGCTCGGAGACGGCGCGGGAGCCGCGGTGCAGCGTGCGGTAGGTGCGCCGGGTGCGGACGCCGTTGAGGAAGCGCGCCATGCCGCCGATGGTCGGGGCGTAGGAGCGGCCGTTGTCGTTGACGACGATGACGAGCCCGCGGGAGTTGTCGTCGCTGATGTTGTTCAGCGCCTCCCAGGTCATCCCACCGGTGAGCGCGCCGTCGCCGACGACGGCGACCACGTGGCGGTCGGTCTGCCCGGTCATCGTGAAGGCGCGGGAGATGCCGTCCGCCCAGGACAGCGAGCTGGACGCGTGCGAGCTCTCGACGATGTCGTGCGGCGACTCGGAGCGCTGCGGGTAGCCGGCGAGTCCGCCGCGCTGGCGGAGGCCGGAGAAGTCCTGGCGCCCGGTCAGCAGCTTGTGCACGTAGGACTGGTGCCCCGTGTCGAAGATGATCGCGTCGTGCGGCGAGTCGAAGACCCGGTGGATCGCGATGGTCGTCTCGACGACGCCGAGGTTGGGACCGAGGTGGCCGCCGGTCTTGGACACCTCGCGCACGAGGAAGTCGCGGATCTCCAGCGCCAGCGTCTCGAGCTCGGTCCGGGTCAGGCGGTCGAGGTCGCGCGGTCCGGAGATGGTCTCGAGAACAGCCATTCGCGCCGCCTTTCCGGGGGATGTCTGAGGGGTGTGGACGTCTCCCGAGTCTACGCACGGGGTCCGGTGGAACAGGTGCGCGCCTCCCCGGCTTGCAGGGAGGCGCGCAGATCTGCTCGGAATCAGACCAGGGAGCGCAGCACGTACTGCAGGATCCCGCCGTTGCGGTAGTAGTCCGCCTCACCGGGGGTGTCGATGCGGACGACCGCGTCGAACTCGATCGGCTGCTTGCCCTCGGGCGAGTCGGAGGTCGGCGAGGCGACGACGTGGACCGTCTTCGGGGTCACGCCCTCGTTCAGCGCCTCGATGCCCGAGATGCTGATCGACTCCGTCCCGTCGAGCCCGAGCGAGGCCCAGGTCTCGCCCTGCGGGAACTGCAGCGGAACGACGCCCATGCCGATCAGGTTCGAGCGGTGGATCCGCTCGAAGCTCTCGACGATGACCGCCTTGACGCCCAGGAGGCTGGTGCCCTTCGCCGCCCAGTCGCGCGACGAGCCGGAGCCGTACTCCTTGCCGCCGAGGATCACCAGCGGGGTGCCCTGCGCCTGGTAGTTCTGCGACGCGTCGTAGATGAACGACTGCGGGCCGCCCTCCTGCGTGAAGTCGCGGGTGTAGCCGCCCTCCACGTTGTCCAGGAGCTGGTTGCGCAGGCGGATGTTCGCGAACGTGCCGCGGATCATCACCTCGTGGTTGCCGCGGCGCGAGCCGTAGGAGTTGTAGTCCTTGCGGTCCACGCTGTGCTCGGCGAGGTACTGGCCGGCGGGGCTGTCCGCCTTGATCGAGCCGGCGGGGCTGATGTGGTCGGTGGTGACCGAGTCGCCCAGCTTGGCGAGCACGCGGGCGTCGGCGATGTCGGTGACCGGGGTCGTCTCCATCGTCATGCCGTCGAAGTACGGGGGCTTCCGCACGTAGGTGGAGTCCTCGTCCCACTCGAAGATCGAGCCCTCGGGGGTCTGCAGCGAGCGCCAGCGCTCGTCGCCGTCGAACACGCCGGCGTACTGCGTGTCGAACATCGACTTGTCGATCGAGGAGTCGATCGTCGCCTGCACCTCGGCCGCGTCGGGCCAGATGTCCTTGAGGAAGACGTCGTTGCCGTCGGTGTCGGTGCCCAGGGCGTCGACCTCGAAGTCGAAGTTCATCGAGCCGGCGAGCGCGTAGGCGATGACGAGCGGCGGGCTCGCCAGGTAGTTCATCTTCACGTCGGGGTTGATGCGGCCCTCGAAGTTGCGGTTGCCCGAGAGGACGGCCGTGACGGCGAGGTCGTTCTCCTGCACCGCGGTCGAGATCTCCTCGAGCAGCGGGCCGGAGTTGCCGATGCAGGTGGTGCAGCCGTAGCCGACGGTGAAGAAGCCGAGGGCCTCGAGCGACTCGGTGAGCCCGGCCTTCTCGTAGTAGTCGGTGACGACCTTCGAGCCCGGCGCCAGCGTGGTCTTGACCCACGGCTTGGCCTTGAGGCCCTTCTGCGCGGCGTTGCGGGCCAGCAGGCCGGCCGCGAGCATCACCGACGGGTTCGACGTGTTGGTGCAGGAGGTGATCGCGGCGATCGCGACGGCGCCGTGGTCGATGGTGAAGCTCTCGTGGCCCTCGCCCAGCTCGACGGTCGTCGGCTTCGACGCGGTGGTCGGCGCGTGCGAGCGGTGGGTGTGCGAGTGCGAGCTGTACTCGTCCTGCGGCTGGAGCTCGCCCGGGTCCGACGCGGGGAACGACTCGGCGAGGGTGAGGTCGACGATGTCGTGAGTGACGTCGGTGTAGTTGTTCAGGTCCGACTCGAACTGCGTCTTCGCCGAGGTGAGCTCGATGCGGTCCTGCGGGCGCTTCGGCCCGGCGATCGAGGGGACGACCGTGCTGAGGTCCAGCTCGAGGTACTCGCTGAAGACCGGCTCGACCGCGGGGTCGTGCCAGAGCTTCTGCAGCTTGGAGTACTGCTCGACCAGGGCGATCTGCTCGTCGCTGCGGCCGGTGAGGCGCAGGTAGTCGAGGGTCACGTCGTCGATGGGGAACATCGCGGCGGTCGAGCCGAACTCGGGGCTCATGTTGCCGATGGTCGCGCGGTTGGCGAGCGGCACCTGGGCGACGCCGGCGCCGTAGAACTCGACGAACTTGCCGACGACGCCGTGCTTGCGCAGCATCTCGGTGATCGTGAGGACGACGTCGGTCGCGGTCACACCGGCCGGGATCGCCCCGGCGAGCTTGAAGCCGACGACCTTGGGGATGAGCATCGACACGGGCTGGCCGAGCATGGCCGCCTCGGCCTCGATGCCGCCGACGCCCCAGCCGAGCACGCCGAGACCGTTCACCATGGTGGTGTGCGAGTCGGTGCCGACGCAGGTGTCGGGGTAGGCGCGGAGGACGCCGCCGACCTCGCGGGTCATCGTGACGCGGGCCAGGTACTCGATGTTGACCTGGTGGACGATGCCGGTTCCGGGCGGGACGACCTTGAAGTCGTCGAACGCGGTCTGGCCCCAGCGGAGGAACTGGTAGCGCTCGCCGTTCCGCTCGTACTCGAGCTCGACGTTGCGCTCGAGGGCGTCGGCGGTGCCGAAGAGGTCCGCGATGACCGAGTGGTCGATGACCATCTCGGCGGGCGCGAGCGGGTTGATCTTGTTGGCGTCGCCGCCGAGGGCCGCGACGGCCTCGCGCATGGTGGCGAGGTCGACGATGCAGGGCACGCCGGTGAAGTCCTGCATCACGACGCGCGCGGGCGTGAACTGGATCTCGGTGTCGGGCTCCGACTCCGGGACCCACTCGCCCAGGGCGCGGATGTGATCGGCCGTGATGTTGGCGCCGTCCTCCGTGCGGAGCAGGTTCTCGAGCAGCACCTTCAGGCTGAACGGGAGCTTCTCGTGACCGGGGACCCGGTCGATGCGGAACACCTCGTAGTCGGTCGAGCCGACCTTCAGGTTGTCTTTCGATCCAAAGCTGTCTACCGCGGACACGTCGCCCTCTCCTTCGCTGACGTGGGCTCCGCCGACGGGCGCACCCACATATCCGTCTCCATCTTGGCGACCGCGCACAGCGCCCCGCCACCAAGGAGGACCTAACTATTTATCTTGACGTCGAGACAACTCTACGCGCGTTCGGCGGGCGGAGCCGCCTCGTCCCGCTCCGCCGCGCCGCGGTACTCCGCGCGCACGGCCAGGACGGTGAGCACCAGCAGCGGCGCATAGAGGGGCAGGCCGAGCACGAGCTTCCAGGTGCCCAGGGCCGTGGCGTCGCCGGCGAGGAAGAGCGGGTACTGCACCGCGAGCCGGACGAAGAACAGGGCCGCCCAGGCGAGCGTCAGCAGCGAGAAGAGCCGGCGCTTCCGGCGGTCGTTCCGCCAGGCCGTGCCGTCGCCCATCAGGTAGCCGGCCGCGACGCCGATCAGGGGCCAGCGCGCGAGCACCGACACCAGGAAGACGAGACCGTAGACGAGGTTGGTGATCAGACCGGGCACGAAGTTGTCGACCGCGCGGCCGGTGATCAGCGCGAGGGCGGCCGAGATCACGACGCCGAGCAGACCGCCGACCGCCTGGATGACCGGGGTGCGCCCGAGGATCCGCGCGACGGTGAACAGCACGGCCATCCCGACCGAGGCGACCAGCGAGAGCACGAGCTCTCCCGTGATCGTGAAGAGGAGGACGAAGGCGACCCCGGGCACGACGGCCTCGAGGATGCCGCGGACGCCGCCCATCGAGCCGAGCAGTGCGCGGCCGTCGAACGGCTCGCCGTCGGCGACGACGCCGAGTCCGGAGCGGCGGGCGGCCTTCGCGATCGCGTCGCCGACCTCCGGCTGGACAGCACGCTCGGGCCGCTCGGGCTGATCGGCGCGCTCGGGCTGCTGGTCGCCCTCGGCGCCCATCCCGCTCAGCTCGCGCTCTGCTGGGTCTGGCCGCTGTCCGGCATCTTGAGCGGGATGAGGTCGCGCGGGGGCATCGGGCCGGAGCCGCGCACCACGACGACACTGCGGAAGAGGTCCTCGACGGCGGCCGCGGCCTGCTCGTCGGTGGCCCCCGCGCCGGCGATGACGCCGCGGAGGAACCAGCGCGGACCGTCGACGCCGACGAAGCGCGCGACGCGCACGCCACCGCCGGCCAGCGGGAGCTGCGCGACGATCTCCGGGCCGAAGACGCCCTCGCGCTCCTCGGTGCTGCCGCCCTGGCGGCCGATCTGCTCCGCGATCTGCCCGCGGATCTCGTGCCAGAGGCCCGAGGAGCGCGGCGCCGCGAACGGCTGCACCTGGAGGGTGGACCCGGCGTAGTCGAGGCCGACGGCGATGACGCGCTTGGTCGCCTCCTCGACCTCGAGGCGGATGTGCATGCCCTCGCGGGGCAGCACCTTCACTCCGCCGAGGTCGATGTAGGGGCGGACCGGGTTGGCCTCGCGCTCGTCGAGCGGGCCGGCCTCGGCGCGGTCGGCGGGCGCGGACTTCTCGAAGTCCTGCGCGGCGGTCTCGACGGCCGCGTCCTCGGTGCCGGCGGGCTGGATGTCGCTCATGCGTTCTCCTCGTTGGTGCGGGCGTCTGCTGGTGCTGCGGTGGCGTAGCCGGTCGAGCCGAAGCCGCCGGTGCCGCGGACGGAGTCCGGCAGCTCCTCGACGGCGGTGAAGCGGGCCCGGACGACGGGCAGGATGACGAGCTGCGCGATCCGGTCGCCCGCGGCGATGCGGTACGGCTCGCGGGCGTCGGTGTTCAGGAGGGCCACGCGGATCTCGCCGCGGTAGCCGGCGTCGATGGTGCCGGGCGCGTTCACGATCGTGAGGCCGTGCTTGAAGGCCAGCCCGCTGCGCGGCACGACGAAGCCGACGTGGCCGTCGGGAAGGGCGATCGAGACCCCGGTGCCGACGCTCGCCCGCTCGCCGGGAGCGAGCACGAGCTCCTCCGTGGAGCGCAGATCGGCTCCGGCGTCACCGGGGTGGGCGTAGAACGGGACCTCGTCCGCGCGGATCGGGACGTCGACGGTTTCGTTCACGTGACGAGGGTAGACCAATCGTCTGATGCAATAGGGACATGCCGTCCTACCGAGAGAGGCTGTGGCCCGCGCCCTGGCTCTTCGTCTCCACCGCCCTCGTGATCCCCGCCAGCATCCTGGTCTTCGCGCCGATCAACCTGCCCGTCGGCTTCCTCGTCGCGCTGGTGCTCTACGGCGGCACCGTCGGCACGCTGCTCGCCACGTCGCCGACCATCGAGGTCGTCGACGGCGAGCTGCGGGCCGGCCGCGCGCACATCCCGCTCGAGCTGGTGGGCGACGCGGTCGCCTTCACCGGCGAGCGGGCGTTCGCTCAGCGCGGACCGCGGTTGGACGCCAGGGCGTTCCTCGTCATCCGCGGCTGGGTTCGCGACGTCGTCCGGGTCCCGATCGAGGACCCCGCCGACCCGACGCCGTACTGGCTGCTGTCGAGCAGGCGCCCCAACGACGTCGTCGCCGCGATCCGGGAGGGATCACGGCGACGGGGCGCTGGTCTTTCGGAGCCGGGAGAGGCCTAGGCGGCGCACTCCAGGCAGATCGGGCCGAGCTTCTCCTCGTGGTCGATCTGCGAGCGGTGCTTCACCAGGAAGCAGCTGACGCACGTGAACTCGTCCGCCTGCGGCGGAAGGACCACGACGTCCAGATCGAGGTCGGACAGATCGGCACCGGGCAGTTCGAATCCGCCCGGGTTGTCGGCGTCATCGACGTCGACGACACCGGACATCTTGTCGGGGACTCGCTCCTTCAGGGCCTCGATCGACTCGGAGTCGTCATCGGTCTTGCGGGGGGCGTCGTAGTCCGTAGCCATTCCCATCCACTTCTTAAATTCAGTCGTTCAACAAATCGGCGGGGACAGTGTGCATCAAGAAGTATCGATGCGCAAACCGCTTCGAACGCGTCTTGACAGCCGCTGCCGCGCCCTCCTCCGCACCAACTTTCGACCCGCCCGCGGTATTCCCGGGGAACGGCCCGTCGGCGTGCGATCCTGAGCCGGTTCGCGGCAGGCACGGGCTCGTCCGCGGCCAGAAGGAGGTCCAGCACGATGATGGAACTGAAGGTGATCGGCGTCGAGAGCGGATCGCTCGTCCTCGTCTCGGACGGCGGTGAGCGGTTCTCCGTCCGCATCGACGAGACGCTGCAGAGCCAGCTGCGCCCGCGCGTGCACTCGCTGCCCCCGCGGGAGAAGCGCGTGTCGCCCCGCGAGATCCAGTCGCACATCCGCTCGGGCCTCTCCGCCGAGGAGGTCGCCGAGCTCACCGGCGCCGACCTCGACTACGTCGCCCGCTTCGAGGGCCCGGTCACGGCCGAGCGCGAGCACATCGTCGCCTCCGCCCTGGCGGTCCGCGTCTACACCAGCGCCGACCCCGACCCGCTCGAGGAGGGCACGCCCTTCGGCGACGTCATCCGCGAGCGCCTGGGCGCCCTCGGCGCCGACGGCGAGCAGTGGTCGAGCTGGAAGGAGGAGGAGGGCTGGGTCGTCAAGCTGCTCTTCCGCTCCGACGAGATCGACCACGACGCCCGCTGGCGCTTCGACCCCAAGAAGGCGCTCCTCTCCCCCCTCACCGCCGAGGCGACCACGCTCTCCCAGCAGGGCGAGATCCGGCCGACGCTCATCCCGCGCCTGCGCGCCGTCATCCCCGCCGCGGTCGACGAGCTGGCGACCCGCTTCGACACCGACGCGTTCGCGAAGCCCGCGGAGCCGTCGCGCCCCGAGCGCCCGGGCTCCGAGCGTGCGGGCTCCGAGCGTGCGGGCTCCGAGCGCCAGGGGCCCTCGCGTCTCCCGCACTCGCGTCCCGCCGCCTCCCGGCCCTCCGACACCGAGCCGCAGCCGGCCCTCTCGGACACGCCGCGTCCGGTCTCCACGCTCCCCCGCCCGGTGACCAGCACGACCGAGCAGCGCGAGCGCAACCTCAACGACACGGCCGACCTCCTCGACGCGCTCCGGCGCCGTCGCGGCGAGCGCGACCACGCCTCCTCGGCGCGGGTCCGCGAGGAGCCGCAGCCGGAGGCGCCCGCGGTCGTCGCCCCGAAGGCCCCCGAGCCCGAGCGCCCCGCAGCACCCGCTGCCGAGCACCCCGCCGCGAGCGGACGCACCTCGATGCGCCGCGGCCGTGCCGCCATCCCCAGCTGGGACGAGATCGTCTTCGGGGCCCGCAGCGACGACTGACCGGTCGACGCCTGACCGGTCGACGACGGAGCGGGCGAGCGCGCTCCCGGGACTCAGATCCCGGAGAGCGCGCCGAAGCCGAGCAGCGGCACCTGGGTCTCCTCGGGGGTGAGCGAGCCGTGCTGACCGATCATCGACCGGCCGGAGGCGTCCTCCGCCGAGTAGTAGGCGATCGCCTTGCGGGCGGCGACGAAGACGTCGCCCATCCGCTCCGCCGCCGGAGCGCCGATCTCGCCGAACCAGCCGCTCGCCGCGACCTCGTCGCGGGTCGCGATCCAGGCGCGGGAGCCCTCCGCCTCGCTCCAGCGCGCCGCGACCACCGCGGGATCGACCCCGGCCTCGAGGTGCAGCTGCAGGCAGCGCGGCTCGCCGGCCAGGTGGCGGACACCCTCGAGCATTGCGGGCTCCCGGACGAGGACGTGCGACGAGGCGGGCACGTCCAGCACGCCATGGTCGGCGGTGACGAGCACGCCCTCGCGCCCGGAGAGTCCGCGGACGAACGCCGCGACCTCGCCGTCGAGCTGCTCCAGTGCCGTCGTCCACTCCGGCGACTCCCAGCCGCGGGCGTGCGCGGTCATGTCGAGCTCGGGGACGTAGAGGTAGACGAGCTGCCGGCCGCCGCGGTCGAGCAGATCGCGCGCCGCGGCGAAGCGCTCGGCGACTCCCCCGGCGACCCGGTACTCGGCGCCGCGCAGGATCGCGCGGGTGAGCCCCGAGTGCGCGTAGCGGGCGGCGCCGATGACGCTCGCCGCGACACCCGCCTCGACGGCCCGCTCGAAGACAGTGGGGCGCGGCTGCCACTGCTCGGGGACCATCCGGTCGTCCCAGCCGGAGAGCTGGTTCACCAGGCGGTCGTGCGCCCGGTCGAGCACGCGGTAGCCGACCATGCCGTGCTCCCCCGGGCGCCGGCCCGTGGTGAGGCTGGCGAGGGCCGCCGCGGTCGTCGTCGGGAAGCCGGAGGCGAGGGTCGTGGCCTTGGTGAGCGCGGGCGCGAGCGTGCGGGCGTGCCCGGCGCGCTGCCGCAGGTTGGCCGCCCCGAGCCCGTCGACGAGGACGACGACGATCCGCTCGACGCGCGGCGAGCCGAAGGTCCCCGGGCGGCCGAGGAGGGCGTCGAGAGCGCCGGGGAGGACGTCGGCGAGGCTCCGCCGCCCGGCGGGGACGGCCGGTAGCATGGGGGTCATCGCGCCCAGTTTCGCACGCTGCGCCCCTCCGCGGAGCGTGCCCCGCCGTGCCCGCGCCCGCTACCGAAGTGAGACATGAACGCTGCACCCCCTCCCTCCGGATCCTCCCTGACCGAGCGCATCGAGGACGTCGACGTCTCGGCCGAGATGGAGGGGTCGTTCCTCGAGTACGCCTACTCGGTGATCTACTCCCGCGCCCTGCCCGACGCCCGCGACGGCTTGAAGCCGGTGCAGCGCCGCATCCTCTACATGATGAGCGAGATGGGCCTGCGCCCCGATCGCGGCCACGTGAAGTCGGCCCGCGTCGTCGGCGAGGTGATGGGCAAGCTGCACCCGCACGGCGACGCCTCCATCTACGACTCCCTCGTGCGCCTCGCGCAGCCGTTCACGCTCCGGGTCCCGCTCGTCGACGGCCACGGCAACTTCGGCTCGCTCGACGACGGCCCCGCCGCCGCCCGCTACACCGAGGCCCGCCTCGCCGCCGCGGCGACGGCGATGACCGAGCACCTCGACGAGGACGTCGTCGACTTCGTCCCCAACTACGACAACTCGCACGACCAGCCCGAGGTGCTCCCCGCGGCGTTCCCGAACCTCCTGGTCAACGGCGCGAGCGGCATCGCGGTCGGCATGGCGACCAACATGGCCCCGCACAACCTGATCGAGGTGATCGGAGCGGCGCGGCACCTGATCGCGCACCCCGACGCCTCGCTGGACGATCTGATGTCGTTCGTCCCCGGCCCCGACTTCCCCAGCGGCGGCACGATCGTCGGGCTCGCCGGCGTCCGCGACGCCTACGCGACCGGCCGCGGCAGCTTCAAGACCCGCGCCCGCGTCTCGGTCGAGAGCATCACCGCCCGGAAGTCCGGCCTGGTCGTCACCGAGCTGCCCTACCTCGTCGGCGCCGAGAAGGTCATCGACAAGATCAAGGACGGCGTCCAGAACAAGAAGCTGAGCGGGATCGCCGACGTCACCGATCTCACCGACCGCGACAACGGCCTCCGCCTCGTGATCGGGATCAAGACCGGCTTCAGCCCGGAGGCGGTGCTGGAGCAGCTGTACCGCTACACCCCGCTCGAGGACGCCTTCTCGATCAACAACGTCGCCCTCGTCGACGGCCAGCCCCGCACGCTCGGCCTCAAGGAGCTGCTGCAGGTCTACGTCGGCCACCGCCTGACCGTGGTGACCCGCCGCTCCCGCTACCGTCTCCGCAAGCGCCAGGAGCGGCTGCACCTGGTCGAGGGACTGCTGATCGCGATCCTCGACATCGACGAGGTCATCCAGCTGATCCGCGCGAGCGACGACACCGCCGCCGCCCGGGCCCGGCTGATCGAGGTCTTCGACCTCAGCACGATCCAGGCCGACTACATCCTCGAGCTGCAGCTGCGCCGCCTGACGAGGTTCTCCCGGATCGAGCTCGAGACCGAGCGCGACACCCTGCTCGCCGAGATCGCCGAGCTCGAGGCGCTGCTGGCCAGCCGCAGCCGCCTCGAGGCACTCGTGTCCGACGAGCTCGACGACGTGGCGCAGCGTCTCGGCACGCCGCGCCGGACGCTGCTCACCGAGGCGCGTCCCTCCGTCGCCACGACCGGCCGGAAGGCCGCCGCCGTGCTCGAGATCGCCGACCTGCCCTGCCGGGTGCTGCTGAGCACCACCGGGCGGATGGTGCGCATCGACCGCGACCCGGAGGCCGCGCCGCACCCCGAGCGCGCGACCCGCCGCAGCAAGCACGACGCGGTGCTCAGCACGATCGACACCACCACGCGCGCCGAGATCGGCGCGGTGACCACCGCCGGCCGCCTGCTGCGCTTCTCCCCCGTCGACGTCCCGTCCGTCCCCTCCTCCTCGGTGCAGCTCGGCGCGGGCGTGCGGATGAGCGACTATCTGACCCACCTCGCGAAGGACGAGCGCGTCCTCGCCCTGGTCGCCCTCGACGATCCGCGCCCGATCGCGCTGGGCACCCTGCAGGGCACGGTGAAGCGCGTCGCCCCGGGCGACCTGCCCAACCGCCCGGACATCGAGCTGATCGCCCTGCGGCCGAAGGACGCGGTCGTCGGCGCCGCGCCGTCGGCCGACGAGGACGAGCTCGTCTTCGTCACCGGCGAGGCCCAGCTGCTGCGCTTCTCCGCCTCGGCGGTGCGTCCGCAGGGCCGGACCGCGGCGGGCATGGCCGGCGTCAAGATCAGCGAGACCGACGAGGTCGTCTCCTTCGCGGTCGTCCCCGAGTCCGAGCGCGACGAGACGGTCGTCGCGACCGTCGCCGTCGACAGCTGGGCCCTCACCGGCACCGACACCGGCAGCGCCAAGGTGTCGGCGTTCTCGGAGTTCCCGCCCAAGGGCCGCGCGACCGGCGGCGTCCGCGCCCAGCGCTTCCTCAAGGGCGAGACCGCCCTCGGCGTCGCCTGGGTCGGCCCCGGCCCGGCGCACGCGCTCGAGGCCGACGGCAGCGTCGCGGCGCTCCCGGACTCCGGGATGAAGCGCGACGGCTCCGGCGTCGCCCTCGCGGCCCCGGTCGCCAGCATCGGCGCGGCCCCCGAGCAGTTCTAGACCGTCGTCCCGCGCCGCCCCGGCGCGGGACGGGCCTCAGACGTCGATGCGGTCGCGCGAGAGCGTCTCGGAGCCGCGGACGATGAAGTCCTTGCGCGGCGCCACCTCGTTGCCCATCAGCAGCTCGAAGACCCGGCCCGCGTTCTCGGCGTCCGACACCTTGACCCGGCGCAGCGTCCGCCGCGAGCGGTCCATCGTCGTCAGCGCGAGCTGGTCGGCGTCCATCTCGCCGAGGCCCTTGTAGCGCTGGATCGGGTCCTGGTAGCGCCGGTTCGCCTTCGACAGACCGGCGAGGACGCCCTGCAGCTCCTTCTCGGAGTAGGTGTAGATCGTCTCGTTCGGCTTCTTGCCGGAGTTCATCACCACGACGCGGTGCAGCGGCGGCACCGCGGCGAAGACCCGGCCGGCCTCGACCAGCGGCCGCATGTAGCGGAAGAACAGCGTGAGCAGGAGCGTGCGGATGTGCGCGCCGTCGACGTCGGCGTCGCTCATCAGGATGATCTTCCCGTAGCGCGCGGCCGGCAGCTCGAAGGAGCGACCGGATCCGGCCCCGATCACCTGGATCATCGAGGCGCACTCGGTGTTCGAGAGCATGTCGGCGATACTCGCCTTCTGCACGTTGAGGATCTTGCCGCGGATCGGCAGCAGCGCCTGGTACTCGCTGTTGCGGGCGAGCTTCGCGGTGCCCAGCGCCGAGTCGCCCTCGACGATGAACAGCTCGCTGTTCTCCACGTCGTTGCTGCGGCAGTCGACGAGCTTGGCCGGCAGCGAGGAGGATTCGAGCGCGTTCTTGCGGCGCTGCGTCTCCTTGTGCGCGCGGGCCGAGATCCGCGACTTCATCTCGGCGACGAGCTTCTCGAGCAGCTGCGACATCTGCGCCTTGTCCTCGCGCTTCGTCGAGGCGAACACGGCGCCGAGGGTCGAGGTGATCGTCTGCGCGACGATCGCGCGCACGGCCGGCGTGCCGAGCACCTCCTTCGTCTGGCCCTCGAACTGCGGCTCGGGCAGGCGCACGGTCAGCACCGCGGTGAGACCAGCGAGCGCGTCGTCCTTCTCCAGCTTGTCCGAGCCGGCCTTGAGCTTGCGGGCGTTCGCCTCGACCTGCGCGCGGAGCAGCTTCAGCAGCCCCTGCTCGAAGCCGGTCTGGTGGGTGCCGCCCTTGGGCGTCGAGATGATGTTGACGAAGCTGCGCAGCACCGTCTCGTAGCCGGTGCCCCAGCGCAGCGCGATGTCGACCTCGCAGGTGCGCTCCACCTCGGTGGGAACCATCGCGCCGCCGGGGGTGAGCACCGGCACGGTCTCGGTGAAGGTGCCGCTGCCGGTGAGCCGCAGCACGTCGGTGACGGCCGCGTCCGGAGCGAGGAACTCGACGAACTCCGAGATGCCGCCGTCGTAGCGGAACATCTCAGCGCGGCGCTCCTCCTCGCGGTCGTCGACGATGTCGATCGTGAGCCCCGGCACCAGGAAGGCGGTCTGCCGGGCCCGGGTGACGAGGTCGTCGGTCTGGAAGGCGGCGCCCTTGGTGAAGATCTGCCGGTCCGCCCAGTAGCGGACCCGCGTCCCGGTGACGCCCCTCTTCACCTTGCCGACGATCTCCAGCTCGGAGCCGTTCTCGAACGGCGAGAACGGAGCGTCCGGGGTCGGCTCGCCCGAGTCCGCGAAGCGGCCGGGCTCGCCGCGATGGAAGGACATCCGGTAAGTGCGGCCGTCGCGGTCGACCTCGACGTCCAGCCGCTCCGACAGCGCGTTCACGACCGAGGCGCCCACGCCGTGCAGGCCGCCCGAGGCGGCGTAGGAGCCGGAGCCGAACTTGCCGCCCGCGTGCAGCTTGGTGAAGACGACCTCGACGCCGGTGAGCCCGGTCTTGGGCTCGATGTCGACCGGGATGCCGCGGGCGCGGTCGCGGACCTCGACGCTGCCGTCCTCGTGCAGCACCACGCTGATCTCGGTGCCGTGGCCGGCCAGGGCCTCGTCGACGGAGTTGTCGATGACCTCCCAGAGGCAGTGCATCAGCCCGCGGGAGTCCGTCGACCCGATGTACATGCCGGGACGCTTGCGCACCGCCTCGAGGCCTTCGAGGACGGAGAGGTGCCGTGCGGAGTAGTCGGTGGAGGCCATCCGATCAGTCTAGGTTCGAGGGACGACACCCCGGCCGCGGCGCGGCGGAGCGCGATCACGGTGCTCGCGGGCTGGGAAGTGCGGCGGGGGACCTACGCGCAGAGCGAAATGCCACGGGATCGACTCTGCCGGGAAACATCCGCGTGCTTTGATGGTTGGACCAAGGGAAGGACGGAGCTGAGAGGCCGAGTCCACCGAAGTCGAAGACCCGAGC
Source organism: Rathayibacter sp. PhB186 (assembly GCF_003751825.1). Classification (NCBI taxonomy): domain Bacteria; kingdom Bacillati; phylum Actinomycetota; class Actinomycetes; order Micrococcales; family Microbacteriaceae; genus Rathayibacter; species Rathayibacter sp. PhB186. The sequence continues at coordinate 184,238 of NZ_RJKO01000006.1, read as the reverse complement.
GCAGGAGGCGACGTCATGTCGACCACAGCAACCCAGAACGGCGTGGACGAGCTCGCTGGATCGCAGCAGCTCTCCGCGGCAGACCGCTGCGACAGCTGCGGAGCCCAGGCCTACATCCGTGTCGTGGTGAACAGCGGCGAGCTGCTGTTCTGCGCGCACCACGGCAAGAAGTACCAGGAGAAGCTCTCCAGCATCGCCCAGAGCTGGCACGACGAGTCGGCGCGCCTCTTCGAGGAGCAGCGCCCCTAGTCAGCCCGCCCTTCGCCGGTGGGGAGCGGGACTCCCTACCGGCCGACTCCGAGCCGCTTCGCGATCACTTCGCGGGCGGCTCGAGCTGTCTCATCCGCCGCACGGATCCGCTCGTCCTGCGTCGAGTAGGCCAGACCGTGCCGCCCGGCCACCCGGGTCAGGATCGCGTCCGCGAGGGCGGGGTTCTTCGCGAGCACGGGGCCGTGGAGGTGCGTGCCGAGGAGCCGACCTGCGGCGTAGCCCTCCGCTCCCCCGCCGTCACCGGTGCCGTGCAGCACCCGGCCGAGGACGTGCGCGGGATCGATGCCCTCGAAACGGCGGGCGTGGTTCTCGAAGCCGACGAGGACGCCCGCCGCGGACTCGACGACGAGGTCGTCGGTCGTGCGCTCGGAGGTCACGGCACGACCGGGGAGGACCCCGATGCCGGCGATGACGGCCTCGGACGTCGCGAACGACTCGGCGAGGAGCTCCCAGCCCGCGCCGACGGCGACGACCTCGGTCTCGTCGCGCACCCAGCCGTGGACCGTGTCGCCGACCGCGCGGAGGAGGTCGAGCACGGCGGGCAGGTCCTCGTCCGCTCCCGTGCCGGCCACGAGCACGTCGGGCCGCTCGGCGAAGTCGGCCTCCTCGCGCAGCGGCAGGACGCGGGCGTCGAGACCGGCCCAGCCGGCGCGTGCCGCGAGGACGCGGGCGTTCGCCGCATCGCCGTTGCTGTCCAGGACGTCGGGGGCGAGCACGCCGATCAACAGGGTGGTCACGCGGTCTCCTCGCGGTTGGAGGCGAGCTGGAGGTGGGCGCGGGTGCGCCGCATCGAGTCGGCGGAGAAGACGATCGTCTTCCGCCCGTGGCTCGGAGCGGGCAGCGCGAGGAAGGCGTCGAGCGCACGACCGAGATCGTCGTCGACCGCGTCGATCGCGACCCCGTCGTAGCGCAGCTGCAGCGCGGCCTCGTGCGCCTTCGAGCCGGAGACGACCCGGACCCGCCCGAGGCGGGCGGTGTCGACCGGCCAGAAGTAGGACGGGTCACGGACGTCGGAGCCGACGGCGAGCATGATCTGCTCGGTGCCCTCGGGGATCTCCGCGATGTTGAGGCGGTAGCTCGCCGGGTTCTGCACCAGGACGAACTCGACCTCCTGGCCGCGCACCGTCACGATCTCGCCGCGCCCGAACACGGGGTCGATCGACGAGAGCGCGGAGGCGGTCGTCGCCGGGAGGAAGCGGGTGCCGAGGATCGCGCGGGCCGCGGAGACCGCCGAGGCGGCGTCGACCGCGTAGTGCACGCCGCGAGCGGGCAGGCGGACGTCGAGGACGTCGCCGTCGCTCCGGATCGTCGCGGCGGCACCGGCCGTGGTCTCGACGACGGTCGTCGCACGACCCTCCTGGCCCTCGGCGTCGGCCGCGTAGCCGAGCCCCCCGACAGCCGCATCGCGGACGGCGGACGAGGTGCCGTACCAGCGCAGTCGGTCGCTGGGCAGGCTCGTCGCGATGTCGGCGACGTGGCGGTCGTCGGCGTTGAGGACGACGGGGCCCGTGGCCCGAGTCGCGATGGTCGCCAGCATCCGGGCGACCATGGCCGGGTCGAAGAAGCGGTCGATCTGGTCGACGACCACGTTGGTGAGCAGCACGACGCGCGGGCTCATCCGCGGCGCGAGCCGGGCGCCATGGCCCTCGTCCATCTCCAGGACGGCGATGTCCGCGTCGATCCGCCCGCGGAGGTCGGTGCGCTCGAGCAGCGCGGAGGTCAGTCCCTGCGCGATGTTCGCGGTGGAGGGGTTGGTGAAGACCCGCAGCCCGTGGGCACGGAGCACCGCCACGAGCATCTTGGTCGTCGTCGACTTCCCGGCCGAGCCGGTGACGACGACGAGGCCGTCGGTGAAGCCGTCGAGCACGGTCGGGAGGAAGCCCGGCGCGAGGCGGTTCACGACGAGTCCGGGCACGGCGGAGCCTCCGCCGGGCTTGCGGACGCGCGCTGCGAACCGGGCGGCCCTCCCGAGGAGGACCGCCGGCGCGTAGCGGATCACCGGCTTACTCGAGGTAGTCGCGGAGCGACTGCGAGCGGGACGGGTGGCGGAGCTTGGCCATCGTCTTGGACTCGATCTGGCGGATGCGCTCGCGCGTCACGCCGAAGGTGTCGCCGATCTGGTCGAGCGTCTTGGGCATGCCGTCGCCCAGGCCGAAGCGCATGCGGATCACGCCGGCCTCGCGCTCGGAGAGGGAGTCGAGCAGCGACTCGAGCTGCTTCTGCAGCATCGTGAAGCCCACCGCGTCGGCCGGCACGACCGCCTCGGTGTCCTCGATGAGGTCGCCGAACTCGCTGTCGCCGTCCTCACCCAGGGGGGTGTGCAGCGAGATCGGCTCGCGACCGTACTTCTGCACCTCGATGACCTTCTCGGGGGTCATGTCGAGCTCTCGGGAGAGCTCCTCGGGCGTGGGCTCGCGGCCCAGGTCCTGCAGCATCTGGCGCTGGACGCGGGCGAGCTTGTTGATGACCTCGACCATGTGCACGGGGATGCGGATGGTGCGAGCCTGGTCGGCCATCGCGCGGGTGATCGCCTGGCGGATCCACCACGTCGCGTAGGTCGAGAACTTGAAGCCCTTGGTGTAGTCGAACTTCTCCACCGCGCGGATCAGACCGAGGTTGCCCTCCTGGATCAGGTCCAGGAACTGCATGCCGCGGCCGGTGTAGCGCTTGGCGAGGCTGACCACGAGGCGGAGGTTCGCGCCGAGCAGGTGGCTCTTGGCCCGCTGCCCGTCCTTCGCGACCCAGCGCAGCTCGCGGACGAGCTCCGGGCTGAGGTCGCTCGAGTTGGCGAGCTTGTCCTCGGCGAAGAGGCCCGCCTCGATGCGCATCGCGAGCTCGACCTCCTCGGCCGCGTTCAGGAGCGCGACCTTGCCGATCTGCTTCAGGTAGTCCTTGACCGGGTCGGCCGTGGCGCCGGTGATCGCCGTCGAGTAGACGGGGACCTCGTCGTCGTCGCCGCCGAAGGAGAGGACGAGCGCGCCGCTGGGCAGCGGCTCGGCCGGAGCGGCGGCCGCGACGACCGGCGTCTCGGTGTCGTCCTTGGCCTCGGTCTCGGTCTCCTCGACCACGACCGCGGTCTCCTCCTCGGCGTCGGCGTCGCCGTCGACGTCCTCGGGCTCGGTGGGCTCCTCCTCCGTCGCGGCGGGAGCCGCGGCCTTGGTGGTCGCGCGGGCGCGGGTGGTCTTCGCCGCCGGCTTGCGCGCGGCGGGCTTCTTGGTCGTCGTCACGTCGTCGTCGACGGCGTCGAGCGTTGCGGTCTTGGTAGCTCTGGTGGCCATGGCGGCACCTCTCCATCCGTTGCGTCCCGGCTGCGGGCGAGGCCGGGAGGCGTCGTCCGTCGGTGGGCATTACGAGGACCCATGTCAAGTCGAGGGGATCGCACGCCCGACGTGGGCGCCGTGCTCCTCGACCCGAACGGGTCCTATTGACAATTATTGCACGCCTGAGTAGTGCGGCCGTGCGCTCAGGGCTTCGGCACTCCGGGAGGAGTCCGACGCGAGACCATGCGGGGCCTCGCGGAAGGACGGGGAAGGGCGGGTCCGACGGTCAGCGTCCTGCGCGGCCACGACGGAGACGGTCGTTCAATGCAACCCACAGAGGGGCCACCGTTATTCCCTCGTCCTCGGCGAGCCGGCGCCGCGTCCTGCGGCGAGCGGTGACCAGTCCGATCACTCCGAGGCCGACGACGACGTACTGGATGCACCAGGCGAGCCGGAAGTGGTCCATCGAGTAGAGCCGGGCGGAGTCCGCGCCCGGGCCCGCCAGCGAGTCGAGCAGCAGCCCCATCAGGAACATCATCGTGAAGCTCGCGAGGAAGCCGCCGACGTTCACCACGCCGTTCGCGGCGCCGAGGCTCCGGGACGGGTTGAAGGTGCGCGCGAAGTCGAAGCCGATCATCGATCCCGGCCCGCCGGCGCCGATGACGATCAGCAGCAGGACGATCAGCCAGTACGGCGGGACCCCCGGCCAGAGCAGGACGACCGTCCAGGCCACCGCCATCGCCGAGACGATGCCGAGCACGAGGTTGCTCCGCCGCATCGGGTGCCGGGCGGTCAGGACGCCGAGGATCGGGCCGACGACGATGCCGGCGACCACGACGATCGTCAGCGTCGGAGCGGCCACTCCCGGCTCCAATCCGATCGCGTAGACGAGGAAGGGATACCCCCAGAGCAGCGTGAACACGGTGCCGGAGGACTGCGTCACGAAGTGCGACCAGAAGCCGAGCTGCGTGCCCGGGCGGCGCAGGCTGACACCCAGCTGGGCGATCGTCGCCCGGAGCGTCGGCGGCACCAGGACGATCGGCTCGGTCCGCGGCGGGACGTCGGTGATCAGCAGGAGCACGCCGAGGAAGGCGACGGCGCCGATCCCGGCGACGGAGAGGAAGGCGGGAGTCCAGCCCGCCGCGTGCAGGATCGCGGCGAACGGCAGGGCGGAGAGGATCTGGCCGACCTGGCCGATGTTGCCGATCCACTGCGAGAGCTGCGGGACGATCGGTCCGCTGAACCAGGTCACGGTCAGTCTGATCACCGAGGTGAAGATCGCGGCGTCGCCCGCACCCACCAGGATCCGTCCGACGATGGCGACGCCGAGGGACGGCGCGAAGGCCAGGACGATCTGGCCGACCATCATCAGCGCTGTCCCGCTGAGGATCAGCGTCTTCGGGCCGAAGCGGTCGATGAGGATGCCGACCGGGATCTGCATGCCGGCGTAGACGATCAGCTGGACGACGGCGAGCGAGGAGAGCATCGCGGCCGAGATGCCGAACCGCTCCGCCGCGTCGACGCCCGCTACTCCGAGCGTCGTGCGGTCGAGGACGGCGACCAGGTACGCGAACGCACCGGCACCGAAGACGAACCAGGCTCGACGAGATCGCACTCGGCAGAGACTACCAAGCGCGGGCCGCCTGCTATTGGGCCGTGGGCTCCTCGCCGGGCCGCTTGATGGCCAGGAACTTCTCCAGCTCGGCCGCGAGCGCGTCGGCGGTCGGGACGAAGCCGTCCTCGTCGGTGAGCGGCGAGCGCAGGCTCGTCCCCTCCATGTAGGTGTCGTGCCGGGACTCGAGGGCCGCGACGAGCTTCTGCAGCTCCTCGTTCGAGCCGACCTGCTCGTCGACCTTCGAGAGGAACTCGCGGCCGCTCTCGCGGAGGCTGTCGGTCGGGAAGATCAGCCCCGTCGACGCCGAGATGCTCTCGAGCGCGGCGACGGCCGCCTGGGGGTAGGCGGTGTCGGAGAGGTAGTGCGGGATCAGCAGGGCGAAGCCGACGGCCGGGAGAGCCCGGTCGTAGAGGCGGAGCTCGAGCAGGTGCAGGACGTTCGCGGGCACCTGGGTGACCGGCTTCCAGACCGACATGGCCTCGATCAGGTCCTCGCGGTTACCGCTGACCGTCACGCCGACCGGCCGGGTGTGCGGGACGGGCATCGGGATCGCGTGCACCCAGGTGGTGCTCGCGACCTCGAGCCGATCGATGAGCTCGAGCACCGCCCGGGTGAAGCGCTCCCACTGGTAGTCCGGCTCGAACCCGGTGAGCAGGAGGAACGGCTGGTGCAGCTCGTCGTGCGCGAGCGAGAGGCGGAGGCTCGCCGGGGTGTAGTCGGTGAGGTGGTCCTGATCGAAGGTGATGATCGGCCGTCGTGCGCGGTAGTCGAGCAGCTGGTCGGGATCGAACTCGACGACGGTCCGGTGCTCGAGCGTCCCGTGCAGGTGCTCGGCGAGCTGGCCGACCGCACCTCCGGCATCGGCGAACCCGGTGAGGCCGGCCACGAGGTGGAGGCCCCGCGGGACGTCGGCGAGGTCGCCCTCGATCGCGAAGAGGTCTGCAGGATCCGGCATGCGATCCAGCCTAGACGGCCCACCGGGGCGGCTCCCCGGCGGCGCTGAGCCCTGAGCGAACAGCCGCGACGGGGCGGCCGAGCGCCGTCCCGGCCGCGCCTAGCATTGCGCTCATGCCCCTCTCCTCTCTCGAGTGCACGACCGTTCCCGCCTCCGATCTCGACACCGGCGCTCTCGTCCTCGGCGTCGCGCCCGGACCGGACGGCCCCCGTCTCGTCGGCGTCGACGGCTTCGACGACCTCGTCGCCGCGCTCCCCGCGCTCGGGGTGACCGGCTCCGCGGAGTCGCTGACGCGGGTCCCCTCCTCCGTCCGCGCCGGCGTGGTCGTCCTCGTCGGCCTGGGCTCCGCGGAGCCGAGCGCCACCGTGCTGCGCACCGCCGCCGGACTCGCGGTCCGCAGCCTCGCCGGCACCGCCTCGGTCGCCCTCGCCCTGCCCACCGGAGACGACGACGCGCTCGCGGCCGTCGCCGAGGGAGCCGCGCTCGGCTCCTACAGCTACACCGCCTTCCGGCACAGCACCCTCGACGCCGCGAAGGCTCCCGTCGAGCGCGTGCTCCTCGTGACCTCCGACGAGTCCGCCGACGCGGCCGTCCTCGAGCGCGCGCAGGTCGTCGGTCGCGCCGTGTCCGCCGTGAAGGACCTGGTCAACGCCCCGCCGTCGCACCTCTATCCGCAGACCCTGGCCGAGGCCGTGCAGGAGGGCGTCGAAGGGCTCCCCCTCGAGGTCACGGTCTGGGACGAGTCGGCGCTCGAGCGCGACGGCTTCGGCGGCATCCTCGGTGTTGGCAGCGGCTCGTCCCGCCCGCCGCGCCTCGTCAAGATCGCCTACACGCCCGAGAAGACGCCTGAGTCGGCGGCGCCGAAGCACCTCGCGCTGGTCGGCAAGGGCATCACCTTCGACAGCGGCGGACTCTCCCTCAAGCCGCCGGCCTCGATGATCGGCATGAAGGACGACATGACCGGCGCGGCGACGGTCTACGCGGTCGTGCGCGCGGTCGCCGAGCTCCGCCTGCCGGTGCGGGTCACCGCCTGGCTCTGCATCGCCGAGAACATGCCCTCCGGCACGGCCATCCGCCCGAACGACGTGCTCACGATCCGCGGCGGGAAGACCGTCGAGGTCCTCAACACGGACGCCGAGGGCCGCCTCGTGCTCGCCGACGGCCTCGTCGCCGCGAGCGAGGAGCAGCCCGACGCGATCGTCGACGTCGCGACGCTGACCGGCGCCGCCGTCGTCGCGCTCGGCAACCGCTACACCGGCGTGTTCGGCGACGACGAGCTGGTCGCCTCCGTGCTGGAGTCGGCGCGCAGCACGGGCGAGCTCTTCTGGCACATGCCGCTCCCCGCGGAGCTGCGCCCGCTGCTCAACTCCGAGATCGCCGACATCGCCAACATCAAGCCGGGCAACACCGCCGGCGGCATGCTGATCGCCGCGCACTTCCTCCAGGAGTTCGTCGGCACCCGTGGCGAGGGCCCGGACGCGGCGCGCATCCCCTGGGTGCACCTCGACATCGCCGGCCCGGCGAACAACGGCGGCGGCGGGTACGGCTTCACCGGCACCGGCCCCACCGGGGTCTCGGTCCGCGCCCTCCTCGCCCTGGCCGAGGGCCTGGCGAGCGCGTAGTAGGGTCGACGGGGCGGGATCTCCCGCCTCGTCCCCCCTCCGACCGGCCCGCGCACAGGCGTGGAGATCCGCGGAGGCGAGGGGAACCGCACGTCGCAAGGGAGTCACTGGGTGTCGGAAGAGCGCTACGACCTGGTCGTGCTCGGAGGTGGCAGCGGCGGGTACGCGGCGGCTCTGCGCGCGACCCAGCTCGGGATGAGCGTGGCGATCGTCGAGCGCGACAAGCTCGGCGGCACCTGCCTGCACCGCGGCTGCGTCCCGACCAAAGCCCTCCTGCACGCCGCCGAGCTCGCCGACGGCGCCCGGGACGCGCAGAAGTACGGCGTCCTCGCCGGCTTCCAGGGCATCGACGTCCCCGGCGTCACGCGCTACCGCGAGGGCGTCGTCGCCGGCAAGTACAAGGGCCTGCAGAGCCTCGTCTCCGCCCGCGGCATCACCGTCGTCTCCGGCGAGGGCCGGCTGACCGGGCCGACGACCGTCACGGTCGGCGAGCACGTGCTGCACGGCGGCTCGATCGTCGTCGCGACCGGCTCCGCCTCGCGCACCCTCCCGGGCATCGAGATCGGCGGCCGAGTGATCACCAGCGACCAGGCCCTCGAGCTCGACCACGTCCCCGAGCGGGTCGTCGTGCTCGGCGGCGGTGTCATCGGCGTGGAGTTCGCCAGCGTCTGGCGCTCCTTCGGTGCCGAGGTGTCGATCGTCGAGGCGCTCCCCCACCTCGTGCCGAACGAGGACGAGAGCGTCAGCAAGCAGTTCGAGCGCGCCTTCCGCAAGCGCGGGATCTCCTTCACCCTCGGCTCGCGCGTCACCGGCGTCGTCCAGACCGAGGGCGGCGTCTCCGTCTCGCTCGAGAGCGGGGCGAGCGTCGAGGGCGACCTCCTCCTCGTCGCGGTCGGCCGCGGCCCGGTCACCGCCGGGCTCGGCCTCGAGGAGATCGGCGTCACGCTCGACCGCGGCTACGTGATCACCGACGAGCGCCTGCAGACCTCGGTCCCCGGCGTCTACGCCGTCGGCGACATCGTGCCCGGCCTGCAGCTGGCGCACCGCAGCTTCCAGCAGGGAATCTTCGTCGCCGAGGAGCTCGCCGGTCTGAAGCCGCAGACGGTGGCCGACCTCAACATCCCGAAGGTCACCTACAGCGACCCCGAGGTGGCGTCCGTCGGCCTGACCGAGGCGCGCGCCGTCGCCGAGTACGGCGCCGAGCGCGTCGCGAGCTACGACTACGGTCTCGGCGGCAACGCGAAGAGCACGATCATCGGCACCGCGGGCTCCGTCAAGGTCGTCCGCGTCGTCGACGGGCCCGTCGTCGGCGTGCACATGATCGGCGCCCGCGTCGGCGAGCTGATCGGCGAGGCGCAGCTCATCGTGAACTGGGAGGCGCACCCCGAGGACGTCGCCCCCTTCGTGCACGCGCACCCGACCCAGAACGAGGCGCTCGGCGAGGCGCACCTCGCGCTGGCGGGGAAGCCGCTGCACGCCCTCTAGGACCATCGCGGGACGGCGACCGGCCGTTCCCGCCTCACTAAACTGAAACCACGTACACAAGCGTCTTAAGGAGACAGGCTCATGAGCGAATCCGTCAGCCTCCCGGCACTCGGAGAGAGTGTCACGGAAGGAACGGTCACCCGCTGGCTGAAGAACGTCGGCGACCGCGTCGAGGTCGACGAGCCGCTGCTCGAGGTCTCGACCGACAAGGTCGACACCGAGATCCCTTCGCCCGTCGCCGGTGTCATCGAGGAGATCCTCGTCCAGGAGGATGAGACCGTCGAGGTCGGCGCCGAGCTGGTGCGCATCGGCGACGGCTCCGGAGCCACGTCCGCGCCCGAAGCCCCCGCCGAGGAGCCGGCCGCCGAGGAGTCTCCCGAGGCCGAGGCCGCCGAGACCGAGCCGACCGACGAGGCCACCCCGTCCGTCGATGCGGAGACCGAGGAGGAGGCTCCGGCCCCCGCCGAGCCCGAGCCGGCCCCCGCCGCCGAGAAGCCCGCCGCTCCGGAGGCGTCCGCCCCCGCTCCGTCGGTCCCGGCTCCCGCCGCCGCCGCTCCGGCCCCCGCCGCCGCCGCCCCCGCGCCGGCCGCGACCCCCGAGCCCACCGACTCGAACCCCGGCTACGTCACCCCGCTGGTGCGCAAGCTCGCCGGCGAGAACGGCATCGACCTCTCCACCCTCACCGGCACCGGTGTCGGCGGGCGCATCCGCAAGCAGGACGTGCTCGACGCCGTCGAGGCCGCCAAGTCGGCTCCCGCCCCGGTCTCGGCTCCGGCCGCCGCCGCCGCGAAGGCCGCTCGCACGCCGCTCGAGACCTCGCCCCTGCGCGGCACGACGCAGCCGATGACCCGCCTGCGCAAGGTGCTCGCGCAGCGCGCCGTCGAGTCGATGCAGTCGACCGCCCAGCTCACCTCGGTCGTCGAGGTCGACGTCACCGCCGTCGCCCGCTTCCGCGACTCGGTCAAGAAGACCTTCAACGAGAAGACCGGCGCCAAGCTGTCCTTCCTGCCGTTCTTCGCCCTCGCGGCCGCCGAAGCCCTCAAGGCCTACCCGGTGATCAACTCGACGCTCGACGGCGACTCGATCGTCTACCCGGACCACGAGAACATCAGCATCGCGGTCGACACCGAGCGCGGACTGCTCACGCCGGTCCTGAAGAACGCGTCGGAGCTCACCCTCGCGCAGATCGCCAGCACCATCGGCGACCTCGCGGAGCGCACCCGCAACAACAAGCTCAAGCCCGACGAGCTGGCCGGTGGCACCTTCACCCTGACGAACACCGGCTCGCGCGGCGCGCTGTTCGACACGCCCGTCGTGTTCCTGCCGCAGACCGCGATCCTCGGCACCGGCATCGTCACGAAGAAGCCGGCCGTCGTGCAGGTCGACGGCAGCGACGCGATCGCGATCCGCTCGACCGTGTTCCTCGCCCTCTCCTACGACCACCGCACGGTCGACGGCGCCGACGCGGCCCGCTTCCTGGTGGCCATCAAGGAGCGCCTCGAGGAGGGCTCGTTCGAGAACGACCTCGGCATCTGACGCCGCCACGCTGACGCGCCGCACTAGCGGCCCGCGTCGGTGAAGACGTCGCGGAGAAGCCAGGCGGCCTCCGTCCTGATCATCAGGACGGAGGCCGTCGTCGTTCCCGGATCCGGACCGACGGCGACCACGGCGGAGGCGCCGTTCACGTCCACGCGCACCGCGATGACGGCGGAGGCCGGTGTGCGGAGCGCTGCGAACGCGGAGCCCCCGTCGATGCGGATCGGCGAGTCGGGGGTGGTCAGCGCCGCCGCGCAGGCGCTGTCCGAGTCGCCGCAGTGCCGGGCCGCCGCGAGAAGGGCAGTCGCCGCCTCCTCCGCCCCGAGCTCCGCGCGCGGCGGCCGGACCGTCGGCCCGGCGCTCGGCGTCGCCGGTGCCGGTGCCCGTGTCGGCGTCGCCACGGCTCTCACCGGAGGTGTCGGTGTCGCTCCCGCGGTCGCTGGCGTGGTCGCCGGTACCGGCCTCGTCGGAGCGACGGGACTCGGTGCCGGCGTCCACGCTGACGGCACCGGCGCCGGCGTCCGCGTCGACGCGGCCGTCTCCGCTCCCGTGCTCCGGTCTGGGCCGAGGCCCGTCATCACCAGCGCGCCGACGAGGACGACGGCCGCGGTCACGAGGGGGCCGCGGCGGCGGACCACCAGCGCGCGCACCCGATCGCGCCAGCCGTCCAGCGGATGCGTGCGGCGGTGTCGCGCAGGCGGGCTCTCGACGACCCCGCTCGACCGCTCCCGGTCGGCCGCCGTCTCGGGCCGGTGAACCACGCGGAGGGGCAACGGCGCCGCGGAGCGGTAGAGGAGCGCCTCCAGCGCCGCGAGGTCGTCGTCGTCCCGCGGGCTCCCCCGCCAGGCAGGGCAGCTCCGACGGCAGCGTCCGAGGAGCCCGATCACCGCGGCCACGACGTCGGCCTCGGTCGATCCCGTCGGCGCCTCGGTGAGCAGCAGCACCGGACGTCCCTCCTCCGTCACTCCGATCGCCTCGGCACCGGGGAGCGGGTGGACTCCCGACGCCGCCGCGTCACGCAGGGCGCCGACGACCGGCGCGAGGAGGGTGACGACGACCCCCGGCGGCAGCACCGCACCGGACTCGAGCACCTGCTCGAGGGTCGAGACGACGGCCGGGGTGGTGAGGAGGACGGCTCCATCGGCGTGCACCCCGACGTCGACGAGGCGCTGCCGGTGCTCGTGCGGCGCGAGCCGCTCGATCCCCGACCGCAGCGCGCCCTCCGCCCGCTCCTGCGAGAGCCGGAGAGCGTTCAGGAGCCGGCCGTCGCCGTCGCGGACGACCGGCCCGTGCGCTCCGGAGCCCACCACGGCGTGACCGGCGACCCCCTCGAGCGGCTGTCCGCCGCTCCGTTCGCTCTCACCGCTCGCTGCCATGCTCCGAGGGTGTCGAGCGAGCCGGCTCGCCGGGGCGGCGGAGGCCCGATCGGTGGACGGATCCGGTGTGCCGTCGCTGGGGAGGAGGGGAGGTCCGGCGGATCCGCTCGGATCGGTCTCCCCCACCGGGTCCGCTCGGTATCCTGGAGGAATGGCACGCAGCACGGAACCGTCGACGAAGGCGGTCAAGGAACCAGGACGTCTCAAGCAGATGTGGCAGGTGTTCCAGATGACCCGCCGCTACGACAGCAGCGCGGTCTGGATCATCCTGCTGGCGCTGCTGGTCCCGATCCTGATCGGGATCCTCCTCGGCGTCCTCCTCGGCGACGGCAACGGCTTCGTCATCGCGCTCTGGATCGTCGTCGGCGTGATGGCCGGACTCGTCGCCGGCCTCGCGGTCCTCTCCCGCCGCGCCGAGCGCGCCGCCTACGGGCAGATCGCCGGCCAGCCGGGCGCCGTGGGCGCCGTCCTGCGCAGCGGACTCCGCGGCACCTGGACCGGCGGCGAGATGCCGGTCGCCGTCAACGGCAAGACGCAGGACGCGGTCTACCGCGCCGTCGGCCGCGGCGGTGTCGTGCTGATCGCGGAGGGCCCGACCGGCCGCACCAAGCGCATGCTCGAGGACGAGCGCCGCAAGGTGACCCGCATCCTCCCCAACGTCCCCGTCACCTTCGTGAACGTCGGCCCCGACGAGGGCGCCGTCCCGCTGCACAAGGTGCCCCGCGCCCTCGCGAAGACGAAGAAGGTGCTGACCAAGGCGGAGGTGCTGGCCGTCAAGAACCGCCTCGCCTCGCTGAACACCTCGCTGCCGATCCCCAAGGGCGTCGACCCCTTCAAGGTGCGGCCGCAGCGCTCCCGCTGACGCACGGGACGAGCACACGAACGGGCCGGCCGGGATCACTCCCGCCGGCCCGTTCGTCGTTCCCGGGCGACGGCCCGATCAGTAGCGGACGAGCACCGTGCCCGCGACCTTGTCGTGGAAGCCGCGCTGGTCCGAGTCCCAGACGAGGGCGGGGACGAGCACGGCGAGGAGCACCGACCGCACCAGCGGACGCCAGACGCCGACCCAGCCGCCGCCGAGGCGGACGACGCGCAGACCCAGCAGCCGGTGGCCGATGCTCCCGCCGATGGTCGGGATGAACACCGCCTGCAGCACCACGAAGAGGACGATGCTCGCCCAGCGGTCGTAGCCGAAGAAGACGAAGGACAGCAGCGCGACGATCGCGAAGTCGACGGCGAGGGCGGCGAAGCGGCGACCGGGCCGGGCGATCGACATCCGGCCGGTCTCGGGGAGCCCGAGCCGCTCCCCCGGCCGCGTGCTCGGGGCGACGTCGGCGAAGGTCCTGCGCTCGGGTGCTGGCATCCTCCGATGCTACCCGCGCAGCCCGCGCGCCCGCCGGGAGCGGAGGCCGGCCGCGACCCGCTCGGCGGGACCCCGTGTAACACGCCCGAAACACGAGGGACACGGCGGGGTAACCGCCGGTGACTACTGTGGAACGGCTGCGTCTGCAGCCACCCGTTACGCCATTGGAGACCTTTGCATGTTTAAAGATTCTTCCGAGGTGCTCAAGTTCATCAAGGACACGGACGTCAAGTTCCTCGACATCCGGTTCACCGATCTCCCCGGTGTCCAGCAGCACTTCAACATCCCCGCCTCGACGGTCGACGAGGAGTTCTTCTCCGTCGGCCAGCTCTTCGACGGGTCCTCGATCCGCGGATTCGCGAACATCCACGAATCGGACATGCAACTGATCCCTGACGTGACCACCGCCTACGTGGACCCGTTCCGCGTCGAGCGCACGCTGATCATCGTCTTCGACATCTACAACCCGCGCAACGGCGAGATCTACTCGAAGGACCCGCGCCAGGTCGCCAAGAAGGCCGAGAAGTACCTCGCGTCGACCGGCATCGCCGACACCGCGTTCTTCGCCCCCGAGGCCGAGTTCTACATCTTCGACGACGTGCGCTACGAGGTCACCCAGAACTCCGCGTTCCACTCCGTCGACTCCGTCGAGGGCGCCTGGAACTCGGGCCGCGTCGAAGAGGGCGGCAACCTCGGCAACAAGACCCCCTACAAGGGCGGCTACTTCCCGGTCAGCCCGGTCGACAAGCAGGCCGACCTCCGCGACGACATCTGCCTCAAGCTGATCGACGCCGGCCTCATCCTCGAGCGCTCGCACCACGAGGTGGGCACCGGCGGCCAGGCGGAGATCAACTACCGCTTCGACACGATGGTCCACTCCGCGGACGACATCCTGAAGTTCAAGTACATCGTCAAGAACACGGCCGAGCAGTGGGGCAAGACCGCCACGTTCATGCCGAAGCCCCTCTTCGGAGACAACGGCTCGGGCATGCACACCCACCAGTCGCTCTGGAACGACGGCAAGCCCCTGTTCTACGACGAGAACGGCTACGGCGGACTCTCGGACGTCGCGCGCTGGTACATCGGCGGCCTGCTCAAGCACGCCCCCGCCGTCCTCGCGTTCACGAACCCGACGGTCAACTCGTACCACCGCCTGATCCCGGGCTTTGAGGCGCCGGTCAACCTGGTCTACTCGGCCGGCAACCGCTCCGCGTCGATCCGCATCCCGATCACGGGCACGAACCCGAAGGCCAAGCGCATCGAGTTCCGTGCGCCGGACGCCTCGGGCAACCCGTACCTCGCGTTCGCCGCGCAGCTGATGGCGGGCCTCGACGGCATCAAGAACCGCATCGAGCCGCACGAGCCCGTCGACAAGGACCTGTACGAGCTGCCCCCGGAGGAGGCCAAGCTCATCCCGCAGGTCCCCGCCTCGCTCGAGGAGGCCCTGGCCGCCCTCGAGGCCGACCACGACTTCCTGCTCCAGGGCGGCGTGTTCACCCAGGAGCTCATCGAGACCTGGATCGACTACAAGCGCGAGAAGGAGATCAAGCCCCTCGCGCAGCGCCCGCACCCCTTCGAGTTCGAGCTGTACTACGGCGTCTGATCCGACGCATCGCAGCGCTCGCGCACTGCACGAAGGGCCGTTCCTCTCCGGAGGAGCGGCCCTTCCGCGTTCCTGGACGGACCCGCGGGCGTCAGCGGTAGGTCGGAGCGTCGACCTCGACGGGGCCGTAGAAGCGGCGCTCGAAGACGGCGCGGGCCCGGCGGGTGACGCCGAGGTAGTCGTCCTCGAGCTGCGTGGCCGAATCGGCGGGGTACTCCAGGAGCCGTGCCACGCCGTCCAGCTGGCGGCGGTCGGCCGGCAGCACGTCGGCGGTGCGGTCGGTGAACAGGGTCATCGCCGAGCGCACCCGCGAGGCGAGGAGCCAGGCCGCGCGCAGCCGCTCCGCGTCGGGCGGCGAGATCAGCTCCGCCTCCTCCGCCACGCTCAGCGCGGTCAGCGTCGAGGTGGTCCGCAGCGCCGGGATCGTCCGTGCGTGCTGCAGCTGCAGCAGCTGCACCAGCCACTCGACGTCGCTCAGCGAGCCGCGGCCGAGCTTGAGGTGGCGCTTCGGGTCGGCGCCCTGCGGCAGCCGCTCGCTCTCGACGCGGGCCTTGATCCGCTTCACCTCGCGGATGTCGCGGTCCGAGATCGTGGCCGGGTAGCGGACACCGTCGGCCAGCTCCTCGAAGTCGGCGATCAGCGCCGCGTCGCCGGCCACCCCGCGAGCCCGCAGCAGTGCCTGCGCCTCCCACGTCAGCGACCAGCGGGCGTAGTAGGCGCGATAGGAGTCGAGCGAGCGCACCAGCGGACCGTTCTTGCCCTCGGGCCGCAGATCGGCGTCGAGGTCGAGCGGCAGGCGCGAGTCCTCCGTGAGGCGCACGAGCTCGGCGACCAGGAACTGCGCGTAGAGCTGCGCTTCGTGCGGGTCCGCCTCGCCCGGTCGCTGCACGTACATCACGTCCGCGTCGGAGCCGAAGCCCAGCTCCGCTCCCCCGTAACGCCCCATGCCGATCACGGCGAACTCCGCGGCGGATCCGCGGCGACCGGTGCTCGAGCGGCGGACGGCAGCGAGCACGCCGCCCAGGAGCGCGGAGATGATGTCGGAGAGGCTGGTCGCGATCTCCTCGATGGTGCTGAGGCCGAGGACGCCGCCCATCGCGGTGCGGAGCACCTCCCGGCGGCGCATGCCCCGCAGCGCCGTGGCGACCGCCTCCGGAGTCTCATGCCGTGCGAGCACCGCGCGAACCTCCTCGGCCAGCCCCTCGGCACTGCGCGGTCGCAGCGCGTCGTCGTCCTCGAGCCACGCCGCGGACTCCGGGATGCGGTCGAGGAGCTCGCCGACGAAGCGCGAGCCGGAGAGGACCGTCGTCAGGCGCTTCGCGGCCCCGGAGGAGTCGCGCAGCATCCGGAGGAACCAGGGCGTCCCGCCGAGGGTGTCGCTGAGGCGCCGGAAGGCGAGGAGCCCGTAGTCGGGATCCGCGCCGTCCGCGAACCACTGCAGCATGACGGGGACGAGGTGCCGCTGGATGCTCGCGCGCCGAGAGACACCCGAGGTCATCGCGGCGATGTGGCCGAGGGCGCCGCGGGCGTCCGCGAAGCCGATCGCCGCCAGTCGCGCCTCCGCCTGACCGGTCGACAGCTCGATCCCGCCGTCGGGCAGCGCCGCCACCGCGGAGAGCAGCGGGCGGTAGAACAGCCGCTCGTGCAGCCCGCGCACCCGGTGCTTGATGGAGTTCCAGACGACGAGGAGCTCCTCGGCGCTGCGGGCGAGGCCGCTCGCCCGGGCCAGGGTGCGCAGCTCGTGCTCGTCCCGCGGCATCAGGTGGGTGCGCCGGAGCCTGCGCAGCTGGAGCCGGTGCTCGAGCAGGCGCAGTGCGCGGTAGTCCTGCGCGAACTCCTCCGCCGCCGCGCGGCCGATGTAGCCGCGGTCGGCGAGAGCACCGAGGGCCAGCAGGGTGCCCGGCATGTGGATCTCGTCGTCGGTCTGACCGTGCACGAGCTGGAGCAGCTGGACCGTGAACTCGATGTCACGCAGCCCGCCCGGGCCGAGCTTGATCTGGTAGTGGACGTCGTTCTGCGGGATGTTCTCGGTGACGCGCTCGCGCATCCGCTGCACCGACTCGACGAAGTTCTCCCGCGACGCGCTCGACCAGACCTTGGGCGCGACGGCGTCGACGTAGGCGCGGCCGAGCTCGAGGTCGCCCGCGAGCGGGCGGGCCTTCAGCAGGGCCTGGAACTCCCAGCTCTTCGCCCAGCGGTCGTAGTAGGTGATGTGCGATTCCAGGGTCCGCACGAGCGCGCCCTGCTTCCCCTCCGGCCGCAGGTTGGGGTCGACCTCCCAGAGCTCCGGCTCGAGCGCGAGCGCGGAGGTGCCGCGCATCAGCAGGACGGCGAGCCGAGTCGCGATGTCGATCGCGCGGGCGTTCGAGAGGCCGCGCTCGGGGTCGCCCTCGGCCACGAAGATGACGTCGACGTCGCTGACGTAGTTGAGCTCGGAGGCGCCGGCCTTGCCCATCCCGATGACGGCGAAGCGGGTCGCCACGACCTCCTCGCGAGAGAAGCGACCGGGTCCGGAGCCCGCGATCAGGTCGGCGCGCGCCACGGCGAGCGACGCCTCCAGGGCCGCCCCCGCGAGGTCGGCGAGGGTCCGGGCGACGCGATCGATCGCCGCGACGGGATCCGCCTGGCCGAGATCGTGCACGACGACGCGGGTGAGCAGTCGGCGGTAGCGGACCCGCAGGGCCGTCCAGCCGTCCTCCTCGTGCAGCGACGCGACACCGTCGACGGCGCCGACCGAGTCGAGCAGCTCCTGCTTGAGCTCGCCGCGACCCGGCAGGACCCGGACGGGGTCGAGGAAGCCGATGAGCTCGTCGGGCCGGCGCTGCAGGAAGTACGCGAGACCGGAGGACGCCCCCAGGACGAGCAGCAGGCGCGTGATCGCGGCGTCGTCCGCGAGCACCGCGTCCATCCGGCCGCGGTGACTGCGCAGCAGATCGAGCAGCGCGCCGAGCGCCGCGTCGGGATCGGCCACCGTCGCGAAGGCCGGCACCACCGACTCGAGCGAGCGGCTCGCCAGCTCCTCCGCCTCGGCGAGCCGCGCCCCGGTCTCGCCGAGTGCGGCGAAACCGAGGCGGGCGACCTCGCTCAGCGTGCGTTCGCGGGGCATGGCGGGAGGGGTCAGAGCATCTCGAGGTTGCTGCGCAGCTCGTACGGGGTGACCTGGGCGCGGTACTCGGCCCAGTCCTTCCGCTTGTTGAGCAGCACGAAGTTGAACACCTGCTCGCCGAGGGTCTCGGCGACGAGCTCCGACTCCTCCATCAGCGAGATCGCGCGGTCGAGGCTCGCCGGCAGCGGGCTGTAGCCCAGGGCGCGGCGCTCGGCGTCCGACAGCGTCCAGACGTTGTCCTCGGCCTCGGCGGGGAGCTCGTAGCCCTCCTCGATGCCCTTGAGTCCCGCGGCCAGCAGCAGCGAGTAGGCGAGGTAGGGGTTCGCGGCCGAGTCGAGCGCGCGGTACTCGATGCGCGAGGACTGGCCCTTGTTGGGCTTGTACAGCGGCACGCGGACGAGCGCGGAGCGGTTGTTGTGGCCCCACGACACGTAGCTCGGCGCCTCGTCGCCGCCCCAGAGCCGCTTGTACGAGTTGACGAACTGGTTCGTCACCGCGGTGATCTCGGGCGCGTGCTTGAGCAGCCCGGCGATGAACTGGCGGCCGAGCTTGGACAGCTGGTACTGCGCGCCCTGCTCGTAGAACACGTTCATGTCGCCCTCGAAGAGCGAGAGGTGCGTGTGCATGCCCGAGCCGGGGTGGCCGGAGAGCGGCTTGGGCATGAAGGTCGCGTAGACGCCCTGCTCGATCGCCACCTCCTTGATGACCGTGCGGAAGGTCATGATGTTGTCGGCCGTGGTCAGCGCGTCCGCGTAGCGGAGGTCGATCTCGTTCTGGCCGGGGCCCGCCTCGTGGTGGCTGAACTCGACCGAGATGCCGAGGTCCTCGAGCATCCGGACCGAGCGGCGGCGGAAGTCGTGCGCCGTGCCGCCGGGGACGTTGTCGAAGTAGCCGGCGGAGTCGACGGGCTCGGGCCCCTCGGCGCCGAAGGTCGACGACTTCAGCAGGTAGAACTCGATCTCGGGGTGCGTGTAGAACGTGAAGCCGCGCTCGGCCGCCTTCGCGAGCGTGCGCTTGAGCACGTTCCGCGGGTCGGCGACGGCGGGCTGGCCGTCCGGCGTGGTGATGTCGCAGAACATCCGCGCCGTCGGATCGATCTCGCCGCGCCACGGCAGGATCTGGAAGGTCGACGGATCCGGGTGCGCCAGCACGTCGGCCTCGTAGGAGCGGGTCAGTCCCTCGATCGCGGAGCCGTCGAAGCCGAGACCCTCGGCGAACGCCCCCTCGACCTCGGCCGGCGCGATCGCGACCGACTTGAGCGTGCCGACGACGTCCGTGAACCAGAGGCGAACGAATTTGATCCCTCGCTCTTCAATGGTGCGAAGAACGAAGTCCCGTTGCTTGTCCATCAAGGCCCTTCCTGTTTCGCTCCCAGGCTAGTGGCTCCGCCCCTCCCCTGCTGGGCGCCCGGCCGTTCCCCGCGGAGCCCCGACGGGGCGCGGATAGACTCGACCGCATGTCAGCGCAGCCCGTGAAACGCGTGAGAACCCGCCACTTCCAGACCGCGAAGGACGCGGGGGTGCGGATCACCGGGCTCACCAGCTACGACGTGCTCACGGCCCGCATCTTCGACCAGGCGGGCATCGACTTCCTGCTCGTGGGCGACTCGGCCGGCAACACCGTGCTCGGCTACGACACGACCCTGCCGGTCACGGTGGACGAGCTGATCCCGCTGGCCCGGGCCGTCGCGGGCGCCGTCGAGCGCGCGTTCGTCGTCGCCGACCTGCCCTTCGGCTCCTACGAGTCGGGCCCGGACGACGCGCTGCACACCGCCTTCCGCTTCATGAAGGAGACGCACGCGCACGCCGTGAAGCTCGAGGGCGGCGTCCGCTCCGCGGAGCAGATCCGGCGGATCGTCGAGGCCGGCATCCCGGTGATGGCGCACATCGGCTTCACCCCGCAGAGCGAGCACGGCCTCGGCGGGCACATGATCCAGGGCCGCGGCGAGGGGATCGAGCAGCTGCTCGCCGACGCCCGCGCCGTCCAGGACGCCGGCGCGTTCGCCGTCGTGCTCGAGATGGTGCCGAGCGAGGCCGCCCGCCGGGTCACCGAGGAGCTGAGCATCCCGACGATCGGCGTCGGTGCCGGCCCGCACGTGGACGGTCAGCTGCTCGTGTGGACGGACTTCGCCGGGCTGACCACCGGCCGCGTGCCGCGCTTCGTCAAGCAGTACGCCGACCTGCGCGGTGTCCTCACCGGCGCGGTGACCGCGTTCCGCGAGGACGTCGAGGCCGGCGCGTACCCCGGAGCCGAGCACAGCTACGAGTAGCGGGGCGCGACCCGGCTCAGCGCGGGATCAGCGATCCTCCGCGTCCTCCTCGTCCCAGCGGCGGGTGTTCTCGCGCATCTTCTCGAGGGCGTGCGACGCCTCCTCGCGGGACGAGTAGGGGCCCGCGCGGTCGACGGACGGGGACTGGAAGCCCTGCTCCACCGCGCCGGACTTGAGGTTGTACCACCAGGAGTTCGCATCACCGTCAGACATGTCGCGATCCTACGCCGGGGCCGGTCGCCGGTCGCTCCCCCTCGCGCCTCGCTAGCATGGCCGGTATGACTGCTGCTGCGACCGCGATCGGAATCGACATCGGAGGGACCGGCATCAAGGGGGCGTACGTCGACCTCGGCGAGGGCGCCCTCCTCAGCGACCGGATGAAGGTCGCCACCCCCGAGGGCGGCCGCCCGAAGGACATCGTCGCCACGGTGCAGCAGATCCTGGGCATGCTCCCGGACGCACCGGCCGACACCCCCGTCGGGATATGCTTCCCGGCCGCCGTGGTGCACGGGCGCACCATGTCCGCCGCGAACGTCTCGGACGAGTGGATCGGACTCGAGGCCGAGAAGCTGTTCGAGGTCGCCATCGGCCGCGACATCTTCTTCGTGAACGACGCCGACGCCGCCGGCTACGCCGAGTCGCGCTTCGGCGCGGCGAAGGACAAGAAGGGCCTGGTCCTGATGACCACGCTCGGCACCGGCATCGGCACCGCGCAGATCTACGACGGCGTCCTCATCCCCAACGCCGAGCTCGGCCACCTCGAGATCCACGGCGGCGACTACGAGAAGAAGGCGTCCTTCGCCGCGAAGGAGCGGGACGACCTCGACTACAAGCACTGGGCCAAGCGCCTGCAGCGCTACTACTCCCACCTCGAGGCGCTCCTCTGGCCGGACCTGATCATCGTCGGCGGCGGCATCTCGAAGCACCACGAGGAGTTCCTGCCCCTGCTCGACCTGCGCACCCCGATCGTGCCGGCGGCGCTGCGCAACAACGCCGGTATCCTCGGCGCCGCGGCCCTGGCAGGCGGCGGCGTCCGCCGCTGAGGCGGTACCTCCTTCCGCGGCGGTCCCCGCCCGCCGCGGCGCCGTCGGCCCCGACAGGTGGCCGCGTTCGCCAGGGCGTCTCGCCTTCGGCTACGACGAAACGCTGGCACGCGTTTCGCCGGTGAGCCTCGCTGCGCGAGAGCGGTCGGCAGGGTCGGCGCCTCTGACGCCCGCCCCCTCCATGCTGGTCGAGTAGCCGCGCAGCGGCGTATCGAGACCGACGTCATCGAACGGCAGCCTCAGGCACTCGTCCAGCAGGGCGGGATCTCGATACGCCCTCTCCGAGGGCTACTCGATCAGCAGGATCGCGGCGCACCTTTTGCGCGACTGACGTGGCGCCCCTCCTGCCCGGACGGGCCCGCCTCCCTCTTGCTGGTCGAGTAGCCGCGCAGCGGCGTATCGAGACCGACGTCACCGAACGGCGGCCCCAGGCACTCGTCCAGCAGGGCGGGATCTCGATACGCCCTCTCCGAGGGCTACTCGATCAGCATGAGTGCGAGGCGAGTCGGAGAAACGCGTGCCAGCGTTTCTCCGGAGCCGGACGCGGGACGCTCTGCGGAACGCGACCCTCCGCTCGAGCCGACCGCGCCGCGGCGGGCGGGGACCGCCGCGGTAACAAGCACCAGCCTGCCCCGAGACACGAAATGCCCCGCGAAGCGGGGCATTTCGGGGCGAAGGGGCAGGCTGATACGCCGGGTTCTGTTCACGCCGCGCCTCTCGGCGGGCGCTGGACGGCCATCTCTCTCGGGGGCACGTCGCCGTGACCCTCCAGCGGTCTACCCGAGGACCCGACGAGCAGCCGCATCGTCCTCTGTCTGACCTTGCTCCGGGCGAGGTTTACCGAGCGGACCGGATCACTCCGGCCCCTGGTGGTCTCTTACACCACCGTTTCACCCTTACCGCGGGCCGGAGCCCGTGGCGGTCTGTTCTCTGTGGCACTGTCTCGCGGGTCGCCCCGGGTGGGTGTTACCCACCGCCCTGCTCTGCGGAGCCCGGACGTTCCTCGGCGCCGGGGCTCTCACCCCGGCGACGCGACCGTCTTGCCGGCCCGTTCGCGGACCCAGTGTACGGGCCGGGTCAGGCGAGCGTCGACTCGTCGCCGCGGACCAGGATGCAGCCGCTGTCGGGGCAGAGCACGACCTGGTCGGGCGCAGTGGTGCGGATCCAGGCGAGGTCGGACTCGGTGAGGGCGACGCCGCTCCCCTCCGACACCTTGCCGCGCAGGAGCGCCGCGCCGACGCCGTAGCGGGCGCGCTGCTTCTCGTAGAGCTCCACCAGGTCGGCCGGGATCTTCTCGACGAGCGAGGCGCGGTCGCGGGCGAGCGCCTCCTGCTTGCCGGCGAGCTTCTCGGCCTGGGCGTCGCGCTCCTCGGCGAGGGTCGCGATGCCGGCGACGACCTCGTCGCGCTCGGCCTGGGCGGCGGCGACCTCGGCCTCGATGCCCTCGATCCGCTCCATCAGCGTCAGCTCGATATCCTCGAGGTCGCCGCGGCGCTTGACCAGCGAGGTGATCTCTCCCTCGAGTGCGGCGATGTCCTTCGCGGACGAGGCGGTCTGCAGGCGGTCGCGGTCGCGGGCGAGGCGCTTGTCGACGACCTCGACGTCGGACTCGATGCGGCCGAGCTCGGTGCGGGCGTCCTCCAGGCGGCCGTTGCGCTCCGCGAGGGTGCGGCGGGTCTCGTTGTCGCGGGTCTGCATAGCCTTGATCGCCGCGATCTGCGGCAGGGTGGCGACGGCGTGACGGAGCTGGTTGCCCCTCGTGTCGAGACTCTGCAGAGTCAGGAGCTCTCGCTGGTCGGCGGGGCTGGCAATCACGTCGCGGTCCTCGTTCCCGGCACGGAGGGTGGGCGTGCCGGCTCCATTCTCGCGCGCTCGCGGAGCGTCAGTGGACGATGGCGAAATCCCAGGGGTCGGTGCGGGTCTCGCTGACGTCGACGACGACCCCCGGCAGCGCGGTGCGCAGGGCCTCGGCGGCGACGTCGAGCCAGAGCCACTCGCTCGCCCAGTGCGAGACGTCGAGGAGCGCCGGTCCGGTGCCGTGGCGGGCCTTCTCGCGCGCCTCCGACGCCGGGTGGTGCCGGAGGTCGGCCGTGAGGTAGACGTCGCTCGTGCGGACCGCAGGGCTGTCGAGGAGGGAGTCCTCGGCTCCGCCGCAGAGCGAGACCCGACGGACGGGCGCCTCGTAGTCGCCGGCGGCACGGACTCCCCCGGCGGTCGCGGGCAGCAGCTCGGCCACGGCGCGGGCCAGACGGCCGAGCGTGACCTCCTCGGCGAGGTCGCCGACGCGGCCGAGGCCGACAGACGGGTCCTCGCCGGGGACCAGCGGCGTCGTGCCGGTGAGCCCGAGCCGCGTCGCGATCACGTCGGAGACGCCGTCCGCCACGATGTCCGCGTTGGTGTGCGCGGAGACGAGGGCGCAGCCGTGCCGGATCAGCTCGGCGAGCAGGCGGCCCTTGTAGCCGTCCTCCGCGATCGAGGTGACCCCGCGGAGCAGGAGCGGGTGGTGGGCCAGGAGGAGCTGGTAGCCGCCGTCGACGGCCTCGGAGACGGTGTCGGCGACGACGTCGACCGCGAGGAGGATCCGCTCGACCTGCGCAGCCGGGTCACCGGTGACGAGACCGGGAGCGTCCCAGTCCTCCGCGGCCCCCTCGGGCCAGAGACGGTCGATGACGGCGTGGACGTCGCGCAGCGTGGGCATGCGTCCAGGGTAGGGCCGCCGCTCCCCCGCAGGAGTGCGCCTCAGTGCACGTCTCAGTGCGCGTGGTCGGTCTCGACGGCGCGGATGGCGGCGTCGGAGCTGCCGACCTCGTCGTCGAGGTCCGCGGCGAGGAAGTCCTCCGACTCCGGGAGGCGCACGGTGAGCCCGGCGTACTGCTCGACCGCCAGCTCGCCGCTCAGCCCGGACGCTGCGAGGACGTGGCCGCCGACGGAGCCGCTCGAGTCGACGAAGTGGGTGTGCAGCCCGGCGACGCTGATCCCCTGGAACGGCTTGGGGCCGTAGAAGCCGACGATCGTGCCCTCGACGTCGCTCAGGTGCACCTCGCGCTGGTCGCGCATCGCGTCCGCCAGGCGGAGGTACGGCTTCACCTGGGCGATCGGCTGCCGCAGCGTCAGGTGCTCGACGCGGCCTCGGAGCCGGACGCCGACGAACACGTTCGGGCTCGGCACGGTCCGCCGCACCGCCGTCAGCAGGGCGTCGAGCGACGGCACTGCCTCGACCGACTCTGTGCTGTCCGGAGCGAACCGGGCCAGCTCGGCGAACGCGATCGTGTCCTCCGGCTCGAGGACGACGACCGAGCCGTCGCCGCGGAACAGCCGGTGCACGCCGTCGAGCACGACCAGCTCGCCCTCCATGTGGTCGCCGCAGCCCAATCCGAAGTCGCCGGCCTCGTCGGCCTCGGCGCGCGTGACGACGCCGTCGAACAGACCGGCCAGCAGCGCGTCGACGATCGAGAACTGGGTGATGAGGCCGCGCGGCGCGGTCGGAGTCGGCATCCCGCCATTCTGGCGGAGCACTCAGCTCTCCAGCGCCAGCCGATACCGCTCCCGCGCCGTCCGGTCCGCCGTCTCCGCCGCACGGGCGAGCCGCGCTTGCCGGTCCGGATCGAACGCGAGGAAGTGGAAGGCCGCGGGCACCGGGGTCAGCCCGCGCAGCCGCTTGAAGCGGTGCGCGCTCTTGCCGAGCCACACGCGCTCCACCCCGGCCCCGATCGCGAACTCGACGGGATCGAGGTAGCCGAGCGTCGCGTAGAGACGGTCCGGGACTCCCCGGGAGGGACGCGCCCAGCGCAGGACGTGCATCGTCGTGTCGTCGTGGATCGCCATCGCGAATCCGACCGGCCGCTCCTCGGGATCTACCGCGACCCGCACCCGCGCGCCCGGGAGCTCCGAGAAGGAGCCGAACGCGTCGTCGGTGAACTCGGCTCCATGGTGCCCGTGGTCGACCATGAACTCGCGGTGCAGCCGCGGGGCGAACGCCTCGTCGCCCGGCTGCCAGTCCCGGATCGTGCAGCGCGTCCGGGCGAAGTGGTTCCGGTCACTCGCGAACTGCTTGCGGGCCGTGCGGGGCAGGGCGGCGAGGAGACCGTCGAGATCGGCGTGCCCGCCGGTGTCGAGCCGCCAATCCGCGTCGGAGAACACCGAGCGGCAGCCGAGTTCGGTGAGCAGGGCACTCATGGCCTCGTCGTCGAGGTCGACCCACGGCACGACGACCCCGTCGATGCCGATCGATCGGCACTCGCGCACGACACGCTCCAGGAGTGGGGCGAGGGCTGCCGGCGAGCCGTAGAGCGTGTGCCGGAAGCGGACCGGTGTGCCGAGGACCAGCCAGCGCTCGCCGAGCGCCGCGGGCGAGAGCGCGAGGAGGCGCGAGAGGTCGAACGTCAACGGCGCGCGCTCGCCTGAGTATTCGAACCCGACGACGGCGGCGCTGCCGTCGTCAGCCGACCATGCTCGGAGGACGACATCACCCGAGCCGGAGTCGCGGAAGAAGGCGAGGGTCGTCGAGCGACGGAGAGGGTCGCCGGCAAGTGCGTCGAGAAGAATCGTGGGGAGCCGGACCGGCGGGAGCGGGGCCGCGCTCGAAGCTCGGTGAGATCTCGAGAGGTGGGTGCGCATCCCACGGATGGTACGGAGGTGCCGGGAGCTCACGCGCGGTGGCGCCGAACGACCGGGCGCTGCACGCGCGGGAACGAGAGAAGCCCCGCACTTCCGGAGAAGTGCGGGGCTTTCTGCCTTGCGGTGGATCCGAGGGGATTCGAACCCCTGACCCCCTGCATGCCATGCAGGTGCGCTACCAGCTGCGCCACGGACCCTTGGTGCGCTTCTCGGACTCGAGGTACCGGCCTTGCGGCCCGCTCCTCCGCCCGGCGGAAGCAACTCGAATAAACTACAACACGAAGCGCGTGGAGTGAAATCGAGCGGCGACGCCGGGCGTGTTCCTCAGTTCGAGGAGGCCGCGGAGTCGGCGGGAACGGCGTTCGCCACCGTGATCGGGACGACCGGGCAGTCCTTCCAGAGGCGCTCCAGGGAGTAGTACATGCGGTCCTCCTCGTGGAAGACGTGGACGACGAGGTCGCCGAAGTCGAGCAGGATCCAGCGGCCCTCGGCGCGGCCCTCGCGGCGCAGGAGCTTGGCGCCGGACTCGTTGAGGCGGTCCTCCACCTCGTTGGCGATGGCGACGACGTTGCGCTCGGAGCGCCCCGTCACCAGGAAGAAGATGTCGACGAGCGGCAGCGGACCCGAGACGTCCAGCGCGACGAGGTCCTCCCCGCCCTTGGAGTCGGCGGCGGTGGCCGCGAGGTCGAGCAGGGCGCGGGCGGAAGCGGTCGCAGTCATGAAGCCTTCAGTGTCGGTGGTGGATCAGAAGATGTTGAGGACGAAGCCGCCGATGAACAGCGCGATCGAGGCGACCAGCAGCACGGCGGCGGTGATGGCCAGCACGACCGGGACGCTGACGGCGCGGCGCTTCTGCGGGGCGATCATCGCGGTGCCGGCGGCGTGCGTGGAGACGGCGCTCGACGCCCGGACGGGCTCCGAGTCGGAGGCGGGCTGCTCGCGGTCGATGCGGTCGACATAGCGGTCGACATCGGGCGAGTCGTAGAGGTTGGGGTGCTGACCGGTGGAGCCGAGGCTGCGCGGCAGGTCGAAGGAGCCCGTGACGAGCACCTCGCCCGTGTCGGTGCGGACGGGAGACGCGTCTCCCGCGGTCGGCAGGATCAGGGCGTTCGTCGTGGTGACGGCGCCCGTCGCGGCGACTCCGCTCGCGATGAGGGAGTCGAAGGAGGCGTCGACCTCCTCCTTGGACTTGCTGTCGAGCTCGTCGGTGATGGCCAGGTGCTCGATCGGCGGGTGGAAGCTGCCGGTGATCTCTGTGGCCTTCTCGTCCGCGATGTCGAGCGTGCCGACGGTGGCGAAGAGGGCGGTGTTGAGCTTGGGCTGCTCGGGCTCGTCGTCCGACTGCTCGGACTCGTCGGCCGGCTGCTCGACGTCGGACGCCTCGGGAGCGGACGCCTCGGCGGCGGTCTCCTCCGCGGCGGCCTCGGGCTCGGCCTTCGCCGACTCCTGCGCGGCGTCGGCGGGCGCGGCCTCAGGGGTCGCGGCGACCTGCTCGGCCTGCTGCTGGGCGAGCAGCGCGCGGAGCTCGCGGCGGGTGAGCGTGCTGCGGTCGACGCCCTCGGGGAGCACGACCTCGATGGCGGAGGTGCTGAGCTCTGGCTCGGCGGCGGGAGTGGGCGCGACGACGGGGACGCGCAGGGCCTGGGTCGCGGTGAGGACGGGCATCTCGCCCGCGGCGGTGACGGACGCGGTCGCGGCGCGGCGGGAGGTCGTCGGTGCGGCGGCGGGCGCGGCGCCGGCCGCGGCTCGCTCGCGCTCGCGGATCTCGCGCCGGGTGAGCGGCGCGCCCTCGTGCTGAACTGTCATGGCGTGCTCCGATACAGGTGGTGCTTCGAGATGTACTGGACGACACCGTCGGGAACCAGATACCAGACCGGATCACCCCGGTTCACGCGGCTCCGACAGTCCGTCGAGGAAATCGCTAGCGCCGGAATTTCCAACAAGGATACGTCCTGAGCCGGCAATCCCGAAACGGACAGGGCATGACCCGGCCGGCTGACGGCGACGAAGTGCGCCAGCTCCCAGAGCTCGTCGTAGTCCTTCCAGCTCAGGATCTGCTCGACGGCATCGGCTCCCGTGATGAAGAACAGCTCGGCATCGGGGTGGGCGAGGTGGATGTCGCGGAGCGTGTCGATCGTGTACGTCGTGCCGATGCGGTCGATGTCGACGCGGCTGACGGTGAAGCGCGGGTTGGACGCGGTCGCGATGACCGTCATCAGATAGCGGTGCTCCGGCGGCGTGACCGTCTTCTTGTGCCACGGCCGGCCGGTAGGCACGAAGACGACCTCGTCGAGGTCGAAGGACTGCGCCACCTCGGAGGCGGCGACGAGGTGCCCGTGGTGGATCGGGTCGAAGGTGCCACCCATCACGCCGATTCGCGGACGCCGCGGGTCTCCGCTCGCGGCGGACGTCACGATCGCAGGGCCGCCGGACTAGTGGCCGTGGCCGTGGGAATCGTGCGAGCCGGCACCGGTCTTGTGCGAGTGGCGGTTGGCGACGTCGCGGTAGCTCCACGTGACGAAGCCGAGCGCGGTGAAGGCGACGACGGCGATCAGCCCGTAGACGATGGTCGGCATCGGCAGCTCGGTGTGCGCTGCTTCAGCGAGGACGGTCGTCACGAGGGACATGCGGTGCTCCTTGGAATCGGGATCGCCCACTCAGGGCGTCGTCGAGTCTACCCGGACACCGCCGCGAGCCGGGTGCGGCGCTAGGAGCGGACCTGACCGGACCCGCGCAGCAGCCACTTCGTGCTCGTCAGCTCGGGCAGTCCCATCGGGCCGCGGGCGTGCAGCTTCTGCGTCGAGATGCCGACCTCGGCGCCGAAGCCGAACTCGCCGCCGTCGGTGAAGCGGGTGGACGCGTTCACCATCACCACCGCGGAGTCGACCTCGGCGAGGAAGCGCTCGGCGCTGCGCAGGTCGTTCGTGACGATCGACTCGGTGTGGTGGGTGGAGTAGCGGGCGATGTGGTCCATCGCCGCGTCGAGATCGTCGACGACGGCGACCGCGATGTCGAGCGAGTAGTACTCGGCCGTCCAGTCCTCCTCGGTGGCGGGCACCGCATCGGCGACGATCGCGCGGACCCGCTCGTCGCCGTGCACGGTCACTCCGGCGGCGGCGAGGCGGCCGAGGACGGGCGGCAGGAGGCGCTCGGCGGCGTCGCGGTGCACGAGCAGTGTCTCGAGCGCGTTGCAGGTGCTCGGGCGCTGGGTCTTGGCGTTGTGCACGATGTCGACGGCCCACTGCTCGTCCGCGCTCGCGTCGAGGAAGACGTGCACCACTCCGGCGCCCGTCTCGATCACCGGCACGGTCGACTCGGTCACGACCGACTCGATCAGACCGGCGCTGCCGCGGGGCACGAGCACGTCGACGTAGCCGCGGGCGCGCATCAGAGCCTTGGCGCCCTCGCGGCCGAAGTCGTCGACCGTCTGGATCAGCTCGGCGGGCAGGCCGACGGAGGCGACCGCCTCCTGCAGCAGCTCGACGAGGACGCGGTTGGTGTTCTCGGCCGCGCTGCCGCCGCGGAGGATCACGGCGTTGCCGCTCTTGAGCGCGAGGGCGGCGATGTCGATCGTGACGTTGGGACGCGCCTCGTAGATGGCGCCGACGACGCCGAAGGGCACGCGCACCTGGGTGAGCGAGGCGCCGTTGGGCAGGTTCGAGCCTCGGACCGTCTGGCCGACCGGGTCGACGAGACCGGCGACCGCGACTACGGCGTCCGCGAGCGAGCCGAGGCGCGCCTCGTCGAGACGGAGGCGGTCCTGCAGCCCGGCGCTCATGCCGTTCTCCCGGCCGTTCGCGAGGTCGAGCCCGTTCGCCGGGACGACCCGCTCGACGGATCCGCGGACGGCGTCGGCGATCGCGAGCAGGGCGCGGTTCTTGAGGTCGGTCGTCGCGCTGCGCAGGGACCGCGAGGCCGTGCGGGAGGCGGCGAACCGCTCGGTCAGGACGGAGCTGTCGAGGGTCGTCTGCGGCATCCGGCCAGTGTATTCGCCGACGGCCCCTCGCCGAGGGCGGTGCCGAGGAGTCAGACCTCCTCGGCGTCGCCCACCAGGTCGTCCTCGTCGGAGACGCGCCAGACGCCGCCCTGGCGCTCGCGGTCGAGCTCGGCGCGGGCGGCCGCCTTGGCGTCCATCCGCTCGAGGTAGTTGTCGCGACGCTCGGCGCGGGTCTTGCGGTTGTTCTCCTCGAGGCGGAGGTCGGTGCCGCGCGGGGCGGTGATCAGCTCCGCCGTCGAGGTGAGCGTGGGCTCCCAGTCGAAGACGACGCCGTCGCCCGGGCCGATGACGACGGTCGAGCCGGCGACGGCCCCGGCCGAGAAGAGGCCGTTCTCGACGCCGAGCTTCGCGAGCCGGTCGGCGAGGAAGCCGACGGCCTCGTCGTTCGTGAAGTCGGTCTGCGCGACCCAGCGCTGCGGCTTGGTGCCGAGCACGCGGTAGACGTTGCCGTAGGAGCCGCCCTCGACGCGGATCTCGTAGTCCTTCTCGTCGACGGCGCGCGGGCGGATGGTGATCCGCTCGACCTTGGGCTCGGCCGCGAGGGCGAGACGGTGCTGCTCGACGATCTCGCCGAGGGCGAAGGTCAGCTGGCGCAGTCCCGAGTGGGAGACGGTCGAGATCTCGAAGACGCGGTAGCCGCGGGCCTCGAGGTCGGCGCGGACAAAGTCGGCGAGCTCCTGGGCCTCCGGCACGTCGACCTTGTTCAAAGCGATCAGCTGCGGGCGCTCGAGGAGCGGCACCTGGCCGTCGCCGACCGGGTACGCGGCCAGCTCGCCGAGGATGATGTCGAGGTCGGTCAGCGGGTCGCGGCCCGGCTCGAGCGTGGCGCAGTCGAGCACGTGCACGAGAGCGGTGCAGCGCTCGACGTGGCGGAGGAACTCCAGGCCCAGGCCCTTGCCCTCGCTCGCGCCCTCGATCAGGCCGGGGACGTCGGCGACGGTGTAGCGCGACTCCCCCGCCTGGACGACGCCGAGGTTGGGCGCGAGGGTGGTGAACGGGTAGTCCGCGATCTTCGGCTTCGCCGCCGAGATGGCCGCGACGAGGCTGGACTTGCCGGCCGAGGGGAAGCCCACGAGCGCGACGTCGGCGACGGTTTTCAGCTCGAGGACGACGTCGCCCTCCCAGCCGGGAGTGCCGAGCAGCGCGAAGCCGGGGGCCTTGCGCTTGGTGGTGGCGAGCGAGGCGTTGCCGAGGCCGCCCTGGCCGCCGGGGGCGATGACGAAGCGCAAGCCCGGCTCGTCCATGTCGAGCAGCTCCTCGCCCGTGGGCGACTTGACGACGGTCCCGACCGGGACCATCAGCTCGAGGAGGTCGCCGTTGCCGCCGGCGCGGTGGTCGCCCATCCCGGGGCCGCCGTTGGCCGAGGAGCGGTGCGGGTGCCGGTGGAAGGCGAGCAGCGTGGTGGTCTGCGCATCGGCGACGAGGACGATGTCGCCGCCGTGACCGCCGTTGCCGCCGTCTGGGCCGGCCAGCGGCTTGAACTTCTCGCGGCGGACGGAGACGCAGCCGTTGCCGCCGTGCCCGGCGCGCAGGTGCAGCGTGACGTTGTCGACGAAGGTGACCATGGTGTGTTCCGTCCGATGGGGAGGTGGGAGCGTCGGAGTGTCCGACGCCGGGTGCCGAGGTGCGCGGCGCTCACGAGCACGGGGCTCGCGGTGAGGGTGCCGCAGCAACGCGCAAGGGGCGAGCCGAAGCCCGCCCCTTGCGTCCTGTGCCTGCTCGGCCGAGGAGAGCTGCCTAAGCGGCGGCCACCACGATGTTGACGACCTTGCGGCCGCCCTTCTGGCCGAACTCGACCGCACCGGCCGAGAGGGCGAACAGGGTGTCGTCGCCGCCACGACCGACGTTGACGCCGGGGTGGAAGTGGGTGCCGCGCTGGCGGACGATGATCTCGCCCGCGCTGACGACCTGACCGCCGAAGCGCTTCACGCCGAGACGCTGCGCGTTCGAGTCGCGACCGTTGCGGGTGGAGCTTGCGCCCTTCTTGTGTGCCATTTCTCATCTCCTCGAGACCGGGGGGCCGCAGCCCCGTGCTGATGCTCTGCGGAGCGATGGCTCCCGCCGCAGATCAGCGAAGTGTGGGTGTTACTTGATGCCCGTGACCTTGACGCGCGTGAGGTCCTGACGGTGCCCCTGGCGCTTCTTGTACCCGGTCTTGTTCTTGAACTTCTGGATGATGATCTTCGGACCGCGGAGCTCCTCGAGCACCTCGGCCGTGACCGACACCTTCTCGAGCGCCGCGGCGTCCGAGGTGATGGAGTCCCCGTCGACGAGGAGCACGGCAGCCAGCTGCACGGTGCCGTTCTCGTCGGCCTTGATGCGGTCCATCGTCACGATGGTGCCGACCTCGACCTTCTCCTGCCGGCCACCGGCGCGCACAACTGCGTAAACCACTTCTCGTACCTGTTTTCTCATCTGGACGGCGCGTGAGCGCTGTCCGGGGCTTGTAAGGACGGGGTCGTACCCCGGTCTTCCCGGTCGTACCCGTCTCTCGTACGGGACGAGGGGACCGGCACCGCGGCTCGCATCCCGTGAGGGACCGAGCGGCAACGGAAATCTGCGTGAGCACATGGATCGCGCCACACCAACGGTCAAGAGTACGGGATCCGTGCTCCCCGGTCAAACGCGCACCGCCCCGGAGGGGGTGCCGCCCGACCAACGACCCCGTCACGATAGTGCAGGCCGTGCCGCGGATCGGGCAGGCGCGCCGCCTACGATCGACGGATGGCGATCCTCCTCGACGCGGCGCGCTGGCCCGCCCACGACACGCTCTGGGCCCACCTCGTCAGCGACTCCTCCCTGGAGGAGCTGCACGCCTTCGCGCGCCTCGTCGGGCTGCCGGAGCGCGGCTTCGACCTCGATCACTACGACGTGCCCGCCGCGCGTCGCGAGGAGCTGCTCGCGGCGGGCGCCGTGCCCGTGGGCAGCCGGGAGCTGGTCGAGCGGCTCCGCGACAGCGGCCTGCGCGTGAAGGGCCGGGACCGGGACGCGGAGAGGGCCCGGCGCCGGCTCTCGCCGGGCACCGGGCCCCACTGATCGTCGCTGGTCGCGCTACTGCGCGCGGCGCGGCGTCTGCTCGGGCACGACCGCGATCCCGGTGAGCGCCGCCGTGGTGACCCGACGGCTCTTGGCGCGGCCCTGGCCGGGCTGCTTGGGTGCGGGCAGCGCGTCCAGGACGGAGTCGAGCAGGTGCTCGGCGACCGCGCTGGGCACCCGGCGCTCGGTCACGACCGGAGCGGGCGGGATCGGGATGTCGAGGATCGGGACCACCGGGGCCTGGGCCGCAGGAGCCTCGGCCGCGACGGGCTGAGCCGCGGGCTCCTGCGCTGCGGGCTCCTGGGCCGTCTCGCGGGCGGCGGGAGCGGACTCCTGCTGCTCGCCGGACTCCGGCGTCTCCTGGCGCGGCTCGCGGTCGCGGCCCCGGCGACGGCGCTCGCCCCGGGCGGGACGCTCGCGGCGGCCGGACGACTCGCCCTGACGCTCCGCGGACTGCTCGCCCGACTGCTCGGCGGACGGATCGGCCGGCCGCTCGGCCGGCTGCGTCTCCGCGGTGGTCGTGGCCTCGTCGACGAGGGCGACGGCCTCCTCCGCGGCGTGCCGGACGGCGGCCGGGTGGATCGTGCTCGCGGCGATCTGCGCGAGCGCGTTCTTGGCGTCGTCGGTGATGGCGTGGGTGCTGACCGGCTTGGAGCCGTTCTGCGCGCCGGCGCCGTTCTGGGCGCTGTAGCCGTTCTGACCGGCCGAGCCGCTGCGGCCGTTCGAGGGCTGCTCGCCGGCGGGCTTGCCGCCGCGGCGACGCTCCTGCTGCGGAGCGGCGGTCGATCGGTGCTTGACCACCGGGTCGTGCTGGACGATGACGCCGCGGCCCGCGCAGACCTCGCAGTTCTCGCTGAAGGTCTCCAGGAGGCCGAGGCCGAGCTTCTTGCGGGTCATCTGCACGAGGCCGAGCGAGGTGACCTCGGCGACCTGGTGCTTCGTCCGGTCGCGGCTCAGGCACTCGACCAGGCGCCGGAGCACGAGATCGCGGTTGGACTCGAGCACCATGTCGATGAAGTCGACGACGATGATGCCGCCGATGTCCCGCAGCCGGAGCTGGCGGACGATCTCCTCCGCTGCCTCGAGGTTGTTCTTGGTGACCGTCTCCTCGAGATTGCCGCCGGAGCCGACGAACTTGCCGGTGTTCACGTCGACGACCGTCATGGCCTCGGTGCGGTCGATCACGAGCGAGCCGCCGCTGGGCAGCCAGACCTTGCGCTCGAGGGCCTTCTCGATCTGCTCGGTGATGCGGAACTCGTCGAACGCGTCCTGCTCGCCCGAGTAGACCTGCACCCGCTCGAGCAGGTCGGGAGCGACCTGGCTGAGGTAGAGCTCGATGGTCTCGCGGGCGTCGTCGCCGGCGATCACCATCTTCTCGAAGTCCTCGTTGAAGACGTCGCGGACGATCTTGATCAGCAGGTCGGGCTCGCTGTGCAGCAGCGCCGGCGCCTGGCCGGTCGCGGCCTTGGTGCTGAGCGCGGTCCACTGGGCGGTGAGGCGCTCGACGTCGACCGTGAGCTGCTCCTCCGTGGCGCCCTCGGCGGCCGTGCGGACGATGACGCCCACGTTCTCGGGGAGGACCTCCTTGAGGATCTTCTTGAGGCGCGCGCGCTCGGTGTCCGGGAGCTTGCGCGAGATGCCGTTCATCGAGCCGTTGGGCACGTAGACGAGGTAGCGGCCCGGGAGCGAGATCTGGCTGGTGAGGCGGGCGCCCTTGTGGCCGACCGGGTCCTTGGTGACCTGGACGAGCACGCGGTCGCCGGGCTTGAGCGCGAGCTCGATGCGGCGGGGGCCGCCGGCGTTGTTCGCGGCGTCCCAGTCGACTTCGCCGGAGTAGAGCACGGCGTTGCGGCCGCGCCCGATGTCGACGAAGGCCGCCTCCATGCTGGGCAGGACGTTCTGCACGCGGCCGAGGTAGACGTTGCCGATCAGCGACGCCTCCTGCGAGCGGGCGACGTAGTGCTCGGCGAGGACGCCGTCCTCGAGCACGCCGATGCGGATGCTGTCCTCCTTCGAGCGGACGACCATGACGCGGTCGACGGCCTCCCGGCGGGCGAGGAACTCGGACTCGGTGACGACCGTGCGGCGGCGGCCGGCGTCGCGGCCGTCGCGGCGGCGCTGCTTCTTGGCCTCGAGGCGGGTCGAGCCCTTGATGCGCTGCGGCTCGGTGATGAGCTCCGGCTCGCGCGCCTCGCGGGGCTCGCGCTGCTCGCGCGGCTGACGGACCCGGACGACGGTGTTCTCGGGGTCGTCGGAACCGCCGCGGTCGCTCTCGCCGCTGCGGCGGCGCGAGCGGCGGCGGACGGAGCCCTGCTCCTCCTCCGGCTCGTCGCGCTCCTCGCGGACGCCGAGCGGCGCGCCGCGGGGCGGGAGCGGGGTCAGCTGGACGTAGTCCGGCAGGATCGGCGCCTGGAAGAGCAGCGACGTGCTCGGCAGCGGCGGGCGGCGGGGAGCGGACTCCTCCGTCGCGGCCTGCTCGGCGTCGGCCGGCGACTCCGGGCCGGCGGTGAAGAAGGCGGCGCCGGTCGAGGCCGGCCCTTCCGTCTCGCCGGACTCGGCGCTCGCGTCCGGCGCGGTGGTCTGCTCGGTGTCCTGGGCTGCCGTGTCCGGGGCGGCGGTGTCCGACCCGTTCTGCTCGGCGTCGTTCGTGTCGATGATCGTTTCCCCTGTCGCTGATGCGCTCGATCCGGCCCGTCGGTTCGTCCGACGGCCACCGAAGAGGCGACTGATCTTCCTGGCCCCGCTGCGGGGCTCGTCGCGGTCCGGTTCGGATCCGCCCGTGCTGTTGTCTTCCACCATTCCTGGTGCACTCCTCGGCCGGGTCGTGCGCCGCGCCGTCGACCCGGATGCTGTTCTCGAGCGACGGGCCTCGGCCCGCCGCGAATCCTTCCGCTCCCCCGGTCCCGTCGCTCACGTGGCGCAGGACTCCGGTTGCAGCTTCTCCTCGGAACTGACTATCCGACACGTGGAGATGCGTCGCGCTCATTCGCGGAACGCTGTCGATCTCCTGTGGCCCGGTGCTCGCCCGGTAAACCTTCTTCGCGTCGGTGCGGGATCTTCCGGGCCGACGGCTCCGATTATCGCACGCATTCCCAGAGCCGCCGATTCGCCGCGTGCCATAATCCCCCGGTGTCCAGCGATCCCGAGGTGCCGAGCGCCCCCACCCAGCAGCGTCCGGTCCTCTTCGCGGTGCTCCTGATCGTGCTCGGCGTGATCGGCTGGATCGCCGCGTTCACGCTGACCCTCGACAAGTTCACGTCGCTCAGCGGATCGTCGGAGGCCCTCGGCTGCGACTTCAGCCTGCTCGTGCAGTGCAGCGCCAACCTGAAGTCGGCGCAGGGCGCGATCTTCGGCTTCCCGAACCCGCTGATCGGTGTCGCGGCGTGGATCGCGCCGATCGTCGTCGGCGCCGGGCTGCTGGCGGGGGCGCGCTTCGACCGCTGGTTCTGGGCGCTGTTCAACCTCGGCTTCGTCTTCGCGCTCGCCTTCGTCGGCTGGCTGATCGCGACGAGCATCTTCGCCCTCGGGACGCTCTGCCCCTGGTGCATGCTCACCTGGGCCGTCGTCATCCCCGGCTTCTGGCTGGTGACCCTCCGCAACCTCCGCGAGGGCGTGTTCCCGGTCCCCGCCGCGGTCCGCCGCTTCGCCGGCGCCGCGTACGGCTGGGTGCCGTTCATCACGATCGTCTGCTACCTGGCGATCGCCGTGATGGCCCAGGTGCGACTCGACGTGCTGTCCTACCTCTGACGCTGCCGGGCTGACGCCCGACGCCGCCCCCGGGAGGCGGAGGATCTCGACACGCCCGCTCCGCGGGCTGCTCGATCAGCATGATTGCCGGCCATCGCGCTGCCTTCAGCATGCGCGGGGCGCCCGAAGCCGGACGCGGCGCGCCACATGCTGGTCGAGTAGCCGCGCAGCGGCGCATCGAGACCCACCGTCGTCCGGACGGGAGTCTGCAGACCAGCCTGCTGACATCGGTGGATCTCGATACGCCCGCTGCGCGGGCTACTCGATCAGCATGTGCGCTCCCGTCCCCACCTCAGAGGACCAGCCCGCTCGGGCAGCTCTCGCCGAAGGACCTGAGCACGCGGGCGACCGCCTCGGAGGCGCATCCGGGAAAGCGCGTGTCAGCGCTTTCCCGTCGCCGAAGGCAAGACGCTCTGCGGAACGCGCCCGCCTACGAGAGCCGACCGCGGTTTCGCGGATTACCGCGAAACACCGCGGAGCGCGAGCTCGCGCGGCGGTTCGCTACGCGAACCAGAGCGCGAGCTCGCGCTCCGCGGATTCGACACCGTCGGAGCCGTGCACCAGGTTCTGCTGGACCTTGAGGCCCCAGTCGCGGCCGAGGTCGCCGCGGATGGTGCCGGGGGCGGCGGTGGTGGGGTCGGTCGTGCCGGCGAGGGAGCGGAAGCCCTCGATGACGCGGTCACCGGCGATGCGGAGGGCGACGATGGGGCCGCTCTCCATGAACTCGACGAGGGGCTCGTAGAACGGCTTGCCCTCGTGCTCGGCGTAGTGGGCGGCGAGCAGCTCGCGGTCGGCCTCGACGAGCTTGATGTCGACGAGGGAGTAGCCCTTCGCCTCGATGCGGCGGAGGATCTCGCCGGTGAGGTTGCGGGCGACTCCGTCGGGCTTGACGAGGACGAGGGTCTCCTGGATGGCCATGGTTCAGCGGTCTCCTTCGGTGGGGGTGGGGTCGGTGGGCCCGTCCGCCGCGCGGCGGTCCTGGGTGTCGAGCTTGGTGCCGGTGACCATGCAGTAGGTCCACAGGGCGACGAACGCCGCGCCAATGACGAACATGATCGGCACCAGGGCACCGGTGGCCACGATAACGAACTGGAGGACCCAGCCGATCCGGAAGCCGGCCGGCCGGTTCAGCAGGCCGAGGGTCGCGACGAGGGCGAGGCAGACGACCGCTCCCCCGACCAGGACGATCACCGGATCGGCGGCCTTCAGCCCGAAGGCGACGAGTGTCGCGAGGAAGACGATGACGGCCTCGAAGCCGAGGACGATCGAGCCGAGGCTCTCGCGGACGGTCCGGGTGCGGCGGGGCCGGCCGGCCCTCACGCGCCCAGCCAGTTCTCGTCGCGCGCGACCGTCATCGTCCGTCCGACGAGGGTGATCGATCCGGTCACGAGCAGGGCGCCCTTGTCCGTGCGGGCGGCGAGGAGGCGGCCCGCGGTGAGCGCGCCGTCCGGATCCTCCGCGACGCGGACCGACTCCGCGGGGAACACGGTGCGCGCGAGGGCGGCGAGCTCCTCGGCCGGGACTCCGCGCTCGCTCGGGGCGGTCGTGACGATGAGCTCGTCGACGACCGGCAGGAGCGCGCGCAGGATGCCCTCCGCGTCCTTCTCGGCGAGGACGCCGAGGACCGCGGTGACGCGGTCGAAGTCGAAGTAGCGCTCGATCGCGGAGGCGAGGGAGGCCGCGCCGTGCGGATTGTGCGCCGCATCGACGACCGTGCGCGGCGACTGGCCGACGATCTGGAGGCGGCCCGGCGAGGTCGCGGCGGCGAAGCCCTCCTCGAGGACGTTCCCGGTCAGCTCCTGCGTGCCGCCGCCGAGGAACGTCTCGACCGCGGCGATCGCGACCGCCGCGTTCTCGGCCTGGTGGTCGCCGAAGAACGGCAGCAGCAGCTGCTCGTAGCGGGTGACGAGACCGCGGACGGAGACGAGCTGGCCGCCCACGGCGACCGTGGTCGACTCGACGTCGAAGTCGGCGCCCTCGAACACGATCGTCGACTCGGTCAGCTCGGCCGCCTGCCGCAGTACCGCCTCCGCCTCCGGGGTCTGCTTCGCCGACACCACGGCGGCCGCGGGCTTCACGATGCCGGACTTGGTGCGGGCGATCTCCTCGATCGTCGCTCCGAGCTGCCGGGTGTGGTCGAGCGCGATCGGCGTGAAGACCGCGACCTGCGCGTCCGCGACGTTCGTCGAGTCCCACTCGCCGCCCATGCCGACCTCGATCACCGCGACGTCGACCGGAGCGTCCGCGAAGGCCGCGTAAGCCAGCACGGTGAGCGCCTCGAAGAACGAGAGCGTGCTCTCGCCCCGGCCGACGAGCTCGGCGTCGGTCATGGTGAGGTAGGGCTCGACGTCGAGCCAGTTCGTGGCGAGGCTGAGGTCGGAGATCGGCGCGCCGTCGATGACGATCCGCTCGTTGAAGCGCTCGAGGTGCGGGCTGGTGAAGAGGCCGACCCGCAGCCCGTGGGCGCGGAGCAGACTCTCGATCATCCGGCTGGTCGAGGTCTTGCCGTTGGTGCCGGCGACCTGGATGACGGGGTAGGCCTGCTGCGGGTCGCCCATGTAGTCGACGGCCCGCCGCGTCGGTGCGAGCCGCGGGCGGGGGCTCGCCTCGCCGAGCCGCTTCAGCAGGCTCGCGTAGACGGCGTCGGCCGCCTCACGCGCGAGCCGGGCGTCCTCCTCGGAGTAGCGGTCCTTGTCAGACATCGAAGGCCTCCACCTTCTCGACGCGGATGATGGCGGTGCCGGCGGGCCCGAAGGCGATCGCACCCTCGCCGCCCTCCAGCGCAGTGGTGAGCGCGGCGAACCCGAAGCCGGTCGCGAGGGTCTCCTCGGCGATCCAGAGCGCGTGCGGCTCGAGAGCCGCCATGCTCATCTCGTCGAGGACGATCTCGAGCTCGATGCGGTCGCTGACCTCGAAGCCGGCGGCCTTGCGGGCGTCCTGCACGGCGCGGATCAGGTCGCGGGCCAGGCCCTCGGCCTCCAGCTCCGGCGTGGTCGCCGTGT
Source organism: Rathayibacter sp. PhB186 (assembly GCF_003751825.1). NCBI lineage: Bacteria > Bacillati > Actinomycetota > Actinomycetes > Micrococcales > Microbacteriaceae > Rathayibacter > Rathayibacter sp. PhB186. Next base: position 144,336 of record NZ_RJKO01000006.1, on the reverse strand, counting down.
CGAGCAGCACGAAGCCGCCGCGCGGCAGCAGCGCGATCGCGCGGTCGTCGGCTCCCGAGCCGCCGACCTCCAGGGTCAGCTCGTACTCGCCCTCGACCAGCTCGACGCCGCCGGCGGTGACGACGCCGTCGGTCTCGCTCCAGTCGCCGGCCTTCGCGGCCTTGATGACGGTCTGCACGCCCTTGCCGAGGCGGGGGCCCGCGGCGCGCGCGTTGACGGAGAGGCGCGAGGTGACGCCGTAGTCGGCCGCGCTGGACTCGACCAGGGGGACCAGCGACACCTCCTTGACGTTCAGCTCGTCGCGCAGGATCGCCTCGAACGGCGCCAGCTCGGCGGCGTCGTCGACGACGACCGTGAGCCGCGCGAGCGGCAGGCGGACCCGGAGGCCGGCCTGCTTGCGCAGCGACAGCGCGGTGGAGGAGATGCCGCGGACGGCGTCCATCGCGTGCACGAGCGACTCGTCGACAGGGAACTCGGCGGCGTCCGGCCAGTCGGCCAGGTGCACGCTCCGGCCGCCGGTCAGGCCCTGCCAGATCTCCTCGGTCATCAGCGGGAGCAGCGGCGCGGCCACCCGGCAGACGGTCTCGAGCACGGTGAAGAGCGTGTCGAACGCCTCCGTGCCGCGGCCCTCGGCGTCGACGCCCTGCCAGAAGCGGTCGCGCGAGCGGCGGACGTACCAGTTGGTCAGCACGTCGGCGAAGTCGCGGAGCGCGGCCGCCGCGAGGGTCGAGTCGAGCGCCTCGAGGTGGCCGGTGACGGTCTCGATCAGGTCGTGCGTCTTGGCCAGCAGGTAGCGGTCGAGCACGTCCTCGGAGTCGGTGCGGCGGCGGGCGCTGTAGCCCTCGCCCGCCGCGTCGACGGAGGCGTTGGCGTAGAGCGAGAAGAAGTACCAGGTGTTCCAGAGCGGCAGCAGCACCTGGCGCACGCCCTCGCGGATGCCCTCCTCGGTGACGACGAGGTTGCCGCCGCGCAGGACCGGGCTCGACATCAGGAACCAGCGCATGGCGTCGGAGCCGTCGCGGTCGAAGACCTCGGCGACGTCCGGGTAGTTGCGCAGCGACTTGGACATCTTCTGCCCGTCGTTGCCGAGCACGATGCCGTGGCTGACCACGTTGCGGAAGGCCGGCCGGTCGAAGAGCGCGGTCGAGAGCACGTGCAGCGTGTAGAACCAGCCGCGGGTCTGCCCGATGTACTCGACGATGAAGTCGGCGGGGTTGTGCGAGTCGAACCAGTCGGAGTTCTCGAACGGGTAGTGCACCTGCGCGAACGGCATCGAGCCGGAGTCGAACCAGACGTCGAGCACGTCGCTGATGCGGCGCATCGTCGAGCGGCCGGTGGGGTCGTCGGGGTTCGGGCGGGTGAGCTCGTCGATGTACGGACGGTGCAGGTCCTCCGGGCGCACGCCGAAGTCGCGCTCGAGCTCGTCGAGCGAGCCGTAGACGTCGATGCGCGGGTAGTCCGGGTCGTCGCTCTTCCAGACCGGGATCGGCGAGCCGAAGTAGCGGTTGCGGCTGATCGACCAGTCGCGCGCTCCGGAGAGCCACTTGCCGAACTGGCCGTCCTTGACGTTCTCGGGGACCCAGGTGATCTCCTGGTTCAGCTCCTCCATCCGGTCGCGGATCGCGGTGACGCGGACGAACCAGCTCGAGACGGCCTTGTAGATCAGCGGGTTGCGGCAGCGCCAGCAGTGCGGGTAGCTGTGCTCGTAGCTGGCCTGGCGGAGCAGGCGGTGCTGCGCCTTGAGGAGCTGCGTCAGCGGCTTGTTGGCCTCGAAGACCTGCAGGCCGGCGACCTCGCTGATCTGCGGCAGGAAGCGGCCGCCGTCGTCGACGGAGATGATGACGGGGATGCCCGCCGCCTCGCAGACCTTCTGGTCGTCCTCGCCGTAGGCGGGCGCCTGGTGCACGATGCCGGTGCCCTCGCTGGTGGTCACGTAGTCGGCGACGAGGATGCGCCACGCGTTCTGCGTGCCCCACTGCTCGGTGTCGGCGTAGTGGTCCCAGAGGCGGTCGTAGCTGATGCCCTCGAGCTCGCGGCCGCGGTGCGTGCGCGAGACGGCGGCCAGGGCCGACTCCGCGTCCTCGTAGCCGAGGTCCTTCGCGTAGGCGCCGATCTGGTCGATGGCGAGCAGGTACTCGGCCGAGAGCTCGCGCTCCTCCGGCTCGCCCTTGCCGTCGGCGGCGCCGTTCGGGCCGGCCGCCAGCACGGCGTACTCGATGTCGGGGCCGACGGCGAGCGCGGCGTTGGTGGGCAGCGTCCACGGGGTCGTCGTCCAGGCGAGGGCGCGGACGGCGGTGAGGTTCAGCGCCTCGGCGGTCTCGCCGACGAGGGGGAAGGTGACCGTGACCGTCTGGTCCTGGCGCATCTTGTAGACGTCGTCGTCCATCCGCAGCTCGTGGTTCGAGAGCGGCGTCTGGTCGCGCCAGCAGTACGGCAGCACGCGGTGGCCCTCGTAGGCGAGGCCCTTGTCGTAGAGCCGCTTGAAGGCCCAGATCACGGACTCCATGAAGGTGGGGTCGAGGGTCTTGTAGTCGTTGTCGAAGTCGACCCAGCGCGCCTGGCGGGTGACGTAGTCCTGCCACTCCCCCGTGTAGCGCAGCACCGACTCCTTGGCGGCCGCGTTGAAGGCGGCGACGCCCATCTCCTCGATCTGCGACTTGTCGGTGATGCCGAGCTGCCGCTCCGCCTCGAGCTCGGCGGGCAGGCCGTGCGTGTCCCAGCCGAAGCGGCGGTGCACCTGCTTGCCGCGCATCGTCTGGAAGCGGGGGAAGACGTCCTTGGCGTAGCCGGTCAGCAGGTGCCCGTAGTGCGGCAGGCCGTTGGCGAAGGGCGGGCCGTCGTAGAACACCCACTCCTGAGCGCCCTCGCGGGAGCGGATCGACTCCTGGAAGGTGTCGTCGGCCTTCCAGTAGGCGAGGACCTTCTCCTCGATCTGCGGGAACCGCGGCGACGCGGGGACGCCGCGGCCGAAGGCGGAGCCGGTGCTCGCGGGGACGCCGGTGCTCGGGTCGTCTCCGGCGCTCTCGGCATCGCGGGGGGTGGGCGGGGTCAGGGGGTAGGTCACGTGCGGTCTCCTGGCAGTGCTGCTGGTCTGCACGAGGACGGCCCGCCCGGATCTCAGACCCCGGGCCGGGTCGCGGTACCACCTCGCTTGAACCGCCCAGGACCGGCCCTCACGGGCTGTCCCTGGTCGCTCCCACTCGATCGGCTGTCACGGGCCGTACCCGTCCGGGTCTACTGGGCCGCGGCCGGGGCCGGGCTGTTCTTCCGGAGACTCACCGGTGATGGCCGGGTCGAAGTCGTCCAGCCGTTATCCTAGCGCGTCGGCGGTCGCCGGACAGGGGCGGAGGCGGTCATGGCGCGGACAGCGGGAGCGGGTCGCGGACGGCCGCGGGCGTCGTCGCGCTCCATGCTCGAGGACGCGGCTCTCGATCTCTTCGTCGAGCAGAGCTACGCGGGCACGACGGTCGAGCAGATCGCCCAGCGCGCCGGCGTCTCGCGCAACACCTTCTTCAACTACTTCGCCTCGAAGAGCGACGTCTTCTGGGTGCTCGTCGACGACCGGCTGGCCGAGCTGCCGGCGGCGCTCGAGACGGCCTCCCCGGACGCGTCGACGATGGACGCTCTGCGCGGCGCGCTGCTCGCGGTCGGCGCGGGCTTCGGTCCGTCGAGCGTGCCGTGGGCGCTGACCCAGACCGAGCTGATCGGCAGCGTGCACGAGCTGCAGGCGTCGGCTCTCTCGCGGCTCGCTCGGCAGGCGGCGATCGTCGCGGAGTTCGTGCGAGCGCGGGCCGGACGTCCGCTGCCGGCCCACGTGGCGCACGCCGTCGCCTACGCGAGCGTCGGTGCGGCGGTCGCCGCGGTGCAGGCCTGGGCGGCCGCGGGGCCGACCCGCGGGGAGCTGGTGCCCTACCTCGACGAGGCGCTGACGCCGGTCTGCCGCGGTTTCGCGCCCGTCGTCGGCTGACCGCGCCCGCCCGTCGCGGCTTCCCGGCCCCGCGGTAGGATCGTCGCGGCCGGTGAGCGACACGCTCCGAGAGCCCCCACCCAGGCATCATCACCACCGACGCGGTGCCGCCCATATCGAACCGGAGAACCATGACCGTCGCCGACCGCCTCCCCGCCAAGCCCGCCCTCGAGGGCCTCGAGAGCAAGTGGGGCCTCGTCTGGCAGACGGACGGCACCTACCGGTTCGATCGCACCGGCCTCTCCCGCGCGGACGTCTACTCGATCGACACCCCGCCGCCGACCGCCTCCGGCTCGCTGCACATCGGGCACGTCTTCTCCTACACGCACACCGACGTCGTCGCCCGCTTCCAGCGCATGCGCGGCAAGAGCGTCTTCTACCCGATGGGCTGGGACGACAACGGCCTGCCCACCGAGCGCCGGGTGCAGAACTACTACGGCGTCCGCTGCGACCCGACCCTCCCCTACACGCCCGGCTTCGTGCCGCCGTTCGAGGGCGGCGACAACAAGAGCAGCAAGGCGGCCGACCAGAAGCCGATCTCGCGCCGCAACTTCATCGAGCTCTGCGAGCGCCTCACCGTCGAGGACGAGAAGCAGTTCGAGGACCTCTGGCGCACCCTCGGCCTCTCGGTCGACTGGACGCAGAGCTACCGCACCATCGGCGAGGAGTCGCAGGCCGCCTCGCAGCGCGCCTTCCTCCGCAACCTGGCGCGCGGCGAGGCCTACCAGGCGCAGGCGCCGACCCTCTGGGACATCACCTTCCGCACCGCGGTCGCGCAGGCCGAGCTGGAGGACAAGGACCAGCCCGGCGCGTACCACCGCATCGGCTTCCACCGCGACGGCGCCGAGGACGTCTTCATCGAGACGACCCGCCCCGAGCTGCTGCCCGCCTGCGTCGCGCTCGTGGCGCACCCGGACGACGAGCGCTACCAGGCCCTCTTCGGCACGACCGTGCGCACCCCGCTCTTCGACGTCGAGGTGCCCGTGCTCGCGCACCACCTCGCGCAGAAGGACAAGGGCTCGGGCATCGCGATGATCTGCACCTTCGGCGACCTGACCGACGTCGTCTGGTGGCGCGAGCTCGATCTGCCCAACCGCGCGGTCATCGGCTTCGACGGCCGCCTGATCTCCGAGGCGCCCGCCGCCATCGAGAGCGAGGCCGGCCGTGCCGCGTTCGCGCAGCTCGCCGGCAAGACCGTGTTCTCCGCGAAGCAGACCGTGGTCGCGCTGCTCACCGAGTCGGGCGAGATGGTCGGCGAGCCCCGCCCGATCGTGCACCCGGTGAAGTTCTTCGAGAAGGGCGACAAGCCGCTCGAGATCGTCTCGACCCGCCAGTGGTACATCGTCAACGGCGCCCGCGACGCGGCGCTCAAGGAGCGCCTGCTCGAGCTCGGCCGCGACGTGCGGTTCGTGCCCGAGTTCATGCGCGTCCGCTACGAGAACTGGGTGAACGGCCTCGCAGGCGACTGGCTGATCTCGCGCCAGCGCTTCTTCGGCGTGCCGATCCCGGTCTGGTACCCGCTCGACGGCGACGGCAACCCGGTCTTCGACGCGCCGATCGTCCCCGAGGAGTCGGCACTGCCCGTCGACCCGTCCTCGGACGCCGCCCCCGGCTACTCGGAGGACCAGCGCGGCGTGGCCGGCGGCTTCCAGGGCGAGCTCGACGTGATGGACACCTGGGCGACCTCCTCGCTCACCCCGCAGCTCGCCGGCGGCTGGGAGCGCGACGACGAGCTCTGGCAGCTGGTCGCGCCCTACGACCTGCGCCCCCAGGGGCAGGACATCATCCGCACCTGGCTCTTCTCGACCCTGCTGCGCTCGCAGCTCGAGGACGGCCGCGCGCCGTGGAGCACCGCGACGGTCTCCGGCTTCATCGTCGACCCCGACCGCAAGAAGATGTCGAAGTCGAAGGGCAACGTCGTCACTCCGGCCGGGATGCTCGAGCAGCACGGCTCGGACGCGGTGCGCTACTGGGCCGCCTCCTCGCGCCTGGGCACCGATGCGGCGTTCGACCCGCAGAACCCGACGCAGATCAAGATCGGCCGCCGCCTGGCGATCAAGGTGCTCAACGCGGCGAAGTTCATCCACGGCTTCCCGCTGCCGGAGGGCGCGACGGTCAGCGATCCCCTCGACCTGAGCATGCTCGCCGCACTCGACGGCGTGGTGGCGGACGCCACGACGGCGCTGGAGAACTACGACCACGCCCGTGCGCTCGAGATCACCGAGGCGTTCTTCTGGACGTTCTGCGACGACTACCTGGAGCTGGTGAAGGAGCGCGCGTACGGCGAGAACGGCGCGTCCGCGGCCGCCGCCCTGCACCGTGCGCTGGACGTCCTGCAGCGGCTGTTCGCGCCGTTCATCCCGTTCGCGGTCGAGGAGACCTGGTCCTGGTCGCACGACGGCTCGGTGCACGTGCAGCCGTGGCCGGAGCAGGCCGCTCTCGGCGGCGACCCGGCCGTTCTCAGCGCGGCCAGCACCGTGCTGACCGCGATCCGCCGGGCGAAGACCGATGCGAAGGCCTCGCAGAAGACGCCGGCCCGCTCCGCCGTCGTCACCGCGCCGGCCGAGCTGGTGGCGTCGCTGCGGCTCGCCGCGGGCGACCTCGCGGCCGTCGGCCGGATCGCGGCACTCGACTTCGCCGAGGGCGACGCGCTGGCCGTGCAGATCGAGCTCGAGACCGAGCCGACCGCCTGATCACCCGGGGAGCGGGCCACGGTCCGCTCCCCTTCCCTTCTCTCGAGAGGAACACCCATGCAGCTCGGAACGCGCTGGCCGGTCGGCGGAGACACGCCGTCCACCCTGCCCGAGATCGTCGTCACCGCCGTCCGCGACGTGGAGGGCGAGCTCGCCGCCGCCGGCACGGACAGCTCCGCCTGGCGCTGGACGCTGACCTGGCTCGAGGGCAAGCCCGTGCTCGAGCTCGACGACGGCACCACCATCACCTACCGCCCGGACGAGGACGCCGCCTACATCACCCAGCCGCAGGGCCGCGTCGAGGGCGAGGACGACGACTGGGGCTGAGCCACTGACGGGGTGGATCTCGATACGCGCGCTGCGCGCGCTACTCGATCAGCATGGGGTCTCATCTTGGTCGAGTAGCCCGCGATACCCAGCCCATGCTGGTCGAGTAGCCCCGCAGGGGCGTATCGAGACCCACCGTCGACGACATGGCGGGCCTGCATACTCCACTTGTTGCAACGGTGGATCTCGATACGCCCGCTCCGCGGGCTACTCGATCAGCATGATGCGGGGCGCTCCGATCAGCATGAGGCGCGAGGCGCTCCATCGGCTGCGCGATCGGCAGGCGGCGGCGGCTCTAGGCTCGCTGGATGAGCACCTCCGATGCCGTCGCCGTCCTCCTCGAGCCGAGCGGGCTGCCGCACGGGCTGCCCGACTTCGCGGCGGTCGAGCCGGAGGCGTACCGCCCGGCCTTCGAGGAGGCGCTGCGGCGGCACCGTGCGGAGATCGAGGCCATCGCCTCCTCCCCCGACGAACCGACGGTCGAGAACACGCTGGTGGCGCTCGAGCGCTCCGGGCGGGAGCTGCGCCGGGTCAGCGCGGTCTTCTTCACGGTGGGCGCCTCCGATCGCACGCCGCTGACCGACGCCGTCGAGGAGGAGCTCGCTCCCCTGCTCTCCGCGCACGACGACGCGATCACCCTCGACCCGCGCCTCTACGCCCGGGTCCGCTCGCTCGCCGACCGCGAGGCGGCGCTCGACCTCGACGACGAGACCGCCTACCTGCTGGAGCGCGTCCTCCTGCGCTTCGAGCGCGCGGGCGCCCTCCTCGACGACGCCGGCAAGACCCGGCTCAGCGCGCTGAACGAGCGGCTGTCGAGCCTCACCACCCGATTCGACAAGAACCTGCTCGCCGACACCAACGAGCGGGCCGTGCTGCTGGAGCGCGCCGAGCAGCTGGACGGACTCGACGCGTCCGAGATCTCCGCCGCCGCCCGTGCCGCCGCGGACCGCGGCGCCGACGGCCACCTCGTGACGCTTCCCCTCTACTCCGGGCACCCGTGGCTCGCCCGCCTGCGCGATCGCTCCGTCCGCGAGCGGATCGTGCGCGCCTCCCTCGGCCGCGCCGGGGAGGGCGGACTGCACGACAATCGGGAAGTCCTGCTCGACATCGTCGCCCTGCGCGCCGAGCGCGCCGCGCTGCTGGGCCACTCCTCGCACGCAGCGTTCGTGATCTCGGGCCAGACGGCCGGCACACCCGAGCGCGTCCGCGCTCTCCTCGAGGAGCTCGCGATCCCCGCCGCCTGGAACGCCCGCGCCGAGCTCGAGCAGATGCAGCAGCAGGCCGACGCCGAGCAGGACGCCGCGGGGCAGCCGCGCTTCACGCTCGAGGCCTGGGACCGGGCCTACTACGAGGAGCGCGTCCGCACCGCGCGCTACGCCGTCGACTCCAGCGCGCTCCGCCCCTACTTCGAGCTCGAGCGCGTCCTGCGCGAGGGCGTCTTCGCCGCCGCGACCGGGCTCTACGGCGTCCGGTTCGCGGAGCGGCCCGACCTGGTCGGGCACAGCGCGCACGTCCGTGTCTTCGAGGTCGCGGAGGAGGACGGCACCCCGCTCGGTCTGTTCCTCTTCGACCCGTTCACGCGCGACTCCAAGCGCGGCGGCGCCTGGATGAACTCGCTCCGCACTCGCACGACGCTGCTCGGCGACTCCGCCGTCGTCGTCAACACGCTGAACATCTCGGCGCCCGGCGACGGGGAGCCCGCGCTGCTCAGCCTCGACGAGGTCGAGACCCTCTTCCACGAGTTCGGGCACGCGCTGCACGGCCTCTTCGCGACCACGCGCTACCCGCGCTTCGGCGGGACGAGCGTCTTCCGCGACTTCGTCGAGTTCCCGAGTCAGGTCAACGAGATGTGGATCCGGCACCCGGAGCTGCTGCCCGTCTACGCCCGGCACGTCGAGACCGGCGAACCGCTGCCGGCCGCCGTCGTCGAGCAGCTCGAGGCGGCGGCGCTCTGGGGCGAGGGCTTCGCGACCACGGAGTACCTGGCCGCCGCTCTGCTCGACCTCGCCTGGCACGAGACGCCGGCCTCCGCCGACCGTGCCGACGTCGTGGAGTTCGAGACGCGAGCGCTGGAGGCCGCCGGGCTGCTGGTCCCTGCGATCCCGCCGCGCTACCGCAGCACGTACTTCAAGCACGTCTTCTCGGGCGGCTACTCCGCGGGCTACTACTCCTACATCTGGAGCGAGATCCTCGACGCCGACACCGTCGAGTGGTTCGAGGAGAACGGCGGACTCGACCGCGCGGCCGGCGAGCGGTTCCGGCGGCGGATCCTCGAGATCGGCGGCTCGCGCGACCCGCTCGTCGCCTATCGGGAGTTCCGCGGGCGCGACGCGCGCACCGAGCCCCTGCTGCGGCGCCGCGGACTCGCCTGATCCGAGGGCTCGTCCCGGGGGTCAGGAGTGGCGGGCCACCCGACGCGGGTGCAGCCAGGCCAGCACGACCAGCCCCACCACCAGGCCCCAGAACGCGGAGCCGATCCCCGCGACCGCGATGCCGGACGCGGTGACGAGCAGGGTCGAGGCGGCCGGGAGGCGCAGTCGCGCGTCCTCGACCGCGGCCTGCACCGACGAGACGAACACGCCGAGCAGCGCCAGCCCGGCGACCGCCTCGATCAGCAGCGGACTGGCGGAGGAGACGAGCGCTGCGGCCGCTCCCGCGACCGCGCCGAGCACCAGATAGGACGCTCCCGCCGAGACCGAGGCGATCCACCGCTTCTCCGGCTGCGGCGAGGCCTCCGGACCCGCGGTCAGAGCAGCACTCAGCGCCGCGTAGTTGACCGGCACTCCCCCGAACACCGCGGAGACGCCGGAGGCGAGGCCGCTCGACACGATCGCCGGACGGGAGTGCGCCTCGAAGCCGAGGCTCGACAGCACCGCGATGCCGGGGATGTTCTGCCCCGCCATCGTGACGACGTAGAGCGGCAGCCCGATGCCGGCCATCGCGCCGATCTCGAAGACCGGTACGACGAACTCGGGGACCGGCAGCAGCGGCGCGCCGGCGAGGGCGGCGCCGTCCGTGATGAGCAGCAGCACGATCGCGAGCGCGATCGCCGCCGGCACCGCCCAGCGCGGCAGGAGGCGGAGCAGGATCAGCCAGAGCGCGATGACCGGCAGCGCGAGCAGCGGGATCTCGACCGCCGCCCGCACGGGCGCCAGCACGAGCGGGAACAGGATGCCGGCCAGCATCGCGTTGGCGAGCGGCCGCGGGATGCGCGCCACGAGCCTCCCGAGCGCCGGCCAGAGACCCGTCACGACGATCAGCGCGGACGCGACGAGGAACGCGCCGACCGCGCGGTCGAAGCCCCCGGGCAGGGTCGCGGTGGCGGCGAGCAGCGCGGCGCCCGGGGTGCTCCAGGCGAAGGTCATCGGCACCCGGTAGCGCACACTCAGCGCGATGCAGAGCACGCCCTGCAGCACGCAGACCGCGAGCAGACCCGACGCGGCCTGAGCATCGGTGGCGCCGACGGCGACGACGCCCGCGAGGACGATCGCGAAGGAGCTGGAGAAGCCGGTGAGCGCGGCGACGATCCCGGCGAGGAGCGGCTGGACGATGACGGTGCCTCCGGTCGCTGACCCGGCCGGGCGCGAAGCCGGCGGACGCATCGGCGACGCGCTCCGCCAGAGTAGGGAACCGCGTCCCGCCCGGGCGTGCGAACGCCGGGCCAATCAGCGCGAACTGGTCACGCGACGGCCCGGCGGAGGCGGCTCAGGCGCTCTTCTCCTGGCGGCGCGGAGCGTGCGGCACGATGGTCGGCGCGGCGTTGTCGAGGACAGCGGCGCGGGTGACGACCACGCGGGCGACCTCGTCGGAGGACGGCACCTCGAACATGATCGGACCGAGCACCTCCTCGAGGATGGCGCGGAGGCCGCGGGCTCCGGTCTGGCGCAGCACGGCGAGATCGGCGATCGCCTCGAGGGCGCCGCGGTCGAACTCGAGCTCGACCCCGTCGATCTCGAACATCCGCTGGTACTGCTTGACCAGCGCGTTGCGCGGCTCGGTCAGGATCTGCATCAGCGCGACCTGGTCGAGCTGCGTGACGGTGGTGACCACCGGGAGGCGGCCGATGAACTCGGGGATGAGCCCGAACTTGTGCAGGTCCTCCGGGAGCACCTCGCTGAAGATGTTGATCTCGTCCTGCTTGTTGTGCAGCGGGGCGCCGAAGCCGATGCCGCGCTTGCCCGCGCGCGAGGAGATGATGTCCTCCAGCCCGGCGAAGGCGCCGGCCACGATGAACAGCACGTTCGTCGTGTCGATCTGGATGAACTCCTGGTGCGGGTGCTTACGCCCGCCCTGCGGCGGCACCGAGGCGACGGTGCCCTCGAGGATCTTCAGCAGCGCCTGCTGCACGCCCTCGCCCGAGACGTCGCGGGTGATCGACGGGTTCTCGGCCTTACGGGCGATCTTGTCGACCTCGTCGATGTAGATGATGCCGGTCTCGGCCCGCTTGACGTCGTAGTCCGCGGCCTGGATCAGCTTGAGCAGGATGTTCTCGACGTCCTCGCCGACGTAGCCCGCCTCGGTCAGCGCCGTCGCGTCGGCCACGGCGAACGGGACGTTCAACCGCTTGGCCAGCGTCTGCGCGAGGTAGGTCTTGCCGCAGCCGGTGGGGCCGATCAGCAGGATGTTGCTCTTGGCGATCTCGATCTCGTCGTGGATCGCGTCCGCGGCGGTGATGGTGTTGCGCACCCGCACGCGCTTGTAGTGGTTGTAGACCGCGACGGCGAGGGCGCGCTTGGCCTGCTCCTGGCCGATCACGTACTCCTCGAGGAAGCCGTAGATCTCCTTCGGCTTCGGGAGGTCGAACTCGTGGCTCGTCTCCTCGCTCGACTCGGAGAGGCGCTCCTCGATGATCTCGTTGCACAGCTCGACGCACTCGTCGCAGATGTAGACGCCGGGACCGGCGATGAGCTGCTGGACCTGCTTCTGGCTCTTGCCGCAGAACGAGCACTTCAGCAGGTCGGCGCTTTCGCCAATACGTGCCACGGGGATGCCCCACTTCCTTGTCGTGCGTCGGTGCTCTCGGGCGGCGGTGCCGTCGAGCGTCTCGCAGAGGGCGGTCATGCGGAACCGCCGAACTCAGGACCGAGCCTAGCCGCTGAGCCGAGGGGGCTCGGCAGGCGGGCCGGATCGGCGGACCATTGCCCCGTCCGTGTCGGTTTGCTACGGTCCGGCGGCGCGGATCCGCCCGCCGGCATGCGGAAGGGCCGGGCGGCGGATCGCTCCGCCTCCCGGCCCTTCGACGATCGGTCGGGCTCCCGAGGTCAGACCGTGAGGGCGGGAACGCCCTTGCGGCTGGTCAGGATCTGGTCGATCAGTCCGTACTCGAGCGCGTCGTCAGCGCCGAGGATCTTGTCGCGGTCGATGTCCTTCTTGACCTGCTCCGGGGAGCGGTTGGAGTGGAAGGACAGCGTCTTCTCGAGCCACTCGCGCATGCGCATGATCTCCGCGGCCTGGATCTCGATGTCCGAGGCCTGGCCACCGCCCTGCTGCACGGCCGGCTGGTGGATCAGGATGCGCGCGTTCGGCAGCGCCAGGCGCTTGCCGGGCGTGCCCGCCGCGGTGAGCACCGCTGCGGCCGACGCGGCCTGACCGAGGACGACGGTCTGGATGTGCGGGCGGATGTACTGCATCGTGTCGTAGATCGCCGTCATCGCGGTGAAGGAGCCACCGGGCGAGTTGATGTACATCACGATGTCGCGGTCCGGGTCCTGGCTCTCGAGCACGAGGAGCTGGGCCATGATGTCGTCCGCGGACGCGTCGTCGACCTGCACGCCGAGGAAGATGATGCGGTCCTCGAAGAGCTTCGCGTAGGGGTCCTGGCGCTTGTAGCCGTAGGCCGTGCGCTCCTCGAACGTGGGGAGGATGTAGCGGGAGGAGGGCGCGGCTCCGGAGCCGAAGGCCGTCCCGCCGAAGGTGGGTGTGTTCATTGTCTCTTCCTGATCTCTCGGCGCGTCGGGGTGCTCAGCTGTCGGTGGCGGTTCCGCCGCCGCCGGCGACGTCGGTCGCCGAGGAGCGGATGTGGTCGACGAAGCCGTAGGCCAGGGCCTCCTCGGCGCTGAACCAGCGGTCGCGGTCGCCGTCCTCGTTGACCTGCTCGACGGTCTTGCCGGTCGCCTTCGCGGTGATCTCGGCGAGGCGCTTCTTCATGTCGAGGATCAGCTGCGCCTGCGTCTGGATGTCGGACGCGGTGCCGCCGAACCCGCCGTGCGGCTGGTGCAGTAGGACGCGCGCGTTCGGCGTGATGTAGCGCTTGCCCTGGGTCCCCGCGGTGAGCAGGAGCTGACCCATGGACGCCGCCATGCCGATGCCGACCGTCACGATGTCGTTCGGCACGAACTGCATCGTGTCGTAGATCGCCATTCCCGCGGTGATCGAGCCGCCGGGCGAGTTGATGTACAGGAAGATGTCCTTCTCGGCGTCCTCGGCCGCGAGGAGCAGGAGCTTCGCTGCGATCTCGTTCGCATTCTCGTCGCGCACCTCAGAACCGAGCCAGATGATCCGGTCCTTGAGAAGGCGGTCGAAAACACTGTTGGGCATCGCCATATCGGCCATGTGTCGCTCCGTTTCAGTTGTCGCTTCGGAGGCGAATCTATCGGACGGCACCCGGGCGACCCGGCCGTGTTCGCCGGGGGCGGAGCCGGAGCGGCCGGTGTTCGCCCGGGGCGGACTGCGGGCGGGACCCGGGCCGGGACTCGACCCCGGACTCGGGCCGAGACGACGAGAGCCGCCCCCGGTGATCCGGGAGCGGCTCCTGTCGTTCTGCGTCGAGGACTACTCGGCGGCCGGGGTCTCCTCGGAGGCCGGAGCCTTCTTCTTCGCGGGGGCGCGCTTCTTCTTGGGGGCCGGAGCGGCCTCCTCCTCGGCGGGCGCCTCGGCGGCGGGGGCCTCCTCGACGACGGCCTCCTCGACGGCCTCGGCAGCGGGTGCGTCGACCTCGTCGGTCGCGGCGTCGTCGGCGGTCTCGTCCGCGTCGTCGCCGGGGACGGCGGTGAACGCGGTCAGGTCGACGGCGTTGCCCTCGGTGTCGGTGACCTTCGCCTTGCCCAGGACGATCGCGAGCGCCTTGTTGCGGGCGACCTCGCCGACCATCTGGCCGATCTGGTTGTTCTCGGAGAGGATCTTGATGAACTCGTTCGGCTCCATGCCGTACTGCGCCGCACCCTGGATCAGGTACTGCGTGAGCTCGTCCTGGCTGACCTGGACCTTCTCCTGCTCGACGACGTGGTCGAGGAGGATCTGGGTCTTGAAGGTCTTCTCGCTCGCCTCGGTGACCTCGGCGCGGTGCTCGGCGTCCTCGAGGCGGTTCTCGCCCTCGAGGTGGCGGTGCACCTCGTCCTCGACGAGCGCGGCGGGGACGGGGACCTCGACGAGGCCGAGGAGGGCCTCGACGAGCTTCTCGCGCGCCTGGCCGCCCTGACCGAAGGTCTTCTGCTGGGCGGCCTGCTCCTTGAGCGAGTCGCGCAGCTCGGCGATGGTGTCGAACTCGCTGGCGATCTGCGCGAAGTCGTCGTCGGCGTCGGGGAGCTCGCGCTCCTTGACGGCGGTGAGCGTGACGGCGATCTCGGCCTGCTGGCCGGCGTGGTCGCCACCGAGCAGCGGAGCGGTGAACGTGGTGCTCTCCCCCGCGGTGAGCGAGTCGAGCGCCTCGTCGATGCCCTCGATCAGCTCGCCCGAGCCGAGCTCGTAGGAGATGGCGTTGGCCGTGTCGACCTCGACGCCGTCGATGGTCGCGATGAGGTCGATCTGCGCGAAGTCGCCGGTCGTCGCGGGGCGATCGACGGTGACGAGCGTGCCGAAGCGGCTGCGGAGCTTGTCGAGCTCGGCGTCGACGTCGGCGTCGGTCACCTCGGCCGCGTCGACCGTCAGCTCGAGGCCGTCGTAGGCCGGGACGGTGATCTCGGGGCGGACGTCGACCTCGATGGCGAGCTCGAGGTCGCCGGTGAAGTCCTTGTCGCTCGGCCAGGCGACGATGTCGGCCTGCGGGCGGCCCAGGGGGCGCACCTCGGTCTCGCGGACGGCCTCGCGGTAGAAGCCGTCGAGCCCCTCGTTGACGGCGTGCTCGAGGACGGCGGCCTTGCCGACCCGCTGGTCGACGATCGCCGGCGGGACCTTGCCCTTGCGGAAGCCGGGGACGTTGATCTGCTCGGCGATGTGGCCGTAGGCGTGGGTGATGCTGGGGCCGAGCTCGTCCGGGGTGACCGAAATCGCGAGCTTGACGCGGGTCGGGCTCAGCTTTTCTACCGTGGTCTTCACGTGAGGGGATCTCCTGTGCTGGTTGGTGTCGGCGCCGTGTGACCGGTCGTCACGGGTCGATGTCGTCACGATGAGTACTCGTGGTCGGGGCGACAGGATTCGAACCTGCGACCTCCCGCTCCCAAAGCGGGCGCTCTAGCCAAGCTGAGCTACGCCCCGGTTGCGCGGGCCGGTGCACCGTGCCGATGAGGACTCTCGTCGAGCCCTTCCTGCACGGTCACTGGCGCGACACGCCGAAATGGCCTTCGCAAGTGTACTGCACCGCACTCCTGCGACCGGAACAGGCGCGCGGGGCGGCTTCCGCGGGTCGGCGTCGCCGCCGCTTCGCCTCGTGTACTACAGTGTCCTGGTGCCCGGTCGAGACGACGGGCCCCGCCCGAGAGGGCGGCCCGCGGCGGGTTCTCCGGACTGCCGATTTCGGGGCTGTAGCTTAGTGGTAAAGCCTCTGTCTTCCAAACAGATGATGCGAGTTCGATTCTCGTCAGCCCCTCCGATTCTTTCTTCCTTCTTGCTGGTCGAGTAGCCGCGCAGCGGCGTATCGAGACCCACCGTCCTCAGCAGGGACGGATCTCGACACGCCCTCTGCGAGGGCTGCTCGATCAGCTGGGCTTCCGCGCGCTTCCGCATGCTGGTCGAGTAGCCGCGCAGCGGCGTATCGAGACCCACCGTCCTCAGCAGAGGTGGATCTCGACACGCCCCCTGCAAGAGCTACTCGATCAGCACGGCGGCGGAGCTCAGCGGACGGTGACGGCGACCGGGGCGCTCGTCGCGGTGTTGCCCGCGGCGTCCGACGCCTTCGCCACGACCTGGTGCTCGCCCTTGGGGAAGCCCTTGGTGGAGACGGTCAGCTTCCAGGTGCCGTCGGCCGCCTTCTTCGCCGTCCCGATCCGCGTGCTGCCCGTCCAGAAGACCAGGGACGTGGTGTCGGCGTCCGCGACCGCGACGAGGGTGACCGTTCCGACGACGGTGCTGCCCGCGGTCGGGCTGGTGACGCGCGAGGACGGTGCAGCCGTGTCTCGGGCCGGAGTCGGTGTCGGCGTCGGCGTGCGCGTCGGGGTCGGAGAGGCAGTCGGAGTCGGAGTCGCGGTCGCGGTCGGAGTCGGAGTCGGCGATGCAGTCGGAGTCGCGGTTGCAGTCGGACTCGGGGCGGCGATCGGAGTCGCGGTCGCACTCGGCATCGCGGTCGGCGTGGCAGTCGCGGTCGGCGTGGCAGTCGCGGTCGGCGTGGCAGTCGCGGTCGGCGTAGCAGTCGCGGCCGGAGACGGAGTCGGGGTGGTGGTCGGGGAGGCCGTCGGGGTGGGGGTCTCGGCAGGATCGGTCGGCTCGGGGACGGCTGTCGGTGCCGGGGAGGCGCTGGGCGTCGGCACGCTCGTCGGCTCAGCGGTCGGCGGCGCGGACGGCACGGGCGTCGACGTCGGCTCGGACGCCGCCCAGTCGGGCACGGCCTCGGGACCCCAGAGGATGTCGGCGATCAGGGCCTGGCCGCGGGCGTTGGGGTGGAAGTAGTCGACGGTGGACACGATGTCGGGCGAGACGGTGGCGGCGGTGAAGGCGCCGTCGTCCCAGACGCAGCGGGAGCCGACGGCGGAGCAGGCCGCGGCGAGGGCGTCGTTGAACTGACGGGTGCGCTGCGCCGCTGCGGCGACCGCCGCGGTATAGGCGTCACCGGTCTGGACGACGTTGTCGGCCGTCGCCCCGCGGGTCGTGCGGCAGAGCCGGTTCGCCGGCCAGCCCGCCTCGGCCGGTCCCCCGCGCAGGCCCGCCCACTCCGACGCGATGTCCGGCATCGAGCCGACGAGGACCGTCGCCTCCGGCCAGGTCGAGCCGATCTGACGCAGCAGGCTCGACGCCGACGCGCTGAAGGACGCGGCGGGAGTCATCGCGTACCCGTCGGCGGCGCCCGTGAGGTCGGGGTGGCAGAGGTCGTTCCCGCCCACCAGGAGGGTGACGACGTCGGGGTCCGCGCCGGCCGAGGCGGCAGCGGTCACGGTCGAGGCGACGGCGTTGATCCGGCTCCCCGACTTGGCGTAGTTCGCCGTGGTGACGACGCTGCCCGGGTTCACCTCCTGGAGGCGGGTGGCGATCGAGCGGACCGCACTCGCGGTTCCCGTCGACCAGGAGTTGACCGGGCAGTCGGCGCGGGTGCCGCAGCTCGAGGCGCCACGGGTGATCGAGTCGCCGAAGGAGACGACCGACAGGGTCGGGGCCGGTTCGGCGGCCGCGGCGGGCACCGCGGCCGCGCCGACGAGGAGGGCGATGAGGAGGAGGACGGACAGGGGGGAACGGCGGGCCGGGCGCGGGGGCATGACTCTGCTCTCGTGGGGCGACGTGGTGCCGCGGCGGCGGAGCGAGGCGGGGGCGCGGGCTCCGTCGACCGGGCGACCGGGGGGACGGGGAGGGGAACCGCCGGATCCGCCCGGAGAAGCGCCGCTCAGGGAGCCCGGCCACTCCGGCGGTGCCGGCTGCTCAGAGCCTGGCCGACGGCGCAGCACCGCGATACCGCCTCAGGACCGGCCTGCTCCCCCCATAGGTGAGGCGCGGCACGGGTCGAATCCTTCGGTGAGTCCTGCACGGCTCCGACGAGGACCACCGCGGTCCCCTGGGCGTCTGACGGCGGCCCCTGCTGGTCAGCGGACCGTGACGGTGACGGGGGCACTCGTCCCCGTGTTGCCCGAGCGGTCGGTCGCGGTGGCGACGAGATCGTGCTCGCCCTTCGGGAAGCCCCTGGTCGACACGGTCAGCGTCCAGCCGCCGTTCGCCGCGTGCTTCGCCGAGCCGAGGCGGCGACCCTCGCTCGAGAAGACGAGCGACGCGGTGTCGTCGTCGGAGACGGCGGCCAGGGCGACGTTCCCCGAGACCGAGCCGCCGGCGACCGGGCCGGTGATGCGCACCGTCGGCGCGGTCGTGTCCTTCGTGCCGGCGAGGCCTCGGCTCGTAGTCGTGCTCGGGGTCGAGCCGGACGCCGGAGCGCGGGTCCCTGCGGGTGCCGGGGTCGTGGGCCGCGCAGGAGTCACGGTCTTCGTCGCTCGGCGCGCGCCGGCCGGGGCCGGAGTGGCCTTCGGCGCGGGGGTGGTCTTCGACGACGGGGTGGTCGTCGGGGCGGGAGTCGTCGTCGGAGTGGGCGTCGTCGGGACCGGTGCGTCGGTGACCGCCGGCACCGGCGGGGAGACCGGAGCGCCCTGGGTGAGGCGCGCGGCCCAGGCGGGGACCGCCTCGGGACCCCAGAGCACCCGCGCGATCAGGGCCTGGCCCTGGACGTTCGGGTGGAAGGAGTCGACGCTCGAGACGATCTCGGGGTTGATCTCCGTGCGGCTGAGGGCGCCGCCGTCCCAGACGCAGTGCGGGCCCTCGGCCGCGCAAGCCGAGGCGAGCGCGTCGTCGTACTGCCGCGTGCGCTCGGCCGCGGCCGCCACCGTCGAGGTGAAGGCGTCACCGGTCTGGACGACGTTGTCGGCGAGGGCCCCGCGCGTCGTCCGGCACAGCTTGGCCGACGGCCAGGTCCTCGCGCCCGCGCCGGTCTGCACCGCGGCCCACTCGGACGCCACGTCCGGGACCGACCCGACGAGGACGGTCGCCTCCGGCCAGGCGGACCTGATCCGCTGCAGCGCACTCGTCGCGGACGCGGCGAACGCGTCGGCGGGCGTCATCGCGTAGCCGTCGGCGGCGGCCCGGAGATCGGGGTGGCAGAGGTCGTTGCCGCCGATGAGCAGCGTCACGACGTCGGGTCGGGCCCCGGCGGCCGCCGCGGCGGACACCGCCGAGGCGACTCCCGCGATCCGGCTGCCTGACTTGGCGTAGTTCGTCGACGTGACGGTGCGACCCGGGTTCAGCTCCTGGAGGCGGGTGGCGACGGAGTGGACCGCGGGTGCGGAACCGGTGGCCCAGGAGTTGACGGGGCAGTCGCCCCGGCCTCCGCAGGTGGTGGCGGCGCGGGTGATCGAGTCGCCGAACGAGGCGACCGAGAGCGCGGGGGCCTCGGCGGCGGTGGCGGACGGGGCGGCGGCTCCTCCGGCGAGGAGCAGTGCCGCGAGAGCGACGGTGGACAGGCGGGAACGGAGGGACATGGCTCTTCTCAAGGACGGTGATGAAGGAGGGCGGAGCACGGTCGTTCGACCGTCGGCTCCAGCGGTCGACCGACCGCGATGAGGACCGCGGACGACGCCGGCGGAACCTCGTGGGGAAAGGTATTTCCGCTCCTCCGCAGGCCGCCAACTTGTGGCACGGATCGACTCGACTGGCGTTCATCGAGCAGTTGTCGGCATTTGACCACGTGGCGCACTCTGACGATCGGTGCGCCTCCTTCGAGCTAGCGGCCGACGGCGGCGGTCTGCTGGAGGTCCTCCGGAGACGGGCTCCCCTCGGACGGCTGCGCTCCAGCCGGACGGCCGAGCGTCACGCGCTCGGTCACGTTCTCGGGCATGCCGACCCGCGTCCTCGACTCGTCCGGGGCGCCGCTCGTCGAATCGGCGATGCCGATCTCGTCGAGCGTCGGGAGGTCCGCCGGAGCCGGAGCCGGAGCGCCTGCGGAGTGCGGGACCGCCCACGCGGGAACCGCCGCCGGGCCCCACAGGACGCTGGCGACCAGCGCCTGGCCGGCGACGTTCGGGTGGAAGTAGTCGACCGTCGAGAGGACGTCCTTCGTGACAGGGGTCCTGGTCAGGGCTCCGCCGTCCCAGACGCACTGCGGGCCCGCTGCGGAGCAGGCCGCGGCCAGAGCCTCGTTGTACTGATCCGTGCGCTCCTCGGCTGCGGCGACCGCCGCCTCGAAGGCGGCCCCCCTCTGGACGTGGTTGTCGGCCTTGGCCCCGCGCGTGGTCCGGCAGATGCTGAACAGTCCCCAGATCAGCTTGCCCGGTGTGCCCTGGACGACCTCCCACTCGGACCCGATGTCCGGCACCGACCCGAGCAGCACGGTCGCCCGAGGCCAGGCCGAGCTGATCTGCCGGAGCAGACTCGACGCCGAGGCGGAGAAGTCCGCGGCGGGCGTCATCGCGTAGCCGTCCGGCCCGGCCGGGACGTCGGGGCTGCAGAGGTCGTTGCCGCCGATGAGGAGCGTGACCACATCCGGAGCGGCCCCGGCCGCCTGTGCCGCCGTGACCGCCGCGGAGACCTCGGCGATGCGGCTGCCGGACTTCGCGCGGTTGTCGGTCGTGACCGTGCGCTGCGGAGCCACCTCCTGGAGGCGGGTCGCGATGGAGCGGACCTCGGGCGCGGATCCGGTCGACCAGGAGTTGACCGGGCAGTCCTCCTCCGTGCCGCAGGTCGCGGCGGCTCGGGTGATCGAATCGCCGAAGGCGACGACGGACAGCTCGGACGGTGTCGCGGCGGCGGCGGGGGCGATCGCCCCTCCCGCGAGCACGGCCGCGGCGAGGCCGAGGACGATCAGGGGGGAACGGCGGGGTCGGTGCGGGGACACGATTCTCCTCGGGAAGAGTGGGACGGAGACAGAGGTGTCCGATCGATCGGCGAGCCGTCGATCCGAGGGCGGCGACCGCGCACCGGGAGTGACGCGGCGGAACCTGTTCCCGAACGGTAGAGATCCTCACCGCCGAGGCGGAAACTTCTGGCGCCGATCGATCCCCTGGCGCTCCCTGACCGCCTCAGTCGGTCCCGCCGCCGGCCGCTCCCCGATGCAGATCGGCCAGGACGAGGTAGGACGCGGCGTTGCGGCGGATCCCGTCCCGCTCCTGCTCGGACAGCTCGCGGCGCACCTTCGCCGGAACGCCCGCGACGAGGGAGCCCGGCGGCACGACGGTGCCCTCGAGCACCACGGCGCCGGCGGCCACGAGCGACCCGGAGCCGATCACCGCCCCGCTCAGGACGGTCGCGTTCATCCCGACGAGCACGTCGGACTCGAGGGTGCAGCCGTGCAGCACGGCGTTGTGCCCGACCGAGACCCCCGCGCCGAGAGTCGCGTCGAAGCCCTCGTCCACGTGCACGATCACGCCGTCCTGCAGGTTGCTGCCGCGGCCGATCCGGATGCGCGCCTTCTCCGCGCGGAGGACGGCGCCGTACCAGACGCTCGACTCCTCCTCCAGCACCACCGCTCCGACGAGGGTCGCGCCCGGGGCGACCCAGGCCGAGTCGGCGACGACCGGGGATCCGCTCGGCAGAGCGATCAATCGGGCGTCCGGGTGCGCTCCTGGTGCCATGCGATCGGTCCTCCTCCTCGGCGGACTCCGCGGTCGCCGGATCCCAGTGTCGCAGGGGCGTCGGTCACCGCCCGGGCGGCGATCCTGGCCGGTCGTCGGACCCCGACCACGATCTGTCCCCGTCCGGGGCACGCGCGGAGGAGGCGGCACGACCTAGGCTGACCCCGGTCCGGGGGGATTTCCGTGACCGACGGAACAAGGGGACTGCAATGCGACGACGTACCGCACGGGCGACGATCATGGGAGCGCTCGCAGCCCTCCTCCTGGTGCCGATGGCGGCCACCGCGCCCGGCAGCTCGGCGAGCGCCGCCGCCGACACGGTGAAGCCGGTCGTGAGCATCACCGCTCCGGTGAGCGGATCGACGGTCGCGGGGACGATCTCCCTCGCGGCAACCGCGACGGACGCGGTCGGGACCACTCAGCTCTCGTTCTGGGAGGGCACCCGCCGTCTGGGCTACGCCACCGTGCAGGCGGGCGTCTGGACGCTGCCGCTCGACACGCTGACGCTGGCCGAGGGCTCGCACGTCTTCGTGGCCAAGGGCAAGGACGCGGCGGGGAACATCGGCAACAGCGCCGCCACGCGCGTCACCGTGCAGAACACCGGCTCGACCCCCGTTCCGACGACGAGTCCCTCCCCCACGCAGACCCCGGTCCCGTCGGCGACGCCCACCGCGACGACCACTCCCTCGCCGACCGCGAGCCCGACGACCGCGCCGAGCCCCAGCGCCACGCCGACCGCCACGGGCTCGCCGAAGCCCGACACGACGAAGCCGACTGCGCGCATCACCTCGCCCGCCACGGGGAGCACCGTCCCGCGGACCGTGACGCTCGTCGCCACCGCGTCGGACGACGTCGGAGTCACCGCTCTCTCCTTCTGGTCCGGCTCCACCCGGGTCGGGAACGCCGTGCAGCAGGCCTCCGGCGACTGGTCGCTCACCACCTCGAGCCTCGCCGTGACCTCGCACGTGATCATCGCCAAGGCCCGCGACGCCGCCGGCAACATCGGCAGCAGCGGCTCGATCGCGCTGACCGTCTCGGCCACGGCACCGACGACGACGCCGACCGCGACCCCGACACCCACCGCGACTCCGACGAGGACTCCGACGCCCACGGCGACGCCGACCGCCACCGCGACACCGACCGCGACGCCGACCCCCACGGCGACGCCGACCCCCACGGCGACGCCCACCACTCCCCCCACCGTGCCCGGCGTTCCGGCGCCGCTCGCGCAGTGGGACTTCACCCAGTCCGCCGCGCCGTACTACTCCACCGCGAACGACCTGCCCCTGCTCCAGGCGGGCAAGACCAAGGCCACGACCACCTCGACGCCCTGGGGCTCCGGGATCTCGATGACCGGGACGAGCTTCCTCCGGGTGCCGCTGGAGTCGGCGGGACGCCTGACGATCGGCGCCACGGGCAACGCGGTCACCGTCGCGAGCTGGGTCTACATGACCGACGACAGCACCGGCTACGTCGCGGGCGCCTGGAACGAGCACGGCGAGCGCGCGGGCCGCTCCTACGGCCTCTTCTACGACCTCGGCCTCTACGGCGGCGACGAGCGATCGGCCTTCCACGTCTCGCGGACCGGCGGCCCGACCCCCGGCTATCCGTACTCCCGCGACTACTCGGCCTCGGGGAACACGTTCACTCGGAACACCTGGCAGCTGCACGTCGGCACCTACGACGGCACCTACGCGGTCTCCTACCTGGACGGCACCTCGGTCGCCTACCCGCGCTTCGTCGACAACAAGGGCGCGACCTACGCGAAGAACCCGTACCTCTTCACCGAGGGCCTGAACCCGAACGCCGGCGACTTCACGGTCGGCGCGGTCGAGCTCACCTCGGGCCCCGGCAACTACGCGAAGGGCACCTTCGCGAAGATCCGGGTCTGGGACAAGGCCCTCACCGCCGACCAGGTCAAGGCGCTCTACGACACGGAGCGGACGGCGCTGAAGTAGGCGCGCGGGGACGGCTGTCAGGTCGATGCTGATCGAGTAGCCCGCGGAGCGGGCGTATCGAGCGGAGGGGGCGCCGGCGCCAGCGCAGGGCGGGGAAGAGACCGACGTGCATGCGGTGGCGGGTCTCGATACGCCCCTGCGGGGCTACTCGACCAGCATGTGTGCGGGCGTCTCCGCCAAGGAGACGCGACGCGACTGCTGGGCCGGCTCAGCGCGCGGCGCGGAGCCAGGCGAGGACCGCGAGCACGCGGCGGTGGTCCGAGCCGGAGTCCTCGAGTCCGAGCTTCTGGAAGATCGAGGTGACGTTCTTCTCGACCGCGCCGACGCCGATGAAGAGCGCGGCGGCGATGCCGGCGTTCGTGCGCCCCTCGGCCATCGCCTCGAGCACCTCGCGCTCGCGCGGGGTCAGGAGCGCCAGCGGGTCGCGGTTGCGCTGGAGCAGCGACGCGACGACCTGCGGATCGAGCACCGTCCCGCCCGCCGCGACGCGCTCGACGGCGTCGCGCAGCTCCTCCACCGAGGCGACGCGGTCCTTGAGCAGGTAGCCCATGCCGCCCTCGCCCGAGCCGAGCAGCTCGTGCGCGTAGGTCACCTCGACGTACTGGCTGAGCAGGAGCACGGCGATCCGCGGGTGCAGGCGCCGGAGGTCGAGGGCCGCGCGGACGCCCTCGTCGCGGAAGGTGGGCGGCATGCGGACGTCGAGCACGGCCACGTCCACCGAGGACGGCTCCGCGGCGACGGCCGCGAGCAGCCCCTCGGCGTCGCCGTGGGCTCCGACGACGGAGAAGCCGGCGTCCTCGAACAGTCGGACCAGGCCCTCGCGCAGGAGCACGGAGTCCTCGGCGAGGGCGACACGGATCGGTGAGGCGGGCGGCACGCCCTCAGGATAGGGCGGGCACCGGCCGGAAAGGCACGTGGACGCCCACCGTGGTCGGGCCGCCCGGGGGCGAATCGACGGTGAACAGCCCGCGCAGCCCGCTGACGCGCCCGGCGACCCCCTCGAGCCCGTGACCGGGCAGGGGCGAGGCGCCGCCGACGCCGTCGTCGACGACCCAGACGTCCAGCCAGCGCTCCGGTCCGCCCGTCCCCCGCACGTCGAGGTGCACGCGGATCGAGCGGGCCGACGCGTGCTTCGACGCGTTCGCGAGCAGCTCCGCGACGACGAAGTAGACGCTGCGCTCGACCTCGGGCGGCACCTCCGTCACCGGATGCTCGACCAGCACCTCGACGGGCACCGGGCTCATGACCGCCAGCGAGTGCACCGCAGCGGTGAAGCCCCGGTCCTGCAGGATCGGCGGCGCGACTCCCCGGGAGAGCGCGCGCAGCTCGTCGAGCGCCGAGCGGACGTGCTCGCGCGCCTCGTCGATCAGCGCCGCCGCGGAGTCGGGATCGGAGCGCACCCGGTTGAGAGCCGATCCGAGGTCCATCTGCACCCGGATCAGCCGCTGCTGCGGACCGTCGTGGATGTCGCGCTCGAGCCGGCGCAGCGCCCGGTCCTCGGCGGCGACCGCCGCACCGCGGGAGACGCTGAGCTCCGCGACCTCGCGCTGCAGCGCCTCCGAGCCCCAGGGCCCGAGCAGCAGCCGATCGACGAGGAATCGCGCGAGGGTGAGCCCGCGGGTGACGAACGGCAGCGTCGCGAGGAACAGGACGACGAGCGCGACATCGGCCAGCACCAGGAAGGCCGTGGGCGGCCCGGGAACGCCGAGGACTGCGCTCGACTGCCCGGAGACGAGCCGGACGATCGCCGAGGAGTCGCCGGCGAGCAGCGCAGTCAGCGAGCCGAGGCCGGCCCAGCTCCAGAGCCCGAGGACCGCCGCGAAGACGAGCGCGAGCAGCGGCGCCACGACGAGCGTGTGCAGCAGCGCGAGCCAGTAGTGCCCGTCGACGACCGGGCCGTAGAGGGCGAAGGTGGCGGGCGCGACCGAGGCGGGCGGACGCCGCCACTGCGGTTCCTCGATCCGAGGGCGGCCGGCGAGCCGGTCGAGCGCTCGGGTCGCCCGAGCGAAGCCCCGGGCGGTGTGCAGCGCCAGCGGGAGGAAGACCGCCCCGATCAGCACGCCGATCAGGCCGAGGCCCAGAGCGAGGGAGACTCCGGTCGCGAACGCACCCGCCAGCGCGAGCGGCACGGCGAGCAGGAGCGACAGGGCCTCGCGGGGCAGCTCGCGCCAGAGCCGGAGGTACGCCGCGGAGGCCTCACCGAGGGCGGTCGGCGCTGCGGGCACGCGAGCCTCCTCCCCCGGTCCTCGCGGGCGCGCGGACATCCTCTCGAGGGTACCGGCGACCCTTCGCAGTGACGCGGGGGCTGACCCCCGGTTCCGTCTCGGAAGCGCACCGAACGTGCCGGGCCGGCACAGGCCAGGCTCCCCTTCTCCCGCCTTAGCCGAGCCTGCACTTCCTTGCGAACACTGGGCTGCGGCGTAGTGTTGACGATCAGTCACCCCCTCTCGAAAGGAACAGACGATGTCCACTGCATCCGTCACGTCGCTCACCTCGTCGAACCCGGATGTCGCATCCGGAGTCGCCCAGTTCCTCAGCCCGGTCGTCGTCGAGATGACCGCCCTGGCCGTCAACAGCAAGCAGGCGCACTGGCACGTGCGCGGCGCCAACTTCATCGGCGTGCACGAGCTGCTCGACGTCGTCGTCGGCCACGCGATCGAGTGGGCCGACCTGGCCGCCGAGCGCGTCGTCGCCCTGGGCCTCCCCGTCGACGCCCGCATCCAGACCGTGGCCTCGGCCACGCAGACCGCCCCGCTCACCCCGGGCTTCCAGCGCTCCGAGAACGCCATCGTCGAGGTCATCGGCCTGATGGACGTCGCGATCACCACGGTCAACACCGCGATCGCCGAGCTCGCCGACATCGACGCGAGCAGCCAGGACGTCGCGATCGAGATCGGCCGCGGCCTCGAGAAGGACCGCTGGTTCCTGTTCGCGCACGTCAGCGAGAGCTGAGCACGCGCCTCCTACGCCGCGACGGCCCGTCGGATCCTCGGATCCGGCGGGCCGTCCGTCGTTCACGATCCGGTCAGACCTCGTGCGTGACGCGTCCGGCGAGCAGCGTCGCGGCGACGGGCATCGAGCGCAGCTGCTCGCCGTCGGAGGCGAGCGGGTCGCGCTCAACGACGACCAGGTCGGCGGCGTCTCCCGCCTGCGGAGCGAGCCGCCGGGTGCGGGTCGACGCGACGAGCGCCTCCGCGATCGTGACCCGCTGCTCGGGGTGCCACGGCTCGTCGCCGTCCCGGGCGCGGGAGACGGCGGCGGCAATCGCCACCCAGGGGTCGAGCGGCGCCACCGGGGCGTCCGAGCCGAGCACGACCGTCGCTCCGGAGTCGATCAGCGAGCGCAGCGCGAAGGCCCGGCCGGTGCGTCCGGCCCAGTAGCGGTCGGCGACCTCCCGGTCGTCCAGCGCATGCGCCGGCTGCACTCCGGCGACGACGCCGAACTCGGCGAAGCGGGGCAGGTCGGCGTCCGAGAGCAGCTGCGCGTGCTCGATCCGCCCGCCGCCGACCTTGGCCAGCGCGTCGAGCGCGACCGTCGCGGCCGCGTCGCCGATCGCGTGCACCGTCGGCCGGATGCCCGCCGCGGCCGCCTGCGCGAGCAGCTCGTCGAGCTCCGCGGGGTCCACGGTGAGGACGCCGCTGCCCTCGTGCCCGGCGTACGGGTGCACGCAGTAGGCGGTCCGGGTGTTCAGCGAGCCGTCGATCAGCACCTTGAGCGGACCCATCCGGAGCAGGCCCTCACCGCCCTCGATCTCGTCCCCGGTGCGCAGGCCCTCCGCGATCGCCCGGTCGAGGTGGTCGCGGTAGACGCCGATGTCGACGCGCAGCGAGCGGGTGCCGCGGGCGATCCGCCGCGTCCAGTCCCCCGCGTTCCAGCGCATCTCGAGGTCGACGACGCCGACGACGCCGCGGGCGGCCGCACGGCGCGCCGCCTCGTCGGCCAGCTCGTCGAGCTCGTCGTCGCTGAGCGCACCGAGCGCCGTGACCAGGCGGAAGCAGGGCTCCTCGCGGAGGATGTCGTCCTGCGGCGCGAAGCCGTAGCGGCGCAGCGCGGCGGAGTTGACCCAGGCGCAGTGCAGGTCGCCGCTGACGAGCACCACCGGTCGCTCCGGCGCCACCGCGTCGAGCAGGGCGGTCGTCGGCAGGTCGGGCCAGAGCCCGTCGCGGAAGCCGAAGCCGACGAGGGTCGCCGGCGAGTCCGGTGCGAGGGCGAGCCGCGCGCGGACCGCAGCCACCGTCTCCGCCGCCGACCGCGCCGTCGAGACGTCCAGGCGGGGAGCGGTCATCGACCACTGGGAGAAGTGCACGTGCTCGTCCCAGAGCCCGGGCAGCAGCCAGCGGCCGTCGAGGTCGCGCACCTCGGCGTCGCCCGAACGGGTGGCGTCGAGAGCGCCGTCCGGAGCGATCTCCTCGATGCGGCCGTCGCGGAGCAGCACGGACACCGGCTCGTCGCGGCCCGGGAGCCGCGCGGTGCGCAGGAGCAGGCTCGGGGTCACGGGGTCCTCTCGGTCGTCGCTCGTCACGGGCACTTCAGGCGGTCACGACTGGCACACCGGGCACCAGTAGAGCTTGCGCGCGCCGATCTCCTCGAGCAGGACGTTCGTGCCGCAGACCCGGCAGGGCAGTCCCTCGCGCTTGTAGACGTAGTTGCGCTCGGCCCGGCTGCGCACGGCGGCGGAGCGCTGCGTCTTCGTCAGGCCCCGGCGCGTGATCATCATCCCGGTCCGGATGCCGTCCTCGAGCAGGAGCGCCCAGTCGGCCCAGAGCTCGCGCGCGAGCTCGAGCGGCACCAGCTTGCCGGGCGTGTGCGGGTCGAGGCCGGCGCGGTAGAGCAGCTCGGCGCGGTAGATGTTGCCGATGCCGCTGACGACCGACTGGTCCATCAGCACGAGCCCCACCGGCGTGGCCGTCTTGCGCAGCCGGTTCACGAAGCGGTCGCGCGCCTCGTCGGAGTCGTCCGCCGCGGGGTCGGGACCGAGCCGAGCGAGCAGCGCCTCCACCTGCGAGTCGTCCATCACCTCGCAGGCCGTCGGGCCGCGCAGGTCGGCGACCGTCTCCTCCGTCTGGATGCGCACGCGCACGGCGCCGATCGGCGGCGGCGGGAACTCCTCGAGTTCGCTGTCGGTCTCGTGCTCGGTCTCGGAGAGCCGGACGGCCCGGCGGCGGCGCGGGGCGCCGATGCTGCTGCCGGCCTTGCCGTCGTCGAACAGCGGCGAGACGTGACCGAGGAAGTCCCAGGCGCCGTAGAGGCCGAGGTGCACGTGCAGCGTCGCGTCGCCCTCGAAGCGCAGCAGCAGGTGCTTGCCGACCGCGGTCGACTCGAGCACGGTGCGGCCGTCCAGCAGCGCGGCACCCTCCGTGAAGCGGCCCTGCGGGCTGCTCGTCGCGACGGCGTGGCCGACGATGTCGCGCTCGAACTGCAGCGCGATGCGGTGGACGGAGTGGCCCTCGGGCACCTAGCGGCCGCTCGCGGCGGAGTCGACCGTGCGGCCGGCGATGTCGCCCGTGGTCTCGTACTCCGCGAGCTGCGCGATGCGGCGCATGTGGCGCTCCTCGAAGGAGAACGGCTCGGCGACGAAGGCGTCGATGAAGTCCGTCGCCTCCTCGACCGAGTGCTGGCGCGCTCCGATCGAGATCACGTTGGCGTCGTTGTGCTGACGGGCGAGCACCGCGGTGCTGAGGCTCCAGACCAGCGCGGCGCGGACGCCCGCGACCTTGTTGGCCGCGATCTGCTCTCCGTTGCCGGAGCCGCCGAAGACGATGCCGAGCGCCTCGACGCCGGCCTCCTGGTCGCGCACGACCGCGGCGGCCGCGTTGATGCAGAACGAGGGGTAGTCGTCGAGCGGGTCGTACGAGGTGGGGCCGTGGTCGACCACGTCGTGGCCGGCGGCACCGAGGTGCTCGATCAGGTGCCGGCTGAAGTCCAGCCCGGCGTGGTCCGTTGCGATGTGGATGCGCACGCGCTCGTCCTCCGGAAAGCCGTTCGTGGCCCGTGGATCCGGGCCGGGAGTCAGGGTACCGCTCGCGCGGCGGCCCGGTCCTCAGGAGAGGACCGGGTCGCCCGCGCGGACCGCGGCTCAGTCGAAGATCGGGTCGCGTGTGCGCGAGCGCTTGAGCTCGAAGAAGCCGTCGTACGAGGCCACGGCGACGAGGCCGTCCCAGAGCGAGAGCGCCTGCTCGCCGCGCGGGATCGGCGAGATGACCGGTCCGAAGAAGGCGATGTCGCCGATCGCGATGACCGGCGTGCCGACGTCCTGGCCGACCCGGCCGATGCCGTCGAAGTGCGAGGCGCGCATCGGCTCGTCGTACTCGTCGGTGTCGGCGAACGCGGCGAGGCTCGCGTCGAGGCCGAGCTCGGCGAGCGACTCGGCGATGACCGCGTCGACGTCCGTGCGGCCACCGTTGTGGATCCGCGTGCCCAGTGCGTCGTAGAGCGGCTTGACCTTCTCCTGGCCCTCGCGCTCGCCGACGGCGGCGACGAGGCGGGTGTAGCGCAGGGCGCGCGGGAAGAACGCGCGGTAGTCGTCGCTCACGTCCTGGTCCTCGTTGAGCACGGCGAGGCTCATGATGTGCCAGGTGACGTCGAGGTCGCGCCCCTCCGTCACCTCGTCCACGAAGCGGGAGGTCATCCAGGCCCAGGGGCAGGAGGGATCGAACCAGAAGTCAACGGCGGTCATGAGGCAACGCTACGCCTCTCGGCGCCTCTCGGGTGCGCGGGTGCGGCGCGGCCCTAGGGTGGATCGGTGGCGCCCGCACCCCGGCGCCGAAGCGGCAGCGCCGAGACGAACGGATGGAGCACCCTGTGCCTGGAGACAACCTCACCCGGAGCGAAGCGCAGGAGCGCGCCTCGCTGATCCAGGTCGACGCCTACGACGTCGCCCTCGACCTGACGCGGGGGGCCGAGACCTTCCGCAGCATCACGATCGTGCGCTTCACCGCGACGGAGGGGGCCTCCTCCTTCATCGACGCGATCACGAAGACCGTGCACTCGGTCACGCTGAACGGCGTGGAGCTCGATCCGGCCGACGTCGCCGACGGCGTGCGGATCCGCCTCGACTCGCTGGCCGCCGAGAACGTGCTGCGCGTCGACGCCGACGCGCTCTACACGAACACCGGCGAGGGCCTGCACCGCTTCGTCGACCCGGTCGACGGCGAGGTCTACCTCTACTCGCAGTTCGAGGTCCCGGACTCGCGCCGCGTCTTCGCGGTGTTCGAGCAGCCCGACCTCAAGGCCGCCTTCTCCTTCACGGTGACCGCGCCCGCCGCCTGGCAGGTCGTCTCGAACCAGCCCACCCCCGAGCCCGTGCCCGCCGGCGACGGCGTCGCGACCTGGAGCTTCGAGCCCACTCCGCGGATCTCCTCCTACATCACCGCGCTCATCGCGGGCCCCTACGTCGTCGAGACCGACTCGCTGGTCTCCTCCGACGGCCGCACCGTCCCGCTCGGCGTCTTCGCCCGCGCCTCGCTCGCGCCGTTCCTCGACGCGGACTACGTCTTCGAGAAGACCAAGCAGGGCTTCGCCTTCTACGAGGAGAAGTTCGGGGTGCCGTACCCGTTCGCGAAGTACGACCAGCTCTTCGTGCCGGAGTTCAACGCGGGCGCGATGGAGAACGCGGGAGCGGTCACCTTCACCGAGACCTACGTCTTCCGGTCCAAGGTGACCGACGCGGTCAAGGAGCGCCGGGTCGTCACGATCCTGCACGAGCTCGCGCACATGTGGTTCGGCGACCTGGTGACCATGAAGTGGTGGAACGACCTCTGGCTGAACGAGTCGTTCGCCGAGTACGCCTCCACCCTCGCGACGGCCGAGGCGACCGAGTGGACCGAGGCCTGGACCACCTTCGCCGCGATGGAGAAGAGCTGGGCCTACCGCCAGGACCAGCTGCCCTCGACGCACCCGATCGTCGCGACGATCAACGACCTCGAGGACGTCCAGGTCAACTTCGACGGCATCACCTACGCCAAGGGCGCCTCGGTGCTCAAGCAGCTGGTGGCCTGGGTCGGCGAGAAGGAGTTCCTCGCCGGCGTGCACGAGTACTTCGTCAAGCACGCGTTCTCGAACACCGAGCTGCGCGACCTGCTGGTCGAGCTCGAGGCGACCAGCGGCCGCGACCTGACCGAGTGGTCGGCGCAGTGGCTCGAGACGGCCGGCGTGAACACGCTCCGCCCCGAGATCGTGGTCGACGAGGAGGGCGCCATCGCCTCGTTCGCGATCCTGCAGAGCGCGGTCGCCGACTACCCGACGATCCGCCCGCACCGTCTCGCGATCGGCCTCTACGACTTCGAGGGCGACCGCCTCGTGCGCATCGACCGCCTCGAGCTCGACGTGGACGGCGAGCGCACCGAGGTGCCCGAGCTGATCGGCCGCACCCGCCCCGCGCTGGTGCTGCTCAACGACGACGACCTCGCCTACGCGAAGATCCGGCTGGACGACGCCTCGCTCGCCGTCGCGATCGAGCACCTCGCGAGCATCAGCAGCCCGCTCGCGCGCTCGCTGGCCTGGGGCTCGGTCTGGGACGCGACCCGCGACGCCGAGTCGGCTCCGCGCGACTTCGTCCGCCTCGTGCTCGGCAACATCGCGACCGAGACCGAGTCGACGACGCTGCGCACGGTCCTCGGCCAGCTCGTGAGCACCGCCTCGCAGTACGTCGCGCCGGAGCACCGCGACGAGGTCCTCGCGGAGGTGGGCGACCGGCTGTGGACGCTGGCGCAGGGCGCCGAGGCCGGCAGTGACGCGCAGTTCCAGTTCGTGAAGGTGCTCGCCGCGGTGGCCACGACGCCCGCGCACCTGGACGCGGTGCAGGCGCTGCGCGACGGGACCTCGACGCTGCCGGGGCTCGAGATCGACACCGACCTCTCCTGGGAGCTGCTGATCGCGCTCGTGGCCGGCGGACGGGCGGACGCCTCGGACATCGACGCGGCCCTCGCGGCCGACAACACCGCGACCGGAGCGCAGTCCGCGGCGAACGCCCGCGCGGCGATCCCGACGGCGGAGGCCAAGCGCGCGGCCTGGGACTCGGTGACGCTCGACGACTCGGCGCCGAACACCATCGTGCGCGCGACGGGCCTCGGCTTCCAGCACACCAGCGACCCCGCCGTCCTCGAGGCCATGGTGCCGGTGTACTTCGACGCCCTCCGCTCGCTGTGGGACGCGAAGAGCTACAAGATCGCGGAGTACCTCGTCGTCGGCTTCTACCCGGCGGCGACGCCGACGCCCGCGATCGTCGACGCCACCCGCGCGTGGCTCGACGCGAACCCCGACGTGCCGGCGCTGCGCCGCCTCGTCATCGAGAACCTGGCCGGCGTCGAGCGCGCCCTGCGCGCGCAGGAGCGCGACGCGGCGCTCTGAGCGCGCCGGCCCTGCTGATCGAGTAGCGCGCACAGCGCGCGTATCGAGATCCCCCGTCACCAGGAGGGTGGGTCTCGATACGCCGCTCTGCGGCTACTCGACCAGCATGGGAGGCGCGCGCAGCGCGTACTGGGAACCGCGCCGACCGCGCCGGCTCCGCAGGACAGCGAGATGCGGGGGGTCAGCGCTCCGGGACCGTGCGGCGGGCCGGGCCGTCGTACGCGGACAGCGGGCGGATCAGCGCGTTCGAGGCGCGCTGCTCCAGGACGTGCGCGGTCCAGCCGACGACGCGGGCCGCGACGAAGAGCGGGGTGAAGAGCTCCGTGTCGAAGCCCATCAGGCGGTAGGCCGGACCGGACGGGTAGTCGAGGTTCGGCAGGATGCCCGTGCGCTCGGCCATCTCCGCGGCCAGCGCGTCGTAGAGCTCGAGCATGTCGTCCGCCCCGGCCTGGTCCGCGACCCGGCGGAGCGCCGCCTCCATCGTCGGCACGCGCGAGTCGCCCGACTTGTACACGCGGTGGCCGAAGCCCATCACCTTGCGCTTCGCCCCGAGCGCCTCCGCCAGCCAGGCCCGCGCGCGGGGACCCGCCTCCGGCCCCAGGCCGATCTCGTCGAAGACGTGCAGAACGGCCTCGTTCGCGCCGCCGTGCAGCGGCCCCTTCAGCGCGCCGACCGCCGCCGTCACGGCCGAGTGGACGTCCGAGAGCGTCGAGGTGACGACGCGCGCCGTGAACGTCGAGGCGTTGAACGAGTGCTCGGCGTACAGCACCAGGGACACTCGAAAGGCGTCGACGACCACCGGGTCGGGCAACTCGCCGAAGGTCATCCAGAGGAAGTTCTCCGAGTAGTCGAGATCGTCGCGCGCGGCGATCGGCTCCTGCCCGTGCCGGCGGCGCTGGATCGCGGCGACGACGGCGGGCAATACCGCCCAGAGCCGCATCGAGCGCTCCAGGACCGCCTCCGGCGACTCGTCCTCGGGGTCCGTCTCGAGCGCGCCGAGGACGCTCACCGCCGTGCGCACCACGTCCATCGGATGCGCCGTCACCGGCAGCAGGTCGACCACCGCGCGCACCCCCGGCGCCGGCTCCCGGTGCGCGCGCTCGAAGGCGCGGAGCTCCTCGGTCTCGGCCGGAGTCGGCAGCTCGCCCTTCCACAGCAGCCAGGACACCTCCTCGAAGGAGCAGGACGCCGCCAGCTCCTGCACCGGATAGCCGCGGTACAGCAGCGAGTTCGATTCCGGGTCGACCTTCGAGATCGCCGTGGTGTCGACGACGACCCCCACGAGTCCCTTGCGGATGTCCTGCTCGGTGGTGCTCAACGCTCGCTCCTTCGCGATCGGATCGGCGGCCGGAGCCGCCGGGGTGGGTCGTGGCTCAGGCGCCGTGGTGGCCGGCGAGGCTGAAGTCGAAGACGCCCTCGTCGAAGCGGCTGTAGGACGAGTAGTCGAGCAGCTCGTAGAGCTCGGCCCGGGTCTGCATCCCGGCGACCTCGGACTGCAGCGAGCCCTCGGCCTTCAGCGCGTCGAGCGCGCGCATCGCCGCGCCCATCGCGATGCGGAGCAGCGACACCGGGTAGATCACGATGTTCACCCCGACGTCGGCGAGCTGCTGCGTCGTGAAGAGCTCGCTCTTGCCGAACTCGGTCATGTTCGCCAGCACCGGGACGTCGATCGCGGCGCGGACGGCCTCGAACTCGCTGAGGTCGCGCATCGCCTCGGGGAAGATCGCGTCGGCGCCGGCGTCGACGAGGCGCTTCGCCCGGTCGATCGCGGCCTGCAGCCCGTCGAGGGCGCGGATGTCGGTGCGGGCCATGATCACGAAACCCGGATCGCGGCGGGCGTCGACCGCGGCGGCGATGCGCCGCACGGAGGTGCTCTCATCGACGACGGCCTTCCCGTCGAGGTGCCCGCAGCGCTTGGGGTTCACCTGGTCCTCGATGTGCAGGGCCGTCACTCCGGCGTCCTCGAGCATCTGCACGGTGCGCGCGACGTTGAGGGGCTCGCCGAAGCCGGTGTCGGCGTCGATCAGGACGGGCAGATCGGTCATCCGCGCGATCTGCTGGCCGCGGCCCGCGACCTCGCTCAGCGTGGTCAGGCCGATGTCCGGCAGGCCGAGCTCGGCCGACAGCACCGCGCCCGAGACGTAGACGCCGTCGAAGCCCTTCTCCTCGATCAGCCGCGCCGACAGCGGGGTGAACGCCCCCGGCAGCTGCAGCAGCTCGCCGGTCGCGAGCCGCTCGCGGAAGAGGCGGCGCTTCTCGGCGGGAGTCCGGGTGGAGTGGAGCATCGGGCGTCCTTCCCCTGGGGCGGAGTTCGGGTGCGGAGTTCGGGGGCCCGGCAGGCCCTCGTCGAATCTATCCCCCGGACGCCGCTCAGCGTCGTTCCGGCGTCACCGGAGCCGGCCAGCGCGCGTCCCTTAACCTGGACGGGATGCTGCTACTCGAGACCTCCACCCCAGACCCCGTCGCCGCGACCATCTCCTTCTTCGACTCCGAGCTCTTCTGGAAGAGCGTCGCCGTCCTCGCGATCGTGCTCGGCGCCCTGCTCGCCCGCGTCATCGCGCACTTCGTCGTCGGGCGGGTCGTCGACCAGATCGTCTCGGGGGTGAAGAAGCGCCAGCGGGTCGAGGACACGCAGGCGATCGCCGCCTCCCCGCTCGCGGCCGTCCGGGTCGTGCAGCGCACGAGGACCCTCGGCTCGATCCTCAACAACATCAGCTCGATCCTCATCGTGGTCATCGCCGTCGTGATGATCGTGAACACCATCGACAACACTTTGATCGGCTCCTTCGCGCTGCTGACCGCCGCGCTCGGCGCCGGCCTCGGCTTCGGCGCGCAGAACATCGTCAAGGACGTCCTCAACGGCCTGTTCATGGTCGCGGAGGACCAGCTCGGCGTCGGCGACGTCGTCGACACCGGCCAGGCCACGGGAGTGGTCGAGAACGTCGGCGTGCGGATCACCCAGATCCGGGACGTCAACGGCACGCTCTGGTTCGTCCGCAATGGCGAGATCGTCCGCGTCGGCAACATGTCGCAGGGCTGGTCGCGGGTGATCATCGACCTCGCCGTGCCCTACGAGACCGACCTGGAGTCGGTGCAGAGCACGATCCTCAGCACCGCGAACGAGCTCGCGGCGAGCAGCCGCTGGCGGGCCCGGATCATCGACAAGCCCGAGCTCTGGGGACTCGAGTCGATCGCCGACGACGCGCTGGTCATCCGCGTGGTGTTGAAGACCCGCACCACCGCGAAGGACGACGTCGCGCGCGAGCTCCGCATCCGCCTCAAGCGCGCGCTCGACACCCTCGACGTCAAGCTGCCCTCGCTCAGCGCGGTGGTGCTCAGCGGCTTCGAGGGCGCGACGAGCGTCGGCGGCGTGAAGGGACCGCGCACGACGCCGACCGCCACGGTCACGACCGAGCACGGGAAGCCGGTGCGCCTGCCGCGTGCTCTGCGGCGGCCGAAGGCGACCGAGTCCACCGAGCGTCCCCAGGACGGCGGCTCCGTGCCGCCCCAGACGGGACCGCGCCCGTGAGCGGGCTGCAGATCGGCGGCACTCCCCCGATGCGCTCCTTCTGGGAGCACCTCGGCGGGCGACCGACCTTCGAGCGCCTCGTCCGCCGCTTCTACGAGGGCGTCCGCGAGGACGAGGTGCTCTGGCCGATGTACCCCGAGCACGACCTCGAGGGCGCGATCCAGCGGCTCACCGGCTTCCTCGAGCAGTACTGGGGCGGCCCGGGCACCTACAGCGAGGAGCGCGGGCACCCGCGCCTGCGGATGCGGCACCAGCCCTTCAAGGTGAACCCGGAGGCGCGCGACCACTGGCTCGCGCACATGCGGGTCGCGGTCGACGAGCTGGAGCTGGCTCCGGCCGACGACGCGATGCTCTGGGACTACCTGGAGCGCGCGGCGCACGCGATGGTCAACACCTTCGAGGAGTAGCGCTCGGCGCTTCCCGCCGGCGTCGGGTCAGGCGGGGGTGCGGACGAGCACGTGCCCGCGCCGCGAGGTGAGCCGCCGCCACTGGCCGCTCTCGAGCAGCGCGACGGGGTCGTCGGCGCCGAGGAAGCCGAGCGCGAACAGCGCGAAGGCGGCGCCGGCGGGCACGTCCTCGAGACCGTCGAGCGGACGGCCCCAGACGGTGGAGCGCACGCGGCCGACGATCTGCTCGCCGGTCTCGGAGCCGACCGCCGCGGCGATCTCGTCGATGCCGTCGCGGGCGACCTTCTCGAGGAACGCCGGGTCGACCGGCTCGCGCCGCTGCCAGCCGCCGCGCGGCGGCGAGATGCCGGCCCAGGCGCCCGCCGTGGCGTCGTCGCCGTCAGGCAGCACGACCGGCTTGCCGTCCGCTCCCCCGGGCTCCCACTGCAGGCGGGCGAGCCGGTCGGAGAGCGCGCGGATCGGCACCACGCGGTCGAAGGCGGTGGGCTCGTCGAGTGCGAAGACCCGCAGGCCGAGCACGGTGGAGGACCGGTCGAGCAGGCCGCGCGGCTGGAGGATCGCGGTGTACGCGGCCAGGATGCGATCCTGCGCGAGGAGGCGCACGGCGCCGTCCTCGACACGCGCGGACCGGCCGAGGAACACGCGCAGATCGGAGAGGCTGGGCGGATCCGCCAGGGAGAAGGACGACATCATCGCGTCGATAAACTTACCCGAGGCCGCTCTCCTGACCGGCAGACACCCCGGAGGTCCCGTGTCCGATCCGCTCTCCTCGTTCCTCACCGCCCTCGATCTGGTCGACACGGGCGCGCGCACCAGCGAGGACATCTCCACCGGTCCCTCGCAGTGGATGCCGGAGGGCCGCGTCTTCGGCGGCCAGGTGCTGGCGCAGTCGCTGATCGCCGCCGGCCGCACCGTGGACGAGCGCAGCGTGCACTCGATGCACGGCTACTTCCTCCGCCCGGGCGACGTCTCGCAGCCGATCACCTTCTCGGTCGACCGGATCCACGACGGACGCTCGTTCGCCACCCGGCGGACGCAGGCCTACCAGAACGGGGCGCCGATCCTCTCGATGATCGCCTCGTTCCAGACCGAGGACGAGGGCCTGGACCACCAGACGCCGATGCCGGAGGGCGTGCCCGATCCGGAGTCGCTGCCGAGCACCGCCGAGGTGCTGAAGGGCGTCGACCACCCGGTCGGCAGCTTCTGGGCGACGCAGCGGCCGTTCGATGTCCGCCACGTCGAGCAGCCGGTGTATCTCCGTGCCGATCCGAGCCGCACGGCGCACCAGTGCGTCTGGATGCGCGCGCTCGGCCCGCTGCCGGACGACGCGCTGCTGCACCGCGCCGCCCTCGCCTACGCGAGCGACTACACGATCCTCGAGTCGACGCTGCGCCGGCACGGCGCGGCCTGGATCACCCCCGGGCTCCGCATCGCGAGCCTCGACCACGCGATGTGGTGGCACCGCCCCGCGCGCGTCGACGAGTGGCTGCTCTACGTGCAGGAGTCGCCGAGCGCCTCCGGTGGCCGCGGTCTCTCGCTCGGCCGCATCTACTCGCGGGACGGCCGCCTGGTGGCGAGCGTCGCCCAGGAGGGCATGGTCCGCGTCCCGCTCGGCTGAGCGGTCCGGCTCGCGTCGGGACCGCCCGCCGGAGGGGACGGCGTCAGCTCCGCTTGGAGAAGGCGACGGGCTCCTCGACGTACGGCGCCCAGACCTCGCGGAGCTCCTCCGGGATGCGCTCCGGGCGACCCGTCGCAGCGGTCACCATGACGAGCGTCGTCGCGGCCTTCGTGTACAGCACGCGCGGCTCGACTCCGGTCGGCGAGTACAGCTCGTAGCAGACCTCGAGGCTGGCGCCGCCGATCCGCCCGATCCACAGCTCGATGTCGAGCGGGGCGCGCATGTACGGGATCGGCGCGAGGTACTCGATCTCCTGCCGCGCGATCAGGCTGATCGTGCGCGCGCCGGGCCGGGCGTCGAGCACCGCCGTCGCCCTCCCGCCCGGCTCCGGGGAGTCGGGGCGCCAGAACGCCTGGATGCGCGCCTCCTCGAGCAGGCGCAGCATCTCGGCGTTGTTGACGTGCGCGTAGGCGTCGAAGTCCGACCAGCGCAGCGGGATGGCGACGTGCAGGCGCATCAGTCGCGGGTGAGCTTGCGGTACGCGGAGCGGTGCGGCTTCGCCGCGTCCGGACCGAGGCGCTCGATCTTGTTCTGCTCGTACGACTCGAAGTTGCCCTCGAACCAGTACCAGTTGGCCGGGTCCTCCTCGGTGCCCTCGTAGGAGAGGATGTGCGTCGCGATCCGGTCGAGGAACCAGCGATCGTGGGTGATCACCACGGCGCAGCCGGGGAACTCGAGCAGCGCGTTCTCGAGGCTGCCGAGCGTCTCGATGTCCAGGTCGTTGGTGGGCTCGTCGAGCAGGAGCAGGTTGCCGCCCTGCTTGAGCGTCAGCGCCAGGTTGAGGCGGTTGCGCTCACCACCGGAGAGGATGCCGGCGCGCTTCTGCTGGTCCGGGCCCTTGAAGCCGAACTGCGAGACGTAGGCCCGCGAGGGGATCTCGGTCTTGCCGACCTGGATGTAGTCGTGTCCGTCGGAGACGACCTCCCACAGGTTCTTGTTCGGGTCGATGCCGCCGCGGGTCTGGTCGACGTAGGAGATGTCGACGGTGTCGCCGATCTTCAGGTCGCCCGAGTCGAGCGGCTCGAAGCCGACGATCGTCTTGAAGAGCGTGGTCTTGCCGACGCCGTTCGGGCCGATGACGCCGACGATGCCGTTGCGCGGCAGGGTGAAGCTGAGGTCGTCGATCAGGACGCGGTCGCCGAACGACTTGTGCAGCTTCTTCGCGTCGATGACCTGCGAGCCCAGGCGCGGGCCGACCGGAATGACGATCTCCTCGAAGTCGAGGACGCGCGTCTTCTCCGCCTCCGCCGCCATCTCCTCGTAGCGCGCGAGGCGCGACTTCGACTTGGTCTGGCGGCCCTTGGCGTTGCTGCGGACCCACTCGAGCTCGGTGGTCAGGCGCTTGGCGAGCTTCGCGTCCTTCTTGCCCTGCACCTCGAGGCGGGCGCTCTTCTTCTCGAGGTAGGTCGAGTAGTTGCCCTCGTAGGGGTAGAGGTGACCGCGGTCGACCTCGGCGATCCACTCCGCGACGTTGTCGAGGAAGTACCGGTCGTGGGTCACGGCGAGGACGGCGCCGGGATACTTGGAGAGGAACTGCTCGAGCCAGAGCACGCTCTCGGCGTCCAGGTGGTTGGTGGGCTCGTCCAGCAGCAGCAGGTCGGGCTTCTGCAGCAGGAGCTTCGTCAGCGCGACGCGGCGCTTCTCGCCACCGGAGAGGCTGGTGACGGGCGAGTCCCCCGGCGGGGTGCGCAGCGCGTCCATCGCCTGCTCGAGCTGGGAGTCGAGGTCCCAGGCGTCGGCGGCGTCGATGGCCTCCTGCAGGGTGCCCATCTCGGCGAGGAGGGTGTCGAAGTCGGCGTCCGGGTCGGCCATCGCCAGCGAGATCTCATTGAAGCGGTCGATCTTGCCCTTGATCTCGCCGACGCCCTCCTGGACGTTCTCGAGCACCGTCTTCGTCTCGTCGAGCTCCGGCTCCTGCATGAGGATGCCGACGGTGTAGCCCGGGCTCAGCCGCGCCTCGCCGTTGCTCGGGGTGTCGAGCCCCGCCATGATCTTCAGGATCGTCGACTTGCCGGCGCCGTTCGGGCCGACCACGCCGATCTTCGCCCCGGGCAGGAACGACATCGTGACGTCGTCCAGGATCAGCTTGTCGCCGACCGCCTTGCGGGCGCGCACCATCGAGTAAATGTATTCAGCCACTTCAGTCCCTCAACCGCTCGTACGTTCTCGGAGCCCCGCTCTCCGCCGCGGGCGTCCCGTTCGTCGGGTGCCCCTCGGCCGGAATGTCGCCGGTGATCGACCACCGCACGCGGGAGCGCGGGCGGGAAGGTCGGAGGCCGGGCCGGTACCGAGGATACCGGCTGGACGCGCGGCGCGTGGGTCAGTGTCCGGAGCTACGTAGGAGCCTGGCAAAGTATGGAGCCTCCTGCACGACATTGAGGGGGACTTCACGCGTCGGGCTCTCGTCTAGATCCAGCACAGCGAATGACCCTGGCCGACAACTCGATCCAGTAGTTGCCGGAATCTCACACAATAAGAGTAATCTATCCCTCAACGCGTATCGAGTCTGTTGTCGCGTGCGTGCGATCAAAAAACTACAAGTGGGGGAAGCGATGGCTACAAAATACCAGATCTTTGTAAGCTCAACTTATGGGGACTTGAAAGAGGAGCGAGATCGTGTAATACAAGGCGTCCTAGAGATGGGGCACATCCCAGTTGGAATGGAAATGTTCAGCGCAGCCGATGAAGAACAATGGCAGATCATTGCTCGCCATATCGATGAAAGTGATTACTACGTCGTCATCCTAGCGCATCGATACGGTTCACAGGTGGGTGGAATCAGTTATACACGAAAGGAATATGAGTACGCTGTAGCATCCGGCATCCCAGTCATCGGTTTTGTAATTGATTCGACAGCACTATGGCCCGCGGACCGAGTCGACACCAAACATGAAGACGTAAGAAAGCTACAAGAGTTTAAAACTCTTGTCGAAAAAAAGCCGGTTGGATTCTGGACTTCCGCACATGATCTGTACGGGAAGTCTAGCGTTGCACTAGTGAAAGCGATGGCCACTAATCCTCGCACTGGCTGGGTCAGGGCGTCGTCCGTTATAGGACCAGAGGTCACCGCAGAAATCTCACGTCTCAGTTCCGAGAACTCAAAACTTCGCGATGACCTCGCCAAAGCTCAACAGGATTCTGCTAGGGATCGCGAGTCGGCCCTGACAGATGTCTATGAGATCATGCGTCGGCACACGGAGATATACTCGGTCCGTCTGAGCGACAAGAGCGAATGGCAGGACTCTGCCAACCACAGCCTCTCCTTCATTTTTCGTTTTCTCTCTCCCCTGATGCTTGTCGAGTCTTCCACAGAACAATTAGCAAGCGTCGTAGCGATCAACTCCGTCCCACAAGGGCTAGACGCCAGCATCAAGGGACGAACCATACCCCTTAATGAGCTAGGCGGCATCCTTGCAAAATTCATGGCTCTCGACCTGATGATGCCATCGCAAAAACGCCACCCCGTTTCCGATTCTAAAGAATATTGGTCGCTAACAGAGTTGGGTACGGAGCTCTCGAAGTTTCTCAGTCGACAGTCGCTCGCCGATCAGGCGAAGGAGTCGGAAGAAAGTTAGAGTGCATCTTTGCTCCAGCACAGTTGAAGTATGTCAATCTTGCGAACCGCAATTACGCACGTCGCGAGACTGAGTTGAGGGGCGGGTGTCTACGTTCTTCGAGCTTGGAGAATAACCGCCCATGCTCAGCCGTCGAGCGGGACGGTGCTGCCGATGAGGCAGGCGCCCGTCGCGATCGGAGCGGCGACCACGGTGCGGACCCCGTCCACCTTCGGCCCGTACTGCCCGATGAGGCAGGCGTCGCTCGCCTTCACCGAGACCTGCACGGAGTCCGCCTCGAGGCCGACCGAGGTCTCGTCGGCGGTGAGCTGCATCGACTCCTTCGCGAAGCCGGCGGCCACGAGAGCGTCGACGACGCTCCGGCCGGGTGTCTCCGGGTCGGAGCCGGCGGCGGCGGTGACGATCTCCCGGAAGAAGGGGAGGTTCTCCTCGGCGGTGCCGCCGGGCACGAACGCGACCGGGGTGGCCGGCTCCTCGGTGGACGGGGCGGCCGACGCCGACGGGCTCTCCGCGGCGGGCGGCGCGGCGGGGGCCGTGCAGCCGGCGATCCCGGTCAGCAGCGCGAGCACCGCTCCCGCTCGCAGGCCGGCGCGGACGACGGTCCGTGTGCTCACTCGAATCCCTCCCGCGGCGGCCGGACGCGCGCCGAACGCCGCGTCAGAACGGGGCGTCGGCCGAGTCTAACGAGGCCTCGGACGGCTCCGACGCGGAGGCGCGCGCTGCGCCCCAGTCGCCGCCTGAGGACACGGAGGTCGCGCCCTCGACGGCGGCCGGCGCCTCCGGGCTCCAGCCGCTCGCGCTGCTCGTGGCCGCCTCAGGCGCGGCCGCCTCGGGTGCGGCCGCCTTCGCCCGCCCGACCGTCCGGGTGCAGCGGGTCGTGCCCCAGGCCAGGTCGTGGCCGAGGCCCTCGGCGATCACGCTGACGTCCGTCCCCGTCTTGCCGCCGGACTCCCACGAGCGGACGGAGAGGCGCCCGGTGACGAGGACGCGGTCGCCGCGCGCGAGCGAGGCCAGGGCGTTGCCGGCCAGCCCGTTGAAGGCGTTCACGGTGTACCAGTTGGTCGAGCCGTCCACCCAGCGCTGGGTGGAGCGGTCGTAGCGCCGCTGGGCGGACGCCAGGCGGAAGGTCGTCATCGCGGTGCCGCTCGCCGTGTCGACGCTGCGCGGCTCGGTGCCGATGACTCCGATGACGGTCAGGGTGTCGGTCATGCTGCTGTCCTCTCCTCGGTCGCCGCCACGGGCGGCGCTCCTCTGCTCCCGACGCGACTGCGACGGGGACGCCGCCCGGGCGGAGGGGGCCGGAACCACCCGGGCGACGCAGGGACAGTGTCGCGACGAAGGGCCCGCCTCCGTGGTGGAGGCGGGCCCTTCGGTGGAGACCGGGCGACATCGTCGCCTGGGGAGGAGAGTTAGGAGGCGAGGATGTACTTCGAGTACGACCTGCGGATCTTGTTCACCTTCGGCAGCGCAACCGCGAGGCAGTAGCCCTGGCCGGGGTTCTTGGCGAAGAAGTCCTGGTGGTAGTCCTCGGCCTCGTGATAGACACCCAGCGGCGCGATCTCGGTGACGATCGGGCCGTCCCACCACTCGGAGGCGCGGTCGCGGGCGGTCTCGAACAGCTCCTTCTCCTCGTCGGAGGAGTAGTACATGGCCGAGCGGTACTGCGTCCCGACGTCGTTGCCCTGTCGGTTGAGCTGCCGCGGGTCGTGCAGCGTGAAGAACACGTCGA
Organism: Rathayibacter sp. PhB186; assembly: GCF_003751825.1. Classification (NCBI taxonomy): domain Bacteria; kingdom Bacillati; phylum Actinomycetota; class Actinomycetes; order Micrococcales; family Microbacteriaceae; genus Rathayibacter; species Rathayibacter sp. PhB186. The sequence goes on along the minus strand of NZ_RJKO01000006.1, from coordinate 100,720 downwards.
GGATCACCTGCTCCGGGACGACCTCGGGGTCGAAGGTGACGGCGACGGCCTCCGCGTGCCCGGTGCGGCCCGTGCAGACGGACTCGTAGTCGGGGTTCGGGGTCGCTCCGCCGGTGTAGCCGGAGACGACGTCGGTCACGCCGTCGAGGACGCGGTAGACGGCGTCCAGGCACCAGAAGCATCCTCCGGCGAGTACGAATGTGCGCATTGCGTGTGACTCACTTCCTGTCGCATCGACGCGGCCGGGGTGCCGGGCACGTCTCTCGATCCAACACCTCCGGGGCTGTGCGCATTCCGCACGGCTCGGGCGCTGGAATAGAGTCGGCGCGTGAGCTACGACGCCGCCCCCGCCCGCTACGACGCCATGGACTACCGACGCGCTGGACGGAGCGGGCTGAAGCTGCCCGCCCTCTCGCTCGGCCTCTGGCACAACTTCGGATCCGACCGTCCCCTCGACACCCAGCGCGCGATCCTGCGCCGCGCGTTCGACCTGGGGATCACCCACTTCGACCTCGCGAACAACTACGGCCCGCCCTACGGCGCCGCCGAGACGGCGTTCGGCCGCCTGTTCGCCGAGGACTTCCGCCCCTACCGCGACGAGATGATCATCTCGTCCAAGGCCGGCTACGACATGTGGCCGGGTCCCTACGGCGACGGCGGCTCGCGCAAGTACCTGCTCTCCTCGCTCGATCAGAGCCTGACCCGGCTCGGACTCGACCACGTCGACGTCTTCTACTCGCACCGCCCCGATGCCGAGACGCCGATCGAGGAGACGATGGGCGCGCTGGTCTCGGCCGTCGAGCAGGGCAAGGCGCTCTACGTCGGCATCTCGAACTACAGCCCGGAGCAGACCCGCGCCGCCGAGGCCGCCCTGGCCGGCAGCGACGTGCACCTGCTGCTGCACCAGCCGCGCTACTCCCTCTTCGACCGCCACATCGAGGACGGCCTCTTCCCGGTCCTCGACGAGATCGGCACGGGCTGCATCGTCTTCTCGCCGCTCGCCCAGGGCTTGCTGACGGACCGCTACCTCGACGGCACGGTCCCGGCGGGATCCCGCGCGGCGACCTCGCGCTTCCTCTCCTCCGATCGGATCGACGAGAAGTACCTCGAGCGCGTCCGCGGTCTGAACGCGATCGCCGAGGGCCGCGGCCAGACCCTCGCGCAGCTCGCCCTGAGCTGGGTCCTGCGCGTGCCGACGGTCACGAGCGCCATCATCGGCGCCTCGAGCGTCGCCCAGCTGGAGCAGAACGTCGCGGCCCTCGAGGCCGGACCGCTGACCGAGTCGGAGACCGCCGCGATCGAGGAGTTCGCGGTGCACGGGACGTCGCTGAACTGACGCTCCCGGCTGACGTCTCCGAACCGGCCGCCGCGGGCCGGCGGCGATGTCGGTGGTCGCTCGTAGTCTGCGAGAGCACTCGGCCGGTGGGTGCTCCCGCATTCGACGACCAGCAGGAGGAAGCAGTGTCCCTCACCACCCTTCACGCCACCCGCGTCCCGCCCACCCTCACCCGCGTGAACGCCCGCCTCTGGCGCGTGAGCACCGGAGCCGGCTCGATCATCGGGCACGTCGAGCTCGTCGAGGGCCCGCAGGGCGAGAAGTACCGCGCCCGGCTGCTGCGCGCGGGCATGCCGGCCGGCGCCGAGATCGGCGAGTTCTGGAGCGTCGAGGACGCCGTCGAGGTCTTCCGGGTCGCCTGAGCCCCGGCTCGGCGCGCCGATCCCCCGGGGGGCGGCGCGCCTGACCGGTGTGCCGCCGGGCCCCGGGCTAACGTTCGGCTCATGCAGTGGTGGAACGAATTCGTGACCTGGGTCCAGACGGCCGAAGGGCGCCAGTCGGTGTTCGTCGGCGCACTCGTCCTCCTCGCCGTGATCATCGGGGTGATCGTGGCCGCGCTCGTCCTCCGCTCGGCGATCGCGCGCCTCATCCGGCAGCAGGAGCACGAGCGCAAGAACGCGGTCATCGCGACGCTGATCGATGCCGCGGTCGACGCCTCCGCCTGGAACGTGCTCAGCCAGTCCGAGCGCATCCTGAGCGACCGCGCCGCCGCGCAGGCCGAGACGCACCTCCGCCTGCTGCCCGTCAAGGGCTCGGGAGTCGCCGCCAACTGGGCCGCGCACGAGCTCGCCGACCTCAAGCACACCTCGTCGACCGGCGGGTACCAGACGCAGGCGAGCGTCGGCGAGTTCCGCGACCGCCTCGTGCTCTGGCGCGACAAGCCGAACCGCGCCCGGAAGGCGTTCCTCGCCGACCTCGAGCGCTGGCGCTTCTCGGAGACCTCGCGCCCCGAGGCCGCGAAGACCACCGGGTCGACGTCCGGCTCGACGGAGGGCTCGGCCGACCGCGCCCCGGAGCCCGTCCGTCCGACTCCCTCCATGGCGGCGGCCACCCCGGTGGTCGTCGGCGCCGGTTCGAGCGAGCCGACGACCGCCTTCGAGCGGCCGTCGACGCCGACCATCGTCCTGCCGCCCGTCTCCGACGGACCGCACAACGACGAAACGCGCCGACTCATGGCCGACGTCGACCGCCTCGACGTCCCGTCGCGCGAGCGGCCCGTCGAGGAGCTGCCGCCCGTCGAGCAGCGCGCCACGAGCACGGAGGCGGACTCCGCGGAGGAGCCGGACGGCTACTCGGCCGAGCGCGATCAGAGCGCCGCGACCACCCGCCCGGCCGAGTAGCCGTCCCCGGGAAGAAGAGAAGGCCCCGATCGCGAGTGCGATCGGGGCCTTCTCCGTGGTGCAGTTCGTACGCCTCAGACGTGCGCATCTCGAGCACGAGCGACTCGACCGACCAGCACAGCGAGGGGCGCCGCGATGATCGTCCACGCGACGGCGATTCCGCCGAGGATGGCGAGGAGCAACATGGTCGTACCTCCGTTTCTTACGTCGTTGTAATTCCGGTGCTCGATCAGCCTAGGGGCGGGTGGAGGGGCGAAACGGCTGATGCGGCGAAACACGCCGGTGTTGCTCAGATATCTGCACTGTGCTAGCGCCGCGCGGACCGCGAGCCCGCGTCCGGGGGACCTGCCGACCCGCGTCCGGGTGGCACGAGCGGACGGGGCTCGAAGGTGAGGATCCGACGGGCGGGCGGAGCGATCGCCGCGGTCGTCGTGACGCGGAAGTGCCCCCGGCAGGACTCGAACCTGCGACCGTCAGATTAGAAGGCTGCTGCTCTATCCGCTGAGCTACGGGGGCGTCTCGCCAGGCTACTACGGCGCCTCCACGGGGCGGCGTCGCCACGGCGCCGGCAGCGGGGCCGGGTCAGGCGCCCTGCACGAGACCCAGCACGCCGACGACCAGGGAGACGACGGCGAGCAGCAGCGAGATCCCGATCAGGATCGTGTGGACGCGGAGGAAGGTCGTGGCGCGGCCGGAGGCGTCGCGGGCCCGCGGGTCCTTGCGCACGCGGCGGAGGAACGGCGGCCAGACGACGGCGTTCCAGACGGCGTTGGCGATCAGCAGCACGCAGACGAGGATCATCACGGAGAACGATTCTAGGAGGCGCTCCCCCGCCGCCCCGGCCGTGTCGGTGGCCGCGGATAGACTTCGGCGCATGAGTAGCGCCCCCGACCGTCTTGTCTGGATCGACTGCGAGATGACGGGACTCGACCTCGCTGTCGACGAGCTCGTCGAGATCGCCGTGATCGTCACCGACTTCGATCTCGAACCCCTCGACGAGGGGCTGTCGATCGTCATCCGCCCCGACGCGTCGGCGCTCGAGAACATGGGCGACTTCGTCCGGAACATGCACGAGACGTCGGGCCTCCTGAAGGAGATCCCGGACGGCGTGAGCGTCGCCGAGGCCGAGTACGAGGTGCTCGAGTACGTGCTCAAGCACGTCCCCGCCGAGCAGCAGGCGCCGCTCGCCGGCAACTCCATCGGCACCGACCGGGCGTTCCTGGTCAAGTTCATGCCGCGTCTCGACGCGCACCTGCACTACCGCAACGTCGACGTCTCGACCGTGAAGGAACTGGCCCGCCGCTGGTTCCCGCGCATCTACTTCAACGCCCCGGCCAAGCACGGCGGCCACCGCGCCCTCGCCGACATCCTCGAGAGCATCCGCGAGCTCCGCTTCTACCGCCGGGCCGTCTTCGTCCCCGAGCCGGGCCCCACCTCCGCCGAGGTGCAGGCCGTCTCGGCCGCCGTCGTGGACGAGTTCGCCTCGCGGATGTAGTACTCTCGTACAGTTGCTTCGCGGGTTCGCCCCGCGGAACACCGTCCTGGTGGGTATAGCTCAGTTGGCAGAGCGCCTGGTTGTGGTCTAGGAGGTCGCGGGTTCGAGCCCCGTTACTCACCCCAGTTGTAGAAGAACCAGCTCGGAAGGCCCGGAGTCGATGGCTCCGGGCCTTCCGTCTTTCCACCGCCGGAGATCCGACCGCTCCCCTACCCGATCGACGACGAGAGGCCAGGCGATGCTCACCCTCGACGAGGCCGAGTTCGAGACGCTGGTCGTCGCCGAGCTCGACGCCCTCCCGGACGACATGGTCGACGGGCTCGAGAACGTGGTCTTCGTGGTCGAGGACCGTCCCGAGGACGGCTCGCTCGATCTGCTCGGGCTCTACGACGGCGTCGCGCTGACCGAGCGCGAGCGCTACGGCTTCGGCGAGATGCCCGACCGGATCATCCTCTACCGCGAGCCGCACCTCGCCGCCTGCGAGAGCCTCGACGAGCTGCGCGACGAGATCCACGTCACCCTCGTGCACGAGATCGCGCACTTCTACGGCATCGACGACGACCGGCTGCACGAGCTCGGCTGGGCCTGACCTCTCAGCTTGGAGCGATGGCCTCCGGGTCGCTCGAGTCCAGCACCAGGTCGGCGCCCTCGCGGGGACGCTCCCGCGCGCAGTAGCGCCGGAACTGCTCGTCCCAGGAGTCCCAGTGCGGTTCGAAGAGCGCGCCGTCGCGGGCGAGCGCGCGCTGCTTCCGCTGCGCCTCGTCCGCCTCGATCCAGACGGTGAGATCGGCGAAGCGCCGGCTCCGCTCCCCCGCGGCGCCGCAGCCCTCGAGCAGGAGGAGCGGTGCCTCGGCGGTGCGCGGGCCAGCGGTCGTGGCGGCCGCCCAGTTCCAGGCCTGCCACCAAGCGCCGAGCCCGAGCGCATGCGGCCGGACGATCCGGTCCGCCGCGATCACGACCGAGCGGTCCAGCCCCGACCAGCCGGGGTAGACGTCGTCCATCCGCACGAGCGTCGCCGCAGGAGCGCGGGCGGACCGCGACAGCTCCGCCAGCAGCGCCAGCGCGAACGTCGACTTCCCCGAGCCGCTCGGGCCGTCGAGCAGCACCGTGCGCGCGCGGCGGGCGACGAGGCCGGCGGCGAGTGACCGTGCGGTCGCCCCGGTGAGGTGCTGCGGGTCAGCCATTCAGCACGAAGCTCCAGGCGCCGGTCAGCACGGCCGCGGTGACCGCGACCGCCGCGATCGCCGCGCCGCTTAGCACCAGCAGCACGTCGAACGCGCTCAGGCGCGACTCGCGTGCCCAGGTGCGCGGCGTGTCCGAGCCGAAGCCCTTCGCCTCCATCGCCGTGGCCAGGCGGCTGCCGCGCCGGATCGCCAGCACCAGCAGCGAGAAGCTGCGGGCACCGAGACTCCTCAGCGCGGCGATCGGTCCGCGTCCGTCGGCCACGCCCCGCGCGCGGCGTGCCATCGCGAGGGTGCGCCAGTCGTCGGTGAGCAGGCCGACGAGCCGCATCCCGGCGAGGCCGCCGAGGACGAAGCGCGCCGGGAGCCGGAGGATCTGCGCGAGCCCGTCCGCGAGATCGGTCGGATCGGTCGTCGCGATCAGCACGACGCTCGGCAGGCCGATGGCGAGCACGCGCAGGGCGATCGCGGCGCCGAGGGCGACGGAGCCCTCCGTGACGGAGACGAAGAGGAACTGCCCCAGCACGGCGCCGCTGTCGCGGCCGTAGAGCACCGTCGTCACGCCGGCCAGCGGGGCCGCGATCCAGATCGGTGCGGTGCGGCGCACCAGGTCGCCGGGACGCAGACCGACGAAGGGCAGCACGAGCAGCTCGAGGACGAGAGCGGTCGCCGCCGAGACGACGTCGACGGTCAGGACGAGGACCACGGCGATGAGGAGGCTCGCGAGGAGCTTCGCGACCGGGTTCGCACCGGCGATGCGTCCGCGGGCGGGCACCGCGTCGAGCAGCGTCATCCGGTCACCACCGTCGGCTCGCCGAGGCGGACCACGGCATCGGCGAGGGCCGACACCAGGTGCTCGTCGTGGGTGACGGCGAGCACCGCGCGGCCGTCCGCGCGCAGCTCGGCCAGCAGGTCGACGACCACGTCCCAGGTCCGCCGGTCCTGCCCGAAGGTCGGCTCGTCGAGCACGACGACGGCGGGACGCCGGACCAGCGCCGACGCGACGGTGAGTCGCCGCTTCTCACCGCCGGACAGGGTGAAGGGGTTCGCCTCGGCGAGGTGCGCGAGGCCCAGGCGCTCGAGCAGCTCGTCGGCGCGGCGCCGCTCCGCCTCGTCGCGAGCGCCGAGGTGCAGCTCCTGGCGCACCCGCGCCGTGAGGAACTGGTGCTCCGGCTCCTGGAAGACCATCGCGACCCGATCGGCGAGCTGTCGCGAGCTCCAGCGGTGCGGGTGCGGCGACGCTCCGTCGCGCACCGACGGGGAGGCCGCGACCTCGCCCCCGGCCGGCGGGAGGAGACCGGCGAGCGTCAGGGCGAGCGTGGACTTGCCCGCGCCGTTCGGGCCCAGCACTGCGGTCACCCGGCCGGCGTCGATCGTCAGGTCGAGGCCCGTCGCGATGAGGGGCGGCGTGCGGCGGCCGAACACGGGGCGGGCGAGATCGAGCGCGGCGGCGGTGAGGGCGGTCGATGCGGGTGCCGGCGACTCGACGCGCCGCTCCGGGTGCTCGCCGGGGAGCCAGACACCCGCTGCCACGAGGACACTGCGGGCGCCCTCGATCACGGGACGCGGCTCGCCGTCGGCGACGACCGTGCCGTCGGCGCCGAGCACGACGATCCGGTCGACGAGGTCGATCCAGACGTCGACGCGGTGCTCGACGACGATCAGGGTGGCGCCGGTGCGCGCCGTGGTCCGCTCGACCGCGGAGCGCACCTCCTCGACCCCGCGCGGATCGAGGTTCGCGGTCGGCTCGTCGAGCAGCAGGAGGCGGGGCTGCATCGCGAGGACGCCGGCGAGGGCGAGCCGCTGCTTCTGCCCGCCCGAGAGCGCGGAGGTCGAGCGGTCGAGGGCGACGTCGAGACCGACGTCGTCGAGGGCACGCCGGACCCGCGCCGGGATCTCCGCTCGCGGCACCCCGAGGTTCTCGCAGGCGAAGCCGACGTCGTCGCCGACGCGGGCCAGCACGGCCTGGGTGTCCGGGTCCTGGAGGACGAGTCCGGCCACTCCGCGGCGCTCCGCCGGAGAGGCGCCGTCGATGCTCAGCTCGCCCTCGTCGGCGCCGTCCTCCTCGCCGCCGAGCACCCCGGCCAGCGCGTGCAGGAGGGTGCTCTTTCCCGCGCCGGACGGACCGAGGAGCAGGACGCGCTCGCCCGGCTGCACCTCGAGGTCGAGCCCGGTCACGGCCGCGGTCGACCGGCCCGCGTGGCGCCAGCTCCAGCCGCGGGCCCGGATCGACGCGCCGCTCATCGAGCGCCCGCGCCCGCCCCCTCGACCACGCGGCCCTCCCGGCCGGAGACGAAGCGGTCCAGTGCCCCTGAGGCGGCGAGGCCGCGCACCGCGAACCAGGGCAGGAGCCCGGCCAGCACGGCGCCGGAGACGAGAGACGAGATCACGTAGACCGTCCGGAAGAGGCCGTCCACGGCGGGGTAGTAGATCAGCAGGTCGTTGACAGCGAGGGCGAGGCCCGCGCCCGCTCCGGCGAGCATTGCGACGAGCGGACGGCCGCTGCGGTAGAGGAAGAGGGCGAGCACGATCTCGGCGCCGAGACCCTGGACGAGTCCGGAGAGCAGGACGAGGAAGCCCCACTGCGTGCCGATCAGGGCCGAGACGACCGCGGCGAGCAGCTCGGTGTAGAGCGCCGCACCCGGCTTGCGGATGATGAGGCCGCCGAGGACGCCGGCGAAGAGCCAGCCGCCGCCGAGGAGGCCGCCCAGGCCGGGGAGGAACTCGAAGGCGAGGCCGAGGACGTTGGTCGCGAGACCCCACGCCCAGAAGACGATGCCGGCGGCGACGGCCACGACGCTGGCCACGACGATGTCGACGACCCGCCAGCGGAGGTCCCGGGGACGGCCGGCGGAGGAGGCCTTCGTGGGACCGGAGGTGGTCTGCGCTGCTGAGTTCTGCGCTGGTGTGTTCTGCACTGACGTGCCCTTTCGTGGAAGCGAAACGGGGCACGGGTCGAAGAAGAGGAGATCGAAACGTTCCTTCGCTGGCATGACCCAGATCAGGTTCGACGGTCGAAGGCTGCTGCCTTCCTCTCAGCCCGGTGCACCGGACTCCCGTGTTCGTCAGCAATCATAGACAGCATGTCGTGGTCGGTGGTGCTCGTCCTCGCCGCGGTCCTCGTGGTGCTCCTGCAGGTGCTGCTCTGGCGGCGCCGCTTCCGGATCCGCCGCGAGCTGCTCAGCTACGGCACGCGGGTGTCCGGTCGGGTGGTCGCGCAGGATCCGTCCCGCGGAGACGCCTCGGCGGCTCGCGATCTCGGTCGCCTGCTCGTCGCCTACCGCCTCGTCGACGGCGAGGAGCGGCACCTGGTGAAGACCCCGCAGCGGCGGGGCGACGCCTGGATGGCGGGCGAGCCCGTCGCCGTCATCTACGACCCGCGGCGGCCGAACGACGCCGAGCGGCTGATCGTCGGCTTCGGCCGGACGAAGAAGACCTGGTTCGCTGCAAGGCCCCAGCGCTGAGACCGCGCTCGGGCCGCTACTTCTTGAGCGCGCGGATGATCCGCGCGAGCGCCTTGCCGGAGACCCAGACCAGCGGGACGCCGACGGCGAGCACCGAGACGATGTTCGGCTGGAAGCGCAGTCCCAGGTCGTCCTTGATGTAGGCGCCGATCGGCACCACGGCACCGCCGCCGCCGCCTCCGCCGCCCTCCTGGCCGTCCTCGGAGCCGCTGCCGCCGCCGAAGCCGAACCAGCGCAGCGAGACGGGGACGAGCGAGACGCCGTCGACCTCGATCGGGTCTCCGTAGCTCGTCGCGGCACCCGCGGAGGTCACTTTGTCGGCCAGGGAGACAGCGATGTTGGGCATGGCCCGACGCTACTCCGCGGGCCGAACGGGCGACAAGCGGCGCACCGGCGCGCACAGGACTCCCCCACCTCCTCCCCGAGGTCTGCTGCGATGATCGTCGGATGCCGTCCCGCCCGCGCCGCCGCCGACCAGGTCGCGCCGCGACCGTCGCGATCGCGAGCCTGCTGCTGGCGGCGTTCCTCGCCTTCCACCGCGTGCTGGGGGACGCGGCCGGCTGGCTGTCGGTGGTCGAGACCGCGATCCCGTGGTCCGGACTCGCGGTGCTCCTCCTCGTGGCCGCCGCGGTCGCTCTGCGCTCGCGCGGCGCCGGGGCGGCGGTGACCGTGCTCGTGATGGTCTACGGCGTGCTCGTGCTCCCGGTGGCGCTGCCCGCACCGGCGGTCCGCTCCGGATCGTTCACCGTGATCAGCCAGAACCTCGGCACCGGCGACGACGCCGGAGCGCTGGCAGCGGAGCTGGCGACGAGGGAGCCGGACGTGCTCGCCTTCCAGGAGCTCGCGGGCGAGGACCGCGAGGCGGTCGACGCGGAGCTCTCGGACGCGTACCCGCACTCCTACGTGGTCGGCACGGTCGGGCTGTGGAGCCGCACCGAGCTCTCGAACGGCGAGCCGCTCGATCTCGGGCTGGACTGGAACCGCGCCCTCGCGGTCGACGTCGACACCCCGCTCGGGGCGACGCGGCTCTTCGTGGTGCACCTCGCCTCGTTCCGCCTCGGCGATCACGCCGAGCGCGACACGATGCTGGGCGGCCTCGCCTCGGCGCTCGCGGACGACGCGTCGGACCGCACGCTCGTGGTCGGCGACTTCAACACCGCGACCGACGACCACCTGCTCGCGCCGGTCCTCGACCAGGCGGCGCTGGTCCGCACCTCCGGCATCGGCTTCCCGGCGACCTGGCCGGCTCTGCTGCCGCTGGTCTCCCTCGATCACGCTCTGGCGGACGGGGTGCCCGCCGCGACCCTCGAGGTCCTGCCGCCGAACGGCTCGGACCACCGGCCGATCAGTCTGACGATCGGTTCCGCGTAGCGAGGGTGTCGCTGATGTCGATGCCCTTGGCCGACTCGGGAGCGGAGCGCGAGAGCAGCGACGCAGGCCGGACGGCCCCGGTGCCGAAGCGCGCCGAGACGCCGTCGACCGCCAGCTCGGCATCGCGCCAGTCGTCGGAGTCGCTCCAGAGCGAGAAGGCGACGTCGTCGCCCTCGACGAGCTGCTCGCCGCGGACGCCGATCAGGCGCACGGGCCGGCGCAGCGGATTGGCCGCCTCGAGCAGCGCCGACGACGCGTCGTAGAGCACGCGGGCCACGTCGGTCGCCTCGGGCAGCGTGCGCGAGCGGGTCAGCGTGCTGAAGTCGCCGAAGCGGACCTTGACGGCGACGGTGCGGCAGCGCACTCCGGAGCGGCGCATCCGCACGGCGACCTTGTCGCAGAGGCGCAGCAGCTCGCGGCGGACCAGCTCGGGGTCGGCGACGTCGTCCGCGAAGGTGATCTCGTGGCCGGCGCTCTTCTCGATCTGCCGGGTGTCGACCGGGCGGGGATCGACGCCGTTGGACAGCGCGTGCAGGCGGCGGCCGGTGGCCTCGCCGAGCGCCGAGACGAGGGAGGCGAGCGGCGTGGTCGCCACGTCGGCGACGGTCCGCAGGCCCCGGCGCACCAGCGCCTCCTCCGTGCTGGCCCCGACGCCCCAGAGCGCGCTCACCGGCAGCGGATCGAGGAAGGCCTGCACCCCGTCGGACGGCACGACGAGCAGGCCGTCGGGCTTGGAGCGGCCGGAGGCGAGCTTGGCGACGAACTTGGTGCTGGCGATGCCGACGGAGCAGGTGAGACCGAGCTCGTCGTGCACCCTCCGGCGGATCTCGGTGCCGATGGCCCAGGGCGAGCCGGAGATGCGCCGCGCACCGGCGACGTCGAGGAACGCCTCGTCGATGCTGAGCCGCTCGACGAGCGGGGTGAAGGAGTCGAAGATCGCCATCACCCGGCGCGAGGCCTCGCGGTAGCGGTCCATGTGCGGCTCGAGGATGATCGCGTGCGGGCAGCGGCGCAGGGCGACGGCCATCGGCATGGCCGAGTTGATGCCGTACTTGCGCGCCTCGTAGGTGGCGGCGGTGACCACCGAGCGCGAGCCGATGTGCCCGACGACGACCGGCTTGCCGCGCAGCTCCGGGTGCTCGAGCAGCTCGACGGAGGCGAAGAACGCATCCATGTCGACGTGCAGGATGCTCGCGCGCGGGTCGTCGAAGGGCTCGGTGGTGACCTGCCGCCCGCTGCCGTCCTGCTTGCTCACGTTCCGCCCTGCTCGAGTGGCGCACCGCTCCCCTGACGGCGGTGCTTCCGAGGATCATGGTCGCACGCACCACCGACACCGGGCCGCCCTCGCGCGGACCCGCCCCGGTGGGAATGGCGGCGCCGCTCAGGCGGTTGACCCGAGCACCCACGATCACTCCATCGGAGAAGACATGACGCACGAGCACGAGCCCGCCTCCCCCGACTCCGACCTGAGCCTCTGGCTCGACCTGCAGGCCCGCGCGCACGCCGCGTTCGAGGTCCGCCTCGACGCTGTCGTCGACTGGACGGCGCCGACCCCCGACACCGAGTGGGACACCCGCGCGCTCGTTCTGCACGTCGTCCGCGAGCAGCAGCGCGCGCGCACGCTCCTCTCCGGCGGCGACGAGTCGCCGATCCGCCTCGAGCCCGTCGCCGCCGATCTGCGGAGCGAGTGGACCCGGGTCACGACCCTGCTGCGCGCGGTGTCCCGCGAGGTCGACCCCGCCGCGGAGCTCCGCCTCGGCCGCGACACCGTCACCGCCCTGGAGCTGCTGCAGGAGCAGGTCGCCGACATCACCGTGCACACCTGGGATCTCGCGCGGGCCACCGGCAGCGAGGAGGCGATGGAGGAGGGCCTCGTCGCCGCCGTGTGGGAGCTCTTCGCGCCGCAGGAGGAGACGCTGCGCGCGAGCGGGCTGTTCGCGGCGCCCGTGCCGATCGACGCCACCGCGCCGCTGCAGAGCCGGCTGCTGGCGGTCACCGGCCGCGACGACCGCCTCGCCGCGTGAGCCGCGGCACCTGAGCGGCGCCGCACGAGCCGCACCACCTGAGAACGACCCCAGGCTGCCGACGGCAGGATGGGGAGGTCCGCGCCCACCGCGCGGACGGCACCAGGGGCCCAGCGCCCCGACGAGGAAGGGACACCCATGACACGCGTCGCCGTCATCGGAGCACACGGCAAGGTCGGCCAGCAGATCCTCCATCTGCTCTACGACGCCGGACACGAAGCGGTCGGAGTCGTCCGCAACCCCGACCACTCGGAGGACATCGTCCGCCTCGGCGGCGAGCCGCTCGTCCACGACCTCGAGCACTCGACCGCCGAGGACTTCGCCGGGCGGCTGGAGGGCGTGGACGCCCTCGTCTTCACCGCCGGCGCCGGGCCCGACTCGGGTCCCGAGCGCAAGCGCACCGTCGACCTCGGCGCCTCCGTCCTCAGCCAGGAGGCGGCCGCGATCGCCGGCATCCGCCGCTTCGTGCAGATCAGCGCGATCGGCGTCGACGCCCCGCTCGACGACGACACCGAGGAGGGCTGGCGCGCCTACGTCGAGGCCAAGCGCGACGCCGACACGGCGCTGCGCGGCACCGACCTCGACTGGACGATCCTCCGCCCGGGCGGTCTGACCAACGACGAGGGCACCGGCCGGATCGAGCTCGGCGAGAGCGTCGAGCGGGGCAGCATCCCGCGCGAGGACGTCGCCGCCACCGTGATCGCGGTGCTCGCCGATCCCTCCTCGATCGGAAGGACCTGGGAGATCGTCTCGGGCGACGTCGCCATCGAGGACGCGGTCGCGAAGGGCGCCTGAGCGCTCACCGGCCCGTCGGGCGCCGGGAGCCCTGCACCTAGAGTGGGGCGGGTGAGCACTCACCCGCCCCGCCCCTGGATCCGCAGCTACGCCGAGGGAGTGCCGGAGGAGCTGGAGCTCCCGACCGGCTCGCTCGTCGACATCGTCACCGAGTCCGCGCGGCTCTATCCGCACCAGGTCGCGCTCGAGTTCTTCGGCCGCTCGACCAGCTACGCCCAGCTCGCGGACGACGTGGAGAAGGCCGCGGAGGGCCTGCGCCGGCTCGGCGTGCGGTCCGGCGACCCGGTCGCGCTGATCCTGCCGAACTGCCCGCAGCACGTGGTCGCCTTCTACGCGGTCCTGCGTCTCGGCGCGGTCGTCGTCGAGCACAACCCGCTCTACACGCCGCGTGAGCTGCGGCACCAGTTCGAGGACCACGGCGCGCGGGTCGCGATCGCCTGGGACCGCGTGGTGCCGCTCGTCCAGGACCTCCCCGAGGACCTCGGCGTCGAGACGATCGTCTCCGTCGACCTGACCCGGGCGATGCCCGCGCCGATGCGCGCGGCGCTCCGGCTGCCGATCCGCAAGGCCCGCGAGTCGCGCGCCGCCCTGACCGGGAAGGTCCGCGGCGCGATCGAGTGGGACTCGCTGCTGCGCCGCCGGCTCGACCCGGCGCACCCGCGGCCGACGGCGGAGGACCTCGCGGTCATCCAGTACACCAGCGGGACGACCGGCGCCCCGAAGGGCGCGGAGCTGACGCACCTCAACCTCACGGCCAACGCCGCGCAGTCCCGCGCCTGGGTGCCGACGGTCCGTCGCGGCGACTGCGTCGTCTACGCGGTCCTGCCGATGTTCCACGCCTACGGGCTGACCCTCTGCCTCACCTTCGCGATGAGCATGGGCGCGCGGCTCGTGCTGTTCCCCAAGTTCGATCCGGACCTGGTCCTCAAGGTCGTCCGGAAGCACCCGGCGACGTTCCTGCCCGCGGTCCCGCCGATCGCCGAGCGGCTCGCCCTCCGTGCGAAGGAGAAGGGCGTCTCGCTGCAGGGCATCGAGATCGCGATCTCGGGCGCCATGCCGCTCGACCCGGACCTGGTCGAGTCGTTCGAGGCGCTGACCGGCGGCACGCTCGTCGAGGGCTACGGGCTCTCGGAGACCTCGCCCGTGCTGATGGCGAACCCGGTCAGCACCGCGCGCCGGGCCGGGACCGTCGGGCTGCCGCTGCCGGGGACGGACGTGCGGATCGTCGATCCGGAGGACCCGGAGACCGAGGTCGACGCGGGCGGCCAGGGCGAGCTCGTCGTCCGCGGCCCGCAGGTGTTCCGCGGCTACCACCGCAAGCCCGACGAGACCGCGGCCGTGTTCACCGCCGAGGGCTGGTTCCGCACCGGCGACATCGCGACGATCGACGAGGACGGCTTCGTCACCATCGTCGACCGGATCAAGGAGCTGATCATCACCGGCGGGTTCAACGTCTCGCCGTCGGAGGTCGAGGAGGTGCTCCGCCGGCTGCCCGCCGTCCGCGACGTGGCCGTCGTCGGCCTGCCGGACGCCCGCAGCGGCGAGCAGGTCGCTGCCGCGGTCGTCCTCGAGCCGGGTGCTCACCTCGATCAGGAGGAGGCGCGCCGCACCGTGCGCGAGGCGCTCACGCCCTACAAGGTGCCCAAGCGGATCGTCGTCGTCGACGAGCTGCCGCGGAGCATGATCGGGAAGGTGCTGCGCCGCGAGGTGAAAGCGCTGCTGCTCGACGAGTCCTGAGGCCGGGCGGTCCTTCGCCGGCCTCAGGACTCGCGGGGGTCAGAAGTCGAAGCCTCCGCCGAAGTCGCCGCCCCCGAAGTCGCCGCCGCCACCGATGTCGCCTCCGCCGCCGAAGTCGCCTCCGCCGTAGTCGCCTCCGCCGTAGTCGCCCCCCGCGTCGCCGGCACCGGTGTCGCCGCCGTCCGCTCCCGCGTCTCCGCCGTCTGCACCGTCGGCACCCTCGGCCTGGACCGACTCGCCGACCCCGTCGGGGATGAACGCGTCGGCGATGGCGGAGCCGATCACGAAGCCGACGATGGTGCCGAGCATCGACGAGGCGAGCACGCCGCCGAAGCCCATGCCGCCGGCGCCGCCGCCGGAGAAGCGCCGCTCCATGAAGCCGGGCTGGCGCAGCTCGCTGCGGGTCGCCGACTGGGCGAGCGACTGCGCGTCGTCGGCGCGCGGGGCGTCGCCCGCGGGCGCACCCTCGCTCAGCTCGCGGAAGACCTGCTGCCGCTGCTCGGGAGTGAGCTGCTCGAACGCCTCGCGGTGCACCTGCTCGATCGCCTCGGGCGGCGCGGTGCGCAGGAGGTAGCGGTAGCGCTCGATCGCGATCTCGTCCTTGCTGCGCGCGGACTGCGCGGGCGGGGTGCCGTAGGACGGGGCGTCGGCGCGGCGCTCCGCGGCCGCAGGGGCCGGGTAGCCGGCGGCGGGGCGGCGCTCCTCGGGTCGCTCTTCGCGGCCCAGCAGTCGGTCCAGGAATCCCATGATCTCCTCCTCGGCGCGGCAGGATGCGCACGCACAGCGCAACGCTAGGCCTCCCTCCGCAGGGATCGCTGAGGGTTCACTCAGAGCGAGCCCAGCGTCGGTCATCAGCCGTCGACGAAGACAGGAGAGGTGGCGCGAAGCGCCACTCCGTCTCCCTGCTGATCGAGTAGGCCGCGGAGCGGGCGCATCGAGATCCACCAGCGTCAGAAGACGAGTCTGCAGACCCGCCCTGCTGACGACGGCGGGTCTCGATACGCCCCTCCGGGGCTACTCGACCAGCATGAGGGCGCCGCTCGCGGCACGCGAGTCCTCTTCGTCGCGGTCAGGCGGACCCGTGAGGGCGCGGCTCGCGGCACGCGAGACCCCCGTGGGAGAGCGGCCCGCGGCACGCGAGTCCTCCTCGGGACCCGACTCGCGGAACGCGGGTCCTCCGCGGGGGTCAGGCGGACTCGCGGAGGACGAGCTGGTGTCGGACGGTGCGGTGCACCGACGGGCCGCCCTTCGGGAGGTCGCCGGCGATCATGGCGACGGCGAGGTCGAGGGCGTGCCGGGCGAGCTCGTCGAGGTCGACGGCGAGGGTCGTCAGCGTCGGGGCGAGCAGGCGTCCGATCGAGAGGCCGTCGATGCCGACCACCCGGACGTCGCCGGGCACGTCCACGCCCGCCCGGCGGCAGGCGGAGAGCACGCCGAGCGCGCAGAGGTCGTTGAACGCGACGATCGCGTCGGCGACCCGCGGTCGGGCGACGATCCGCTCGGTCGCCTCCGCCGCGGCCTGGGCGGTCGGGCCGTCGGCGCGGACGACCGACGGCTCGAGGCCGTGCGCGGCGAAGGCGCCCAGCAGCAGCTGGGCCCGCCTGCTCGGCCGCGCGTTCCCCGAGACGTCGACGATCACCGGATTCCGCACGCCCGCTCCGGCGAGGTGCTCGGCCAGCGCCTCGACCGCGTCGGAGTGGTCGAGCACGACCGCGGCCCGCAGCGGATCACCGGTGGGATCGAGCTCCACCACGGGCACGGAGCCGAGCCGCTCGATCCACTCCGCGGCCCGATCGCCGAAGGTGCCGATCACCGCGTCCGTCTGCGCGCCGAGCGCCTGGATCATCCGATCGGAGTCGGCGGCGAGGCCGACGTCCGCGAGCGACACGTTCCAGCCCCGCGCCGCGGCGACCCGGACGACGGCGGAGGCGAGCTCCGGCGACCACGGGTTCCGCAGGTCGTCGACGACGAGTCCGAGCTGGTGCTCGCCACCCGTCACCAGGCCGCGGCCGAAGCGCGACGGCCGGTAGGACAGCTGCTCCGCCGCGTCGAGGACACGCTGCTTCGTCTCCTCGCTGATGCCCGGCATGCCGTTCATCGCCCGGGTGACGGTCTGGCGGGAGACCCCGGCGGCCGCCGCGACGTCGTGGATCGTCGCGCGGCCGCCGGCCTCGGCACCGCTCAGGCGCGGAGGTCGAGCCACGCCGTCTGCTCCGGAGTCAGCTCGATCGACAGGCCGCGCATCGACGAGCGCAGCTCGGTGATAGTGCGCGGTCCGAAGAGCGGGAAGGTCGGGAACGGCTGCGCGAGCACGTAGGCCAGGGCGATGGCCGTCGCTCCGACGCCGTGCCCGGCCGCCAGCTGCTCGGCCCGCCGGAGCCGCTCGAAGTTGTCGGGCCCGTAGTAGCAGCGCACCAGCTCGGCGTCGCTGGTGTCGTCCGGGCGGGCTCGGCCGGTGAAGAAGCCGCGGGCCTGCGAGGACCACGGCAGCAGCGGGATCTGCCGCTCGACCAGCCACTCCTTCGAGGCCCGGTCGGTGACGTGCACGCAGCCCTCCCACGGCACGTCGTACGCCTCGGCCAGGCCGAAGTGGTTGCTCAGCGCCTGGAAGCCGGCCCGGCCGTTGGCCCGGGCGTACTCCTGCGCCTCGTCGAAGCGCGCGGGCGTCCAGTTCGAGACGCCGTAGGCGCGGATCCGCCCGGCGCGCTGGTGCTCGTCCATCACGTCGACGAACTCGCCCACCGGCACCTCGAGGTTGTCGCGGTGCATCAGGTAGATGTCGGCGTAGTCGGTGCCCTGGCGCTCGAGGCTCTCGAGCAGCTGGCGGGTGAGCGACTCCGGGTCGCAGTACGGGGTGTGCGCGCCCTTGGTGATCACGACGACGTCCTCGCGGATGCCGCGGTTCCGGATCCACTGCCCGAGACGGCCCTCGAGCACGCCGCCGCCGTAGATGTAGCCGGTGTCGAAGGCGGTGCCGCCCTGCTCGACGAAGGCGTCGAAGATCGCCGAGGCGTGCGCGAGGTCGGGCTGGTTGTCGACGCCCATCACGAGCCGCGACATCCGCTTGCCGACGCCGGGGATCTCGCCGGAGAGCATCGGCGCGTCCACAGCGACGCGCAGCGGCCGGCCGGAGACGGTGGGGATGTCCGCGGTCTCGGCCTCGAACGGGAAGCGCAGGCCGACCGCTGCGCGCCAGCGGTCGAGCGTGCGCGCGGTCGCGAGCGTCTCGTCCAGGGTCATCTGCGCGGCCTCGACCTGCCCGGCGGCGAGGGCGTCGGTCGTCGCGTCCGCCTCGAGCGCGTAGGGGCTCTCCCCCTCGAAGGCGACGATGCGGGGCTCCTCGCCGACGACGCTGATCTCGATGCCCGTCTCGGCCGCGCCGAACCACGGGTCGGCCACGTGCAGACGGCCGCGGGTGCCGTGGACGGTCAGGGCGTTCACGTCGTCCAGCGCCACTCCGGTGCGGAGGGTCGCGGTGATGCCGCCGCGGTAGGTCGCGCGGGCGACGCTCCACTCGTCGACGCCGGTCGGGCCGAGCGTGCCCTGCGCGTCGAACTCGACGGGCTCGGCGACGGCGACGCCGGTCGCGGCCTGGACCACGGCCGCCGCGGCGGTGACGGTGTAGCCGCCGACGTCGAGGATGCCGCCGCCGGCCGTTGCGACGTCGTAGAGGCGGCCCTCGCGGGCGCCGGTGCGGAAGGAGAAGGAGGCGTCGATGTGCACGACGTCGCCGATCGCGCCGTCGCGGACGAGGTCGAGCAGCGCGGCGGTCTGCGGGTGGAAGCGGTACATGTACGCCTCGACCAGCGGCAGCCCGGCGCTGCGGGCGGCGTCGACGAGGGCCATCGCGGTGCCGTGGTTGACGGCGAGCGGCTTCTCGCAGAGCACGGCCTTGCCGGCCTCGAGCGCCTGGAGGACGAGCGCCGCGTGGCCGGTGTGCACCGTGGAGATGTAGACGGCACTGACCTGCGGATCGGCGAGGACCGCGGCGTAGTCGCCCGCGGTCGCGTCCGGGAAGCCGTGCTCGACCGCTTCGGCGGCGAAGGCGGCGGCGCGCCCCTGATCGGAGCTGCCCGCCGCGACGAGTCGGGCGCCGCGGCTGCTCGCCGGGAGCTGGGAGAGGAACCGGCGCGCGATGCTGCCGGGGCCGAGCACCGCCCAGCCCGGTGCGGTGGTGGTGGTCGGGGTGGAGTCGGTCATGCGTGGCCCTTTCGCGGCGTCGTCGACGTGAACGTTCACGCACCACGCTAGAGGGGCACGAGGGGTCGGGTCAAGCGTGGCGCGGTACGTCGCCGTGAACGTTCACCACGCGAAGAGAGACGCTCCCCCGCCGCCGCTCCCGAGGGAGGCCGACTGACGGAGGAGCGCCGGGATCACTTCTGCTTCGGGACGACCACCCACATCACGAGGTACGCGATGATCTGCGGCCCGGGGAGCAGGCAGGAGAGCACGAAGAGCAGCCGGACCAGGAAGGGGCTCCAGCCGAAGCGGTTTGCGAGGCCGGCGCAGACGCCGGCGATGATCTTGCCCCGACGGGGGCGCACGAGAGTAGCCATGACTCCACTCTGGCGCAGGGCCGCTGAGTGGAGCATCAGGGGAACCCCCCGAACCGGCCTAGGGTGCGCCGTCCGGCCGCTCGGAGGCGATCCGCCGCGAGAAGCCCGCGGCGACGGTCGCATCCTCCTCCGGCCAGACCAGACGGAAGCGCTCGAAGACGACGGTGCCGATTCCGCCCGGCGACTCGCGCTCGAAGTAGCGGCGGTGCCCGGCGAGCCAGGACTCCCGCGAGCGGTCGTTCTCGCCCTCGTCCCAGGCGAAGGCGTCGTCCACGCTGTCGAGCGGACCGAGACGGATCTCGACGGTCCGTAGCACGACGCGGGCGACACCGGCGCCGTCGCAGACGATCCAGTGGTCGCCGACGCGGGGCACGGGCTCGTCGCCGACGAGCGAGGCCGTCGCGGTCTTGACGCCGCGCCGCACCAGGGCGAGCAGCTCGTCGGCGAGCTCGACCGAGTCGCCGAACGACTCGACGAGGGGCAGTTCCTCGGGCGCGGTCGGCTCGTGCGCCCGGTAGGCGGCCCAGAGCGCTTCCGCCGCCGCGAGGTCCGGCTCGGGCAGCGGGGTGCGCGCCGGAGTGTCGGGGAGCAGTGGGAGCAGGTTGGCCCCGGCGAGGGCGGCCGGCTCCTCGGGGTGGTTGTCGGGGGTCTCGACGCGCTCGAACGGCCAGCGCAGCAGCAGCCAGCGTCGCGCGTAGGCATCGAGCTCCTCCTCGAGGCGGGACCCGACGAGGCTCGGCACCACCCACCAGGACGCTTCGGCGTGGTCGTCGCCGACGGGCCGGACGCTCAGGGCACCGAGGACCTCGGTCCAGTCCGCGCCGACCAGGAGGTAGGCGAAGAGGCGCCGATCGCGCGCGGCGGTCTCGAGCAGCCGGAGCGCGCGCAGGTCGTCACCCGGGGAAGCGGAGGGCAGGCCGCTCGGGTCGCCCTCGGGCAGCAGCGCTGCGAGCCAGCCGCGGCGCTGCCCGATCACCGGGTGCAGCAGATCCGCGTCGCTCGTCGCGAGCGGGCGGAGGAACGCCCCGCCCGGCAGATCGAGCCGAGCGGGGACGGACGCGTCGCCGGGCAGGGTGCTCACGCCGCCGTCCGTTCCCCGCGCATCGACTCAGCCGGCCGCGCGCTCGAGGACGAGCTCGCGGACGCGGGCCGCGTCGGCCTGGCCCTTCATCGCCTTCATCACCGCGCCGATGACCGCGCCGGCGGCCTGGACCTTGCCGTCCCGGATCTTCGCGAGCACGTCGGGCTGCGAGGCCAGGGCGGCGTCGATCGCCTCGATGAGGGCGCCGTCGTCCGAGACGACCGCGAGCCCGCGGGCGTCGACGACCTCCTGCGGGGTGCCCTCGCCGGCGATGACGCCCTGGAGCACCTCGCGGGCGAGGCGGTCGGTGAGGGTGCCCGCGTCGATCAGCCTGCCGAGCTCGGCGACCTGCTCGGGAGCGACCAGCGCGGCCGGGTCCTGCCCCGCCGCGTTGGCGAGCCGGGCGATCTCGCCGGTCCACCACTTGCGGGCGGCCTGCGGCGAGGCACCGGCGGCGACGGTCTCGCTGATCTCGACCAGGAGACCGCTGTTCGCGACGTCCTGGAACTCGAGGTCGGTGAAGCCCCAATCGGCCTTCAGCCGGCGGCGACGGGCGGCGGGCTTCTCGGGCAGCGCGGCGCGCAGCTCCTCGATCAGCTCGGGGCTCGGCACCACGGGCAGCAGGTCGGGCTCCGGGAAGTAGCGGTAGTCGTCGGCGTCGCTCTTCGGGCGCCCGGCCGAGGTGCGGCCGGTGTCCTCGTGCCAGTGCCGTGTCTCCTGCGTGATCGTGCCGCCGGCGGCGAGGATCGCGCCCTGGCGCTGGATCTCGTAGCGCACGGCGCGCTCGACCGAGCGGAGCGAGTTGACGTTCTTCGTCTCGGTGCGGGTGCCGAGCTTCTCCTGGCCGATCGGCTTGAGCGAGACGTTCGCGTCGCAGCGGAGGTTGCCGCGCTCCATCTTCGCGTCGGAGATGCCGAGCGCGAGGACGATGTCGCGGATGGTGGCGACGTAGGCCTTCGCGTACTCCGGAGCGCTCTTGCCCGCGCCGTGGATCGGCTTGGTGACGATCTCGACCAGCGGGACGCCGGCGCGGTTGTAATCGACCAGCGAGTACTCCGCGCCCTGGATGCGGCCGGTGGAGCCGCCGACGTGGGTCAGCTTGCCCGCGTCCTCCTCCATGTGCGCACGCTCGATCGGGATGTGCACGACGCTGCCGTCGGCGAGCTCGACCTCCACCGAGCCCTCGAACGCGATCGGCTCGTCGAACTGCGAGATCTGGTAGTTCTTCGCCATGTCCGGGTAGAAGTAGTTCTTCCGAGCGAAGCGGCTGGACGGCGCGATCGAGCAGCCGAGCGCGAGGCCGAGGCTGATCGAGTAGCGGACGGCCTGCTCGTTGACGACCGGCAGCGAGCCGGGCAGGCCCAGGCACACGGGCGTCGTGTTCGTGTTCGGCTCGGAGCCGGCGATGTTCGGGGCGTCCGAGAACATCTTCGTCTTCGTGTTGAGCTCGATATGCACCTCGAAGCCGAGGACCGGCTCGAAGCGCTCGAAGACCTCGTCGTAGTCCATCAGCTCGGGGGCGGACGCGTGCGCGGAGGCCATCAGACGGCACCTTCCTGGGGGGCGGAGAGCTGGGCGGCGGCGAGATCGGGCGCCTGCGAGAGCAGCGGGTGGCCCCACTGCTCCTCCAGGAGCGCCTCGAGCGCGCCGCCGACGGTGTAGAGCCGGACGTCCTGGCGGGCGGGGGCCAGGAACTGGACGCCGACCGGCAGGCCGTCCTCGTCGGCGAGACCGGCGGGGACCGAGATGCCGGGGATGCCGGCCAGGTTCGCCGGGATCGTGGCGATGTCGCCGCGGTACATCGCCAGCGGGTCGTCGAGCTTCTCGCCGAGCCGGTAGGCGGTGGTCGGCGCGGTCGGCGAGGCGATCACGTCGACCGAGGCGAAGGCGGCGTCGAAGTCGCGCTGGACCAGGGTCCGCACCTTCTGCGCGCTGCCGTAGTAGGCGTCGTAGTAGCCGGCCGAGAGCGCGTAGGTGCCGAGGATGATGCGGCGCTTCACCTCGGGGCCGAAGCCCTGCTCGCGGGTCGCGGCCATGACCTGCTCGACCGTGCCGCCGCCCTTCGGGGTGACCCGGAGGCCGAAGCGGACGGAGTCGAACTTCGCGAGGTTGCTCGACGCCTCCGCGGGGAGGATCAGGTAGTACGCGGCGACGGCGTGCTCGATGCTCGGCGCGCTGACCTCGACGATCTCGGCGCCGGCCTTCTCCAGCACCGCGAGGGCCTCGTGGAAGCGGGCGAGGACACCGGGCTGGAAGCCCTCTCCCCCGTCGAGCTCCTTGAGCACGCCGATCCGCAGGCCCTTCACGTCGGCGCGGCGGACCGCATCGGCGAAGGAGGGCCACTCGTCGCGGAGCGAGGTCGAGTCGCGCGGGTCGTGCCCGGCGATGACGTCGTGCAGCAGCGCCGAGTCCAGGACCGTGCGCGAGACCGGGCCGATCTGGTCGAGGCTCGAGGCCAGCGCGACGGCGCCGTAGCGGGAGACCCCGCCGTAGGTCGGCTTGACGCCGACGGTGCCGGTGACGTGCGCGGGCTGGCGGATCGAGCCGCCGGTGTCGGAGCCGAGGGCCAGCGGCGCCTCGTAGCTCGCGACGGCCGCGGCCGAGCCGCCGCCGGAGCCGCCGGGGATGCGGTCGAGGTCCCAGGGGTTGTGGGTGGGGCCGTAGGCGGAGCGCTCGGTTGTCGAGCCCATCGCGAACTCGTCCATGTTGGTCTTGCCGATCGGCACGAGGCCGGCCGCGCGGACCTTCTGCATCACGGTCGCGTCGTAGGGCGGGCGCCAGCCCTCGAGGATGCGCGAGCCCGCGGTGGTCGGCATGTCGTTCGTGACGATGACGTCCTTGACCGCGAGCGGGACGCCGGCGAGCGGGTGCAGCGACTCGCCCTCCGCGCGGCGGCGGTCGATCGCGTCGGCCGTCGCGGTCGCGGCGTCGCCCGCGACGTGCAGGAAGGCGTGCACGGCGCCGTCGACCGCGGCGATGCGGTCGAGGTGCGCCTGCGTCGCCTCGCGCGAGGAGACGGAGCCGTCGGCGAGGCGCGAGGCGAGGGCGGAGGCGCTGAGGCGGACGAGCTCGTCGCCGTGGGCGCTCACTGCTCCTCCCCCAGGATCGCGGAGACCTGGAAGCGGCTGCCGTCGTGCTCGGGAGCCCCGGAGAGCGCCTGCTCGAGGGTCAGCGTCTCGCCCACGACGTCGGGGCGGAACACGTTCTCGAGCGGGATGGGGTGGCTGGTGGCCGGGACGTCGGGCGTGGCGACGGCCTGGATCGCCGTCACCGAGTCGACGATCTGACCGAGCTCCCGGGTGAGGTTCTCGATCTCCTCGGTGGTGAGGTCGATCCTGGCCAGCGAGGCCAGATGGGCGACCGTGTCGGCCGTGATCTCGGACATGCGTCTCCGTCGGGTGGTTCGTGGGAATCGGCGTCCAGTCTAGCCAGGGGCACCGACGCTCCCTCCGCTCAGGCCCCGGGCGACGGGGTGGGCGATGGGGTGGGCGACGCGGTGACCGTGCCGGTGCCGAAGAGGCTCGTGCCGTGCTTCAGCAGCGCCTCGTAGGCGCCCTGGTAGGTGGTCGGCAGGTCGTCGCCCGGGTCGCCGTAGCGGGCGAGCAGCAGGCCCATCAGCCCGAGGGCCGGCGGGCTGAGCGGCTTGTCCCTGTTCGCGTTGGCCGGGTGCGGCGGGGTCGCCTCCGGATTCGGCGGCAGGTACTGCGGCACGGTGGTCGGCCAGTCGTCGATCTGCCGCGGGTTGTCGAGGGTGACCACACCGAAGAAGTCGGGCGCGTCCGCGTCCCTGGCGGTGAGCGGCTCGAGCCCGTGCAGGCGGCTGAGGGTGCGGATCAGGGCGCCGTGGTGCATCTCGTCGTGCAGGATCGTGCCGGCCCGCGTGTAGGCGGAGATCGCGATGGCCGGCACGCGGCAGCCGAGGCGATCGAAGCCGAAGCCCATCTCGCCCTCGCGGCCGTCGCCGGGCGGGGTCGCGGCGGGCGGCGGCACGTGGTCGTAGAGACCGCCGTGCTCGTCGAAGGTGGCCAGCAGCAGGGTGTTGATCGCGTTCGAGCCCGTCGTCGACGCGCTCTCGCGGATCGCCGAGTAGATCTGGTGCAGCAGCAGCTCCCCCGCGCGCACGTCGGAGAGCGCGCTGTCGTAGAGCGGCTGCCCGTCGACCTCGTCCTCGTGCAGGACGCCGGTCGGCGGGTGCATGTCGTTGTGGTCGAAGACGAGCCGCGGCTCGACGAAGGCGTAGTCGGGCAGCTCGCCGTTCGCGACGTCCGCGTAGAACTGCTCCATCGGGGCGAAGTTGGTCTTCCAGTACTTCTCGAGCACCGGCGCGTGCAGGAAGCCGGTGTAGGAGACGACCTGCAGCGCGTCGAAGTACACCCGCCAGCTCTTCCCGGCCTCCTCGAGGCGGTTGAAGACCGTCGGCGCATCGGCCAGGTCGTCGGCGAGCCACTTCTCGTAGCCGCCGCCGTGCTTGTTGGTGACGAAGCCGTGCGAGGTCGAGGCGTGGAAGAACGAGCGGTTGCAGAAGGTCTGCGAGGGGACGGCGCAGAACCAGTGGTCGAAGACGGCGAACTCGCGGGCCAGTGTCGAGAAGACGGGCAGCATGTCCGGCGAGAAGCCGCCCATGATCGTGCCGTACTCCTCGCGGGTGGGCTCCTCGCCCTTCTTCAGGTGGCGGAGGTTCTGCACGTAGTCCTCGAGGAACCCGCTCATCGTCGGCGCGGAGGCGTCGGCGGGCGCGTTGTAGGGAGCCGTCATCGCGCCGACGGACGCCCCGGCGTTCGACGGCGGGTCGATCGTGCCGAAGAGCTGGGTGTTGACGTGCGGGTACTCCTCGCCCGGGTCGGGATCGGGCTGGCGCATGACGGTGTCGGTCGCGCCCTCGTAGACGTGCGCGGTGACGGTGTCGCCCGCGGCGGTGGTGTTGGAGTGCTCGCCGGTCTGCAGGCCCTCGAAGGTCTCGCCCGCGGGCGGGCCGCCGGCCGCGTAGAGCTGCCCGAGGATGTTGTCGAAGGAGCGGTTCTCGAACATCACGACGACGACGTGGTCGAAGCCCGGCTCGCTGCGCTCGGGCAGCGGCGATTCGGCCTCGCGGTCCCGGCCGGAGGCGACGGCCGCGCCGATCGCTCCGCCGGTGAGGCCCGCGGCGGCGACTCCGCCGGCGACCGCGCTGCCGGCCAGGAAGCGCCGCCGGGAGCGCGAACGAGGGGCGTCGTCGCGCGGGGTGCGATCGCCGCCGCCGTCGGTGCCGCTCATGCGTCCCGCCCTTCCCGCGTGCCGCGGATCCGTGCCTCCGGGGAGTGTAGCGACGCGCCCGGCGCGGCGGCTCGGAGCATCATGAGGGCCTGTTCGACGTCGCCGGGCTCGGCGGTGACGCCCGCCGCGGCGAGGGCTGCGGCCAGGGCCGGCCCCATCGAGTGACCCCGGTCCTCCGGCGCGAAGGCGGGTGCCGTGCGCGGGTAGCGCGACAGCGGCCGGGCGGGTCCGGACAGCGCCTCGGCGACGGCGAGCACGCCGGCGTCGGCCAGGGCCCGGCGGTCCGCGGCGAAGCGGGCGCGGTGCAGGAGGGCGGGGGTGGTCGGAGCGAGTGCGGCGCTCAGGCGCTCGCCCGGCCGCGCGCTCGAGGCGACGAGGAGGGCCGGGACGTCGCCGGGGCGATCGGCCTGCCCCCGCGCGGTGACGAGCAGCAGCACCCGGCGCCCGGCCGACTCCGCCGCCCTGGCCGCGTCGACGCTCTCGTGCAGGAGCCGCTCGGCGACGCGCGCGTCCGCGGACCGCGAGGCGCTCGGATCGTCGGCGGCGGCGAAGTCGGCCGGATCGACGAGCGAGCGGGGCTCGACCAGGACGACCGGCGGCAGTGAGCCCGCGGCGGCCACGCCCGCGAAACCGGAGAGCGGAAGGAGGGCTCCCCCGGCGGCGGCGGCGACCGCGAAATCGTGGTGCGGCCACTCGGGATCGGCAAGCAGCGTGGTGGAGACGCCCTGGCGATCGTCGACGACCAGGGACCAGTCGGTTCCGGCGTGCCGGACCGAGTCGAGCAGCGACCGGAGCGGGTCACGGCCGTCCGCGCGCCAGTGGTCGGCGCGCGCGAACGAGTGCGCGAGCAGCGTGTGCACGGGGAGCATCGCGGGGGTGAAGCGGTCGCCCGGAGTCCCGGGGCCGGGGGCGGTCAGCACCTCGTCGGTGCCGCCGGCGAAGTCGCTGCCCGGCTCGCCGTCGAGGGCACCGAAGACCTGGCGGCGCGGCCGGCCGTCGAAGGACAGGACGACGAGGTGATCGATCCGGGCCAGCGCGGCGGCGGCGTCGCGCTCGCGCGGCGTCAGCGGCACGGCGCGGGCGGCGGCGTCCAGCGCGGTCGAGGCGGCCTCGGCGAAGGAGCGGCGGAGGAACGCCCGCCGCTCCTCGCCGGGCCGGTCAGACATCCGCGTCGGGGGTCTCCTCAGTGGCGGGCGCATCGGCGGTCGGCGCATCGGCAGTCTCGTCGGCCGGCGCCTCGGTGGCGACCGGGTCGGTGCCGTCGGCGGCGGGTGCGTCGGCCACAGGCGCGTCCCCGGCCGCCTCCTCCGAGGCCGCTTCCTCGGGCAGCGCGATCGAGTCAGGCCCCTCGGTCACGAGCAGGTGGAACTCCGCGGCGGTGATGATCCGCACGCCGAGCGCCTCCGCCTTGCCGAGCTTGCTGCCGGCGCCGGGGCCGGCGGCGACGTAGTGCGTCTTCTTGGAGACGCTCGAGCCGGCCTTGCCGCCGGCGGCGAGGATCGCCTCCTGTGCCCCCTCGCGGCTGTAGCCCTCGAGCGAGCCGGTCGCGACGACGGTCAGCCCGGCGAGCACGCCGCCCGCGGCGTCGGCCGCACCGGGGCCGGGGTGGCCGGGCGTGGCGAACTGCACGCCGGCCTTCGCCCAGCGGTCGACGATCTCGGCGTGCCAGTCGACCTCGAACCAGGCGAGCACCGCGTCGCCGATGATGCCGCCGACGCCGTCGACCGCGGCGAGCTCCTCGCGGCTGGCCGCGCGGATCGCGTCGAGCGAGCCGAAGTGCCCGGCCAGGGCGCGCGCGGCGACCGGGCCGACGTGCCGGATGCTGAGCGACACCAGGAAGCGCCAGAGCGGCGACGTCTTCGCCTTCTCGATGTTGGCGATCAGCGCGAGACCGGTCGTCGACGGCACGTACTCCGCGTCGCCGCCGAACACCTCCGCCGACGGGTCGAACGGGCCGTCGCGCTTCTGCCGCTTGCGCTTGAACGGGCCGACGACCTTCGCCTCGCCCCGGTCGTCGAGCTTCTGCAGCCCGGTCTCGCTGTCGCGGACGACGACCTCGATCGGGAAGACGTCCTCGATCCGCAGCTCGAAGAGACCGGCCTCGGTGTCGAGCGGCGGCTCCGCGGGCACGAACGGCTGGGTCAGCGCCGCGGCGGTCACCTCGCCGAGCACCTCGATGTCGAGCGCGCCGCGGCTGCCGATGTGCTCGACGCGGCCGCGCACCTGCGCGGGGCAGGAGCGGGCGTTCGGGCAGCGCAGATCGACGTCGCCCTCCTTGGCGGGAGCGAGGGTCGTGCCGCATTCGGGGCACTGCGTCGGCATCACGAACTCGCGCTCGCTGCCGTCGCGCAGCTCGATCACCGGGCCGAGCACCTCGGGGATGACGTCGCCGGCCTTGCGCAGCACGACGGTGTCGCCGATAAGCACGCCCTTGGCCTTCACCACGTCGGCGTTGTGCAGCGTGGCCTGGCGCACCTCGGAGCCGGCGACCTTGACCTTCTCCATCTGCGCGAACGGGGTGGCCCGGCCGGTGCGACCGACGCTGACGACGATGTCGAGGAGCTTGGTGTGCACCTCCTCGGGCGGGTACTTGTAGGCGATGGCCCAGCGCGGGGCACGGCTGGTGGCGCCGAGCTCGTCGTGCAGCTCCAGCTCGTCGACCTTGACGACGACGCCGTCGATCTCGTGCTCGACCGAGTGTCGCTCGCGGCCGTACTGCTCGACGAAGGCGAGGACCTCGTCGACCGACTCCGAGACCCGGTTGTGCGCGCTGACCGGCAGCCCCCAGGAGGCGAGCAGGCCGTAGACCTCGGACTGGCTCTGCACCGGCGGGTCGGGCCAGGCGCCGATGCCGTGCACGTAGAGCGCGAGCGAGCCGACCCGGGCCTCGCCGGCGCGGAGGTCGAGGCCGGACTTCTTGTCGAGCTGCTGGCGGAGCCCGCCGCTCGCGGCGTTCCGCGGGTTGGCGAAGGTGGGGAAGCGGCGCAGGGCGCTGTCGCGGACCCGCTCCTCGTCGAAGGGCTTGCGGGTGGCGCTCGGCCGAGCCGACCAGCGCTCGCGCGCCTCCTCGACGGCCTCGTCCCGCAGGGTCTCCTGCAGGGCGTTCAGTGCCGCGAACTCGCGCACGGAGATGAAGACCTCGCCGCGGACCTCGACCAGCGCGGGGTGCCCCTCGCCTGCCAGCTGCTGCGGGATGCCGGCCACGCGCAGAGCGTTGACGGTGACGTCCTCGCCGGTCCGCCCGTCGCCGCGGGTGGCCGCGGTGACGAGGCGGCCGTTCTCGTAGTGCAGCGAGATGGCGAGGCCGTCGATCTTGAGCTCGGTCAGCCAGGCGACCGGGCGGGCGGCGGAGGCGACGGTCTTGTCACACCACTCGCGCAGCTCCTCGGCCGAGAAGACGTTGTCCAGCGAGAGCATCCGCTCGGCGTGATCGATCGGGTCGAGACCGGCGGCGACCACTCCCCCGACGGTCTGCGTCGGCGAGTCCTCGCTGGCCAGCTCGGGGTGCGCCGTCTCGAGCTCGGCGAGCTCGCGGACGAGCGCGTCGTACTCGGCGTCGGCGAGCGGCGAGGCGTCGGCCGCGTAGTAGTCCTCGCTCGCCGAGCGGATCCGCGCGCGCAGCTCGTCGACGCGCTGCGCCGGATCGAGGTCCGCCGCCGGCGTCGCGCTCGCCTCGGGCGTCGCGGCCATCAGAGCACCACTCCGTTCGCGGAGGCACCGACGAGGTCGGCCGCGACCGTGCGGTCGATGGTGCACTGGCCGAGCACGCGGGTGCCGAGGTAGACGACGGCCGTCTGGCCGGGGGCGACGCCGTCGAGCGGCGAGTCGGGAGTGATCACGAGCTCCACCTTCCCAGAGACGTCCGACACCACGGCGGTCGCCGGGACCGGGTCGGCGTGCGCGCGGATCTGCACGTCGCAGCGGAACGGCGTCGACGCGTCCTCCGGCGCGGCGCCGGCCCAGGTGAAGCGCGAGCCGGCGATCTCGCCGATGCGCAGCGCCTCCCGCGGACCGACGACGACCTCGTTGGTCTTCGGCCGCACCTCGAGGACGAAGCGCGGGCGGCCGTCCGGCGCGGGCACGCCGAGATGCAGGCCCCGGCGCTGGCCGACGGTGTAGCCGTGCGCTCCCTCGTGGGCGCCGACCACCGCGCCGTCGCGGTCGACGATCGCGCCGGTCTCGGGGGCGACGCGCTCCGAGAGCCAGCCGCGGGTGTCGCCGTCGGGGATGAAGCAGATGTCGTAGCTGTCCGGCTTGTTCGCGACGCTCAGGCCGCGACGCGCCGCCTCCGCCCGGACGACCGCCTTCGACGGCGTCGAGCCGAGCGGGAACATCGAGTGCTCGAGCTGCGCGGTGGTGAGCACGCCGAGGACGTAGGACTGGTCCTTCGCCTCGTCGCTCGCGCGGTGCAGCTCGGGGCTGCCGTCGGCCGCCGTCTCGAGGGAGGCGTAGTGGCCGGTGCAGACGGCGTCGAAGCCGAGGTCGAGCGCCTTTTCGAGCAGGGCAGCGAACTTGATCCGCTCGTTGCAGCGCATGCACGGGTTGGGGGTGCGGCCGGCGGCGTACTCGGCTACGAAGTCGTCGACCACGTCGAGCTTGAACCGCTCGGAGAAGTCCCACACGTAGTAGGGGATGCCGAGGACGTTGGCGGCGCGCTGGGCGTCCATCGAGTCCTCGATCGTGCAGCAGCCGCGGCTGCCGGTGCGCAGCGTGCCGGGCATCCTGCTCAGCGCGAGGTGCACGCCGACCACCTCGTGCCCCGCCTCCACCGCGCGGGCCGCGGCCACCGCCGAGTCCACTCCACCGCTCATCGCCGCAAGAACCTTCACCGTTCGAGTCTACGAGCGGGCGGCGGGCGTGCGGTGTGCGCGATTCGCGGCGGTCCGTCCCCGGTCGCGTCCGATCTGCAGGTGATCGCGCGCATTCGGCGCAGACCTGCACGGAGGATCGGGCGACTCGCGCCGGACGCCTGCACAACGGACGAGCGCCTGCACAACGGGTGGGCACCGCGCGGAGGCGGCGTCAGGCGGGGAGCACGGCGCGGCGGGACAGGCCGGCGCGGGCCGCCCGCGCGTAAACGTCGGGCAGCGCCGCGAGCAGCGCGTCGACGTCGGCGTCCGTGCTGGTCCAGCCCAGCGTCATCCGGAGCACGCCGCGCGCCTCGTCCTCGCTGCGGCCGAGCGCCAGCACCACGTGCGAGGGCTCGGGGATGCCCGCCGTGCAGGCCGAGCCGGTGGACACCGAGACGCCCGCCATGTCCAGGAGGAAGAGGAGCGAGTCGCCCTGCGCGCCGGGGAAGGCGACGTGCGCGTTGCTCGCGACCCGCCGGCCGGAGTCGACGGCCGGTCCGGTCAGCGTCGCACCGGGGACGGCCGCGAGGATCCCCGCGACGAGCCGATCGCGCAGAGCCGCCAATCGCAGCGCCTCCCCGGGCAGCTCCGCGACCGCCTCCGTCACGGCCGCCGCGAACGCCGCCGCCCCGGGGACGTCCTGGGTGCCCGAGCGGACCCCGCGCTGCTGGCCACCGCCGTGCAGCACCGGCACGACCCGGGCGTCGCGCGCCAGGACGAGGGCGCCGGTCGCGATCGGCCCGCCGACCTTGTGCCCCGAGACGCTGACCGCGACGAGACCCGCGCCATCGCGGGAGCCGGAGGCGCGCCGCACCGCTGCGATCTCGAGCGGGACGTGGCCGAGCGCCGCGACGGCGTCGAGGTGCAGCGGCACGCCGGCGCGGGCGCAGACCGCGGCCAGCTCGGCGACCGGGGCGATGGTGCCGATCTCGTTGTTCACCCAGAGCGCGGAGACCAGCGCGACGGAGCCGGGATCCGCGGCGAGCGCCGCCTCGAGCGTCTCGGGCCGCAGCGTCCCCTCCGCGTCGAGCGCGAGCCATTCGATCCGGGCTCCCTCGTGGGCGGCGAGCCACTCCACCGTGTCGATCGTGGCGTGGTGCTCGCCGCCGGGCACGAGGATGCGCGTGCGCGCCGGGGACTCCGCGACGCGCTGCCAGTAGAGGCCTTTCAGCGCCAGGTTGATCGCCTCGGTGCCGCCCGCGGTGAGGATCACCTCGATCGGCTCGCAGCCGAGCGCGACGGCGATCGCCGAGCGGGCGTCCTCGAGCCGGCGGCGCGCCTCCTGGCCCGAGCCGTGCACCGAGGAGGGGTTGCCGGGGAGCGCGGACGCCTCGGCGAAGGCGGCGAGCGCGGAGGCCCGGAGCGGGGTGGTCGCAGCGTGGTCGAGATAGATCATGGCGCCCTCCGTCCCGCGTCCGGGGTGCGGAGCAGGTCTCCGGCCCCTCACTACTGTAGGTCGCATGCAGACACGCGACTCCCTGGCCCGCCTCGGAGTCGTCGTGGACCGTGAGGGCGGTGAGCTGCGGGTCTGGTCGGAGCACGCGACCGCCATCGATCTGCTGCTCTACGACGAGAAGGACCCGAGCTGGGTCACCCGCACGGTGCCGCTGGTGCGCGGGGAGGACGCCGTCTGGTCGGCCCGGGCCGCGCAGCTGACCGTCGGCCGCCGCTACGCGATCAAGGTGGACGGGCCCTCCGGCGTCCCCGGGCGCTTCGATCCGCGGGTCCCCCTGCTCGAGCCCTACTCCCGCGGGCTGCACCGGGTCGCCGAGAACGAGTGGCGCTCCGTCGTCGTGGACGACTCCTTCGACTGGGGCTCCTCCGAGAAGCCGCGCACGCCGCTGGATCGCACCGTGATCTACGAGGCGCACGTGAAGGGCCTGACTAAGCTCAACCCGGCGCTGCCCGTCGAGCTGCGCGGCAGCTACGCCGGCCTCGCGCACGAGTCGACCGTCTCGTCGCTCCTCGACCTCGGGGTCACCGCCGTCGAGCTCCTCCCCGTGCACGCGTTCGTCTCGGAGCAGCGCCTGCTGCGCCAGGGGCTCACCAACTACTGGGGCTACAACACCCTCAACTTCTTCAGCCCGCACGCCGCCTACGCCTCCCCCGCCGCGCAGCGCGGCGGCCCGACCGCGGTGCTGCGCGAGTTCAAGGGCATGGTCAAGCTGCTGCACGAGGCCGGGCTCGAGGTGATCCTCGACGTGGTCTACAACCACACCGCCGAGGAGGGGCCGCAGGGTCCGCGCTCGAGTCTGCGCGGGATCGACGACCAGGCGTACTACCGCCAGACCGGCGAGGGCCACTACATCGACGTGACCGGCTGCGGCAACACGATCGACTTCGGCCGGCCGGTCGCGCAGCGCCTGGTGCTCGACTCGCTCCGCTACTGGTCCGACGAGGTCGGGGTCGACGGCTTCCGACTCGATCTGGCCGCGACCCTCGGGCGGGACGAGATCGCGCACTTCCAGCGCGACCACCCGCTGCTGCGCGCGGCCGTCGAGGACCCGTCGCTCGCCGACGTGAAGATGATCGCCGAGCCCTGGGACGTCGGCATGGGCGGCTGGCAGACCGGCAACTTCCCGGACGGCTGGTCGGAGTGGAACGACCGCTACCGCGACCGCGCCCGCAACTTCTGGCTCTCGGACATCGACTACGCCCGGCGCGCGGGAACGGCGCCGGTCGGCATCGGCGGCTTCGCGACCCGGCTCTCCGGCTCGTCGAACACGTTCTCGCTCGAGCGCGGGCCGCTCGCCTCCGTCAACTTCGTCACGGCGCACGACGGCTTCACGCTCGCCGACCTGGTCTCCTACAACGTCAAGCACAACATCGGCAACGGCGAGTCGAACCGGGACGGCGCCGACACCAACCGCTCCTTCAACCACGGCTTCGAGGGCCCGACCGCCGACGACGGCGTCAACCAGGGCCGGCGGAAGGCGATGCGGAATCTGCTCGGGACGCTGCTGCTCTCGGCCGGCGTCCCGATGATCACCGCCGGCGACGAGTTCGGCCGCAGCCAGCGAGGCAACAACAACGCCTACTGCCAGGACTCCGACCTCACCTGGCTGCGCTGGGACGGGCGCAGCGATTGGCAGCTCGAGCTGCGGGAGCACGCACGGACGCTGATCCGCCTGCGCCGCGAGCACCCGGCGCTGCGGCCCTCGCGCTACGGGCGCGGCGGTGCGGTGACACCGGGAGCCACGAGCATGCAGTGGTTCGACGCGCACGGGCGGACGATGTCGGAGCACGACTGGACCTCCGCGGAGAACCGCACGCTGCAGTACCTGGCCGCGTCCACTCCCGAGACGGAGGAGTTCGACCGCGTCCTGCTGATCGTGCACGGCGTCGAGGCGGACACCTCGGTGGTCCTCGCCGAGAGCGAGGGGGTCACCGGGTACACGCGACTGTGGAGCAGCGAGGAGTCGGTGCCGCTCGAGCACGGCGAGTCGTTCGAGCCGGGGCAGGTCGTCCGCGTCGCCGGCACGTCGATGCAGCTCTTCGCCGCGCACGGCCCGCGTCCGGCCGCCGCGAGCTGATGAAGGGCGGACCGGGGACTCCGGCGACGCTCGCGCTGACCACGGCGGGGATCGCCTTCGTGCCGCGCGAGTACCGGCACGATCCCGGGGCGGCGAGCTACGGCGGCGAGGCGGCCGAGGCGCTCGGGGTGGAGCCGGAGCGGGTGTTCAAGACCCTGCTGGTCGACGTCGACGGCGAGCTGGTCGTCGGCATCGTGCCGGTGACCGGGCAGCTGGGGCTCAAGGAGCTCGCGGCGGCGGTCGGCGGCAAGCGGGCGGCGATGGCCGACCCGGCGCTCGCGCAGCGGCGCACCGGCTACGTGCTCGGCGGCATCTCGCCGATCGGTCAGAAGACGCGGCACCGCACCGTGCTCGACGAGACGGCGGAGCTGTACGACACCGTCCTGGTCTCCGGCGGGCGGCGCGGCTTCGACATCGAGCTCGCGCCGACGGACCTCGTCGCCGCGACGGGCGCGACCCTGGCGGACATCGCGCGCTGAGCGGGGCGGGTCTCGATACGCCGCTGCGCGGCTACTCGACCAGCATGCATCTGAGAGGACGCTTCGCGGCAGCTCCATCAGCATGGACGGAGGCCGCCTCCATGCTGATCGCGCAGCCCTCGCAGAGGGCTTCCCTGTTGATCGTGCAGCGCCCGCAGAGGGCTCCCATGCTGATCGAGTAGCCCGCGGAGCGGGCGTATCGAGATCCACCGTCATCCGGAGGCCGGGTCTCGATACGCCGCTGCGCGGCTACTCGACCAGCATGGATCTGACCGGCCGCTGCGCGGCTACTCGACCGGCACGCGGGCGCGTCAGCCGGCCGCCGCGACCAGGCCGAGCTCGGCCGAGCGGGCGAGCAGCGGGTGCCGCGGCACGACGCGGACGGTGTAGCCGAAGGAGCCGCTGCGGTCGAGGACGATCTCGCCGGCGTAGGGCACGCGGCCGACCGCGTCGGCGGGCACGACCGCGCCCGACTCCTCCGCCACCTCGAGCTCGTGCAGGCGGACGTCGACGAGCGACCCGTCCGCCCCGGTCGTGCCGGAGACGACCTGCACGGTGACGTCCTCCGGCGAGAGCTCGCCGAGGCGCACCCCCGCGCGCAGGGCGAGCCGGTCGCCGCGCTGGGGCACCGCGTCGATGCCGCCGGACTCCACGGAGGCGACCGCCACTCCCGGCCAGCCCGCGCGCACCCGCTGCTTCCACGCCGACAGCTCCTTGGCCGGCTCGAAGTGGTCGGCCGCGATCTCGCGCCCGGCCTCGGCGGCGGGCTGGTAGAGCGCCTCGACGTACTGACGCACCATCCGCTCGGCCGACAGCTCCGGCGAGAGCGTCGCCAGCGTGTGGCGGATCGAGCGCACCCAGCGGCGCGGCACTCCGTCGTGGTCGCGCTCGTAGTAGCGCGGCACGACCTCGCTCTCGAGCAGCTCGTAGAGCGCGTCCGCCTCGAGCGTGTCGCGCGACTCCGGGTCGAGGTCGCGGTCGGAGGACGGGATCGCCCAGCCGTTCTCGCCGTCGAAGTACTCGTTCCACCAGCCGTCGAGGATCGACAGGTTCAGCGAGCCGTTCAGCGCGGCCTTCATCCCGGAGGTGCCGCAGGCCTCGAGCGGACGCAGCGGGTTGTTCAGCCAGACGTCGGTGCCCGGGTAGAGAAGCTGCGCCATCGCGATGTCGTAGTCGGGCAGGAAGACGATCCGCCGGCGCACGTCCGGCTCCTGCGCGAAGCGGACCAGCTTCTGGATCAGCCGCTTGCCCTCCTCGTCGGCGGGGTGCGACTTGCCGGCGATCACGATCTGGATCGGGTGCTCCGGGTGGGTCAGCAGCGCGCGCAGCCGCTCCGGGTCGTGCAGCATCAGCGTCAGCCGCTTGTAGGTGGGCACTCGCCGGGCGAAGCCGATGGTGAGCACGTCCGGGTCGAGCAGCTCGTCCAGCCAGGCCGGAGTGAGGCCGCCGGGGTTCTGCTCGCGCCAGGAGCGGGCGGCGCGCGCCCGGGCGTCGCGCACCAGCTGCTCGCGCATCGAGCGCCGCGCCTGCCAGAGCTCGCCGTCGCTCAGGGCGCCGGAGGCCCAGTCGGCGCGGGTGGTGTCGTCGGTGCCGAGCCGGTCGCGGGCGAGACCCCGGAGGATCGGATCGGTCCAGGTCGCCGCGTGCACGCCGTTGGTGACCGAGCCGATCGGCACCTCCGCCGTGTCGAAGCCCGGCCAGAGACCGGAGAACATCGAGCGGCTCACCTCGCCGTGCAGCTTCGAGACGCCGTTGGAGCGCTGCGCCAGGCGGAGCCCCATGAACGCCATGTTGAAGACGTCGCTCGCGCCGCCCGTGGTCGACTCGGAGCCCAGCGCCAGCACGTCCTCGATCTGCACGCCCGGCAGCAGCTCGGTGGTGAAGTACTGCTCGATCATCCCGCGGTCGAAGCGGTCGATGCCCGCCGGCACCGGCGTGTGCGTGGTGAAGACCGTGCTCGCGCGCACGACCTGCAGCGCCTGGTCGAAGTCGAGACCCGAGCCGATCAGGCCGGAGATGCGCTCGAGCCCCTGGAAGCCCGCATGCCCCTCGTTGGTGTGGAACACCTCCGGGAGCGGCGTGCCCGAGACCTCGGCCCACAGCTCAAGGGCGCGCACGCCGCCGATGCCCAGCAGCAGCTCCTGCAGCAGGCGGTGCTCGCCGCCGCCGCCGTAGAGCCGGTCGGTGACCGTCCGCAGGGCGTCCTCGTTCTCGCGGACGTCGGTGTCGAGGAGCAGCAGCGTCACCCGGCCCACCTCGGCCCGCCAGACCCGGGCGTAGAGCGCGCGCCCGTCCGGGAGGGCCAGTACGATCCGCGCCGCCGAGCCGTCGGCCAGCCGCACGATCCGCAGCGGCAGACCGTCGGGGTCGAGCGAGGGGTAGGACTCGAGCTGCCAGCCGTCGGCGGAGAGGCCCTGGGAGAAGTAGCCCGAGCGGTAGAAGAGGCCGACGCCCGTCAGCGGGACGCCGAGGTCCGAGGACGCCTTGAGATGGTCGCCCGCGAGGATGCCCAGACCGCCGGAGTACTGCGGGAGCGCCGCGGCGATGCCGAACTCGGGCGAGAAGTAGGCGATCGAGCGCGGCGCCGACTCCGGCAGCGACTGGTACCAGCGCGGCTCGGTGCGGTAGCGCTCGAGGTCGTCGCGGAGGCGCCAGGCGTCGTCGACGAAGCCCTGGTCGCGGGCCAGCTCGGCGAGGCGCTCGGGCGCGATCGCGCCGAGGAGCGCGGTCGGGTCGCCGCCGCTGCGCTGCCACAGCTCGGCGTCAGCTCGCTCGAACAGGCGCCGGGTCGGCTCGTGCCAGGCCCAGCGCAGATTGCCCGCCAGCTCGCCGAGCGCGGACAGCTCGGGCGGCAGGACCGATCGGACGGTGAAGCGGCGGATGGCCTTCACGGCACTCCTCGACTCTCTGCCGGTACGACGACCGGCTGATCCCGGCGACTGCGGACCCCGGCGAGCACCCCCTGCGGACGGCCGGGGCGGTCGCGCTCGCACACTGTAGCGGAGTGCCCACGGGCGCCGTCGGCCGTGGCGCAGGCCCTTTTGCACAGCGGCGCGCGCGTTCGCAACCGGCGTGCCAAAGGCATCGCCGGTCGCTACTGTCGTGACGTGGCTCAGACACCTTTCGGCAAGGCTTCGCACGGCAAGGACGCACGACGAGCGGCTCGGGGAGGTGCGGCCCGGGAGGAGACTCCCGCCGCGCAGACACCCCCGTCGCCCGAGGCGGCGGCACCGGATGCGCAGGATCGCACGGCACCGGCTCCGGCCGCGCAGGCGCAGGCGCCCGTGGCACCGGGGACGGCCGACACGGCGCCGACTCCCGAGGCTGCGGCGGAGACCGCGGAGCAGTCCCCTCCGACCGGCTCCGGGTACCGGGTGCGCGCCGAGCGCATCCCGATCATCGACCCGCAGCCGCGGCTCGAGGACGACCGCTGGCCGGCGAAGGCCTTCGTCGGCGAGGTCGTCCCGTTCGCGGCGACCGCGTTCCGCGAGGGGCACGACCTGATCGGCGTCGACCTGCTGCTCACCTCCCCCACCGGCACCGAGTCGGAGCACCGGATGGCGCTGATCGCCACCGGGACCGACCGCTACGGCCGCCTCGTCCTCCTCGACGACGAGGGCGACTGGACGTACCGCATCCGCGCCTTCGCCGACGACTGGGCGACGTGGCTGCACACCGCCGAGGTCAAGATCCCGGCCGGCCTGGACATCGCCGTCACCTTCGCGATCGGCGAGGGCCTCCTCCGCACCGCGGCGGGCGACGACTCCCGCTCCGACGCCGAGCGCTCCCTGCTCTCCGATGCCGCCGCCACCGTGGCGGACGAGTCGCTCACTCCCGAGGCGCGCCTCGCCGCCGCCGAGGACCCCGCCGTGCACGGCGCCTTCACCGCGCGTCCCGTGATGAGCCTCGCGAGCGTCTCGGAGCCGCGCACGGTGCACGTCGAGCGCACCCGCGCCGGCGTCGGCGCCTGGTACGAGTTCTTCCCCCGCTCCGAGGGCGCGGTCCGGAACGAGGACGGCACCGTCACCTCCGGCTCCTTCCGCACCGCGATCGACCGCCTCCCCGCCGTCGCGGCGATGGGCTTCGACGTGCTCTACCTGCCGCCGATCCACCCGATCGGCCGCAACTTCCGCAAGGGCCCGAACAACACGCTGAACGCCGGCCCGAGCGACCCCGGCTCGCCGTGGGCGATCGGCGCCCCCGAGGGCGGGCACGACGCGATCCACCCGGACCTCGGCACGGTCGAGGACTTCACCGCCTTCCACGACGCCGTCACCGCCGCGGGCCTCGAGCTCGCGCTCGATTTCGCGCTGCAGGCCTCGCCCGATCACCCCTGGGTGACCAGCCACCCGGAGTGGTTCACGACGCTGCCGGACGGCTCGATCGCCTACGCCGAGAACCCGCCGAAGAAGTACCAGGACATCTATCCGATCAACTTCGACAACGACCCCGAGGGCATCCGCCAGGAGGCGCTCCGCGTCCTGCGCTACTGGATCTCGCTCGGCGTGAAGATCTTCCGCGTCGACAACCCGCACACCAAGCCGCTCGACTTCTGGGAGTGGATCATCCACGAGGTCAACGCCGAGAACCCCGAGGTCGTCTTCCTCGCGGAGGCGTTCACCCGCCCGGCGATCATGCGGGCGCTCGGCAAGGTCGGCTTCCAGCAGTCGTACTCGTACTTCACCTGGCGCAACACCAAGGAGGAGCTCGAGGAGTTCTTCACGAGCATCTCGCACGAGACGGCCGACTACATGCGGCCGAACCTCTTCGTGAACACGCCGGACATCCTCACCGAGTACCTGCAGTACGGCGGCCGCTCGGCCTACAAGGTCCGCGCCGCGCTCGCCGCGACGGCCTCGCCGCTCTGGGGCGTCTACGCCGGCTACGAGCTGATCGAGAACGTCGCACGCCCCGGCGCCGAGGAGAACATCGACAACGAGAAGTTCGAGTACAAGACGCGCGACTGGGCGGCGGCCGACGCCGACGGCTCGACGATCGCCCCGTACATCACCCGGCTCAACGAGATCCGCCGGGCGCACCCCGCGCTCGCCCAGCGCCGCAACCTGCAGGTGCACGGCAGCGACGACGACGCGATCCTCGTCTACTCCAAGCAACTGGACCGCGCGTTCACCGGCACCGGCAGCGACGACACCCTCCTGGTCGTCGTCAACACCGATCCGCACTCGGCGCGCGAGACCACGGTGCACATCGACCTGCCGTCCCTCGGGCTGGACTGGAGCTCGACCTACGAGGTCGAGGACCTGATCACCGGTGCCGTGTGGACCTGGGGCAGCGACAACTACGTGCGGCTCGACTCCTTCGTCGAGCCCGTGCACATCCTGAGCGTGAAGGCGGACGGACGATGACGGTTCCCGAGGACAAGGGCACGAGCCCGGCCGAGAGCACGGACGAGAGCAGGCGCGGGACGGGGCCGGCGCAGAACGTCGTCCCCGCCGAGGCCGGCAGCCCCGCCGACGCGGCGGGCGTCGAGCCGCGCGCGGAGACGGTCGTGACGACCGGCACGAGCTCGGCCACGACCACGGGCGCGCACGTCGCGGAGCCCGCGGCCGAGGAGTCCGCAGCGCCCGAGCGGCTCACCCCGCCCGAGCCGGTCGCGCCGCCCGAGCGGCTCCTGCCGCCCGAGCCGACCGCCGCGGCCGACGCACCGATCGCCGAGACGAGCGACTCCGACCCCGCCCCGACGCCGGACGCCGAGGTCGACGCGCTCCCCGAGTTCCCCGAGTGGGTCCTCCAGCAGCTGGCGACCGGCAGCAACGCGCTCCCCCACGACGTCCTCGGTCAGCACCCGCTCCCCGGCGGCGGCGCGGTCGTCCGCGTGCGCCGACCGCTCGCCGACGCCGTCACGGCCGTCCTGGCCGGCGGCGTCCGCGTCGAGCTCGAGCACCTGCACGACGGCCTCTGGCAGGGCGTCCACGACGAGGACCCGCAGGCGTACACCGTCGAGGCGCACTACGGCGACGGCTCCTCCTGGACCGCCGAGGACCCGTACCGCTTCTCGAAGACGGTCGGCGACTTCGACCTCTACCTGATCGGCGAGGGCCGGCACGAGCGGCTCTGGGAGGCGCTCGGCGCGCGGCACCGCGAGCACGAGGGCGTCTGGGGCACCTCGTTCGCCGTCTGGGCGCCGCACGCTCAGGCCGCCCGCGTCGTCGGCGACTTCAACGACTGGAGCGGCGAGGGTCACGCCCTGCGCAACCTCGGCGTCAACGGCGTCTGGGAGATCTTCGTCCCCGGCGTCGAGCCCGGCGCCTCCTACAAGTTCGACCTGCTCTCGCGGGACGGCCGCTGGGTCCGCAAGGCCGACCCGATGGCCCGCGCGACGGAGGTGCCGCCGGCGACCGCCTCGCGCGTCCCCGTCTCGCACCACCAGTGGAGCGACTCCGGCTGGATGGAGCAGCGCGCGAGCGTCGACCCGCACACCCAGCCGATCAGCGTCTACGAGATGCACCTCGGCTCCTGGAAGCCCGGTCTCGGCTACCGCGACCTCGCGGATCCGCTGATCGAGTACGTCACCACGCTGGGCTTCACCCACGTCGAGTTCATGCCGCTCGCCGAGCACCCCTTCGGCGGCTCCTGGGGCTACCAGGTCACCGGCTACTACGCCGCGTCGAGCCGCTTCGGCACCGCCGACGACCTCAAGTACCTGATCGACCGGCTGCACCAGGCCGGCATCGGCGTGCTCGTCGACTGGGTGCCCGGGCACTTCCCGAAGGACGACTTCGCGCTCGCCCGCTTCGACGGCGAGCCCCTCTACGAGCACCCGGACTGGCGCCGCGGCGAGCAGATGGACTGGGGCACCTACGTCTTCGACTTCGGGCACACCCAGGTCCGCAACTTCCTCGTGGCCAACGCGCTGTTCTGGCTCGAGGAGTTCCACGTCGACGGCCTGCGGGTCGACGCCGTGGCGTCGATGCTCTACCTCGACTACTCCCGCAAGGAGGGCGAGTGGCTGCCAAACCAGTTCGGCGGCCGCGAGAACCTCGAGGCGATCAGCTTCCTGCAGGAGGTGAACGCCACCGCCTACAAGCTCTACCCCGGCATCATGATGATCGCCGAGGAGTCCACCAGCTGGCCCGGCGTCACCCAGCCCACCGTCTCCGGCGGGCTCGGCTTCGGGCTCAAGTGGAACATGGGCTGGATGAACGACTCGCTGCGCTACATGGCGAACGACCCGCTGTGGCGCCAGTACCACCTGGGTGAGATCACCTTCTCCTTCGTCTACGCGTTCAGCGAGCAGTTCGTGCTGCCGATCAGCCACGACGAGGTCGTGCACGGCAAGGGCTCGCTGATCCAGAAGATGCCGGGCGACCACTGGCAGCAGCTGGCGAACGTGCGGGCCTACCTGGCGTTCATGTGGGCGCACCCGGGCAAGCAGCTGCTCTTCATGGGCCAGGAGTTCGGGCAGTACTCGGAGTGGTCCGAGGAGCGCGGGCTGGACTGGTGGATCCTCGACCAGCCGAGCCACCGCGGGCTGTGGAGCCTCGTCGGCGAGCTGAACCGGCTCTACCGCGAGGTCCCGTCGCTGAACGAGCTCGACAACGACCAGGCCGGCTTCGAGTGGATCGACGGCGGTGCCGCGGCGCCGAACGTGATCTCCTTCCTCCGCAAGGACAAGGCCGGCCGCGCGGTCGCGGTCATCGTCAACTTCTCCGGCTCGCCGGTGCACGGCTACCGCGTCGGCCTCCCCGAGGCCGGCCGCTGGGAGGAGCTGCTCAACACGGACGCCGAGATCTACGGCGGCTCCGGAGTCGGCAACTTCGGCGCGGTCGAGGCCCGCGACGAGCCCTGGGCGGGCCGCCCCGCCTCGGCCGAGCTGATCCTGCCCCCGCTCGGCGCGCTCTTCCTGCGCCACCTGGGCTGACCGGCACCACCCCACCCGGAGGCGGGCGGAGCGGACGCACACGCGTCCCTCCGCCCGCCTTCGTCGTCGTGCCGGTCGGGCGGCCCGCGCAGCGGACCGAGCCTCATGCTGATCGAGTAGCCCGCGGAGCGGGCGTATCGAGATCCACCGGCATCAGAAGCCGAGTCTCCAGGCCGCACTGCAGAGGACGTGGGGTCTCGATACGCCCCCGCGGGGCTACTCGACCAGCATGCACGGATCCGCCACCGACGGGAGATCGAACTCTCGCCGAGACCGACAGCTGTTGCGTAGGGGAGCAGGCGCGGGATAGCGTCGAGCTAGAGATCGTTCTCCCGCCCGCGCGCGGGCACCACCGCGACTCCCCGATGAAGAGGACTCCCCCGTGAGAAGAAGAATCCTGACCGCGGCCGCCGCGGTCGCCACCGTCGCCCTCGCCCTGACCGGCTGCTCCTCGGGCGGTGGCGGCGGCGCGTCCGACGACCCGAACGCCGAGGTCCAGTTCTGGTCCTTCACCGGAATCCAGGCGAAGGACAACGTCAGCGAGTACCTGGCCAAGAAGCCCGACGCGAAGGTCAAGCTGACCGAGGTCGGCTCCTCCCAGGAGACCGCCACCGCCCTGACCGCCGCGCTCGCCGGCGGCAAGGTGCCAGACCTGGTCATGATCCAGGGCGACGACCTGCCCCGCTTCGTCGAGAACAGCGCCAACTTCCTCGACCTGCGCACCCTCGGCGGCGACGACCTCGACGCCTCCTCTCTGAAGTGGGCCGCCGACGCCGGCACCGCGCAGGACGGCTCGGTCGTCGGCATCCCGACCGACGTCGGCGGACTGAGCTTCGCCTACCGCGCCGACCTCTTCGAGCAGGCCGGCCTCCCGACCGACCCTGCCGAGGTCGCGGCGCTCTGGAGCGACTGGGACGGCTTCCTCGCGACGGGCGAGAAGTACACCGCCGCGACCGGCAAGCCGTTCGTCGACAACGTGGAGACCAGCGTCTTCTACTCGACCATCAACCAGGTGACCGAGAAGTACTACTCCCCCGACGGCGAGCTGGTCTACGACACCAACCCGCAGGTCGAAGACGCCTTCGACACCGCCGTGCAGGCGCACGACGCGGGCATCAGCGCCGGCATCGCCGCGTTCTCCTCGGGCTGGGGCCCCGGGCGCGCGAACGGCGCGTTCGCGGTGACCGTCGCTCCGTCCTGGATCCTGCAGGGCATCAAGACCGACGCTCCCGACACCGCGGGGAACTGGCGGGTCACCACGGTCCCCGGCGTCGGCGGCAACTGGGGCGGCAGCGTCATCGCCATCCCGGCCCGCGCCGAGCACCCCGAGGCCGCCTGGCAGTACATCGAGACGATGATGTCGGCCGAGGGCCAGGAGGAACACTTCGCCACCTCGGGCACCTTCCCGGCGGCGACCGACGCCCTCGAGAGCGAGAGCGTCCGCGCCTACACGGACCCGTTCTTCGGCGACTCGAAGATCGGCGACGTGATCGCCACCTCCGTCGAGCAGTTCCCGTCCTTCGTCAACGGACCCGACACCGGCGTGATCGGCGCGGCGCTCTCCGGCGCCCTGGTCGAGCTGGAGTCCGGCAACGTGTCGTCGGCGGACGCCTTCTCCTCCGGACTCGACAGCGCACGCCAGGCCGTCGGCGGCTGACGCTCCCCCGATGGACGACGACGCCCCGAGCCCTCCGGCCCGGGGGTGTCGTCGTTCAGCGGTGCGGTTCGGCGACCTCCGGTCAGGCCTCGTCCCCGCGCGCCACCGCGGTGCGCCAGGTGTCGATGAGCACGACCGACCCGAGCATCACCAGCGCGAGCGCCACCGAGGCGAGAGTGTCGGTGAGCCAGTGGTAGCCGAGGTACAGGCGGGCGACGACCTGGCCGGCGATCATCCCGAGCGAGAGCGCGAAGCCGCCGATCGCCCAGACGGGCGAGGAGCGGCGCGACGCGAGCAGGAAGGTCGTGATCAGGAAGAAATCGCAGACGCCGGTCACGTGGCCGGACGGGAAGGAGAACGTCCCGTCGGCCCCGAGCAGCATGTACTCCACGGGCGGCCGCATCCGCTGCACCAGGTGCGCGGCGAGCTGGACGCTGAGCATCCCCGTGATCATCCCGCCCGCGAGCAGGAGCGGCCGCCAGAGGTGCCGGGCGAGCGCGATCCACAGCACGAGCACGCCGAGGATGATGATCGGCAGGAAGACCGGGCCGAACACCGTGGCCAGCGTGTCCATCACCACCGTCCCCTCCGCGAAGCGCTTCGCGCGGAACCACTCCGAGACCGCGGGATCGAGCGCCGCGAGGCCGGTGCCCGTCGCGACCTGCACGATCAGCGCGGCGAAGAGCACGAGCCCGACCGCCACCGAACCGCCTCCCGCGCGCATCAGGCGGCGGCGGGCGGGCTCCGTCA
Source organism: Rathayibacter sp. PhB186 (assembly GCF_003751825.1). Classification (NCBI taxonomy): domain Bacteria; kingdom Bacillati; phylum Actinomycetota; class Actinomycetes; order Micrococcales; family Microbacteriaceae; genus Rathayibacter; species Rathayibacter sp. PhB186. The sequence continues at coordinate 55,936 of NZ_RJKO01000006.1, read as the reverse complement.
TCTCCCGCTGCTCGACGAGGAATCGCTGGTGGAATCGGGCGCTCGGGGACAGGGCGGCGGTGCTCATCCGCTCACCCTAGGGTGCGGTGGCGAGCGCCCCGACCTCACTCCGCGGTCGGTGCTCAGCCGCCGATCCCCTGCCCGTGCGTCGCCCAGCTGGACGCGCGCATTGTCAAGAGCGGATAACCGCCCCCCGGATCGGGGACCATCGAGGGATGGCCACCAGCGGAGCACCCCTCGAGGGCCGGCACGTCCGATTCATCCGCTACACCCGCACCCGCGACGGCTGGACCAGCGAGACCGTGCACGGGCGCCTCGAGGGGCACACGCCGGCGATCTGGCAGCTGCGGGTCGTCGACGAGCTGCGCGAGCTGCCCCGGGACGAGTGGGCGCTCTACCGTCCCTGATTTGGCGCCCGCATCAGCGGCCGAGCGTGCGGCTCGGGTACTCGCCGAAGCGCGAGGCGTAGGCGGCGGAGAACCGGCCGAGGTGCCCGAAGCCCCAGCTGCGCGCCGTGCCGGCGACACTCGATCGTGCCGGGTCGCCCAGGCGCAGGTCCGCGTGCACCCGGTCGAGGCGCACGTCCCGGACGTACTGCAGCGGCGTGGTGCCGAGCAGGCGCTGGAACGCGACCTGCAGCCCGCGCACGCTGAGGTGCGCGGCCGCGGCGATCTCGATCGGTCCGATCGGCAGATGCGCGTTCTCGTGCACGAACTCGACGGCGGAGCGCATCCCGGCGTTGCTCGGGGCGAGCAGGACCTCCGGGAGCGCCGCGCCCTCGGGCGGGTACAGCTCCAGGAACGCGGCCGCCGCCCGGCGGGTCAGCCGGTCCCAGAGCAGCGGCGTCACCCGGCCGGTGCGGATCGCCGTGGAGATCTCGCCGATCACCGCGTGCCACTGCGCCACGGGCTCCCCGCCGTGGCGGTGCAGGTGGTCGAAGCGGAGCACGCCCGTGCGGCGGTAGCCGTGCTCGCGGGCGCTGCGGTCGACGTGCTCACGGCTCAGATGCACGAGCTTCTGGTCGTAGTCGGCGTAGGAGAAGACGAACGGTCGGTGGGCCGGATTCAGGAGCGGCACGCCGCGCGTCACCGGCATCGCGTCCCGGTGGACGTCGACGATCCCCCTGCCCTCGACCAGCCACTGCACGACGTAGTCGCCGCCGGCCGGGTCCTCCCCGGTGGTCGCGCCGCGCATCTGCGAGGTGCGCAGCGTCATCACCGGGTCGCCGAGCGCCGCGTAGCGGAACGAGAACGGCTGCTCGGTGGCCGCCACCGACCACCCCGTCCCCGAGTAGAAGCCGCCGAGGACCTCGGAGGCGCGCTCGAGGTCGGTGCCGACCGCCTCGATGCGGATGCTCCCCCGATCCTCCCGTGCGGAGTCCGGAGCCCGATCAGTCGCCATGCGGCGCTCTCGTCCGCTCCGGCCCACCGGGCGGGTCGAGCACGGTCGCGAGCTGCTGCAGGGTCGAGAGCACGGACTCGACCACGGTGTCGTCGAGCTGCGCGACGAGCGCCGACGCCTCCCGGTCGGCAGCGCCGAACGCCTCGTCGATCGCCTCGCGACCGCGTGGAGTGAGGGCGAGCCACCGCCGTCGGCCGTCGGACTCGTCGTCGACGCGGTGCAGGTAGCCGGCCGCGACCAGCCGCTTGGCGGCCATCGACGCCGCAGCGCGAGTGACGTCGAGCCAGTCGGCGAGCTGGCCGAGGGTCACCGGGGAGCGGCCGGCCCGCGCCACGTACTGCAGGGCCGCGATGTCGGTCGCGCCGAGGCCGAGCTGCACTCGCCCTCGGGCGGTCAGCCGGCGCTGGGCGTCCTGCGCGTGCACGACCGCTTCCACGAGGCGCGCGGCCCGGTCGCCGCTCGGCTCGAACTGCAGGTGCTCCGCCACTGCTCCCCCTTCCGCCCGGGCCGATGCGCGGTAGCCGCCGCCGTGAGCGACCTCGCGGTGCGAGGAGTGCGCTGAGCGGACAACCGCGCAGGAAGGCGATACCGGCAAAAAAGTTACCTTGTCTGCGTCGATCCGACAATCCGATCCACCCGAGACCCCGGCAGGCAGGACGACCATCATGGGACTTCTCCGCGGTCGATCCGCGCCGACGCGAAGCGATCCGCCGGATCGGCTGCCCGCGGGACCTCGCGTCGACTCCGAGCGCCGGGTGTCCACTCCTCACCCGGCACGCACCGCCACTGAGGCGCCCGACACGAGGCGGGACCGGTCGTCCTCGTCCGTGTTCCTCCCGAAGCGGCGAGCCCCCCGCGCTCATGTCACCGTTTCGGTGACACTGGTGGGAATGCTGTCACCGTCCCGCACCTCCCTGAGCCGTCGTCGTGCCGGTGGTGGCCCCCGTGCCTGAGGACTCGGTCGACGGCGTGTTCGTCTCCTGGGTGGAGTCCCTGCCCGACGTCACGGACGAGGAGGCGGCGGTCCTCCAGGCCGTCGGCTTCCTGAGCGCGAGCCTGCGGATCTCCGCCGACGTCGCCTTCCTCACGCTGCGCGCCGAGGCGGCGGCGAGCGGCCTCGACCTGTCGATCGTGGCCCGCGAGGTGCTCGTCCACCAGCGCAGCATCACCGCCCCCCGCTCCGCGAACTGCCCCTGCAGCTGAGCGCGACGCCCCGCCCGAACGCTTCGACCGTGTCCCCTTCCTGCTGATCGAGTAGCCCGCGCAGCGGGCGTATCGAGATCCACCACGGTCGGAAGCGGCAACGCCAGCCCCCCGCCGCCCTCGATCGGCGGGCGCCGCTGAGCCGTGTGCACTGCCCGACCCGCAACCTCAGGCCTCAACACTGGTACCTCACGCGAGGAGCAGCTCGCGCAGCGGCCCGATCGCACCCCTCGATCCACCGAGGCGGCAGCCTCCACCCCGGTCGACGGCAGGTCTCGATACGCCCCTCCGGGCTACTCGACCAGCATGATCGGCTCACCCCTGCCGGACTACTCGACCAGCATGGCCGGTCGCGTCTACTGACGCCCGGTCCGGCGTCTGCGGAGCCCGAGCGCCGAGGGCACCGACTACCGAGCCGACGGCCGCAGAACCAGCCGACCGCCCTCGAGGCGATGGGCGAGAAACGCGTGCCAGCGTTTCTCGCGAGCCGTCGGCGACACGCTCTGCGAATCGCAACCACAGACCCAGCCGACCGCGGCGGGAGGAGCGCTCGCGCTCCTCCCGCAATTCAATACAGCAGCCCCGTGAGCCGCGCCCGCGCCTTGTTCACGCGCGGGTCGGTCGTGCCGACGATCTCGAACAGCTCGAGCAGGCGGGCGCGGACGCTCGCCTTGCCGTCGACGTCGAGGCGCGGGTACATCGAGAGGAGGCGGTCGAACGCGTCCTCCACGTGGCCGCCGGAGACGTCGAGGTCGGCGACGGCGAGCTGCGCATCGAGGTTCGCGGGCTCGGCGGCCGCGGTCGAGCGGATGTCGTCGAGGGTGCGGCCCTGCAGGCGCTGCAGCAGCTTCACCTGGGCGAGTCCCGCGACGGCGAGGTCGTCGCGCGGGTTCTGCGCGATGGCGGTCTCGTACTCGGTGATCGCGGCGGAGTAGTCGCCGCGGTCGATCGCGTCGTACGCCTCCTGGTGGTGCGGGGGCAGCGGGGCGGCCTCGGGCTCGGCGCCCGGCTCGGCACCGGCGGCCGGGTCGACGGGAACGGTGCCGGTGACGCCCTGCTGCGCGGCGAGCTGGAGGACCTGCTCGAGCAGGTCGCGGAGCTGCTCCTCGGTGATGAGGCCGTTGAACATCGGCACCGGCCGGCCGGCGATCACGGCGGCGATCGTCGGGACCGACTGCACCTGGAACGCCTGCGCGAGCTGGGGGCTCGATTCGACGTCGACGCCGACCAGCACGAGGGCCCCGGCGTAGGAGATCACGACCTTCTCGAGCAGCGCGGTCATGCTCAGGCTCTGGTCCGACCACGAGCCGCGCAGGTCGATGATCACGGGGACCCGCGAGGACAGCTGGACGACCTGGTCGAACTCGGCGTCACCGGCCGAGAGCAGCAGCGGATTGGCGACGGGGGCACCCTGGGGGGCCTCACCGCCGCCCGCGGGTGCGGAGGGCGCGGCCGGCGGGGTGCGCCGGTTCACGAGGGTGGACAGGTCGACGGCACCGCGCAGGTTGCCGGGCAGCGGGGGCAGGGGGGTGCTCACGGCAGCTGCACCACCGAGACGAGTCCTTGGCTCCATCCGAGCATGACGATCTTCTCCTCCGATCCGACGGGCGGTACGTAGAACAGCAACTGATAACCGTAGGTGGTCGCGATGCCCGTGGTCGACTTGTCGATCCCGAGCAGGGTCTGCGAGGCGCCGGACGTCGACACGGTCGAGCCCTCGGCGGTCGGGCGGACCGTCGCGGTCTCGGCGATGCTCGCGGCGACGAGCGCGCCGGAGTCGTTGGTGGCGAGGGCGATGGTGTCCGAGGTCCCCGCCGCGTTGGTGAACTCGATCGAGGCGGTGTCCGGCAGCGCCTCGCGATCGGCGTTCTTCTTGTCGACGCCGACCTGGCCGCGGAGGGTGTCGCCGTCGCCCGAGAAGGTCCCGGCGTACTGGCTGGAGTCGCCGTTGGCGAGGATGTCCGCGTAGGCCGCGCCGACGTTCTCCGGAGCGAGCTTCATCAGCTTCGAGTCGGGGGCGACGATCGAGGTGCCGACCGTGACCGGCGCGACGTCGGGGATCCGCGCGTTGGCCTCGAGCGAGATCGCGTAGTCGACCTTGTAGTCGACGCGGGGGCTCGCCTGGCTCATCATCAGGGCGATCGGCGCCTGCGTGGCGTCGGCGGTGTTCTGCACGACCGCCGTGACCAGCCGCGGCCAGCTGTCGGTGTCCTGCGGGAGGACGAGGCTCACCGGCGACGCCGGGATCGCCTGCGGCGCGTCGATCGTGCCGCCCTTCGTCAGGACCTCGTAGTTCGTGGTGCGCTCGGTCAGTGCCTCGCCCTGGAAGCGCTCCGCGAGGATGCTCGCGTCGCGAGCGGCGTCGGCGGCGGCCGCGACCTCGGAGACCGAGGCCACGATCGCCTCCGCCTGCTGGGTGGTGACGACCGGGGTCGGCTCCTCGGCGACGGGCTCGGCGCCCGGGGTCGCGGTGGCGGACGCGGTCGGCGTCCCGGAGGCGCTCGCGGCGAGGTCGGGCCAGTAGTCGGAGCTGCAGCCGGCGAGCAGCACGGTCGCACCGAGCGCGATCGGGAGCACCAGCAGCCGGCGGCGCCGCGAGGGCTGAGCCGCCGCGAGGGAGGACTGGATGCCGGCGCGGGCGCGAGGCAGCCGGACGCCGCGCGGCACCTTGCCCTGCGGGCCCTTGCGGCGCGGTCCGTGCTGGCGGCGCAGGTGCAGGAACGCCCAGATGTAGAGGATCAGCCCGATCAGCAGGAACACGGCTCCCCCCAGCAGCAGCGGACCGGCCAGCGGCGTCGCGGTGTCGACCGGCCAGCTCACCCGGATGTCGCTCGCGGCCGGGGCGGTCCCGTCGGTGGCGACGATCAGCGAGACGTCCTCCGGCAGGTCGAGGGCGACGGTGATGCTGCCGGTGCCCTCGAACTGCTCGAGCCAGAGGTCGGAGTCGCGGGGATCGACGACGGCGGCGTTCGCGTCCGCCACGTCGGAGGCCAGCGTCAGCGCCGTCCCGGTCTCCTGCTCGGCGGACAGGCTGTCCGCGCCGTCCTCGCTGCTCGCGTAGTCGATGCGGTCGTAGTCGGAGCCGCCGACCCAGCCCAGCACGTCGGTCGTCGGCGCGTACGCCATCACGAGGTCGCCCTCGCCCTCGACCGTGATGGTCTGCCGGCCGGGATTGGCGCCGAGCGTGCTGCCGTCGATGACGGCGTAGGGGGCGCCGGACTCGAGCGCGGTCTGCGCGGTGAGCGACTCCGGTGGAGCCCACACCGTCCGCTGGCCGATGCCGAGCGCGATGAGCGCCGCGGCGATGACGGTGGCGATGATGGCGAAGACGAACCGCACGAAAGAACTCCTCCTGCGTTGCCGGATCGGGGGGTGGCGGCCCGGGACGGCTCCGGTGACGGCCGGACCGGGGCGCGACGGCAACAGACAAAGACAGTCCAGGTTAGCGGATGGGCCGAGCCGAACCCAGGGATCGGCCGAGAGCCCCGATCCAGGGGCGCGCGGTGCGGGTGTCGGCCCGGGCCGCGAGGCACCCGCTGACTAAACTCCCTGGAGTGCCGCGACCCCACCGCGGCCGTGTTCCGGAGGAGACGACGTGGCAAGCGACGAGGCCGAATTCACCCAGGTGTTCCGGGGCTACGACCGGGACGAGGTCGACAAGGCCATCCAGGGTCTGCGCCGCGAGCTCATCCACGCCAACACCCAGGCCGCCGAGAGCGGTCGCGAGGCCAAGCGCCTCTCCTCCCGCATCGACGGGCTCGAGAAGGAGCTGCAGCAGGTCGGTGCGCCCACCTACGCGGGACTCGGTGCGAAGCTCGAGCACACCCTCCGGGTGGCCGAGGAGCAGTCGGAGCGCATCATCGCGCAGGCGGAGAACGACGCGTCCGCGCTGCGCCGCTCGACTCGCGACGACCGGGACGGCCTGCTGAAGGACGCGCGCGACGAGGCCGAGCGCCTCGTGACGGAGGCGCGCCGCCGCGCCGACCGCACCCGCGAGGAGTCCGAGGCGCAGGCCGCCGCGACGCTCGGCAAGGCCGCGGACGACCGCGACGTGATGACCCAGGACGCCGTCCGCGAGGCCGCCGCCATCCGCGGCACCGTCGCCACCGAGGCCGCCGAGACCCGCGCGACCGCGAAACGCGAGGCCGCAGCGATCCGCTCCGAGGCCGGCCGCGAGGCCGCCGAGATGCGCGCCGTCGCCGCCCGCGAGGTCGAGGTGGCCCGCGCCGAGGCCGCCCGCCTGGCGCAGAGCAACGAGCTGCTGCGCGCGGAGGTCGCCTCCGAGGTCGACCGCCTGCGCGCCGCCGTCACCGCCGAGGTCGCCGAGGCCCGCGCCGCGATCGAGGCCGAGGTCCTGGCCGCCCGCGCCGACCTCGAGGCCGAGGTCCTGTCCGGCCGCGCCGACCTCGCCGCCGAGCTGGCCACCGGTCGCGCCGAGGGCGCCCGCGAGCTCGCCGATCTGCGCACCGCGCTCGCCCGCGACCGAGCCGACGCCGTCGCACTCCTGGACGCCGAGCTCGCCGCGCTGCGCTCCGCCGCCTCCGACGAGGCCGCCGCACTCTCGCGCGAGGTCGAGCAGGCCCGGATCGATCTCGTCGTGGAGCTCGCCGCCCGCCGCGAGGAGGCGGACCGCGACTACCTGCTCCGCCACCAGGAGGCGGTCGCCCAGACGCAGCGCTACCTCGACGAGTCCAACCTGCAGCTCGCCGACGCCATCCGCCGCGCGAACGACAAGCGCCTCGAGGCCGACGCGCTCCGCAGCGACGCCCTCGACGACGTCACGCGCCTGCGCCGCGAGGCGCAGGACGAGTCGGACGCGCTGCTCGACTCCGCGCGCGACCGCGCCCGCGAGATGATCGCCGACGCCGAGCGCCGCACCAGAGAGCTGCAGAACACGGCCGAGTCCCGTCTCGACGAGATCCGCACCGAGCGCGACGCGATCGCCGGCTACGTCACGGGCCTCCGCGGCCTGATCGGGCACATCGACGGCCTGTCGGACGACGACGACGACTCGAAGGACGACGACGGCGACTCGAAGGACAGCTCGAAGAGCCGCTGACCGGCGTGGGCGGGCTCAGCCGAGCTCGCCCGCCCACTCCGTCGGCAGCGGTGACGACTCCGGCGCCACCACCCGCACGATCTCGTCGAGCACGCGGCGCGTCTGCGCCTCGCCGACCCAGAGGTGCTTGCCGCCCTCGACGGCGACCAGCTCGAGCTGCGGGACCGAGGCGAACCGCTCGGCGGCCGCCTCCGGCCGCAGGTAGTCGTCGAACTCCGGGATGAGCGCGACCAGGGGCCGTCCGTCCTCGCCCCAGGCCGCGACCTCCTCGGCCGTCGCCCGGTGCAACGGCGGCGAGAGCAGGATCGCGCCGTCGACGGGGTGCTCCCTCCCCCACTTCAGCGCCAGCTCGGTGCCGAAGGACCAGCCGACCAGCCAGGGGTGCGGCAGCCCGCGCTCGGCCACGAGCGCCATCGCCGCGGCGACGTCGGCCCGCTCGGCGGCGCCGCCGTCGAAGGCGCCCTCGCTCGTCCCGCGCGGCGAGCTCGTGCCGCGGGTGTTGAAGCGGAGCACCGCCACGCCGGCCAGGGCGGGCAGCCGCGCGCCGGCCTTCCGCAGGATGTGCGAGTCCATGAAGCCGCCGTGCGTCGGCAGCGGGTGCAGGGTGACCAGCGTGGCCACCGGCTCGCCCTCGAGCGGCAGGGCCAGCTCGCCGACCAGGGTCAGCCCGTCGGCGGTGTGCAGCTCCACCTCCTCGCGGCGGGCGGGGAGGACGACGCCTCCGCGGATCTCGTGCGTCATCGTGCTCCTTCGATCCGCCAGCAGTGGGTGTGCCAGTGGCGACGGCCGGCGAGGTCCGCGGCGTCGCCGAGTGCTCCGTCGCCGCGCCAGACGACGACGTGCGCGAGGCCGATGTCGATGGTCTGGCCGCAGCCCGGGCAGAGGTAGTTCTTGACCGCGCGCGACGAGGAGACGGGCTGGACGTTCCACTCCCGGCCGCGGCGCGTCTCGGTGCGGCGCCAGCCGGCGAGCATCTGCGAGAGGTCGCGCTGCTCGTCGTCGTCCTCGCGCCCGCGTCCGCGGGGTCGATTGCTGCGCGGCATTGCTCCAGTCTAGGAGCCGCCGCGCGAGCACTCGCTCGCAGCCGTCCCGCCCGGGCGGGTCAGTGCGAGGAGTCGTCCATCTCGAGCCTTGTCTCCTCGGCGTCGAGCATCAGCTGCGCCCGCCGCAGGATCCGCGAGGAGTAGACCCCTCGACCGCGCGCCTCCAGCAGCGCCTCGCGCTCTGCGCTGAGCACCGCCCGCCGCAGGTGCAGATACTGCCCCTGCGGGCCCAGCGGGCCGTCGGCCTCGCGCTCCACCTGCTCCCACGCGACCTGCGAGCGGGTCAGCGTGTCCCGGCGGACCCGCTCCAGCACCCGCTCGCCGACGCTGCCGGCCGGCAGGTCCTCGACCGCCTCCGGCAGCGCCTGGATGCCGGTCGAGGCGACCTCGTCGAGCAGCGTGGCCAGCTCGCGGCGGTCGGCGTCGCCGTCGCTCCCCTGGATGCCCGTGACCCGGATGAGCGCCGGCAGCGTCGCCCCCTGCAGCAGGAGGGTGACCACCGCGACCGTGAAGGCGATCAGGATCAGCTGCGAGCGGTACGGCGTCTCCTCCGGCAGCGACTGCGCCGCCGCGAGCGTGACCACGCCGCGCATCCCGGACCAGGAGAGGATGACGCCGCCGCGCCAGCCGAACGCCTCGCTGGTCGTCGCCGCGAGGTCCGTCTCCCGCCGCTGGTACAGCCGCTCCGCCCGCTGCCGGCGGCGGACGAAACGCTCGTCGCTGCTGGCGCTGTTGCGCAGGCGCATCACCCCGACCGCGAGCCGGCGGTTGATCCGCTCCGCCCGCCGGCCCGAGCCGCGCAGCCAGAGCAGCAGCGGCCAGACGAAGAGGGTGCGCAGCACGATCAGGATCACGACCGTCGCGAGCCCGAGGAGGACCGCGGTGTCGACGCCGACGCCGCCCGGCTCGATGTCGCCGACGATCGCCTTGATCTCGGCGCCCATCAGGAGGAACACGCCGTTCTCCAGCAGGAACTGCGCCGTCCGCCAGTTGACGCGCTCGCTGATCCGCGACTGCGGGCTGAGGAACCGCGCGCTGTTGTGCCCGGTGTAGATGCCGGTGACGACCACCGCGAGGACACCCGAGGCGCCGAGCTCCTCCGCCGGGATGTAGGCGAGGAAGGGCACCGCGAACGAGACCGCGGTGTCCAGCACCGGGTCGCGCAGCTTCGAGCGCACGAAGACGGTCAGCACGCCCATCACCAGCCCGAGGACGACGGCCATCACGACCGAGTAGACGAAGAGCACGCCGACCTCGCCGATGTCGATGGCGTCGCTCGAGACGGAGGCGCCCACCACGGCGGTCGCGGCCGTGGCGGCGCGCAGCAGCACGAGCGCCGACGCGTCGTTGACGAGGCTCTCGCCCTCGAGCACGGTCACGAGCCGGGGTGGCAGGCCGAGCTTCTTGCCGATCGAGGTGGCCGCGACCGCATCGGTCGGACTGACCACGGCGCCGAGCGCAATGGCGGCCGGGAGGCTGAGGTCCGGCAGCAGCATGTAGAGGAAGAAGCCGACGACGAGCGCCGTGACGACGACGAGCAGCACCGACAGCCCGAAGATCGAGCGCAGATTCCGCCGGAAGTCGGCGAGCGGCACCTGGATCGCCGCGGAGTACAGCAGCGGTGGCAGCACCCCGGCGAGGATCAGCTCCGGCTCGACCTCGATCTCGGGGACGCCGGGGAGGTAGGACGCGCCGATGCCGATGACGACGAGCAGCAGCGGCGCCGCGACTCCGAGCCGGCTCGAGAAGCGCGCGACGGTGACGACGGTGATGATCCCGACGACCCCGAGCAGCGCGTAATCCACGCTCTCAGGCTATCGGGCGGACCGACCGCCCCGGGGACGGACGGCGGCGGCGATCAGTACCAGCCGACGCTCTCCGAGTGCGCCCAGGCGCCGCACGGCGAGCCGTAGCGGCCCGAGATGTAGCCGAGACCCCAGGTGATCTGGGTGTTGGCGTTGGTCTGCCAGTCGCCGCCGACGGTCGCCATCTTGCTGCCGGGGAGCGCCTGCGGGATGCCGTAGGCACCGCTGGACTTGTTCTCGGCGTAGACGTTCCAGCCGGACTCGCGGTTCCACAGCAGCACGAGGCAGTCGTACTCGCTGTCGGCCCAGCCGCGCTGCACGATCTGGTCGTAGGCGAGGGCCTTCGCCGAGCCGGGGTCCGGGGCGGCCGAGCGGGCGACGGGCGCCGCGGCGGCCGACTCCTCCTCCTCGTCGTCCTCGACGACGGCCTGCTTCGACTTCGTCGGAGTGGGGGTCGGCGTCGGAGTCGGCGTGGGGGTCGGCTTGGCCTGCGCGTCGAAGGTGTCGCGCTGGACGGTGCGCTCGACCGCCGCCTCGGCGACGACGAGGCGCTGGGCCGGGTCGCCGTTGAAGCGCTCCGGGGCCTGGTAGAAGGGCGACGCGACGGCGCCGCTCGACGGGTCGACCGCGCTGACGGCGACGAAGCCGATGGAGGCGGCGAAGGCGAGGAACGCCAGCGGGACACGGGTCCTGGACCGACGGGCCGCCGGGCGCTTCGAGGTCTCGACCGAGGATCGGGAGACGGGTGGCTGCGCGACGGACGTTCTCTGATGCATACCCACGATCACGAAAGCATAACGGAGGACCTCTCGATCCGCCAGTGCGGGGCCGACCGCTCAGCGCACCGCCAGCATCACGTCGACCACGGCGTCGAGCACGAGGTCCACCTGCGGCTCGGAGTAGCCGCCGCGCTGCGGGGCGAACGACACCGTCCGCACGTCGTCCACGGTCAGCACGGAGCCGTCCCGGAAGTAGCCGGAGACGCGGTCCGAGAAGGCGTCCACCTGGCGGATGTTGTAGCCGGTGGTCAGCACGCCGGCGCGGGTGAAGCGCTCACGCGCGGGCCGCGCCAGGCGGTTCACGATCTCCTGCGCCGTCTCGCGGGCGTTCCGGAGCCAGGCCTCCTCGCCCTGCGCCGCGATCGCGTACTGGCGCTCGCGCACCGCGAAGGCGTCCTCGAGGCGCTCCAGCGCGGCGTCGACGTGCGGCGCCGAGTAGCCGCCCTTCTTCAGCGAGAAGGCGGTGTGCCGCAGATCCACCGCGCGCAGGTCGGCCGGACCGCCCGAGAGCTGGGCGTAGGCGTCCCTGGCCGAGGCGAGGAAGGAGTCGACCTCGTCCGTGTCGTAGCCGGGCCGGGACTCGCGCGCGCGGGGGAAGGGAGCGTTCATCCCGTCATTCTGCCAAGACGGCGGCCCGGTCCGGGAATCGGCGCGTCGACCGCGCCGCGAGGGGCCGGAGCCCGTGCGCTCGGCCACGGCCCGATCACCGCGCGCACGGTCAGTGCGCGAAGACGAAGTAGAGCACGTAGGCCGCGGCGGCCGACGGGAGGATCGAATCGAGCCGGTCGAGGAAGCCGCCGTGCCCAGGCAGCCACGAGCTCATGTCCTTGATGCCGATGTCGCGCTTGATCAGCGACTCGGCGAGATCGCCCAGCGTCGCCGTCAGGAGGACGACCGCGCCGAACACGGCGCCGACCCACCAGGGCTGGCCGAGCAGCAGGAGGGCGAGGAGCACGCCGACGACGACGCCCGCGACCGCCGCTCCCGCGAACCCCTCCCAGGTCTTCTTCGGGCTGATCCGCGGCGCCATCGGGTGCTTGCCCCAGGTGAGACCGCTGACGTAGGCGCCGGTGTCGACGACGATCACGAGGATCAGGAAGGACAGCGCCCAGAGCTGGCCGCCCTCCTCCGCGACGAGACGGATCGCGAAGGCGCCGAGGAACGTGACGTAGATCTGCACGAACGCGCCGAGCCCGACGTCGAGCAGGAGCTCGCGACCGGTCGACCTCGTCCGGCGGAGGAGCTGCTCCCCCAGCCGCCAGAGGGCGACCAGCGCCGAGCCGCCCAGCACGGCGAACCAGGCGGCCTGCATCCCGCCGTAGTAGGCCGCCGGCACGGCGACCACGGCGACGACCCCGGTGGGGATGCGCGGGATGTCGCGGCCGGCGTGGCGCAGCGCGTTCGACAGCTCGAGCGCCGCCAGCAGCACCAACGCGCCGGCCAGCACCATGAAGAGCTCTTTGACGACCAGCAGGCTGACGACCATCGCGCCGCCGCCGATGAGGCCGATGACGGTCGCGGAGACGAGGTTCCGGCCCGAGCGCGCGGTGAGGCGCTCGTTGGTCGCCTCGAGCTGGGCACGGGTCGCCTCGAGCTGTCGCTCGACGTCGGCCCGGCCCTGCTGGGCCCGCGCGCGCAGGGCGTCGCGCGTGACCATGCGCGAACCCCGGGCGCCCGGAACGTGCGGCGCCGGAGCGTCGTCGCTGCTCTCGGGATCCTCGGGGTTCACGGGCACGGCACTACACCTCGAGCAGTTCGGATTCCTTGCGCTTGAGCGCCTCGTCGATGGCGTCCACGTGCTGCTTGGTCAGGGCCTCGAGCTCCTTCTCGCCGCGCGAGAGCTCGTCGTCGCCGATGTCGCCCTTGAGCGCGTCGAGGTCGCTCTTCGCGCTGCGGCGGATGTTGCGGACGGCGATCTTCGCGTCCTCCGCCTTGGTGCGCACGATCTTCACGAACTCCTTGCGGCGCTCGGCGGTGAGCTCGGGGAGGTTGATGCGGATGACCGAGCCGTCGTTCGTCGGGTTGGCGCCGAGGTTGGGCATGTCCCGGATGGCCTGCTCGATGTCGCGCAGGGCGCCCTTGTCGTAGGGGGTGACCAGCAGGGTTCGCGCCTCGATGTTCTGCAGCGATGCGAGCTGCGAGAGCGGGGTGGGCGTGCCGTAGTAGCTCACCAGCACCTTCTGGAACAGGCCGGGGTTGGCCCGACCGGTGCGCACCGTGGAGAAGTCCTCCTTGGCGACTCCGACGGCCTTGTCCATCTTGACGGTCGCGTCGGCGAGTACATCCGAGATCACAGGGGGCTCCTTAAGAGAGGGAAGTGGTCAGTCTAGTTCGGGGCGGGGGCGCCCTAGTTGGAGACGAGCGTGCCGAGTCGGGTGCCCCGGATGGCGCGCGCGACGTTGCCGGCCGGCTCCATCCCGAAGACCTGCATCGGCATGCCGTTGTCCATGCAGAGGCTGAAGGCGGTCGAGTCGACGACCTTGAGACCGCGCTGCAGCGCCTCCTGGTAGGTGAGGGTGTCGAGCTTCTTCGCGTCCGGGTTGGTCCGCGGGTCGGCGTCGTAGACCCCGTCGACGCCGTTCTTCGCGACGAGCACGACGTCGGCGTGCGTCTCGAGCGCGCGCTGCGCGGCGACGGTGTCGGTGGAGAAGTAGGGCAGGCCCGCGCCCGCGCCGAAGATCACGACGCGGCCCTTCTCCATGTGCCGGATCGCCCGGCGGGGGATGTAGGGCTCGGCGACCTGCGTCATCGCGATCGCGGACTGCACGCGCGTCTCCGCGCCGGCCTGCTCGAGGAAGTCCTGCAGGGCGAGGGCGTTCATCACCGTGCCGAGCATGCCCATGTAGTCCGCGCGGCCGCGGTCCATGCCGCGCTGCGAGAGCTCGGCCCCGCGGAAGAAGTTGCCGCCGCCGACGACCACCGAGATCTCGACCTCGGTCGCGGCGTCGGCGATCTCGCGCGCCAGGGCGCTGATCACGTCCGGGTTCACCCCGAGAGTGCCGGCTCCGAACGCCTCCCCCGACAGCTTCAGCAGCACCCTGCGGCGCTTGCCCGTCGTCTTCGCATCCGTCTCCGTCATGGACGTTTCCTCCCGTAGACCCGTACAAACCTATCCCGCGCGGGGGACGCCCCGCGACCACGCCCGGGCGCCTCCCCCGGGCAGAGCGAAGGGAGTCCGGGTCGACTGAACGACCCGGACTCCCCTCGCTGTGCGTGCTACGCGCCGACCTTGAAGCGGGCGAAGCCCGACACGGTCAGACCGGCGTCCGCCACGACCTTGCTGATGGACAGCTTGTTGTCCTTGGCGTAGTCCTGGTCGAGCAGCGCGACCTGCTTGAAGTACGCGTTGACGCGACCCTCGATGATCTTCGGCAGGGCGGCCTCGGGCTTGCCCTCGCCGCGCGAGATCTCCTCGACGATGCGGCGCTCGTTGTCGACCTCCGACTGCGGCACGTCCTCGCGCGACAGGTAGGAGGGGTTGGCGAACGAGATGTGCTGCGCGATCGAGCGGGCGGTCTCCGCGTCGTCTCCCGAGTAGCCCAGGACCACGCCGACCTGCGGGGGCAGGTCCTTGTTGGTCTTGTGCAGGTAGACGGCGAAGTGCTCGCCGGAGACGGTGGCGACGCGGCGGAGCTCGACCTTCTCGCCGAGGATCGCGGCCTCGTCGTTGATGAGGTCGGCGACGGTCTTGTCGCCGGCGGGGGCCGCGAGAGCCTCCTCGACGGTGGTGGCGCCGGCGGCGACGACCGCGTCCAGCACGCCCTCGGACAGGGCGATGAACTTCGTGCCCTTGGCGACGAAGTCGGTCTCGCAGGCGAGCTCGATCAGGGTGGCGACGCCGTCCTTCTCGGCGGCGGCGACGAGGCCCTCGCTCGTGGAGCGGTCGGCGCGCTTCGCGTTGCCCTTGGCGCCCTTGAGGCGGAGGATCTCGACCGCCTTGTCCAGGTCGCCGTCGGCCTCGACGAGCGCGTTCTTGGTGTCGACCATGCCGGTTCCGAGCTGCTCGCGCAGCGTCTTGACGTCAGCGAGGCTGAAATTAGCCATAGTTCTGCGAACTCCTCTGTTGTGTCCGGTCGGCGCGGTGCTTCGCGCACCCGCGCCCGCCAGGACGTCGTGGTCTGCCGGTCCCGCGGCGACGGGCCTCGGTGTCGAGGACTCCGTCACGCCGGGGTGTCGGCGGTTCTGCTTCGTGGTGAACGTGCACCGAATGAGCGGGGGTCGGCCGGGCGCTCTCGCGACCCGTCCGACCCCCGGCTCAGTGCGGGTGTCAGACGGACGCGGGGGTCTCGTCGGTCACGGACTCGGTGGTCGAGTCGGCCTCGGCGGGCGCCTCGGCCTCGGCGACGGCCTCGTCGGCGGTCGCGAGCTCGGCGTCGGCGACCTTCTCGGTCTCGGCGCCGGCCTGCTCGGCGGGCTCCTGGACGTCGGACGCCGGGGCGTCGGTCGCGGCGGCGTCGGTCGAGGCGGCGGAGTCGTCGCTCGTGGTGAGCAGCTCCTTCTCCCACTCGGCCAGCGGCTCGACGGCGGAGACGTTGCCCTCGGCCTCGGGCTTCTGGTGACGCTGGATGAGGCCCTCGGCGGCGGCGTCGGCGACGATGCGGGTGAGCAGGCTCACCGAGCGGATCGCGTCGTCGTTGCCCGGGATCGGGTACTGGACCTCGTCCGGGTCGCAGTTCGTGTCGAGGATGCCGATGACCGGGATGCCCAGCTTCTTGGCCTCGTCGATCGCGAGGTGCTCCTTCTTGGTGTCGACGACCCACAGGGCCGACGGCGTCTTCGAGAGGTTGCGGATGCCGCCGAGCGACTTGTGCAGCTTGTCGAGCTCCCGCTTCTTGATGAGGAGCTCCTTCTTCGTGAAGCCGCTCTTCGACGTGTCGTCGAAGTCGAGCTCCTCGAGCTCCTTCATGCGCGCGAGGCGCTTGGAGACCGTCTGGAAGTTGGTGAGGAGGCCACCGAGCCAGCGCTGGTTGACGTAGGGCTGGCCGACGCGGGTCGCCTGCTCGGAGATCGCGTTCTGCGCCTGCTTCTTCGTGCCGACGAAGAGGATGGTGCCGCCGTGGGCGACCGTCTCCTTGACGAAGTCGTAGGTCTTGTCGATGTAGGCCAGCGACTGCTGGAGGTCGATGATGTAGCTGCCCGAGCGCTCGGTCAGGATGAAGCGCTTCATCTTCGGGTTCCAGCGACGGGTCTGGTGCCCGAAGTGGACGCCGCTGTCGAGCAGCTGGCGCATGGTGACGACTGCCATGAGTCGTTCTCCTTCTCTGGGGCTCGGGCGCACGACGGCGCCGAACTCCCGTTCGGTTGTCCGCGACGGCCGGTCGGCACGTCGCCCTGGCGCCCGGCGCGCTCCCGCCCTCCTCGCACTGGGCGAAGGGGACCGTGGGGAGCGTTGGCCGAATGGGCGCGCGTAGTCACCCCGACGAGCGAGGTGCTCCGAGAAGACTAGCACCAGGACGGCCGCCTCCCCCGCGGGTGCGGGACCCGCGCGTCCGCCGCCCGGCTGCCGACCACCTCCGGCACGCGGAGACGCCTCCGGCACGCGGAAACCGCCCGATTCGACGAGCCAGAGCCGAGATCACGAGCCCGAGGTCCCGCTGCTCACCTCCGGCACGCAGAAACACCTCCGGCACGCGGAGAATCTCCGATCCGACGAGCCCGAGCCGAAATCGCGAGCCCGGGGCTCCACCACCCACGTTCGGCAGGTGAGTACACCTCCGGCACTCGGAAGCCGCCCGATCCCACGAGCCCGGACCGAAACCTCGGGCCCGACGTCCCGCCGCGCGGCTCCGGCACGCAGAAACACCTCCGGCACGCAGGAACCACCCGATCTGACGAGCCAGACCCGCAATCACGTGCCCGAAGTCCGCCGCGCAGCTCAGCCACGCGGCTCCGGCACGCGGAAACGCCTCCGGCACGCAGAACCGCTGGGATTCCACGAGCCGGAGGCGTTCTCGCGAGCCGGAGCTCGGAGCAAGGCGAGGCCGTGCGCTACTTGCGCGCCGACTTCATCACGGTGCGGATGTGCAAGGTGTCCATCTCCTCCAGCGAGCGGCCCTTGGTCTCGGGCACGAACAGGAAGACGAAGAAGAACGAGATGAGGGCGAACGCCGCGTAGAGGCCGTAGGCGAGGGTCAGCGAGACGTCCTGCGACAGGATCGGGAACGTCACCGTGATTGCGAAGTTGGCGATCCACTGCGCCGAGGCGGCGAGGCCCAGGGCGGCGGCGCGGATCCGGTTCGGGAAGATCTCGCCGAGCAGCACCCAGACCAGCGGGCCCCAGGTCGCGCCGAAGAAGACCACGAAGGCGTTGGCCGAGACGAGGGCGATCGGGCCCCAGGCACCGGGCAGCGAGACGTCCTCGCCGCTGATCGTCGACTGGCTGAACGCGAGCGCCATCAGTCCGAGTGAGATCGCCATGCCGGCGGAGCCGACGAGCAGCAGCGGCTTCCGGCCGACCTTGTCGACCAGGAAGATCGCGACGAAGGTGACCACGACGTTCACGACCGAGGTGAAGACCGAGATGGCGAACGAGTTCGACTCGTCGAAGCCGACCGCGCTCCAGAGCGAGGTCGAGTAGTAGAAGATCACGTTGATGCCGACGAACTGCTGGAACACCGAGAGCAGGATACCGACCCAGACCACCGGCAGCAGGCCGAGCGCCGGACCGCGCAGGCTCGAGCGCTGGGCGTTCTCGGCGTCCTCGTCGATCTTCTTCTGGATGTCGGCCAGTGCCTCGTCCACCTCGTCGCGCGGGGTGACCGTCGCGAGGACCTTGCGCGCGTCCTGCGAGCGACCCCGCGTGGCGAGGTAGCGCGGCGACTCCGGCAGCGTCAGGGCTAGCAGTCCGTAGATCACGGCGGGCACGGCGCAGGCGATGAACATCCAGCGCCAGGCCGCGACGCCGAACCAGTACGGCTCGGACGCTCCGCCGGCGCCCTCGGCGATGACGGTGTCCGAGAGCAGTGCGGCGAAGATGCCGAGCGTGATCGCGAGCTGCTGCAGCGACGCGAGCGCCCCGCGGATCGCCTTCGGCGCGATCTCGGAGATGTAGGTGGGGGCGATCACCGAGGCGATGCCGATGCCCAGGCCGCCGACGACGCGCCAGAGGACGAGGTCCCACACGGCGAAGGCCGCGCCGGCGCCGATCGAGGAGATGAAGAAGAGGCCTGCGCCGAGCAGCATGACCTTGATGCGGCCCCAGCGGTCCGCGAGGCGACCGGCGAGGTAGGCGCCGACCGCGCAGCCGAGGAGGGCCGACGCGACGGCGAAGCCGATCAGCGCGGCCGACAGCTCGAACTCGCCCTGCACCGCCTCGACCGCTCCGTTGACCACGGACGAGTCGAAGCCGAAGAGGAAGCCGCCGACCGCCGCCGCGATGGCGAGACCGATCACCTTCCTCTTCAGTTTCGCCGCCGAGGGGTTCGGGATGGTGTCAGATCGTCCGCTGGTCATGGTCGTCTCCGATTCTCGCCGCCGGTGGGTGCGGTGTCTCCGCGCCCGCTCCGGATCACAGGCACGTTACTCCCGCCTGCCAATCCGCCGGGACGGGTTGCGGAGCGCTGCTTTCGCAGTCGCTCCTCCACAGGCGGCGTCCTCCGGTGCTTCTCCCCCGGTCGGGCCGCGAGTCGCCCGCGCCTCTGCGCTGTCGGCGAGGGTGTCCGCATGGTTGCTCCTCTCCTCCTCCGCCCGGGCGTGTTCCTGGTGCTCGCCCTGCTCGCTCCGATGCTCTGGACCCCGCCGGTGGACGGTTTCTCCGTCGTCGAGCCGTGGCGGGCGCCCGCTCATCGCTACGCCGCGGGGCATCGCGGGATCGACCTCGCTGCCACGGCGGGTTCTCCGGTGCGGGCCGTCGCGGACGGGCGGGTGTCCTTCGCGGGGCGGGTGGTCGACCGGAGCGTGGTCAGCATCGCGCACGCCGACGGGCTGGTGTCGAGCGTGGAGCCGGTGGAGCCGTCCGTCGCGGAGGGTCAGGAGGTGCGCGCCGGGGACGTCATCGGCTCGGTGGGCTCGGGCGGGCACTGCGACGGCTCGTGCGTGCACCTCGGGGCGCGCGAGGACGGGGAGTACGTGAACCCGATGCGGTTCTTCGGCGGGATCCCGCGGGCGGTGCTGCTGCCGATCGACGGAGTGGCCGCGCCTGCTGCGGCGACCTCAGGCGCGCGGGTGGGCGAGGCGGTAGGCCTCGCGGATCCGCTCGGTCGAAACGTGCGTGTAGATCTGGGTGGTGCCGAGGCTCGCGTGGCCGAGCAGCTCCTGCACGGCGCGGAGGTCCGCTCCCCCGTCGAGCAGGTGCGTCGCGGCGGTGTGCCGGAGGGTGTGCGGGCCGGAGGGGCCGGAGCCCTGGCCGCCGTCGAGGAGCCGGGCGACGACGCCGTAGACGGTCCGCGGCGTGAGGCGGGCGCCGCGGCGGCCGAGGAGGAGGGCCGTCGTGCTCGTCCCGGTCGTGCTGGTCTCCGCGTCCGGGAGCAGCTGCGGGCGGGCCTTCTCCAGGTAGGCGACGAGCGCCTCCTTCGCCGGCACGCCGAACGGCACGACGCGCTGCTTGCTCCCCTTGCCGGTGACCAGCACGGTGAGCCGGCTCAGGTCGAGGTCGCCGACGTCGATCGCGACGAGCTCGGAGACGCGGATGCCGGAGGCGTAGAGCAGCTCGATGATCGCGAGGTCGCGCAGGGCCACCGGGTCCTCGGTCGCCCCGCGCGCCGCGACCACGTCGATCAGGTGCTCGGTCTGCGGCTCGGTGAGCACGCGCGGCAGCGGGCGCCCGCCCTTCGGGGTGCGCAGGCGCGCGGCGACGTCGATCGGCAGGCGCTCGGAGCGCTGCGCCCAGGACGAGAAGGAGCGGACGGCCGCGGTCCGCCGGGCGAGCGTCGCGCGGGCGACGCCGGTCTGCGACTCGTGCCAGAGCCAGTCGCGCAGCAGCTCGAGGTCGAGCTGGGCGAGCATCGGCTGCTTCCGGCTCGCGGCGAAGTCGATGAGGGTCGAGAGGTCGGCCCTGTAGCCGCGAGCCGTGGCGGGTGAGAGGGAGCGCTCGTCGAGGACGTAGCGGAGGAAGTCCTCCACGGCCGCCGCGAGCGGCTCGCCACGCGGGGGCAGGCCTGCGGGAGGAGTGTCAGCCATCGGTGCCCGGCATCCGCGACCAGAGGTCGATGCGGCCCTGCTCGTCGAGGCTCTCGAGCTTCTCGATCAGGTCCGTGCCGAAGCGGGTGGCGATCGGCGCGGTGGCGCTCGGGACGAGCGAGGTGACGACGGTCTCGGGATGTACGTGGACGAGCGAGAAGCTCTGCGCTCCGTCGATGCCGGCGAGCTCGCGCTCCGGAGCGCCGAGGTCCATCGTGTAGCTGGTCGCTCCGGCGACGAAGACCGGGACGCCGGCGAAGGTCGCCGCCGTCGGATAGTGCAGGTGCCCGCCGAGGATCGCGCGCACGTCGGTCCCGCGCACCACCTCCTCCAGCCGGTCCATCCCTCGGAGCTCGAGCACGGTCATCGCGCCGAGCGGTGTCGGCAGCGGCGGGTGGTGCAGCGCGAGGATCGTGCCGAGTGGAGCAGGCGTCGCGAGCTCGGCTCGGAGCGCCTCGAGCTGCTCGCCGGTGAGCGCGCCGTGGTGGTAGCCCGGCACCGCGCTGTCGAGCGCGATGAGCCGCAGCCCGCCGAGGTCGACGACCTGGTCGATCGGGGTATCGATCGGCGCATCACCCGCCTCCTGGTCGAGGAGCACCCGGCGGAACGCGCCGCGCTCGTCGTGGTTGCCCATCACCCAGACGATCGGGCAGTCGAAGCGCTCGCCCATAGGATCGAGGACGTCCTTGACCCGCCGGTAGGCGTCCTCCTCACCGCGATCGGCGACGTCCCCCGTGACGACGATCGCGTCGAGCCGACCGCCGCGCTCGACGAGCCGCGCGACGGCCTGCTCGAGCCGGGAGACGGTGTCGACGCGCCCGTAGAGCGGAGCGCCCTCCGCGAGGAAGTGCGTGTCGCTGAGGTGCGCGAGCACCCGGTCGGCGGCCCGGAAGTACCCGAGCTGCGGATGCTCCGGCTGCGTCCTCGTCGTCGTCTCGTCACCCATGCGGCTCCCCTCGCTGCTTGATCGACAGCGTAGGGCGCACCGCCGACAGCGCCGGCAGCGAACGGCGGCGGTCGGTTCGAGCGGCGGCTCCCCCAAGGCGTGAACTCGTGTGGCCGACCGTCGTCGCGCTGCCGTGGACGGCGACCGCGACGCCGATCGGCGCCGCTGATCCTCACGCGGCTGCCCGCCACCTCCCCTCCGCGTCGCGCTGGACGAGCCCGCCCGCGAGGCAGGTCCCGAGGACGTCGAGGGTCTCGGGAACGGACAGACCGGAGCGCTGAGCGAGCAGCTCCGTCTCGTGCGCGCCCTCCGCTCGAAGGACGTCGAGGACGCGCGCGGCCGTTCGCGTGACGTCCGGCGCGGTGGCGAGCACCGCGGACATGCCGAGCAGCTCGACGACCTCCGGAGCCGACGTCACGCAGGTCGCGGCGTACTCCCGGAGGAGCCGATGGCAGCCCGCCGACGAGGCGCTCGTCACCGGGCCGGGTACCGCGCCGAGCGGCCTTCCGAGCGCCGCCGCGTGGCCGGCGGTGTTCAACGACCCGGAGCGGGCTCCCGCCTCCACGACGACCGTGGCAGCGGTCGACGCGGCGATCAGCCTGTTGCGCTGCAGGAAGCGCCAGCGCGTCGGAGTGGTGCCCGGCGGCACCTCCGTCACCACCGAGCAGCCGGGCGTCGCGATGACGCGGTGCAGGAGGTCGGTGTGCGCCGTCGGGTACAGCCGGTCCGAACCACCGGCGAGGAAGGCGACCGTGCGCCCGCCCGCACCGAGTGCCGCCTTGTGCGCGACCGCATCGATACCGAAGGCGGCACCGGACACGATGAGGACGCCGCGCTCGGCGGTGCCGGCGGCGAGGTCCGCGGCGACGTGCTCGCCGTAGCCGGTCGCCGCGCGGGCCCCGACGACGGCCAGCCGATGCGGAGCGGCGAGGGCGAGCGGATCGCCGCGGCTCCAGAGCACGAACGGCGCGTGCTCCCCCAGGTCGGCGAGCGGCTGCGGCCAGCCGTCGCATCCCGGCAGCAGCAGGCGTGCGTCGAGACGGTGCGCGATCTCGAGGCGGCGGAGGAGCAGGGCCCTGTCGACCCGGGCGCGCCAGCGCGCCAGACCTGCGGCGAGGACCCGCGTTCCGCTGCGGGAGTCGTCCCCGTCGCTCTCTCCGTCGCCTGTCGAGTCGAACGAGTTCTCGGAGCGGCCGGTCTCCGCGGCAGCGTCATCCGCGCATCCGGTCCCCCTCCGGCGCACGTCCGCCGCTGCCGACTCCGCGAGGATCTCCCCCGCCGACGCCGTCCCCACGACGTGTGCGAGCGCGCCGCCGGCGCCGAATCGCTCGATCAGCGTCCCGGCCACCGCGTCGCCCGGCTCGGCGAGCGAGGACCACGCCGCGCGCGCGAGCGCCTCCACCGGATCGGACTCGCTGTCCTCGGGAAGCAGCCGCCGCGCGAGGCGCGTCTCGGTCCGGTCGAAGAGCTCGGCGACGGCCGTCACGAGCCCGCTCCCCGCAGAATCAGTGCGCGGGCCAGGTGACTCGCAGCGGGGCGGTCGATCTCGTCGAGGTCGGCGAGCGTCCAGGCGAGGCGCAGCACGCGGTCGTAGCCGCGCATCGTCACCAGCCCGCGCTCCAGGGCCAGGTCGAGGGTGCCCGACTCCCGGGCGGTCGGGCGCTGCGGGGTCGCGCGGAGCCACGCGCCGTCGACCTCGGCGTTCACCGACCACGGGGTGCCTGCCAAGCGCGCCCGAGCGCGGGCCCGCGCGGCGACCACCCGAGCGCGAGCCTGCGCCGTCGAAAGCCCAGGCTCGTCGCGACGGACGGCGAGCTGTGCCGCCCCGATGCGCCGTACGGTCAGCCGGATGTCGACGCGGTCGAGCAGCGGACCGCTCAGCCGCGCCAGGTAGCGCCGCCGCACCGGCGGCGAGCACGAGCAGATCTCACCCCGGATGCCGTGGCGCCCGCAGGGGCACGGATTCGCCGCGAGCACGAGCTGCACGCGGGCCGGGAACTCCGCCATGACGTTCGCACGGTGGATGCGGATCACGCCCGACTCGAGCGGCTGCCGCAGCGCGTCGAGGGCAACCGCGGAGAACTCCGGAGCCTCGTCCAGGAAGAGGACCCCGCGGGTCGCGCGTGCGACGGCTCCCGGCCGGATCCTGCCGCTGCCGCCGCCGACGATCGCTGCGGCGGAGGCGGAGTGGTGCGGACTCTCGAACGGCGGACGCCTCACAAGGGTGCCGCCGGTGTGCTCGCCGACGAGGGAGCGCATGCAGGTCGCCTCGAGTGCCGCCTCGTCGTCGAGATCCGGCAGGATCCCGGGCAGGCGTGAGGCGAGCATCGTCTTCCCCGCTCCGGGCGGACCGAGGAGGAACACGTGGTGCCCGCCCGCCGCTGCGGCGATCATCGCGGACGCCGCTTCCTCGTTGCCGATCACGTCCGCGAAGTCGAGCCGGGACTCCGGCTCACGAACGGCTGGAGGCGCAGCGGAACGCTCCGGCAGGACCGGCACGTCCCACTCCGCCCCGTGCCACACGGCGGCCGCCGCCAGGGACGAGACCGGGATGACGTCCACCCCGTCCACCAACTCCGCTTCGAGCCGGTCGTCCTCGGGCACCATCACCCTGTATCGGCCGGCCCGGGCCGCGGCGAGTACCGCGGGCAGCACTCCCGGCACCGATTGCAGTCGCCCGTCGAGCCCGAGCTCGCCGATGTGCACGACCGCCGCGACCGATTCCCGGTTCACCTCCCCCAGCGCCGCCAGCGCCGCGAGCCCGATCGCGAGGTCGAACGCGGACCCGTGCTTGGGCATCGCCCCCGGCGACAGGTTCACCGTCATCTTGTACTCCGCGATCCCGCTGCCCGAGTTGATCGCTGCGGACCGCACCCGCTCCTTCGCCTGCGACAGCGCCGCATCCGGCAGACCGATGATCACCATCCCCGGAGTGCCGTCCGCCGAGTGCGCCTCCACCCCCACCACCGCGCCGGTGAAGCCGACCAGACCGACCGCGGATGTCCGCCCCAGCCCCATCAGGCCACCGCCCGCACATGACGCACCTGCGACGGCACTCCGTCCGGCGCGACGATGCCGACCGCGTCGATGCGCAGGTGCCGCGAGCGCTCGTCGTGCTCCCGCGCCCACGCATACGCCAGCCGCCGCAGCCGCTGCGCCTTCACCCGCGTGATCGCCTCGATCGGCAACCCGAACCGCGTCGAGGACCGCGTCTTCACCTCCACCACCACCAACGCCGAACCCTCCCGCGCCACGATGTCCAGCTCCCCCTCCCGCACCCGCCAATTGCGGTCGAGGATCTCGAAACCGCGCTCCCTCAGGTGCGCCGCAGCGATCTCCTCGCCGCGACGGCCCAACTCGTCCTTGTCCATGCAGAACCTCCCGAGGGAAGGGTCGCGGAGAGAGAGGTGGCACGGGGCGGGCGGCGGTAGAACTGGGGAGGGAGCGGGGAATCCGGAGCTGTGGAGGGCGGGTCCGGCGGCGTCGATCGGCGCGGGATCGTCCGTCGACAGTGGGTCTCGATACGCCGCCTCCGGCGGCTACTCGACCAGCATGAAGGCCGGGCGGTGCGTGATGCGCTCCGGAAGCGGAGGAACAGCCGGTGCCGGCCCCTTGTGAGGGTGGGTCTCGATCCACCGCCTGCGGCGGCTACTCGACCAGCATGAATGAGGCCGGCCGCGGCCCGAGGGAAGAGCCGTCAGCGACGTCCGTCTGCGAAGTTTCGATGAGCGCCACCGCTACTCGATCAGCGGAGGGAAGAGTGCGCTGCAAGCGCTCCTCAGCCGGAGAAGGGTGCGCTGCAGGCGCTCCTCAGCCGGAGAATGGAGCGCTGCAAGCGCTCCTCGGCAGGGGGGAGTGTGCGCCGGAAGCGCTTCTCAACCCGGAGAGAACGAGCCGGAAGCCCTACTCGTCGAGGGCCAGCTCCTTCGGGAGCTCGAACTCCTTGCGGGAGAGCTCCTCGACGTTGACGTCCTTGAAGGTGAGGACGCGGACGGACTTCACGAAGCGGTCGGAGCGGTAGACGTCCCAGACCCAGACGTCGCGCATGGTCAGCTCGAAGTAGAAGTCGTGCTCGGTGTCGCGGCGGACCAGCTCGACCTCGTTGGCGAGGTAGAAGCGCCGCTCGGTCTCGACGACGTACGAGAACTGCGAGACGACGTCGCGGTACTCCCGATACAGTGCCAGCTCGACCTCGCGGTCGTAGTCCTCGAACTCGTCCTCATCCATCGTCCGTCGATTCTACGCGACACCGCCCGGCGCCGGGACCGCCCTAGGCGGAGACGGCATCCACTCCGGCCTCGCGCGAGCGCGACAGCCAGGTCACCCGGTGCAGCGGCGACGGCCCCACGCGGTCGAGGCCGGCCCAGTGCGCGGCACTGCCGTAGCCCTTGTTGCTGTCCCAGGCGTAGTCGGCGAAGTCGTCGTGGTGGCGCACCATCTGGCCGTCGCGGCCGACCTTCGCCAGCACGGAGGCGGCCGAGACGGAGGCGCAGTCGCGGTCGGCCTTGACGCGGGTGACGATCGTCAGTCCCGCCGCCCACGGGCCGAGCGCGGGCGTGAGCCAGTCGTGCTTGCCGTCCAGCAGGACGACGGCGCGGGACAGCTCCACGCCCTGGTCGACGAGGCGCTCGATGCCGCGCGAGGCGGCGCGGCCGAGGCCGGCGATGATCCCGGTGTCGTCGATCTCGTCGGCGGAGGACTCGCCGATCGCCCAGCCGGACACCCACTTCACCACGCCGGGCAGCAACGCCTCGCGACGGGCGGGGGCGAGCATCTTCGAGTCTCGCAGGCCCTCCGGGAAGCGGCCGCAGCGCGAGCCGATCGCGACGACGCCGACGGAGACCGGTCCGGCGATCGCGCCGCGGCCGACCTCGTCGCAGCCGATGACGCTCTCGAAGCCCTGACGGAAGAGCCGGCGCTCCTCGCGGAGGTCCGGGTCGGCGACGACCACCTAGCGCCCGCCCGCGCTGGCCCGGTCGTCCTCCGACTGCTCGTCGGACGCCTCGGTGTCGACGCCACGGAACACCGACGGGTAGTCGTCCAGCCAGGCCCACTGCTGCACCGGCCAGGTGACCAGGATCGCGCGGCCGACGACGTTGTCGATCGGCACGAAGCCGTTGCCGGGCTTGTCGGTGTTGTAGCGGGAGTCGGCGGAGTTGTAGCGGTTGTCACCCATCACCCAGAGCGAGCCCTCGGGCACGACCACGTCGAACGGGGTCGCCGAGACCGCCTGGACGCCGTCGGGGAGCTTCACGTACGGCTCCGAGATGGGGTTGCCGTTGATCTCGACCTGGCCGAGCGGTGTGCAGCAGGTGACGTGGTCGCCCGGCAGCCCGATCACCCGCTTGATCAGGTGGTCGTTGCTGTCGGGCGCGGTGAGGCCGACGAGCGCGAGTGCGGAGTCGATGGCGGCCTGGAAGGCGGGGACCTCGGGCTCGGTGGTCGGCGAGAGCCAGCCGCCCGGATCGCGGAAGACGACCACGTCGCCGCGCGAGATCGGGACGACCCCGGGGACCAGCTCGTTCACGAGGATGCGGTCGTTCTCGACCAGCGTCTGCTCCATCGAGGAGGACGGGATGTAGAACGAGCGGATCAGGAACGTCTTGACGAGGAAGGACACCAGGACGGCGACGACGACGATGATGAGCACGTCGCGGAGGAAGAGGAGCACTCCCCGTCGGCGACGGCGGGGCCGGTGCTCGCCGTCCGGATCGGCGGAGTGGCGGCCGCCGTCGTGCGGGAGGGTCACGGGGGCCGTGCTGTCTGTCATCGCTCGCCGTGGCCCCTACTGTGGTCGACCCGCGCGGTGCCGCGCCGGTCTGTGGATCACCGGGTCGTACCGCCCCGGAAAAGGGTCGGACCCCGGTCCATCATAGATGGGCCGGGGTCCGGGAATCGCTGTGCGGACGCCGCTCAGGAGTCGCGCTTCTCCTTGATCTTCGCCTTCTTGCCGCGGAGGTTGCGGAGGTAGTAGAGCTTCGCGCGACGCACGTCACCGCGGGTGACGACCTCGATGTGGTCGATCACCGGGGAGTGGACCGGGAAGGTGCGCTCGACGCCGACCTGGAAGCTGACCTTGCGGACCGTGAAGGTCTCGCGGACGCCCTCGTTCGAGCGGCCGATGACGACGCCCTGGAAGATCTGGATGCGCGAGCGGGTGCCCTCGACGATGTTGACGTGCACCTTGACGGTGTCGCCGGCGCGGAACTCGGGGATGTCGGTGCGGAGTGACGCCGCATCGAGTGAGTCGAGGATGTGCATGCTGTATCGCTCTCCGTGCCCGCCACAGGTCGAACACCGTTTCGTTGATGGAAGTCGGTCGTGCCCACGTCGTCGCGGCTCCCCTGTGGCAGAGCCTGCGCGAGGCACAAGCGCTCATTCTGCCATGGCGCCGGAGCGCGCGTCAAAGCGGCGGTCCCGGCGAGGTCCTGAGGACAGATGCGCGAGGGCAACTGCGCAGAAGTTGTCGTACTCGGATGCCCACTACGACAACTTGCGAGGAGTGGAAGCCGCGATCCGGCACGGTCGCTTCAGAGGACGATCGTCTGCCCGTCCTGGGGGCGCTCCGGGTCGAAGCGGTCGTCCGTCACCGGCTGCGGCTGCGGGCCGCCCTGGGCCTGCACCTCGGCGGCCGCGGCGAAGGCGAGGAGCGTCGCCCGCGCGTCCGTGAAGAAGCGCCAGACGGAGTGGGTGAACGCGACGACGCCCAGCAGGATCGAGAGCAGGCCGAGCGCCCACGCCCCGGGAGGGAAGAAGCCGAAGGCGATCAGCGACACGTGCCAGGCGCCGAGCGCCGCCACGTCGCCCCAGGCGGGGGTCCGCGAGGGCCGCACGGTCACCCGAAACGCCACGACGCTCGCGACGACGGCCAGAGCGACCGCCAGAATGGGGAGGGCGATGACCAGGCCGAGCACGGTCCAGCCGCTCGATCCTCCGAAGAGTCCGTACCCCAGGAGGATCCAGAGCGGCAGGACGACCGCCGCAGGGTACAGCCAGGAACCGAAAGCCCGTCTCGTGCGCATGCACCGACGGTACCCATGACCGCTGAAGAACGCCTCAGCGACCCCCGAGAGGATCAGCATGATCGAGCTGCGCACACCCGCCGAGATCGAGGAGATGCGCCCGGCCGGCCGCTTCGTCGCCGAGGTGCTGACGGCGACGTCAGCCGCGGCCGCCGTGGGCGTCAACCTGCTCGAGCTCGACCGCCTCGCCCACGACATGATCCGCTCGGCCGGAGCGGAGTCCTGCTACATCGACTACCACCCGTCGTTCGGCGCCAGCCCGTTCGGCAAGGTGATCTGCACGTCGGTGAACGACGCCGTGCTGCACGGCCTCCCCTTCGACTACCGCCTGCGCGACGGCGACCTGCTGACCCTGGACTTCGCCGCCTCCGTCGACGGCTGGGTCGCCGACTCCGCGATCACCGTCGCCGTCGGCACGCCCCGCCCCGAGGACCTGAAGCTCGTCGACACCACGACCCGCGCGCTCGAGGCCGGCATCGCCGCCGCGCAGCCGGGCAAGAAGATTGGCGACATCTCCGCCGCCATCGCCGCGGTCGCCCGCGCCGAGGGGCTCAGCATCAACACCGACTTCGGCGGCCACGGCGTCGGCCGCACCATGCACGGCGACCCGCACATCGCCAACGACGGCCGCGCCGGCCGCGGCTACCCGCTGCGCCCGGGCCTGGTCGTGGCGATCGAGCCGTGGTTCCTGCAGAGCACCGACGAGATCTACACCGACAAGGACGGCTGGACCCTCCGCAGCCGCGACGGCTCGCGCGGCGCGCACATGGAGCACACGATCGCGATCACGGAGACCGGCAACATCGTCCTCTCCGCGCGCGACTGAGCCCAGCCCCGGAAGGTTCTCCCGCGAGCACTGGACAGCAGCGGTATCCGATAGCAATACTATCCGCATGCGAGTCTCGGAGCTCAGCCGCCTCAGCGGCGTCAGCCTGCCCACGATCAAGTACTACATCCGTGAGGGGCTGCTGCCACCGGGCACGGCCTCGGGGCCGCAGCGGTCCGAGTACGGCGACGAGCACCTCGCCCGGCTCCGCCTGCTCCGCGCGCTGATCGAGAGCGGCGGAGTCGGCATCGCCGGCGCGAAGCGGATCACGGCCGTGCTGGACGAGGGCGCTCCCCCGGCGGTCGCGTTCGAGGTGGCGCAGGACGTCGTCTCCGCGAACGTCGACTCCGAGGCCGTCGCCTCGGACGACGCGCTCGAGCGGGTGCGGTCGGTGGTCGGCGACGACTACTGCGAGCACCCGGCGGTGCGGACGGCGGCGCGGGCGCTGGACGCCCTGGAGCTCTCCGGGGGCGGGATGACGCCGTCCTGGCTCGACGCCTACGCCCGGGCGGCGGCGATCGTCGCGGGCGCGGACCTGGACGAGCTCGAGGCCCGCAGCAGCGTGAGCGAGCAGACGTCGATCGCGGCGGTGGGCACGGCCCTCGGCGACGTCGTGCTGCAGTCGATGCGCCGCGTGGCCCAGGCCCGCGAGACGCAGCGGAGGTTCGGGGAGCGGCAGGACTCGGCGTCCGCCTCCGAGCACGTCGTGGCGCGAGAGAACGCCGAGGTCGCGCGATGACCGCCACGATCCAGCGTCCGGAGCGTGCAGCAGCGGTCCTCGCCCGTCCGCACCGCCCGCTCCTCGTCCTCGCCGCGGCGATGGCGGTCGGCGTCCTGGCCTGCCTCGTCCTGCTGCTCGTCGACCCGCGCGAGCTCGGCGGCCAGCCGCTCTGGGCGAAGCCGCTGAAGTTCTGCCTCTCCATCGCCGTCTACGCACTGACGCTCGCCTGGCTGATCGGCCTCGTCCCCGAGCGCCGCCGGCGACTCGCGCGGATCCTCGGCAGCATCGCGGTCGCCGGCCTTGCGATCGAGATGGTCGTCATCGGCGGCGCCGCCGCGGTGGGCGTCACCAGCCACTTCAACGTCACCACCCCGCTGCACTCGGCGCTCTGGGCGGCGATGGCGGTGTCGATCGTCGTCGTCTGGCTGGTCACGCTGGTGCTCGCGGCGCTCCTGGCGCGGGTGCCGCTCGGCGACCCCTCGCTCACTCTCGCGGTCCGGGCCGGCCTCGTGATCGGACTCGTCGGGATGGCGCTCGCCTTCCTGATGACCGGGCCGACCGCCTCGCAGCTCTCGGATTACCAGGGCGTCGTCGGCGCGCACGCGGTCGGCGTGGACGACGGCGGCGCAGGACTGCCACTGCTCGGCTGGAGCACCACGGGCGGCGACCTCCGGATCCCGCACTTCCTCGGGATGCACGCGCTGCAGGGGCTGCCGCTGCTGGCCTTCGCGCTCGCACGGCTGGCGACGCGGGTGCGGCTGCTCGGCGACGCGACCCTCCGCCTCCGACTGGTCGCGCTCGCGGCGCTCGCGTGGTCGGCCCTCGTCGCGCTGACCTGCTGGCAGGCGCTGCGCGGGCAGTCGATCGTGGCCCCGGATGCGCTCACCCTCGCCGTCGGCGGCGCTGTCGCGCTCGCCCTCGTGATCGCGGGAGTCGTCGCGGTCCGCCGCGCCTCCGCCGAGGTGGCGCGATGAGCCGGCTGCGCCGCGGCTGGACGCCGCCCGCCGTGATCTACCTTCTGCTCGCCGTCGCCGGCCTCGTCGGTACCTGGACGTACAACGTCCGCGCCGTGCTGGAGAGCGTCGACATCCTCGGCGACCTCGCGGGCGGCGGACCGGCGGTCTCGTCGATCACGACGGACCTGCTGGTGGTGGCGATCGCTGCCGTCGCCTTCATGCTGGCGGAGGGGCGCCGCATCGGCATGAAGCGGGTCTGGATCCTCGTCCTGCTCGCGCCCCTGGTCGCCCTGGCCTTCGCCTTCCCCCTCTTCCTCGCCCTCCGCGAACGCCACCTCACCCTGACGCGCGCGCCCTGACCCCCGCCGCGAGATGCCACTTATGAGCGCGACACGTCGCAGAAGGCGTGCACAAGTGGCATCTCGCGGGATCGGGGCCAGGCGTGAAGTCGCGAGATGCCACTTCGGTACGCGACACGCCGAGGAAGGCGAACGCAAGTGGCATCTCGCGGAGGTGGGTCAGGGCAGGAGCTCCGGGCGGACCCGGCGGGTGCGCTCGACGCTCTGCTCGTGGCGCCAGGCGGCGATCGCTCCGTGGTTGCCGCTGAGCAGCACCGGGGGGACGTCGAGGCCGCGCCAGGACGCGGGCTTGGTGTAGCTGGGGTACTCGAGCAGGCCGTCGGAGTGGCTCTCCTCGACCAGGCTCGCTGGGTTGCCGACGACGCCGGGCACGAGGCGGCCGACGGCCTCGATCATCGCCATCACGGCGACCTCTCCCCCGTTGAGGACGTAGTCGCCGAGGCTGATCATCCGCACGCGGGCGCGCTCGGCGGTGTGGTCGACGACGCGCTGGTCGATGCCCTCGTAGCGGCCGCAGCCGAACACGAGGGACGACTCCTGCGCGAGCTCGCGCGCGGTCGCCTGGGTGAAGACCTCGCCGGCGGGCGAGGGGAAGATCACCAGCGGGTCCGCCGCGGGATCGAGGATCGTGTCGAACGCCTCACCCCACGGCTCGGGCCGCATCACCATGCCGGCGCCGCCGCCGTAGGGCGTGTCGTCGACGGTGCGGTGCCGGTCGTGCGTGAAGGAGCGGAGGTCGTGCACCCCGAGCTCGATCAGCCCGCTCTGGCGCGCGCGCCCGAGCAGGCTGATGTCGAGGACGCCGAAGAACTCCGGGAAGATCGTGACGATGTCGATCCTCACGACCGCGGCTCCTCCTGGGAGTCCGGGGTCGCGGCATCCGCGGAGTCGGCTGTCACGTCGGCGGACTCGGATTCAGCTTCGGCGTCGGCTTCGTCCTCGACCGGCGCGGCCGCGGCCAGCTCGGGGTCGGAGAGGTCGACGCCGCTGAGGTCCACCTCGGCGGGCTCCTCCTCGGGAGCCTCCTCGAAGAGGCCGATCGGCGGCGTGACGGTGACGACGCCGGCGACCGGGTCGACGGACGGGACGATCGCGTTCACGAACGGGACCATCACCTCGCCGGACGGCGTGCCGACGATCAGGAGGTCTTGCGCGGGGAAGTGGTCGACGCGGCGGACCGTGCCGACCTCGCGGCCGTCGCGGACGACGGACATGCCGACCAGCTGGTAGTCGTACCAGGAGTCGTCGTCGCCGGGCTCGGTCTGCACCTCCTCGTCGATCCAGAGGATCGCCTTGAGGAGGGTCTCGGCGGCGTCGCGGTCGGCGATGCCCTTGAAGAACGCGACGGGGTGGCTGTTGTACCAGCGCAGCTCGACGAGCTCGAGCTTCTTGCCGTGCCACTCGGAGGTGCGCGGCACCTGGAGCGTGAAGGAGGCGCCGGGGGTGAAGCGCTTGTCGGGCTCGTCGGTGTAGAGCTCGAGCTTGATCGCGCCCTTGAGCCCGTGGGCCTTGGTGAGTCGGGCGACGCGGAGCTGCGTCGTGCCCGCTGCGGGGGCCGCCACCCTACTTGTCGGTGTCGACGACGTCGACGCGCACGCGTCGCCCGTCGGCGAGGGCAGCGACGAGAGTGCGGACGGCCTTGGCGGTGCGACCGGAACGTCCGATCACGCGGCCGAGGTCCTCGGGGTGCACGCGCACCTCGAGGACCTCTCCGCGCGGGGAGCTCGTAGCCACGACCTTGACCTCATCGGGGTTCTCGACGATCCCCTTGACGAGGTGTTCGACGGCGGGAGCGAGCATGGACTACGCCTCGGTGGAGGCTTCGTCGGCGGCGGGCGCCTCGGGCGCGGTGGCCTTGGCGGGAGCCTCGGACTTCGGCTTGAGGACCGGCTTCTTCTTGGCGTCGACGACGAACGGAGCCTTGGGCTCCTTCACCTGGACGGTGCTGACGGCGTCGGCGTCGCCCTTGAAGCGGCCCCAGTCGCCGGTCAGCTTGAGGATCGCGGCGACCTGCTCGGTCGGCTGCGCGCCGACTCCGAGCCAGTACTGCGCGCGCTCCGAGTCGACCTTGATGAACGAGGGCTGCTCGGTCGGGTGGTACTGGCCGATCTCCTCGATCACGCGGCCGTCGCGCTTGGTGCGCGAGTCGGCGACGACGATGCGGTAGTAGGGCGCTCGGATCTTGCCGAGGCGCTTCAGACGAATCTTGACAGCCACAATTCTCCTGTGTGGTCGTTGACCGTGAGGTCGATGATGGATGAACTGAGCCGTGAGCGTGGGGTGCACACCCGGCCGGAAGCTCGAGGGGGTTTCTTCGGCGGTGAGTAGAGGGTCGACCGCCTCGGACCCGACGGATCATTCTGCCAGAAAAACCCCCGGCCTGCGGCCCCGACACGGACACCCGTCACTCGGCGTCCGCTCCGGTCTCTGGTGCGAGGATGTGGGGGCGCGTCCCGCCCCGGTGGACGCCGGACTGACGAGGACGCCGTCATGGAGATCACCTTCGCCGAATCCGACCGCTCCACCCTCGGGATCGAGTGGGAGGTCGCCATCGTCGACCGGCAGACGGGCGATCTCGCCAACGTCGCCGACGTCGTGCTCGAGGCGCTCCGCGGCGAGGACGGATCGCCGCATCCGCGGATCACCGGCGAGCTGCTGAAGAACACGGTCGAGCTGGTCTCCGGGGTGCACCGCACCGTCCGCGACGCCGTCGCCGACCTGCAGGACCAGCTGCGCCAGGTGCGCGAGATCACCGACCCGATGGGCCTGGACCTCGTCTGCTCCGGCTCGCACCCCTTCGCGCAGTGGTACGACCAGACCATCACCGACAAGGAGCGGTACCACCGGCTCATCGACCGCACCCAGTGGTGGGGTCGGAACATGATGATCTGGGGCATCCACGTGCACGTGGGGATCGAGGACCGCGACAAGGTCCTGACGATCCTCAACGCGCTCCTCGACTACTACCCGCACCTCCAGGCGCTCTCGGCCTCCAGCCCGTTCTGGGGCGGCGTCGACACCGGCTACGCCTCGAACCGCGCGCTGATGTTCCAGCAGCTCCCGACCGCCGGGCTGCCGCCGCAGTTCGGCGCCTGGGCGAACTACGAGGAGTACGTCGACGACATGATGCGCACCGGCGTCATCGACGACCACACCGAGGTCCGCTGGGACATCCGCCCCTCCCCGCAGTGGGGCACGATCGAGATGCGCGCCTGCGACGGGCTGTCCTCGCCGGAGGAGATCGGTGCGGTCGCGGCGCTGATCCAGTGCCTGGTCGAGCACCTCTCCACCCAGCTCGACGAGGGCGGGACGCTCGCGACGATGCAGCCCTGGTACGTCCGGGAGAACAAGTGGCGCGCCGCGCGCTACGGACTCGACGCCGAGATCATCCTCGACGCCGCCGGGAACGAGCGGCTCGTCACGGACGACATCCGCGATCTGCTCACGACGCTCGCGCCGGTGGCGGAGCGGCTCGGCTGCGCGGCGGAGCTCGCGGACGTCGAGCTGATCCTCGTCGCGGGCGCCAGCTACCAGCGCCA
The DNA here is from genome assembly GCF_003751825.1 of Rathayibacter sp. PhB186. Taxonomy (NCBI): domain Bacteria; kingdom Bacillati; phylum Actinomycetota; class Actinomycetes; order Micrococcales; family Microbacteriaceae; genus Rathayibacter; species Rathayibacter sp. PhB186. The sequence goes on along the minus strand of NZ_RJKO01000006.1, from coordinate 21,160 downwards.
GTTGCGCACCGCGGCCGAGAACGACGGCGATCTGAAGGCCGTCGTCCGCGCGCTCGCCGGCGAGCTGCGTGACGGTTTGAAGGACCCGCGGGCATGACCCGACGGCTCCTCGCGGGCGCGCTGCTGCTCGGCGCGAGCGCGCTGGCTCTCGCCGGGTGCTCGAGTGCCAGCGGCGCTCCCGCCGGAGCGGGTGCGACACCGACGGCGTCCGCCGCGACGGCCACTGCCCTGCCGTCGCCGACCTCGGATCCGCTGTCCGACTCCGCGCCGCTCGCGCTCGGCGGGGCACTGCCGGCCGGCGCGCGGGTGACCATCGTGGGCGACAGCATCGTCCGCGGCCTGGGCCTCGATCCCGGACAGGCCTGGCCCGCGCTCGTCGGCGCCGACCTGGGCTGGAGCGTCGTCAACCTGGGCTGCGACGGCGGCGGCTTCATCGAGCCCGGCGACTGCGGCGTCGCGATCGGCGACCGGGCCGAGGAGATCGCCGACACCCGGCCCGACGCGATCGTGCTGATCGCCAGCAGCAACGACCTCGGCTGGACGCCCGAGGAGGTCGCCGACGCGATGGGCCCGGCGGTGCAGGCGATCGCGGAGGCCTCCCCCTCCGCGAAGCTGATCGCGCTCGACTCGGTGTGGGGGCCGGATCCGCGACCCGAGGACCTGGACGCCTACGATGCGGCGCTCGTGGGCGCCGTGGACGCGGCGGGCGGGATCGCCCTCGAGTACCCGGACCCGCTGCGCGCCGACGGGCTGCTCGCCGAGGACGGCGTGCATCCGACGGCCGAGGGCCAGGTCGCGCTCGCGGACGCCTTCGTGCTCGCCGCCGAGAAGGCCGGGCTCGCGCAGGCGATCCCCGGGGACCAGCGGGCGACGGACGCGCCCGGCTGACCCCCGGGGAGCCGCTCAGCGGGTGGTGCTGTTCTTGCCGTCGCGCCAGGAGAGCAGGTCGCGCACCGGCTGGAGGTCGATGTCCGGGCCGGTGATGCCGAGAGTGAAGAGGCGGGCACCGAGATCGAACTGCTGGTCGAGCACGCCGAAGGAGGCGTCGCCGACTCCCCCGCGGACGCTCGCGCCGGTCGAGATCTCGATGGCGTCCATGTCGCGGTCGACGCGGCCGCACCAGTCGGCGAGGACGCCGAGCTTGCGCTCGAGGGTGGGGACGTCGGAGAAGCTGTGCCAGATGTCGGCGTGCTCCGCGACGATGCGGAGGGTCTTCTTCTCGCCGCCGCCGCCGATCATCACGGGGATGTCGCGGGTGGGAGCGGGGTTCAGCTTGTCCCAGCGGGCGCGGATGCGGGGCATGGCCTCGGAGAGCTCGTCCAGGCGCGAGCCGGCGGTGCCGAACTCGTAGCCGTACTCCTGGTAGTCGCGCTCGAACCAGCCGGAGCCGATGCCGAAGATCAGGCGGCCCTCGGCGCCCTTGGCGCTGATGTGGTCGACCGTGCGGGCCATGTCGGCGAGGAGGTCGGGGTTGCGGTAGCTGTTGCAGGTGACGAGCGGGCCGAACTCGATGCGGCTGGTCTGCTCGGCCCAGGCGGCGAGCATGCTCCAGCCCTCGAAGTGCAGGCCGTCGGGCTCGCCGGAGAGCGGGTAGAAGTGGTCCCAGTTGAAGGCGATGTCGACGCCGATGTCCTCGAGCTCGGCGAGCGTGTCGCGGATGACCTCGTAGGAGACGTGCTGCGGAGCGATCTGGACGCCGATGCGGACGGGGCGCGGAGAAGCGGTTGTCATGCCTTCACGCTAGACCTCGCGGCGGGCGGCGTGCCGGTGGTGGGTCTCGATACGCCCCTGCGGGACTACTCGACCAGCATGAGGCGGACCCCTGCTGATCGAGCAGGCCGCGCAGCGGGCGTATCGAGATCCGATCGGGGCGGCTACTCGCCGGCCGGGTCGGGGGACGCGGTGGGGGCGTCGTCGCTGGTGGAGCGGGCGAGCTTGACGGTGGTGGCGCCGTCGGCGTCGAAGAGGCGGAGGCGGCCGCCGTCGATCGAGGCCATCATCGCGTCCGCGAAGATCATCGGCAGGGCGACGCCGTCGCAGGCGATCATCGTGCTGGGGCCGGCGTCGACGGTCAGCGCGCCCTCGCCGTCGATCGACCATTCGCCCTGCACGCCGTTGCACCCGTCGGAGCCGGTCCAGGTGCCGTCCTCAGCGAGGAGCAGGAACGGGACGTCCGGCGACTCGTAGGACACTCCCGTGACCCAGCGGCCGACGAGCTCGTCCGGCGACGGGGCCGAGGCGGCGTCCACTCCCGAGCCCTCGGAGCAGCCGGCCAGCCCGAGGGCCACTGCGGCCGCCGCTGCGACTGCGACACCGGCGCGCAGGCCCCTCATCGGCCGAGGAGCTTCTGCAGCTGCTCCAGCTCCTCCGGAGTGGGCTGCGCACCCGCACCGGAGCCTCCGCCGAGGCCGAAGCCCGAACCGCCCGCGTTCGTGGACTGCGGGCCGGAGCTGATCGCCGCGTTCTCCGCGGCGCGCTTGGCCGGGTTGCCCGACTTGCTGCTCTTCTTCTTCTGCGGCTTCGGGCGGCCCTGGTAGCCGGCACCGGGTACGGGGCCCATGCCGGGGACGTTCGGCACGCCGCCCTTGGCGACGGTCTTCATCATCTTCGCGGCCTGGTCGAAGCGCAGGACGAGCTGGTTGACGTCGGTCACGGTCATGCCGGATCCGCGCGCGATGCGCAGGCGCCGCGAGCCGTTCAGCAGCTTCGGGTTCACCCGCTCGGCCTTGGTCATCGACTGGATGATCGCCTCGGTACGGACGATCTCGCGCTCGTCGAACTGGTCGAGCTGCTCGCGCATGCCCTTCGCGCCGGGCAGCATGCCGATCATCTTCTTGATCGAGCCCATGTTGCGCAGCTGCTGCATCTGGCCGAGGAAGTCGTCGAGGGTGAACGTGTCCCCCATGATCTTCTCGGCGATCTTGCGCGCCTCGTCCTCGTCGAACGCGCTCTGCGCCTGCTCGATGAGGGTGAGGACGTCACCGAGGTCGAGGATGCGGCTCGCCATGCGGTCCGGGTGGAACTGCTCGAAGTCGTCGAGTCCCTCGCCGGTGGAGGCGAAGAGGATCGGGCGGCCGGTGAGCGAGGCGACGGAGAGAGCCGCACCACCGCGGGCGTCGCCGTCGAGCTTGGAGAGGACGACGCCGGTGAAGTCGACGCCCTCCTGGAAGGCCTTCGCGGTGGCGACCGCGTCCTGGCCGATCATCGCGTCGATGACGAAGAGGACCTCGTCCGGGTTCGTCACCCGGCGGATGTCGGAGGCCTGCTTCATCATGTCGGCGTCGACGCCGAGGCGGCCGGCGGTGTCGATGATGACCGTGTCGTACTGCTTGTCGGTGGCGAACTTGATCGCGTTCTGCGCGACCTTGACCGGGTTGCCGACGCCGTTGCCGGGCTCGGGCGCGTAGACGGCGACGCCTGCCTGCTCGCCGACGACCTGCAGCTGCTGCACCGCGTTGGGGCGCTGGAGGTCGGCCGCGACGAGGAGCGGCGTGTGGCCGTCCTTGCCGAGGTACTTGCCGAGCTTGCCGGCGAGGGTCGTCTTTCCCGCGCCCTGGAGGCCGGCGAGCATGATGACCGTCGGCGGGCGCTTGGCGAACTCGAGGCGGCGCGACTGGCCGCCGAGGATCGCGACGAGCTCCTCGTTGACGATCTGCACGACCTGCTGCGCGGGGTTCAGCGCCTTGTTGACCTCGTCTCCGAGGGCGCGCTCCCGGATCTTGCCGGTGAACGACTTGACGACGTCGAGCGCGACGTCGGCGTCGAGCAGCGCGCGCCGGATCTCGCGGACGGTGCCGTCGACGTCCGAGGCCGAGAGCTTGCCCTTCGTGCGCAGGTTCTTGAAGGTCTCGACGAGTCGATCGGAGAGGGTGCCGAAAGTAGCCATGATGCCGGGAATTCTACCGGAGCCTTCCCGGAGGTCGGACGACCGCGGCCCGCGTCGATTAACTGTACCGAGTGCAGGAACCCGTCTAAGGTGGCCGGGTGATCGAGACACTGCTCGCGGGCGACGCCGCGGATCCCCTGGACTACCGCGACGGCTGGGAGCTGCAGCGCCGGCTGCACGGCGAGGTGGTCGCCGGTTCGCGGCCGGGCACGCTCGTGCTCTGCGAGCACGCCGCCGTCTACACGGCGGGCAAGCGCACGGAGTCGCACGAGCGGCCGGTCGACGGCTCGCCGGTGGTCGATGTCGACCGAGGCGGACGGCTGACCTGGCACGGGCCGGGGCAGCTGGTCGGCTACCCGATCGTGCGGCTGCGCGAGCCGGTGGACGTGGTCGCCTACGTCCGCTCGCTCGAGGGCGTGCTGATCGACGTGCTCGACGACCTCGGTGTCACCGGGGTGCGGGTCGACGGTCGCTCGGGGGTCTGGATCCGCCGGGGCGAGGGCGCCGACAAGATCGCGGCCATCGGCATCCGGGTGGCGCACGGCGTGACGATGCACGGCTTCGCGCTCAACGTGTCGAACAGCCTGGAGCCCTACTCCAGGATCGTCGCGTGCGGCATCGCCGACGCCGGAGTGACCACCGTCGAGCGCGAGCGCGGCGAGGCGCCCTCGATGGAGTCGGTGAGAGCCCGGGTCGAGGCGCGGTTCCGCGAGGCGGCGCCCGCCTTCGCGGTCGTGGACGTCGTCGCCGGGGTCGCGGCGTGAGCGCCGAGACCGGCGGCCGGAAGCTGCTGCGCCTCGAGGTGCGCAACGCCGAGACGCCGATCGAGCGCAAGCCCGAGTGGATCAAGACCAAGGCCGTGATGGGCCCGGAGTACCGGCAGCTGCAGTCGCTGGTGAAGGACGAGGAGCTCCACACCGTCTGCCAGGAGGCCGGCTGCCCGAACATCTTCGAGTGCTGGGAGGACCGCGAGGCGACCTTCCTGATCGGCGGCTCGCAGTGCACGCGGCGCTGCGACTTCTGCCAGATCGACACCGGCAAGCCCGCGGACTACGACGCCGACGAGCCGCGCCGGGTGGGCGAGTCGGTGGCGCGGATGAACCTCCGCTACGCGACGGTGACCGGGGTGGCCCGCGACGACCTGCCGGACGAGGGCTCCTGGCTGTACGCCGAGACGATCCGGCAGATCCACGCGCAGGCGCCGGGGACGGGGGTCGAGATCCTGGTCCCCGACTTCACCGGGCGGGCGGAGCACCTGCAGCGGGTGTTCGACGCCCGGCCGGAGGTGTTCGCGCACAACGTCGAGACGGTGCCGCGCATCTTCAAGCGGATCCGGCCGGCCTTCCGCTACGAGCGCTCGCTCGACGTGCTGACCCAGGGTCGCGACGCGGGGCTGATCACCAAGTCGAACCTCATCCTCGGCATGGGCGAGGAGCGCGAGGAGATCTCGCAGGCGCTGCAGGATCTGCATGACGCGGGCACCGACATCGTGACGATCACGCAGTACCTCCGCCCGACGCCGCGGCATCTGCCGGTGGACCGCTGGGTGCACCCGGAGGAGTTCGTCGCGATCAAGGAGGAGGCGGAGGACATCGGCTTCCTGGGCGTGCTCTCCGGCCCGCTCGTCCGCTCCTCCTACCGCGCCGGCCGCCTCTGGGCCCGCTCGATGGAGTCGAAGGGCCGGCCGGTCCCGGAGCACCTGCGCCACCTGGCCGACGCGGCCCTCGGCTTCTCCCAGGCGGTCTGACCCGCTCTCCCCGCGAGATGCCACTTGTGCACGCCTTGCACGGCGTGTCGCGTGCACAAGTGGCATCTCGCGGATGGGGTCCTGGGGGCCCTTGCTGGTCGAGTAGCCCGGCAGGGGCGTATCGAGACCCACGATCGTCAGCAGGGGTGGTCTGCAGACTCGCTGTCTGACGCTGGTGGATCTCGATACGCCCGCTCCGCGGGCTACTCGGTCAGCAAAGTGGCCGGTCTTCCGAGAGGGCTGTTCGCCGAGTCGATCCGTCTCGGGCCATGGCCCGCCCGCAGAACTCGGTTCGCGTCCACTCTCGGCCCGGCGGTCAGTGGTGACTCACGCTGCGCCGGGGACTGAACTGCTTCGCGAGATGCCAGTTGTGCACGCGTTTCACGGCGTGTCGCGTGCACAAGTGGCATCTCGCAGAAGAGGAGGAGGGACTCCCGGGTCAGGCGACGAGCTGGGCGGCGAAGACGTGGGGGGTGAAGCCGGTGAGGTCGTTGATGCCCTCGCCCTGGCCGACGAGCTTGATGGGGATGCCGGTCTTCTCCTGGACGGCGAGGACGAAGCCGCCCTTGGCCGAGCCGTCGAGCTTGGTGATGACGAGGCCGGTGACGCCGGCGTGCTCGATGAAGGCCTGGGCCTGCATCAGGCCGTTCTGGCCGGTGGTCGCGTCGAGGACGAGCAGGATCTCGGAGATCGGCGCCTGCTTCTCGACGACGCGCTTGATCTTGCCGAGCTCGTCCATCAGGCCGCCCTTGGTGTGCAGGCGGCCCGCAGTGTCGATGATGACCATCTCGATGCCGTGGGTCTTCGCGTACTCGACGGTCTGGTAGGCGACGGAGGCCGGGTCCTGGCGCTCCTGCTGCGGCCGGACGATCTGCGCGTCGGCGCGCTGCGCCCAGGTGGCGAGCTGGTCGACCGCGGCAGCGCGGAAGGTGTCGGCGGCGCCGACCACGACGCTGCGGTCGAAGTTGCGGAGGAACTTCGCGAACTTGCCGATGGTCGTGGTCTTGCCGACGCCGTTGACGCCGACGACCAGGATGACCGCGGGCCGCTCGCTGAGCTTCAGGGTCGTGTCGTACTTGGCGAGGCGCTCCTCCAGCGACTCGCGGAGCATCCGCTGGAGGTCGCGCGGGTCGGTCGTGTTGTAGCGGTCGACCTTGGCACGGAGGTCCTCGACCATCTCCTCGGTGATGTCCGGCCCGAAGTCGGCGGTGATCAGGGCCGTCTCGAGGTCGTCCCAGGTCTGCTCGTCGATCGTGCGCTTCTCGAACAGGCCGCGGAGTGCGCGACCGAGCGACCAGGAGCTGCGTTCTGCCATGCGCCCAGGCTACCGGCGGGTGGACGTCCGATCTGCAGGCGATCCGCCCTTCGCGGAGCCTGGACCTGCGGCAGGACGGGCCTGCCGGCCGGCATCGCCTGCGAATCGAACCCGTGGATCAGACCGCAGGCGCCTCCACGCGCTGACCGACCACGGCGGAGACCCCGTCCTGGCGCATCGAGACGCCGTAGAGGGCGTCGGCGATCTCCATCGTGCGCTTCTGGTGGGTGATGACGATCAGCTGACTCGACGTGCGGAGGTCCTGGAAGATGCTGAGCAGGCGGCCGAGGTTCGCGTCGTCGAGCGCCGCCTCCACCTCGTCCATGATGTAGAACGGGCTCGGCCGCGACTTGAAGATCGCGACCATGAAGGCCACCGCCGCGAGCGAGCGCTCGCCGCCGGAGAGCAGCGACAGCCGCTCGATCTTCTTGCCGGCCGGGCGCACCGCGACCTCGATGCCGGTGGTGAGCAGGTTCTCCGGGTCGGTGAGCCGGATGCTGCCGGTGCCGCCGGGGAAGAGCACCGGGAAGACGTCCGCGAAGGCGGCCTGGGTGTCGTCGAAGGCCGAGGCGAAGACCGTCTGCATCGTCTCGTCGAGCTCCTCGATGATCGTCAGCAGGTCGCGCCGCGTGTTCGTCAGATCGGTCAGCTGCTCGGTGAGGAAGACGTGGCGCTGCTCCAGAGCCGCGAACTCCTCGAGGGCGAGCGGGTTCACCCGGCCGAGCTGGCCGAGCTGCTTCTCGGCCTTGTCCAGCCGGCGGCGCTGCTCGTCGCGGACGAAGGGGCGCGCGGCGGCTTCGGCGTCGGTCTCATCGGGGACCGGGACCTCGGGGCCGTACTCGGCGACCAGCACGTCCTCGACCAGTCCGAGCTCGGAGCCGGCGCGCTCGAGCAGCCCGGTGAGCTGCAGGCGCTTCTCGTAGATCTGCAGCTCCAGACCGTGCACGCTCTCGGTGACACTCTGCAGCCGGTCGCGGAGCACGCCCTCCTCGCGGCGCAGCGCCTGCAGCTCCTCGTTCTGCTGCGAGCGGGCGGTCTCGGCGCGCAGCAGCTCGGCACGCGACTGCTGCACCGAGCGGTCGACGGAGGCGAGCACGGCGGGGATGGCGCCGGTCACGTCGGCCGCGGCGTCCTGCTGACGGCGGCGGATCACGGCGCGGCGGGCGGCCTCGTCGGCGGCGGCGCGGTCGGCGGCGAGCTGGCGCTCGAGCGACTCGCCGCGGGACTGCTCGGCTCGCACCCGCTCCTTGGCGGTCTCGACGCCGAGGCGCGCCTCGATCTCGCGCTCGCGGGCCGCGTCGACCTCGCGCTGGAGGCCGTCGCGGGCGCTGACGTCGAGGACCGGGCGCGGGCGCGAGCGGGCGACGTCGAGCTCGCCCTTCGCCTTCTGCGCCGCGGCCTCGGCGTCGCCGACCCGCTCGGTGGCGATGGTCAGGGCCTTCTCGCCGCGCCCGAGCTCGGCGGTGGCGCCCTCGAGCTGCGCGCGCACCCGGCCGAGGCGCTCGGTGTGCGCGGCGCGGGCGGCGTCGTGCTCGCGCAGGGCGGCGAGGGCCAGGCGCGACTGCTCCTTGGCGGCGCGCAGGGCGCCGGTCTGCTCGGCGAGGTCGAAGCGGAGGCGGTCGATCCGGCCCTCGATCTCCTCCAGCCGACTCGCGGCGGCGTCGCGCTCGGAGACCAGCTCGAGACGGCTGCGCTGCCCGCCCGCTCCCCCGCTGAGGACGGCGTCGGAGACCGAGGCGCCGTCGCGGGTGACCACGGTGACGGGGTGCTCGCCGCCGGCCAGCGCGGGCCAGAGCCGGCGGGCGGTGTCGAGGTCGTCGACGACGACGACCTGCTCGAGCAGGGCGAGGACGCCGTCGGGGCCGGTGACCAGGTCGCGGGCGCGGGTCGCTCCCTCCGGCACCTCGATCGCGAGGGCGGGGCGGGCGGCGTCGCCGATCAGCAGCTCGACCCGGCCGAGCTCGCGACGGATCGCCTCGTCGAGTGCGGCCTCGGCGTGCGGCTGCGAGTCGGCGAGCACGGAGTCGGCGGCCGCACCGAGGGCCGCCGCGATCGCCGCCTCGTAGCCGCCGCGGACCTGGATCCGCTCGGCGACACGGCCGCGGATGCCGTCGAGGCGGGTGGCGATCAGCTCGGCCGAGCCGTCGGAGACGTCGAGGGCGAGCGAGAGGGCGCTGCGGCGGGCGGCGAGTCCGTCGCGCTCGCGCTCCAGGGCGTGCAGCTCCTCGCGGAGCCGCTCGATCTCGCCCTCGGCCTCGAAGACCGAGGACTGCGCGAGCTCGTAGCCCTCGTCGAGCGTGCCGTCGGTGCCGCCGCCCGCCTCGCCGATCTCGTCCTCCAGCGCGTCGAGCTGGCGCTGGGCCGCCTCGCGGCGCTGCACGGCGGAGTCGAGGGTGTTCTGCGCGCGGAGGACCTCGCCGCGGACGGCCGCGAGACGGGAGGACGCGGTGTCGGCCTGGCCGGTCAGCTTGGACAGCTCGAGGTCGTGCCGGGAGACCAGCGCCGACTGCGCCGCGATCTCCTCGTCGGTCGCGTCCAGGGCGCCGCGGGCGCGCACCGTCGCCTTCTGCGAGTCGGTCCACGCGGTCTCCGCGTCGAGGACGGCGATGCGGAGTCGCTCCAGCTCGGCGCGCGCCTCCTCGACCATCGGCGCCGTGACGCGGGGCTGCACGGCGGGCTGCTCCGACTCCGCCTCGAGCAGGGCGAGGCGCTGGCCGGCGAGCGCCGCCAGATTGCGCAGCCGCTCCTGCACCGACTCGAGCTCGAAGGTGGTGCGCCGGGCGTCGTCGACCGCGTCGCCGACCATCTCGGACTCGATCCGGGCGGTGCGCAGCGTGCTCTGCTCGAGCCGCTCCTGCAGCACGAGGCGCTCGCTGTGCCGCTCGTTCTCGGTCCGCGCGAAGCCGTCGAGTGCGGTGCGGAGGGTGACGACGTCGTCGGCGAGCAGGCGCGCGCGGGCGTCGCGGACGACGGCGGCGATGGTCTGCGCCTGCCGGGCGACCTCCGCCTGGCGGCCGAGCGGCTTGAGCTGGCGGCGGATCTCGCCGGCGAGGTCGGAGAGGCGGGTCAGGTTCGCCTGCATGCCGTCGAGCTTGCGGAGGGTCTTCTCCTTGCGGCGGCGGTGCTTGAGGATGCCGGCCGCCTCCTCGATGAAGCCGCGGCGCTCCTCCGGGGTCGCGTGCAGGACGGCGTCGAGCTGGCCCTGGCCGACGATGACGTGCATCTCGCGGCCGAGACCGGAGTCGCTCAGCAGCTCCTGCACGTCGAGCAGCCGGCAGGCGCGGCCGTTGATCGCGTACTCGCTGCCGCCGTTGCGGAACAGGGTGCGCTTGATCGTCACCTCGGTGTACTCGATCGGCAGTGCGCCGTCGGTGTTGTCGATGGTGAGCGCGACCTCCGCGCGGCCGAGCGGGCCGCGGGTGGAGGTGCCGGCGAAGATGACGTCCTCCATCTTGCCGCCGCGGAGGGTCTTCGCGCCCTGCTCCCCCATCACCCAGGCGAGAGCGTCGACGACGTTGCTCTTGCCCGAGCCGTTGGGCCCGACGACGCAGGTGACCCCGGGCTCGAAGGCGAACGTGGTCGGCTGCGCGAAGGACTTGAACCCCTTGAGGGTCAGGCTCTTCAGGTACACCCGGCCGCCTCGCTCCGCTCGAAAACGCTCCCTACGGTACTCGACGGGCTCCGTCGTGCCCCGGAACCGCGCGGTGCGGCCCGGCGGCGTGCACACTGGGGAGGTGACGAGCCCCACCGACCCCGCGCTCCGGATCCGCGAGCTGCCGATCCCCGAGCACCCGGGCGCCGAGGGCTGGGACGACTTCGTCACCCTCACCGCGATCGGCAACGCCGTCGAGGCCGAGGGCACCGGCACGGACGAGCTCGGCTTCCCCGCCGAGACGAACCTGGGCGAGTGGCGGCAGCAGGAGTTCGACCCTCGCCGCGCGTTCCTCGCCGAGGTCATGACGGACGACGGCGTCCGCGCGGTCGGCAGCGGCGAGCTGCACTGGAGCACCGAGGAGGGCGACGACGCGGCCTGGCTGGCGTTCTCCGTCCTCGCCGGGGAGCGCGGCCACGGGGTCGGCTCCGCCCTGCTGGAGCGGCTGACGGCGGAGGCGCACGCGCTCGGGCGCACCGTGCTGCAGACCTGGACGGCGCACCGGGCCGACCGCTCGGCGCCGCGCCTGGCCGCCCGCTCGGGGGCCGGCTCCGTGCCCGCCGACGACCCCGGCGCGCGCTGGCTCGCCTCCCGCGGCTGGGTGCTGGAGCAGGTGGAGCGGGTCAGCGCGGTGCGGCTGCCGCTGGACCCCGTGCTCGCCGCGTCCCGGCGTCGCGGTGCCCTGGCGCACGCCGAGGGCTACGAGCTGCGGCACTGGAGCGGCGCGACGCCCGCCGAGCTCGTCGACGGGATGCTCGCCCTGCGCGCGAGCATGTCCGCGCAGGCGCCCACGGCCGGGCTGTCGGTGCCGGAGGAGACCTGGACCCGCGAGCGCCTCGAGGCGCACGACCGCGAGTCGACCGCCGGTGGACGGGTGGAGCTGACCTCGGTGGCCCTGCACGAGGGCCGGCCGGTCGGCTACTGCACCGTCGACGTGCTGCCCGGCCGCGCCGCGCTCTGGGGCGCGACGCTCGTGCAGCCGACGCATCGTGGGCACCGGCTCGGCATGCTGCTCAAGCTCGACGCGCTCGAGCACCTGGCCGCGGCCGACCCCGACTGCCGTGCCGTCTACACCTGGAACGCGGAGGAGAACCGGCCGATGCTCGCCGTCAACGAGGCCGTGGGGTTCCGCGCGATCGCAGTGGAGGGCCAGTGGCGGCTCGACGAGGTGGCGCCGTGATCCCGCTGGTACAGCCGGGGCCGGCGCTGAGCGCCGCCGAGCGCGAGCGCTTCGCCCGGCAGATCCGGCTGTCGCCGCTCGGCGAGCTCGGGCAGCGCCGCCTGCGGAACGCGCGGGTGCTCGTCCTCGGCGCGGGCGGCATCGGCTCCCCGGTGATCACGGCGCTCGCCGCGGCCGGGATCGGGCACCTCGGGATCGTCGACGGCGACGTCGTCGAGGCGTCGAACCTCGCGCGGCAGACGGCGCACGACGAGTCGTCGATCGGCTCGTCGAAGGCGGAGTCCGCGGCGGCGACCGCGCGGCGGCTCTCCCCCGGGATCGACGTGCAGGCCTTCCCCGTCTCCTTCACCGGTGCGAACGCCGACGCGCTCGTCGCGGGCTGGGACGTGGTGGTCGACGGCTTCGACACCTTCGGCTCGCGCTACCTCGCCTCGGACGCGACGACCCGGGCCGGCGTTCCGCACGTCTGGGGGTCGGCGCTGGGCTTCGACGGGCAGCTGTCCACCTTCTGGGCGGCCGCGCCGGGCGGCGGGGTCACATTGCGCGCCCTGCACCCCGGGGCCGAGGACGCGGCCGACAGCTGCGCGACGGTCGGGGTGCTCGGCCCGCTCTGCGCGGCGATCGGCTCGGCGATGGCAAGCGAGGTGGTCAAGCTCGTGACGGGCGTCGGCGAGCCGCTGTTCGGGCGGGTCGTGGTGCACGACGCACTGGACGGCTCGTGGAGCGAGCTGCCGCTGGCCCGCGCGGTGCCGCCGGTGGCCGCGGTGCTCGCCGTGGCCGGAGCGGTGACCGCCGACGAGCTGCGGGCGCGGCTCGCGGGGCCGAGGCCGCCGACGGTCGTCGATCTGCGGGAGGACGACGAGGACCGCTCCGTCGCGATCCCCGGGGCCGTGCGGCTGCCGATGTCGCACTTCGATCCGGTGCTGCTGCCCGCGGGGCCGCTGGTGCTGCACTGCGCCTCGGGCGTGCGCTCCAGGATCGCGGCCGACCGCGCGGCGGCGGCGGGGGTCGCCTCCGACTCTCTGCTCGGCGGGATGGTGGGCTGGCGCTGATCCGGTCGGCGGTTCGATTCGCAGGTCTTCCGCGTTCCCTGTGCCGTCTCGCCGCGTGGCGAGGCCGACCGGAGCCGAGATCTCCTGCACAACAGACAGGAGCCTGCAGAACGGCGAGAGGGGGCGGGGGTCAGCCGCCGGCGAAGGGCGGCAGGACGTCGACCGACGCACCGGCGGGCAGCGGAGTGGCGCGGTCGGTCGTCGAGACGCCGTCGACCAGGTAGCTGCAGCGGGAGAGGACGTCGGCGGCGGACGGCGCGGAGGCGACGAGCTCCGCCTCCAGGGCGGCGAGGTCGGCCACGCCGTCGAGCTCGTCGGAGGCGCGCCCGAGGGCGGCCTTCGCCGCGGCGAAGTAGCGGACGCGCACGCTCAGCCGCCGATCGCGCTCATGGTGCGCTCGGGCTGCACGAATCCGGCCCGGTTCATCTCGTGGCCGGCCGGCTTGGCCCACATCGCGCCGCGCCAGAGCTGGGCGACGTGGTGGTCGTCGGCGCCGGAGCGCATCGCGCCGAGCAGGTCGGTCTCCTCGTTGGAGAAGAGGCAGCTGCGGACGCCGCCCTCGGCGGTGAGCCGGGTGCGGCGGCAGTCGCCGCAGAAGGCCTCGGTGACCGAGGCGATGATGCCGACGGTGCCGAGCAGCTCGTCGGAGCCGATCGCGCGGACGTCGAAGAGCTCGGCGGGCGCGCCGTCGCGCGGCGCGGCGTTCGGCGTGAGGACGAAGCGCTCCGAGAGCAGGTCGCGGATCATCGCCGCCGTGATCATGGTGGAGCGGTCCCAGCCGTGGTCGGCGTCGAGGGCCATCTGCTCGATGAAGCGGAGCTGGTGCCCTCCGGCGAGCGCCCAGGCGAGCAGCTCGGGCGCCTCGTGGTCGTTGATCCCGGGCAGCAGAACCGCGTTGATCTTGGTCTGCTGGAGCCCGGCGGGGCCGAGCGCGTCGATGCCGGCGAGGACCCGGTCGAGGAAGGGGCGGCGGGTGACCTTCGCGAAGGTCTCGGCGCAGATGGAGTCGAGCGAGACGTTCACCCGGTCCAGGCCCGCGTCGGCGAGCGACTGCGCGCGGCCGGAGAGGCCGATCGCGTTGGTGGTCAGCGAGATCTCGGGGCGCGGCTCGATCGCGGCGACGTCGCGGATGATGTCGACGAGGTCCTTGCGCAGCAGCGGCTCGCCGCCGGTGAAGCGGATCTGGCGGACGCCGAACTGCTCGACGGCGATGCGGGCGAGGCGGACGATCTCCTCGCGGTTCAGCAGCGAGGCGGGCGGCTGGAACGGCAGGCCCTCGGCCGGCATGCAGTAGGTGCAGCGGAGGTTGCAGCGATCGGTGAGCGAGATCCGCAGGTCGTCGGCGACGCGTCCGTAGCTGTCGAGCAGCAGCGGGGTCTCGGGCCGCTCGGCCGGGAGGACCGCACCGCGTGGGCGGGGCCGGATGCCGGGGAACCCGAGTGCTGTGCTCATCCGGACAGACTACGCGCCGGATCCGGGCCGGAGCGGGCAAGATGGAGACGTCCCTGCCGCCGGTCAGGAACGCCTCCGCCCCGTCAGGAACGCCCCGCCCCGTCAGGAACGCTTTCGCCGGCCAGGACCTCCGAGAGGACCCGATGACCTCGATCGATCTGCACGCCGCCCGCGTGCGCGCGCTGCTCTCGCCGCTGGCCACCCGCGGCGCCCGCGAGACGCTGACGCTCGCTCCCGCCGCCGTCGCCGCCGACCCGGGTGCGTACGACCGCCGGGTGCTCGCGCGCTCGGTCGACGCTCCGCTCGATCTGCCCCGCTTCGACAACTCGCAGATGGACGGCTTCGCGGTGCGCGCGGCGGACCTCGCCGCGGCGAGCGCCGGCAGCCCGGTCTCGCTGCCCGTGGCCGCGCCGATCCCGGCCGGCGACCGCGCTCCCCGGCACGAGGCGGGCACCGCGGTGCCGATCATGACGGGCTCGCCGCTGCCGGCCGGGGCCGACGCCGTCGTCGCGATCGAGACCGTCGACCCGCCGCGCTTCCCCGCCCCGGGCAGCACCGACGCCCAGGTGGCGTTCTCGCGCCCCGTCGTCGCGTCGGCCTTCGTCCGCGCCCGGGGCAGCGACGCGAGGCAGGGCGAGCTCGCGCTGCCCGCCGGCACCGTCCTCCGCGCCGCGCACTACGGGCTGCTCGCCTCGCTCGGCCTGACCGAGGTCGAGGTGCTCCCCCGCGTCCGCGTGCTGGTCGTGCCGACCGGGCACGAGATCCGCGCGGCCGGCTCGGAGCTCGAGGACGCGCAGATCTACGACGCGAACGGCTCGCTGCTGGCCGAGGCGGTCCGCGAGGCCGGCGGCCTGCCGATCGTGGTGCCCTGCGGCAGCGACCGGCCGGAGGATCTCCTCGCGCTCCTCGACGCGCACGCGGCCGACGCCGACCTCGCGATCACCGTCGGCGGGGTCAGCGCGGGCGCCTACGAGGTCGTCCGCGACGCGCTCGGGGCGGCCGGCTCGGAGTTCGGCCACGTCGCCGTGCAGCCGGGCGGACCGCAGGGCCTCGGGCTCGTCCGGGTCCGCGACGACCTGCACCTGCCGATCGTCTCGCTGCCGGGCAACCCGGTCAGCGCCCTGGTCTCGTTCGAGCTGTTCCTGCGGCCCGTGCTCCGCTCGCTCGCGGGCCGGCTGCCGGCCGAGCGCCCGCGGCTGCGCGCGCGGCTGGCGACACCGCTCGACTCCCCCGGGCATCTGCACCAGATCCGGCGCGGCACCCTCGACGACGAAGGGCTCGTGCACGCCGTCGGCGGGCCGAGCTCGCACCTGCTCGCGTCCTACGCTCGATCGAACGTGCTGATCCACGTCCCGATCGGGACCGAGCACGCCGCGACCGGAGACACGGTCGAGATCTGGAGGATCGATGACTGACACGAGCGGAACGACCGGGAGCGGCGCAGCGCCCGGGAACGGCGCAGCACCCGACGGCACGGAGCTGACCCACGTCCGCGGCGACGGCGCCGTGCACATGGTCGACGTCGGCGGCAAGCAGGTCACCTCGCGGGTCGCGGTCGCGGAGGGGTTCGTCGAGACGACCCCCGACGTCGTCCGCCTCCTCGCGCAGGGCGAGCTGCCCAAGGGCGAGGCGCTCGGCGTCGCGCGCATCGCCGGGATCATGGGCGCGAAGGCCACCTCCGCGCTGATCCCGCTCTGCCACCCGCTGGTGCTCGACGGCGTCGACATCGACCTCGAGCCCGGCGACGACCGGGTCCGGATCGAGGCGCGCGTGCGCACGAGCGGCCGCACCGGCGTCGAGATGGAGGCGCTCACCGCCGTCAGCGTCGCCGCGCTCACCGTCTACGACATGATCAAGGCCGTCGACCGCGGCGCCGTCATCACCGGGATCCGCGTCCTGGCGAAAGAGGGCGGCAGGAGCGGCTCGTGGAGCCGGTCGTGAGCCGCACCGCGCTCGCGGTGGTCGCCTCCACCCGCGCCGCGTCCGGCGTCTACGAGGACCGCACCGGTCCGGCGCTGCTGACCTGGTTCGAGAGCCGCGGCTGGAGCGGCCGCGTGGTCGTCGTCGCGGACGGCGAGGCGGTGGGCGAGGCGATCTCCGACGCCCTCTCGGCCGGCATCGACGTCGTGATCACCACCGGCGGCACGGGTGTCGCACCGAGCGACGTCACTCCGGAGCAGACCGCGCCGCTGCTCGAGCGCGAGCTGCCCGGACTCGCCGAGGCGATCCGCGCGCGCGGTGCCGCACACGTGCCCACCGCCGTGCTCAGCCGCGGGCGCGCGGGGGTCAGCGGCCGGAGCGTGATCGTCAACCTGCCCGGCTCCCCCGGCGGCGTCCGCGACGGCATCGAGGTGCTCGAGCCGATCATCGGCCACGTGCTGGACCAGCTGGGCGGGGGCGATCATGTCCGCTGATCCCGTCGCCCTGGCCCGGATCGCCCGCGACCCCGTCACCGTCGACGAGTGCGAGCACGCCGTCGAGTCGCCGACGCACGGCGCCGTCGTCACCTTCGCCGGGATCGTCCGTGACCACGACGAGGGACGCGGGGTGCTCCGGCTCTCCTACGAGGCGCACCCGGAGGCGCCGGCGGCCCTGCTCGCCTCGGCCCGGCGGATCGCGGAGCGCTTCCCCGAGGTGCGGGTCGCCGCGGTGCACCGGGTCGGCGACCTCGTGGTCGGCGACCTCGCGCTCGCCTGCGCCGTCGCCTCAGCCCACCGCGCCGCGGCCTTCGAGGCCTGCGCGGCGCTGGTCGACGACATCAAGGCGACCGTGCCGATCTGGAAGGAGCAGTCGTTCGTCGACGGCAGCTCGGAGTGGGTCGCGTCGCTCGGCTGATCGGCCGCGGCGGGCTCGGAAACACGAGCGTCACACGTCTGGGGTTCACTGGGAGGAGCGCGCCGTCGGCGCACGGAGCGGAGGGCGCGGCATGGACCTGAACACGATCCAGCGCGTGCGCGTCGTCCGCGAGCGCGCCGAGCTGGCCGCGATGGGTCCGCGCACCGCGGTGATCGGCGGCGGGTCCTGGGTGTTCTCGCTCCCGCACGACCACCTCGACGAGCTGCTCGACCTGCAGGGCTTCGGCTGGGAGCCGTACCGCGAGACGGCCGAGGGCCTCTCGATCGCGGCGACCTGCACCCTCGCTGAGCTGTCGGCGATGCCGGACGGCGGTCGGCCCGCGCACCCGCTCTTCTTCCAGTGCTGCACGGCGCTGCTGGGCTCCTTCAAGATCTGGAACGTCGCGACCGTCGGCGGCAACATCGCCAACGCACTCCCCGCCGGGCCGATGATCAGCCTCGCCGCGGCGCTCGACGCCGAGGCGCTCGTCTGGCGCGCGGACGGCTCCGACGCTCTCGTGCCGGTCGCCGAGCTGGTGACCGGCAACATGACCACCTCGCTCGGGCACGGCGACGTGATCCGCTCGATCGAGTTCCCGCGCCGGGCGCTGGCGGCGCGGACGGCGTACCGGAAGATCGCGCTGTCGCCGCTCGGGCGCTCCGGCGCGCTCGTCATCGGCCGGGTGGACGCCGACGGGGAGGTCGTGGTCACGGTGACCGCCGCGACGATCCGGCCCGAGGTGCTGCGGTGGACGGCGCTCCCGACGTCCGAGGAGCTCGACGCCGCGCTCGGCGGGATCACGACCTGGTTCACCGACCCGCACGGCGCGGCCGACTGGCGGCGCGCGGTGGTCGGCGTGCTGGCCGAGGAGATCCGCGGCGAGCTGGGCGGAGCGGACCAGCCGGCGACGAGCGGCGAGACCAGCCCGACCGCGGGAGACACCGCATGAGATTCACCGTCAACGGCGAGCCGGTCGACGCATCGCCCCGCCCCGGCCAGGTGCTGCGGACGCTGCTGCGCGACCACGAGCACTTCGAAGTCAAGAAGGGCTGCGACGCCGGAGACTGCGGCGCCTGCTCGGTGCTCGTCGACGGCACGCCCTTCCACTCCTGCCTCTACCCCGCGCACCGCATCGAGGGGCGCGAGGTCACCACCGCCGCGGGACTCGGCACTCCGGAGGAACCCGGCGCGGTGCAGCAGTCGTTCGTCGACCACGCCGCGTTCCAGTGCGGCTTCTGCACCGCCGGCATGGTCGTCACCGCGAGCGCCCTCGAGGGGGCGCGCGAGGAGGACCTCCCCCGCCTGATGAAGGGGAACCTCTGCCGCTGCACCGGCTACCGGCCGATCCGCGAGGCGCTGTCCGAGCACCTCTGCGAGCCGCCCACCGGGCTGACCCCCGTGCGGCGCACCGGGCGCACCTCCGCCGACGAGTCGCGGGTGGGCCGCTCGCTCGGCGCCCCGGCCGGCCGCCGCATCGTCTCCGGCCACGAGCCGTACACGCTCGACGTCGCCGTGCCCGGGCTGCTGCACCTCAAGGTGCTGCAGAGCCCGCACGCGCACGCCCGCATCCTCTCGATGGACACCGCGGTCGCCGCGACGATGCCCGGCGTCGTCGCCGTGCTGACCGCCGCCGACGTGCCGGACATCCTGTACTCCACCGCGCGGCACGAGTCGCGGCTGGACGACCCCGACGACACCCGGATGCTCGACACCGTCGTGCGCTTCCGCGGCCAGCGGGTCGCGGTCGTCGTCGCCGAGTCGGTAGGAGTGGCCGAGGCCGCCTGCCGCGCGATCGAGGTCGAGTACGAGCTGCTGCCCGCGGTCTTCGACCCGGAGGAGGCGCGCGCGCCCGGTGCCCCGCTCCTGCACGCGGACAAGGACCCGATCGCCTCGCGCATCGCCGACCCCGGCTCGAACGTGGTCGCCGAGCTGCACGGCGAGTACGGCGACGTCGCCGCCGGCCTCGCCGAGGCGGACGTCGTGGTCGAGGGCCGGTGGACCACCTCCCGCGTCGCGCACACCGCGCTGGAGACCCACGGCACGATCGGCTGGCTCGAGGGCGACGAGCTGGTGCTGCGCACCTCCACCCAGGTGCCGTTCCTGGTCCGGGACGAGATCGCGCGGATCTTCGACCGCGACCCCGCGAGCGTGCGGGTCTTCACCGCGCGGGTCGGCGGCGGCTTCGGCGGCAAGCAGGAGATCCTCACCGAGGACGTCGTCGCACTGGCCGTGTTGGCGACCGGGCGGCCGGTGCAGTTCGAGTTCACCCGCTCCGACGAGTTCACGATGGCGCCCTGCCGGCACCCGATGCGGGTCGACGTCACGCTCGGCGCGCGCCGCGACGGGCGGCTGACCGCGCTGAGCGTCGATGTGCTCTCGGACACCGGCGCCTACGGCAACCACGGCCCCGGCGTGATGTTCCACGGCACGTCGGAGTCGGTCGCGGCCTACACGGCGCCGAACAAGCGCGTCGACGCGCAGGCGGTCTACACGAACAACCTGCCCTCGGGCGCGTTCCGCGGCTACGGCCTCGGCCAGGTGATCTTCGGCATCGAGTCGGCGATGGACGAGCTCGCCGGCGAGCTGGGGATCGACCCGTTCGAGCTGCGGCGGATCAACGCGGTGAAGCCGGGCGAGCCGCTCGTCGTCACGCACGTGGAGGGCGACGACATCGGCTTCGCCTCCTACGGGCTCGACCAGTGCCTCGATCTCGCGGAGGCGGCGCTCGACCGCGCGACGGGCGCTGAGGCTCCCGAGGGACCGGGCTGGAGCACCGGGCGCGGCATGGCGGTCGCGATGATCGCGACGCTGCCTCCGCGCGGCCACTTCTCGGAGGCCACCGTGTCGGTCGACGCCGAGGGCGTGCTCACGATCGGAGTCGGCACCGCGGAGTTCGGCAACGGGACGACGACCGTGCACACCCAGCTCGTCGCGAGTGCGTTCGGGGCCTCGGCCGATCGGGTGCGGATCCGCCAATCGGACACCGCCGCGGCCCGGTACGACACGGGCGCGTTCGGCTCCGCGGGGACGGTCGTCGCCGGCAAGGCCGTCTACAGCGCGGCGCTGCGGCTCCTCGCCGACCTGCGCTCGCTGGCGAAGCGGCTCACCGGGCACGACGGCAGCGAGTTCGAGCCGGACGACGAGGGGCTGCTCGCCGCAGACGGCACCCGGGTGAGCTACGCCGACCTGGTGCTCGCGGCCGGCGGACCGGTGTCGGCGACCGGCAGCGAGGACGGAGCGCAGCGCTCGCTCGCCTTCAACGTGCAGGGCTTCCGCGTCGCGGTGCACGCGCCGACCGGTGAGGTGCGGATCCTGCAGTCGGTCCAGGCGGTGGACGCCGGCTTCGTGATCAACCCGGCGCAGCTCCGCGGGCAGGTCGAGGGCGGCGTCGCCCAGGCGATCGGCTCGGCGCTGTACGAGGAGGTGATCCTCGACGGCGAGGGCACCGTGACCACGGCGATCCTGAGGAACTACCACATCCCGCAGATGGCCGACGTGCCGCCGACCGAGGTCTGCTTCGCCGACACGGCCGACGAGCTGGGCCCGTTCGGCGCGAAGTCGATGAGCGAGGCGCCCTACAACCCGGTGGCGCCCGCACTCGCCAATGCCGTCCGCGACGCCGTCGGCGTCCGGCCGCACGCCCTGCCCGTCTCCCGCGACCGCGTCTGGCGCCTGCTGCACCCCGACGCGGCGCCGGTCCAGGCGGTCGACGCGGGCGCACCCCCCGGCTGACCTCGGACGCGCCTCGCGCCGATCGCGGACGCGGCTCACCATGCTGGTCGAGTAGCCCCGCAGGGGCGTATCGAGCGGCGAAGCCGCTTCGCGTCTCGGTGGTGAGAAAAAGGGCGCGGCGGCACCGCATCATGTTGGTCGAGTAGCCCCGCAGGGGCGTATCGAGACCCGCCACCACCAGCAGAGCGGGTCTGCAAACTCGCGTTTTGACGGTGGTGGATCTACTTGGAAAGGGATGGTGACCTTTCACGCGGTTCTGGGGGTGAGGGTGACGTCGTAGCCGAGGGTCGCGAGGGTTCGGAGGGCGTT
>NZ_RJKO01000005.1:0-344709 GCF_003751825.1 Rathayibacter sp. PhB186 | reverse complement strand
ACCGCGACCCCTCCATCGTCCAACCACAACGAGCCAGCCACAAGATCCTTTCCCCGCCCTGCGCTGGCGCCGAAGGCGCCCCCTCCGCTCGATACACCCGCTGTGCGGGCTACTCGATCGGCATGAGCACTGAATGCCGCAGCACCTGCATGCTGGTCGAGTAGCCCCGCAGGGGCGTATCGAGACCCACGCTCCAGAAAGATCGGGAGACGGAGGAAGCCCCGCCACCCGCCTCGTGGAGGCGCGTGCGGGGCTTCGGTCGCAGTGCTGTGGCGAGTGAGGGATTCGAACCCCCGAAGGCTACGCCGTCTGATTTACAGTCAGATCCCTTTGGCCGCTAGGGTAACTCGCCGTCGCGCACCCGACCGGGAGTCAAGCTCTCGACCGAAGGCGCTGGACAAGGATACCCACGCGCTCCCCGGATCGGAAATCGGCCTCAGCCCGCCGCCGCGGCGTAGCGGGACGCCGCCTCGGCGACCTTGCCCGCGTAGCTCGTCGCCGGGTTGTAGGCCGCGATCGCGTCGCGCCAGCCGGACTGCGTGGTGAGGTCGCCGCCCGCCTGGCAGAGGTAGCGCGCCGCGGTGACCGCCTGCTGGTCGACGTTCTGCGGGTCCCAGCCGCTCGATGCCCAGCGCATCCAGGTGGCGGGGATGATCTGCAGCGGGCCCATCGCACGATCGGTCTCGGGGTCGCCGTCGAGCGCGCCGCCGTCGTTGTCCTCGACGCGGTCGAACCGCGTGCCGTCCAGCGAGGGTCCGTAGATCGGCTCGGTCGGGCGGCCGTCCTCGCCGAGCTCGCCGCCGAAGATCGTGCCGTGCCGGCTCTCGACGTAGCCGATGCCGGCGAGCGTCGCCCAGTCCAGTCCGCAGCCGGGATCGACGGAGGAGGTGAGCAGCGCCGCGCCCGCGTAGGCGGTGAGCGCGCGGACGGGGATCCCGCTGCCCTCGGCGGTGCCCGCCAGCCAGTCCTCGCTCGTGAGCCGTCGCACCGGAGTCGCCGCCGTCTCCTCGGGGTCCTTCAGCAGGGCCGGGTCGGCCGCGGCGGGCGCGGCGGCGGCCGGTGGCACGGTCACGAGTCCGTCCTCGTACTCCACCGCGGGCTCCGCGGGGCGGGTGCAGCCGACGAGCACGAGACCGACGAGCGGCAGGATCAGCAGGGCGGGGAGGCGGCGCACCGTCCCTTCGTACCAGGCGCGCCTCCGGATCGGCCCGGCGGAGGCGCGAAAGCTAAGCTCGGAGGCATGGCAGATTCAACGTTCGACGTCGTCAGCAAGGTCGACAAGATGGAGGCGGAAAACGCCCTCAACCAGGCCCACAAGGAGGTCGAGCAGCGCTACGACTTCAAGAACGTCGGCGCCTCGATCGCGTGGAGCGGCGAGAAGATCCTGATCAAGGCGAACACCGAGGAGCGGGCGAACGCCATCCTCGACGTCTTCCAGACCAAGCTGATCAAGCGCGGCATCAGCCTCAAGAGCCTCGACTCCGGCGAGCCCTTCGCCTCGGGCAAGGAGTACCGCATCGAGTCGACGCTCAAGGACGGCATCGACCAGGAGCAGGCGAAGAAGATCAACAAGCTGATCCGCGACGAGGCCCCCAAGTCGGTCAAGTCGCAGATCCAGGGCGACGAGCTCCGCGTCTCGTCCAAGAGCCGCGACGACCTCCAGGCGACGATGGCGCTGCTGCGCGGGGCCGACCTCGACCTCGACCTCCAGTTCGTCAACTTCCGCTGAGGGATGTCGCACTCCGAGAGCACGCAGACCCGCCGCGGCATCGACGCCCCCGATGCTCGGGGCCGCACCGGCCTCGACCGCGAGGGCTACGACCTGACCGGCAACCCCGACGTGGTCGTGAAGTCGGTGACCCTCCTCTCCAGCCACTGGTACGTCCTGCGCACCACCGAGTTCGAGTACCGGCACCGCGACGGCCGCTGGACCACCGAGCACCGCGAGACCTACGACCGCGGCAACGGCGCGGCCGTGCTGCTCTACGACCTCGAGGCGCGCTCCGTCGTGCTCGTGCGGCAGTTCCGCTACCCCACCTACGTCAACGGCAACCTCGACGGCATGCTGCTCGAGGTGCCGGCGGGTCTGCTCGACGAGGACGGTCCGGAGGAGGGCGCGCGCCGCGAGGCGTCCGAGGAGACCGGCCTCGAGGTCGGCCGGCTCGAGCACGTCTTCGACGCGTACATGAGCCCCGGCTCGATCACCGAGATGCTGCACTTCTACGCCGGCCCCTACCGCGCCGGCTCGAGCGACGGCGTCTACGCCGGGCTCGCGGACGAGGGTGAGGACACCGAGCTCGTCGAGCTGTCCTTCGACGAGGCCCTCGCGCAGATCGGCGTCCAGATCATCGACGCGAAGACGATCATGCTGCTGCAGTGGGCGGCCCTGAGCGGCCCCTTCTCGCGCTGACGCCGGGCGCCATATCGCGCCGAGGCGGGACAGCCATGGTGATCGAGTAGCCAGCGGAGCGGGCGCATCGAGATCCACCGGCGCCAGAGGATGAGCCTTCAGGCCCGCCCTGCGGAGGACGGCGGGTCTCGGTACGCCCCGGCGGGGCTACTCGACCAGCATGAATCTCCTGCTGACCGAGCAGCCCCGGAGAGAGCGCGACTCATGCTGATCGAGTAGCCCTCGAAGCGGGCGTATCGAGATCCACCGTCGTTCGGAGTCCGGGTCTCGAGACGCCGCTTCGCGGCGGCTCGACCAGAAGAGGCTCTTCGAGCGCCGTCCGGTCAGGCCGTGTACGCCCGCAGCGCGTCGCCGGTACGGGTCTGCGCACCGGCGACGAGGTCGGCCGGCGTCCCCTCGAAGACGATCGACCCGCCGTCGTGCCCCGCCCCGGGACCGACGTCGATGATCCAGTCGGCGTGCGCCATCAGCGCCTGGTGGTGCTCGATCACGATCACCGAAGAGCCGGAGTCGACGAGGCGGTCGAGCAGGCCGAGCAGGTTGTCGACGTCGGCCAGGTGCAGGCCGGTCGTCGGCTCGTCGAGGATGTAGACCGAGCCCTTCGAGGCCATGTTGATCGCGAGCTTCAGCCGCTGCCGCTCGCCGCCGGACAGCGTGTTCAGCGGCTGCCCGAGGGTGAGGTAGCCGAGCCCCACGTCCACGAGGCGGGCCAGGATCGTGTGCGCCGGCCCGGAGCCGAAGAACTCGGCCGCCTCGACGATCGGCATCGAGAGCACCTCGTGGATGTTCTTCCCGCGCAGCCGGTACTCGAGCACCTCCGCGGTGAACCGCTTGCCCTCGCACTCCTCGCAGATCGACGAGACGGTCGCCGCCGGGCCGAGTTCGGTGAAGATCAGCCCCGCGCCCTTGCAGACCGGGCAGGCGCCCGCGGAGTTCGCACTGAACAGGGCCGCCTTGACGCCGTTCTCCTTCGCGAAGGCGGTGCGGATCGCATCGAGCACGCCGGTGTAGGTGGCGGGGTTGCTGCGCCGCGAGCCGCGGATCGGCGACTGGTCGGCGACGATCACCCCCGGCCGCTTCGCCAGCGAGCCGTGGATGAGCGAGGACTTCCCCGACCCGGCGACGCCCGTGACGACGGTGAGCACCCCGAGCGGCACGTCGACGTCGACCCCGCGCAGGTTGTGCGTCGAGGCCCCGCGGATCTCCGCGACGCCCGTGCGCCGGCGCACCTCGCTCTTGAGCGGCACCCGGTGGTCGAGGTGGCGCCCGGTGAGGGTGTCGGATCCGCGCAGCGCCTCGACCGAGCCCTCGAAGCGGATCTCGCCGCCGTGCGAGCCGGCCCGCGGCCCGAGGTCGATGACGTGGTCGGCGACCGCGATGATCTCCGGCTTGTGCTCGACGACGAGCACGGTGTTGCCCTTGTCGCGGAGCCGCCGCAGCAGCTCGATCACCCGCGAGACGTCGTGCGGGTGCAGCCCGGCGGTCGGCTCGTCGAAGACGTAGGTGATGTCGGTGAGGCTCGACCCCAGATGCCGCACCATCTTCACCCGCTGCGCCTCGCCGCCGGAGAGCGTCCCGGACTCGCGGTCGAGCGAGAGGTAGCCGAGCCCGACCTGCACGAGCGCGTCCAGCGTGCCCAGCAGCGCCTCGACGATCGGCGCGACGGAGGGGTCGCGCACCCCGCGCAGCCACTCCGCGAGGTCGGTCGCCTGCATCGAGGAGCACTCGGCGATGTTCCGGCCCTCGATCAGCGAGCCCAGCGCCGCGCGGGTGAGCCGCGCTCCCCCGCACTCCGGGCAGGGGCCGAAGGCGGCCACCCGCTCGGCGAAGGCCCGGATGTGTGCCTGAGCCGCCTCCTTCGCGAGGTACAGGCGAGTGACCTTGACCACGAGGCCCTCGTAGGTCATGTTGATGCCGGCGATCGGCATCTTGACGGCCGGCTTGTACAGGAAGTCCTCGAGCTGCTGCGGAGTGAAGTCGGCGATCGGCACGTCGGCGGGATAGAGCCCTGATTCGGCGAGGCTCTTCCAGTACCAGCCGCCGACGACGAAGTTCGGGATCGCGTCGAGCGCGCCGCCCTCGAGCGACTTCGAGCGGTCGAGCAGCGAGTCGAGGTCGATGTCGGAGACTCGGCCGGTGCCCTCGCAGCGCGGGCACATGCCCTCGGGCAGGTTGAACGAGAACGCCCCGCTGGTGCCCACGTGCGGATCGCCGATCCGGCTGAAGAGGATGCGGAGCATCGTGTACGCGTCGGTCGCGGTGCCGACGGTGGAGCGGCCGTTCGCACCCATCCGCTCCTGATCGACGACGATCGTCGCCGACAGCCCGTCGAGAGACTCGACGTCCGGCCGGGCCGGCGAGCCCATGAACTGCTGCAGGAACGCGGAGTAGGTCTCGTTGATCAGCCGCTGCGACTCGGCCGCGATCGTGCCGAAGACCAGCGAGGACTTGCCGGAGCCCGAGACGCCGGTGAACACCGTGATCCGGCGCTTCGGGATGTCGACGTCGACGCCGCGCAGGTTGTTCTGCCGGGCTCCGCGCACCCGGATGACGTCGTGCGGGCTGCTGCCGGGACTCGGCGCGGGCAGGTCGGGCATCGTCATCGGGTCTCCGTCCGTCAGCGGTGCCCGAAGCCTAGAGGAGGCCTCCGACGTCCGGGAGACGCTGAGGGCGACCGGGCCGGAAGGGCCTCCTCAGCACCGCGGTCTGGTGCTCACTGGTCGTGGCCGGCCCACGCGACAGTGCGGGTGCTCTGCTGCCAGGGCTTGTCCGTGGGCCAGGTGCGCAGGGTGATGGTCTGCGGATTCGGCATCGGCCGGTCGAAGGTGACGCGGAAGGCGCCGGTCACGTCGGTCGCGACCGAGGGCAGCGCTGGGTCCTCGCCGAGGCGGAGCTGGACGCTCTGACCGGCGGGGACGACGCCCTCGATGCCGGTCGCGGTGAGGTGGAGGATGCGGATCGGCGAGCCCTCGACGCTCTCCGGGATCCGGGCCGGGACGGTCGGTCCGCCGTCCAGGACGATGCGCTCGGCGATCGTGTGGTCCTTGAACGTGGCGACGAGACGGGTGCTGCCACCGGGCGCATCCGGTCGCGCGGTCAGGGTGAAGTGCCCGTCCGCCGCGGTGACCGGATCGGAAACAGGGAGTCCGTTCTTGTCGGCGTCGGTGCTGTCCTGGGGCATGGACTGCAGCTGCACGACCGCGCCCGCGGTGACGGTGCCGATCACGGTGCGGCCCTCGACCCGGAGGTCGGGTCCCCACTCGACGACGGGCTCGGGCTTCGCCTTCCCCGTCGTCGTCACGGTGACGGTCTTGCCGGTGCTCGCGAACCCGCCCGTGTCGGTCGTCGAGGAGTACAGCTCGTAGGTCGCGCTCGTCCCCGGTTCCTGGAAGCCCTTCTCGTTGCGGCAGACCCAGAGTCCGACCGTGTTGACCTTCGTCGCCCCACAGACGAGGGCGTGGGTGTTCGGGTTCCAGATCTGCACGAACGAGCCCGGCGTTCCTGTCCCGGTGAACGAGGTCACCGAGTCGACGGTCGCCGCAGCTGCGGGCGCGGTGAAGCCCCAGTCCCGCTGCACCTTCGTCACGGTGGCGAGCACTTTCTCCTCGGTCACCATCGGCGTCGCGAACGCGTTCTTCGACGGCGCCCACAGCGGCAGCGCGTCGAGTGCGTGCCGGTAGCGGCTCTGCATGGTCGTCCGGATCGAGCCCAGCGGGGTCGTGAACTCGTCCACGTGCACGGGGGTCGGGTCGGTCGTGGGCAGGGCGTCGAGGTCGACGTGGTGCTTGAACCCGTTGATCGACACGCCCCCGTTCTCGTTCATCGTGTCCGCCCACTTCTTGCGGAACTCGGTGAACACGGCACCGTTGTTGTACACGTCCAGCAGAGCATCCAACCCCTGGTCCAGACTGAGCACCCCCGCTTCTGCGATCCGGGCGAGCTCTTGATCGGTCGCCTCCCGGATCAGGCGCTTCTGCTCCTGACCGTCCCCGGGGCCACCGCCGGTCGTGAGGTCCTCGCCCGCGCTGAGCTGCTCCAGATCCACCTTCGTCTGCAGATAGTCGGCCCGGTAGCGGGCCTCCTCCATCCGGTCCGAGACCGCGTCGCGCATCGCGTCGGCCATCGCACCCGCTTGCTTCTCCAGCGACGGCAGCGCCCAGTCCTTGAACGCGATCGCCATCTGCTGGCCCGCATCCATCGCCCCTTCAACGGGCGACGTGCGCGACCAGATCGACGCCGCCGTGTACAGGATCATCAGCGGTGCCAGCTCCGGGATCGCGCTCGCCACCAACCCCACCATCGAGAAGATGTAATCCGTCGAGCTGCCACCCTGATTGAACGCGATCGTCGACGTGATGAACCCGACCACCGCGCCCGCACCACCGACCGTCGTCGCGATCCGCGACCCCAGCATCGGCGCGATCGTCGTGACGATGTCCGCCGTCGTGTTCGTGATCGACAGCGCACTCACATCCCCCTGCATCAACCCCAGAACATCCAGCCCGATGCCCGCCGCGCTCAGCGAGTCCGACCCCGCGAGGAACCGGAACGACGCCCGCTCCAACCCCGACACGACCTTCGGATACCGCGCCCACACCCCCGACGCCAGCCCCGGCCCGTGCACCTGCCGGATCGCATCCCCCACCGGATCCGCCAGCACCCGCCGCTGCACCGCCCGCGGACCCTCGAACGCCGACCCCACCTCCGCCGCCACCCGCGCCGTGAAGGCCGCCGCGTCCTCCTGGGACGGACGCCGGTGCGCCGTGACCGCGCACGTGAGGCACGACTCCCCCGAGCGCGCCCCGAGTCGGTCCTCGGACCCGCCGGGTGAAGCGGACCGGCTCGTCGCCCCCGCCGGCGCGGCAGGCGGAGAATCGGGCGGCTCCGGCGCCTCCCACGTCCCTCTCATCGGCACGACGTCGGTCCGACCCCGCAGATCGGGCGCCTCCCAGTCGGCGAAGCCGTGATGGACGGTGACATCGAGCGTCGTCAGCAGCTCTCCCTTGAGCTCGAACGTGCTGGCGTTGTACTCGGGGCGCGTCACGACGCCCCGCTCGCGCGCGAAGGTGAGCTCGGTCGGCGGATGCAGGGCCATGCTCAACCGGGCCGCCGCGGTGCGGCGCCAGGCCTCCCGCTGCGCCGCCGGAGTGCCGGCGGCGAGAGACCTGTCCGTCGCATGCCTCTGAGCCCGCAGGAACCACGGATCCACGCCGATCGAGGGGAACTCCTCCGTCGTGAACACCGGCGCTTCACCCTTCGGGCCGCGCGACGTGAGCACCGCCCGCGCCTCCGTCAACCCGCGTGGACCCCCGTGCGCGAACACCTCCGTCAAGTTCTCCTGGATCTCACCGTCACCGTCCGCGGAACCGGTCAGCGGCCACCTCGTCCACTCGGGTGTGAGGACCCAGATCTCGCCCGTCGGCTCGGCTCCCGCCGCCGCCGCCACCGCGTGCATGAGCTCGTGGTGCACGGCCGTCGCGGTGCTCAGGATCCGGCCCTCCCCCGAGGCGGGGTCGAACCACATCGACCGTGCCGAGTCCCCCTCCTCCCAGAAGTCCGGGCTCAGGCTGATCATGCTGCCCACTCCCGCGAGGTCGGGGTCGAAGGTCGTCGCCGTCGTCCCGTCGAGCCCGCTGTGGGCGCGTCCCGCGAACACGATCTGCACGTCCGACCTCACCGGCGCGGATCCGTCCGGCCCGGACACGGTCCAGACGGACGTCGCGTCGGGGCCGACGAGATGCGGGATCGCCTTCAGCTCGAGGTCGCCCGTCGGAGTCGCTCGGATGCGATCGAGGACGTCCGAGACCCGATCGACCAGCGTCTGAAAGCGGTCCTCCGACAGCACCGCTCCGTCCGGGTCCATTCCGTTCTCCCGCGTTCGCGCGGACGGGATCATGTCCGTGACGCCGATGCCCGGCGCCACGCGGACGACGCGGTACGGAAGGTCCGACAACGGATGCTTCAGGGTCAGCCCGTCCGCGCCCGGACGGCGGACGTCCACGCGGTGCGTCGGCGCGCTCGCGCCGGGCGGAGGAGGCTGAGTCATCGCCTGTGCCGGCGGTGCCAGCAGCGCGGCCAGCAGTGTCAGGACCACGACCACGGCTGCCGTCCTCGCTCGCTTCGTCCGACCCTCGACCCCTGCTCGTGCGCTCATCCCAGGGACGGTAGCGATCCCTGGGAGTCCACGGCGGGCCTGCTCGGCGTCCTGGCGCGCGGCGCACGCACGGAAGGGCCCCCGGATCGCTCCGGAGGCCCTTCGACGGCGGACGTCAGCTCGAGACGGTCTCGCCGCGCGAGATCGAGATCATGTCCTCGCGCGGGACGACCTTCACGCGCACGCGGCCCTGCGGAGCACCGAGCGCCTGCTCGTGCTCGTCGAGGCGGTGCCAGCCGTCGAGGTCGGTGTAGGCGACGCCGCGCTCCTCGAGCAGGGCGACGACCGCCGACTCCTCGGGGTGCGCCGGGGTCCACCAGGACGCCTGGTCGTTGAGCACGTGCCCGACGGTCTCCATCGCGTCCGACTTGGTGTGCCCGATCAGGCCGACCGGTCCGCGCTTGATCCAGCCGGTGGCGTAGACGCCGTGCACCGGCTCGTCGTTGTCGTCCAGCACCTGGCCCTCGCGGTTCGGGATGACGCCGCGCATCTCGTCGAACGGCAGGCCGTCGAGCGGGGAGCCGAAGTAGCCGACGGCGCGGTAGACGGCCTG
The DNA here is from genome assembly GCF_003751825.1 of Rathayibacter sp. PhB186. Lineage (NCBI taxonomy): Bacteria > Bacillati > Actinomycetota > Actinomycetes > Micrococcales > Microbacteriaceae > Rathayibacter > Rathayibacter sp. PhB186. The sequence continues at coordinate 335,592 of NZ_RJKO01000005.1, read as the reverse complement.
GACCGCGATCTCGCGGATCTCACCGGTGCCGCGGGTGCCGCCCTCGCCGTCCGGCTCGGTGCGCTCGTAGCGGATGGCCGAGACGCGGCCGGTGCCGTCGTCGACGAGCTCGAGCGGCTTGGCCCAGAAGTGCAGGTGCAGGCGGCGCGAGGCCGAGCCGACCTCGCGGGTGCGCCACTGGTTCAGCACCCGGTTGATCACCATGACCTGCTTGTTCGTCTCGATGGCGGCCTGCGAGGCGGCGTCGAGCACGAAGTCCTCGTCGGCGACGATCATGTCGACGTCGCGCAGCTCGCCGAGCTCGCGCAGCTCGAGCGGAGTGAACTTGACCTGCGCCGGTCCGCGGCGGCCGAAGACGTGCACGTCGGTGACGGGCGAGGCGGCCAGCGCGTCGTAGACGTTCGGCGGCACCTCCGTGGGCAGCAGGTCCTCGGCGTGCTTCGCGAGCATCCGCGAGACGTCGAGCGCGACGTTGCCGTTGCCGATCACGGCGACGGAGGAAGCCTCGAGCGGCCAGGTGCGCGGGACGTCGGGGTGGCCGTCGAACCAGCTGACGAAGTCGGCGGCGCCGTAGGAGCCCTCGAGCTCGACACCGGGGACGTCCAGAGGCGCGTCGCGGATCGCGCCGGTCGAGAAGATGACGGCGTTGTAGTGCCGCTTGAGGTCCTCGAGCGTGATGTCGGTGCCGAAGTGCACGTTGCCGAAGATGCGGATGTCGCCGCGGTCGAGCACCTCGCGGAGCGCGGTGATGATGCCCTTGATCCGCGGGTGGTCGGGCGCGACGCCGTAGCGGACGAGTCCGTAGGGCGCCGGCAGGTGCTCGAACAGATCGATCGAGACGTCGTACTTCTTCTCGGCCTTGATCATGAGGTCGGCGGCGTAGATGCCCGCGGGACCCGCGCCGACGATGGCCAGCCTGAGCTTGGTCATTGCATTCCTCCTGCCGGGGCGCCGAGGCGCGTCTCCGGACTCATTCCTGCGGCGCTCGAATGCGCGCCGCGACGATTCGGTCAGCCGTTGCGGTCGACGACCGTGTCGGCGAAGCGCGTGAGCGCCTTGCGGACCGGCCCGTCGGGCAGCGGGGCGAGAGCGTCGACGGCCTCATCGGCCCAGGCGTGGGCCTCGGCGAGGGTCTGCGCCGTCACGGGGTGGTCGCGCAGCTGCGCGATGGCGTCGGAGATGTCGGCGCTCTGCTCGTCGGTGTGCGCGATCGCGTCGTTCGTGCGGCTGACATAGCTCTCGATCCGGGCCAGCAGCACGGCCGCGTCGCGGTCGGCGGCGGCCCGCTCGCGCAGGCGCAGGATCGGCAGCGTCGAGACGCCGGCGCGGATGTCGGTGCCCGGGTTCTTGCCGGTCTCCTCCGGCTGCGGCGAGAGGTCGATCACGTCGTCGACGATCTGGAAAGCGACGCCGATCTTCTCGCCGAAGACGCGCACCGCCTCCTCGAAGGGCGCGGGCGCCTCGGAGAAGACGACGCCGGTGCGGGCGGCGGCGGCGATCAGCGAGCCCGTCTTGTCGGCCAGGACGCCGAGGTAGTGCTCGACCGGGTCCTCGCCGGTGCCCGGGCCGACGGTCTCGTGCAGCTGCCCGAGCACGAGGCGCTCGAAGGTGTCGGTCTGCAGCCGGATCGCGCGCTCGCCGAGCTCGGTCATCAGCTGATTCGCCCGGGCGAAGAGCAGGTCGCCGGTGAGGATCGCGACGTTGTTGCCCCAGACGGTCTGCGCCGACGGCACGCCGCGGCGCTTCTCCGCCTCGTCCATCACGTCGTCGTGGTAGAGCGAGCCGAGGTGGGTGATCTCGATGGCCTGCGCGGCGCTGAGCACCTCGGGGGTGTTGCCCCGGCCGAGCTGCGCGGTGAGCAGGGTGAGCATCGGCCGCACCCGCTTGCCGCCCGCCTCGAGCAGGTAGCGCGTCGAGACGTCGGCGACCGCGTCCGCGAAGGACAGCTGCTGGACCATGCCGGCCTCGACCCGCTCCAGCCCGTCGTCGATCGCGCGCGCGAGAGCGCGGTCCGGAGCGGTCGAGAAGATGCGCTCGGAGAGGCCGAGCTGCGCCGTCAGAGACGGACTGCGGCGGGCGACGGGCGCACTGGCGTTCACACTCAAACCCTAACGTCTCGGCCCGGCAGGCCCCTGGGCGCGCATCAGGTCGCCGCGATCGGCTTGATCCCGCGGTGCAGGGCCACGATCCCGGCGGTGAGGTCGCGGTAGGCGACGCGCTCGAAGCCGGCCGCGCGGAGCCAGCCCGCGACGACCTTCTGCTCGGGCCAGGCGCGGATGGAGTCGCCGAGGTAGTCGTAGGCCGGGTCGTTGGAGGAGGCGAGGCCGACGATCACGGGCATGACCTTCGACAGGTAGAAGTCGTAGGCAGCGGCGAGGGGCTTCAGCGGCGGGGTCGAGAACTCGCAGATCACGACGCGGCCGCCGGGCTTGACGACGCGGAAGAACTCGGCGAGCGCCGTCCGCGGCTCGGAGACGTTGCGCAGACCGAAGGAGATGGTGACGGCGTCGAAGGAGTCGTCCTCGAAGGGGAGCTTCATCGCGTCGGCGAGGACGAACTCGATGAGCTCGTTCTCGGCGTGCCGGCGGCGGCCGACCGAGATCATCCCGCGGGAGAAGTCGGCGGCGACGACCTGCGCTCCGGAGCGCGCCAGCGAGGCGCTCGAGGTGCCGGTGCCGGCCGCGACGTCGAGGATCCGCTCGCCCGGCGCCGGGTTGACGGCGCGGGTCGTGGCGATCCGCCAGAGGTGGTCGTTGCCGACGGACAGGACGGTGTTCGTCAGGTCGTAGGCGGGCGCCACCGTGTCGAACATGGCAGCGACCTCGTCGGGCCGCTTGGTGAGGTCTGCCTTTGTCACGATCAACGAGTCTAGGGCGAGGAGCGGAGTGGCGGCTGTGCATCCACTGCCCTTGCACATCCGCTCAGGCGACCGGCGCCGGACCGGCGGAGCCGCGCGGAGGGAGCGGGACGGGGCGGAGGTGCCGGGGCCGCCTTGCTCCGCCTAGCTGCGGCGGCCCCGGACGAGGAAACCGTAGCAGCGGACCCCCGGGCGAGGGTGGTCCCGGCGCACAACGTCTCGCTTTCTGCGGCGGGCGTACTGTGGAGCAGTGACATCGACCGGGGCCGGAGCTCCTCCCCTCCATGCCGAGACGACACCGCTCGACGGCCCGCACGAGCTGATCACCCGCGTCGATCCGCGGCAGCCGCTGCTCTGGCAGCGCGGCGGCGCAGGACTGGCCGGGCTCGGCGAGGCGCTGCGGCTGGAGTTCTCCGGCCCGGATCGCATCCGCGAGGCCTCCGCAGCGTGGCGCGAACTGTCGGCTGCGGCCGTCGTCGCTGATCCGCTCGGCGTCCCGGGCACGGGACTGGTGGCCTTCGGGGCCTTCGCCTTCTCCAGCCGGTCGAGCGCGACGAGCGTCCTGATCGTCCCCCGCGTGGTCATCGGCTCGCGGGGCGGGCGGTCGTGGCTGACCCGCATCGGGACGGCCGACGAGACGGCCGGCTCGACGGCGGTCCCCGCTCCGCTGCCCTTCGGCGACGAGTTCCGCCTCCCCCTCCTCCCCGGTGCGATGACGCCGGACGCGTATCGCGCCGTGGTCGCGTCGGCCGTCGGCTCGATCCGCTCGGGCGCCCTCGAGAAGGTCGTCCTCGCGCGCGACCTGCAGGGACGGCTCCCCCGGGACGCCGACCGCCGTCGGCTGCTCCGTGATCTCGCGAACGGCTACCCGGACTGCTGGACCTTCGCGGTCGACGGCTTCCTCGGTGCCAGTCCCGAGACGCTCGTCGGGGTCGACCACGGCGCGATCACCGCGCGCGTCCTCGCCGGCACCAGCGCGCGCGGCGGCGACGCGGAGGAGGACGCCGCGATCGTGCGCGCCCTCCTGGCGAGCCCGAAGGACCGCTCCGAGCACGCGTTCGCCATCGCCAGCCTGCTGCGCGAGCTGCGGCCGCACACCGGCGCGCTCACGACCACTCCGGAGCCCTTCGCTCTGAAGCTGCCGAATCTGTGGCACCTCGCGACCGACGTCCGCGGGACGCTCGACGACGCCTCGACCGCGCTCGACCTGGTCGACGCCCTGCACCCGACCGCCGCCGTCGCCGGCACGCCGACCGACCGCGCGCTCGCCCTGCTGGAGGAGCTCGAGCCGTTCGACCGCGGCCGCTACGCCGGTCCGGTGGGCTGGATCGACGGCAACGGCGACGGCGAGTGGGCCGTGGGGCTGCGCAGCGCGCAGGTCTCCCCCGACGGCGCGGTCACCGCGTGGGCCGGTGCGGGCATCGTCGCGGACAGCGACCCCGCCACCGAGCTCGCGGAGACGGGCATGAAGTTCCGCCCGATCCTCGACGCCCTGAGCTGACGGCCGCGGCCGCCGGGGCGGGAGATCAGCGCTCGAGCGCGATCTCGACGATGCCCGGGCCCTCGCCCGGCGAGGTGAGGGCCTGCTCCAGCTCGCCGCGGGTGGCGACGAGGCGGTGCGACCAGCCGTAGGCCGTCGCCAGGGACGCGATGTCGACGGTCTGCGGCGTGAACTGCACGCGGTCGAAGGCGTCGGGAGCCGAGCTGGTGGCGACCTCGAGGCCGTCGAAGATGGTGCCGCCGCCGTCGTTCACCACGACGAGCTGCACGCGCGGGCGGCGCTCGCCCGGGGCGAGCAGCAGTCCGCCCGCCTCGTGCAGGAGCGTGAGGTCGCCGAGGACGACGCGGGTGGCGCCTCCCGAGCCCGCGTCGGCGGACTGCGAGGCGACGGCGATGCCGAGAGCGGTCGAGACCGTGCCGTCGATGCCGGCGAGCCCGCGATTGGAGTGCACGGTGATCCGCTTGCCGGGCAGCGAGCCGTCCGCGACGCGGATGAGGCGGGAGGCACCGAAGAGCAGGCGGTCGTGCGGCCAGGTGACGCGCCAGACCGCGGCGACGACGAACTCGCGGGTGAGCGGGGCGCGGATCGCGGTCAGGGCGTTCCGGGCGTAGCCCCGGCGGTCCTCGATCGACATCGAGCCGCCGTCGGGCGCCTCGGGGATCGCGTCGGGGTCGGCGTCGGCCACGAGCGCGCGGCTCGCCGACACCCAGGAGCCGGCCCAGGCGCGCTCCGACCGCTCGGGCCGCGGCGAGTCCTCGGGACGGACGACGGCGAGGGCGCGGACGCTGCGCGCACGGCGGCCGGGGTTGTAGAACTCGCGGCGACCGCGGTCCACGACGATGACCTCGACGTCCTCGCGGCGCAGCAGCTCCGGGACCTCGCGGGAGAGGGTCGGGTGGCCGAGGACGATCGCCCGGCGGACGCGGCCGCCGAACCCGGGCTCGGCGAGGAGGCGTCGCCAGGTGACGACGAGCTGCGGACCGAAGCGAGCCCCGGAGGAGACCTCGGCGAGCAGCGGCCAGTCGCCGGCGCGGGCGAGCGCCTCGGCCTCGGCCCCGGCCTTGTCGCCGGCGATGACGACGGTGAGGGGCTCGAGCGGGCCGGCGGCGATCGTCTCCGGGGCGACCGCGGCCTCGTCCGGGGCCGGTGCGGCGGATCCGGGCTCGGGCACGTCGAAGGCGGGCAGGCGCGAGGACAGCGGGTCGCGGAAGGCCAGGTTGAGGTGCACGGGGCCGCCCGGGCGGAGCGCCGCGGCGTGCGCGCGGTCGGCGAGGGCGCAGGCCGACTCCGCCGGCGTCTGCGCGTCGGGGGCCGCGACGTCCTCGAAGAGGCGGACGGCGCGGCCGAACAGCTCGACCTGGTCGGTGGTCTGGTTGGAGCGGATGCCGCGCAGCTCGCCGGGTCGGTCGGCCGTGAGCACGATCAACGGCACGTCGGACGCGTCGGCCTCGAGCACGGCGGGGTGCAGGTTGGCGGTCGCGGTGCCGGAGGTCGTGATCAGGACGGCGGGCGAACCGGTCTCGAGCGCGAGGCCGAGGGCGAGGAATCCGGCGGAGCGCTCGTCGATCCGGACGTGCAGCCGGATGCGGCCGCGGGTCTCGAGCTCGGCCGCGACGAGCGCGAGTGCCTGGGAGCGGGAGCCGGGTGAGACGACGACGTCGCGGACGCCGAGCGCGACGAAGCGGGTGAGGAGGTCGACCGCGAAACGGGTGGAGGGGGCGACCGGAGCCGCGTCAGGCATCCCGACGGCCAGTGCCGTCCGACTCGCCGGAGTCGTCGAGATCGGCGAGGTCGCGCTCGAGCTGGGCGATGCGCTCGGCCTGCTCGCGCTCCTTCTCCGGGTCGCGCTCGCGGCGGAGGGTGCCGAGGAAGTCGGGGTCGTCGTCCGGAGCCGTGAAACGGCGGCCCTCGGAGCGCTGCTTGCGAGGGCGGCCGATCCAGAACCAGAGGCCCGCACCAATGATCGGCAGCAGGAGGACCACGAGGACCCACGACCACTTGGGGATCGCGCGCACCGAGTGGCGATTGCTCAGGGCGACGTCGATCACGGTGTAGACCGTGAAGACGGCGAGGGCCACGAGCAGGCCGATGAACAGGCGGATCATGGTGTCCAGTGTACGTCCGGGGTCCTCGAAGGAACCGGGCGCACGGATGCTGGACAGGGAGCTCCCGGGGTGCTCACGGACGCGCATGCAGGGGCCGACGTACACTTGCCCGGTGAAACTGAGCCGCGCGGTCGTCGTCTACTCGCTCCTGCGTCTGGCCATGTTCGCCGGCGTCTTCGTGCTGGTGTACCTGCCGGCGCGCTCCTTCGTCGACTCCGAGCTGACGGCGGCGGTGACGGCCGGCTTCGTCGCCGCCATCGCGAGCATGTCGCTCTCCTACATCGTGCTGCGCAAGCCCCGCGAGCGGATCGCCGAGGCCATCTACGAGCGCCGCAAGGAAGTCCCGCGCACGCCCACCGACGACGACATCGAGGACGCCGCGGTCGACGCGGCCCGCGACGGCCGCCCGGGCGCCTGACCCCGCCGCGAGATCGGCCTGCTCACCCCGCCTCTCGGTGAAAGTGGGTCTCGAAACGCCCCTCCGGGGCTGCTCGACCAGCATGAAGAGAGACGTCGCTCGCGCAGCGGGCGACCTTCGCTGATCGAGTAGCGCGCGGAGCGCGCGTATCGAGACCCACCGTCGTCGGCACGGTGGTCTCAGACTCAGCGTCTCGGTGACGGTGGGGGCGGTTTCATACGGTTGTTGCAACGGAGGGGTGGTTGCATGCCGGGTCGTCGGTTGGATGCGGGTGAGCGGGGTCAGATCGCTGTGTTGTTCGCTCGGGGGCTGCGGTTCCCGGAGATCGCGGAGTTGATCAAACGTGATCGGTCAACGGTGTGGCGGGAGCTCAAACGCAACAACGTGTATCGGGGTGCTCACACCGCCGGAATGCTCGCGCGGCATCCTGATCGTCGCCGGTCCGTGGCCTCGGGGACAGGTCCGGGGTTGGGGGGTGAGTACCGGTGGGCGTATTCCGCGTCCGTCGCGCAGCGCAAAGCGGATGAGCGGGCGAAGCGCCCGAAACCACGCAAGCTCATAGCGAGGCGGCCGGCCGCGTCGCCGTTGTTATGGGGTCTGGTCGAGCAGAAGCTGCGCAGCAAGTGGTCCCCGTCGCAGGTGTCTGCTTGGCTGAAGAGCGAGTTCCCTGACCGACCGGAGTATCACGTGTCTCACGAGACGATCTATCAGGCGATCTACTACCAGACCCGCGGAGAGCTGCGCCGAGAACTCGCGCACGAACTGCTGCTGCGCTCAGCACGCGCCTCTCGCCGCCCGCAGTCCCGAGGAGCTAGGGCCGCTCGATCGGGCCGGCTCTGGGCGAAGGACTTCAACATCAGCACCCGCCCCGCCGAGGCCGAAGACCGCGCCGTTCCCGGGCACTGGGAAGGCGACCTCGTGATCGGCGCGCGAGGCACCTCCGCGATCATCACCCTCGTGGAACGCTCCACCCGCTACGTGATGCTCGGCTCACTCCCCGAGGACCGCACCAGCGGAAACGTGACCGCCGTGCTCACCACCCTCATGCACCGACTCCCCGAGCATCTGCGGCGCACCCTCACCTGGGACCAGGGCATCGAGATGGCCCGCCACGCCACCTTCACCCTCGCCACCGACTGCCGCGTGTTCTTCGCCGACCCCCACTCGCCCTGGCAACGAGGATCGAACGAGAACACCAACGGACTCCTGCGCCAATACTTCCCCCGCAGCAGCACCGACTTCCGCACCTACACCCAGACACAACTCGACGCCATCGCCGAAGAACTCAACACCCGCCCCCGCAAAACCCTCGACTGGGCCACCCCCGCCCAACGCCTCGACCAACTCCTCGTTGCAACAACCACTTGACCACAAGGGGTCTCGATACGCCCCTCCGGGGCTACTCGACCAGCGATGGATGCGCGCGACGCGCATGCGGGGTGGGTCAGAAGGCGAGGGCCGCGCCGAGGATCGCGGCGTAGGCGAGGCCGCTCAGGCTGGTCAGCTGCAGGGCGAGGATGAGCTCCTTGGCCGTGCGCGCGGTCAGGGTGATCAGGATGGCCGGCAGGACCGCCAGCAGGACGAAGAGCGTCAGCCAGGCGAGCGGGTAGAACAGCGCCAGCACGACCGCGATCCCGAACGGCACCAGCACGAAGGCGCTGTACATCGCCCGCGCGATGGTCGGGCCGACGACGACCGCGAGGGTCCGCTTGCCGGAGAGCCGGTCCGTCGGGATGTCGCGGATGTTGTTGACCATCAGCACGGCGCAGGCGAACAGGCCCGCGGCGACGGCGCCGAGCCAGGACTCCTGGTTCGCGCGGCCGATCTGCACGAACGTCGTGCCGACGGTGGCGACGAGTCCGAAGAACACGAAGACGAAGAGCTCGCCGAGGCCGAGGTAGCCGTAGGGGCGCCGGCCGCCGGTGTAGAACCAGGCGGCGGCGATCGCCGCGGCGCCGATGATCAGGAACCACCAGAAGCCGGACAGGAAGGTCAGCACGAGGCCCGCGACGCCCGCGATCCCGAAGAAGACCAGCGCGACCGTGAGCACCGCGCGCGGCTTGGCGGCACCCGATCCGGTGAGCCGCGAGGGGCCGACGCGGTTCGCGTCCGTGCCGCGGATGCCGTCGGAGTAGTCGTTGGCGTAGTTCACGCCGATCTGCAGGGCGAGCGAGACGACGAGGCAGAGCAGGGCGCGCACCCAGTGCCAGCCCTCGTCCGTGACCTGCGTCGCTCCGGTGCCGATCAGGACGGGGGCGATCGCGAGCGGGAGGGTCCGCAGCCGGGCTCCGGCGATCCACTCGCGCGGGCCGGCGGGCTGCACGACGACGCGGCGTGGGTCGCCGCCGGGGCGACCGCTCCGGGGCTTCGCCGACGGCTTCTTCTTGCGACTCGAACTCGACACGGAGGGAATCCTACCGAGTGGTCCCTGCCCGTCCCGGGCCGTCGGCCGCCGGGCGACGCGTCGTTCTCCGCCCCCGTCCGGTCCCGTGGTCAGACCGCTCCGTCCGCGGCGAGGCTCTCGAGGGTGCGGCGGTCGGGCTTCCCCGAGGCGAGCAGCGGGATCTCCGCGAGGGCCAGGACCGCCGCCGGGCCGGCCGCTCGGCCGAGCCGCTCGACCACCTCGGAGCGCACCCGCGCCAGGTCTGCGTCCGGCGCGGTCGTCGCGACGACCGGCACCTCGCCCCACTGCGCGTCCGAGCGGCGCACCACGACCGCGTCGGGCAGGAGTCCGTCGCGCAGCACTCGCTCGACCGCGTCCAGCGAGACCTTCTCCCCGCCCGAGACGATCACCCGGTCGAGGCGGCCGGTGACGCTCAGGCGGCCGTCCTCGACGACGCCGGCGTCGCCGGTTCGGTACCAGCGCTCGCCGTCGAGCGAGACGAAGGCGACGGCTGTGCGCTCCGCGTCGAGGTAGCCGTCCGCGTCGAGGTAGCCCTCCGCGAGGGTCGGGCCGCCGAGGAGGACCTGGCCGTCGACGACACGCATCCGCACGTCTCGCAGCGGGACGCCGTCGTAGACGCAGCCGCCGGCGGTCTCGCTCGAGCCGTAGGTGAGCCGGATCCGCACTCCGAGCGCGGCGGCCCGGTCGCGCAGCGTCTGCGGGGTCGACTGGCCGCCGATCAGCAGCGCGTCGAAGGAGGCGAGGACCGCGGCCTCGGCGGGCACGCTCTCCGCGAGGTCGAGCAGCCGGGCGAGCTGCACCGGGACGAGTGACGAGTAGCGCCGCTCCCCCGCGGGCATCGTCCGGGCGAGGGCGAGGAAGGCGGCGGCGTCGAAGCCGCCGGCCGGCAGCACGACCGGGTCGGCGTCGGCGGTCAGCGAGCGGACCAGCACCTGCACTCCCGCCACGTAGTGCGTCGGCAGGCAGAGCAGCCAGCGGCCGGGGCCGCCGAGCTCGGCGAGGGTGGCGGAGGCGCTGGTCAGCAGCGCAGAGGTGGCGAGCGCGACGCGCTTGGGCGGGCCGGACGAGCCGGAGGTCTCGACGACGACGGCGACGCGCTGCGGGACGACCGCGTCCGCCTCGGAGCTCTCCGCCCCCGGGGCCGCGATCCGGACCGCGGGGCCGCTGCCGTCGAGCGCCGCGCGCAGGGCGATGAGCACCTTCTCCGGAGCCGGATCGACGGAGGCGAGCGGGCGGGTCATCGCCGCGCCGCCACCGTCAGAACTGCCACGGGAAGGGCGACCAGTCGGGCGCGCGCTTCTCGAGGAAGGAGTCGCGCCCCTCGACGGCCTCGTCGGTGCCGTAGGCGAGGCGGGTGGTCTCGCCGGCGAAGAGCTGCTGGCCGACCAGTCCGTCGTCGACCGCGTTGAAGGCGTACTTCAGCATCCGGATCGCGGTGGGCGACTTGGTCAGGATCGTCTCGGCCCACTCGAGGGCGGTCGCCTCGAGCTCGGCGTGCGGGGCGACCGCGTTCACGGCACCCATCTCGTAGGCGCGCTGCGCGGAGTACTCGCGGGCGAGGAAGAACACCTCGCGGGCGTTCTTCTGGCCGATCTGGCGGGCGAAGTAGGCGGAGCCGTAGCCGGCGTCGAACGAGCCGACGTCGGCGTCGGTCTGCTTGAAGCGGCCGTGCTCCTCGGAGGCGATCGTCAGGTCGCAGACCACGTGCAGCGAGTGCCCGCCGCCGGCCGCCCAGCCGGGGACGGCGGCGATGACGACCTTGGGCATGAAGCGGATCAGCCGCTGCACCTCGAGGATGTGCAGGCGGCCGTTGCGCGCCGCGTCGATGCCCTCGGCGGTCTCGCCGTCCGAGTAGCGGTAGCCGTCGCGGCCGCGGATGCGCTGGTCGCCGCCCGAGCAGAACGCCCAGCCGCCGTCGCGCGGGCTGGGGCCGTTGCCGGTCAGGATGACGACGCCGATGCGCGGGTTCGTCCGCGCGTCCTCGAGTGCGCGGAACAGCTCGTCGACCGTGCGCGGGCGGAAGGCGTTGCGCACCTCCGGCCGGTCGAACGCGACCCGGGCGATGCGGCCGGAGCGGTCGTGGTGGTAGGTGATGTCCTCGAGACCGTCGAACCCGTCGACCGGCGCCCAGCGGCGCGCGTCGAACAGCTCGGAAACCTGCGTGCTCATGGCCTCGACCCTACTGTCGGGGGCTGGGGGCGGGATCGGGCCGGTTGCGCGAGGCCGCCTCTGCATGCTGGTCGAGTAGCCCGCAGGACGTATCGAGACCCACGGCACCAGGACTGCGGATGACGGGGATCTCGATACGCCCGCTGCGCGGGCTACTCGATCAGCATGAAGTGCGCTCGCTGCGCGGGCTACTCGATCAGCATGAAGTGCGCCCGCTAGGCGGGCTGCTCGATCAGCATGAAGTGCGCCCGCTCCGCGGGCTCCTCCGTCGGCGCCGACCCCGGGGACGCGAAGAGGGACCCAGCGCAGGCGGGGTCCCTCGACGGGTGGTGCGGTGGTGCTACTTCGCGGCGGAGGTGGTGCGGTTCTCGGCCGACACCATCCAGGCGTACTGCTCGAGGCTCTGGATGATCGCGTGCAGGAGGTCGGCGCTCGTCGGGTCCTCGTCGTCCACCTGGTCGTGCACCTCGCGCATGGTGGCGGCGGTGTTCTCGAGGCGGACGGTGATGAGGTCGACGGTCTCGGCGGTGTCGATCTCGCCGTGCGGGTACTCCGGGAGCGTCGTGGTCGCCGCGACGGTGTCGCTGCGGCCGTCCGGGATGCCGTGCAGCGCGCGCATGCGCTCGGCGATGTCGTCGCTGAACTCGCGCGCGGCCTCGATGATCTCGTCGAGCTGGAGGTGGAGGTCGCGGAAGTTCTTGCCGACGACGTTCCAGTGCGCCTGCTTGCCCTGGACGTGGAGCTCGATCAGGTCGACGAGCACGATCTGGAGGCTGTCGAGCAGCTCCTTCGAGGCCTTGAAGCCCTTCTCGGCGTTCTGGCGGCGGCTGGTCTTCGCTCCGGAGCCCGCGGGGGCTTCGACGTGGCGTTCGAGGGTAGTGGTCATGGACCGTTCCTTTCTCTGACAGTGCCGGGATGCGGAAAACCCGACTTCGATTGTGACTCTTTCGGCTGGACGTCGCCCGGACGCGCGGGGTGCGCGACCTGGACGGCGCCGGGACTGCGGGGGCCGGGTACCCGGGGCTAGATCGTCGCGACCGAGCCCGAGTCGACGCGGTAGTTCGAGCCGTTGACGAACGAGGCGCGCTCCGAGCAGAGGAACGCGATGACCGCGGCGACCTCCTCGGGCCGGCCCCGTCGCTTCAGCTCCATGTAGGGCCGCTCCTCGTCGAGGAAGGACGAGATGGCCTCCTCCTTCGAGGTGCCGTTCTCGTCGGCGCGCTTGTCCATCATCGCGTCGGTCATCGGCGTGTGGATGAAGGCCGGCGACACCGCGTTCACGAGCAGGCCCTCGAGGGCGTAGGAGCGGGAGAGGCCCTTGGCGAGCGCCAGCACGCCGGCCTTCGCCGCGCAGTAGGGCAGCTCGTCGTCGTAGGGCTGCACCGCGTCCTCGGAGGCGGTGAGCACGAGGCGGCCCCAGCCTCCGGAGCGCAGGTCGGGCAGGAACTCGCGGACGAGCCGGACGGGGCCGAGCAGGTCGGTCTCGAGCGTGCTGGTCCAGCCCTCGTCGTCGATCTCGTGGAAGAGGCCCTGGGCGCCGGTGACGCCCGCGCACTGCACGAGGATGTCGATCTCGCCGACGGCCTCGGCCGTCCGCTCGTGCAGGGCGGCGAGCTCGGAGACGCTGGTGACGTCGGCGGCGAAGGCGTGCAACGTCCCGTCCGCGGCGCCGAGGCGGGCGGCCGCCTCGTCGAGCTTCCCCTGGTCCTTGTCGCTCAGGACGACGGTGACGCCCTCCGCGAGCAGGAGCTGGGCGGTGTGCCAGCCGATACCGGAGTCGCCGCCGGTGACGAGGGCGGTGCGCCCGGAGATGCCGAGATCCATCTGGTCTTCCTTCCTGCCGCTCCCGGGCACGCCGCGCAGGACGGTCCGGGGTGATGAGTCCGGTCTACGCGCCGCGGCGGGAGCCCCTCAACCGGGTTGCGCGAACCCGTCGCCGGGTCTAGCGGTGCGCCGCGCCGATCGTCGGGGGCCCGGACGCCGCCGTCAGCGCTCGCCGACCTTCTCCGGCGCCAGCTCCTCGATCGTGATCGCGGCGTTGATCAGCGCGAGGTGGCTGAGGCCCTGCGGCAGGTTGCCCCAGAACGCGAGGTCGTCGACGGCCACCATCTCGGACATGATGCCGACGTCGTTCGGCACCGTCTCGACCAGCTCGTCCATCAGCGCGATCGCCTCGTCGTGCCGGCCGACGCAGGCGAGCGCACCGGCGAGCCAGAACGAGCAGGCGACGAACGGGTGCTCCTCGGCCTCCATGCCGGAGTAGCGGAACAGCAGGGCGCCGCGGCCCAGCTCCTTCACCAGCGCGTCGATGGTCGAGACCATCCGCTCACCGCGCTCGTAGCCGCTCGGCGCGTGCAGCAGGACGGAGGCGTCCAGCTCCTCGCTGCCCGGGTACATCACGTAGGAGCCGAGCTCCTCGGACCAGCAGTTCTCCTCGATCCAGTCGCGGATGCGGTCGCGCTCGAAGCGCCAGCGGTCGGGGCTGCCCGCCACCTGGCCGAGCTCGGCGAGGTGCACGGCGGCGTCGAGCGCCTGCCAGCAGCCCATCTTCGAGGAGGTGTAGTGCTGCTCCTCCTCGAGCTCCCACATCCCGGCGTCGCGGTTGCGCCAGAGGTCGCAGGTGGTGTCCGCGATCCGCGCGAGCAGCCGGCCGGTCTCGATGTCGAGGACGTTGCCCTCGTCGACGTAGATGCGGCAGATGTCGAAGAGGTCACCGAAGACGCCGAGCTGCAGCTGGCTCTGCGCGCCGTTGCCGGCGAGGACCGGGCCGATGCCCGCGTAGCCGGGGACGTCGTACTCGGTCTGCTCGGTCGGCAGCGAGCCGTCGAGGCCGTAGAAGATGTGCAGATCCGGGCCGTGCTCCTTGATCGTGCGCAGGAGCCAGGAGAGCGCCGCGTGCGTCTCCTCGCGCAGGCCGAAGCGCACCAGCGCGTGCGCCGTGTACGCGGCGTCGCGCACCCAGGCGAAGCGGTAGTCCCAGTTCTTGCCGCCGTTGGGCGACTCCGGGAGCGAGGTGGTGGCGGCGGCCGCGATCGCGCCGGTGGGTGAGTAGATCAGCAGCTTCAGCGCGAGCGCGCTGCGCTGCACCGCTCCGGCCCAGGGCCCGTCGTAGGAGAACTCGTCGGACCAGGACTGCCAGCTGGCGAGCGTGCGGTCGATCCCGCGGTCGACGTTCACCGCGACCGGGAAGTGCAGGGGCTCGTCGTGCGTCGCCGAGACGACCAGGACGTGCCGCTCGCCGCCCGCGGTCGCGACGAAGCCGCCGGCGAGCTCGTCGCCCGCGCCGGAGGGCGCCGACTCGTCGACCGGTCCGTGGTCCTTCCCGGTGACGCCGATCGTGATGTCGCCGGCCCGGATCAGCGAGCGGCCGTCCGCGTTCTGGATCCAGGGGGAGAAGGTGCCGAGGCCGGTCCCGGGGCGGACGACCCAGCGCATCCGGACCTCGCCGTCGGTGCACTCGACCCGGCGCGCCAGCTCGGCCCACGGCAGGCGCCCGGCGATACCCGTCACCAGCGCGTCGGTCACCGTCACGGTGCCGGACTCGGTGGTGAAGGTGGTCTCGAGCACGTTCGTGTCGCCCAGGTAGCGGCGGGTCGTCTCCGCGGGCTCCTCCGGGGACAGCTCGATGCAGCCGCCGGTCCTCGCGTCGATCAGCGCGGCGAACGCGGGGGTCGAGCCGAGGTCGGGGACGGGCAGCCAGTCGACGCTCCCGTCGCTCGCGATCAGCGCGACGGTGCGACCGTCGCCGATCGCCGCGTAGTCGCGCAGGGGTCTGGTCGCTCGGGGTTGGGCCATGCCCTCACGCTAGGCGGCACGCGGGTCGTCGGCTCGGGCTTGCGAGGTCACCCGGTTGCCGGTACCGGAGGCTCAGGTGGCGGCGACTCCGCCGTAGGCCTGCATCCGCTCCGTGAACTCGGCGCGGTCGCCCTCCTCGAGGATCGCGTTGGCGTAGCCGGCGAGGAACGCGCCGCTGTCCGGCGGCGTCAGCCCGACGTCGTCGAGCATCCGCTCGACCTCTCCGGTGCTGTCCGCACCGAGATCGACGAGGCCGATCTCGATCGCGGGCACGTCCTCCACCGTGGAGTAGGCGGTGACGACCCAGAGCGCGGCGCCCGCCTCCTCGTCGCTCAGATCGCCCTCGTACTCGTAGCCGACCTCGGACCACTCGGCCGGGGTGTCGGCGACGTCGACGGCGTCGAAGCCGAGCGGCGCGACCGCGGCGGTGAACACGTCGACGACCGCCTGCTTGGCGGCGACGGAGCCGAGGTCGGCGTCGGCGTAGCTCGTTGCCGAGATGTAGTCGTAGAGGAGCGACGGGCCGCCGTAGCCGTTCTCCGAGCGCTCGTAGTACTCGTCGTCGGCCGAGGTCCAGCCGTCGAGGACGGTCGACTCGATCGCCGCGACGGCCGCCTCGGACTGCGCGATCGCGGCCTCGGCCGAGGGCTGCGCGAGCACGAAGGCGGCGTCGCCGTCCTGGTAGCCGGGGTAGTCGTAGAGCGGGTCGGCCGGGTCGCCGGCGTCCGGGCCCTCGGTCGCCTCGCCGAACGGCTCGTCGGTGAAGCCGGGCGCCGCGGTCGGCAGGGCGTCGGCGGTCGCGTCGATCGCGGTGCCGATGCCGAGAGCGAGCAGCGTGCCGAGGACGCCGGTGTAGACGACGCCGACGACGATGCTCGCGCCCAGGGCGATCCAGCCGCCGGTGCCGAGTGGCCGCGGGGCCCCGGGGCCGCCGGGCCGGGTGGCGGGGGACATCGGGGGCGGGCTCACGGGTACCTGGCTCATCGCGTCCCTCCGGGGTCGAGCGTCGTCGACGCCAGTCTCGCACGGGGCGGGCGGCCCGCCGTCGCGCCGATGCCCCCTGGGCAGGCGGCGCGCGATGTGCCACTCTGGCCCCGCGCGCCGGAGACGACCGACCGCGGTGGGAGGCGTCGTGAACCGGATCGAAGCGGGCTTCGGAGTGGTGGTCGGCGTGATCGCCGTGGGAGCGATGACGGCGCTCGCCTCGGTCGCGGGAGCGGGAGGCGCTCGGGAGGCGGAGGCCACGGTGCAGACGGTCGCCGTCGCGGAGACGACTCCGCAGGCGGGCGCCGCGGCCGGGTCCGGTCCGAGTGCCGAGACGCCCGCGGGAGTGCCGATCGCCGAGGGGGTCGAGATCTGGAGCACGCCGGCCGCCGATGCCCCGGCCGCCCCGACGGGCACGCCGGTCGACTCCGCGGAGGCCGCCATCGCCGTGGTGCGCCCGCTCGAGGGTCCCGGCGTCGACGCGGGCAGCGAGCGCGCCGTCCGGGTCAGCGCCGAGTCCGTCTACGGCGAGAGCGGCTCACTGCGAGCCGCGGGCGAGGAGATCGCCGCACCGCCCGGGCTCTCCCCCGCCGACGGACTCTGGCTCGTCGGCTACACGGGCGACATCCCGGCGCCGTACACGATGGTTCCGCTGACACTCGACCACCTGGTCTACACGATCGACGCCGCGACCGGCCTCGTGCTCAGCAGCGCGGGTGGCGAGGGCGGACTGCCCGCGGCCTTCGACGACGCGGGCTGAGCGCCGCCCGTCCGGGCCGGTCCGCCCGGCGGAGGATGATGGCGGGATGGACGATGTCGTGCCCGCTCCCCTCCCCGCCGAACTGCCCACCCTCGAGGAGGTCGACGCCGGACTGCGCGTCGTCGCGCTGCCGCTGCGCACGCGCTTCCGCGGGGTCGACCACCGCGAGATCGCCCTGGTCCGCGGGCCGGAGGGCTGGACCGAGTTCTCGCCGTTCCTCGAGTACGGGCCCGCGGAGTCGGCCGCCTGGCTGCGCGCCGCCCTCGACTACGGCTGGAGCGAGCAGCCCGCGCCGCTGCGCGACCGCATCCCCGTGAACGCGACGGTGCCCGCGATGGACGCCGGCGAGGTCGCCGCGATCCTCGCGAGCTACCACGGCTGCCGCACCGCCAAGGTGAAGGTCGCGGAGCGCGGGCAGACCCTGGCCGACGACGTGGCGCGGGTCGCCGAGGTGCGCCGGGTGCTCGGTCCGGAGGGGCGCATCCGCGTGGACGCGAACGGCGGCTGGAACGTCGACGAGGCGGAGCACGCGGTGCACGCGCTCGCCTCCGCCGACCTCGAGTACGTCGAGCAGCCGTGCGCGAGCGTCGACGAGCTCGCCGATCTGCGCCGCCGGGTGAAGTGGATGGGCATCCCGGTCGCCGCCGACGAGAGCGTGCGCAAGGCCGCGGATCCGCTCGCCGTCGCGCGCGCCGGTGCCGCCGACCTGCTCGTGGTCAAGGCCCAGCCGCTCGGCGGGGTGCGGCGGGCTCTCGACATCGTCGCCGAGGCGGGGCTGCCCGCGGTGGTCTCCAGCGCCCTCGACAGCTCGGTCGGGCTGGCGATGGGAGCGGCGCTCGCCGCGGCGCTGCCCGAGCTGCCCTACGACTGCGGGCTCGGCACGGCCTCGCTGCTCGCCGCCGACGTGACCGAGCGGCCGCTGCGGCCCGTCCACGGCGCGATCCCGGTCGAGCGGGTCGAGGTGTCGGAGGCGCTGCTGCTGCGCCACGCGGTCTCGCCGGAGCGGCTGGCCTGGTGGCGCGACCGCCTCCGCGAGACGTGGGCGCTGCTCTGAGCCGCTGAGGCTGCCTGGGCCCGATCAGTCGGGCGGCGCGAGCACCGAGATGATCGCGGAGTCGTCCGCCGCCGCGAGTCCCTGGGCCGCGCCGAGCAGGAAGAGCTGCTCGGCCGCCGCGGCGACCGGGGTGGCGAGACCCGCGCCGCGCGCGGCCGTGGTGACGATGCCGAGGTCCTTGACGAAGATGTCGAGGCGGCTCAGCACCTCGGCCCCGCCCTCGTCGCCGGCCTGCAGCATCCGCGGCCCGCGGTTGCCGAGCATGAACGAGCCGGCCGCGCCGGCGGAGAGCGTCTCGAGCGTGGCCGCCGGGTCGAGGCCGAGCTTCGCGGCCAGCGCGAGGGCCTCCGCCCCGGCGGCGATGTGCACGCCGCAGAGCAGCTGGTTGACGGTCTTGAAGGCCTGGCCGTCGCCGGGGCGGTCGCCGATGACGCTGAGGGTGGAGGCGAGCAGGTCGAGCACGGGACGGGCCTGCTCGCGGGCGGCGGGGGTCGCGCCGACGACGATCAGGAGGTCGCCCTCCCCCGCGCGCACCGGTCCGCCGCTGAGCGGGGCGTCGACCAGGTCGACCCCGTGCTCGGCGAGCGCCGCCGCCACCTCGGTCACCTCGGTGATGCCGACCGTGCTGGTCATGATCACGACGGAGCCGGCGCGCAGCGCGGTCGCGATCCCCTCGGAGTCGGCGCCGCCGAAGAGCACCTCGCGCAGCTGGGCGCCGTTGCGGACGGCGAGCAGCGTCGCGTCGGCGCCGGCCACCGCCTCGCGGGCCGAGCCGAAGGGGGTGATGCCGGCCTCGCGGGCCAGCGCGAGACGCGGCTCGGCGATGTCGAAGCCGTGCACGGTCAGCGAGCCGGCCAGGCGGGTCGCCATCGGCAGGCCCATGGCGCCGAGGCCGAGGACGGCGACGGTGTAGTCCGAAGCGGAGGCGGGGGTGGTGTCGGGCGTGGTCACGGGGTCCTCCAGGGGATCGGGGCGGATGCGGGTGCGCGGTCAGAGCGCGGGAGCGCGGAGCGTCGCGGCGACCTGCGCCAGCGACTCGTCGTCGCCGACGTTGCCGGCGAAGACGATGTAGGGGATGCCTGCGGCCGGCCCCTCGACCGGCTCCCAGAGCGAGACCAGGCCGGGCAGCATCGGTCCGCGCACGATCGCGCGCCGGATGCCGAGGCCCTTCGAGGCGACGTCGCTCGAGGTGATGCCGCCCTTCGCGATGACGAAGCGCGGGCGGACGCGGGCGAGGACGCCCTGCACCACGGCGACGACCGCGGCCGAGACGCGCCGGGAGAGGTCGAGGCTCTCCTGCGGGTCGTCGGTGCGGCGGAGCGAGCGGCTGGTGTGCACGGCGACGTCGCCGTCCGCGAGGGCGGCGACCGCCTGCTCGACGAGCTCGGCGAGGTGCGCGGGCGCCCGCTCGGGGTCGACGGCGCGGTCGACGTCGAGCTCGAGGGTCGCGCGGAGCGATCCGGTCGCCGCGAGACGCTCGAGCTGCCGCGAGGTGAGGCCGACGTGCGAGCCGACGACGACGAGGCCGCCGCGGGTCCGATCGGCCGCGTCGGACCCGCTCGGGAAGACCTCGTCCGCGGTGAGCGGTGGGCGCACCGCCTGGCCGATGCGCGCCCGGACGAACGGCGGGCCGACCCTGTAGAGCACGCGGAGGCCCGCCTCCTCCGCCTGCGCGAGCCCGAGGGCCAGCAGCCGGAGGTCGTCCTCGGTGACGGCGTCGACGACCACCGGCACGCCGCCGCGGAGCGGAGCCAGCACGGCCGCGATCGCGTCGGCGCCCGCGCGGATCGTGTCGAGGCCGAGCGCGACGACCCGGTCGGCCGGCCAGCGGCCCTCGGTCTTCTCCGCCACCCACTCGCGCAGGTCGGAGTGCGCGTAGCCGAAGGTCGAGTCGCGGGCGAACTCCGTCTCGGCGACCGGCTGGAGCCCGTCCGTGCCGCGCATGTAGTGGACGCCGCCGATCGTCACCCGGCCGGCATCCGGGAAGGCGGGGACCAGGAGGACGGCGTCGACCGCGCCGTCGAGGGCGTCCGTGATGGTGTCGGTCTCGAGCGGGAAGTGGCCGCGCAGCGTGGAATCACCGCGACTGACGAAGGCGACCGGGACCTCGAGGGCTCGAGCGGCGGCGAGCGCGCTCGCGACGATCTCCCGGTTGCGCTCGGCGGCGTCCTCGGGCGCGAGGCTCCGGGTGTTGCTGAGGACGTAGACGGCCGGTGCGCCGGTGGCGAGCGCCCAGCGGAGGTCCTCCTCCGCCCAGCTGGTCAGCACCGGCAGATCGGCGACGGACTGCGTGCCGGTCGGGTCGTCGTCCAGCACGACCAGCACCGGCGTGCGCGCCGTCCGCGTGGCGGCGACGGCGGCGGCCTCGACCGGCACCTGCGCGGGGTACTGCTGCAGCAGCGTCGTCTCCGAGATCACCGGTACTCCTTCGTCCTGGGGTATCAGATATCTTACAAGTACTCCGCGCCTCGAAGGAAGAGCGCACGGCAGCAGGTTGAGCGGCCTACGCAGCGCGCCCACCCATGCTGATCGAGTAGCCCGCGCAGCGGGCGTATCGAGATCCACCACCGTCTGCACGCCGGCCTGCAGACCACGCTGCTGGCGGCGGGCGGGTCTCGATACGCCCCTCCGGGGCTACTCGACCAGCAGGATCGCCGTGCAGTGGGCGTGCCCGCCCGAGTAGCCTCCGGGCATGACGAGCCCCCTCCCCGCCCGGCGGCAGCTGCTCGAGGACCTCATCGAGCACGCCGCGCTCGACGACGTCGACATCGCGACGATGTTCGGCTCCCCCGCGATCCGGCACCGCGGGCGGATCGTCTGCTTCCTCGGCGCCGACGACCGGCTCATCGTGAAGCTGACGCGGCAGGACGCCGTCGAGCTGACTGGGCGCGGCGACGCCGACCCGGTCGTGATGGGCAGGCGGACTCTCCGCGAGTGGGTGAGCGTGCCGCGCGAGTCTCCCGACACCGCGGCACTGGAGCGCTGGCGACCGCACGTCGTCACCGCGCTCGGCTACGCGCGGGCCGCCCTCGGGGAGTCGGCGTCGGGACCGGAGGAGGCAGGGCCGTCGGACGTGGGGCCGGAGAGCACGTAGCGCCGCAGATCCTCGGCCGTCTGGGCGATGTGGTCGGCCATCGCCGCGCGGGAGGCATCGGCGTCAGCAGCGCGGATCGCCTCGAGCACCGCGCGGTGCTTGACCAGGGCGTTCCGCTGGATCTGCACCAGCGCGGAGGTCTGCTCGCGCTTCGCCCGCATGACCTTCGCGAGCGGCGCGAAGACGGCGGCGACGAAGACGTTGCCCGTCGCGGCGAGGATCACGTCGTGGAAGGCGATGTCGGCGGCGACGAAGGCGGCCAGGTCGCCGGCCTCGTGCGCGGCGGTCATCCGCGCCAGCTCCTCCTCCAGCCGCGCGAGGTCGGCGTCGGAGCGGCGGACCGCGGCCAGCGCCGAGGCGCCCGTCTCGATCATCTCGCGCACCTCGATCAGGTGCAGCGACGCCTCGGCGGAGTCCGTGCCGGAGGCGGTCGCCCGCAGGATCGGCTCGAGGTCGCTCCAGCGCGCGACCGGATTGACCGTGCCGCGCTTGCCCCGGCGCGCATCGATGACGTTGAGGCCCTGGAGGCGGCCCAGCGCCTCGCGCATGGTCGCCCGGCTGACGTCGTGCGCGAGGGCCAGCTCGCCCTCGCTCGGCAGCTCGGAGCCGATCGGGATGCGGCCGGCCACGATCTCGTCGAGCAGCGCGTCGGCGACGGTCGCGACGAGGGACGGACGCGGCACGGGCCCCTCCTCGTCTCGGGCACCGGCCGGACGGCGGGCACCGGTTCAGGCTACCCGCGGTCGGGGCGGCGCCGCCGGAGGGCCAGAATGGATCTGCTCCGGCCGCCGATGCCCGCCGCACCCCTCCCCCTTCGAGCATCGGAGTCCCGTGACCGCACCCACCGTCCCCGTCTTCCTCGACTGCGACACCGGCATCGACGACTCACTCGCCCTGGCCTATCTGCTGCGCTCGCCGCTCGCCGAGCTCGTCGGCATCAGCACCGTCAGCGGCAACACCGACGCCCACCAGGCCGCCGTGAACAGCCTCGGCCTGCTCGCCCTCGCCGGCCGGACCGACGTCCCGGTCGCGATCGGCGCGCACGACTTCCTCGAGGAGCCCTACTCCGGCGGGTCCCCGCACGTGCACGGCGAGAACGGCATCGGCGGCGTGATGCTGCCCGTCGGCGCGGAACCGGTCGACGAGGACCCCGCGGACCTGCTGCTCCGCCTCGCCCGCGAGCACGGGGGCGAGCTGCGGCTGGTCGCGATCGGGCCGCTGACGAACCTGGCGCTCGCACTGCGCAAGCACCCGGAGCTGCCGTCGCTGCTGCACTCGGTCACCGTGATGGGCGGCGCCGGGCTCGCACCGGGCAATGTGACCGCGGTCGCGGAGGCGAACATCTGGCACGACCCGGCCGCGGCCGCCGAGGTCGTCGCCGCGGACTGGGATCTCACGCTCGTCCCGCTGGACGTGACGATGAAGCACCTGCTGGACGAGGAGCAGCGCGACGTCCTGATCCGGTCCGCCGATCCGCTGGCGTCCGCGATCGGGCACGCGCTGGACTACTACTTCGACTTCTACGTCGGCCACTTCGGCGACCGGACCGCCGCGCTGCACGACCCGATGGCCGCGGCCATCGCCGTCGGCGCCCTGGAGCTCACCTCGGCCCCGCGCGTCCCCGTCGAGGTCGACACCTCCTTCGGTCCCGGCCGCGGCCAGACCCTCCCGGACCTCCGCGGCCTCTACCGCGACGTCCACCCCGAGGGCGCCCGCACCCGCTTCGTCCTCGCGCTGGCGGAGCCGTTCGCCCCCCACCTGATCGACGTGATCACGGGCGCCTGACCGCCTCCGCACCCCATGCTGATCGAGTAGCGCGCACCGGGCGCGTCTCGAGATCCACCACTGCCCGAGGTCGAGTCTGCAGACCCAGCCTCCTGGCAACAGCTGGTCTCGATACGCCCCTGCGGGGCTACTCGACCAGCATGATTGCGCCGACCGTTCTGCGAACGGCGCTGCCGTCCCCAGGAGGAGCTCGTCGCGCAGCGACGGCCCTGCCGCGGAGGCTCGTCGCGCAGCGACGGCCGTGCTCATGAGGCTCGTCGCGCAGCGACGGCCCCACCCCCGTCAGTACCGATCTGCGGGTGCTGGTGGGTGTGATCGCAAGGCGGAGGAGGGGTGCGTAGCGGGAGCTACGGACCCCGACGACAACGCCGCGAGCGCGCCCACCAGCGCCCGCAGATCACATGCCGGTGTCGAGGCCGGAGTAGGCGTGAAGCCCCTTGAAGAAGACGTTGACGACGCCGAAGTTGAACATGACGGCGGAGAAGCCGATGATCGCGAGCCAGGCGGAGGGGGTGCCGCGCCAGCCGCGGGTGGCGCGGGCGTGGATGTAGCCGGCGTAGATGGTCCAGATGATGAAGGTCCAGACCTCCTTGGTGTCCCAGCCCCAGTAGCGGCCCCAGGCCTTCTCGGCCCAGACGGCGCCGGCGATGAGGGTGAAGGTCCAGAGGATGAAGCCGATGATCGTGACGCGGTAGGCGAGGTTCTCGAGCGTCAGCGAGCTGGGCAGGGTGCGCAGGAAGCGGAGGACGGAGGGCGCGCTCTCGCCGCTGGTCTCCCTCCGCGACTGGAGCAGCTGCGTGACGGAGAGCGCGAAGCCGAGCGCGAAGAAGGCGGTGCCGAGGATCGCGACGAGCACGTGGATGACGAGCCAGTAGGACTGGAGTGCCGGCGGCAGCGGGACGACGGCGACGTAGTAGTTGACGGTCGCGACGCCGAGCAGCACGAGCACGAGACCGGTGATGAACGCCCCGAGGAAGCGGAGGTCCCAGCGCAGCTGGACGGCGAGGAAGACCCCGATGATGAGGACGGTCCCGGTGATCGAGAACTCGTACATGTTGGCCCACGGCACCCGGCCGGCGGCGATGCCGCGGAGGACGGTGGCGCCGAGGTGCAGGACGAAGGCGAGGAGCGTGAGCGAGAAGCCGATCCGCATGGCCTTCGAGCGGGACGGGGCGTTGTAGACCTCGTCCTCGACGCGGCTGCCGAGGCGGGAGAGCGTCGCGGTGCGCCCGTTGCCGCCGGCGGAGGCTGCTCCGGAGGCGACGGTGGCCTTGCCGCTCGCCGCGCGGTCGGCGGCGGCGCTGGAGGCGACCCGCTCGGCTTCGCGGACGACCTCGATCGAGTCGCCGTCGGCGACCGACGAGCGCCGGGCCAGGTCGATGGCGAAGAAGATGAAGGCCAGGGCGTAGATGCCCATGGCGGAGTAGAGGCACAGCACGGAGTACTGCGAGAGGGTCTCGATCACCCCTCCAGGGTAAGCGACGGCGCCGTGAGGCGCCCCTGCACACATGCACAGGTTGGATCACTTGACCGCGGCCCCCGAGGAGTCCGGTCCCGGCCACGTCAGGGCCGGCCGGAGTCAGCGCCGGCCGGCGTCGGAGCAGATCGACGTCGAGCCTGCCGGCGTCAGGGCTGGTCGAGCGGCGCGTGCCGGTCCGCGATCGTCCGGACCGCGCGCGTCAGCTGCGGGTCCTCGCCGCGGGCGAGCCCGGCGTACTCGATTGTCAGTCCGCCGTCCGCCCCGCTCGTCGCCTTCACCCACACGCGGCGCCGCGGCACGAACAGCGAGGTGAGCAGCCCCGCGAGCACGAGGATCGCGAAGAGCAGCACCCAGCCCTGGGTCGCGTCGTGGTGGATGTCGAACGAGGCGAAGCGCTTGACGCTGTCAGTCCCGACGACGGAGGTGTCCGCTCCGACGTTGTCGAAGGTCACCGTGCCGAGGCCGTTCGGCAGGTCGGCGGAGTCGCCCGGCTTGAGCGTGATCGACGGCACGCCGGTCTTCCCGCCGGTGAGGCGGGTGAGCGAGTCGGTGTTCAGCACGTAGACCGAGGTCGGCACGCCGCCGTCGAGGCCGAGGTCGCCCTCGAAGACGTTGAGCGAGAGCACCGGGTACTGCAGGTCCGGGAAGATCGAGGTCGATGCTCCCGAGGGCAGCTCGTCCTGCGTCGGGTAGAAGAAGCCGGTGAGCCCCACCTGCTCCGCGAGGCCGTCGGTCACCTTGACGACGCCCACCGAGGTGAGGTTCGCGTCCTGCGGCAGGAACGGCACGGAGTCGGTGAAGATCGCCGTGCCCGAGGGGTCGCGCACCGTGATCGTCGGCGCGTAGCCGTTGCCGAGCAGGTAGACGTTGGTGCCGCCGATCGCGAGCGGGTCGTTGACCTTGATCGTCTCGTCGGAGGAGTCGCCGCCGCGCTGGGTGGTCGTCACGTGCGCGGTGAAGTCGACCGGCTGCCCGAGGGCCTGCTGGTTCCGCTCCTCGTACTGCACGTCGAGCGAGTCGAGGGTCAGCTGGTACGGATCGAGCTGGCCGCTGTCGAAGAAGCGCCCCGGGTTGAACGAGTCGTAGCCGGCCAGGTTGTTCGCGAAGCCCTGCGAGCCCTCGACCAGCACGCGCTGGCCGCTGTAACCGAAGCCGCCGCCGACGCCCACGGCGACGAGGATGCCGACCAGGGCGGAGTGGAAGACGAGGTTGCCGGTCTCGCGGAGGTAGCCGCGCTCGGCGGAGACACTCGACCAGCGGCCGCGCGCGTCGTCGTGGCGCTCGGTGCGGTAGCCCGCCCGGCGCAGGACGGCCTGCGCGGAGGCGATCGCCTCCTCCTCGCTCGCTCCCTCGACCTCGCGGACGGTGTAGCCGGCCAGACGCTGCAGGCGGGCCGGCGTCTTCGGCGGGCGGGAGCGCATCGCCTCGAAGTGGTGCTTCGTCCGCGGGATGATGCAGCCGATCAGCGAGACGAACAGCAGCAGGTAGATGCTCGAGAACCACGCCGAGGTGTAGGTGTCGAAGGCCTGGACCTTGTCGAGCAGCGGCGCGAGGTCCGGGTTGTCGACGAAGTACTGGGTGACGCCGTTGGGGTCGGAGGAGCGCTGCGGCACGAGCGAGCCCGGCACCGCCGCGATCGCGAGCAGCAGCAGCAGGAACAGTGCCGTGCGCATGCTGGTGAGCTGGCGCCACATCCAGCGGACCCAGCCGGTGAAGCCGAGGGTCGGCTGCGTGATCGAGCCGTCGGAGTCGAAGTGGTCGGCGGGGCGGAAGGAGGCGTCCGCCTTCTGCTGGGTCGCGTCGGCGCCTGTCGAGGCGTCGGTGCTCGAATCGGACTCGGTGCTCGAGTCGGACTCGGTGCTCGAGTCGGACTCAGAGCGCGGGCTGGAAGCCATTGATCACCTCGAAGAGTGCTCCGTAGACGAGGGTGTTCCACAGGCCCGTGACCATCAGGACTCCGATCAGGACGAGGGCGACGCCGCCGGCGATGTTGATGACGCGGATGTGACGCTTCACGAACGCGAGGGTGGTGGTCACCCAGCTGAAGCCGAACGCCACGAGGAGGAAGGGGATGCCGAGGCCGAGGCAGTAGACGACCGTCAGCAGCGCGCCGCGCCAGGGCGACCCGGCGCCGTAGCTCAGGGCGAGGATCGAGGTCAGCGTCGGGCCGAGGCAGGGAGTCCAGCCGACGCCGAAGACGATGCCGAGCAGCGGGGCCCCGATCAGCCCGGTCGCCGGGCGGAAGCCGGGCCGGACGGTGCGCTGCAGGAAGGAGAGCTGGCCGATGAAGACCAGCCCCATCGCGATGACGAAGGCGCCGAGCACGCGGGTGATGACGTCGGCGTAGGCGCGCAGCCAGAAGCCGATCGAGCCGGCGGCGACGCCGAAGAGCACGAAGACCAGCGAGAAGCCGAGCACGAACAGCAGCACGCCGAGCACGACCCGGCGGCGGCCCCGGGCGGCGCGCTCGCCGGCGTCGGTGAAGCCGCCGACGTAGGCGAGGTACCCCGGCACGAGCGGGAGCACGCAGGGCGACGCGAACGAGACCAGCCCGGCCAGCAGCGCGATCGGCACCGCGAGGAGGAGCTGGCCGCTGATGACGACCTCGCTCACCGCGTTACTCCGACTCCGCGAGCGTGTCGCCCACGAGCGTCGAGAGGATCGACGCCTCCTGCAGCTGGCCGAGGATGCGCGAGGCGACCCGGCCCTCCTTGTCGAGGACGATCGTGGTGGGCACCGCGTTCGGCGGCACCTCGCCGGTGAAGGCGAGCTGCACCGAGGAGTCGGTGTCGACGATCGAGGGGTAGGTGAGTCCGTAGTTCGCGGAGAACGCGGCAGCCGTCGGCGCCTGGTCGCGCACGTTCACGCCGACGAACGAGACGTCCTGGTCGGCGAACTCGGTGTTGACCGTCTCGAGATCGGCCGCCTCGGCACGGCAGGGAGCGCAGCTGGCGTACCAGAAGTTGACCACCACGACGCGGCCGGCGAGATCCGCGGAGTCGATGGTCGCGCCGTCCTCGTCGGTGCCGGTGAACTCGATCGCCTCGCCCCGCTGGTCGACGGGGACCTCCTTGATCGTGCCGTCGCCCGAGATGAAGCCGTTGTTCGTGCCCTGCCGGTAGTCCTCGGCGAGCTTGTCGCGGGTGCAGCCGCTCAGCGCGAGGGCGCCGACGAGCACGAGCACGCCGAGCGCGCGGGTCCGGCGCATCAGACGGCTCCGACGTCGGTCGCGAGGCCCTGGAGGCCGGCCGCCGGATCGGAGTAGCCGACCTCGACGAAGCGGTCGCCCCGGCGCTCGAAGGTGGTGATGCTCGACAGCGCGCAGCGGCGCTTGCGCGGATCGTGGAAGAGCTTCTCCCCCGCGATCGCGCGGTGGGTGGTCCAGATCGGCAGCTGGTGGCTGACGAGCGCGGCGTCGCCGGAGGCCGTGCCCTGCCAGGCGGACTCGAGCGCCGCGTACATCCGCGCCGAGATGGAGAGGTAGGGCTCGCCCCAGCTGGGCTCGAAGGGGTTGCGGAGCAGCGGCCAGCTGCGCGGGTCCTTGAGCGCCGAGTTGCGGGCGGCGACGCGCTTGCCCTCGAAGCGGTTGGTCGGCTCGATCAGGCGCTCGTCGGTGACGATCTCGAGCTCGAAGGCCTGCGAGATCGGCTGAGCCGACTCCTGCGTGCGCTGCAGCGGCGAGGCGAACAGCGCCGTGACGGGGCGGCGGCGCTCGAGCAGGTCGTCGGCGGCGGAGCGCGCCATCCGGTTGCCCAGGTCCGAGAGCCGGAAGTGCGGGAGTCGCCCGTAGAGGACCCGGTCGGGGTTGAAGACCTCGCCGTGCCGCACGAGATGGATCTGATCGGCAACCACGAGCGTCAAGTGTACGGAACGCCGCGTGGAGGAACGCCGGGAATAGGGACGGCCGATCCGCACCTCTGCGGTGCCCGGCTGCGGCGGGCCCTCAGCGCCGCGCGCTCACCGCCGCGGAGAGCCGGCGGACCAGGGAGCCGGGCAGGTGGCGCACCACGCTGATCGGCACGCCGAACCTCCAGGAGGGGATCGAGACGACCGAGCCGCGCGCCACGTCGCGCAGGAACTCCTCGACCACCGCGTCCGCGTCCAGCCAGAGGAAGGAGGGGATCGAGGCGGTGTCCATCGCCGCGCGCTCGTGGAACTCGGTGCGCACCCAGCCCGGGCAGAGCGCCGCGGCCCGCACGCCCGTACCGCGCAGCTCCACCGCCAGCGACTGGGTGAAGGCCGTCGCCCAGGCCTTGATCGCCGAGTACGGCCCGAGGTGCACGAAGCCGGCGACGCTCGACACGGTGAGGATCGCCCCGCGCCCGCGGCCGACCATCGCCTGCGCGGCGGCCCCCGAGAGCACGGACACGGAGCGGACCATCACCTCGAACGCCTCGTCCTGCGCCGCGACGTCGGGCTCGGCGAAGCTGCCGTCGATCCCGAAGCCGGCGTTGTTGACCAGCACCCGGACGGGCCGCTCGGGGTCGACGAGCCGGACGCGCACCCGTTCGACGTCCTCGCGGTCGGAGAGGTCGGCGGGCAGCACCTCGACGCGCGGGGCGCCGAGCGCGCGGAAGGCGGCGGCCGCCTCCTCGAGCCGGCCCCGGTCGCGCGCGACGAGGACGAGGTCGAAGCCCCGGCGGGCGAAGGCGCGCGCGAACGCGGCGCCGATGCCCGTGGACGCTCCGGTGATCAGTGCGGTGCTCATGCGGGTCTCCTCGGTGCGACCGTCCGCCGATGCTTCTCGGGCCGCGCGTCAAGTCTGCCGCGGAGTGTCAGCGAGCCGCAGAGGGATTCCAGCACCCTGCACCTCCGCGGCGACGCTGCCGTTCGCCCGGCGGGCAGCCACTCCGCCTCCAGCAGAGAGGGTTTCGCCGAACCGGGACGGCCGTTCGCCGAACTCCGACCCCGCACTTCAGCCCGAGAATCTTCGACACCACAATGCCTTCCCTTAGGGACCCCAGGCGGAGGGGTGAAAACGCTGACCTCGAGCAGCGACACACGTTCTTCAGACCGATCTCAACAATGAAGATAGCAACACGAAGACCACCACTAGACGCATTTCGCGCCTGCGCGTGAAATGGCGTGAAACGTCGTTTATTCACACACTGTCCCCCTTATGAGGGATTTCATAATCTCAGAGTTAATGTCGTTCTAGACGGGCTGGAACCCCACGGTTCCGCCGAGGCCGCTCCGCCTTGAAGAATGGCGCTCGCAGCCGGTTGCTGGCGCTCGCCTCGAAGAGATAAGGACATCACTAGGGAGAAGAAATGAATTTCACGAGAAGGCTGTCGAGAACCGCGGCATCAGTCGCAGCAGTCTGCCTCTGCATCGGCGCGACGGCAGTCGCACCACTTTCGAGCGCCGCAGACTGCGGTAGATCGACGTACTATTTCCAGGCATCCGGGTACTACTTCGGTCGCGGTGATTTCTGCCTCCGATCCGGTGACTACCGTGCTGAGTTCCAATCCGATCAGAACTTCGTCATCTACCGCGGGGACAGGCCGATCTGGGCGACGAAAACGGATCGAGGCGGCCTGGACCTGCTCCTGCACCCGACTGGTCTCAACATGCAGGAGGACGGAAACGCCGTCATCTACAGGAACAACTATCGACCGTCGTACGATGGAGGGCCCGGGGTCACCACGGTCGGTGGTGTCGACTGGGCTTCGAACACCAGTCCGCTACGTCCTCATCACAGGATGGTGATGCAGGCCGACGGCAACCTCGTCATCTATGCCGGATCCGGTGGCTCAACGGTTGCCCTCTGGAACTCGGGCACCGGACGCTGACCACTCGTCGGACGTGACCGAGACGGGGGCCGCCTCCCCCGCGCCCCTACCTGACGCGACTCGACGAGAATGCGCCCGTCCTCGCTGCGACATTCACTGATCGACGCAGGCCGAGGACGAAGCGCCTTGTCGGCGCCGTGGTTCGCTTCCTCGTCAGTGCTCGCGCAGAGCTGCCCACGGCCAGATCTGTCCGACGAGACGGTGGACGAGACAGTAGGCGCCGGCGATGACGAGCACCGTTCCGGTGAGGAGGCCCACCTCGGCGACCAGGTCTCCCGGAGAGCTGACCGTCGAATCGATCAGCAGCGCCAGGCTCCCACTCCCCGACAACGCCGCGAAGGGCGCCCATCGTCGCCTGCCTGACCGGTGGTCGAGGAGGCCGGACGCGCCGCCGGTGAGTGTTCTGAGACGCCGCCGGACGAGGCGGTGCGCCACACCCCAGGACGCGAGAGATCCGACGGACGTCGCAGCAGCGATCGCAGGGATCACGAGCGCGGGCTCGAGCAACGATCCACCGAGGCCGGCCGCGAGGGCGACGCAACCCGATGAGACGAACTGGGTGACGAGGGAGTCCCGAGCTCGTCCGAGAGCGAACATCGCTCGATTCAGGACGTAGGTGAGGCTGAAGCCGATCAGTCCGACGGCGAGGATCT
Organism: Rathayibacter sp. PhB186; assembly: GCF_003751825.1. NCBI lineage: Bacteria > Bacillati > Actinomycetota > Actinomycetes > Micrococcales > Microbacteriaceae > Rathayibacter > Rathayibacter sp. PhB186. The sequence continues at coordinate 304,741 of NZ_RJKO01000005.1, read as the reverse complement.
GCAGGACCTCACCGATGAGCGGCGTTCCCCAGAGCACGTCCGTCAGGAGCGGCGCGGCACCGAGATACAGAACCGTCGAGAGAGACGTGAGCAGAAGAACGACGTCCTCCGTCCGCCGGAGATTCCCGACAGCGGAAGAGAGGTCGCCGTCGCGGACAGCCGTGCTGAGCGGAGTGAACATCGCGGTAGCCACCGACGCGACCACGATGCCGTGCGGCAGCAGGAAGAGCAGCAGAGCGCTCGAGTAGGAGTTGAGGCTGGCGCCGTCGACGCCCCGCTCGTTCAGGGACTCCCCGGCCGCGGTCGCGACGTTCGAGACGACGATGTAGGCGGCTTCAGCCGCCAGGACTCCGCCGAAGACCCACGACGCGTCTCGGGAGACGGACGCGAGCCCACCGAACCCCAGACGCAGCCGGAACGTGTATCCCGTCGAGCGGAGGAACAGGACAGTGATCAGCCCCTGCACCGCGATCGACGCGGTAGCCGTGCCGCAGAGGAGGGCGACCATGCCGGACGTCCATTCGGCGACCGGCTTCTCCGCAGCCTCCGGGTAAGCCACCATGAAAGCCGCGATACCGAGAATGGAGACGAGATTCGCAGCTCCCGGCGCCCAGGCGGCGGGACCGTACTTCTCGGAAGCATTGAGCAACTGGGCCCCCACCGCGAAGACGACGTAGAAGAACACCTGCGGTAGACACCAGTACGCCATCTGAGTGGCGAGTCCGGACCAGCTCTCCGACCAGCGACTCGCATAGAGCGAGACGACGAGGGGCGCCGCGAAGGTGAGGGCGACGGTCACCACCGCGGCGCCCAGCAGGCAGACCGTGAGCATGCGCTCGAGAAGAGCGACTCCCTCCGATCCACTCATTCGCGCATGCACGATCTTCGGAATCAACACGGCACCGAGGACTCCGCCGGCGATGAGTCCGTACAGATAAGTGGGCGCCGAGTTCGCGACTTCGAAGACCTGACCGCCGACGGCACTGCTGGTCCCCCCGACGGCGGAGATGAGAAGGGAGAGTCGCACGAAACCGAGTATTCGCGAGCAGAGAGAGGCGAGCGCTATCCTCCCACTCGGGGATCGCGACAGGCCCAGTGTGATCATCGGCCGATTTTACGGGACCTTTCGGACATCCTTTCTCGCCCGCCTTCTCACTCACGTCATTCGTGAATTCGTGAAAGGCGAAGAATCTCAGCGGAAAGCGGCAGATGCTGCTCGCCTTCGCGCCGGACAGGACGGTCGATCTCCGGCGGCTGCGGATAAGGAGCCGGCCCCCTTGCGCGTCGTCTCGACGAGTGGCCGTGCTACCGCGCCGCGGACCGCCGCCCTTCCGGCACCGCGGCGCACGGCTCGCCCGCCGACAACCGCCCGTCCCGCATCGTCGCGACGCGGTCGAGTCGCGGGAGGTGTGCCTCCTCGTGCGTCACCAAGAGCGTCGCCGTGCCGCGCTCGCGGGTGAGGCGGACGATCAGGTCGATGATCGCCGCGCCGCGCTCGGTGTCCAGGGCGCTCGTCGGCTCGTCGACCAGCAGGACCGACGGCGCGTTCATCAGCGCGCGGGCGATGTTCACCCGCTGCCGCTGACCGCCCGAGAGCTGCGCCGGGCGGGCGTGGGCGCGGTCCGCGAGACCGACCTCCGCGAGCAGCTCGTCCGCCCGCGCCGACGCCGAGGAGCGCCGCCGGTCGCCGAGCCGGTCCATCACCAGCAGCTGCTCGCGGGCCGTCAGCGCGGGCAGCAGGTTGGCCTGCTGGAAGACGATGCCGATCCGGGAGCGGCGCAGCCGGGCCGCCCCCGCCCGGGACAGGCGCGACACGTCGTCGCCGTCGATCAGCACGCGGCCGGAGTCCGGGCGGATCAGCGTCGCCGCCAGGGCGAGCAGGCTGGACTTGCCGGAGCCGCTCGGGCCGGTCAGCCCGGTCGTGGTCCCCGGCCGGCACTCGAGGTCGGCCCGGTCGACCGCGGTGAGGCGCGAGCCGCCGTCGTCGAAGGTGAGGGTGGCGTCGTGCAGTTCGATCATCGTGCGCTCCCGAGTGCGGTGAGGGGGTCGGTGGAGACGACGGCGCGCAGGGCCGCGGCGGCGCCGAGCAGCCCCAGCGCGATCATCAGCGCGGCCGGAGCCAGCGTGGTCACGGGACTGAGCAGGAAGGGCAGGGCGGAGCCGGCCAGGCTCCCGAGCCCGACCACGGCGAGCAGCCCCGCCCCCGTCCCGGCGATCAGCACGACGAGAGCCTGGCCGAGGGAGTCCCGGAGCAGCGAGCGCGTCGACGCTCCGAGGGCCTTCAGCACGGCGATGTCGCCGGAGCGCTGCATCGTCCAGACCGTGAAGAACGCGCCGACGACCAGCGCGGCGATCCCGAAGAGCATCGCGACCATCAGCAGCAGCGAGCCGATCTCGGACCGGAACGACCCGATCGCGGTGAGCGCGGCGAGCGGAGCGCGCGAGACCATGCTGGTCGCCGCCTCCCCCGCCGCCCAGTCCGGCGAGCCGCGCACCGCGAGGACGGTCGCGTCGGCCGGTGTGCCGAGCGAGGCCGCGAGCGCCTGCCAGGCGGCGAGCGGGAGGCGGACGACGGGGGTGTGGCTGTACCAGTCGTCGCCGCCGATCGAGGAGACGACGGCGGAGGTGCCGGCGATGCTCACGGTGTCCCCCACTCCGACGCCGAGCGCTCTCGCCGCCGGGGCCGAGAGCGCGATGCCGCCCGGGTCGGCGGGAGCCCCGAGCGCCGCGTCGACGCCGAGGACGGCGACCGCGACGCGCGCCCCGCCCGCCTCCGCCCGCGCCTGCAGCACGCCGAGCGGCTCGACGGACGCGACGCCCGGCAGCGCCGCCCACTCCGCCTCCTGCTGCGCGGTGACCGAGGAGTCGGCGAACGAGGGTGCGTCGTCGCCGGCCGAGAAGACGAGGCGGTCGGCGGGGACACTCAGCACCGCCGAGACGTTCTGCAGGGCCAGACCGCCGGTCAGGCCGGAGAGGAACCCGACCAGGAGGGTGAGCAGCGCGACCACCGCGCCGATGAGCAGGAATCGGCCGCGTGCGGAACGCAGCTCGCGCCAGGCGACGAACACGGGGACCTCCAGGGAGTCGATGCCGCGGGGATCGGCAGCCCCTCCAGCCTGGAAGCGGCGCGGATCCGGCGCATCGTGCGGTCGAGCGGGGCCGCCGCCCGCTCTTCGAGGGACGGCCGCCTCCTCCTTTCGCACGATGACAGGCAGCCCCGCGGTGCGTAGCGTTCCCCCGTGCCGCACACTCCGCTCGCCCCCGTCCTGACGGGACTGCGCGCGGGACTGCACCTCCTGGTCGGCGGCCTGCTCGCCCTGGTCGCCGTGCGCACGGTCGTCGAGCCCGGCCCGCGCACTCCGGCGGTGCTCCTGCTCTGCCTCCTCCTGCTCGGCGCGTACCTCGCCGGGCCGCGCTGGACGGCCCGCTCGCGCCGCCGCGGGATGCTGTGGCTCGCGGGAGTGACCGTCGCCTGGGCCGCGCTCGTCCTGCTCGAGTCCGACGCCGCCTACCTCGCGTTCCCGCTGTTCTTCCTGGCGATGCACGTGCTGCCCCCGCGGGCGGCGATCGCCGCGGTGCTCGGCCTCACCGGCATCGCCGTCGCGGCCCTCGGCTGGGACGGCCGGTGGAGCATCGGCGGGGTCGTCGGGCCGGTGATCGCCGCCGGGATCGCGATCCTGATCGGCCTCGCCGCGCGCGCCCTCGCCCGGGAGGCGCGCGAGCGGGAGGAGCTGCTCGCCGAGCTGCTCGCCACCCGCGACCGACTCGGCGCGAGCGAGCGCGCGGCCGCCGTCGCCGAGGAGCGCTCCCGGCTGGCCCGCGAGATCCACGACACCGTCGCGCAGGGCCTCTCCAGCATCCAGATGCTGCTGCACGCGGCCGAGCGCGCGGACCCGGGGCGGCCGGGGATCGAGCACGTCCGCCTCGCCCGGGAGACCGCCGCCGCCGATCTGGACGAGACCCGGCGCTTCATCCGCGAGCTCTCCCCGCCCGCCCTCGACAGCGAGAGCATCGACGGAGCGCTGCGGCGACTGGCCGCCACGCACTGGGAGCGCTCGGGAGTCGTCGTGACGGTCGACGCCGAGGACGGCCGCGCGCTGCCGATGCAGACGCAGACGGCGCTGCTCCGGCTCGCCCAGGGCGCGGTCGCGAACGCGCTGCAGCACTCGGGAGCGAGCACGGTCGCGCTGACGCTCCGCAGCGACGGTCGCACCGCCCGCCTCGAGATCGCGGACGACGGGGCCGGCTTCGATCCCGAGGCGGACACCCCCTCGGCCCGGCGCGACTCCTTCGGCCTGCGGGCGATGCGCGAGCGGGCCGAGCAGCTCGGCGGGCGGCTGGACGTCGACTCCTCGCCGGCCGGGACGACGGTCCGCGCCGAGCTCCCCGCGGGGGGCGCCGCGTGATCCGCGTGCTCCTCGTCGACGACCACCCCATCGTCCGCGCCGGGCTGCGCGCGCTGATAGGCGCGGAGGACGGACTGACCGTGGTCGGCGAGGCCGGCTCCCCCGCGGAGGCGATCGACGCCGCCGCCCACCTGCACCCGGACGTGGTGCTGATGGACCTGCGCTTCGGCGCCGACCGGGAGACCGGCGTCGACGCGACGCGGGCGCTGCGCTCCTCCGCCGAGCCGCCCTCCGTCCTCGTCCTCACGACCTACGACACCGACGCGGACATCCTGGGCGCGGTGGAGGCCGGCGCGAGCGGCTACCTGCTCAAGGACGCGCCGCCGGAGGAGCTGCTCGCGGCGATCCGCGCGGCCGCCGCCGGCGAGAGCGCGCTCGCCCCCGCCGTCGCCGCACGGCTGTTCGAGCGCCTCCGCTCCCCCGCCCCGCGGCTCAGCGCCCGCGAGACCGAGGTGCTCGCCCTCGTCGCCCAGGGCCTCAGCAACACCGAGGTCGCCGCCCGGCTGTTCGTGACGGAGACCACGGTCAAGTCGCACCTCGCGCACGTGTTCGCGAAGCTCGGCGTCGCCTCCCGCACCGCCGCCGTCTCGGCGGCCCGCCGCCTGGGCGTGCTGCGCTGACCCCTCAGCGGACCCCGCGGGTAGACTCCCCTACCGTGACCGACGAGACCCGCCTCCCCCGAACCACCGTCAGCAAGCTCGCCGCGCTCGAGGACGGGCCGGTGCGCGTCGCCGGCTGGGTCGAGACCGTGCGCGATCAGAAGAAGGTGCAGTTCGTCGTCCTCCGCGACGAGTCCGGCGCCGTGCAGCTGGTGAACCCGGCCGTCCGCGAGGCCGTCGAGGGCGACGACGCCTCCGCCGCGAAGCTCGCGATCACCGAGGCGATCTCCGGGCTCGCGCAGGGCTCGTTCGTCAGCGTGACCGGTCAGCTCAAGCACGACGAGCGCGTCAAGCTCGGCGGCCTCGAGGTCAAGCTCGAGACGCTCGAGATCGTCAGCGCGTCGATCCCCGAGGCGCCGATCGCGGCCGACTCCGGCATCGACAAGCGGATGGACTGGCGCTTCCTCGACCTGCGCCGCCCCGAGCAGAACCTGATCGCCCGGGTGCAGACCACGTTCGAGCACGCGCTGCGCACGTACTGGATCGAGCACGACTTCATCGAGATCCACACCCCGAAGCTGATGGCGAGCGCCTCCGAGTCGCGCGCCGAGCTCTTCGAGGTCGAGTACTTCGAGACCAAGGCCTACCTCGCGCAGAGCCCGCAGTTCTTCAAGCAGATGGCGCAGCCGGCCGGCTTCGGCAAGGTGTTCGAGGTCGGGCCCGCGTTCCGCGCCGACCCGAGCTTCACCTCGCGGCACGCGACCGAGTTCACCAGCGTCGACGCCGAGGTCTCCTGGATCGACTCGCACGAGGACGTGATGGAGCTGCACGAGCAGCTCATCGTCGCCGGCCTCACCGCGGTCGTCGAGAAGCACGGCGAGGCGATCAAGGCGCTCTTCGACATCGACCTGCGCGTGCCGACCACGCCGTTCCCGCGCATCCCGCTCGCCGAGGCCAAGCGGATCGTCGCCGAGCGCGGCTACGAGGTGCCCCGGGCCGACGACGACATGGACCCCGAGGGCGAGCGCCGCATCGCGGCGTACGTGCAGGAGGAGTTCGGCCACGACTTCGTCTTCCTGACCGACTACGCCTCGAGCATCCGGCCGTTCTACCACATGCGCCGCGAGGGCGACGGAACGATCACCAACAGCTACGACCTCATCTACAACGGCGTCGAGATCTCCACCGGAGCGCAGCGCGAGCACCGCGTCGACGTCCTCGTCGAGCAGGCGCGCGAGAAGGGCCTGGAGCCGGAGGAGCTCGAGTTCTACCTCGACTTCTTCCGCTACGGCGTCCCCCCGCACGGCGGCTTCGGCATGGGCCTCTCCCGCGTGATCATGCTGATGCTCGGGCAGGCCAACCTCCGCGAGGTCACCTACCTCTTCCGTGGCCCGACGCGCCTGCTGCCGTAGGCGCCGGGGTCTCGCCCCCTGCTGATCGAGTAGCCCTCGCAGAGGGCGTATCGAGATCCACGCGTCAGCGGGGCAGGTGCTCGTACGGGACGCGGCGGCTGAGCCAGGCGAGCAGGCCGGCGACGAGCGCCGCGACCGCCGCGGGGACGAGCAGCAGCCAGAGCGCCGACGTGACCGCGACGAGCGCGAGCGCCACCGCGGCGACGCCGGCGCCGATCGCGAAGTTCCAGCGCACGTCGGTCGCCACCCCGGCCTCCGGTCGCGCCCAGAGCACGACGAGCGCCGTCGCGATCGGGCCGAGCAGCAGCCCGAGCACGAACCAGCGCCAGCGCGAGCGGCCCTTCTGCTCGGCGAGGCCGGCCGTGACGATGGCGAGAGCGAACCAGAGCCAGCCGGAGCCTTGGGTGAGAGTCATGCCCGGAGCCTACGGCGCGGGCAGGATCATCAGGTCGAGGTAGTCGGTCAGGCAGGCCACCATGTCGACCGCGTCGTTCTCCAGCAGCCACTGCAGCTGGATGCCGTCCCAGAGCGCGATGATCGAGGCGGCCACCCGGTCCGGATCCGCGCCCTCGCGCAGCCGGCCCGCGGCGCGCAGCTCCCGGAGCTGGCCGGCGTAGTCCGCGCGCAGCCGCTGGAAGCGCGACGCGAAGAAGTCGCGCCCCGGGTGCTCGTCGGTCGTCGACTCCCCGCAGAGCACCGCGTAGAGCTCGATCACCCCGGGCGCCGTCTCGTTGTAGCGGGTCTGGCGGACGATGCCCTCGACGAGCCCCTCCTCGGGATCGGCGGGCGTCGAGCCGTCTCCGGTGATCCGGTCGCGATGCTGCAGCACGGCCAGGAGCAGATCGGTCTTCGACGGGAAGTAGTGCAAAAGGCTCGTCTGGCTGAGCCCGACCCGGTCGGCGACGTCCTGCAGCGAGCCGCGGGCGTAGCCGCGGGCGGCGAAGACCGCGTGCGCCGCCTCGATGATCGCGCGCCGCCGCTCGGCCGACTTCGCGTAGGGGCCGCGGCGCGCGCTCCGGGTGGTGCCCGCCTCCGCCATCAGCCGCTCCTCGCCCTCGAAGTGCCGGCTGCGCAGCCGGTCGATCGCCCAGCGTAGCGCGCGCTCGGAGCGCCCGAGCGGTGCCGTCCACCAATTTCGAGTACGCACTCGAAATTGTGATAGCGTCCGGATCAGCCGGGCGGACTGGTCCCGGACTCCACCACGATGAAGTGAGGGACACATGCATCCGTTCACCCGGCGACAGCTGCTCGCCGCGGGCCTCGGCACCGCGGCACTCGGCGGCCTCACCGCCTGCTCCACGCCCGGCACCGTCTCGGTCAACGCCGGCGCGGCGATCCCGGCGGCCAGCGGGCCGATCCGGCTCCAGTACTGGGCCTGGCTCAAGGACCTGCAGAAGGTCTGCGACGTCTGGAACGCCTCGCACCCCGAGGTCCAGGTCGACGCGGTCTGGATCCCCGGCGGCAACGCCGGCGGCTATCAGAAGCTCTACTCGGCCCTCGCGGCCGGCGGCGGGCCCGACCTCGGCCAGGTCGAGATGCGCTCGCTCCCCGAGTTCCTGCTCGTGAACGGCCTCGTCGACCTCAACCGCTACGGCGCCGAGGACTACGCCGACCGCTACGACCCCACGCTCTGGGGCCAGGTCAGCTACACCGGCGGCGTCTACGGGATCCCGCAGGACAGTGGCCCGATGGCGCTGTTCTACCAGCCGGAGATCTTCGACAGTGTCGGCGCCGAGACGCCCACCACCTGGGACGACTGGGCCGCGGTCGCGACCGAGCTGCGCGGCGTCGACTCCTACATCGACTGCTTCCCGCTCGCCGACGCCTCCGTCTTCGCCGCGTTCGCGACGCAGGCCGGCGCGCAGTGGCTGAAGGCGGAGGAGGACGGCTGGGTCATCGACATGACCGACGAGGCCACCACGAAGGTCGCCGCCTTCTTCGACTCCGCGATCGACCAGGACCTGGTCGAGGTCGGCTACGGCGCCTACTCCCCCGCCTGGTTCGCGGCCGCCGCGAACGGCGGGATCGCCTCCTGCACGACGGCGAGCTGGGGCGACGCCCTGATCGAGGGCGTCAGCGGCGGCGCCGGCAAGTGGCGCGCGGCGCCGATGCCGGTCTGGGAGGGCACGGGCTACGGCTCGAGCTTCCTCGGCGGCTCGACGGCCGCGGTCTTCGCGAACAGCAAGCACCCGAAGGAGGCGCTCGAGTTCGCCGTCTGGATGACCACCACGCAGGAGGGCATCGACGCGATGATCGCCAACAGCGGCATCGGCTGGTCCCCGGCGGTCGGCGAGATCGGCTCGGTCCGGAAGGGCCCGAGCGAGTTCTTCAGCGGCCAGAACTACAACGAGGACGTCTTCGTCCCCGCCGCGACGGAGCAGAACCCGGACTGGTCCTGGTGGCCGGTGACCCAGCAGTCGTTCAACATCCTCAGCGACGGCTTCCGCAAGAAGGCGTCCGGGCTCTCCCTCGTCGACGCCGTCGCGCAGGCGGAGCAGCAGATCATCACGGTCTTCCAGAACAAGGGCCTCAGCATCAGGAAGGCCTCCGCATGACCACCACGACCTCCCCCGCCGCCGCCGCGGTCGCCGCCACCTCGAAGGCGCCCGGCGCCTCGAAGCGGAGCCGCTCCGTCACCCGCGCCCCGTGGATCCTGCTGGCGCCGTTCCTGGCGCTCTTCGTCCTCACCTTCATCATCCCGATCGTCGTCGCCATCGGCTCGAGCTTCACGAAGGTGACCCGCTCGGGCCTCTTCGGCGAGGCGGGCGTGACCAGCGGCTTCGCCGGCTTCGACAACTACGCGCAGGCCCTCGCCGACGGCAACTTCATCGCCTCGATCGGCCGGATGTTCCTCTTCGGCATCGTGCAGGTGCCGATCATGATCGCGCTGTGCACGGTGCTCGCGCTGATGCTCGAGTCCGCCTCCGCGCGCTTCCCCGGCTTCTTCCGCGCCGCCTACTTCCTGCCCTACGGCGTGCCCGGTGTCATCGCCACGATCCTGTGGTCCTTCCTCTACGTGCCCGGGCTCAGCCCGATCATCGACGCCGCGAACATCGTCGGCCTCGACCCCGACTTCCTCGGCGCGAACTCGGTGCTCTGGTCGATCGCGAACATCTCGCTCTGGAGCTACACCGGCTACAACATGCTGATCATCGTCGCTCAGCTGAAGTCGATCCCGGTCGAGCTCTACGAGGCCGCGAAGGTCGACGGAGCCTCCACCTGGCGGGTCGCGCGGAGCATCCAGCTCCCGCTGATCCGCCCGGCCCTCGTGCTCACGACGATCTTCTCGATCATCGGCACGCTCCAGCTGTTCGCCGAGGCGCAGGTGCTGAAGACGGTCGCACCCGCGATCGACAGCCAGTACACGCCGAACCTCAGCGCGTACACCACCGCCTTCGCGTACAACGACTACAACGTCGCCGCCGCGCAGGCCGTGCTGATCGCGCTCGTCGCGTTCGCCCTCTCCTTCACGTTCCTCTCGATCTCGAACAGGAAGTCCTCATGAGCACGACGGAGCGCGCCACCGCCGATGCGCCCACGACCACCGGCATCGTCACCGCTGAACGGCCCGCGAAGGCCGGCCGCGGCCCCGACCGCTCGGCCGGGCGCAACCGCGCCTCGACGATCATCGTCACCGCGATCCTCGTCGTCGTCGCGATCTACTTCCTGATCCCGGTCTACTGGGTCGTCGTCGCCGCGACGAAGACCACCGGCGACCTCTTCGCCACCTACGGCTTCTGGTTCGCGCCGACCTTCGCGCTCTGGGACAACCTGGGCCAGGTGCTGACCTACGACGGCGGCATCTTCGTCCGCTGGTTCCTCAACTCCGTCCTCTACGCCGGCGTCGGCGCGCTGCTCGCGACCTACCTCGCGGCCGCGGGCGGCTACGCGCTGGCGAAGTACGAGTTCAAGGGCAGCAAGCTCGTCTTCGGCACGATCCTCGCGGGCGTCCTCGTCCCCGGGACCGCCACCGCGCTCCCGCTGTTCCTGCTCTTCAGCCAGATGGGCATCGCGAACACCTACTGGAGCGTGCTGATCCCCTCGCTGGTCTCGCCGTTCGGCCTGTTCCTCTGCCGGATCTACGCGCAGGCGACGGTCGACACGGCCATCATCGAGGCCGCCAGGATCGACGGCGCGAGCGAGCTGCGGATCTTCCACACCCTCGGGCTGCGGATCCTCACCCCGGCGCTGGTCACCGTGTTCCTCTTCCAGCTGGTCGGGATCTGGAACAACTACTTCCTGCCGCTCGTGATGCTCTCGGACACCGAGCTCTTCCCGATCACCCTCGGCCTGAACAACTGGCTCAGCCAGGTGGACCGGCTGCCCGAGTTCTACGAGCTCACGACCGGCGGCGTCCTGCTGTCGATCATCCCGCTCGCCATCGCCATGATCGTGCTGCAGCGCTTCTGGCGCGGCGGCCTGACCGAAGGATCCGTCAAGTGACCCTCGCCCCGACGTCCCTCCACTACCTCGCCGACACCGGCCCCGGCTCCGGCCGGCGCCGCGCCGCCCGCTCGTGGCTGCACACCGACGCACCGACGCTCTCGCTCGACGGGGACTGGCGCTTCCGCCTGCTCCCCGCCGCACCGGGCACGCCCGGCGGCGCCGACGCGCTGCCCGAGGGCGAGGGGGTGGACGACGTCGGGGCGGAGTCCTTCGACGACTCCGGCTGGGACGTGCTGCCCGTCCCGTCGCACTGGGTCCTCCAGGGCGACGGGCGCTACGGACTCCCCGCCTACACGAACGTGCAGTTCCCCTTCCCGACCGAGCCGCCGTTCGTCCCGGACGAGAACCCGACCGGCGACCACCGCCGCAGCTTCGAGCTGCCGGAGTCGTTCGCCGGCGCCGAGGCGGTCGTGCTCCGCTTCGACGGCGTCGAGTCGCGCTACCGCGTCTGGGTCAACGGCGTCGAGATCGGCATCGGCTCGGGCAGCCGGCTCGCGCAGGAGTTCGACGTCACCGAGGCGGTGCGGCCCGGCGAGAACCTCGTCGTCGTCCGCGTGCACCAGTGGTCCGCCGCGAGCTACGTCGAGGACCAGGACCAGTGGTGGCTGCCGGGGATCTTCCGCTCGGTGCACCTGATCGCCCGCCCGGTCGGCGGCGTCGAGGACGTCTTCGTGCGCGCCTCCTTCGCCGCCGGCGCGGGCCGGATCGAGACCGAGCTGACGGCGGACGACGCGGCCTTCCCGGTCACCCTCCGCGTCCCCGAGCTCGGGATCGAGACGGTCTGGGCGAGCGCCGCGGACGTCGCTCCGATCGAGGTGCCGGCCGTCGAGCCGTGGTCGGCGGAGGCGCCCCGCCTCTACGACGCCGAGGTCGCCTCCTCGGGCGAGACGGTCTCGCTCCGCCTGGGCTTCCGCACCGTCGAGATCCGCGGCGACCGCTTCCTGGTCAACGGCGAGCGCGTCGTCTTCCACGGCGTCAACCGCCACGAGACGCACCCCGACCGCGGCCGCGCCTTCGACGAGGACTTCGCCCGAGCGGACCTCGCGATGATGAAGCGGTTCAACGTCAACGCGATCCGCACCAGCCACTACCCGCCGCACCCGCGCCTGCTCGACCTCGCCGACGAGCTGGGCTTCTGGGTGATCCTCGAGTGCGACCTCGAGACCCACGGCTTCGAGCGCTACGGCTGGAAGGGCAACCCCAGCGACGACCCGGCCTGGCGCGAGGCGTACCTCGACCGGATCGAGCGCACCGTCGAGCGCGACAAGAACCACCCGAGCATCGTGATCTGGTCGCTCGGCAACGAGGCCGGCACCGGCGCGAACCTCGCCGCCATGTCGTCCTGGGTGCACGGCCGCGACCCCGAGCGCCCCGTGCACTACGAGGGCGACTACACCGGCGCCTACACCGACGTCTACTCGCGGATGTACTCGTCGATCCCCGAGACCGAGCAGATCGGCCGCGACGACTCGCGCACGCCGCTGCTCGGCTGCTCCGCGGGCGAGTCGGCGCGCCAGCGCTCGAAGCCGTTCCTGCTCTGCGAGTACGTGCACGCGATGGGCAACGGCCCCGGAGCGATCGACCAGTACGAGGACCTCGTCGACCGCTACCCGCGGCTGCACGGCGGCTTCGTCTGGGAGTGGCGCGACCACGGTCTGCGCGCCCGCACGCCGGAGGGCGTCGAGTACTACGCCTACGGCGGCGACTTCGGCGAGGTCGTGCACGACGGCAACTTCGTGATGGACGGCATGGTCCTCTCCGACGGCACGCCGAGTCCGGGGCTGTTCGAGTGGAAGCAGATCGTGGCGCCGGTGCGCGTCGCGGTCGAGCCCGACGCCGTGCTGGTCGAGAACCGGCGTCACGACGCGTCGACCGCCGACCTGCGCTTCGCGTGGCGGCTCGAGCTCGACGGCCGGGTCACCGCGGAGGGTGTGCTCGACGCTCTCGCGATCGCGGCCGGCGACTCCGCGCGCCTGGCGCTGCCCGTCTTCGACGTGCCGACCGGCGGCGAGGCGTGGCTGACCGTCGACGCGGCGCTCGCGTCGAGCACCGTCTGGGCCGAGGAGGGGCACGTGATCTCCACCGGTCAGCGCCGTCTCTCCGCGCTCGCACCGATCCCCGCCTGGGCCCGCTCGCCCCGCGGCGGCGCGTCCGTCGAGGGCGCTCTGGGGCTCGCGAGCTTCCGGAACGGCCGGCTCACCGCGCTGGCCGGGCTGGCGGTCGACGGACCGCGCGCCGAGCTCTGGCGCGCCCCGACCGACAACGACGAGGGCGACGGCTTCCCCGCCTACACCGAGGGCGACCCGCGCACCGGCAACGGCAACGGCGTGCCCGCGCCGTCCTCCGCGTCGCGCTGGCGCGAGGCGGGACTGGACCGGCTGGTCGGCCGGGTCGAGTCGGTCGACACCTCGGCGGGAGTCCGCCGGCGCACCCGCTGGTCCGCCGCCGACCTCGACGCGGCGCTCCTCGTCGAGGAGCAGTGGAGCCTCGACGGCGACGCGGTCGTCCTCCGCGTCGACCTGGTGCCGACCCGCGGCTGGGGCTCGGTCTGGCCGCGGCTGGGCATCCGGCTCGACCTCCCGGCGTCGGTCGACGGCGCGGAGTGGTTCGGCACCGGTCCGCGGGAGTCGTACCCCGACAGCATGCGCGCGACCAGGGTCGGCCGCTTCTCGGCCGGCATCGACGAGTTGAAGACGGAGTACGCGCGCCCGCAGGAGAACGGTCACCGCAGCGCCGTGCGGGAGCTGGTCCTCAGCGAGGGCGGGTCCGCTCGCCTCCGCATCGAGGCGGCGGCCGACCTGCACGGCCGGCTCCCCGGCTTCACGCTCGCGCGCCACACCGCGCACGAGCTGACGGCGGCGGGTCACCCGCACGAGCTGCCCGCCTCGACCCGCTCGGTGCTCACGATCGACGCCGCCCAGCACGGCCTCGGCTCGCGCGCCTGCGGCCCGGACGTCTGGCCCGACTTCCAGCTGCGCCCGGAGGCCCGCACGATCCTGCTGCGCTTCACCGCCGCCGCCTGACGGACAGCGGGTCTCGATACGCCCTCCGGGCTACTCGACCAGCATGAAGGACGGCTGCGCCGCGCTCCTTCGAGGCCTGTGCCTCGCCCCCGCCGCTGCCGGCGCACTCACCATGCTGATCGAGTAGCCCGCGCAGCGGGCGTATCGAGATCCACCACCGTCAGCACCCGGGTCTGCAGACCAGCCGTGCTGAGGACGGCGGGTCTCGATACGCCCCTGCGGGGCTACTCGACCAACATGGGGGGCGCATGCGCCGCTGCGATGCTCGACCGACATGAGGGCGCAGGCCCTGCGGGGCTGCTCGACCAGGACGGGGGCGCGCATCCCCCGGCGCCCTCTTCCGGACATGTCCGCTAGCGGCGCTTGCGGCGCGCGGGCCCGACTCCGGACACTGGATCCTGCCTGGTCGGCGCAGACGACCACTCGGGGCGACCCGAACCCTCCCCGAGTGGTCGGGACCCTTCCCGGCGCCTGGGCCGTGGAGCGCGGATCGGACCTGCGCCGCTGGACCTCGGCCGGTCCGTCCGGGGCCGCTCGGCCCCCCTCCGCCGACCAGGCCGCTCCCAGCGCGAAGAGCGTGGGCGCGGCGCAGCGATCAGGCTGTCGTCGCGGACCGGGATCCCGCGGTCGTCACCCGGCTCCCCGGTGCAGCGGAGGCGCGCCTCACTGCTCCGTCGGGTGCGGGAGCGGTCCGCCGATGAGCAGGTCGTCGTTCTCGCGGCGACGGCGCAGGACGACGGCCGTCACGAGTCCGGCGATCAGCAGCGCGACGAGCACACCGGCGCCGATGGTGAGGCCGACCCCGGCCGAGAGGCCGCCGGTGCTGGCGGCCGCGGGCGGCACGGCGCCGGCCTTGGCGGAGGTGATCGCGATGCCGCACACCTGCGCGGCATCGGGAGCGGTCGCGGTCGAGCCCTCCGCCGGATAGGCGACCGTGACCGCGGCGGTGCGCTTGCTGACCGAGCCGACCGCGACGATGCAGTAGACCTCGGCCGTGGGCTCCGCGACGACGGCCTCACCGAGGTCGAGGTCGGACCAGCCGAGCGCGTCGACGCGGACCGCGAGGTCGCCCGCCGCGAGGTCCGCCTGGACGCCGGCGGTCGTGTACGCGCCGACGGTGACGCTCTCGACCGGACCGAAGCCCCAGACTGCGCCGCGCGGCATGGCCGCCTCGGAGCTGGAGGCCTCGCGCGGCTCGACGAGGATCCCGGGAGCGGAGGAGGCGATCAGAGCGAACGTCGTGGTCGCCGACGAGCCGCGGTCGCCGGTGACGGTGACCGTGTAGGTGCCGATCGAGAGGAGCGCGGCGGTCGGCACGGTGGCCGATCCGGTGCTGGTCGTCTCGCCGTCCTGGCGGTTCTCGACGGTCAGCGGAGTCTCGGTGCCGGCCGGCGCCTTGAGCGTCGCGGTGGCGTTCTCCTCGCGCTGGAATCCGGCGTAGGCGACGCCGACTCCGTAGAAGCGGGCCAGGTCGACGGTGAGCGCGCCGGGGTCGACGCCGGCGTCGCGCGTCAGGTAGACCGACACGGCGGGGGCGCCGGCGGTCTCGGTGCCGGGGACGGGTGCCGCGGCGGGGTCGCCCGCGGAGGTCGAGAGCAGGGTCCGGCCGGGCGCGGAGGCGCGGGGCGGCGTCGCGCCGGCCTCGGTGGTCGCGGTGCCGCCGGTGCTGCCGCCGCCGGTCGAGCCGGAGTTCGAGCCGCCTGTGCTGCCGCCGCCGGTGCCGCCACCGGTCGAGCCGGAGTTCGAGCCGGAACCGGGCGCCGGGTTGCCGCCCGTGCCCGAACCGTTCCCAGGATTGGTGCCGGTCCCCGGGTTCGTGCCCGTCCCGGGATTCGTGCCGGTCCCCGGGTTCGCGCCCGTTCCAGGGCTGGTGCCCGTTCCGGGGTTCGTGCCCGTACCCGGGCTCTCCTCGCCGCCGGTGCCCGGTTGCGGTTCGGGCGCGGGCTCGGGTTCCGTTTCGGGAAGGCCGTCGACGGGCGTCTCGGAAGGCGCCTCGGGCTCGGGCTCGGGAACCGGCACGGTCGTCGGCTCCTCGGGTGCAGGCGCGGGCTCCGCGGGCGTAGGCGCGGGCTCCTCGGACGGCGTCGTCTCGACGGGCTGACTCGGTACCGTCACCACGGGGTCGGCCGGAGCCGGGGCGACACTCGCCGCCGGGTCGCCGGGGAGGTTCTCGGCCTGGGCCGACGCGGGCAGCGCGAGCCCGACGATCAGCAGGGCGAGCGCGAGCGCGGAGGCCGTGGAGCGGCGACGCTGCTTCAGCAGACGCTGTCGAGTCATGGAAGTTCCTCCCCCGCGAGACGCCGAACGCACCCCGAACGTGGGGAGCGAGCCTCCCCGTGAAGAGACTATGCGCGAACCGCGAGCACTCGCAGGCACTCCGGTCCCCCATCCGAGGGGCCTTCTACAACATTCGCATCACGGCGGAGTCCCGCCAGCGCGCTGCCGTCAGGCGCGCTCGAGCAGTGCTCGGCGCAGGCGATCCGGCTCGACGCGCCAGTAGGTGTGCACGCGCCCGTCGAGGAGGACGACCGGGATCTCCTCGACGAAACGCTCGTGCAGCTCCGCGTCGTCGAGGATCGAGGCCTCGGCGAGCGAGACGCTCGGAGCGCCGGGCACGTCCGCGAGCTCAGCGAGGACCTGCTGGACAACGGCGCGGGCGTCGTCGCAGAGGTGGCAGCCGGGCTTGCCCACGAGAGTCAGTGCCACATCCACGTGACCACTGTAGCCGCGGCCACCGCGCGGAACCCGGGACGGATCGACCCCGGAAACGCAGACGAGCGCCCGACCCCAGAGGGGCGGACGCTCGAAGGGTGAAGAGGCGCGAGCCTACTTCTTGTTGCGACGCTGGTGACGAGTCTTGCGAAGCAGCTTGCGGTGCTTCTTCTTCGCCATACGCTTGCGACGCTTCTTGATGACAGAACCCACGAAGACCTCACAACGTTCAGGGGGTCGACCGCCCGACGGACGGCCGCTTACGAAAAACTGGCTCCCGCGAGCTTACACGACGCGGACACCGACGAGAATCCGCGCCGTCGCGCCACCCCTGGCGGCGACCGACGCGGCCTCACTTCCGGATGCGCAGCGCCCCCGCGACCTTCGTCGCTCCCTCGCTCACGCCGCGCTGGATGTCCTGCACGACCGCGGTGACCTGGTGGGTGCGCTCCGCGAGCGCCCGCCCGAGCGACTCGGCCCGGGCGGCGGCGGCCGCGTCGAGCACGGCGGCGCCCTCGTCGGCCTCGTCCGCCGCGCCGAACGGCAGCAGCCAGTCCTCGACGGCGACGAGCGGCCCGTACTGCAGTGCGTAGATGCGGTGCTGCCCGCTCTCGCGGACGGTGACGAGCCCCGCCTCGCGCAGCACCTTGAGGTGCTTGGACACCGTCGGCTGGCTGAGCTCGAGCTTCGCGACGATGCGCGAGACGCTCATGCCGCCGGCGCCCCCGGAACCCTCGACCCGCTGCTCCAGGAGGAGCGAGAGGATGTCGCGGCGGGTGCCGTCCGCGATCACCGCGAAGATGTCAGCCATCCCCCCAGGGTAGTCAGCGCCCTCCGCCGCGGGCAGGGTGTCGCCCGTGCGTATACCCCGCGGCGCATGGCGTCCCGGCGCCCCGGGCGCCGACCGGCGAGCGGGTAGCATGGCCGCGATCGAGTGGAGGGCCCGCCGTGGTGGTTCGGCAGCAGTTCCGCAGCCCCGTGGGCGTCTCGCCGGCCTCGCCGTGGTCGAGCTTCGCCCGGGCCCGCGACCTCGTCGACGACTTCGCCGGCCGCTCGCCGTCGCGCTTCGCGATCATGATCTTCTCGGGCCTGATCCTCGTCTTCACCCTGCTCTTCTCGCTGCCGGTGTCGAGCACGACCGGCACCGTCACTCCGCTGCACGACGCCTTCTTCACCGCGATGTCGGTCATCTGCGTCACCGGCCTCGCCACGGTCGACATGGCCACGCACTGGTCCGCGTTCGGCCACTCGATCGTCTTCATCGGCGTGAACATCGGCGCCCTCGGCGTGCTGACGCTCGCGTCGATCATGGGTCTCGCCATCTCGCGCCGCCTCGGGCTCCGCGCGAAGCTGATGGCCGCGAGCGACTCGAACCCGCTCCGCATCCACTCCGGTCCCGTCGCCGAGGGCCAGGCCGTGCGGCTCGGCGAGATCGGCGGTCTGCTCGCGACGGTCGCCATCAGCGCGGCGGTGATCGAGATCGTGGTCGCCCTGCTCCTCTTCCCGCGGATGCTGATCGACGGGATCCCGATCGGCGAGGCGATCTGGCACTCCTTCTACTACTCCGCCATGGCGTTCACGAACACCGGCTTCGCGCCCAACGCCGCCGGCCTGACGCCGTTCGAGGACGACTACTGGTTCCTCGGCATCCTGATGATCGGCGTCTTCCTCGGCTCGATCGGCTTCCCGGTGATCTACGCCTTCTCGCGCGGCTGGCGGCGCCCGCGCAAGTGGTCGGTGCACGTGAAGCTCACGCTGGTCACCTCGCTGATCCTGCTCGTCGCGGGAGCGGTGCTCTACATCGTGCTCGAGTTCGACAATCCGACGACCTTCGGCACCCTCGACGCCGGCGACACCGTCTTCCAGTCCTTCTTCCTGTCGACGATGACGCGCTCGGGCGGGTTCTCGACCATCTCGATCCCCGATCTCAACGGCTCCAGCCTGCTCGTCACGGACATGCTGATGTTCATCGGCGGCGGCTCGGCTTCGACGGCCGGCGGCATCAAGGTGACGACGCTCGCGATCCTCTTCCTCGCGGCGTTCGCCGAGGCGCGCGGCAACAACGACATGGAGGCGTTCGGCCGCCGGATCCCCAACGACGTGCTGCGCCTCGGGGTCTCCGTCGTGCTCTGGGGAGCCACCACCGTCGCCGTCTCGTCGGTCCTGATCCTGCACATCACCAAGGCGCCGCTCGACCACGTCCTCTTCGACGTGATCTCGGCGTTCGCCACCTCCGGTCTGTCGACGGGGCTCACCGCCGAGCTGCCGACCTCCGGCGTCTACGTGCTGGCGCTGACGATGTTCATGGGCCGCGTTGGTACCGTGACTCTCGCTGCCGCGCTCGCCGCGAGCCAGCGCAGGCAGTTGTTCAGACGACCGGAAGAGAGGCCCATCGTTGGTTGACCGCATCAGGTACGACGCCCCGGTGCTGGTGATCGGCCTCGGTCGCTTCGGCGCCGCGACGGCCGGCCAGCTCGACCGGCTCGACCGCGAGGTGCTCGCGATCGACGCCGACGCCGGGCTCGTGCAGAAGTGGTCGGAGCGGGTCACCCACGCGGTCCAGGCCGATGCCCGCTCGCTCGACGCCCTCGCCCAGATCGGCGCGCAGGACTTCCAGGTCGCCGTCGTCGCCGTCGGCTCCTCGATCGAGGCGTCGGTGCTGATCACCGCGAACCTCGTCGACCTCAAGATCCCGCAGATCTGGGCCAAGGCGATCTCGCGCTCGCACGGCAAGATCCTCGAGCGGATCGGCGCGAACCACGTGATCTACCCTGAGGCCGAGGCGGGCGAGCGCGTCGCGCACCTGGTCTCGGGCCGGATGCTCGACTTCATCGAGTTCGACGACGACTTCGTGCTGGCCAAGATGTACCCGCCGAAGCCGATCCGCGGCCTGACCCTCACCGAGTCGGGCGTGCGCCGCAAGCACCGCGTCACCGTCGTCGGCGTGAAGAGCCCGGGCAAGCCCTTCACCTACGCGACCGAGCAGACCGTCGTCTCCAACCACGACCTCATCGTCGTCAGCGGCACCCCCACCGACATCGAGCGCTTCGCGGCCCTCGGCTCCTGACCCCTCCCGCGAGATGCCACTTATGAGCTCCCGTCACGGCGTGTCGGGCTCATAAGTGGCATCTCGCGGAGGAGCGGCAGGGGTCAGGAGGCGGCGAGCTCGCGGGCGCGGGCCAGGGCCGCGTCGGTGGCGCGGGTGAAGAGGGCGGCGAGGTCGGCCTCCTGCAGCACGGCGATCGCGCGCTCGGTCGTGCCGTTCGGGCTGGTGACCCGGCGGCGCAGCTCGGCCGGCTCCTCGCCGGAGTGCACGAGCAGCTCGGCGGCGCCCCGGAAGGTGCCGGTGACCATCGTCGCCGCCTGCTCGGGCGTGAAGCCCTTCGCGAGCGCCGCGGCGGTCAGCTCCTCGACCAGGAGGAAGACGTAGGCGGGCCCCGATCCCGAGATCGTCGAGAGCGCGTCGAGCTGCGACTCCGGCACCTCCACCACCTCGCCGACGGTCTCGAACAGCCGGCGCACCAGCGCCAGGTCGTCCTCGCTCGAGCGGGTGCCGGCGCTCAGGCCGGTGACCGCGCGGCCCACGACGGCCGGGGTGTTCGGCATCGAGCGGAGCACGGACACCGACGCGGGCAGGTGCGCCTCGAACGTCGCGACGGTCACTCCCGCCGCGACGCTGACCACGATCGTCCCGGGGGCGAGCGCGTCGGCGATCTCGTCGAGCAGCGCGGGCACCATGTGCGGCTTCACGGCCACCAGCACCACGGCGGCGCCGTCGACCGCGCGCCGGTTCGCCTCCGGGTCGTCGGCGGTCGCGAACGCGGTCACCACCGGGTGGCCGCTCCAGCGCGCCGCCTTCTCCGCGTCGCGGTTGGTCACGCGGACACCGCCCTGCACCTCCACGCCGGGAGCGAGCAGTCCGCTGAGGATCGCGCCCCCCATCGAGCCGAGCCCGAGGACGGCGATGGACGGGAGCTGCACGGGTGCGTCGGTCATCCGCCCATCGTACGAAGGCGATCTCCGCGCAAGGGGCACGACTCGGTCGACGGCGGGAGCCTGCTGCCCGGCGCCCGCCTCCTAGGATGGGCCGACCACCCCCGAGCACCAGCACCCCGACGAGTCACCCCGAGGAGACCCCGTGAGCGCATCCGGAGGCGGTTCCGCCATCATCGCGGCGCTGGCCGCGAACCTCGGCATCGCGCTGACCAAGCTCGTCGCCTGGTTCTTCTCCGGCTCGGCCTCGATGCTGGCCGAGGGCGTGCACTCGCTCGCCGACTCCGGCAACCAGCTGCTGCTGCTGCTCGGCGGCCGCAAGTCGCGGAAGGCCGCCGACGAGGAGCACCCGTTCGGCTACGGCCGCGAGCGCTACGTCTACGCCTTCGTCGTCGCGATCATCCTCTTCTCGGTCGGCGGTGTCTTCTCGATCTACGAGGGTGTCGAGAAGATCGCCGAGCCGCACGAGCTCGAGAACGCCTGGCTGCCGATCCTGGTCCTCCTCGTCTCGATCTGCCTCGAGGGCTACTCGCTGCGCACCGGGGTCAAGGAGTCGAACAAGGTCCGCGGGCAGCAGTCCTGGCTGCAGTTCATCCGCCGGGCGAAGGCGCCGGAACTGCCGGTCGTGCTGCTCGAGGACGTCGCCGCGCTCACCGGTCTCGTCTTCGCGCTGCTCGGCGTCGGCCTCTCGGTGATCACCGGGAACACGGTCTTCGACGCGATCGGCACCATCATGATCGGCACCCTGCTGGTCGTCGTCGCGATCGTCCTCGGCGTCGAGACCAAGAGCCTGCTGGTCGGCGAGGGCGCGACCCCGGCCGACGCCGCGGCGATCCGCGCGGCCATCGAGGCCGGTCCGGACGTCGAGCGCGTCATCCACATGAAGACCCTCTACCTCGGTCCGGACGAGATCCTCGTCGCCGCCAAGCTCGCTTTCCCCGCCGCCGAGACCATGGCCGAGCTGGCCGCGGGGATCGACGCGACGGAGAAGCGGATCCGCGACGCGGTCCCGGCCGCCCACGTCATCTACCTCGAACCCGACGTCGACCGCGGGGCGACGCCGCCCGCGGAGCCGGCTGCCACCAGCGGGAGCGCCGGCTGATGCGCCGGGTCCTCGCGATCGTCAACGAGCGCGGCGCCGGACTCGGCGCCCTCGAGCCGATGCTGCGCGACCGGGGCTTCGCGGTCGACGCGGTCGCCGGCACCGACCTCGACTCGGTCGACATCCTCGCGCCCGATCTCGTCGTCACCCTCGGCTCGAGCGCCGGCGTCTACGAGACCGCCCGGCACCCCTTCATCTCGCCCGAGATCGCCCTGCTGCAGGACCGGCTGCACCACCGCCGGCCGACCCTCGGCGTCTGCTTCGGCGCGCAGCTGATCGCCGCCGCGCTCGGCGAGGAGGTCCGGCCGGGCCCGACCCGCGAGGTCGGCTTCCGCGGCATCGTCGCGACCGAGGCGGGGACCCGCTCGCCGCTGCGCCACCTCGCCGAGGTCCCGGTGATGCAGTGGCACAGCGACACCTTCGACCTGCCGGCGGGGACGACCCTGCTCGCCTCCTCGCCCTCCTACGCCGTCGAGGCGTTCGCGATCGACGACTGGCTGCTCGGCGTGCAGTTCCACCCGGAGCTCACCGGCGAGCTGGCCGCGCGCTGGCTCGAGGGCGACGCCGAGTACGCCGCGGGAGCGGGCTACGGGCACGAGCAGCTCGAGGACGACGTGCGCGAGGGCCGCTTCGAGCGGATGCGGACGGCGACGGAGGCGGCGCTGACCGAGTGGGTCGGCGCGCAGGGCTGACCGCGCTCCGGCCCGCTCAGCGCTTCGCCGCGAAGAAGTCGAGCAGCAGCCGGGCGCCCTCGTCGGCGCGCAGCCCCGGGTACACCTCGACCACGTGGTGAAGCCGTCGATCGCGGAGGAGGTCGTGCACCGAGCCGGCCGCGCCCGCCTTCTCGTCCCACGCCCCGAAGACGACGCGCTCGAGCCGGGAGGCGAGGATCGCGCCCGCGCACATCGCGCACGGCTCGAGCGTGACCACGAGGGTGCAGCCCGCGAGCTGCCAGTCGCCGCGGACCGCCGCGGCCTCCCGCAGTGCGACGACCTCGGCGTGCGCCGTCGGATCCGTGTGCAGCTCGCGCTCGTTGCGTCCGCGCCCGATCACCGCACCCTCGGCGTCCACGACCACCGCGCCGACCGGCACGTCGCCCCACTCGGCGGCCCGGCGGGCCTCGTCGAGCGCGAGCCGCATCCAGGCGTCCGCCTCGGGAGGGAGGGGGAGGTCGCTCTCGCGCATCGCGCCCCCCTCGTCCGGCTCCGGCCGACTCCGACCGGCAAGTAGATTGAGCTTATGCGCGTCCATGTAGCCGACCACCCGCTGATCACGCACAAGCTCACCGTGCTGCGCGACAAGCGCACCCCCTCCCCCACCTTCCGGCAGCTCGCCGAGGAGCTGATGACCCTGCTCGCCTACGAGGCGACCCGCGGCGTCCGCACCCGCACCGTCACCATCGAGACGCCGGTCACCACGACCACCGGTCTCGCGCTGAGCGACCCGCAGCCGCTGGTCGTGCCGATCCTGCGCGCGGGCCTCGGGATGCTCGAGGGCATGGTCAAGCTCATCCCCACCGCCGAGGTGGGCTTCCTGGGCATGGCACGCAACGAGGAGACCCTCGAGCCGACCACCTACGCCGAGCGCCTGCCCGACGACCTGTCCAACCGCCAGTGCTTCGTGCTCGACCCGATGCTCGCCACCGGCGGCTCGCTGATCGCGGCCATCCAGTTCCTCTTCGACCGCGGCGCCGAGGACGTCACCGCCGTCTGCCTGCTCGCCGCTCCCGAGGGCCTCGCGGCCGTGGAGAAGGCGTTCGTCGGCAAGGACGTGACCATCGTCCTCGGCTCGCTCGACGAGAAGCTCAACGAGCTGGGCTACATCGTCCCCGGCCTCGGCGACGCGGGCGACCGCCTCTACGGGCTCGCCGGCTGAGCCGCTCCGGGCGCCCGCCGCGGCGCCCGGAGCGCGCCAGTGTGCGCGCCAGTGTGCGCGGATCTGTTGACGGGGTCCGCCACCATCCGCTTTACTTTCGACCATGACTGACAACGCGCACGCCCTGACCTCCCTTGAGGCCATCGGGGATGCCGGCATGATGATGGCCGGCGGCCTCGTCCTGCGCTGTCGAATGTGCGCCTGAGGAATCACCCTCGCCGGTTCTCCGCACAGCCTCCGCCCCCGATCGCACTGATCGTCACGATCCTCCGATCGGCCGGGCGTCGCAGGCGCGGTGAACCCCTGGATGCCCCGCATCCGCCCCTGCCGGCCCGCACCTCGTGCACCGGCTCTCGCGCGCACACCCGGATCCGCTCCCCGGACACTCGTCCCGGATCCGACCAGCCCAAGGATTCGTCATGTCCCTCCTCCACGCCCGTCCCGTCTCCGCTCCCGCCGAGGCCCCCCGCCTCCAGGCCGCCCCCGAGCCCGCGCCCGCCGCTCCCCGGCTCCGCGCCGTGCCGCAGGGCACCGAGGCCCGCGGCTTCGCCCTCTACGTCGGCATCGACGAGGCCAAGGCCCGCGCCGCCGGCATCGACCTCGGCCGCCTGGTCGAGGAGCTCAAGCGGGTCACCGCCGAGTTCGCTCCCGACGCCGAGACCTACGCCTCCGTCGCCCTCGCCCCCCAGGGCGCCGGCGGCCGCGACGTCGACGTCGTCCGCCTCGCCCTCCAGGACCCGGCCGCCGTCGCCCGCCGCCGCTCCGAGACCGAGCCCGACCTCGACCGAGCCCCCGGCGGCGTCGTCATCGACATCTCGCGCAAGCGCGTCATCCTCGACGACGAGACCACCGCCCTCACCTACAAGGAGTTCGAGCTGCTGCAGTACCTCGTCCTCCGCGAGGGCCGCACCATCGAGCGCGCCGAGCTGATCTCCTCACTCTGGGGAGCCGCCGACGACGACGCCCCCAACGAGCGCACCATCGACGTCCACGTCCGCCGCCTCCGCGCCAAGCTCGGCCGCTACGAGGACATCGTCCGCACCGTCCGCGGCGTCGGCTACCGCTTCGACCGCCACGCCGACGTCGCCATCCGCTACGCGTCCACCCCTAGCCCCGATCTGTTCTGAATTGCTGCGCGAGCGCGAGCGCTCGCTCCGCCGCGGTCGGCTCCGAGGGAGGTCGCGTTCCATACAGCGTCCTGCGTACGGCTCGTGGAAAACGCTGACACGCGTTTTCCACCTGACGCCTCGCGGGCGGCCGCTGGTCGTTCGGCCCGAGTCGGACGAGGAGTCGGCGGCAGCTCATGCTGGTCGAGTAGCCGCGGGACGCGGCGTATCGAGACCCGCCCCCGTACGGAGCGTGGATCTCGATACGCCCGCGGAGCGGGCTACTCGATCAACATGCAGGAAGGCGGCGACGCTGCGCGCGCCTGCCGACACCTGCGGACGCCGAGCCCGGCAGGTGGAGGCCGCACAAGCATGCTGGTCGAGTAGCCGCGGCACGCGGCGTATCGAGACCCACGCCTCTGCGGTGGGGGATCTCGATACGCCCGCGGAGCGGGCTACTCGATCAGCATGAAAGGGACAGCGGCGCCTCGCGCGTCTGCAACCGGCAGCGCTCCGCGTGCCTGCGGGTCCCGCGCTCGGTCGACGGAGGCCGCGCCATCATGCTGGTCGAGTAGGCGCGGGACGCGGCGTATCGAGACCCCGCCTCCGGGGCGACGCGGGGTCACAGGGAAACCTCAGGAAATCGGTCCTTGCGGCGTTATCGATCCGTTATATAGTTCAAGTGCGTCGACCGTTTGCTGTGGCGGGAAGCGCAAGAAGTGATTGCAGGACACTCTTGGTGCAAGGGAATGAAGGCCGGCCGCTCGCCTCAGCGGCCGGCCTTCTGTCGTTCCCGGACCGAGTCCCGCCTCTGCGCGACGCCCCGCGGTCGCGCCCGCGCCCGCGGGCCTGACGGCTGTCGAGACGCCGTATCCTGAACGGAACACAAGGAGGATGCGTGAGCTCGAGACGTGCGGTCGCCGCGTGGGAGTCGCTGTTCCGAGCGCAGGTGCACGTGATGCGGGCGCTGAGCACCGACTTCCCGTCGAAGGAGATCTCGCTCAACGAGTACGACGTCCTCTTCAACCTCACGCTCCAGCCCGAGCGCCGGGCCCGGCTCCGGGACCTGAACAAGCACGTCCTCCTCACGCAGCCGAGCGTCAGCCGCCTGATCGACCGCCTGGTCGCCCGCGGCTGCGTGACCAAGAGCGAGGACCCGACCGACGCGCGCGGCACGGTCATCCAGATCACCGACGAGGGCTACGCGCTCTTCCGACGGGTGGCGATGACACACATGCAGACGATCTCGGACCACGTCGGAGCGGCCCTCGACGACGACGAGCTCGACCAGCTGACCGCCCTCTGCGACAAGCTGCGCGAGCGCGTCGCCTCGGCCTGAGCGACCCCGCCCTCCGCTAGCACGCCCCGCCGCCGCGCGGCCAGCACTTCGCAGGGGCGCCGCGCTCGCGGATCATGGAGGGACCATGAGCAGCTCCTCCCCCACCCTCGTCTGGCTCCGCGACGACCTGCGTCTCGCCGACAATCCGGCACTCCGGGCCGCGATCGACCGCGGCGGCCCCGTCGCCGTCTGCTACGTGCTCGACGAGGAGTCCGACGGCATCCGACCGCTCGGCGGCGCGGCCCGCTGGTGGCTGCACGGGAGCCTGCTCGCGCTCGCGGGCGACCTCGAGGAGGCCGGAGCGTCCCTGATCCTGCGCCGCGGACCGGCCGAGGCCGTCGTCCTGCAGCTCGCCGAGGAGCTGGGCGCGGGCGCGGTGCACTGGAACCGCCGCTACGGCAAGGCGGAGCGGACCGTCGACGCCGCGATCAAGGAGGCGCTGCGCGACCGGGACGTCGAGGCGGAGAGCCACCAGGGCTCGCTGCTCTTCGAGCCGTGGACCGTGCAGACCGGCGGCGGCACCCCCTACTCCGTCTACACGCCGTTCGCGCGCGCCTGCCGCAACCGGGACACCCCGCGCGCTCCCGTGCCGCGGCCGCGCGAGATCGACGGGATCGCGACGAAGGCGGCCTCCGACGACCTCGACGACTGGCAGCTGCTGCCGACCAGCCCCGACTGGGCGGGCGGGCTCCGCGAGCGCTGGGTGCCGGGCGAGAAGGCGGCGGCGAAGCGGCTGCGTGCGTTCCTCGCGGAGCAGCTCGACGACTACGCAGACGACAGGAACCTGCCGGCGCGCGATGCCACCTCGAACCTGTCGCCGCACCTGCGCTGGGGCGAGATCAGCCCGTTCCAGGTCTGGCACGCGCTCGAGGAGGCGCACGCGAAGGGGCAGCACCGCGGTGAGGGCAGCGACCGCTTCCTCGCCGAGGTGCTCTGGCGCGAGTTCTGCTACCACCTGCTCTTCCACTGGCCCGACCTCGCGACCGCCAACTTCGACTCCCGCTTCGACTCCTTCCCCTGGGGCCACCCGGGCGAGGCCAGGATCGATGCCTGGCACCAGGGCCGCACCGGCTTCCCGCTCGTCGACGCGGGGATGCGCGAGCTGTGGAAGACCGGCTACATGCACAACCGGGTCCGGATGGTCACCGCGTCGTTCCTGATCAAGAACCTGCTGGTCGACTGGCGGGTGGGCGAGGACTGGTTCTGGGACACGCTCGTGGACGCGGACCCGGCGAGCAACGCCGCCAACTGGCAGTGGGTCGCTGGGTCCGGCGCCGACGCGTCGCCGTTCTTCCGCGTGTTCAACCCCGTCACGCAGTCGAAGAAGTTCGACCCGGAGGGCGGCTACCTGCGCGAGTACGTCCCGGAGCTGGCCGAGCTCGACCGCACCGTGATCCACGAGCCGTGGACGCTCGGCGACACGCTGACGCCGGAGGCGGACGGCTACCCCGCGCCGATCCTCGACCTCAAGGAGACGCGGGTGCACGCCCTGGACGCGTTCGCGGTGATCAAGAGCGCGAAGCGCGACATCTCGCGCCGCGACGAGGACGACTGAGACCCCACCTCGGCCGTGGACGGACCGGCCTTCGACGGCTCGGCCCTAGATGTACATCGCGGGGTCGATCCAGAAGGCCGGGTCCGCGAGCGCGTCGTCGGCGCGGCCCAGCGCGCGCAGATCGCGGGCGGGGATCCCGACCAGCACGGCCCCGTCCGGGGCGTCCTTCACCACGACCGCGTTCGCGCCGACGCTCACGTCCGAGCCGAGCACGATCGGCCCGAGGATCACGGCCCCCGCGCCGACGACCACGCGGTCGCCGAGCGTCGGGTGGCGCCGCTCGCGCTTCGCCGACTTCCCGCCCAGTGTGACGGAGTGGTAGAGCATGCAGTCGTCGCCGATCCGCGCCGTCTCGCCGATCACGACGCCCATGCCGTGGTCGATGAAGAGCCGGCGGCCGATCGTCGCGCCGGGGTGGATCTCCACTCCGGTCGCGGCGCGGGCCGCCTGCGCGAGCAGCCGCGCAGGCAGGCGCGCGCCGCGCCGCCACCACCGGTGGGCGAGGCGGTGCACCCAGACCGCGTGCAGCCCGGGGTAGGCGAGCACCACCTCCGCCGCGCTCCGGGCCGCGGGATCGCGCAGGCGCGCGGCCGCCACGTCCTCGCGGAGGCGCGCGAGGGCCGTGAGGCGTCCCGTCGTGCCGCGACGGGGTCCGGCGGTGCTCAGCTGCGGAGGTCCTCGTAGAGGACCGTCGAGATGTACCGCTCGCCGAAGTCGCAGACGATCGCGACGATCGTCCTGCCCGCGTTCTCGGGGCGCTTCGCGACCTCGAGCGCCGCCCACATGATCGAGCCGGAGGAGATGCCGCCGAGGATGCCCTCCTGCGCCGCCATCGCGCGCGCGACGCGCACCGAGTCGTCGAGGGTGACGTCGATGATCTCGTCGTAGACGTCGCGGTCGAGGTTGGCGGGCACGAAGTTGGCGCCGATCCCCTGGATCTTGTGCGGCCCGGCCGTGCCCTGCGTGAGGAGCGGCGAGTCGATCGGCTCGACGCCGATGATCTGCACGCCGGGCTTGCGCTCCTTGAGGACCTGGCCGACGCCGGTGATGGTGCCGCCCGTGCCGATGCCGGCGACGAAGACGTCGACCTCGCCGTCGGTGTCCTCCCAGATCTCCTCGGCCGTCGTGCGGCGGTGCACCTCGGGGTTGGCGGCGTTCTCGAACTGACGGGCGAGCACGGCGCCCGGGGTCTCGGCGACGATGGCCTGCGCCCTCTCGACCGCGCCGCGCATGCCCTCGGAGCCGGGGGTCAGCACGATCTCGGCGCCGTAGGCGCGCAGCAGGACCCGGCGCTCGGTCGACATCGTCTCGGGCATCGTCAGGATCACCTTGTAGCCGCGGGCCGCGCCGACCATGGCCAGCGCGATGCCGGTGTTGCCGCTCGTGCCCTCGACGATCGTGCCACCGGGCGGCAGCTCCCCCGACGCCTCGGCGGCGTCGACGATCGCGACGCCGATGCGGTCCTTCACGCTGTTCGCGGGGTTGTAGAACTCGAGCTTGGCCAGGACGACGGCGCTGTCCGCTCCGTCGAGGCGGTTGATGCGGACGAGCGGGGTCCTGCCGACGAGCTGCGTCACGTCGTCGTGGATGCGTGCCATGGTGTGTGCTTTCTGCCGGGGCCGACCGCCCCGGGGGCCCGGGGCGACTGGTGGTGCGGTGATGCCGACGCTCCCCTCGCGGGGACGCACCCTCCACGATACGGAAGCGGCGTGCCCGGGGGCGCCTTCCGTCGGTCATGCGCGCCGGATTCCCACCTCCGGGTCGCCGACCGATTCCGAGGTCGCGGACGCCTCGTCACAGGTGCATCTCGTCCTCTCGGAGGACCCCCTCCTCCCGGGCGCGTCGCGTACCATGACCGAGGGGATTCGCACGACCGGCGCGACGACCCGCCACCCTGCATTCGCGCGGCACCACCGCGCCGGAAGGACCTCCCGCTCCATGGCTCTCCCCACCGCATCCCGCAGCTCCGCTCGACCGCTCGGGATGTCGTTGCGGGCAGTGCTGGGCTTCATCGGGATGAGTGCCGTGGCGGGCGTGCTGATCACCGTCGGCGTCACTCCGGCGCTCGCGCTGACGGGCCTCGCGACCAGCAACACCATCGGCATGTTCCAGAACCTGCCCGGCTACCTCGACGCCGGCCAGCTGATGCAGCGCACCAACATCTACGCGGGCGACGGCACCACCCTCCTCGCCTCCGTCTACAACCAGAACCGCGTCGAGGTCGGCTGGGACGAGGTCGCGCAGACCGCCAAGGACGCCGCGGTCGCCGGTGAGGACCCGCGCTTCTACGAGCACGGCGGCATCGACCTGCAGGGCACGCTCCGCGCGCTCGCGGTCACGCTGACCGGCGACGACCTGCAGGGCGGCTCGTCGATCACGCAGCAGTACGTCAAGAACGTCCTCGTGCAGAAGGCCGAGTCGATCACCGACGAGGCGGAGCGCGACGCCGCCTACAAGCTCGCCACCGACCCGACCCCCGAGCGCAAGCTCAAGGAGATGCGCCTCGCGATCGGCCT
Source organism: Rathayibacter sp. PhB186 (assembly GCF_003751825.1). Taxonomy (NCBI): domain Bacteria; kingdom Bacillati; phylum Actinomycetota; class Actinomycetes; order Micrococcales; family Microbacteriaceae; genus Rathayibacter; species Rathayibacter sp. PhB186. The sequence goes on along the minus strand of NZ_RJKO01000005.1, from coordinate 274,657 downwards.
CGAGAAGGAGACGTCGAAGGACGACATCCTGCTCGGCTACCTCAACATCGCGCTCTTCGGCGGCACGGTCTACGGCATCGAGGCCGCGGCCAACTACTACTACGGCATCCCCGCCAGCCAGCTCTCGACCTCGCAGGCGGCGTCGCTGCTGGCGATCGTCAACAACCCGTCGAAGTTCCGCTTCGACGACCCGACGGACGAGGCGAACGGCGCCGCGAACGGCTACGCCGCGACCAAGGAGCGCCGCGACTACATCCTGGCCGAGGAGCTGAAGTACTCGAAGATCAGCCAGGAGGTCTACGACGCGGCGATCGCCGAGCCGATCACGCCGAACATCACGGAGCCCTCCACCGGCTGCGCCACCGCGGGCAACGCGGCGTACTTCTGCGAGTACGTGCTGAACGTGCTGCGCAACGACGAGGCGTTCGGCGCCGACGACGACGAGCGCTACCAGCGGATCCGCCAGGGCGGCTTCGACATCGTCACGACGCTCGACCTCGACATCCAGCAGGTCTCGCAGGCGGCGATCAACGCCTACATCCCGTCGTACGACCCCCGCTTCCAGGTCGGCGCGACCGCCGCGTCGGTCGAGGCGGGCACCGGCCGCGTGCTGTCGATGGTGCAGAACACGAAGTACAGCCAGGACGAGGAGTTCCTCGCCGCGAACCCCGGGTACAGCGCGATCAACCTCAACGTCGACGTCGGGATGGGCGGCACCTCCGGCGTGCAGACCGGCTCGACCTACAAGGTCTTCACGCTCGCGCAGTGGCTGCAGGCGGGTCACACGCTGAACGAGTCGTTCCCGTCGCCGACCTCGGGGTTCCGCTCGTACCCGCAGAAGTGCAATGTCGCGAATGATGGGCTCTTCACCGAGCGGTTCACTCCGAAGAACGACAACTCGTCCGAGGACGCCTCCTCCATGACCGCGGTACAGGCGACGGCGAACTCGATCAACACCGGCTTCATGGGCATGGCCAACCAGCTCGACGTCTGCGACATCCGCACCACGGCGGAGTCGTTCGGCATTCACCGCGCCGACGCCAAGGAGCTGGAGAGCAGACCTGCTTCAGTTCTCGGCACCAACCCGATCGCGCCGCTCACCCTCGCCAACGCCTACGCCGGCATCGCGAACGACGGGGCGACGTGCGAAACGATCGTCATCGACCGAATCACGGACAGCACCGGTGCGGCGGTCGCGCCGCCCGCCTCGTCCTGCGCGCCGTCCGTCACCCCCGAGGTCGCGCGGGGCATGCAGTACGCGATGCAGCGCGTCATCACGTCGGGTACCGCCACCGCCTCGGACCCGCGCGACGGCATCGAGCACATCGGCAAGACGGGCACGACCGATGAGGCGGCGGACGTCTGGACCGCCGGCGCCAGCCGCTCCGCGTCACTCGCTGTCTGGGTCGGCAGCATCAAGGGCTTCGACGACGGGTCGAAGCAGAACCTCCGCACCACGCGGCTCACCGGCGAGGAGGGGACGATCCGTGCCGCTGACGCGCGTCACGCGATCTGGAAGCCGATCATGACGGCGCTCGATCAGAAGTACGGCGGTGACGACTTCATCGCCCCGCCCGCCACGATGCTCGCGTCCTCGCCGCGCACCGCCACACTGACCGAGGTGCCGGACGTGACCGGCCTGACGGTCGCTGCGGCCACCGCCACGCTCACCGCCGCGGGCTTCACCGTCGGCAAGAGCGAGCCCGTCGAACTGGCGACCATCCCCGCGGGCTCCGTGGTCTCGACGACGCCCAGCGCGGACGAGACGGTTCTCCGCGGAGCCATCATCCCCCTGCAGGTGAGCACCGGCGAGGCGCCGACGAACGTCAACGACATCGCCGATCGTGATGGAGACCTGCTCGATTAGGGACGCCGGTGAGCAGGCCGCGCCTGACGGCGCGCGCCGTCCCAGCGTGCGTCTCGTGCCATCGATGAGTCGAGTGACTCGGCCTGACTAGCGTCTCCGCTGGGGACGACGATCGTCGCCGTACCCGGTGACGAAGGAGTCAGCCATGCAGTGGACCCAGAGAAGCGGAACGAGCAGTCGGAGTGACGCACTCCCCGCGACGGCGAGAGGCCGACGGCCCTGGTGGAGATCGCTGGCCGCGGTCGCCGTGGCCTCTTTGATCCTGACGGCCACAGTCTTCGCGCCGGCCGCGCAGGCCACCGATCAGTTCGGCAACGAGACGTCATACAGGTATCAAAACGAATCGTGCGTCGGACCGGAGAATGCATTCTGGTGGTCGGACTCGTCCTGCTCCTACCCGCCGGGCTACTCGAAGATCGATTCGCGCTCGCTCAATGGACGGTACCGCTCGACCTTCCAAGCCGACGGCAACTGGGTGGTCTACGACGGTGACAATGCGATCTGGTCGAGCGGTACGGCCGGGCGTGGAGCGACGAACATCAAGTTCCAGGGAGACAGCAACATCGTCATCTATCGCAATTCGGTCGTCCTCTGGTCGTCGAATCCACGGCGCTCCTGCAGCACTGAAAAGGGCAAGACTCTGACCATGCAGGACGACGGCAACCTGGTCTTCACACAGGACACCCCGGGTGACTTCACGAGCCCGCACCACTTCACGGTCCTGTGGTCCTCGCGCGGAGGAACCAGGACGTCGTGCGACTGATCAGCCGACCCGGAGTAGCTGTTGCGTGTGATGCGCGGGCGCGCCTGGGCGGGGATGTCGGGAGCGTCGCCTAGGGTGCTGGTGCACCGAGAGGATCCATCCTGAAGCGTCCGAACGTTCCCGTCTTCCAGCCCCGTCGCACCGTCCACGGGGCTCTCGGCGCGCTGTTCGGATTCGTGATCGTCAGCGTGCTGGCCGGGCTGCTCGCGACGATCGTCGTGGCGCCGGCGGTCGCGCTCACCGGGGCGGCCACCTCGGGCACGATCTCGGCGTTCCAGTCGCTGCCGAGCTACCTCGAGGTCGGCGAGCTGATGCAGAAGACCGACGTCTACGCCGGCGACCCCGAGGACCCGACGCTCCTCGCCTCCTTCTACGACCAGAACCGGATCGAGGTCGCCGCCGACCAGATCGCGGCGCCGGTCTTCGACGCCCTCGTCTCGAGCGAGGACCCGCGCTACTACGAGCACGGCGGCATCGACCTGCAGGGCACCCTGCGCGCCGTCGCGAGCACCTACCTCCTCGACGCGGCGCCGCAGGGCGGCTCGTCGATCACGCAGCAGTACGTCAAGAACGTGCTCGTGCAGAAGGCCGAGTCGATCAGCGACGAGACCGAGCGCGCCGCGGCCTACGCGGAGGCGACGGCGACCACTCCCGAGCGCAAGCTCAAGGAGATGCGCCTCGCGATCGGGGTGGAGAAGGAGTACTCGAAGGACGAGATCCTCCTCGGCTACCTCAACATCGCCCTCTTCGGCGGCACCGTCTACGGCATCGAGGCCGCGGCCGAGTACTACTACGGCATCGACGCGGCCGACCTCTCGGTCGGGCAGTCGGCCGCGCTGCTGGCGATCGTCAACAATCCGGAGAAGTTCCGCTTCGACCGCCCCGACGACCCCGACAACGGCGAGGCGAACGGCTACGCGCTGACCACGAGCCGGCGCGACTACATCCTCGACCGGATGCTCGAGTACGGGAAGATCGACGCCGCGACCCGCGACGCCGCGAAGGCCGCGCCGATCGAGCCGGTCATCACTCCCCCGTCGACCGGCTGCCAGACCGCGGGCAGCGCCGCCTACTTCTGCGACTACGTCTCGCACGTGCTGCGCAACGACCCGGCCCTCGGCGCCACCGCCGACGAGCGCTACGCGGCGCTCAAGCGCGGCGGGCTCAAGGTCTACACGACGATCGACCTCGCCATGCAGGACACCTCGGCGCAGGTCATGACCGACCAGGTGCCCGCGACCGACCCGCGCTTCGACGTCGGGGCCGCGGCCGTCGGCGTGGAGACCGGGACCGGGCGGATCCTGAGCATGGTGCAGAACAAGAAGTACAGCCAGGACCCGGAGCAGATCGCCTCGGCCGACGGCGCCGAGTACTCGGCGATCAACCTCTCGGTCGACGCGGCCTACGGGGGCGGCAACGGCTTCCAGCCGGGCTCCACCTACAAGGTCTTCACGCTGATGGAGTGGCTGCAGGACGGGCACACCCTGCTCGAGCAGTTCGACGCGAAGAACAAGAACTGGACCGGCTTCCAGGACAGCTGCGAGGGCCCGCAGGACTACGGGGTGTTCAATCCGAACAACAACGGCGGGCAGATCTTCCCTGCCTCGCTGAACGCACTGGAGTCCACGATCGACTCCATCAACACCGGCTTCATCGGCATGGCGCACCTGCTCGACCTCTGCGACATCCGCAAGACCGCGGAGGCGTTCGGCGTGCATCGGGCGGATGCGACCCCGCTGCTCGAATCCCCGGCGACCGTGCTCGGCACGAACGAGATCGCGCCGCTGACCATGGCGGTCGCCTACGCGGGCGTCGCGAACGACGGCCGGACCTGCAGCGCGGTGGCCATCGACTCGATCGTCGGGCCCGAGGGGCAGGACATCGAGGCGCCCGCCTCGACCTGCACGCAGTCGACGACGACGGCCGTCGCCCGCGCCACGCAGTACGCGCTGCTCGAGGTCACCTCGCAGGGCACCGGTCAGGCGGCGAGCCCCGGCGACGGCATCGAGCACATCACCAAGACCGGCACCACCGACGGCGCGGCCGACGGCTGGACGCTCGGCGCCTCCTCCGAGGTCGCGCTCGCGGTCTGGGTCGGCAGCATCTCGGCGCTGAACGACGCCGGCAAGCGGATGGCGCTCGACTCGATCGACTTCGACAGCGGCTCGGCGATCCTCGCGCGGCACCGGATCTGGAATCCGGTGATGACCGCCTTCGACCGCGAGTACGGCGGCTCCGCCTTCGCGAAGCCCGACCAGTCGCTGGTGAAGGCGCCGATGGTGACGATCCCGGACGTGACCGGGAAGAGCGTCGACGCGGCCGTCAGCGCGCTCAAGGCCGCGGGGTTCGTGGTCGGCGGGATGAGCCAGGTCGACTCGTCGGTGCCCGAGGGCCAGGTCGCCGGGACGGATCCCTCGGCGGGGACCTCGGTGATCCGCGGCTCGGAGATCGGCGTGCGGATCAGCACCGGCTCGACCGCGACGAGCCCGCCGCAGCCGTCGGTCTGAGCCCCAGCGCGTTCCGCCGTCAGTGGTGGAAGCGGTGCACGACCGCGTGGCCCCTGCCGCGGCCGATCAGCCAGCGGTTGACCGGGGTGGTGACCACGAAGGCCAGGACGAGCGAGCCGGCGAGGGAGCCCCAGAAGAGGCCCGTCGCGAGACCCGCGTCCATCGCGCCGGGGATCGCCAGCATCGTCGTGTTGTCGATGACCTCCATCACCGCGATCGAGACGGTGTCCGCCGCGAGGGCGATGCCGACGGCGGCGCGCCAGGAGACCCCCGCGCGGAGCACGCCGCGCATCGTCAGGGCGTAGCCGAAGGCGAAGGCGAGCAGGATCGAGAGCACGACGGTGCCGAGGGTGTGCAGCCCGAGTGCGGTGCCGAGCACCATGCCGAGGACCTCACCGATGGCGCAGCCGGTGAGGCAGTGCAGGGTGGCCGTCGCGGCGGTCCGCCAGGACGTCGTGGCGGAGGACGTGTGCGTGCTGTGGTCGTGCGCGGCGTCGGTCATCGGTGCTCCCTCGTGGTCGGTCACCGTGGTGCAACATACCCCCGGGGGGTATATTCCCGAGGCGGGCGATTCCGCGCGACCGGGAAGGGTCAGAGCTGGACGGCGGCGGCCGGCAGGAGGCCGAACTCGACCAGCTCGGCGTCGGTGAGGAGGCGGCTGCGGATCATGAAGCGCTTGCCCTCGGGCGCCTCGACGCTGAAGCCGCTCCCCCGCCCGTCGACCAGGTCGACGGTGAGGTGGGTGTGCTTCCAGTACTCGAACTGCGTCCGCGACATGTAGAACTCGATCGGGGCGAGCCCGTCGACGTGCAGTGTCTCGACGAGCACGTCGGACGCTCCCGTGCGGAACATCCCGACCGGGAAGCACATCGGCGAGCTGCCGTCGCAGCACCCGCCGGACTGGTGGAACATCAGCGGGCCGTGCAGCTCGCTCATCCTCCGCAGCATGCCGGCTGCCGCCTCGGTCACGTCGACTCGCGTGCTGTCCATGGGCGGTGTCCTCTCGGTGGTGGTGTCTAACCGGGTGGGTCTCGATACGCCCGCTGCGCGGGCTACTCGACCAGCATGCTCGCGTGAAGTGCGAGGCGGAGCGAGGGGTGCGTGCTGCCGCAGCTGCGGGAGGACGTGGGTCGCGATACGCCCGCTGCGCGGGCTACTCGACCAGCATGGAAGGGCCCGCAACCGCGGGAAGCGCGACGCGGATCCTGGGTGCGAAGCGGAGCGAGGAGGCCGAGCTCCCGCACCTGCTGGTCACGTGGGTCTCGATACGCCCGCTGCGCGGGCTACTCGACCAGCATTTCCGGCAAGGGAGAGCGCGGAGCGCGAATCCGCGTGCCAGCGGATTCGCGGAGCGCGACGCTCCCCGCTCCACTCAGCGCAACCACCTCGGTCAGCCGACCGCGGCGGTGATGACGAGCGGAGCGAGGAATCGCCGCAGGAGAGCACGGCGCGTGCCAGCGGATTCGCGGAGCGCGACGCTCCCCGCTCCACTCAGCGCGACCACCCCGGAAAGCCGACTGCGGCGGTGATGACGAGCGGAGCGAGGAATCGCCGCACGACAACTCAAAAAAAGCCCATGGGCCCTTCCGCGTAGCTGACGAGGAGGTTCTTCGTCTGCTGGTAGTGGTCGAGCATCATCTTGTGGTTCTCGCGGCCGATGCCGGACTGCTTGTAGCCGCCGAAGGCCGCGTGGGCCGGGTACTGGTGGTAGGTGTTGGACCAGACGCGGCCGGCCTCGATGGCGCGTCCGGCGCGGTAGAGCTGGGCGCCGTTGCGGCTCCAGACTCCGGCGCCGAGGCCGTAGAGGGTGTCGTTGGCGATGGCGATGCCGTCGTCGAAGTCCTCGAACGAGGTGAGGGCGAGGACGGGGCCGAAGATCTCCTCCTGGAAGATGCGCATGGAGTTGCGCCCCTCGAAGACCGTCGGGTTGACGTAGTAGCCGCCGCTGAGCTCGCCGCCGAGGTCGGCGCGGTCGCCGCCGATGAGCAGCTTCGCGCCCTCCTGCTTGCCGATGTCCATGTAGGAGAGGATCTTCTCCAGCTGGTCGTTGGAGGCCTGGGCGCCGATCATCGTCGAGACGTCGAGCGGGTTGCCCTGCTTGATCCGGCCGACGCGCTCGAGTCCGTCGCCGACGAAGTCGTCGTAGATGGACTTCTGCACGAGGGCGCGGGAGGGGCAGGTGCAGACCTCGCCCTGGTTGAGGGCGAAGAACGAGAAGCCCTCGAGCGCCTTGTCGTAGAAGGAGTCGCGCTCGGCGGCCACGTCGGCGAAGAACACGTTGGGGCTCTTGCCGCCGAGCTCGAGGGTGACCGGGATGAGGTTCTCGCTCGCGTACTGCATGATCAGGCGGCCTGTGGTCGTCTCGCCGGTGAAGGCGATCTTGCGGATCCGCGGGTGCGAGGCGAGCGGAGCGCCGGCCTCGATCCCGAAGCCGTTGACGATGTTGAGGACGCCGGCGGGCAGCAGGTCGTGGATCAGGTCCATCAGGACGTGGATCGAGGCGGGGGTCTGCTCGGCCGGCTTGAGCACGATGCAGTTGCCGGCGGCGAGCGCAGGGGCGAGCTTCCACACGGCCATCAGGATCGGGAAGTTCCAGGGGATGATCTGGCCGACCACGCCGAGCGGCTCGTGGAAGTGGTACGCGATGGTGTCGTGGTCGATCTCGGAGACGCCGCCCTCCTGGGCGCGCAGGGCGCCGGCGAAGTAGCGGAAGTGGTCGATCGCGAGGGGGATGTCGGCGGCGAGAGTCTCGCGCACCGGCTTGCCGTTCTCCCAGGTCTCGGCGACCGCGAGCAGCTCGAGGTTCGCCTCCATCCGGTCGGCGATGCGCAGCAGGACGTTCGCGCGCTCGGCGGGGCTGGTCTTGCCCCAGCTCGGGAAGGCCTTCCAGCCGGCCTCGACCGCGCGGTCGATGTCCTCGGCGGTGCCGCGGGCGATCTCGCAGAAGGGCTTCCCGGTGATCGGGGTGATGTTCTCGAAGTACTGGCCCTTCGCGGGGGCGACGTACTCGCCTCCGATGAAGTGGTCGTACCGGGAGCGGAACGAGGCGACGGATCCCTCCGTGCCCGGGTTGGCGTAGACCGTGGACTCCGGTTCCTTCGGTGCCTGGTCGGCTACCGGGTCGGCGTACAGCGTCATGTGGACCTCCATCGACGTCGTTGTCGGGTGAGTGCGGGGTGTCGCGCTCGGTCCGACCGTACGTCGCGGGAGGTTGCACGCCGTTGCACGGCCGCGCGGCGACGGAGGCGACGGCCGGACACGGGTCAGCGCTGCTCGGCCTCGAGCTCCTCCAGGTGCGCGACGATGCCGGCGCGGCGGGGCGAGCGGCGCGGCAGGATCCGCAGCAGCTCGGCCCAGACCTCCGCGTCGTCATGGCCGTCGGGCCCGTGCGCGTAGGCGAGCAGCGTCTCCGCGGCAGCGCTGGTGAGCACGGTGGCGCGGACGCGGGCGCGCAGCTCGTCGGCGATCGCGCGGATGCCCGGGGCCTCGGAGCCGGGCAGCGGGGCGCCGGCGTAGGCGTCGAGGGCGAGCCGGTGCGCGCCGCGGTCGAGCAGGCCGACGACCTGGCGCGCGTCGAGGTCGACCGGACTGGCCAGGCGGTACGGGCGCGAGAGCGGCACCAGCCTCGGGAGGCGCGGCTCGAGGATCCGGCGCAGGCGCACCATCTCGGCGCGCACGGTGACCACCGCGTCCTCCCGCCCGTAGAGCAGCTGGGCGAGCGCCTCGGCGGACAGCCCCGCGCGGTGCCAGGCGAGGAGGGTGAGGATCTCGGCGTGCCGGGTGGAGAGCTCGAGCTCGACGCCGTCGGCGGTGACGACGCCGGTCTCGCGGCCGAGGACGCGCAGGCTCGGCGCGCGGGCCGCCGCGGGCCGGGGTGGCGAGCGGCGGGGCTGCGCGCGGCGCGGGCGCTGCAGTCGCTGCACCATCAGCTGGCTCTCGACGGCCGCCGCGGTCGCCTCCATCAGCGGAAGGGTCTGCGGGGCGACGACCTCGGCGCCGCCGGTGATGTCGATCACACCGAGGATCTCGTGGGTCTCGGGGTCGTGGATCGGCACCGCGGTGCAGCTCCAGGGGTGGACGAGGGAGGCGAAGTGCTCGGCGCCGTGGATCTGCACGCCGTGATCGAGGACGAGGGCGGTGCCGGGAGCGGAGGTGCCGACGTCGGGCTCGGCCCAGGCCGCTCCCTCGACGAAGAGCATCCGCTCGGCGGAGCTCTTCAGCGCCTGGTCGCCGTCGATCCAGAGCAGCCGACCCAGGGCGTCGCCGACCGCGACGAGCACGCCGCTGTCCTCGTCGGCGTCGCGGACGAGGAGGCGCCGGATGACGGGCAGCACGGAGGCGAGCGGGTGGCCCATCCGGTAGTCGCGCAGCTCGTCGCTCGAGAAGGACAGCGGGGCCGTGAGCCGCTCGGGATCGAGGCGGTGGCGGCGCGCCCGCTCCCAGGAGGCCTCGACCAGCGGGCGGCGACGACCGCTGCCGGGCAGGGCGAGCCAGGGGTTGGTCATCTCATCCGCCCCTCGTCGTCGATCGGTGAGGCGCTCGGGCGCCGCGGCAGGGCAGAGGCTACTCCGCGAGGCTCGACGGCGCCTCAGGGGCGACGACCTCGGGCCTCCTGCGGCGCGCACTCCCCCGGCGCGCGGGCAGCGCCAGGAGCAGCACGGCGAGCACCAGGACGGCGATGCCGGCGACCGCGTCCGGTGTCAGCCGCTCGCCGAGCAGGGCGACGCCGAGGAGGGTCGCCGTCGCGGGCTCGACGAGGGTGAGCGTCGAGACCGTGGCGGCGGGCAGGAGGCGCAAGCCCCGCGCGAAGAAGGTGTAGGCGACCGCGACGGTCACCACGCCGAGCCAGAGCACGGCGGGGAGGGAGCCGGCGAGGCGTCCGGGGTCGCCCGCGAGCAGGACCGGCAGTGCGAGCAGCGCGGCGGTGCCGAACTGGGCGCCCATCGCGGCGGCCGGAGTGAAGCCGCGCTCGAGCAGCAGCTTGCCGCAGACGGCGTAGAGCGCGTAGGCGGCGCCGGCTCCGGCCGAGCCGGCGAGACCGAGCACGGAGACTCCGCCCGCGGCGCCGCCGGTCAGCAGGCCGGCGAGCAGCACGACGCCGACCGCGGCGAGCGCGGTCGAGGCGAACCAGCGCGGGCTCGGGGCGGAGCGCAGCAGGAGCCACTCGAGCAGTCCGGTGAAGGCGGGGGCGGAGCCGAGCGCGACGATCGTGCCGACCGCGACGCCGTTCTCGGCGGTGCCGGTGAAGAAGGCGGGCTGGTACGCGGCGACGCCGGCCGCACCGAGGAGGACGAGCAGCACCGTCGAGACGCGCGGCCTCCGGGCGGCGCGGCGGGGAGCGCGCGCCGTCTCGACGCCGAGCAGGGCGGCCAGCAGCGCCCCGCCGAGCACGATCCGGGCGGCGCCGAGCAGCAGCGGATCGACGCCCTGGGCGCCCAGCGACTGCGCGGTGCCGGTGGTGCCGAAGCAGACCGCGGCGAGGAGGATCGCGGCGACCGCGGACCCGCGAGACCCCATCTCCGCCCCGTCCCGCGGCCGGGCGGCGCGCGGGCTCCAGTCTGGCAGCGGCGGACCTTCCGCCGTTCAGGTTCCGGGCCCGGGATGGCGGTACGGTCGAGGCGAAGGCGGGTGGAGCATGGGCATCGCGGAACCGTTCGACGTGGAGAGCTACCGTCGCAGCGCGCACGGCAGCCTCCGCGACCACTTCTCGATCCGCGAGTTCGAGGAGGCGCCGCTGGATCGCGAGGCGATCGTCGCGTCCGCCTACCTCCGCGCTCTCGAGCACGCGGCCGTCGTGCGGGTGCTGCCGCTCGCGCGGGCGCACCCCGATCCGCGGGTGCGGTCGTTCGCGACGACCTGGGCCGCCGAGCGGCACCGGATCGCCGATGCGCTCGGCGAGGTGCTGGCGGCCTCGCCGCGGATCCGCGGCGTCGAGACCGGCCCGGCCGAGCCCGTGGTCCGGAGCCGGGTGCTGCGCGACCGCTCGTCCCGGCTGCTCGCGGGGCCCATCGCCCTCGCGCTGGCGGTCGACGCGCAGATCGCGCTGCACGCCTACCGTCGCCTCGCCCGGTTGTCACTGCACCCCGAGATGGAGCGGCTCGCCGAGACCGTCGCCGCGATCCTCGAGCGGCACGCCGACTTCTTCGGCGAGCTCGCGGCGGACACGATCGGCCGGCCGCTGCGCCGCCGGATCGTCGCGGCCGCCGTGCTCGCCGCCGCGCGCCTGCCGGTCGGCGAGGCGGCGCTGCCCGAGGAGCTGGCCCGCGAGGGACGCGAGCTGGTCTTCGGCCGCGACGACGGCGGACTCGACGGGATCGACGCGGGCGTCGTCGCGCTCTACGCGCTGCCCTGCACGGCGGCGCGGCGGCTGCTGCGGCCGCACCGCACGCTGCCGCTGCGCGCGGCGGTGCAGGCGGGGCGCGTCGGGGCCGACGTGGTCGCGGGGGTGCGGGAGCTGCGGTCGCTGGTCGCGGACTGAGCGGGCGGCGACCCTGAGCGCCGCGCCTCTCGAGGACGCCCTCCGCGCTACGCGGATTCCCGCTGGACGAGGCTCACGGGCAGGATCCGCTGCCGGTCGACCTCGCGTCCCTGCAGGACGGCGACGACGGTCTCGGCGGCGATGCGGCCCATCTCCGCGAGGGGCTGGCGGATCGTCGTGATCGGCGGGTCCGTCGTGGTCGCGATGACGACGTCGTCGAAGCCCACGACCGAGACGTCCGTCGGCACGCGCCGCCCCGCGGCCCGGAGGACGTGGATCGCGCCGTGCGCCATCAGGTCGGAGGAGGCGAAGATCCCGTCGAGATCGGGGTAGCGCTGCAGGAGGCGCACCATCGCGGTCACGCCGCTCTCGACCGTGAACGCACCGTGCGCGAGGGGCGCGTAGTCGATGCCCAGGTGCTCCAGTTCGTCGCGCCAGCCGCGCAGCCGCTCACGGGCGGGCTTCATGTCGTGGGGGCCCGTGATGATGCCGAGTCGCCGACGGCCGGACTCGGCCAGCACTCGTGCGGCGAGCCTCCCTCCCCCGTAGTTGTCCGCATCGATCACGAGCGCGTCGTCCGCGAGGGCGACCCGCGGCCGTCCCACCCAGGCGATCGGGGCCGGAGAGTCGGCCAGCTCCTGGGTCACCTGGGTCATCTCGTTCTGCAGGATCACGACGGCCCCGTCGACCGCGCGCGTGCGGAGGAGCCGGGCGACGCGGCCCCTGTCGTCGTAGTCCGCGGGCAGCAGGACCGGCTGGACCCCCTGGGCGTGCAGGCTCGCCGCGGCGCCCTTCAGGACCGCCGTGAGGATCGTCCCGGGCAGGCGGTCGAGATCCTCGAAAGCGACGATCAGCGCGATCGAGCCCGCGCGTCCCCCGCGCAGCATGCGGGCGGCGCCGTTCGCCTCGTAGCCCAGCTGCTTCGCGGCGCGCTCCACGGCGGCGGTCATGCCGGCGTCGACGTTGGTCCGGCCCGCGAGCACGCGCGCGGCGGTCGCGCGGGACACCCCCGCGATGCGCGCGACGTCCACCAGTGTCGGTTCAGCCATCGCCTGTCCTTCTGTCGAGGAGGAGCGACCGCCACGGCGTCGCGGGAGCGCCACGAGTCACCGTCCCGTGCTCCGAAGACACAGGATGTCAGAGTTCGGTCCGCGCACTGCCGGCTGCGATCGGGGGCTTGCGGGCGCAGCGGGACGCGGTCCGCGTGACGCCGGAGTCCCGATCCGCCGAAACACCCGTGTCACCTCCCTGGGGTACGGTGACCGCCGGGGTTCGCGAGGAGACGCATGCACGGAGCAGGACGGCTGGCACGGCGCCTCGGCGTCGGCGCCCTCGCCGCGCTCGTGCTGGTGGTCGGCGCCGGGATCCCCGTCTACGTGCTGCCCGCGATCGATCCGGTGCCGGAGCACGCCGACGCGGTGCTCGTCCTCGGGCCGCCCACCCGCGCGCGCACCGAGCTCGGCCGCGACCTCGTCGAGGCGGGAGTGGCCGACACCCTGGTGATCTCGGTCTGGGCCTCGGATCTGGCCGCGGCTCCGGGCGAGAACGACGTGGTCGCCTGCGACGAGCCGGACATGGACGTGATCTGCTTCACCGCCGAGCCCGGGACCACCCAGGGCGAGGCGCGCGCCCTGGCCGACGACGCGCGGGCGGACCACTGGGACAGCGTCGTCGTCATCACGCAGACCCCGCACATCGCCCGGGCGCGGCTGCTGCTCGGCCGCTGCTTCGACGGCGAGCTGTCGATGGTGTCCTCCGGCGAGCCGTACACGCTCGGCGACTGGGCCTACGAGTACGTCTACCAGACCGGCGCGTTCGTGAAGGCGCTCGCGGACCCGGCCTGCTGACCGGACCCGTGCCGACCCGGGCCGCTCAGCCCAGCAGCTCGCGCACGTCCTCCGCGGTGATGCCGCCGGTCGCCGCCGCGCCGTCGTCGGACATCACGGCCGCGAACAGGGCGGCCTTCGCCTCCTTGAGCGCCATCACCTTCTCCTCGATGGTGTCCTTCGCGACGAGCCGGTAGACCATCACCGAGCGGGTCTGGCCGATGCGGTGCGCGCGGTCGACGGCCTGCGACTCCGTCGCCGGGTTCCACCACGGGTCGAGCAGGATGCAGTAGTCGGCCTCGGTGAGGTTGAGACCGAAGCCGCCCGCCTTCAGCGAGATGAGGAAGACGCCCGCCTCGCCGGAGCGGAAGCGGTCGATCACCTCGTCGCGCTTCTTGGTGGCGCCGTCGAGGTAGGCGTACTCGACGCCGGCCGCGTCGAGCCGGCCGCGCACCCGGCCGAGGAAGCGGGTGAACTGGCTGAAGACCAGCACCCGGTGCCCCTCGGCGAGCGCGTCGGCGAGGAGCTCGTCGAGCAGGTCGAGCTTGGTCGACGGCACCGTGGCGTGCGCCTCGTCGACCAGGGCCGCGTCGAGCGCGACCTGGCGGAGCACGGTGAGGGCGCGGAAGATCGCGAAGCGGTTCTTCTCGAAGTCGCCGATCAGGCCGAGCACCCGCTGCCGCTCGCGGGCGAGGTAGGTGTCGTAGACCTTGCGCTGGCGGGTGCCGAGCTCGACCTCGATGGTCTGCTCCTGCTTGGGCGGCAGCTCCGTGGCGACGAGCTCCTTGGTGCGGCGGAGCATCAGCGGGCGGATGCGGCGGCGCAGCTGGCTGAGCCGCTCGGTGTCGGCGTCGCGCTCGATCGGCTTCTGGTAGTACTCGGCGAAGCCGGCCGGCGAGGGGAAGAGGCCCGGAGCGACGATCGACAGCAGCGACCAGAGCTCCATCACGTTGTTCTCCATCGGCGTGCCCGTGATGGCGAGCTTGAACGGCACGTCGAGGCGCCGGGCGAGCTGGTGGGTGGCCGACTGGCGGTTCTTGACGAACTGCGCCTCGTCGAGCAGGAAGCCGGACCACTGGATCCCGGCGTAGGACTCGTAGTCGAGGCGGAAGAGGGCGTAGGAGGTGACGACCAGCTCGGCCTCGCCGATCGTCGTCGACAGCGCCTTGCGCTTCTTCTTCGAGGTCTCGTCGATGCCGACCACGCGCAGGTCGGGGGCGAAGCGCTTGGCCTCCCCGACCCAGTTGGGCACGACGCTCGTCGGGGCGACGACGAGGAACGGGCGGGGCGAGGTGCCGGCGCTCGCGGCGGCCGCGCGCTGCTCCTGCATCACCCGGGTGACCAGCGCGAGCGACTGCACGGTCTTGCCGAGGCCCATGTCGTCGGCGAGGACGCCGCCGAGCTGGTTGTCGTAGAGGAAGGACAGCCAGTCGTAGCCGAGCTGCTGGTACGGCCGCAGCTCGACGGCGAAGCCCTCGGGCAGGGCGCGCGACTCGAGGGCGCCGGTCGCGGTGAAGCCGGAGAGGCCCTCGACCGAGCGGCGCCAGGCCGCGGCCTGCGCCTCGACGACGCCGAGCTCGACCAGCTCGTCCCAGAGCGAGGACTGGAAGCGGCTGATCCGCAGCGTCTCACTCGGGTCGTCCGAGAGCTCGCGCGCCTCGGCGATCAGCTCGCGGAGGCGGCCGAAGCGCTCGTCGTCCAGCGCGAAGTAGACGCCGCTCGGCAGCACCATGTACTCGTCGCCGCGGGCCAGGGCGAGGAAGATCTCGGCGAGCGGGACCGCCTCGTCGTTGACCGTGACCGAGATCTCGAGGTTGAACCAGTCGCGGCTGTCCGGCTGGGCGACCGTCTGCACGGCGACGACCGGGGCGGTCTCCGCCTCGCGGTACTCGACGCGCTGGCCGATCTCCTCGATCTCGACGGTGCCGAGCTCGCGCAGGCGCTCGACCTCGCCGGTGAGGAAGCCGACGGTCTGCATGCCGCGCAGGTCGAAGGTGGGGCGGAGGCGGCGGCTCGACGGCGAGACCAGGGCGGGCGTCGACTCCGGGTCGATGCCGGCGCCGCCGAGCGAGTCGAGGATCCGCTGCTCGGCCTCGGCGTCGCGGTAGCCGGACTCGTCGTCCAGCCGGAGCGGCAGGCGCTCGGCCTCGGTGCCGCGGCCGCCCTCGATGCCGTAGCGCCACCACCAGGAGCCGCGGAGTCCCGCGCCCTCGGTGTGCTCGAGGGTGAGGCCGAGCCGCGGCTCGGGGACGGGCGGTGCCTCGAAGGAGCCGTCGCGCGAGACGATGTCGAAGAGGCGGTGCAGGCGCTGGTAGTGCTCTGTGAGGAACGCCGACTCCTCCTGCTCCGGGATGCGGATCGGCTCGTTGCTCCAGAGGAAGGTCCGGGCGGAGGAGACCAGCGGCGCCGCGAACGGCACGAGCGTGACGGCCTTGCCGCGCAGCTCGTCGCCCTCGTCCCAGGTGTAGAGGCCGACGGCGGGGTCGCCGATGAAGCCGAAGTGCTCGGGCGCCGGGTGGTCGCCGATCGCGACGAGCGAGCGCAGCTCGAGGCCGGCCGGGGTGCGGGTGACGTCGATGGACGCCGTGGCGGTGGTGTCGAGGATCTTAAGCGGGGTCTGGTCGCGGTCGCCCATGACCAGGCCGATGCCGGCGCGGACGGCGCCGTGCAGGGCCGCCCAGATCGCCTCGCTCCGGCACTGGTCGAGGTAGAGCCAGGTGTCGGGCGAGTAGTAGCTGGAGGCGCTGTGCCCGGAGAGCAGGCCCTGCATCTCGCGGACGACGTCGATCTGGCGCTCGTCGTAGTCGTGGCTGTAGTGGAGGTAGCCGAGGTCGCGCCAGCTGGTGCCGGTGCGGACCCAGCGGTCGCGGTCGCCCATCCGCACCGGGCGGACGCCGAGGCGCGGGCGCGGCTCGGGCGGCGGACGGTAGCTGTTGTAGCGGCCGGGCGGGCGGCGCACGGGCTCGCCGGGGAGGAGCTCGAACTGGAGGCCGAGCGGGATGCCGGAGTGCGAGCGCTCGGCGCCCGCGAGCAGCGGCGCGAGGGCGCTGCGCCACTCCGGGACCGCGTCGACGGCGGCCTCGCCGGGGAACGGGCCGCTCAGGGCGCCCTCGCGCTCGCGGCGCAGCGCCTCGATCAGGACGGCGGCGACGTGCTTGCACTCGTGCTTGACCGGGCAGCTGCAGGCGCCGCCGAGGAGGATCGAGTGGTCGCCCTCGTCGCGCAGCTGCACGCTCACGGCGTAGGGCGAGCGGCCGGAGCCGCGGACCTGGCCGAAGAGCCGGGTGCGCCCGCCGAACCACTGCAGCTCGGCGACGCGGCCCTCGTCGGCGTAGGCGACGCCCTTGTCGAGGGCGGCGGTGCCGACGAGTCCCCGGATGTCCTGCTCGCTGAAGGGTTCGCGGCCCTCGGCCCCGGGCGCGGCCGAGGGGGGCAGCACCTCTTCGGGGGGACTCTGGCGGGCCATGGACCTCACGCTCTCCGCGCACCGACCGGAGCGCATCCGTCCATTCAACCCGATTCCGGAGGCGCCGGGAGCCGCGGGGCGGGATCCGCGCCCTCCGCGCCCGCTCCTACGATGGACGGATGCCCCGCCTGTCGATCGTCTCGGCGCACACCTCGCCCCTCGAGCAGCCCTCGACCGGCGACGCCGGCGGGATGAACGTGTACCTCGCCGGGGTGCTGCCCGAGCTCGCGGCGCTCGGCTGGGAGGTCACCGTGCTCACCCGCGGCGAGGGCGTGCGGCGGCTCGCGCCGGGGGTCTCGGTCGTCGGCGTGCCGGTCGAGGCGGCCGACAAGTACGCGCTGGCCGCCTCCGCGCCGGCGTTCGCCGAGGCCGCCGTGGGTGCGGACGTCGTGCACTCGCACTACTGGGTGTCGGGGCTGGCGGGGGCGCTGACCGGCGCTCCGCACGTGCACTCGATGCACTCGAACTCGCTGGCGAAGAACGTGCGGCTGGTGCCGGGCGACGTGCGGGAGCCGGAGGAGCGGATCCGCGCCGAGCGCTCGGTGCTGGGCTCGGCGGACGCGGTGGTGGTCGCGGGGGCGTCGGAGCGGTCGGACGTCGTGGACGGCTACGGGGTGGATCCGGCGCGCGTGCTGGTCGTGCCGCCGGGGGTCGATGCGCGGTTCTCGCCGGGTGACGGCGAGCGCGCGCGGGAGATCGTGCTGCTCGGGCGAGTGCAGCCGCTGAAGGGGCAGCTGCTGGCGGTGCAGGCGCTGGCGCGGATCCCGGTGGGCGAGCGGCCGCTGCTGCGGCTGGCGGGCGGGCCGGCGCCGGGACGCGAGGGGTACCTGGAGGAGGTGCGCGCGGCGGCGCAGGAGCTCGGCGTGGACGAGTGGGTGCGCTTCGAGGGCGTGGCAGACCGGGAGACGGCGGCGGCGCTGCTGCGCGGGGCGCGGCTCGCGCTGGTGCCGTCGGCGGCGGAGACGTTCGGGCTGATCGCGCTCGAGGCGGCGGCGAGTGCGACGCCGGTGCTCGCGCGGCGGACGACCGGGCTGGTCGACGCGGTGCGCGACGGCGAGAGCGGCGTGCTCATCGACTCCGGCGACCCGGCGGTGTGGGCGGCGGAGATCGGCCGGCTGCTCGCCGACGACGCCGAGCGCGCGCGTCTCGGCCGCGGCGGCGTGCAGTGGGCGGCGGCCCACACCTGGGCGGCCGCGGCGGCGCGCCTGGACGCGCTCTACCGCGGGCTGCTGCGGGGGCGCTGACGCCGACACGCGGATCGAGCAGCCCTCGCAGAGGGCGTATCGAGATCCACCGTCGTCCGGTGCGCGGGTCTCGATACGCCGCGATGCGGCTACTCGACCACCATAGGGGCGCTGCTCCGCGGCTCCGCAGGCGGTCAGTCGGCGATGGCCGGGGTGCCCGGGTCGAAGTGGGCGCCGCGGGTGGAGCGGTACCAGGGGGCGAGGCGGTCGGGCGAGACGGCGACCATGGCCGCGCCGGTGAAGCCGGCGTCGTTGCCGAAGCGGGCGGAGACGATCTCGGTGCCGAGGTCGAGGAAGCGGGCGAACTCGTCGAAGACGTGCGCCGCCGCTCCGCCGATCACGAAGAGCTGCGGCGAGAGCAGCATCTCGAGGTGCCGGTAGTAGACGTTGAGGCGTCCCGCCCACTCCTCGAGGGTGATGCCCTCGCGGCGGACGGCGGAGAAGCCGACGCGCGGCTCGAAGTCGGGGCCGTCGATGTGCACGTGGCCGAGCTCGGAGTTGGGGATGACCTCGCCCTCGTAGACCAGCGCGGTGCCGATCCCGGTGCCGAGGGTGGTGAGCAGGCAGAGGCCCTCGCGGTCGCGCATCGCGCCGAACTCGCGCTCGGCGACCCCTGCGGCGTCCGCGTCGTTGACGACGACGACGTCGACACCGGTCGCCTCGGACAGCAGGGCCTGCGCGTCGATCCCGACCCAGCGCTGCGAGACGTGGGTGGTCTGCCGCACGATGCCGCCGCGGACGATGCCGGGGAAGCCGACGCCGACGGGCGTGCCGGCGATCGGCGAGACGTCGCGGACGATGCCGGCGATGGCCGCGGCGAAGTCCTCGGGCTCCTTGCCGACGGGGTTCGCGACGGCGAAGCGGCGGGCGGCGCGCTCGCCGGTGGTCACGTCGACGAGGGAGGCCTTGATCGAGGTGCCGCCGATGTCGACGCCGACGGCGAAGCGCGGGAGGAGGCCGTCCTGGGGCTGGGTCACGGATGCTCCGTCTGGGAAGTGGTGGCGAGGGCTGACCTCGGGCTCGCGGGAACGCGCACGGCTCGCCGGATCACAGGATCCCGACGAGCATTGGACGAGTCTACGAGCCGGAGGTCCGAGCGGGCTCGGAGGTGGCGTCGAGGCCGTCCAGGAGGTAGGCGATCACCGGCTCGTAGAGGTGCACGGCGAGGCCGTCGTCGATCGGGACGACCACCTCGATCGAGCCCTGCGCCTCGGCGACGAAGACGGCGGGGTCGTTGCAGTCGGCGATGGCGATCGTCGGGAGGCCGCGCCGCCCGGACGCGCCCGCCCAGCCGTGGTCGGCGACGACGAGGTCAGGGCGGATGCCGAGCGCCTCGAGCTCGTCGAGCAGGGCGTTCATCGGCTCGGCCGAGTGGGTGTGCTGCAGGCTGCCGCCGCGGTAGGCGCAGGTGACGCCGCCGGTGCACCACAGCCGCTGGTGCTCGTCGGCCAGAGCGACCCGGATGCCGTCGGGGCGGGCGAACGGGAGGGCGTTCACGTCGATCACGCGGGCGCCCGCCGCCGTCGCGGCCGCGGCGAGCCGACGGTAGACGTCCAGCAGGGTCGCGGGGTGCGCGGTGGCGAAGAGGATCAGCGCGCCCTCGCGGACGGCGCGGGCGAAGCGGTCGCGGTAGGCGTCGAGCGCGGCGACGGTGAGCGCGGCGTCGATCCGGTCCTGGCCGTGCTCGAACGCGGGGTCGGTGCTGATGCCGACCCGCTCCCCCATCAGGGCGAGCAGGCTCTCGACGTCCCAGTGCTCGGCGACGTCGACGCCGTAGAGGTGGGCGGGCTCACGGGCGGCCAGGCGGCGGAGGTTGCCGAGGTTGCTCGCGCGGCCGGTGAGGACGGCGCCGGTGAGGAGCGACTCGTCGAGGATCGCGGCGAGCGCGGCGGCGGACAGCGGCATGCGGAGGGGCCTTCCGGTGGGGGTCCCTCGAGCGTAGTTCGAAACTCGTGCTTGACGAGTGATTGTCGCCGATATATCGTTACTACATCGCCGACAGATCGTGAGCACTCACTCCGACGGGCGAGACGGATTTCGAGAGGAATCCCCTGACACGAGAAGAGACACCATGAACACCAGGAACTCCTTCCACGACCACAGCGACCGCTTCGACCGCTCGCACGGCGACCACGACCACGGCCACGGCGGCCACGACCAGCCCGGCCGCCGCGAGCGCCGCGGCCCCGGCGGACACGGCCGCGGCTTCGGTCCCGGCTTCGGCTTCGGCCCGGGCTTCGGCGGCTTCGGCCCCGGCTTCGGCGGCCCCGGCTTCGGCCGCGGCGGCGGACGGGCCCGACGGGGCGACGTCCGCGCCGCCCTGCTCTCCCTCCTCGCCGAGAAGTCCTCGAACGGCTACGGCCTGATCAAGGCGATCGCCGAGAAGACCAACGGCTCGTGGCGCCCCAGCCCCGGCTCGGTCTACCCCACGCTCCAGCAGCTCGTCGATGAGGGCCTCATCACGGCCGTCGGCGAGGGCCGCGGCACCGAGTACCAGCTCACCGACGCGGGCGGCACCTACGTGCGCGAGCACGCCGACGAGCTCGCCGCCGCCTGGGAGGCCACTCCCGGAGCGAGCGACGCGGACCGCGAGTTCGTCGAGAACATCGGCAAGCTGATGGGCGTCGTCCAGCAGTTCCGCGGAGCCTCGGAGGCGCAGCGCGCCGCCGCCTCCGCGAAGCTCGACGAGACCCGCCGCGCGCTGTACCTGATCCTCGCGGACTGACGAGGTTCGGCCGCCGGTGTGCCGGTCGAGCGGCCCTGCCTCATGCTGGTCGAGCAGCCCCGCCTCATGGTGGTCGAGCAGCCCCGCAGGGGCGTATCGAGACCCGGCGTGCTCAGCAGGGCGGGACTGCAGACCCACCTCCGAACGGTGGTGGATCTCGATACGCCCGCGGAGCGGGCTACTCGATCAGCATGAACGGGGCGCGGTCCTGCGGTGGCGGCGATCATGCTGGTCGAGTAGCCCCGCAGATCGCGCAGTCCATGTTGGCCGAGCAGGCCCGCCTCATGCTGGTCGAGCAGCCCCGCAGGGGCGTATCGAGACCCGGCGTGCTCAGCAGGGCGGGACTGCAGACCCAGCTCCGAACGGTGGTGGATCTCGATACGCCCGCTGCGCGGGCTACTCGATCAGCAGGGAGAAAGCCACCGCATTCCGATGGACGCCCCTCGCGCACTCGCGCGGGGGGGCGTCCGTCGTCTCAGCGGTAGGAGGCGGCCAGGCGGGCGAGGCCCTCGTCGAGGGTGACCGCGGGCGTCCACTGGAGGTCGGCGCGGGTCGCTCGCTGGTCGAACCAGTGCGCGGTCGAGAGCTGCTCGGCGAGGAAGCGGGTCATCGGCGGCTCGTCCTCGCCCGGGCGCACCGCCCAGACGCGCTCGACGAGCGAGCCGGCGGCGCGCGCGACGCCCGCGGGCACCGACCAGGCCGGCGGCCGCACGCCGGCGGCGCGGCAGATCCCGGCGAGCAGCTCGGCCACCGGCCGCGGCTCGCCGTTGGTGACGACGTACGCGCGGCCGGGCACCGCCTCCGCCCGGCCGAGCGCGGCGACGATCGCCGAGGCGGCGTTGTCGATGTAGGTGGAGTCGATGAGCGCCTGGCCGTCGCCGAGCAGCGGCAGCCGGCCGGTGCGGGCGCGCTCGACGATGCGCGCCACGAGCTGGGTGTCCCCCGGCCCCCAGACCAGGTGCGGACGCACCGCGACCACGGCGAAGCCCGGCGCGTCGGCGGCCAGCGCCAGCAGCTCGGCCCGCGCCTTCGTGCGCGCGTAATCGCCGCGGGCCCGCTCGGGATCGGCGGGCTCGGCGCCCTCGCCGATGATCGAGGCGCCGGCGTGCGCGACGGACGGCGACGACACCTGGACGAAGCTCCGGACACCTGCGCGAGCGGCGGCCGCCAGCAGATCCCTGGTCCCGTCGACGTTCACCCGGACGAAGTCGGCGGGATCGCCCGCGAGCGAGACCTTCGCCGCGAGATGCACGACTCCCTCGCAGCCCTCGACCGCGGCCCCGACGGCGCCCGCGTCGGCCAGCGAGCCGCGGACGTCCTCCACCCCGCTCACTCCCGACGGACGGCGCTGGAACGTGCGGACCTCGTGCCCCGCCGCGACGAGCCCCGCCGCGACGGCGCCGCCGAGCAGCCCGCTGGTGCCGGTGACGAGGACCCTCACGGCGCGACCATCCGGCCGCCGGCGAGGATCGACTCCGCCCAGCGCGCCAGCGCGGCCCGGTCGATCTTGGAGTTGTGCCGGATGTCGGTCGGCAGCGCCGGCACGACGAGCACGGCCGCGACCGGTGCGCCGACGGCCGCGCGGACCTCGGCGGCGAGCTCCTCGGAGGCGAGCTGCGTGCGGCGGGCACCCTCGTGCCGCTCGACGACGGCGACCAGCTGCGCGATTCCCCGCGGCCCGACGCCGACGATCGCGGCGCGGGAGACCGCGGCGACGCGCGCCTCGATCCGCTGCTCCGGCCCGACGGGCGTGACGACGCCCTCGGCCGTGACGATCACGTGCGGCAGCCGGCCCTCGACCCAGAGCCGGCCGTCGGCGTCGATCCGCCCGACGTCTCCCGTGCGGTGCCAGCGCTCGCCCGGGACGGCGCCGCGGCGCGCGGCGCGGTCGGTCAGCCAGAGCCGCTCGTAGTGGTCCTCGACGTGCCCGGCGGAGACGACGATCTCGCCGGTGACGCCGACGAGCTCGGCCGGCTCGGCGGCCGCCTGTCCGTCGTCGTCGAGCGGCGCGATCCGGAGGCGGACACCCGCGGCCGGGACCCCGACGCAGACTCCCCCGCGCGGATCGTCGGCGGCGGCGGCCGCGCGGATGCCCTCGAGCGACGCGTCGGTCAGCAGCAGGCCCTCCGTCATCCCGTAGGGCGTGCGGGCCGAGGCGTTCGGCATCAGCGCCTGCGCCTGCGCCAGCAGGCCCTCGGCGACGGGCGCGCCGGCCGAGAGGAAGGTGCGGACGCCGGCGAGCGCGCGGTGGTCGTCGGCGTCGAGGTCGCCCGCGGTGGCGACCACGTTGGCGAGCGCGGCGGGCGAGAGGAAGAGGACGGTGGCGTCGACGCGCGACGCCGCGGCGGCCACTGCCCGCGCGGTGAGCGTCCGCGGCGAGGTGACGTCCATGTCCGGCGTCGCGGAGCGGGTGCCGAGCGCCGGGCCGAGGAGGGCGAACGGCGCGAAGCCGGCGACGAGTCCGGTCCCCGGTCCGATGCCGTACTGGCGGGCCAGGGCGTCGCGGACGCCGGCGAGCTGGCGGTGCGTGTAGACGACGCCCTTCGCGGGTCCGGTCGATCCGGAGGTGAAGAGGATCGCGGCGGTCGCGTCGGCCGCGGGAGCCTCGCCGAGCGCGTCGGCGGAGGCTTCGAGCTCCGCGCGGCCGAGCTCGATCAGCTGCCCGAGCGAGGTGTCGACGCCGAGGGCGCGGGCGGAGGCGCTTGGCAGGGTCTGCGTCGAGACGCGACCGCCCGGCCAGCCGAGCGCGCGGGCGACGGCGAGCCCGGGCAGCGCGCCGACGACGAGGTCCGGCCAGGCGCCGCGGACGGCGCGGGTCAGCCCGCGCAGGCCCAGGCCCGCGTCGGCGACGACCACGACGGCCCCGATCCGCAGGCAGGCGTAGAGCAGGGCGGTGAGGTCGGCACCGGGCGGCACCAGCAGCGAGACGCGGTCGCCCGGCGCGACGCCCGAGGCGCGGAGCCCCGCGGCCAGCTCGCGGACGCGCTGCGAGAGCAGCCGCCAGGACACGGAGCGCGGTCCGCCTCCGCCGGGCGGCGCCATCTCGACCAGCGCGAGCGAGTCGTCCTCGACGCGCTCGTCGAGGTGCCGCCAGAGCGGCTCGATCGGCACGGTCGGGCGCTGCACGTCGGGCGCCTGGACACCGGCGGTGACGTCGCCGAGCCAGGTGAGGACGGCGGCGGAGTAGTCGACGTCCTCCGCGAGCAGGTGGCCGGTGCCCTCGAAGCGGTGCACCTGCGCGTGCGGGAGGCGGTCGACGAGGTCGTCGAGGTAGCGGTCCGAGAAGATCGGGTCCAGCGGGCCCCAGAGCAGCAGCGCGGGGGTCTCCAGCGCGCGGACGCCCGCGGCGATCCGCTCCAGCTCGGCGTGGCTCGGGTGCGCGGGGCCGACCGGGATGTCGGCGACGAACCCGCCGACCCCGCCCCGTCGCTCCGCCGAGCGGTAGGGCGCGCGGTAGCCGTCCTTGACCGCGGCCGGGATCGCCGGGTGCCCGAGGGCGAGCGTCGTCTCGAGGAACGCGGGCGTGCCGACGGTCGAGGCGCCGAGGACGCCGGAGGCGAGCGCGAGCCGCAGCGGCGCGGGGATCGGCGCGTCGGCCGGCTGGTGGATCGCGGTGTTGAGCAGCATCGTGCCGCGCAGCAGCTCGGGGTGGTCGACCGCCCAGCCGAGCGAGACGACTCCGCCCCAGTCGTGGCCGAGGGTGACGACGTCGGTCAGGCCGAGGACGTCGGTGAGGTTCGAGAGCTCGCGCACGCGGTCGGCGAGGGCGTGCAGCTCGCCGGTGCGCTCGGAGAAGCCCATCTCGAGCTGGTCGACGGCGACGACGCGCCAGGCCGGCTCGCCGCGGCGGGCGGCCGCAACGGTGGCGGCGGCGAGGGCGCGCCAGAGGTAGGACCAGGTCGGGTTCCCGTGCACGCAGAGGATCGTGCCGAGCGGCTCGACGTCCCCCAGAGCGTCGGCGGTGTCGAGCAGGTGCCAGCGGCGCGGGACGCCGTGCGCGTCGGGCGCGTCGACGAGGCGCGACCAGGACGGATCGAGGCCGTCCAGTCCCGCCGGCGGCAGCTCCGCCGCCGAGGTCGAGCCGAGTGCGCGGCGGATCCTGGCGGCCGGGTGCCGGCCGGCGGCGGCGCTCACCAGGCGATCTCGAGCATCGCGGTGTTGATGCCGGAGCCGACGCCCAGCAGCAGGACGCGGTGGCCCGGCTCGAGGGTCTTCGACTCCTGCGCGAGGGTGATCGGGATCGACGCGGGGCCGACGTTGCCGAGGGTCGGGTAGGTGGTGGGCACCAGCTCGGGGTCGATGCCGACGGCCTTCACGAAGGCGTTGGTGTGCACGTCCGACACCTGATGCATGATGTAGCGGTCCATCCCGCCCCAGCTCCAGTCGCGCTTCGCCTCCTTCCAGGCGGAGACGACGAGCTCCATGCCGCCCTTGAGCAGCGCCTTCGCGTCGGTGAACATCCCGTCGACGCTGCCGACGCAGAGCTCGTTGAACTGGGTGGCCGCGCGGGTGATGCCGCCGAGGATCCGGTGGCCCTTGGGGTGCTCGTCGGCCGGGCCGAGGATCGCGGCCGCGGCGCCGGACCCGAGGGTCAGGCTCGCGAACTCGCTCATGAAGTCCTTGCGCTTGATGCCCTCGCGGCTGAGGCGCTCGATGGTGTTGACCTGGATCTCGTCGGCGTCCTCGCCGTCGATGATCATCGCGTACTTGATCTGGCCGGAGTCGATCAGCTGGGCCGCGAGCGTCATGCCGTTGACGAAGCCGAGGCAGGCGTTCGCGATGTCGAAGTTGATCGCGGAGGAGGGCAGGCCGAGCCCGTGGTGCAGGCGCACGGCGACCGAGGGCTCGAGGTGCTTGCGGGTGACCGAGGTGTTGATGATCAGCCCGATCTGGTCGGGCCGGATGCCGGCCTCGGCCAGCGCGCGCTTGCCCGCCTCGATCGCGGCGCCGTCGAAGCCCTGCTCGGGACCCCAGTTGCGCCGCTCCTGCACGCCGGCGACGCGCTGGAGGAGTCCGGTGGGGAGTCGCAGCCGCTTCAGCGCCGGCGCCAGTCGCGCGTCGATCTCTTCCGACGTGGTCACCCGGGGGGCCATCGTGGTAGCGACGGACAGCAATGCGACGTTGCGGTGCGTGGTCGTTGCGTTTCCGTCCAACGGAACTCCCTATCGAGTTGTCGATCTCGGCATGTGCCCCCGTGATTTTACGCTGTCGTTCACCCGACGCTTGCTGGACGCGGGCTGGACGGCGGCGACATGCACACTCCGGGGGTCTGCTGCGCGCGCTGGCGCGGAATCGCGCGCGTTCTCGACGGTGTCCTCCGGGGTGGCCACAGGCGACCCTCCGGTGTCAACCACCCGGCGCTCGGCGCACCTCCGGCTCGCGGAAACGGCTTCGGCTCGCAGGAGCAGCCGGATTCCACGAGCCGGACCTGAGATCGCGAGCCGGACGTGACGGCCGCCGAGCTCCGGCTCGCGGAGACTGCTTCGGCTCGCCGAAACAGGCGGATCCGACGGGCCGGAGCCGAAACCGCGAGCCGGAGGTGCGGGCCGCCTACGTTCGGCTCGCGCTATCAGCCTCGGCTCGCTGAAACAGCCTGGTTTCGCGAGCCGAGACCGGAATCGCGAGCCGGAGGTCCGGGTCACCGACGTTCGGCTCGCGAAAACAGCTTCGGCTCGCCGGAACTGGCGGATCCCGCGAGCCGAGGCAGGAATCACGAGCCGGAGGTGTCGGCGGAGGAACAGGCGGCCGAGCTTCGGCTCGCGGAAGCAGCCCCGGCTCGCCAGAACGGCCGGATTCCACGAGCCGGAGCCGAAACCGCGAGCCGGAGGTCCGAGCCGCCGACGCTCGGCTCTCGGAAACAGCCTCGGCTCGTTGGAACAGCCGGAACCCGCGAGCCGAGGCCGGAACCGCGAGCCGGAGGTGTCGGCGCAACAACAGGCGGCCGAGCTGCGGCTCGCGGAAACCGCCCCGGCTCGCCAGAACGAGCGGATTCCACGAGCCGTGACCGAAAGTGCGAGCCGGAGGTGCGGGCCGCCGACGTTCGGCTCGCAGAAACAGCTCGGGCTCGCTGGAACAGGCGGAACCCGCGAGCCGAGGCCGGAATCGCGAGCCGGAGGTGTCGGCGGAGGCCCGGGCGGCCGAGGTTCGGCTCGCGGGAACCGCCTCGGCTCGTCGGAATTCACCGGTCTCGCGAGCCGGGGCCGGTTTCGCGAGCCGGAGGTGCAGCGGAGGTGCAGCGGAGGTGCAGCGGAGGTGCGGCGCAGGTGCGGGCGGAGGCGAGCAGGGACGGAGGTGCGGACGACAGCAGCGGGCGGCGCGAGCCGCCTCAGGTGCCCATCGCCCAGGGCTCGCGGTCGCCGCGGAGGCGGGCGGCGAGCGCCATCGCCTGCTCGTCGGTGAGGGTCGCCACGTAGTCGACGACGCCGCGGGCCCGGCCGAGGCGCTGGAGCGACTCCGCATCGACGCGCGGGCGGCCACGCTCGCCGGCCGGCAGCCACTCGGGGCGGTCGGCGCGGAGGCGGAAGTAGCCGTCGGTCGCCAGCTCGATCAGGTCGAGCAGCTTCTGCGGGGCGCGCGGGCCGTCGCGCGGATCGTCGAGCCAGGCGTCGAGGTGGGTGACCAGGGTCCCGAGCACCTGCGACTGGCCGCGCTGATAGGTCGCGAAGTCGGGCCGGTCGATGACGAAGCGGGTGTGCACGAACTTGAGCACCGCGACGTCGTGCCAGGCATCGGGGAGCAGCGTCAGGTGGCCCGAGCGCACGTTCGGCTCGGCGAGCACGAGCACCGAGCGCTGCAGCCGGCCGATCCAGGAGGAGACGAAGGACTCGATCGCCCGCTCGGTGCGGGTGGAGCCGTCGAAGGGGACGGCGAGCAGACCCTCCACCAGCTCGGCCGAGACCCGCTCGACGGAGGAGCGGAAGTGCTCGTCGCTGGCGATCCACGGGTCGCGGGCCACCAGCCGGCGCCGCAGCATCTCCAGCGAGTGGCCGGGCGCCCGCGCCCAGAGCTCGTCGGCGTCGAGGGCGGCCAGCGCGTTCTGCTCGCGGAGGAACGCGCGGAACTCCACGGCGACGGCCGCCTGCTGCAGCACGCCCGCGCGGTAGAAGTCGTCGAGGTCGTGCAGCGAGTAGGCGATGTCGTCGGCCACGTCCATCACCGAGCACTCCAGCGTCTGCTGCCACGGCGCGATCGCGGTGAAGCCGGTGCGGGAGTCGAGCAGGTCGTCGAGGTCGAGGGTGTAGGCCGAGAACTTGGGCGGCGCGGTCTCCCAGCGGCTGGCGGTCGAGCCGCGCGGCAGCTCGGTCGGGTCGGCGGTCTCGAGGTCCGGCCGGCAGACGGTGCGGCCCCACGGGTACTTGAGGACCGCGGCGCGCGAGGCGGCCGTGAGGTTGAGCCCCGCCTCGACCGTCTCGCAGACGTCGAGCTCGGAGAGGATCCGGAACGACTGCGCGTTGCCCTCGAAGCCCTCCTCGAGGCCGAGCTTCTCGCGGGCCAGGCGGTCGAGCGCCTGCTCGCCGAGGTGCCCGAACGGCGGGTGGCCGAGGTCGTGCGCGCTGGCCGCCGCCTGCACGACGACCGGGTCGCAGCCGCCGAGGCGCTCGACCAGCTCGCGCTGGGCGGTGTCGGTGGTGGTCAGCTGCATCGCGATCGCGCGGGCGACAGCGGTGACCTTGATCGAGTGCGTCAGCCGGTTGTGCACGACCTGGCCGACGCCGGAGGGCGAGATCACCTGCGTCACCGCGGAGAGCCGGGCGAAGTAGGGCGAGAACCGGATGCGCTCGAGGTCGACCCGGTACTCCGGGAACTCCTCGCCGGTGGCGAAGCGGTCGACGGGCTCCGGCGTGCGGCGGTCGCGGCGGGTGTCGTGCGCCCGGTCGTCCGCGTGCGCCCGGTCGTTCGCGGGGGGCAGTGCCGGTGTCGCCTCGTGCATGGGCCCACCCTACGGGCGGAGCTCCCCCGGCTCCCCGCGGCCCGGCTCGTCCCGCCCCGGCTCCTCGCGCTCGAAGCGACTGCGCGGCGCCACCGCGATCAGCACGGCGGCGGCGACCACCGCGCCGAGCACGTACGCGGCGATGTCCAGCCAGGAGAAGGTGCTGCCGACGACGAGCCGCAGCGGCGGCCACACCTCGACCAGTCGAGCGGCGGCCCCGATCGCCTGGAGCTGCTCCATCGCGATCGACCAGGCGAGGGCGATCCCCGCGGCGGTCACCGCCGGGATCCGCGGCAGCAGCACGCAGACCAGCAGCGCGACGAGCACGACGTAGAGGACGCTGCCGGCGAGGTCGGCGAGCAGGCCGGCCAGGAGGAAGCGCAGGGCGAGTCCGAGCGCGAGCGCGCCGATCGCGGCGAGCGCGAACGGCAGCCGGGCCCTCATCGGGCGCCGTGCGCGCGGCGCACCCGGTCGAGGGCGAGGAGGAAGGTGCGGTCGTCGGCGACGGTCCAGCCGAGCGGCCCCGGCGTGGCGACCACGAGCGGCACCAGCACGCGGCGGCGCGCCCGCGCGGCGAGGGCGGCGGCGGAGGACCGGGCCGCCTCAGAGACCAGGCCGCGGAAGCCCTGTCCCGCGGCGGCACCCCGCTCCGGCCGGGCCGCCAGTACGGCGAGCACGACGGCCCGGACGCGGAAGGCGCCGTGCGCGACCGTGCCGACCTCGACCGAGAGGACGTCGCTCCAGTCCGCGATGGCCAGGGCGTCGGCACGCTCCCCGGCGAGCGCCGGTCCGTCCGGACCCAGGGTGACGACGCCCGTGGCGTCCGGTGCGACGGCGGCGGCCGGGGCGGCGATCCGCCGCAGCGCCCGGTCGAACTCGCGGCCGCGCAGCAGTGCGACTCCGTCGGCGACCGCCGCGAACTCGGCCAGCCGCCGCCGGTTCGCCGGGGACGTCTGGCGCAGCTGCGCGGCGAGCGCGCCCCGCGCCCGGCGGACCTCGGCCGGTGAGGTGATCAGTGCGGTCGGCTCGAAGCGGCGCCGCGGGGGCAGTGGATCGGAGGGCAGCGGATGCGCGGAGGCGTGCGGCGGCGGGGCGCCCCAGTCGGGCGTCGGTGCGGCGGCCATGTCCCCTCCCCCGGAGCACTCGGGACCGCGGCGCTCCTCCGTCGATTCTCCCGCCTTCCGCCTCCGCCTTGCCCGCGAGCGCCGACGGGCTTACGATGGGAGTACCCCCGGGGGGTATCCCTCCGCCGGGTCCCCCGCCCCACGCAAGGAGAACAGCATGACCGCGCACCTCGATCTCGGACTCACCGCCAAGGGAGCCGCGGGCGGGTCCGGGGGCGGCTGCGGGTCGGGTGGCGCCTGCGCCTGCGGCGGTCACGACTCCGGCCACGCGTCCGGCCACGGCTCCGCCGCGGGGACCTCGGTGCAGAGCTTCGGCGTCGCCGGGATGACCTGCGAGCACTGCGTCCGCAGCGTCACCGAGGAGCTCGCCGCCTACCCCGAGGTCGACAGCATCGACATCTCCCTCCTCCCCGACGGCGTCTCCACCGTCACCGTCGGCTCCTCCCGTCCGCTCGGCCGCGAGGAGATCGCGGCCGCCGTCGCCGACGCCGGGTACCGCCTCGCGCCCCTGGCCTGAGACGGCCGACTCAGAGATGGCAGACGCAGCGATGGCCGACGCAGCCGCGACCGGCCGCACGGAGACGCCCGCCGAGCTCGAGCTCGCGATCGGCGGGATGACCTGCGCGTCCTGCGTCGCCAAGGTCGAGCGCCGCCTGGACGCGCTCCCCGGCGTCCGCGCGAGCGTCAACCTCGCCCTGGAGCGCGCCACGCTCGCGCTGCCCGAGGGCACCACGGCCGCCGACGCGATCGCCGCGGTCGAGGCCGCCGGCTACACGGCGACGGTCACCGGAGCGGCGCCCGCGGCGGACGACGGCACGGACGACGGCGCGCCCTCCCGCGAGGAGGAGGCCGCCGAGTCCGAGCGCCGCGTCCTGCGCACCCGCCTCACGGTCTCGGCCCTGCTGGCCGCGCCGGTCGTGCTGCTGTCGATGATCCCCGCGCTGCAGTTCGCGAACTGGCAGTGGCTCTGCCTCACCCTCGCCGCGCCCGTCGCCGTCTGGGGTGCCTGGCCCTTCCACCGCACCGCCTGGCGGGCGCTGCGACACGGCACGACCACGATGGACACCCTGATCAGCCTCGGCACCACCGCGGCCTTCGCCTGGTCGCTGTACGCCCTCTTCCTCGGCGACGCCGGCCGGCCCGGGATGAGCATGCCGTTCGAGCTGCTCGGCACCCGCTCCGGCCACGACGAGATCTACCTCGAGGTCGCCGCCGCGGTCCCCGTGCTGGTGCTGGCAGGCCGCTGGCTCGAGGCCCGCTCGAAGCGCGACGCCGGCGCGGCCCTGCGCGCGCTGCTGAAGCTCGGCGCGAAGGAGGCGACCCGCGTCGCGGCCGACGGCACCGAGGAGCGCGTCCCCGCCACGGCCCTCGCGGTCGGCGACCGCCTGCGCGTCCGGCCCGGCGAGGTCGTCGCCGCCGACGGCACCGTCCTCGACGGCTCGAGCGCCGTCGACGCGAGCCTGCTGACCGGCGAGAGCATGCCGGTCGAGGTCGGCCCCGGCTCCGTCGTCACCGGCGGCGTGCTCAACGCGCACGGCGTGCTCACCGTCCGGGTCGACCGCGTCGGCTCCGACACGACCCTGGCCCGGATGGGCCGCCTCGTCTCGCAGGCGCAGGCCGGCAAAGCGCGGGTGCAGCGCCTCGCCGACCGGGTCTCCGCCGTCTTCGTGCCGGTCGTCGTCGTGCTCGCACTGGCGACCCTCGTCGGCTGGCTGCTCGCCGGCGCCGACCTCGCCGCCGCCGTCTCGCCCGCCGTCGCCGTACTGATCGTCGCCTGCCCCTGCGCACTCGGGCTCGCCACGCCCACCGCCGTCCTCGTCGGCACGGGCCGCGGCTCGCAGCTCGGCATCCTGATCCGCGGACCGGAGGTGCTCGAGACGAGCCGCCGCGTCGACACCGTCGTCCTCGACAAGACCGGCACGCTGACCACCGGCGCCTTCACCGTGGCGGCGGCGAGCGACGACGAGTCGCTCCGTCTGCTCGCGGCCGTCGAGCGCGGCTCCGAGCACCCCCTCGCCGCGGCGATCGTGCGCGGCGCGGAGGAGCGCGGGCTGACCGTCCCCGAGGCGACCGGATTCCGCGCGAGCGCCGGCTTCGGTGTGCGCGCACGGGTCGACGGCCGCCTCGTCGTCGCCGGGCGCCTGCGCTGGCTCGACGAGCAGTGGGGCTACGCGCCCGGCGACCTCGCCGCCCGCGCCGAGCAGGCCGCGGCCGACGGCGGCACCGTCGTCGGGATCGGCTGGGAGGGCGAGCTGCGCGGCTTCGCCGTCCTGCGCGACGAGCCGCGGCCCGAGGCGGCGCGCACCGTCGCGTCGCTCCGCTCCCGGGGGCTCCGCGTGCTGATGCTGACCGGCGACAACCCGCGCGCGGCCACGGCCGTCGCCGCCGCGGTCGGGATCGACGATGTCGTCGCCGAGGTGCTGCCGGAGGAGAAGCTCGCGGTGATCGAGCGGCTGCGGTCCGAGGGCCGCACGGTCGCCTTCGTCGGCGACGGCGTGAACGACGCGGCCGCCCTCGCCGCCGCCGACCTCGGCATCGCGATGGGCGCCGGCTCCGACGCGGCGATCGAGGCGAGCGACGTCACCCTGGTCGGCGACGACCTCGCCCGCGTGCCCGACGCGCTCCGGCTCGGCCGGCGGACCCTGGGCGTCATCCGGGGCAACCTGTTCTGGGCCTTCGCCTACAACGTGGCGGCGATCCCGCTCGCGATGGCCGGCCTGCTCGGCCCGCTGGTCGCGGGGGCCGCGATGGCGTTCTCCAGCGTCTTCGTGGTGCTGAACAGCCTGCGGCTGCGCTCGTTCCGCGCGGAGTGACGTGCGCGGAGCGACGTGGTTGGCTGGGTCCATGCGCACCGAGACCCGCCAGGGCGTCCCCCTCCTCCTCGTCGACGACGACGGGCCCGCCCTCTCCACCTCGGAGGACGCGCTCGCGGTCATCGGCGAGATCTACGGCAGCGACGCCGAGACGATCGTCGTCCCGGTCGGCCGCCTCGATCCGGAGTTCTTCCGGCTCCGCTCCGGCATCGCCGGTGAGTTCGTGCAGCGCTTCGTGATGTACGGCAAGCGGCTCGTGGTCGTCGGCGACATCACCGAGCAGGTCTCGGCCTCGAGCACCCTGCACGACTTCGTCGTCGAGTCGAACCGCGGCGACCACCTCTGGTTCGTCCCCGCGCTCGACGCCCTCGACTCCCGCCTCCGCGACTCCGCGACGGCCGAGGAGCCCGGCGCCGATGGCGGAGTGGAGCCCACCCCCGGCCCCGCGCTCTGATGCCGGACGGGCGACCCGTGGCGCCGATGCTGCGGCTCGACGGCCCGGTGCGGCTGCTGCTGCTCGCCGACACGCACCTCCCGAAGCGCGCGAAGGCGCTGCCCGACGAGGTCTGGCGGGCGGTGGACGAGGCCGACCTGGTCGTGCACGCCGGCGACTGGGTGGACGAGGCGGCGCTCGACGCCCTCGAGTCCCGCGCCGCGCGTCTGCTCGGCGTCTGGGGCAACAACGATCCCGCCGGGCTCCGGGCGCGCCTCCCCGAGGTCGCCCGCGCGGAGATCGCGGGGGTCGACGTCCGCGTCGTGCACGAGACCGGCCCCGCGGCGGGCCGCGAGGCGCGTGCCGACGCCGCCCACGCCGGCGCCGACCTGCTCGTCTTCGGCCACAGCCACATCCCCTGGGACTCGCGGACCGCGGCCGGGATGCGACTGCTCAACCCCGGCTCGCCGACCGACCGCCGCCGCCAGCCGGCCTGCACCTACCTCACCGCGGTCGCCGAGGACGGCGAGCTGCGCGACGTGCGCCTCGTCGCGCTCCCGGTGCGCGTCCCCGCCCGCTGACGGCGCGCCGTCCTGCCGCCGAGCGATCCTTCCCGCCGCGCGAGCGCGGGGCTACGCTCGCCGCATGATCGAGGACGCCGTTCCGCTCGTGAGCCACCGGGTCGGCGACGGCCCCGCCCTCGTCCTGCTGCACCCGGGCGGCACCGACTCGCGGTCCCTCGAGCCGCTGGTGGCGGAGCTGCGGAGCGACCACACGCTGCACCTGCCCGACCAGCGCGGCCACGGCCGCACGGCCGACACCGACGCTCCCCTGAGCTTCGCCGCGATGGCGCGCGACACGATCGCCCTGATCGAGTCGCTGCCCGGCGCCCCCGTGCACCTCCTCGGCCACAGCGACGGCGCGATCGTCGCCCTGCACGTCGCCCTCCGCCGCCCCGACCTCGTGGCGAGCCTGGTCTTCTCCTCCGGCGTCTTCCACCACGACGGCTGGCTGCCCGGCGTGCTCGACGGCGAGGCTCCCGACTTCCTGAGGGAGAGCTACGCCGAGGTGTCGCCCGACGGCGCCGCGCACTGGGACGTCGTCGTCGCGAAGCTCGACGCGCTGCACGCCGCCGAGCCGGAGCTCACCACCGCGGACCTGCGCGGCCTCGCGGTGCCGACGCTCCTCCTCTTCGGCGACGACGACGAGATCCGCTTCGAGCACGTCCTGGCGATGTACGACGCGATCCCGGACGCCGAGCTGGCCGTCGTCCCGCGCGCCAGCCACGGCGTGATCGTGGAGAAGCCGGGCTTGGTCGCCCGGCTGGTCCGCGACTTCCACGACCCCGGAAAGACCGACGGCTTCGCGCCGATCCGCCGCGCCTGAACGCCCGCCTTCGAGACCGCTCAGCCGCGGCACGACCGGTTCCGGCCGGCGGCGCAAGGGGGTCACAGCGGAATACGGTCGGCCTAAGCTCTCGGAGATGACCAGCTCACACGACCACCCCGATTCCGCGCACCTGCGTCCGGACGGTCTCGACGACGCCACCGTCGCTGCGCTGGGCAAGCTCTCCGAGGCGCTCGAGACCGTCGAGCACGCGCGCGGACTCCTCTACGGCTTCCACCGGCTGACCGGCGCCGCGGACCTCGCGCTCGGCGAGGCGGTCGACGCCTTCCGCGAGGCGGGGCGCGACGAGGTGGCCGACTCCCTGGAGAAGGAGCTGGTCGGCCGGAACGTCATCGAGGGCCGCTGGACGTTCCAGATCGTCGAGGACTACGACGACGGCTACTACGCCGCCTTCCGCGACCAGGAGCGCGCCGCGCGCGACGAGCTCGCCGCCGGTCGCCGCCACCTCTTCGAGTCCGAGATGAAGGAGGACCGTCGCTCGCACGGTCTCCGCCACCACGAGTCCCGGCCGGATCCCGAATGAACTCCGTGATCCGGATGCACGCCTCCCCAATGCGAGTGCGCGCCGTCACCCCCGGCTCCGATCGGCGCGGGCCGACGCCTGCGCCCACGACCCGGCGCACCAGCCTCAGCATCGACGGTCGCCGCTTCCTGCTCGCCCTCTCCTTCGACACCGAGGAGCTGGAGAAGAAGCTCGTCGAGGCCGTCCGCGAGCGCGGCGGCATGGTGAGCTTCACCGTCGCCGGCGACCGCGAGGTCTGCGTGCTCGTCTCCCCCGGTGTCGCCGTCATCCTCGAGCACGAGGACGTGCCGGTCGACGAGTTCGAGCCGGACGACGCGGTGCAGTACGACGACGTCGAGTACCTGACCTAGACGCGGGCCGCTCCTGCGCGGCTCGCTCCTGCGCCGCTCCGTGCCGTCCGGGTTCTCGTGCTCCGCATTATTGACACGAGTAAACCCGCGTGCTGAACTGGGTCCGCCGCGCCACCGATCGTCGTCGGCTCTAAGGAGAAATCATGACCTTCACCCTCGGAATCGTCGGCGCCGGCCAGTTCAGCCGCCACTTCGCCGATCTCTTCCACCGCCACCCCGGAGTCGGCGCGATCACCGTGACCGATGTCCTCGACGGCCGCGCGGAGACGCTCGTCGAGTCGGAGGGACTGGCCGGGACGCACGAGAGCTTCGAGGCGATACTCGCCGATCCGGCGGTCGACGCGGTCGCCCTGTTCACGCAGCGCTGGACCCACGGACCCCTGGTC
The DNA here is from genome assembly GCF_003751825.1 of Rathayibacter sp. PhB186. Taxonomy (NCBI): domain Bacteria; kingdom Bacillati; phylum Actinomycetota; class Actinomycetes; order Micrococcales; family Microbacteriaceae; genus Rathayibacter; species Rathayibacter sp. PhB186. The sequence goes on along the minus strand of NZ_RJKO01000005.1, from coordinate 238,815 downwards.
GCCCGGGCGCTGCGCGCGGGGAAGCACGTCTACTCCGCCGTCCCGATGGCGAGCGACGCCGACGAGATCGCGGAGATCATCGAGCTGGTCTCGGCGACCGGCCTGACCTACATGATGGGCGAGACCAGCCAGTACAACCCGGCCACGGTCTTCGCGCGGCGCAAGCACGAGGAGGGCGCCTTCGGCCGCGTCTTCTACCTCGAGGGCGACTACCTGCACGACATGGACCACGGCTTCTACGACGCCTACCGCTACAGCGGCGGCGACGACTGGAAGTCGACCGCCAGCTACCCGCCGATGTGGTACCCGACCCACTCCATCGGCGGCGTGCTGGGAGCCGTGCCGATGCACGCGACCAGCGTGAGCTGCACGGGCATGCGCGACCACCTCGACGACGGGGTCTTCGACACCGACGTCAGCATGTTCGGCAACGACTTCTCGAACATGACCGCGCTGTTCGAGCTCGACGGCGGCGGCTCGATGCGCATCAACGAGTTCCGCCGGGTCGGCTACCCGTCCTTCCTCCGCGAGAGCCGCTTCCGCTTCTTCGGCACCACCGGCGTCTTCGAGCAGCTCGTGCAGACGAGCGTCTGGCAGACCGGCGAGGGCGTCGAGGACGTGACCGAGCAGCTCGCGACGACCGCGACGATGGCGGACGACGACCCGCGCCTCGAGAACGTCTCCCCCGCCCTGCGCGCGGCCTTCGTCAGCGGCCACGCACCGGTGCACGAGGAGGAGGCCGCACGCCTCCCCGGCGAGCTGGAGGGCGCGCCGAACGGGCACGAGGGCTCGCACCACTTCCTGGTGGACGACTTCGTCCGCGCCGTCTCGACCGGCACGCTGCCGACGGTGAACGCCTGGGTCGCCGCCCGCTACACCCTGCCGGGGCTCGTCGCGATGGAGTCCGCCCGGCAGAACGGGGCGCGACTGCCCATCCCCGACCACGGCGACGCCCCGGTCGCGGTCGGCGAGCCGCTCCCGGCGTCGGCGCGGGTCTGACGCACGGAGCGGGGGCGGGCGACGTGCCCGCCCCCGCTCAGAGTGCCGGGTCCGGACTCCCGGCGAGGAACGGCTCGAAGGCGTCGGCACCGCCGGGGCCGACCCAGTCGTACTCGAGGACGTCGTCGCCCGCCGACCACCGCGACGGCGTCGGCGAGTGCAGCCAGTCCAGCGGAGCGACTCCCCCGGGCGTGCCGCCGTCCAGCGCCAGCCGCAGCGCTTGCGCGAGGTCGGCGTCGACGGCGTCGGTCCGCGTCGCGGGATCGACGGAGACGAAGAGCGCGGTCCCGCTGCGGGCGATGAGGTCGAGGAACCGGCGGTTCAGCGCCCAGTCGGTGGCGGTCGTGCTGGGCACGCAGTCCGCGTCGAGGGTGAAGAACGCGTCGTGCTGGGCGAGACGGAACGCCAGCGCGTTGACGCCGACGCGGCGGGTGCGGTCCCAGTGCAGGCCCGAGGTGTCGTCGCCGACCCGCTGGGCGTGCACGAGCCCGGCGGCGAGGTGCCCGACGACGTTGCAGCCCAGCACCAGCGCCTCGCCGGCGGCCGCGCGCACCGTCGCGTAGAAGCGCACGAGCGCCTCGGCCGTGGTGACGGAGGGGTCGTGCAGCGCGGGCCCGGAACCGGGCGCCGCGCCGAAGTCCGGACCCCACGAGCCGAGGAGGTCGTAGGTCGAGAAGTCGTGCTTGATCAGCTCGAAGCCCCAGCCGCCGAGGCGCGCCGTGTCCTCCGCGACGAGCTCGAGGACGGCGGGCGAGCTGGGGTCGAGGGCGAGCGCCCCGTCCCGCCCGGCCCGCACTCCCTCGATCGGCTCCTCGCGCGTCAGCAGCGGCCGGAACCAGACGCCCGGCCGCACGCCCTCGGCACGGACGGCCTCCGCCGCCTCGGCCATGTCGGGGAAGCGGTCCGGGCGACCCGCCCGCCAGGGACCCGGTGAGGCCGCGAGGCCGTCGGCGGTCCCGGCGGAGCTCCAGCCGTCGTCGACGACGCCGAACGGGCGCACCGCGTGGTCGCCGACGAGGTCCGCGATCGTGCGCGCGTCGCGGACGACGGCGGCGAGGCCGAAGTCGCGCCCGTAGGCGTAGTACCAGTTGTTCGCGCCGACCAGGGGACCGCCCGTCGTGAGCGGCTGCGGGCAGAGCCGGCGGAGGAGCGACCGCTGGACGGCGAGCGCCCCCTGACCGCCGGAGAGGACGTGCACGATCGCCGCGGTCAGCACGCGGTCGCCGGGGACGACCGCCGCACCGCCGCTGCGCAGGTCGAGCGTCAGGGTGACTCCGCGCCGGTCGACCTGCCAGAAGGCGAGCGAGGCGCCGCCCACCTCGACGCCCCAGCCGTCGGTCGTGCCCGTGCGCGGGTGGTGCACGAGGGCCGTCCAGGGCAGGACCCGCTCGGCGCGGACGCCGCGCCACTCGAGCTCGCCGTAGGAGCGCTCCCACGCGTCCCCGAGCACCAGGCAGTCCTCGGGGATCGCCGCGGCCCAGCGCAGCCGCACCCGCGAGACGGCGGCGACGGCTCCGACCTCGACCCGCAGACCGCCGGAGCCGGTCTCGACGAGGTGGACGCGGACGCCCGGGCCTCGGACGTCGGCGAAGGCGCCGTCGGGGTCGATCTGCACGGCGATGCGTGCGGGATCCACGGGCGGAATCGTCATGATGCTCTCTCTCCGACCCGGCAGCACTGCTCGGAGCCGAGCCCGACTGTAGTTATGTAAGAACAATCATTCAACAGTTGAATTCCTCCCGGTTACTCGTGTAGCTTCCTTCGCAGCACGCTCCCCCGCACCGCGGAACGGGCGCCTCCTCACCTGCTCGGACAATGACGAAGGAGTCATCTCTTGCTGCTTTCACGACGGTCGAACGCGCGACGAACCGGGTGCGCACGATGACGGCTCTCCGCGAGGGGCGCACCCGCCAGGGCGCCGACGCGGTCCGGATCCGCCCGACGATGTCGCTCGGCCGGCGCCGGGCGCGCCGCTCCGAGCTGCTCGTCGCGCTCGCGTTCATCCTCCCCGCGGCCGTCGGCTTCGGAGCCTTCTACGTCGTCCCGACGATCCGCGGCATCTACCTCAGCTTCACGGACTACAACCTGATGAGCGCGCCGTCGTACATCGGCTTCGACAACTACCTCCGCCTGGCGAAGGACCCGCTGTTCTGGAACTCGGTCGGCGTCACCCTCGAGTACGTCCTGATCAACATCGTCGTCCAGACGGTCGTCGCGGTCGGCCTCGCCGTCCTGATGCACCGCCTCACCCAGTCCGTGGTGATCCGCGGGGCGATCCTGCTGCCCTTCCTGATCTCGAACGTCATCGCGGCGATGATCTGGTTCCTCCTGCTCGACTACCAGCTCGGCCTCGTCAACAGCGTCATCGAGAACCTCGGGCTCACCCGGATCCCGTTCTTCGCCGACTCGAACTGGGCGATCCCGACGATCGCGCTGGTCAATGTCTGGCGGCACATGGGCTACACCGCGCTGCTGGTCTTCGCCGGCCTGCAGCTCATCCCGAGCTACGTCTACGAGGCGGCCGCGATCGACGGCTCGAGCGAGTGGCGCTCGTTCTGGAAGATCACCCTGCCGCTGCTGCGGCCGGTGCTCGCGCTGGTCCTCGTGGTCACCGTGACCGGCTCGTTCCAGGTCTTCGACACGGTCGCCGTCACCACCCGGGGCGGCCCGGTCAACGCCACGAGGGTCATGCAGTACTACATCTACCAGGTCGGCTTCGGCGAGAACGACTTCGGCTACGCCAGTGCGATCTCGGTCGTCCTCCTCGTCATCCTCGCCGGCGTCGCGCTGATCCAGCTCCGGCTGCTGCGCGCCGACCAGTCCGACCTCGCGTAAGGAACGCCGATGTCCACTGCAGCTCCCGTCGCCCTCGATCCCGCCGCCGCCGCGTCCCCCGCGCCCGTCCCCGCGCGCACCCGACCGGCCCGCCGCCCCTCCCTCGGCCGCGTCGTCGCCTGGATCGCGCTGATCCTCGCCCTCGTCGTCACCCTCTTCCCGTTCTTCTGGATGGTGCGCACCGCGTTCTCGACCGGGAACGCCCTCGCCAGCGACACGACCTCGCTGCTGCCCGTCGACTTCACCTGGGGCGCCTTCGCCCGCGTCCTGGGCTTCTCCACCCAGGAGCAGGCCCTCGCCGAGGGCGGGTCGGGCGCCTCCGTGAACTTCTGGCTCTACCTGCGCAACTCGGTCGCCTACGCCACCCTGGTCACCCTCGGCCAGCTGCTCTTCTGCTCCCTCGCCGCCTACGCCTTCGCGCGACTGCGCTGGCCCGGCCGCGACGCCGTCTTCTTCCTCTTCCTCACCGCGCTGATGGTCCCGCCGATCTTCACCGCCCTGCCCAACTTCGTCCTGATGCGCGATCTGGGGCTCCTCAACTCCTTCATCGGGCTCTCGCTGCCGACGCTGCTGATGACCCCCTTCGCGGTCTTCTTCCTCCGCCAGTTCTTCCTCGGCATCAGCCGCGAGATCGAGGAGGCGGCCGAGCTCGACGGAGCGGGCAAGCTGCGGATCTTCTTCCGCCTCATCGTGCCGATGAGCACGGCGCCGCTCGCGACCCTGGGCATCCTCACCTACATCAACACCTGGAACGACTACTTCTGGCCACTGCTCGCCGGCAACACCGAGGACAGCCGCGTGCTCACCGTGGCCCTGGGCGTCTTCCGCTCGCAGACCCCGGGCGGCAGCCCGGACTGGGCCGGACTGATGGCCGCGACCGTCGTCGCCGCCATCCCCGTCCTCCTCCTCTTCCTCGCCTTCGGCCGTCGCATCGTCGACTCCATCGGCTTCTCGGGCGTGAAGTGACCGCCCCTCCCTCTTCTCCACCCCCTCCCTCTTCTCCGTCCCCTCCCCCTTCTCCGCCCCCTCCCTCTTCTCCGCCCCCTTCCCCTTCCCCTTCTCCGCCCCCTTCCCCTTCCCCTCTTTCCTCCCCTTCCCCTTCCTCCCTCTCCCCCTCCCTTCCCTCCCGTGCAATGAAGCAGCAGACAGGAACCAGCACCATGACCCGCATCCTCCGACGATCCGCCGCCGTCCTGGCCGGCACCACCGTCCTCACCCTCGGACTCACCGGCTGCGTCGGGGGCTCCGGCGGCGCAGCGAGCGGTGGCGGCGACAGCGCCGACATCGACACCAGCTCCGCCTCCGGCACCATCGACTACTGGCTCTGGGACAACAACCAGAAGGCCGCCTACCAGCAGTGCGCCGACGACTTCCACACCGCGAACCCGGACGTGAGCGTCACGATCTCGCAGTACTCCTGGGACGACTACTGGACGAAGCTCACCAACGGCTTCGTCGCCGGCACGGCCCCCGACGTGTTCACCGACCACCTCTCGAAGTTCGCGGACTTCGTGAACAACGGCCAGGTCGTCTCGCTCGACGGCGTCGTCGAGAAGGACGGCGTCGACGTCTCGCAGTACCAGAAGGGCCTCGCGGACCTCTGGGTCGGCGAGGACGGCGAGCGCTACGGGCTCCCGAAGGACTGGGACACCACCGCGATCTTCTACAACCAGGCCCTCGTCGAGGACGGCGGCTACACCGCCGACCAGATCGCCGGCCTGGACTGGAACCCGGACGACGGCGGCAGCTACGAGAAGGCCATCGCGCACCTCACCGTCGACGTCAACGGCGTCCGCGGCGACGAGGCCGGCTTCGACAAGACCCGCGTCGCCGTGTACGGCCTGGGCCTGGACGGCCAGTCCGGCGGCGGCAACGGCCAGACCCAGTGGTCGATGTACGCCGGCACCACCGGCTGGAGCTACACCGACAAGAACCCCTGGGGCACGAAGTACAACTACGACGACGAGCGCTTCCAGGCGACCATCGGCTGGATGGCGAAGGTCATCGACGAGGGCTACATGCCCTCCCTCGCGGCCGTCACCGGCAGCGACTCGACGCAGACCTTCGGCGCCGGCAAGTACGCGATGATCACCAACGGCTCGTGGAACATCAACTCCTTCTACGGCCTCAAGGACATCCAGGTCGGCACCGCCCCGACCCCGACCGGCCCCGACGGCAAGCGCGCCACGATGTTCAACGGACTGGCCGACTCCATCTGGTCCGGCTCGGACAACAAGGCCGCCTCGGCCAAGTGGGTCGAGTACATGGCCTCCGCCGACTGCCAGAACGTCATCGGCGCCGCCGGCGTCGTCTTCCCGGCCATCCCCTCCGGCTCGGACGCGGCCCAGGCCGCCTTCGCGGAGCGCGGGATCGACGTCACGGCCTTCACCGGGCAGGTCGACGAGGGGACCACGTTCCTCTTCCCGATCTCCGACAACGCGGCCAAGATCAACGGCATCATGCAGCCGGCGGTCGACGCGGTGTTCGAGGGCCAGGCTGAGCCGTCGTCGCTGTCGTCGGCGAACGATCAGGTGAACGCGCTGTTCCAGTAGCGCTTCGGCCAGACTGGCGGAGAGGGGGCGATCCTGTCCCCCTCTCCGCCGATCGTCGCTTACTCGAGGAGACCCCGTGCCGGACATCACCACCCCCCGCAAGCGCCCGACCCGCAACGACGTCGCGGAGCGAGCGCAGGTGAGCTCGGCCGTCGTCAGCTACGTGATGACGGGGGCGAAGCACGTCACTCCCGAGACGGCGAAGCGCGTGCGGACGGCGATGGAGGAGCTCGGCTACCGGCCGAACTCCACCGCTCGCGCCCTGCGCACCGGCCGGACGCACACTCTCGCCCTCATCGTCGCCGATGTGAGCAACCCGTTCTTCTCCGAGTACGCGCTGCAGCTCGAGATCGCGGCCACGGAGCGCGGCTACGCACTGCTCATCGCCAACTCGCACGAGAGCCTCGAGACGGAGGTGCGGCTCCTCGACGAGATCGCGCAGCGCGGCGTCGACGGCGTGATGCTCTCGAGCGTCCGGCACGCCAGCGACCGCTCCTCCCTCGACTCGATCCCCGTCCCCGTGATGTGGATCGACGCCTTCCATCCCGCGGACGGCGCCGCCAGCGTCGGGGTCGACATCCGCCACAGCGCGCGCACCGTCGTCCAGCACCTCGCCGACGTGCACGGCTGCCGCTCCGTCGGCCTCGTCATCGGCGCGAGCTCGCAGGACACCACCGACCCGCGCGTGCTGGGCTGGGCCGAGGCGATCGAGGAGATCGGACTGGAGCCCGGACCGGTGGTCACCACCACCTGGACGCGCGAGGGCGGGATCGAGGCGGCGCGGATGCTCCTGGACACCCCGAACCGGCCCGACGCCGTCTTCGCCGGCTCGGACCTCCTCGGCATCGGCGTCCTCCGCGGCGCGGCGGACCTCGGGCTCCGAGTCCCGGAGGACCTCCGGATCGTCTCCTACGACGGCACCGCGGAGTCCGCGTTCAGCGTCCCGCGGCTCACCTCCTTCAAGCAGCCGGTCCGCGAGATGGCCCGCGCTGCGATCGACACCATCATCGACTTCACTCCCGACAAGGCGCACCACACGCTGTTCCGCGGGGAGCTGCTCCTCCGGGAGTCCTGCGGCTGCGCGTCGTCCGCGCCCTGACCGGGCAGAACAGCCCCGATCCGGGCAGAACAGCCCCGATCCGGGCAGAACAGGAACACTCACCGTGACACTCGCCACCTCCTCGACCGGAGTCGTCCTCCGCAGCGCCGGAGTCGCCCTCGTGCTGGACCTCAGCGACTCCCGGCTCCCGTCGGTCGCGCACTGGGGGGCGGACTGCGGGCCGCTCGATCGGGCGGCGTTCGACGCGCTGGTGCTCTCGGGCGTCGCTCCGGTCGGCCCGAACGACATCGACGAGCCGATCCGCCTCGCGGTGCTCCTCGAGCACTCCACCGGCTGGACCGGCCGGCCCGGCCTCAGCGGATCCCGCGCGGGGGCGGCCTGGTCGCCGGCTTTCCGCACCACGAGCCTCGAGCTCGACGGCGCCGCCCTTCCGGCCGGCGAGATCGCGGACGCCGGCGCGGGGACGCTCGTGGTCCGCGCCCGGGACGACCTCGCCGCGCTCGGACTCGAGATCGTGATCGTCCTCGACCCCTCCGGCGTGCTGCGGATGCGGGCGGCGCTCACCAACCTCGGCGGTGACGGCTACCAGGTCGACGAGCTGCTGCTCAGCCTGCCCACCCCGGCCTCGGCGAGCGAGATCCTCGACTTCGCCGGCCGCTGGGGCAAGGAGCGGGTGCCGCAGCGCTCGGCCGTCACCATCGGCGCGCACCGCCGCGAGGGCCGGCACGGGCGGACGGGGGCGGACGCCGCCACCCTGCTCAGCGTCGGCGAGCCCGGCTTCGGCTTCGCCCGCGGCGAGGTCTGGGGCGTGCACACCGCGTGGTCCGGCAACCACGTCCATCAGGTCGAGCGCGTGCACACCGGCGTGCAGACCCTCGGCGGCGGCGAGCTGCTGCTGCCCGGCGAGGTCCGGCTCGCCCACGGCGAGACCTACACCGGACCGTGGATCCATGCCGTCTACGGCGACGGACTGGACGAGGTCGCGCGTCGCTTCCACCGGCAGCTGCGCGCCCGGCCGGGACACCCGCACTCGGCGCGGCCCGTCACGATCAACGTGTGGGAGGCCGTCTACTTCGACCACGACCTCGACGCCCTCGTCGAGCTGGCCGACCGCGCGGCCGACCTCGGGATCGAGCGCTTCGTGCTCGACGACGGCTGGTTCGGCAGCCGACGCGACGACCACTCCGGCCTGGGCGACTGGACCGTCTCGAGCGACGTCTGGCCGGACGGGCTGCACCCCCTGGTCGACCACGTGCGCTCCCTCGGCCTGCAGTTCGGGCTCTGGTTCGAGCCCGAGATGGTCAACCCGGACTCGGACCTCGCCCGGGCGCACCCCGAGTGGATCCTCGCGACCGGCGACCGGATGCCGCCCGAGTCGCGCTGGCAGCAGGTCCTCGACCTGGGCGATCCGGACTGCTTCGCCCATCTCCGCGACGCGATCCTGGCGATCCTCGACGAGTACGACATCGGCTACATCAAGTGGGACCACAACCGCGACCTCACCGACGCGGGCCGGCGTCCCGACGGAGCCCCGGGCGTGCACCGCCAGACGCTCGCGGTCTACCGGCTGATGGACGAGATCCGGGCCCTGCACCCGGGGCTCGAGATCGAGTCCTGCTCCTCGGGCGGAGCGCGGATCGACCTGGAGATCCTGGAGCGGACCGACCGCGTCTGGGTCTCCGACAACAACGACCCGCTCGACCGCCAGCAGATGAACCGCTGGACCGGCCAGCTGCTGCCGCCCGAGCTGATGGGCACCCACATCGCGTCGGGCGCCTCGCACACGACGGGCCGCGTGCACGACCTGTCCTTCCGCGCTCTGACGGCGCTGTTCGGCCACCTCGGCGTCGAGTGGGACCTGCGCTCCGCCGGCGACGAGGAGCTCGAGGAGCTGCGCCAGTGGATCGCCCTGCACAAGCGGCTCCGGCCGCTGCTGCACGGCGGCGACCTCGTCCGCCTGGACCACCCGGACGAGACGATCGCGGTGCACGGCGTCGTCGCTCCCGACCGCTCGGCCGCCGTCTACGCGTACGTCTCGCTCGCGCGCGCCGGCGTCGTCTCCCCCGGGCGGGTCCGCCTGCCCGGCCTCGATCCGGAGTCGGTGTACCGGGTGGCCCCGATCGTCGTCGGCACGCGGGGCCTCGCCGACCGCGAGGCGATCTGGTGGCCGCAGGACGGCGGGGCCTTCGAGCTGTCCGGCGCCCTGCTCGGCCGAGCGGGACTCGTCCCGCCGCTCCTGCACCCGGAGCGCGGAGTGCTCTACGAGGTGTCGCGGGTCGGGAGCGTGCGGCCGCCCGCGAGCTGAGGCCGGTGACGCCGGGCGGGCGGGCACGGGCGCTCCGGGCACGGGCGCGGTAGGTTCGCTGCGATGAACACCTCGCGACGGGTCACTCGGCGCGACGTCGCCCGCCTGGCCGGCGTCAGCGACGCCGTCGTGACGTACACGCTCACCGGGACCGCGCCCGTCGCCGAGGCGACCGCGGCGCGGGTGCGGGCGGCGATCGCCGAGCTCGGCTACCGGCCGAACGCCACGGCGGCCGCCCTCCGGACCGGGACCTCCCGGACCATCGCCCTGCTCGCCCCGGTCGGCAGCCGTCGGGTGTTCAGCAATCCGCTCTTCACCGAGCTGGCCAGCGCCGTCGAGGACGCGGCGCGCGCCCGAGGGCTCGATCTGCTCGTGGTCACCTCGATCCCGGACGTCGACGCCCTGCACGCCCGCCTCCGCGATCTGACCGCGCGGCAGATCGCCGGGGTGCTCCTCCTGGCGGGCGGCCCCGTCGACCGGGGGTCGATCGACTCCTTCGGCGTCCCCTGGCTGCAGCTCAACAGCAGCGACGAGTCCGGGGCGAACGGCGTCGGCGTCGACCTGGAGGCCGGCGCGGCGGCGGTGACCCGCCACCTCCTGGAGACGGGGCGGCGCCGCATCGCCTTCGTCGGCGACCTCGAGCGGGACGACCGCGGCCGCGTCGAGGCCCGTCGGCGCGGCTGGGAGTCGGCGTGCCTCCACGCCGGGCGGGAGCCGGGTCCCGCACTCCGCAGCGACTACTCCCGCGAGGGCGGCCGGGCCGCCGGCCGGGTCCTGGCCGGCCTGTCGCCCCGGCCCGACGCCGTCTTCGCCGCCTCCGACCTGATCGGCATCGGCGTGCTCCGCGCGCTCCGGGACGCGGAGCTCCGGGTGCCGGACGACATCGCGGTCGCGAGCTTCGACGGCACCTGGGAGGGCGAGTACAGCGCTCCGCCGCTCACCTCGCTGCGGCAGCCGCTCGAAGCGCTGGCCGAGGCCGCCCTCGACCGCCTGGTCGGCGGCGTGACCGGCTCGACGCTCCTCGAGGGCACCCTCGTCCTGCGCGCCTCGTCGGGCTAGGCGGGACGCGCTCGGGACGGTCCGACGGGTTCAGACGGCGCCCGTCGAGGCCCACAGGTGGAAGGCCGCGTGGGCGCGGTGCGGACGCCAGGCCTGCGAGGCCGCGTCGGCCGCCGCCGTGCTGATGCCGCCGAGCGCGCGGCGCAGGACCAGGTCGCCCGCGGGGAACGCGTCCGGGTCGCCGAGCAGCCGGAGGCCGAGGTAGTCGGCGGTCCACGGGCCGATGCCGGGGATCGCGAGCAGGAGCCGGCGCTGCTCGGGCAGGTCGCCCGCGCGGTCGAGCACCAGCCCGTCGGCGAAGGCCGCCGCGACCGCGCGGACGGTCGCCGCGCGGGCCCGGGTCACGCCGATCGCGGCGCGCAGCTCCTCGATCGGTCCGGCGAGGAGGGCCTCGGGCGTGGGGAACGAGTGGAGGCCCCACTCGCCCTCACTGCCGAACGCTGTCACGACGCGCCCGCCGAAGGTCCTCGCCGCCGCGACCGACACCTGCTGGCCGAGGACCGCCATCACGGCGGCTTCGAACGGCGCGGGGTACTGCGTCGCCCGCAGTCCCGGCCGCGCGGCGACCATCGGGGCCAGCAGCGGATCGCGGGCGAGGGCGGCGCCGATCGCCTCGACGTCGGAGTCGAGATCGAACCAGGCGCGGACCAGCGGGAGGACGGCGGGGTCGGTCGTCGTGACCCGCACGCCGGTCGCGGTCAGCTCGAGCGCGAGCGGCACCGCCCGCGACCCGACGGTGACGAGCCGCTCGAGCCGCCGCCCGTCGTCGGAGACCCGCTCGACGCCGGGCAGCGCGTGGTGCAGGAGGAGGTTCGCGGCGCCGACGACGTCGAAGGGGCCGTTCGCGACGAGGTCGACGGGGCGCGGGTCCGCGGATCGGGAGTCTGCGGCGCTGGGGTCGACGGCGTTCAGGGGAGGAGCACCACCTTGCCGCCGGCGCGGCCCGACTCGACCAGCGCGAGCGCCTCCACGGCCGAGGCGAGCGGGAAGGAGGGGCCGAGCACCACCTCGAGCTCGCCGCGGCCGGCCCGCTCGAGCAGCGGTGCCCGGGCGGCGTCGCGCAGAGCGGTGCCCGGATCGGCGCCGGCGCCGCCGCCCAGCACCAGGACGCCGAGCGCCGCGCCGCGCTCGAAGCCGGCGACGGTGGCGATCCGGGAGCGGTCGGCGACGAGCTCGACGGAGGCGTCGAGCGCCTCGTCGGTGCCCGCCGTGTCGAGCGCGACGTCGACGCCGTCGGGGGCGAGGGCGCGCACCCGCTCCACCAGGCCGGCGCCGTAGCGGACGGACTCGCCGCCGAAGCGCTCGACGACGGCGGCGCCCCGCTCGCTGGACGTGCCGATGGCACGGGCGCCGCGCTCGCGCACGAGCTGGACAAGGAGGCTGCCGACGGCGCCGCTCGCCCCGTGGATCAGGACGGTGTCGCCGGCGGAGACGTGCGTCGCCTCGAGCAGGTGCACCGCGGTCGTGCCGGTGAGCAGGAGCCCGGCCGCCTGCTCCCAGGCGAGGCCCGGCGGCTTCGGCAGCACCGAGGCGGCCGGGACGACCAGCTCCTCGGCGTAGCCGCCGGAGACGCGGAAGGCGACCACCTCGTCGCCGACGCGGACGTCGCCGAGCGGCCCCGTCGCTGCCTCTCCCACGGCGGTGACCACGCCCGCGACCTCGCTGCCGGGCCGGACGGGGGTGCGCCCACGACCGAAGAGACCGCGGAGGAGCTTCGCGTCCGCGGGATTGACGCCCGCGGCGCGCACGCGGATCCGCACCCGGCCGGCGGCGGGCTCGCCGGGCTCGGTCGTCACCGCGTGGAGGGCCTCGGGCCCGCCGAAGTCGTCCGCCTGCATCGCCAGAACCACGGGGACCGCCTCTCGCGCGGGCCCCGATCGCCGGTGACGATCAGGAGGGGTCCGAGCGGGGCCGACGCTAGCAGCAGCCGCCGACACCGGGCCGGGCCTAGGGGCGCTGAGTGCCGAACGAGTGTCGGACAACTGAGAACGCGCGTTCCCTCAGCGCCTACGATGGAGGGATGACGCCGCCGACGCTCGAAGCAACGCCTCCCCGCGAGGCGATCCTCGCGGCGGCCGACCGCCTCTACTACGAGCGCGGGATCCAGTCGGTCGGGATGGACGCGCTGCGCACCGCCGCCGGCGTCTCGCTGAAGCGGCTCTACTCGGAGTTCCCGAGCAAGGAGGCGCTGGTCCTGGCCGTGCTCCAGGCCCGCCACGAGCAGTGGACGCTCGGCGTGCGCAGCCGGGTCGCCGCCGCGGCGGGCGCCCGCCCGAAGCTCCTGGCGATCTACGACTTCCTCTTCGACTGGTTCTCCGAGGACTCCTTCCGCGGCTGCAGCTTCATCAACGCCTTCGGCGAGTTCGGCTCGTCCAACCCGGCGGTCGCGCAGCTGGCCCGCGAACACAAGGACACCTTCCAGCGCTTCCTCGCCGTGCTGACCGAGGAGGTGGGCGGCGGCCCCGAGCTGGCCCAGCAGCTCGCCATCCTGGCCGAGGGCGCGCAGACCACCGCCGCCATCTCGGGCACCCCCGAGTCCGCCCTGCACGCCCGCCGCGCCGCCGAGATCCTGATCGACGCCGCGACCCGCCCGTCCTGACGCCGCGCCGCATCCCCTGCTGATCGAGTCGCCCGCAGCAAGCCCCCCGCTCGTCGAAACGCCCGCGGAGCGACCCACGCTGGTCGAGTACCCCGCAGGGCGACCCATGCTGGTCGAGTAGCCCGCAGGGCGTATCGAGACCCCTGCCCCCAGGACGTCGGTGACGCTTCGGCGGCCCCCATGCTGGTCGAGTAGCCCCGCAGGGGCGTATCGAGACCCATCGTCAGCAGCAAGGCCGGTCTGCAGGCTCGTCCTTCTGACGCGAGTGGGTCTCGATACGCGCACTGCGCGCGCTACTCGACCAGCAAGAGAGGGGACACACGCCGGTCGAGCACCCCGCAGGGCAGCCGTTCATGCTGGTCGAGCAGCCGCCTCCGGCGGCCCTTGCATGCTGGTCGAGCAGCCACCTCCGGCGGCCCTTGCATGCTGGTCGAGCAGCCACCTCCGGCGGCCCTTGCATGCTGGTCGAGCAGCCACCTCCGGCGGCCCTTGCATGCTGGTCGAGCAGCCACCTCCGGCGGCCCGTGCATGCTGGTCGAGCAGCCACCTCCGGCGGCCCGTGCATGCTGGTCGAGCAGCCACCTCCGGCGGCGTATCGAGACCCACCATCGCCGAGACATCCGGGAGCGAGCCTCCTCCACACTCGCGTTCCGACGACGTTGTCCCCGATCAGCCCCTGGTTCCGACCATGCTGTCGGTGCCCCCTGCTTCAATACGCGTATGTCAAACGATGAGAACGCGGCAGCACTCGCGGAGGTGCGCGACTGCTTCACCGACGCCGCCGCCGCCGAGCGCGCCGCATCCCCGACGCGCCTGAGAGCCGCAGAACGCATCCACCGCGGCTACCGCGTCGCCCTCACGGTCCCGGAATCATTCGCCCGCGGCGCGACCCGAAGCGAGACCCGGGACCTCGTCGAGCGCTCCATCCGCGCCGAACTCGCGGTCACGCTCGGCGTGTCCGAGCGGGAGGTCTCGCGCCGCCTCGAGACCGCGCAGATGCTGATGGAGCACCTTCCGCTCACTCGCGCCCTGCTGAGAGACGCGCGGATCCTCTGGGAGGCCGGTGAGGCGATCTGCCGGACCGCGAGCAGCCTCCCGGAGAACTCCCGCGCGGCGCTCGACGAGCGCGCTGCCGACGCCGTTCTCACGATGACGACCACCCAGCTGCGTCGCACACTGAGCCGCTGGCGCGAGGAGCTGCACGAGCAGCCCCTCGCCGAGCGCCACGCGCGCGCACGGGAGGACCGCGCCGTCTGGGTCACCCCGGACGTCGACGGCATGGCGACCCTCTGCGTCCACGCCCCCGCAACGGCGGTGACGGGCGCCTGCGACCGGCTGCGCCGCATCGCCCGCACCCTCCGCGACGACGGCGATCCGCGCACCCTCCAGCAGCTCAGCGCGGACGCGGCTGTCGATCTGCTCTGCGACGGCGACATCGCCGGCACCACGCCGAACGCCGAGCACCGACCCGACCCGACCTTCGTCCCCGGAGTGCGGGCCGAGGTGCGCCTCACCCTCGCCGCCTCGACCGCGGTCGGTCTCGACGACGCACCCGCGGACCTCGACGGCTACGGACCCGTCCCCGCCCCGATCGCCCGAGAACTGATCCGCACCGCAGCCTCCTTCACCCGCGTCCTCACCGATCCGGAGACCGGCGCCGTCGTCTCCGTCGGCCGCACCCACCGCGTTCCACCGCCGCAGATGCGCCTGCACCTGCAGCTGCGGGACCAGACCTGCCGCTTCGCCGGCTGCACCCGCCCCGCCGCGACCAGCGAGGCCGACCACACCCTCGAGTGGCGCAACGGCGGAGAGACATCCTTGGAGAACCTCGTCTCGCTCTGCACGTCCCACCACCACATCCGGCACGGGGACCAGTGGAGCTACGTCACAAGCGGCGACGGGACGATCGTCTGGACGAGCCCGACGGGCCGGCGGATCAGCAGCCAGCCACCGGCACTCCCCGGGCGTCCGCCCGACCCGCCTCCACGGCCGCACTTCGTCGATGTTCCCGCGCCGTTCTGACGGTGGGGGGATCTCGATACACCCGCTGCGCGGTCTACTCGATCAGCGGGAATCGCGCGCAGGACGTCGGGGCGAGCCCGCACGTGCTGCAGGAACCGCGCAGGGTGCGCCGGCGTGCGTGCGCACATGCTGGTCGAGCAGCGCGCAGCGCGTATCGAGACCCACGATGCTCGGGCGAGCATCCGCCGGCATGCTGACGCGGGTGGATCTCGATGCGACCGCTCCGCGGGCGATCCGATCAGGCGCGTCAGGCCTCGCCACCGCCGGGCGGGCCGACGACGAGCAGCGCGGCGAAGAGCGCGGCGACGGCGGCCAGGACCAGGGCGGCCGCGAGAACCGGGCGGCCGAGCGCCCAGCGCAGCAGCCGGCTCGGGAGCCTCCGGTCACGCGGGTCGGCGCCCGCCTCGCGGCGCCAGTCGCCCTCGAGGAGCCCGCGCCGCTCGAAGCCGCGCTCCAGCGGGATCGTCGTGTACGGCACCACGGCGCTGGCCAGCGCGAGCAGGGTCGCTCCGGCGGTCCAGCGCTGGTTCACCGCGAGGACGAGCGCGGCCGCCCCGTAGGCGAGGAACGCGAAGCCGTGGATCGGGCCGGCCACGCTCACCGGCCAGTCGCCGACTCCGACGGCGTACTTGAGCAGCATGCCGACGAGCAGGAGCGTCCAGGTCACCGCCTCGAGGATCGACAGGATGCGGAAGAGGCGGCGCGGGCTCATGGGATCGGCTCCGTTCGGGTCCGCGGCCAGAGCAGCGGACGGTCGGCGTCGGTCGACGGTCAGCGGGTCGACGGTCACCGGGAGACTACGACAGCACTCCTGCCCGCCACCTGGGCGGCGCGGGACCGGGGTCGACGCGTCAGCCGAGGCGACCGAGCAGAGCGAGCGTCGAGGCGACGCCGACCGCCACCGCCGAGAGCGCCGCGATCGCCCCGTGCACGCCGCTGCGCAACGGCGTGGCCTGCGGCTGGTCGCGCAGTCCCGACCACAGTCGGCGTGCGACCTCGTCGGCGCTCGGGCGGGCGGCGGGGTCGAGCCTGGTCATCTCGGTCAGCAGCCCGCGCCAGCGCTCGGGCACCGAGTCGGGGACGACCGGAGCGTGGTGCATCCGCTGCAGCGAGATCTCCAGGGTGGTGCCGGTGTAGGCACGACGTCCGGAGACCGCCTCGAGCAGCACCAGGCCGAGGGAGTAGACGTCGGACGCCGGGCCGACCGTCCCGGAGCCGAGGCTCTCGGGGCTGAGGTACGCCGCGGTCCCCACCAGGACGTCCGAGCGGGTGAGCCGCGCGTCGTCGACGGCCCGCGCGATGCCGAAGTCGCTGAGCTTCGCCTCGTGCAGGGCACCGGCGGCGGCGACGGACCGCGTGCGGACCAGCACGTTCTCGGGCTTCACGTCCCGGTGGAGGACGTCCCGCGCGTGCAGGTGCGCCAGAGCGTCGGCGAGCTGAGCGCCGACCTCGGCGAGCAGCCGCTCGTCGCCCGAGGCGAACCAGCCGGCGGCGGGGTCGGCCGGATCGAAGTACTCGAGGACGAGGAAGGCGAGCGCGCCCTCCTCCGTCGCGATCTCGCCCTGGTCGAGGATCTCGACGATCGAGGAGTGGCGGGAGTCGATCAGGAGGCGCACCTCGCGCTCGCGCCGCGACCGCTCGTTCGGGGTGTCGGCGATCTCGCGGTAGACCTTCACGGCGACGGATCGCGCCAGACGGAGATCGCGCGCGCGGAAGACGGTCGCGCTGCCGCCCTCGCCGATGCGCTCGAGCAGGAGGTAGCGATCGGCCAGAGACGTGCCGAGCAGGGGATCCGAGAGCGGGAGGACCGGTGCGGTGTCGAGCATGCCGTCCTCCTCGTCCTGATTTCGCTAGCTCGTCAACTAGCTTGTCCATTCGTACCGTCTGGGGTCGCCGAGGACAAGCACCAGGACGGGGTTGTACATGACTAGATCTTCTTGCTACATGACTGTCTAAGCTGTGATGCATGGACGAGGTCGCGCTGAGTCGACCGGCTGCCCTTCGGCACCCGGCCGTTCCGAGTGCGCCCGGGGCCGCCGACGTCCTCGGCGCGATGCGCGCCTTCCGCACGGCCGAGAGCGCGATGCGCCGGCGGACCCGCGGATCGATGGGCATGGGCGAGAACGATCTGCTCGCGGTCCAGTTCCTCATGCGCCGGCAGCAGGGCGGCCAGCACGTCAGCCCGAAGGACCTCGCCGCCTACCTCGGCATCTCCTCCGCCTCCACCACCGTGCTGATCGACCGTCTGGTCAAGAGCGGCCACGTCCTCCGCCAGCCGCACCCGAGCGACCGGCGCGCGATCCGGATCGTCGCGACTCCCACCTCCCACCGCGAGGTGCGCGAGACGCTCGACGACATGAACCAGCGGATGCTGGCCGCGGCCGAGCAGCTCTCCCCCGAGGAGGCGAGCGCGGTGGTCCGCTTCCTGCAGACCGTCCGCGAGATCGTCGAGATCCCCGGCGAGCAGGGCGACGTCCTCGAGGACGACGCCGACCACGAGCTCACCGTCGAGCGACGCCGCGCCTGAGCCGCTCGGCTCGGCCGCACCCTCCGCGTTCTCTGCGGAACACGCGTCCTCGGCGTGGGTGCTCGGGCTCTCCGGGCGTCACCGTCCGTTCATCCGGCCCGGCTTGACATCGTTAGTCAAACTAGTAGACAGTCTTTCTAGCGACAGGGACAGGCTCCTGTCTTCGTGCGAACGGGAGAAGACCATGGGCAGCATCATGTACGGCACTCCTCCGGCGGCCATCGAGGTCGACGACCGGACTCTGGCCCACCTGCAGATCGTCATCATCAACAAGTTCCGCCGGGACGAGCGCTTCCTGCTCACCCTCGACGCCAGCCCGAACGCCGGGACCGGCCGCCGCGGCGTCTGGATGCACCCCACCATCCCACTGCAGTTCGACTTCAAGGGCAGCCGACAGCCCACGATCAACCCCGAGTGGATCGAGGCCCTGATGGAGCGCGCTAACAGCGGCGCCGGTCTGCGCATCGTCCCCGAGCCCGTCGGTGCGACCGCGGTGCCGCTGCGCCGTGCGGAGCCGGCCGCCTAGCGAACACCGCTGGCGCACGCCGACTGACGCTCGCCGCCTGGCGCCGGCCGTCTCTGAACGACCGGCCGGCATCGAGTTCGCCGATATCTGTCGGACTCTCCGAACTGCCTCGCAAGCGCTTGACATTCCGCGCCACGCCCAGGGGCACAGGCCTACACTTCGAGTGCGGTCCGGGTTCGTTCCGGCGGGCTCGACCCCGTGACCGCGCGCATGACCGGATGCCGGGTAGCGAGCTCCCCCTCTCGTGGGCCCGGCATCCGGGTGCGCGGCGCACCCGAAGCGCTCCCGCGAGGCCTGCCGACAGGAGTCGGCGCCATGCTCGACACGACCACCGCCCCGCGCTCCAGCGCCGAGGCCCCCGGCACGGATCCCGATGACGTCCGGCCCGGCGACGAGTTCACCGCCGTCGTCGCCGACGAGCTCGAGTGGTGGCGCGTCGTCGCCGTGCTCGGCATCCGCGTGCTGGCGGAGCGCCTCGGCACCGGCGACCGGCACAGCTTCACCCTCCGCTTCGTCCGCTACCGCCTGGCCGTCGCGGCCGAGGGCGGCGCCTAGGCGGCCTGTCCCGCCTGCACCGGGCGCCCGAGCCGGGCGAACATCCGGTCGAACACCCGGCGGCGGTCGAACTGCAGGACGTACTCGCGCGCCGCGACGGCCCGCTGCGCCCGGTCCTCGGCGGTCAGCTCGAGCACCACGTGGTCGAGCAGCGCGGCGATCGTGTCCGGGGCGTCGACCGGGGTGATGAACGCGTGCTCGCCGACCGCTTCTCCGATGCCGCCGGTCAGGGTCGTGATGACGGGTCCGCCGCCCGCGAGCATCTTCTCGGCGAGCGCGATGCCGAAGGTCTCGACGAACTCCGGGCGCGGCTTGCTCGGCAGCACGAACGCCGAGCAGCCGGCCATCAGGTAGGGCTTCTCCGCGTCGCCGACGTCGTCGAGGAAGCGGATGCGGTGCGCCAGCGGCGACGCGGCGGCGAGACGCCGCAGCTCCGCCTCCTGCGGACCGCGCCCGGCGATGACGAGCTCCCGGTCCGTGTGCACGGCGCTGCGCTCGTAGCCGGCGATCAGATCCTCGACGCCCTTCGCCTCCGTCAGCCGGGAGAGGAAGAGCACGTAGCCGTCGGTGCGGAGCCCGCGGGCGCGCACCACCTCGTCGACCACGGCCGGGTCGAGCCCGGTGTAGGCGTCGGAGTCGATCGCCGGGTAGGAGATCTCGATGCGCGCGCGGCACTGCTCGGCGAAGCGGGTGCCGTGCACCGCGTCGATCCGCTCGGCCTCCTCGACGATCAGGTCGCGGGTGTACTCGGAGACGGCGACGCAGTGGTCCTGCGAGAGGTACGAGGCGAAGATGTGGGCGGCGGCGCCGAGGCGGCCCTCCTCGACCGCTCGGCGGACCACGTTCGTGACGTCGGAGCCGACCGCCTCGGCGATCGTCGTGACGTCGACCGGGAGCCCGGTGCTCCAGGCGGCGCGCAGGGCGTCCGCCACCGCGAGGGTGTGCGGGCTGAGGTAGAGGGAGAGGCAGACGGTGGGCACGCCGTCGGTGAACAGCTCGACCAGGCGGCCGACCATGCCGGCGAGGAAGCGGCCGTCCGGCACCTTGTAGTCGCCGACGGGCTCCGGGCGCTCGACGATGATGCCGTCGCTGTAGGGGAGGACGGCGTCGAGCGGCTTGAGCGGGAGGCCGGCGGCCTGGAGCCGCTCGATCGGCCAGGTGACGATCCGCACCTCGTCGAAGCCGCGCTCGAGGGCGGTCTCGGCGAGGTTGCGGGCCTCGACCGAGTGCCCGCAGATCACCGGATCCGCGCGGACCACGATGACGAGTCGGTTCTGCACGGTGTGGGCGTGCGTGCTCTGGTCCATGGTGCTCCTTCAGGGGTGATCGGTGCGGGCGGGAGGGAGGGAGGCGGGCGGGGTGAAGGCGGTGGAGACGGTAGGGGCGCTCAGTGCCGCGGGAACGACGGCGGGCGGTGCTCGGGGGCGCTCCCCCAGCCGGCCGGCTCGGCGCCGAGGTGCAGCGTCAGCTCGCCGCCGCGGTGCAGCTCGGCGGCGGTGATCCAGCTCGCGTCGAGCGGTGCGCCGTTCAGCTCCGCGGACTGCACGTACTGGACGGGGCCGCCGGGCACCGGCTCGACGAAGCCGGTCGTGCGCAGCTCGACGTCCGCCCCGCCCACCGCGATCGACGCCCGCGCGAAGGCCGGCGCGTTGACCAGCAGCAGCCCCTGGCCGGCGACCGGGAAGAGCCCGAGGCTCGCCCAGACGTACCAGGAGCTCAGGCCGCCGGAGTCGTCGTTGCCGGGCAGACCGCCGCGGCCGGCGCCGAAGCGCTGGTGCAGCACGCCGTGCACGATCTCGGCCGTGCGGTCGGGGCGGCCCGCGTAGTGGTACGCCCACGGCGCGTCCATGTCGGGCTCGTTGTTCAGCCCCTCGAAGCGGCCGAGCGCCGCGCCCGCGAGCATCTCCGCGCGGTCCGGGCGCAGTCCCGGCTGCACGACGGGCTCGGCGCCGTAGCCGAAGAACTCGTCCAGCTGCGCGACGAAGGCGTCGTCGCCTCCGCTGATCGCGATGCGGCCGGCCATGTCGTGCAGCAGTCGGAAGGAGTAGTTGTGCCGGGTGCCCTCGTAGTAGGTGGAGTCCTTGAGCAGGCCGGAGCGCAGGTCGTAGGCGTTCACCCACTGGGCCGCCCGCTCCTCGAGCTGGTCGGCGAGGAGGCGGTCGCCGACGTGCCGCGCCACGACCGCGGTGCACCAGTAGCCGTGCGCGAGGTCGAGGGTGTGGCTGATCGGGTGCGCCTCCCCCGCCGCGAGGAACTCCTCGCCGTAGGTGCGCTTGAGGTCCTCGCCCATGTGCACGAGGGCCGCCTCCCAGTCGATGCCGGGCAGGCCGAGGCGGCAGAGATCGGCGAGGAAGGTGTGCGCGAGCGCGCTGCCCTGGCGGGAGAAGCGGTCGCTGCCCTTGGCCATCCGGTAGCCGATCGGGAAGTTGCCCTCCTCCTCGCAGATGGTGAGCAGCGCCGCGCCGATCTCGACCGCGCGCTCGGGCAGGAGCGCGGTGAGCAGCGGGAGCTGGGTGCGGTAGATGTCCCACATGGTGCTGAGGTCGAAGACGAACGGGCCGTCGGTCGGCCAGAACGGGCTCTCGTCCGGCGCCAGGCAGGGCTTGATCAGCGAGTGGTAGAGCGCCGTGGCGAAGACGGTCTCGCGCTCGGGCGAGGGCGTGTCCACGGCGATCGTGCGCAGGCGCTTCCGCCAGGTCTTGCGGGTGCGGTCGCGGCGCTGGTCGAAGCCGCCGGTCGTCGGCGGCACGTCGCGGTGCAGGTTCTCGCGGGCGCGCTCGGTGCCGCGGAGGGAGAAGCCCATCCGCAGCTCGACGGTCTGGCCGGCCGTGCTCGGACCGGCCCACATCAGCCCGAACGGGCGGAGGGTCGTCGGGCGGATGTGGTCGAAGTCGAGCCGGGTGCCGCCGGGCATCAGACGGCGGTCGTACCAGAGCATCTGCCGCCACTGCAGGGCGTCGCACTCGAGGTGGACGGCGAGCGGTGCGCCCTCCATGACGACCTCGCCGGCTGCGACGCCCGGCGAGATCGAGTGCAGCTGCGCGCGGAGCGGGATCGTCGCTCCGGACGGGATCGCGAGGCCGCCGAGCGAGAGGTCGACGACCACGCGGGCGCTGCGGTGCTCGGGGAAGGTGTAGCGGTGCACGACCGAAGCGGGCCCGACGGTCAGCTCGGCGCGGATCCCGGAGGAGAGGGTCGCGGCGTAGTAGCCGGGCTCGGCGACCTCGTCCTCGATCGCCCAGCTGCGGCCGAGCTCGTCGAGCGGCTCGAGCATCGGCGTGACGCGGAGGTAGTTGTAGTACTTGCGGATCGCGCCGGTGCCCGACTGCTGGAAGTGCGTGAAGCCGGAGGCGACCAGGCCGTCCTGGATCGTCGGCGGGACGCCCTCGAGCGCGAGGTCGTAGCGGCCGTAGCCGGTCGGGTAGGCGCCGGAGTAGGAGCAGGCGGACACCATCCCGAGCGGGAAGGTCGCGCCCGGGTGCGTGTTGCCGATCTGCGGCTTCGGCGACCACCAGGTCGCCGCGAGCCCGGTCGCGTCGGGGAGCAGGGTCGCCTCGGTGCCGAGGAACGGGTCCACCCGCTCGATCACCGGGTGCCCACCCGTCCGTACCCCGCCGCCGCCATGCCGTGACGCTAGGCAGCGCGGGGGGACGCAGGGTGTCGCCCGGGTGTCGTGCGGGCGACGGGTCGGCGACCGGACGGGGCCGCCGACCCGGCGCCGCGGACCTCCGGGATCCAGCGCCTGCCGGATCGGGCGCCTGCCGGATCGGGCGCCTAGGGGATCAGGCGCTCCGCGCGGTAGCGGTCGAACAGGGCGGTGAAGGAGTCGACCGTGCGGTGGTGCACGCCGAAGCCGGCCAGGCGCGACTTGCTGATGTCGGTGACGACCTCGATCTGCCGGCCGAGGTCGGCGTCGGTGTGCCACCAGGAGGCGACGCGCTCGAGGTCGGGCTCGATCAGGTCGTGCTCGCGGACGAGGCGCTGCCAGACCTCGTCGGCGCCGGCCATCTGCTGCTCGAGGGGCTGCGGCTCCTCGCCGGGGCCGACGGGCTCGACGCCGAAGTGCTCGGCGATCCGCGACCACATCCAGCGCCAGCGGAAGACATCGCCGTTGACGACGTTGAACGCCTCGTCGCGGCCCGCCTCCGACGTCGACGCCCAGAGCATCTGCTCGGCGAGGACGGTGGAGTCGGTCATGTCGGTGAGGCCGTTCCACTGCGTGAGCGAGCCGGGGAAGACGAACGGCGTGCCCTGCGCGCGGTGGATCGACGCGGCGACGGCCAGGGTGAGGCCCATGTTCATCGCGTTGCCGACCGCGTGGCCGATCACGGTGTGCGAGCGGTGCACCGACCAGGTGAAGCCGTCGCGCTCGGCGGCGGCGAAGAGCTCGTCCTCCTGCGCGTAGTAGAAGTTGGGCGCGTCGAGGCGCTCCTCCTCCTCGTGGAACGGGGTGTCGGGCATCGCGCCCTGGCCGTACGCCTCGAACGGGCCGAGGTAGTGCTTGAGCCCGGTGACCAGCGCGACGTGCTCGAGCGGCGCGTGCGAGAGCGCGGCGAGGAGGTCGCGGACCATGCCGCCGTTGACGGCGATGTTCTCCTCCTCCGTGGCCTGGCGCGACCAGGCGGTGAAGAAGACGTGGGTCGGCTTCTCGTCGACGAGCACGCGGGCGAGGTCCTCGGCCGAGCGGAGGTCGGCGGAGAGCGGGGTGACGCCGGATCGCTCGGCGATCGGCCGGCGGGAGAGGGCGGTGACGGGCCAGCCGCGCTCGGTGAGCAGGTCGACGAGGGCGGAGCCGCCGATGCCGGTGGCGCCGACCACGAGGGCGCGCTGCTCGGGAGTGGGGACGGTGGACGGGTCTGCTGCGGAAGTCATCCCTGAGGACAACGCGCGTCCCGGCCCGGCATTCCTGGGCGGGTCAGCCGACGGCGGGCAGCGGCTCGCCGTGGCCGTCGAAGGAGAGCTCGACGCCGGCCTCGGAGCACTCTTCGGCGATCAGGTCGAGGGCGTTCCAGAAGTACGGATTGCGCACCGGCCTCCGAGCGAGGGTGTTCTGCAGCGCTGCCTTGGCCGAGCGTGCCGCGTCGACCGCCGTCGAGGTGGAGGACTCGTACTCGAGCGCGTCGAGGGCGGCCTCGAACGCCTCGCGGTTCGCCGTCGCGGGGTCCGCCGCGAAGGCGTTCCACGACTCCTCGACGGGAGGGCAGAGGGCCGGGTCCTGCGTCTGCCCGGGGAGAGCGCAGCCGGTGAGGAGGAGGACGTGCGCGGTGAGGAGCACTGCCGCCGCCCTGCTTCTCCGCCTCATCCGAGTGAGGGTACCGTCCGTCCGGGATCGCAGTGTCGGGGGCACGGGGTAGCGTCGGTAGGTGCGTGCTCCGTGGAAGAACCGTGAACCCGGGGCGCGGCTCCCCCGCGACGTGAAGGTCCTCGGGATCGTCGCGTTCTTCGTGATGCTGGGGTTCGGGGTCGTCGTGCCGGTGCTGCCGGTGTACGTGCGGAGCTTCGGGGTCGGCTATGTCGAGGTCGGGGCGGTGGTGTCGGCGTTCGCGCTGATGCGGCTGGTCGCGAATCCGTTCGTCGGGCCGCTGGTCGACCGGGTCGGCGAGCGCATCGTGCTGGCCGTCGGCATCGGGATCGTCGCGGTGTCCAGCGCGCTCGTCGGGCTGGCCGGCGACTACGCGCACCTGCTGCTGCTGCGCGGGGCGGGCGGGATCGGCTCCGCGATGTTCTCGGTCGCGGCGATGACGCTGCTGCTGCGGACGGCGGATCCGGAGCGGCGGGGCCGGTCGATCGGCTTCTACCAGGGCGGGTTCCTGCTCGGGGGCATGGCGGGACCGGCCGTCGGCGGCGTGCTGACGGCGATCTCGCTGACCGCTCCCTTCTTCTTCTACGCGGGCACGCTCGCGATCGCCGGGATCGTCGGGCTGGTGCTGCTGCAGCGGCCGGACCGCGACGCGGAGGCGGCGGCGACGGCCGTGGCGAAGCCGATGCGCGAGGTCGCGCGCGACCGGCGGTACCAGAGCGCGGTGCTGGCGAACTTCGCGCTCGGCTGGTCGGCGATGGGCGTCCGGGCGACGCTCGTGCCGGTGCTCGTCGTCGAGGGGCTGGGCGACGAGCCGGCCTGGACGGGCATCGCCTTCGCCATCGCGGCGGTGGTGCAGACGATCGCGCTGGCGCCGGCCGGGCGCTTCGTCGACACGGTCGGGCGGCGGCCGGCGCTGATCGGCGGGTTCGCCGTCGCGGCCGTCGCGATGCTGGCGATGCCGCTGGTGCACGAGCTGTGGCTGCTGATCGCGCTGCTCTGCGTGTACGGGGCGGCGGCGGCGTTCATGGGGACGGCGCCGGGCGCACTCGTGGGCGACGCGGCGGGCGAGCGCGGCGGCAAGCCGGTGTCGTTCTTCCAGGCGGCGTCGGACCTCGGCGGGGTCGTCGGGCCGCTCCTGGCGGGGGCTCTCGCGGACGCGGCGTCGCCGACGGCGGCGTTCGCGTCGGCCTTCGTGCTGCTCGGGCTGACCGCGGTGGTCGGGCTGCGGGTGCCGCGGCGCTGAGCCACGCGGGATCTACTGGGAAGAGACGCCCGCAGGCATGCTGGTCGAGTAGCCGCGGAGCGGCGTATCGAGACCCGCCGTGAGCAGCAGGCCGAGTTTGCAGGCCATCCGTACGGCGCTGGTGGATCTCGATACGCCCGCTGCGCGGGCTACTCGATCAGCATGGGTGGCGGCCCGCCACGCGCGCTACTCGATCAGCAGGGACGAGGGCATGCCGGTGAGGCGTCCCGCACTGGTCGAGGCGTCCAGCAGCACCTGGACGCCTCGACCGTTCGAGGACGTCTCGGCGCGAGCGGGGTCAGGTGTTGCGGCCGCGGGCGTCGACGGGCCAGGTGGCGGTGCTGCCGTCGGCGAGGAGGACGCGGTAGTCGTCGGCGAGGTTGACGGCGACGCAGACGTGGTTGGGGGCGATGCGGATCCGTGTGCCGAGCGGCAGGTCGACACCGGTGATCGTGGCGTGGTGCTCCGAGAGGACGGTGATGCGGGCCTCGGGGTGCTCGAGGAGGCGGCCGAAGCCGGTCGAGGCGGCGCCGCGGTCGGAGGAGAGCACCTTGCTGCCGGCGTCGGCGATCAGGTGGTCGTCGCGGCGGGCGACGATCGTCGCGAGCACGGTGACGGCGATCGACTCCGGGCCGATGGTGCCGATCTCCCACTGCTGCGCGTCGCCGAGGGCGGAGACGCCCGGGCGCAGCTCGGTGAGGACGCCGGTGTCGGCGAACTCGAGCGACGGGGTCGAGCCTCCGCTGATCACGCGGGCCGGGACTCCGGCGTCGGCGAGCGAGGCCGCGGCGGCCGTCAGCGCGGCGGCCTCGTCGCGGGCCGCGGCGCGGCGGCCGTCGAGGGCGTAGCTGTGACCGGGGAAAGTGAAGACGCCGACCACGTCGAGCCCGGCCTCGGCCGCGGCGGCGGCCACCGCGCCGGCCTCCTGCGGCGGCACTCCGCTGCGGTGGTGGCCGGAGTCGACCTCGACCACGACCTCGAGGCCGGCGGGGATCGCCGCGGCGAGGCGGCGCGCCGACTCCGCGGAGTCGACGCCGACCCGGACCCGCGCCCGCTCGAGCACGCCGCGCAGCCGGGCCGCGCGCTCGGCGTCGAGCCAGAGCGGGTAGGCGATGAAGAGGTCCTCGACACCGCCGGCCGCGAACACCTCGGCCTCCGACACGGTCGCGACGGTGAGGCCGACCGCGCCGGCCGCCAGCTGCCGCCGGGCGATCTCGATCGACTTGTGGGTCTTGGCGTGCGGGCGCAGCGCGACGCCCCGATCGCGAGCCGAGCGGGCGGTGGCCGCGATGTTGCGGTCGAGGACCGCCTCGTCGAGGACGAGCGCGGGCGTGGGGACGCTGTCCGGAATGCGAGGCATGGCGCGATCATAGGGCGGCTCTCCTCTACGGTGAAGGAGACGACGAGCGGCGGGGGCGGCGCCTCGACCGAGCCGGAGACGCGAAGGAGCGCCGCATGCGCGAGCAGGAAGCCCGATCCCACCACGAGGACTCCGAGGCGCGCGCGGCCTCCTTCGGTCAGGGCATGCTGACCGCGACCTACGCGCTCCGGCACGAGAAGGGGCTCGACGTCGTGTTCCTGCTCCGCGGCACCGGCCCCGACTTCCTGATCGGCATGGGCGCCGCCTCGGACGACTTCCGCTCCGTCCTCTCCATCGGCCTCGACAGCCGCGACGGCGTGCTCCGCCCCACCGCGAGCCACACGATCGACGGCCGCCGCCGCGGCGTCCCGGCGCGGGTGGTCTTCCGGAGCGACGGAGCCCTGGTCGTCGAGGCGAGTCCGCTGCCGCTGCGCGACCGGCCCGCGTCGCTCAAGTGCTGGTCGTTCGTCCGCTCGGGCGAGGAGGAGCACTACTCCGACGTGGTCGGCTTCGTCGCGCCGTCGCTCGCCGCTCTGCCGCCCGTGCCGCTGAAGACGCGGCCGCGGGCGCGCAGGCCCTAGGGTGTGGTCAGGCCGGTCCGCCGCCGGTCGCCCGCGCCCGACGGAAGGCCGAGCTCCATGGATCCCGACGACTCCCCGACCCTCGAGCAGGCGCCGCCGCAGCGGCGGATCGTCACCACCCGCACCGGCGCCGTGGTCGCGGTCGGCGTGCTCGGCGCGGTGATGCGCACCGAGGGCGCCATCTACGGCACGGTGCTCTCGATCACGCTGATCGCCGTCGGCTGGGACAAGGACACCGATCTCGACGTCCTGCTCTTCCTGCTCGGCTCGGTGACCGTGTTCTGGGTCGCGCACCTCTACTCCGGGACGATCGCGCGCCTGCCCGAGTCGGATCCGACTCCGCGCACGGTGCTCGCCGCCGTGCGGGACACCGCCCGGCACTCGATCGGGATGATCGCCGCGATGGTCGTGCCGGCGCTGCTGCTCGCGCTCGGGCCGCTCGGGGTGCTGGACGAGTGGACGGCGTACTACCTGGCGCTCGGAGCGGGTGTCGTGATCCTCGCGGCGCTCGGCTACCTGATGTCGGCGCGGCGCGGCAGCTCGTGGAAGCGGCGGGTGCTGAGCACGCTGGTGACGACGCTGCTCGGGTTCGTCGTGGTGTGGCTGAGCACGCTGGTGCACTGAGTCCTCTGGTGCACTGAGCCCTCGACGTGCGACGGGCGCGGCTGCCAGGCTGACGGGATGACCTCTCAGCCCTCCGCGCTCCGCCCCTTCGGCCCGTCCGGCGCCCTGGTGACCCGGCTCACCCTCGGCACCTCCTGGAACCCCGACCGCGTCGGCTCGCTCGACACGGTGCCCGCGCTCGAGCGCGTGCTCGACTCCGGCGCCGACCGCCCCGTCTCGGTGATCGACACCTCCAACGAGTACGCGCTCGGGCACAGCGAGCGGCTGATCGGCGAGGCGCTGCGGGCGCGCGGCGGGGTCCCGGAGGGGATCACCGTCGTCACGAAGCTCGACGGCGACCCGGAGACCGGCAGCTACTCGGCCGAGCGGATGCGCCGCAGCCTCGACGAGAGCCGCGAGCGCCTGGGCATGGACGTGCTGCCGCTGCTCTACCTGCACGACCCGGAGCGCATCTCCTACGACGAGGCCTTCGCCGAGGACGGCCCGGTGCGCGCGCTCGTCGCGATGAAGGAGGCCGGCGTCGCGCTCTCCATCGGCATCTCGGGCGGGCCGGCGCCGATGCTGCGGCACTACGTCGACACCGGGCTCTTCGATGCGGTGATCACGCACAACCGGTTCACGCTGGTCGACCGCTCCTCCGAGGAGCTGATCGACGCCTCCGTCGCGCGCGGCGTCGTCGTGGTGAACGCGGCCGTCTACGGGGGCGGGGCGCTCGCGCGCTGGCCCGAGCCGGTCCGGAGCTACGCCTACGCGCCGGCGCCGCAGGAGATCGTCGACGCGGTCGCCGCGATGGGCGAGGCCTGCGAGCGGGCGGGCGTGCCGCTCGCCGCCGCCGCCCTGCAGTTCTCGACCCGCGACCCGCGGGTGACGACGACGGTGGTCGGTGCGACGAGCGCCGAGCACTACGACGCGTTCGTCGCGGACGACGCGCTCGACATCCCGGACGCGCTGTTCGAGGAGCTGGAGTCGCTCGCGCCGCCGAGCTCGGTCTGGCAGGAGGCACCCGGGGCGACCTGGCCGCGCTGAGCGACACGCGGGGACGGCCGCCGCGCGACAGCGGGCATACCCGGGCCGCTCCGTCGGTTGGCCCTGAGATGACCGACGCACCTCGCACGACCACCGACTCCCCCGCCCTCTTCCAGCCGCTGACCCTCCGCTCCCGCACGGCGCGCAACCGCGTCTGGGCCGCGCCGATGTGCCAGTACTCGGTGGAGGCGCAGGACGGCGTGCCGACTCCGTGGCACCTCGTGCACCTCGGCTCGCTCGCGCGCGGCGGGGCGGGGGTCGTGATCGTCGAGGCGACCGGCGTCGTCCCCGAGGGGCGGATCAGCCCCTGGGACACCGGGCTCTGGAACGACGAGCAGCAGGCGGCCTGGGCGCCGATCGTCGACTTCGTGCACGGGCAGGGCGCCCTCGCCGGCATCCAGCTCGCACACGCCGGCCGCAAGGCGTCGACCTACCGCGAGTGGAGCGGGCACGGCTCCGTCCCCGTCGACGAGGGCGGCTGGGAGACCGTCGCCCCCTCCGCCGTCGCGTTCGAGGGCTACGCGGTGCCGCGGGCGCTCGACGTCGAGGAGCTGCCGGGCCTCGTCGAGGCGTTCCGCGCCTCCGCCCGCCGTGCCGTGGACGCGGGCTTCGACGTGATCGAGCTGCACGCGGCGCACGGCTACCTGCTGCACCAGTTCCTCTCGCCGCTCTCGAACCACCGCGAGGACGCCTACGGCGGATCGCTGGAGAACCGCGCGCGGCTCCTGCTCGAGGTCGTCCGCGCGGTGCGGGCCGAGATCGGCGAGCTGCCGCTGCTGGTGCGCTTCTCCGCCACCGACTGGGCCGAGGGCGGCTGGACGCTCGAGGAGACGATCCGGGTCTCGGAGTGGGCGCGCGACGAGGGCGTCGACCTCTTCGACGTCTCGACCGGCGGGCTCGTGAAGGGCACCGACATCCCGGTGGCGCCGCTCTACCAGGTGCCGTTCGCTCGCGAGGTGGGCCGGGCGACCGGCGCTCCCGTCGGGGCGGTCGGGCTGATCACGACGGCGGAGCAGGCCGAGGGCGTGGTGGCCGGCGGCGACGCGGACGTGGTGCTGCTGGCGCGCGAGCTGCTGCGCGACCCGCACGCGCCGTCGCGGATGGCGCGCGAGCTGGGGGCTCCGCTCGGGCTGGTGCCGCCGCAGTACGCACGGGCCTGGCGCTGAGACGACGAAGGGCCGGGGGCGTCACCGCCTCCGGCCCTTCACATCGTTCTGCTACTTCTCGTCCGCCTCGCCCTCGGAGTCGCTCGGGGCGTCCTCCTCGGGGTTGAAGTGCGAGTCGCCCGAGACGCCCAGGGCGATCCCGTCCTCGGAGTCGGGGATGGTGCCCTCGGTGCCGAGGCCGCCGTCCTCAGGAGTGCCGGTGTCCGGGGTGCTGTCGTCCGACATCGGGCTCAGGCCTCGACGTCGCCGCGCCAGGCGCCGTCCGGGGAGCCCTTGGACTCGATGTACTCCTTGAAGTTCTTGAGGTCCTTCTTGACCGCGTGGCTGCCGGCGCCGACGAGCGAGCCGACGGTCTCGAGGAAGCCCGCGGGCTCCCAGTCGAGCTGCACGGTGACGCGGGTCTCGGTGTCCGAGAGCTTGTGGAAGGTGACGACGCCGGCGTGGTCGGTCTCGCCGCCGGTGCTGTTCCAGGCGACGCGCTCGTCGGGGTGCTGCTCGGTGATGTTGGCCTCGAACTCGCGCTCGACGGGGCCGACCTTCACCTTCCAGACGGTGAGGACGTCGGTGACCTGCTGGATGGACTCGACCTCGTCGAGGAACTTGGGGAACTCCTCGAACTGCGTCCACTGGTTGTACGCGACGGACACGGGGACGTTGACGTCGACGGTCTCGATGATCTGCGACACGGTAGTGCTCCTTGATGTCTCACTCGGTGTGCGGCAGGCCGCTGCTGCGGTCGCCTCCCTCGACGGTAGAGGCGAGCCGCCTGGGAGTTCAGGTGGTTGCGGCTGGACGCAGACGTGGTACAACCCGGGAGCGGGCGGTGGACCTCGAGACGCCCGCTGCGAGGGCTACTCGATCGACATGAGGCGCGGGCCGCTCCGCTTCATGCTGGTCGAGTAGCCGCGGAGCGGCGTATCGAGACCCGCGGGTCAGTCGTCGGTGCCGGCGTAGCGGTAGGCGGTGAACGACGGCGTGCCGGTGGTGGCGTAGAGGCCGAGGACGCGGCCGGTGAAGGAGGTGGCGGTCTCGGCGGTGAAGGAGCGGCCGTCGATGCGGGCGAGGGTGCGGGAGACGCCGCCGGCCTCCGCGCGGAGGACGAGGAAGTCGCTCGTCATCTGGCCGGGGCCGAAGCCGACGCCGGCGTCGCGCTCGGACTCCAGCATCAGCGTCACCGGGCCCTCGGGAAGCTCGGCGGTCCACTCCTGCTCGAAGGAGGGGATCACGGCGCGGGCGGTGACCCGCGTGCCGGCGCCGGTCGACTCCGCCTCGACGGACGCGAAGGTCGTCTCGTCGTAGCGGACGGCGAGCCCGCCGACGCCGGCCGACACGTCGGCGACGACCGAGGCCTGCATGGTCTGGGTGAGCTGGCGGCGGCCGACGAAGGTGGGCTGCGGGTGGCGCAGGGTGCGCCCCTCCCCCGGCAGCGACAGCCGGCCGCCCTCGACGCTCGCGAGCGCGGTCGGGAGGCGGCGCACGCCGATCCAGCCCGCGTCGAGCGGCCCGGAGAAGTCGACGTCGTCGCGCAGCGGACCGCGCGGCGAGAGCGCGACGGGCTCGGCGACCGGCCAGCCGTCCTCCCAGCTGACGCGGGTGACGAAGGTCTCGCGGCCGAGCGCCGAGAAGGCGCGCGTCGCTCCGCGCGGGCGGACGCCGAGCAGCACGATCAGCGTCGAGCCGTCGGGGCCCTCCACCAGGTCGCCGTGGCCGGTGTTCTGCACCGGTCGGGTGGTGCCGCGGGCGGTGAGGAACGGGTTGCCGGGCGCGGTCTCGAATGGGCCGGTCGGCGCGTCGCTCCGGGCGATCGAGACGCCGTGGCCGCGCTCCGTGCCGCCCTCGGCGATGAGGAGGTACCAGACGTCCCGGCCGTCGACCGAGCGCCGGTACAGGTGCGGCGCCTCCGGGAAGCCGCCGCCGGTGCCCGACCAGAGCGAGCGCGGCTCCTCCAGGATGCGACCGGCCGCGAGGTCGACCCGCACCTGCTGGATGCCGAGGTGCGCGCCGGCCTCCTCGCCGCTCAGGATCAGGCCGGAGTAGGTGACGTACGCGGTGCCGTCCTCGTCCCAGGCGAGGTCCGGGTCGATGCCCTGGAGCGGGCCGCCGTCGGCGTCGGTCAGGACGGTGCCGTCGCTCCACTCGCCGGCCGGGTCCGCCGCGGTGAAGACGACGGTGCCGACTCCCGCGGGGACCGAGACGATCACGTGGAAGAGGCCGTCGTGGTGGCGGATGGTCGGCGCCCAGACGCCGAGGCCGGTGGGCACCTCCTCCACACCGATCTGCTCGGCGCGGGTCGCGACGTTGCCGACGCGCTCCCAGGTCTCGAAGTCGGTGCTGCGGTACACGGGGATGCCGGGCAGGTACTCGAACGTCGAGGTGACCAGGTAGTAGACGCCGTCGGCGCGGACGACGCTGGGGTCGGGGTTGAAGCCGGGGATCAGCGGGTTCGGGAAGGGCGCTCCGACCCCGCCCTGCGCGACTCCGCCCGGCACGACGCCGCCGCTCATGCGCGCAGCTCCAGCTCGGTCACCAGCGGGACGTCCTCGAGCGAGGTGCCGAGGCGGATCGTGAACGCTCCGGCCTCGTACTCCCAGCCGTCGTTCCAGGTGGCGAGCAGGCGGGTCGGCACGGTCACGGCGATCTGCGCGCTCGCGCCCGCCTCGAGCGTCGCGCTCTCGAAGCCGACCAGCCAGCGCACCGGGCGCTCGACGGCGGAGTCGCGGCGCTCGGCGTAGGCCTGCAGCACCACCTTGCCGGCGCGCTCGCCGGTGTTCACGACGTCGACGAGGAGCGCCACGTCCTCGCCGCCGCGGACGGGCTCGGGCGTCGAGACCGAGACGAGCTCGAACGAGGTGTAGCCGAGGCCGTGGCCGAAGACGTAGGCCGGCTCGACCTCGCTCCGCAGCCAGGCGCGGTAGCCGATGTGGATGCCCTCGTCGTAGTGCAGCTCGCCGTCGGTCGGCAGCGTGGAGAGGACGGGGACGTCCTCGATCGCGACCGGCCAGGTGGTGGGCAGGCGCCCGCCGGGCTCGACCCGGCCGAGCAGGACGTCGGCGACCGCGTCGCCCATCTCCTGGCCGCCGAAGTAGCCGACCAGCACGGCCGCCACCTCGTCGCGCCACGGCAGCAGCACGGGGGCGCCGGCGTTCACGACCACGACGGTGCGCGGGTTGACCGCGGCCACGGCGCGCACGAGCGCGTCCTGCTGACCCGGCAGGTCGAGCGAGCTGCGGTCGTAGCCCTCGGACTCGACCGCGGAGTTGGTGCCGACCACCACGAGGGCGACGTCGGCGTCGCGGGCGAGTGCCACCGCCTCCGCGATCAGCTCGTCGGCGGGGGTGGCGTCGGGCTCGAGGCCGTAGGTGAAGCCGAGCGCACCCTCGAGGTCGCCCTCGGCGTGCACGATGTCGTACTCGATCCGGATGTCGACGGGAGTGCCGGCGGTGACGGTCAGCGGCGCGGAGACCGACGGCGGGGCGAGCAGCGCGGCGCCGAGGTCGGAGCCGACGGCGGCGAGGGTCTCCTCGAGGAAGAGCGCGCCGTCGACGTAGACGCGGGCGGTGCCGGCGACGGCGAAGCCCAGGCGGACGGTCGCGTCGGCGGCGGGGGTGAGGATCGTCGAGAACTCGACGCGGGCCGAGGCGGCGATCGGTGCGGTGCCGCCGAACCAGACCAGCGAGGTGGCGCGGCGGTCCTCGACGAACAGCTCCGCGCCGTCCTCGGCGAGGAAGCGGACGCGCTGGCCGGGCTCGCCGGTGACCGGGTTGGTGATCGTCTCGAGGACGAGCGGGGCGACGCCGTCCTGCACCACCGCGCCGAGGGCGTAGTCGACGCGGGCCTGCGGCAGGGCGGCGCGGACGCCGTCGAGCGGAGTGACGACCTTCTCGGGCAGGACCGTGGCGGATCCGCCGCCCTGGGTGCGCGCCTCGCGGGCGTTGTGGCCGATGACGGCGACGGAGGTGAGCGCCGAGGCGTCCCAGGGCAGCTCGCCCTCGTTGCGCAGCAGGACGCTGCCGGCGGCGGCGGCCTCGCGGGCGAAGGCGCGGCCGTCCTCGACGAGGACCGGCTCGGCGACGGCGGGCGCGAAGCCCTCGAGCGCGCCGACGCGGGCGGCGAGGCGGAGGATGCGGCGCACCTTGCGGTCCACGACGGACTCCTCGATCGAGCCGTCGCGGACGGCGGCGACCAGCGCGGCGCCCCACGGGCCGTCGGGGCCGGGCATCACGAGGTCCTGCGCCGCGCGGGCGCTGTCGACGGTGCGGACCGCGGTCCAGTCGCTGATGACGACGCCGTCGAAGCCCCACTCGCTGTTCAGCGGGGTCTCCAGCAGGTCGCTCTCGGTGGCGGTGGTGCCGTTGATCGAGTTGTAGGAGCTCATCACGAGCCAGGCGCGGGTCTCGACGATCGCGCGCTCGAAGGCGAGCAGGTAGAGCTCGCGGAGCGCGCGGTCGCCGACCCGGACGTCGACGGTGAAGCGGTCGGTCTCGGAGTCGTTGGCGATGTAGTGCTTGGGAGTGGCGCCGACGCCGTTCTCCTGCACGCCGGCCACGTAGGCGGCGGCGAGATCGGCGGTGAGCACCGGGTCCTCGCTGAAGCCCTCGAAGTGGCGGCCGCCGAGCGGGGAGCGGTGCAGGTTGATGGTCGGGCCGAGGACGACGTCGACGTCCTTGCGGCGCGCCTCGACCGCGGCGGCGGCGCCGTAGCGGCGGGCGATCGAGCGGTCCCAGGAGGAGGACAGCGCGGTGGCGGAGGGCAGGTTGAGCGAGGGCGAGCGCTCGTCCCAGACCTCGCCGCGGACACCCGACGGGCCGTCTGAGACGAGCATGCGGCGCAGGCCGATCTTCTCGATCGGCCAGGTGGTCCAGAAGTCGCGGCCGGTGAGCAGCTGCACCTTCTCCTCGAGGTCGAGGCGCCCGATCAGCTCGGTGAGCAGGGCGTCGGCGTCGGGTCCCTCGGCCGGGATGCGGGGAGCAGTGGAGGTGTCGGTCACGGTGACTCTTTCTCTCTCGGGAGGCGACGTCGTCGTCCCTCAAAACCTAGCAGTAGTGGGTTTCTGACGGTGCACCCCGCCCGGCCCCTTCCGCGAGATGCCACTTATGACGCGATAACGCGGCGTGTCGCGCTCATAAGTGGCATCTCGCGGAGAGGGGAGGGACGCGCGCGCGTCCGGGGCGGCGGGCGTCAGGGGTGGGCGGCCACGAAGGCGCGGCGCTCCTCGCGGCGGGTGGCCTGGCGGACCGGGTCGGCGACGGGGGCTGCCAGGAAGAGGCGCTGGGTGTAGGCGTGCTCCGGGCGGGAGGTGACCTGGTCGCCGTCGCCCCACTCCACGATCTCGCCGTGGTACATCACGGCGACGCGGTGCGAGAGGTGCCGCACGACGGCGAGGTCGTGCGAGACGAAGAGGTACGCGACTCCGGTGCGCTCCTGGATCTCGGTGAAGAGGTCGAGGACGCGCGCCTGGGTGGAGAGGTCCAGCGCCGAGACGGGCTCGTCGCAGACGATCAGCCGCGGCTCGAGGGCGAGCGCCCGGGCGATCGCGATCCGCTGGCGCTGACCGCCGGAGAACTCGCGCGGCAGGCGGTCGGCCGCGGACTGCGGCAGCCCGACCTGGTCGAGAAGCTCGCGCACCCGCTTCGAGGCGACCTTGGCGTCGACCTTCCGCACGGTGAGCGGCTCGACCAGGATCTGCTCGATCGTCAGCGACGGGTTGAGCGAGGTGTACGGGTCCTGGAAGACGACCTGGATCTCGGAGGAGAGCCCGCGGCGCTGACGCCGGTCGAGGTGCGCGATATCGCGCCCGTTGTAGAGGATCTCGCCGCCGGTGACCGGGGCGAGCCCCAGCACCGCGCGGCCGAGCGTGGTCTTGCCCGAGCCGGACTCGCCGACCAGGCCGACGGTCTCGCCGGGGCGGATGTCGAGCGAGACGCCCTTCAGCGCCTGGAACGGCTTCGCGCGGAAGCCCTTGCCCGGGTACTCGACGACGACGTCCTTGACGTCCAGCAGCAGCTCGGACGGTGCGGCGGGTGCGGCGCTCATCGGCTCGACTCCTTCACGGCGGTGGTGGCGACGAGCGGTCCGCGGGCGGGCCCCTCCTCGAGGATCGCGTCGAACAGGGCGCGGGTGTAGGGGTGACGGGGGTCGGCGAAGATCGAGCGCACGGGCCCGGTCTCGACGATCCGGCCGTCGCGCATGACCGAGACGCGGTCGCACAGGTCGGCGACGACGCCGAAGTTGTGCGTGACGAGGATCATGCCCATGTTCAGCTCCGACTGCAGCTCGCGGAGCAGATCGAGCACCTCGGCCTGCACCGTGACGTCGAGCGCGGTGGTCGGCTCGTCGGCGATCAGCAGGTCGGGGTCGCAGGAGACGGCGCCGGCGATCAGCACGCGCTGGGCCATGCCGCCGGAGACCTCGTGCGGGTAGGCGTCGAACGTGCGCTGCGGGTTGGGGATGCCGACCCGGGCGAGGAGGCCGAGCGCCCGCTCCTTCGCCGCCGCCTTGGAGAGGCCGAGGCAGATCCGCATCGGCTGCACGAGCTGCGTGCCGATGGTGAAGGAGGGGTCGAGGTTCGACATCGGCTCCTGCGGGATGTACGCGATGCGCTTGCCGCGGAGCTTGGTCATCTCCTTCTCTGACAGGTGCGCGAGGTCCTTGCCGTCGAAGACGATCGAGCCGCCGGTGATCCGGCCGCCCTCGGGCAGCAGGCGCAGCACCGACCAGGCGGTCTGCGTCTTGCCGGAGCCGGACTCGCCGATCAGGCCGTGGATCTCGCCGCGGCGGACCGCGAGCGAGACGTCGTGGACGACCGTCTTCACCGAGCCGTCGTTCTGGCCGTAGCCGACCGAGAGGTTCGTGACGCGGAGGATCTCCTCCGCCACGTTCCTGTCAGCACCGGTCGCGCCGGCCTCCTCCTCGTGCACGACGGTCTTGGGCGCCGCGGCGTCCTCGTCGAGCATGGTCTGGATGCCGATGGTGGAGAGGCTGGTCGGCACCGTCGCGGGGGCCGAGGCCGACTTGCGCTTCTTCGAGCGCTTGGCTCCGGAGGCGCTGCGCTCGAGCTCGTCGCGCATCGCGTTGCCCAGCAGGGTCAGCGCGATGGAGGTGAGCGCGATCGCGAGGCTCGGCCAGAGCATCAGGATCGGGGCGTTGAAGACGTTGGAGAAGCCGTCGTTGAGCATCGAGCCCCAGGTGGGGATCGACAGGTCGCCGAGGCCGAGGAACTCGAGTCCGGCCTGGATCGCGATCGCGATGCCGGCGACCAGCGAGGCCTGGATGATGACGGGAGCGCGGACGACGGTGAGGATGTGCCGGGCGATGATCCGGCCGTTGCTGAGGCCGGAGACCCGGGCCGCGTCGACGAAGAGCTCGCCGCGCACCGCGGTGACGGAGGCGTAGACCAGCCGGTGGAAGGCCGGCGAGAGCAGGACGCCGAAGATGGCCATCGAGAGCCACATCGACGGGCCGATGACGGCGCGGGCCGCCAGCAGGACGACGAAGCCGGGCAGCGCCATCACGAGGCCGGAGGTCCAGGCCGAGACGGAGTCGAACCAGCCGCCGAAGTAGCCGGCCAGCAGTCCGCTGGTGACGCCGATGACAACGGCGACCGCGAGCGCCACCAGGGCGCCGGCGAGGCTGAACTGGGTGCCGAAGAGCAGGCGCGAGAGCACGTCGCGGCCCGCGCTGTCGGCGCCGAGCAGGTGCGCGGCGCCGGGCTCGGCGAGCACGTCCTGCAGCGAGGCGCGGTTCGGGTCGGCCGGGGCGAGCAGCGGCGCGAAGATCCCGGAGAGGACGACGATCGCGAGGAAGACGAGCGAGACGAGCCCGACCGGGTTGTGCAGCAGGCGGCGGAAGAGGTGCGTGCGGGCGGCGCGCTCCTCCACTCCGACCGACGGGGTGCTGGCGGGCAGCGGAGTCGTGGCGGTCATGAGAGTCGCACCTTCGGGTTGAGCCAGCCCTGGAGCAGGTCGATGAGCAGGTTGACGATGACGACGATGATCGCGGTGATCAGCACGAGGCCCATCACCAGCGGGATGTCGCCCTGGGTGGTCGCGGTGACCGCGACCTGGCCGAGGCCGGGGATCGCGAAGATCTGCTCGACGATGACGGCGCCGCCGAGGAGGCCGATGAACTGCACGGCGAGGACGGCGAGCGCGGGGCCGCCGGCGTTCCGCAGCACGTGCTGGAAGACGATCCGGTTGGCGGGCAGGCCGCGCGAGCGCAGGGTCCGCACGTAGTCCTGGCGGAGCGCGTCGATGACGGAGCCGCGGACCTGCTGGGCGACACCGGCGATGCCGCCGATCGCGAGGGCGATGATCGGCAGGGTGACCGTGGCGATCCAGCCCGAGAACGAGTCGGTGAGGTTGACGTAGCCGGTGGGCTTGAACCAGCGGAGGTTGATCGCGAAGACGGTGACGAGTCCCAGCGCGATCAGGAAGCCGGGGATCGCGAAGCCGAGGATCGACACCAGCTGCACGAGCTTGTCGGCCCAGCCGCGGCGGACCGCGGCCCAGACGCCGAGCACGACCGCGACGATCGCGGAGATGATCGTGGCGCCGATGACCAGGGAGAGCGTGACGGTGACGCGGGTGGAGATGGCGGTGGTGACCGCCTGCCCGGTGAACCAGGAGCTGCCGAGGTCGCCGGTCACGGCGTGGCCGAGCCAGCCGAGGTACTGCGACCAGATCGGCTGGTCGAGGCCGAGCTGCGCGGCGCGCTGGGCCACCGCCTCCGGCGTCGCGTTCTGCCCGAGGATGCGGCGGGCGATGTCGCCGCCGCCGAGATAGAGGAGTGCGTAGGCGACGACGGAGATCAGCACCACGAGGATGATCCCCGAGACGACGCGTCGCAGGATGAACCTGGTCATCAGTGGTCCTTCGAACGGAGGAGGGCGCGGGCCTGATCAGCGGATCGGGCGGCGCGAAGAGAGGGAGCGGGCGGGTCGACCGGAGCCGACCCGCCCGCTGATCCGGATCAGGCCGGGGTGATGTTCCAGAGGTACGGGTAGGCGTTGCCCGTCTGGGTCTCGACCTTGGTGTTCGCGTCGGTCACGAAGCTCGACTGCTGGCGGTACCAGGGGGCGAACCAGGCGTTCTCGACCGTGTAGGCGTTGACGGCCTGGACGGCGGCGGCGTAGCCGGACTCGTCCGCGGTGCGGACGGCCTCGATCAGCGTCTCGAGCTCGGGGTCGGCGTTCTTGAAGGGGTTGAAGATCGCGTTGGGGCTGAGCTCGAAGTTGATCAGCGCCCAGTCGGGGTCCTGCTGCAGCGTGAGCCAGGTCGCGGCGTACTTCGGGGCGAGGACGTCGGCGATGAAGTTGTTGCCGGCGTCGGTGTAGGTGACGGTGATGCCGACCTCGGAGAGCTGCTGCTGGATCAGCGTGAAGGTCGAGGAGCCGATGAGCGAGCTCGAGGGCATGTTCAGCTCGAAGCCGTCCGGGTAGCCGGCCTCGGCGAGCAGCTCCTTGGCCTTCTCGGGGTCGTAGGGGTAGTCGTCGTCGAGCGACTCGTCGTAGCCCTCGGAGGAGGTCGGGAAGATCTGCGTGGTCGGGGTGCCGTAGCCCTGGCCGATGGCCTTCAGCAGCGACTCCTTGTCGAACGCGTAGTTGATGGCCTGGCGGACGCGGACGTCCTTGAGGGCCGGCGCGATGGTGCCGTCGCGGTCGAGCAGCAGCAGACCGGTCCAGTTGAGCTCGAAGGCGTTGACGGTGAAGCCCGACGCCTCGATCTCCTTGAGGTCGTTGTTGTCGACCGTGTTCGCCGCGTTGACCTGACCGCCCTTGATCGCGTTCACCAGAGCGGTGGAGTCGCTGTAGACGTTGATGTTCAGGTTGTCGTAGTGGACCGAGTCCTCGTCCCAGTAGCCGTCGCGCTTGGTGAAGGCGTAGGAGGTGCCGATGACGGTCTTGGCCGCGTCGAGCTCGTAGGGGCCGGAGCCGACCGGGACGGTCTGGATGTCGGCGGACTCGAAGGCGGAGGGCGCCTCGACGAGGCCGGCGTTCTGGGTCAGGTAGAAGAGGAACGTCGGGTTGGCCTGCTTGAGGGTCACCGTGACGGTCGAGGCGTCGGTCGCGACGGCGTCGGCGAGGTCGGCCATCTTGTTCGTGTCGGGCGAGTTGCCGTCGCGGAAGCGGATCAGGTTCTGCGCGACGGCGTCGGCGTCGAGCGTCGATCCGTCGGAGAAGGTCACACCGTCGCGGATCTTCAGGGTGAGGACCGTGTTGTCCTCGTTGTAGGTCCACTCCGAGGCGAGGCCCTCGGTGATGGTGCCGTCGGGCTCGGCCCGCAGCACGCTGTCGTAGACGGCCTGCATGTACGGCGACTCGTTGGCCCAGTACGAGTCCGCCGCAGCGAACGTCGACAGGGTCTGGATCGCACCCAGCGTGAGCGTCTCGCTCGAGCCGCCGGAGGCGCCTCCGCCGGAGTCGGCCGCGCAGCTGGTCAGGCCGACCATCGTGGTGACGGCGATCGCAGCGGCCGCCAGCCTCTTCCATCGGAACATCTTCGGTCTCCAGGTTCTCCCGGTTCTCCCATGAACCGGTGCCGAGGAAGCTAACACGAAAAACAGACGACCCCTAGGTTTTGGGAAGAAAAACTTCGGCCCGTTAGGTTTTCGTGATTCTCGTGACCGTTCACGTCCCGCGAGGCGCTTGGAACTGGGCGCTGACGGGGAGCTTTCCGAAAGCCGACTCGGCGCCAGGTTTTTGACTCGGAAACCTCTAGCGGCTAGGTTTCTCGCACCGGAGGCTCCGTGCCCCCTCGCAACGATGCGCCTGGAGGCACTTCATGGCACTCCCCACCTCTCCCCCGCGGCGACCGCGCGGGCAGTACGCCAAGACCGCCGCCCGGCGTGCCGAGATCGTGGCCGCGGGCCTGGAGGTCTTCTCCGCGAGCGGCTACCACGCCGCGTCGCTGCGCGAGATCGCCGAGAAGGTCGGGCTCAGCCAGGCCGGCGTGCTGCACCACTTCGCCAACAAGTGGGAGCTGCTCTCGGCGGTGCTCACCCTCCGCGACGACCACTCGATCGTCCGGGTGCCCAGCGGCGACGCCGTCCCCGGCATCGACACGGTCCGCGCGCTGATCGACCTGGTCGCCTACAACACCGAGATCCCCGGCCTCGTCGAGCTGCAGTGCGTGCTCTCCGCGGAGGCGACCCACGCCGACCACCCGGCGCACGAGTACTTCGCGAACCGCTACCGCTTCATCGTCGACCTGTTCACCGGCGCGTTCGGCGACATGCTGACCCGCGGGCAGCTGGTGCCGGGCGTGGATCCGCGCAGCGCCGCGATCCGCGTCATCGCGACCATGGACGGGCTGCAGGTGCAGTGGCTCCTCCAGCGCGACGCCCTCGACATGCAGGCCGAATTCCGGCGCACCGTGCAGACCCTGACCACCGTGGAGGTGTGACCGTGGGCTTCTCCCGCGAATCGACCCTGGCCGCCGTCCTCGACCACGGGGAGGCGGGCGACGTCGTGCGCCGTTTCGTCCCGGGTGTCGTCAACTCGCCGCTGCTGGTGCAGCTGCGCTCCGCCCCCGTCGGACTCGTCGTGGGGATGGATCCGCTGCTGAAGGCGGACCCCGAGCGCGAGGCCTCGTTCTGGGCGGCGCTCGACGCGGTCGACGACTCCGGAGTCGCGGCGCCGCGGCCGGAGCGGGTGGCCGTGCTGCCGCGCGCGGACTACGAGGGCGAGGACGTGGCTGTCGCGTCGGCCGTGGTGCGACCGGTCGCTCCGGGCACCGTGTGGGCGCCGGCCGAGGTCGTCGTCGACGGGCCGGCGCACGGCAATCCGTTCGTGGACGTCGAGTTCTCGGCGGAGTTCTCGCTCGGCGACGAGACGGTGCGGGCCGGCGGGTTCTACGACGGCGACGGGGTGTACCGGGTGCGGTTCCTGCCTCCCGCCGCCGGCGTCTGGAGCGTGACCACCGCGTCCACCGCGCGCTCGCTCGACGGGCTCACCGCCTCCGTCACCGTGGAGGCCGCCCTGCCCGGCGCGCACGGGCCGGTGCGGGTCGCCGACACCTTCCACTTCGCGCACGAGGACGGCACTCGGCACCTGCCGCTCGGCACGACCGCGTACGCCTGGACGCACCAGAGCGAGGCGCTGCAGGAGGCGACCCTCGCGACGCTCGCGGTCGCGCCGTTCACCAAGGTGCGGCACTGCGTCTTCCCGAAGGCGTACCTGTACAACACGAACGAGCCGGAGCTGTATCCGTTCGAGCGCGACGGCGACGGCTGGGACTTCGACCGGCCCGTGCCCGCGTTCTTCCGCCGGCTGGAGGAGCGGGTCGCGGACCTCGACGGGCTCGGCATCCAGGCCGACGTGATCCTCTTCCACGCCTACGACCGCTGGGGCTTCTCGGACATGGGCCGCGCGGCCGACGACCTCGTCACCCGGTACGTCGTCCGGCGCCTGGCCGCCTCGCCGAACGTCTGGTGGTCGCTCGCCAACGAGTACGACCTGCTCTGGTCGAAGAGCGTCGACGACTGGGAGCGCCTCGCCGCGCTCGTCGTCGCCGAGGACCCGGTGGGCCACCTGCTCTCGATCCACAACTGCTTCGGCTTCTACGACTACTCCCGGCCGTGGATCACGCACGCGAGCGTGCAGCGGATCGACGTCTACCGCACGGCCGAGAACACCGACGCCTGGCGCGAGCAGTGGGGCAAGCCGGTCGTGATCGACGAGTGCGCCTACGAGGGCGACATCGACCAGGGCTGGGGCAACATCACCGGCGAGGAGATGGTCCGGCGCTTCTGGGAGGGGGCGATCCGCGGCGGATACGTCGGCCACGGCGAGACGTACCTCAACGACCGCGAGGAGCTCTGGTGGTCGAAGGGCGGCGAGCTCGTCGGCGACAGCCCGGCGCGGATCGCCTTCCTGCGGCAGATCACCGCCGAGATGCCGGAGGGGCGGATCGACCCGCTGCCCTCGGACTGGGACGCGCCCTGGGGCGGGGGCGGCGGCGTGCAGCTGGTCTACTTCGGCTTCAACCGGCCGCGGTTCCGGCAGATCGTGCGCGACCCCTCCGACTCCTGGATCGTGGATGTGATCGACACCTGGGGGATGACGGTCTCGCGGGTGCCGGGGGTGTTCTCCGGGTCGTTCCGGGTGGAGCTGCCGGCGCGGCAGTTCATGGCCGTGCGGCTGACGAAGGTCGTGTCGTGAGCGGCGTGCCGCCGCGGGTGCGGGTGATCTCGGACAACGACTACTCCGGCGACCCGGACGGGCTGGTGCAGCTCGCGCAGCACGCGCTGTCGGAGTCGGTCGAGCTGGCGCTCGTCGTCGGCTCGCGGTTGCGGCCGGGCGACCCGTTCGATCCCTCCGAACGGACCGCGGACAACGCGGCCGCGGCGGCGCGCGAGGTGCTCGCGCTCTGCGGGCGCCCGGACGTGCCGGTGGTCGCGGGTGCGAACGCTCCTGATGCTGGTGTCTCGGACGCCGCTCGCGCGATCGTGGCGGAGGCGCTGCGGGACGACCCGCGGCCGCTGTACCTCTGCGCCGGCGCCGGGCTGACCGAGGTGGCGGCGGCGCTGCGCCTCGAGCCGTCGATCGCCGCCAGGATGACACTGATCTGGATCGGCGGGCCCGAGCACCCGGGCCTTGCCGTCCCTCCGCCCGGCGCGATGCCGATCGAGTACAACCTGCTGATCGACGTGCCCGCCGCCGCCGAGGTGTTCGCGTCCGCGCTGCCGATCGAGCAGTTCCCGCGCGACGCGTACCGGCAGCCGCTCGCGTCCGTCGCCGAGCTGCGCGTGCGGATGCGCACCGCCGGCGAGCTCGGCCGGCACCTCTTCGACGCCCTCGACGGCGTCTTCCGGATGGGCGCCGCGCACGGTCTGAGTTTCGGCGAGACCTACGCCCTCGGCGACAGCCCGCTCGTCCTCGCGACCGCCCTGCTCTCCGCCTTCGAGCCCGACGCCTCCTCGAGCCGCACGGCGCGCGTCCCCCGCCCCTCGATCACTCCCGACGGCCAGTACGGCCCCCGCACCGGCGACGGCCCGGACCTCTGCGTCTACACCCACCTCGACACCCGCCTCC
The DNA here is from genome assembly GCF_003751825.1 of Rathayibacter sp. PhB186. NCBI lineage: Bacteria > Bacillati > Actinomycetota > Actinomycetes > Micrococcales > Microbacteriaceae > Rathayibacter > Rathayibacter sp. PhB186. Next base: position 194,445 of record NZ_RJKO01000005.1, on the reverse strand, counting down.
TCCTCGAGGACCTCTACGCGAAGCTCGCCCTCCGCGCCGCGGAGGCCTGACCTCCCGCGCGCTGCCGCCCACGCAGCGGCGCCCCATGCTGGTCGAGTAGCCGCACAGCGGCGTATTGAGACCCACGTGTCCAAGCGCCGGCCTCACGCCCCCGCTCTTGCCACGGCGGATCTCGATACGTCCTCTCCGAGGGCTACTCGATCAACATGAAGCACATGCTGGTCGAGTAGCCGCGCAGCGGCGTATCGAGACCCACCCTCGCCATCACGCCGGTCGCACGTCTCCGGCTGATCCGGCGTGCCGTTCGGCCCTTTCTGCGGTCATGGACCCGCGGTAGCAGCAGAAAGTGTCCAATGGACGGCACCGATCCGTGCTCAGCCCTCGTCCCGTTGCCCACCAGCGGCGATCCGGAGCAGGTCGTTCGCGAAGAAGGTGTTGTGGTGGCGCCGGAGGGGCGAACCTCCGCGACGCATCATCGTCGTGTTGAGCTTGTAGGCGGCCTCGACGAACGGGTCGTAGTCGAGCGCCGTCGCGAAGTCGTGCCACGACTCGAAGACGTACTGGGCGACTTCGGCGCTCTTGTAGCCTGCGTCGTAGCCGTCCGCGAAGACCTCAGGCTGCGCCCCGGACTCCGCCCCGGCCAGCCGATCGAACGTCTCCGCATCGACGTTGACGACGATCAACAGCACCTCGCGCTCGACCTGGGCGAACACCGTCTCGAGGATCCCGCAGCTGAGCGTGAGCAGTCGTCGACGGGTCTTCGTGCGCTTCGTCGCCGGAAGTGCGGAGACCGTCCAGAGCGCGAACTGCGTGCCGAACGGATCCGCGATCGTCTCGGCCACGTACCACGCGAGCACCGTCGACATCTCGTCGTAGTCCGAGCGGCGGGCGAGCTCCCAGAAGCGCGCGGGGAGGGTCGATGCGCCCTCCTCGCCGATCCTGCCCCGCTTCTCCCGCTCCCAGGGCAGGAGGATGCTCTTCCCCTCCTCGACGGTGACGCCGAGTACGTCCTCACCGCCGGGCCAGCCGGTCAACGCGAGATTCCGCAGTCGGTGACTCGCCTCCTGACGGCGGATCTCGAGCACCTCGTAGTGATCGAGATCCGCCTGCCGACAGGAGGCGAAGTTCAGCGCGATGACGTCGCCGTGGTGCCGACGGTGGGTGGCGTACCTGCTGACGATGTTCCTCGTCTGCCCGACGTAGCGCTGCCCGTTGTCGAACTCGAGCACGTAGATTCCGCAGAGCAGAGTCCGGTCGGTGAAGATCGTCGCTGCCGACCCCGCCTCGCTCATGTCGTAGCGCGTGAAGGAGAGCGGGGCGAGGAGTCCGTCTGTCATAGCGGGACCCTAGCCGCCGGTCTTCCTTACATCGGATCGCCGAGCTGACCCTTCTCGGGCTCTACGGTCGTCGACGAGCCCGTTCCGCATCCCTTCGACACCAGCGACGTCGTCCACTGGACGTTCGACGGGGCAGGAGCTGCCGCCCGAGCCCGAGGAGCGTCCAGTCGCTGAAGGCGTCCCTCCCTCGGGCCGAGCACCTGAATCCGGCGCGCGGTTCGCCACTTTCTGCGGTTCTGAGCCGGCGGGATCAGCAGAAAGTGTCGAATCGGGACGAGCGGCGCCCGCGATCCGGCGCGAACGGTCGTCCACCGGCGCGGGGGACGACCGTTCGTGACGGGTGGGCGGGGGCAGCGCGGCCTCAGTGCTGCGGGTCGCCGCCGAGCTGGCCGATGGGGGGCAGGGGGCCGCCGTCGTCGGCGCCGGTGCGGCGCCAGCGGGCGACGGCGTTCCCGAGGTGGTAGATCACGAGGGCCGCGGCTGCGCCGAGGACGATGCCGCCGAGCTCGAAGCCGCCGGAGCTGAAGGAGAAGCCGGCGATCGCGATCACGAGGGAGACGGCGGCCGTGTACTGGTTGACCGGGCGGGAGAAGTCGACGCGGTTGTCGATCCAGATCTTGATGCCGATCACGCCGATGAGGCCGTAGAGCGCGGTGGTCGCGCCGCCGAGGACGCCGGCCGGGATCGAGTTGAACACCGCGCCGACCTTGGGCGAGAGGCTGAGCAGCACGGCGGTGACGCCGGCGACCCAGTAGGCGGCGGTGGAGTAGACGCGGGTCGCGGCCATCACGCCGATGTTCTCGCCGTAGGTGGTGGTGCCCGAGCCGCCGAACGCGCCGGAGACGGTGGTCGCGATGCCGTCCGCGATCAGGGCGCGGCCGGTGTGCTGGTTGACCGAGGAGTCGGTCATCGTGGCGACGCCGCGGACGTGTCCGACGTTCTCGGCGATGAGCACGAGCACGACGGGCAGGAACATCGCGATGCCCGACCACGTGGATCCGGACGCGAAGTCGGGGAAGCTGAACGGCGGCAGGCCGACCCAGGCGGCGTCTGCGACGGCGGAGTAGTCGATCTCGTTGCGGATCAGGGCGACGACGTAGCCGATGACGACGCCGACGAAGATCGAGACGCGGCCGAGGAAGCCGCGGAAGAAGACGCTGCCGAGGATGATCGCGGCGAGCGTGACCGTCGCGGTGACCGGCGCCTGCTGGAAGCTCGACCAGGCGGTCGGGGCGAGGTTGAAGCCGATCAGCGCCACGATCGCGCCGGAGACGACCGGGGGCATCAGGCGGTCGATCCAGCCGAGTCCGGCGAACTGCACGACGAAGCCGACGAGCGCGAGCAGCACGCCCACGGCGACGACTCCGGCGAGCGCCGATCCCGTGCCGCCGACCGCCGTCGCCGCGGTGACCGGGGCGATGAAGGCGAAGCTCGAGCCGAGGTAGCTGGGCAGCTTGTTGCGGGTGATCAGGAGGAACAGCAGCGTGCCGACGCCGGAGAACAGCAGGGTCGTGGCGACGGGGAAGCCGGTGAGCACGGGCACGAGGAAGGTCGCGCCGAACATGGCGACGACGTGCTGGATGCCGATCGCGACGGTCGCTGGCCAGTTGAGCCGCTCGGCGGGGCCGACGACGGCTCCGGGCGCGACGGTGCGGCCGTCGCCGTGCAGGGACCAGATGGGCATGGGGCTCCTCGGCGGGAAGGGGATGGGGGCGCTTCAGAGTAGCGAGGCGGCGGGCGGGCGACGGCGGCGGTCCGGCGGACCTCCGGCACGCGGAATCGGCTCCGGCACGCGGGAAGCCGCCGGAACCACGAGCCGGAGCTCGAATCACGAGCCAGAGGTACGCGCGGCGACCGGTGGCGCAGCTCCGGCACGCGGAATCGGCTCCGGCACGCGGGAAGCCAGAAGAACCGCGAGCCGGAACCGGAACCGCGAGCCGAAGGTGGGCGGGGCGGGTGGAGGCGCACCTCCGGCACGCGGAAACCGCTCCGGCACGCGGGAAGCCCGCAGAACCGCGAGCCGGAACCGGAACCGCGAGCCGAAGGTGGGCGGGGCGGGCGGAGGCGCACCCCCGGCACGCGGAAACCGCTCCGGCACGCCGGGATCCGGCAGAACGACGTGCCGGAGCCGGAATCGCGTGCCGGAGGTGCTCCGAGCAGGCGGCGCCGGCGCTCCCCGTGACGCAGCCGGGAGCCGGGTCGGCGCGCCGGTGAAAGAACGGCGGGCGTGCCGGACAGGAGGGAGCATGAGGCACATGCCAGCTCCCCTCGCGGGTCCCGACCGCTTCGCCGCGCTCGCCGGCGTGGTCGCCGACCCCGTCCGCCGCTACCTCTGGCGCCGCACCGACGAGGCCACGGCCGACGACGTGCTCGCCGCCACCCTCGCCGTGCTCTGGCGCCGCGTCGCCGACGTGCCGGAGGACGACCCGATCGCCTGGTCGATCGGCGTCGCCCGGCTGCAGCTGCAGAACGCGCGCCGGATGCAGCGGCGCCAGGTCCTGCTCACCCACCGGATCGCCGTCGTCGACCCGCCGCAGGAGGTGCGCGACCCGGACGGGCCGTCCGCCACCGACGACGCCGTGCGCTTCGTGCTCTCGCGGCTGCGCGAGTCCGACGCCGAGCTGCTGCGGCTCTGGTCGTGGGAGGAGCTGGACGCCCGCGGGATCGGCGAGGTCCTCGGGATCACGCCGAACGCCGCGTCGATCCGGCTGCACCGCGCCCGCCAGCGCTTCGCGGAGCTCTACGAGAGCCGCGCCGCCCAGGACCCGACGACCTCAGAAGGAGGAGCACGATGACCGCGATCGAGGACTCGGAGCTGCGCCGCCTGGTGCGCTCGACCGACCCGGCGGAGGGGCTCGCCCCGCTCACCCGCGCGCAGCTCGCCGAGCACCGGGAGCGGGCGATGGGCGGCCAGGCGATGGGCGGCCAGGCTGTGGGCGGGCAGGGCACCGACCCCCACGACTCCGACCCCGCCGCCGTCCGCCGCCGCCGCTCCCCCTGGCTCATCGTCGGGGTCGGCGCGCTCGCGGTCGGCGCCGCCGCGTCGCTCCTGCTCCCCTTCGCCCTCGGCGTCACCACCGGCGGCTCCGCCTCCGCGCTGCGGCTGCCCGCGACCGGCGGGCCGATGGACCAGTGCGCCCCGGTCACCGCCGAGGCGCTCGCGCCGTCGCAGCTCGCCTTCCGCGCCGAGGTCGCCTCGATCGACGACGGCACCGTCACCCTGCGCGTGATCGACCGCTTCGCCGGCGACGTCGGCGACGCGGTGACGGTGACCCAGGCGGCGGAGTCGGCCGTCGACGGCGCCCCGATCGTCTTCGAGCGCGGCATCGACTACCTGATCGCCGCCGACGGCGACACGATCCTCACCTGCGGGCTGAGCGCGGCCGACTCCCCCGAGCTGACGAGCGTGTACCGGGAGGCGTTCGCCCAGCGCTAGTCGCGGGCCTCAGGCGAACAGCCCGAGCATCCACCCGAGCACGAGCGGGCCGAAGGCCACGGCGAGCACCCCGAGCCCCAGCATGAAGCCGACGAGGCTCACGCGCGCGCCGCGGAGCGTCTCGTCCGCGCGCAGCCGGTTCCGGGCGCCGAGCGCCAGCACGATCGCGACGACGGCGAGCGCGGACGCGAGCAGCGGGACGCCGACCAGCAGCGCGCCGAGCACCGCGACGCCGGCGCTCGCGAGCGCGCGGGAGTCGACCGGTCGCGGAGTCGTGCGGGTCTGCTCGGTCATCCCTCGAGCCTGGCACAGGGCGGCGAACCGGGGCGAGCCACCCGCCCGGTCGCACGCGCACCCCCTCGGTGGCAAGGGGCTCTGCAAACGCCAGGAGCGCGGCGGAGGGTGGGAACACCGACGATCCTTCTGGAGGCAATGGTGTACTTCCACGTTCAACGACTCATCAACGACATCGAGCAGGACGAGCCGGATCCGGCCGCCGCGAACGCGCTGCAGGAGGGCCTCGGCGGGCAGTTCGGCGAGATGCGCACGATGATGCAGTACCTCTTCCAGGCGATGAACTTCCGCGGCGCGGACGCGAAGCCGTACCGGGACCTGATCCAGGGCATCGGCACCGAGGAGATCGGCCACGTCGAGCTGATCGGCACGACCATCTCGCGTCTGCTCGACGGCTCGCCGCGCTACCAGGGCAAGCCGACCGATCCGCTGGACACCCCCGGCGCCGGCGGCGCGACCCCGCTGAACATCGCGCTCGACACGGGAAACATCCACCACTACCTGGTCGGAGCGCAGGGCGCCCTGCCCGTCGACTCGGTCGGCAACCCGTGGAGCGGCAGCTACGTCTACAACTCGGGCAACCTCGTGCTCGACCTGCTCTACAACCTGATGCTCGAGTCCACCGGACGCCTGCAGAAGTGCCGCATCTACGAGATGACGCAGAACAAGACCGCGCGCTCGACGGTCGCCTACTTGATCGTCCGCGACCAGGCGCACGAGAACGGCTACGCCAAGGCGCTGGAGACCCTCGGGATCGACTGGAAGAAGACCCTGCCGATCCCGAAGACGAACGCCGAGAAGTTCCCCGAGGTGAAGAAGCTGGTCGACCTCGGCCTGCAGAGCAAGCAGTTCACCTTCGACCTCGAGGGCGCGTCCGAGGCGGGGAAGATCTTCCGCGGCGCCTCGCCCTCGAACGACGGCACCGACCTCTCGGCGAACGAGCAGGCTCCCGAGGGCGTGCCGTCGACGATCGCGCCGGAGCGCTTCGAGGAGTTCTCCCCGGGCCTGGACCCCGAGCTGCTGAAGCTCATCCAGACCACCGCCGAGATGGAGCTGGACGAGATCACCTCGTTCTACGGCCCCACCGCGAAGTAGCACGACCCCTCCGGTCCCGCGCGGTCGCTTCCGCGCGGGACCGGTCCGTTCCCAGGAGACAGGCCCATGCCGACCTTCCGGTTCCTCGAACCCCACCGCGTCGCGGGCGTCCCGCTGCGCGACCTCGGCGACGGACTCGCGCTGATCGGCGACGGCGACGCCCTGATCCGCAGCGTCACCCTCGCGCACCGGGAGATCTCCCCCGGCGCGCTCTTCGCCGCGCTGCCCGGCCGGCGCCGCCACGGGGCGGACTTCGCCGACGAGGCCGCCGCGGCCGGAGCGGTCGCCGTGCTCACCGACGAGGCCGGGCTCGCTGCCGCGCGGGCGAGCGGCTTGCCGGTGCTGGTGTCCGCGGATCCCCGGGCCGACCTCGGCGCGATCGCGGCCCGCGTCTACGGCACCGATCGCGACCGGCCGCAGCTGCTCGGCGTCACCGGCACCAACGGCAAGACCAGCACCGTGCACCTGCTCGACGCGGTGCTGCGCCGGCTCGGCGTGCCCTCCGGCCTCAGCTCGACCGCTGACCGCCGCAGCCGCGACACCGTCGTCGCCAGCCGGCTGACCTCGCCCGAGGCGCCCGAGCTGCACGCGCTCCTCGCCCGGATGCGCGAGGACGGCGTCGAGTCCGCCGCGATCGAGGTCAGCGCGCAGGCGCTCATCCGCTCGCGCGTGGACGGCCTCGTCTTCGACGTCGCCGGCTTCACCAATCTCAGCCACGACCACCTCGACGACTTCGGCGACCTCGGCGCCTATCTCCGGGCCAAGCAGCGGCTCTTCCGCCCCGACCGCAGTCGGCGCGGCGTCGTCGTCGTCGACACTCCGGAGGGGCGGACGGTCGCGGCGGAGGCGGAGGTGCCGGTCGTCACCGTCGGCTCCACCGCGGAGGCCGACTGGCGCGTGGACGTCCTCGCGCTGAGCCCCGACGCGACCCGGTTCCGCCTGACCGCGCCCGACGGCTGGACCCTGACCACCTCCGTGCCGCTGATCGGCCGGCACATGGCCTCGAACGCGGCGCTGGCCCTGGTGATGCTGATCCAGGCGGGCCACGACCGCGACGCGCTCGCCCGCGCCGTCGCCGACGGCATCGACGTCGCCGTCCCCGGCCGCACCCTGCTCGTCTCCGGCGAGGCCGGCCCGCGGCTCTACGTCGACTTCTCGCACACCCCCGACTCCGTCGCCCGCACCGTCGACGCCCTCCGCGAGGTCACGCCGGGCCGGGTGCTGGTGATCCTCGGCGCGGACGGCGACCGCGACCCGAGCAAGCGCGCGCCGATGGGCCGCGCCGCCGCCGAGCGGGCCGACCTGCTGATCGTCACCGACCATCACCCGCGCTTCGAGGACCCGGCGCGGATCCGCCGGGCGCTGCTCGACGGCGCCCGCGACGGCCGCTGCGAGGTGCAGGAGATCGCCGAGCCCGCGCAGGCCGTGCGCGCCGCCGTCGGCCGGGCCGGGGCGGACGACTCGATCCTCTGGGTCGGCCCGGGCGACACCGACTACCGCGTGGTGCTGGATCAGGACCTGCCGTACTCGCCGCGCGCCGATGCGGCGCTCGCTCTGGCGGAGGCGGGCTGGGCGGTCTGAGCCGCCGGCTTCCACGGCCCCGTGCTTGACTGGCCGGGTCGTCGCGACCGGAGGGGGTGCAGGTGTTCTCCTCCCTCCCCGTGCGCCGGGTGCAGAAGCACCCCTCCGCGCTCGAGTCCGTCGTCTGGCCCGCGACCCTGCCGCCGGTGCGCCAGGTGCTCGACGAGGGCTGGGACCTCAGCCCCGTCTCGGTGATCACCGGTGAGAACGGCTCCGGCAAGTCGACGCTGCTCGAGGCGATCGCTCTCGCCTACGGGCTGAACGCCGAGGGCGGCTCGACCGGCGCGATGCACTCGACCCGGGTCTCGGAGTCGGACCTCTCCCAGCAGCTGCAGCTCGTGCGCGGGGCGGGCGCCTCGAAGCGCGGCTTCTTCCTCCGCGCGGAGACGATGCACGGCTTCTTCACCTACCTCGAGGACATCGGCCTCGGCGACGCGGACTACCACGAGCGGTCCCACGGGGAGTCGTTCCTCGACATCGTCGTGAACCGCTCGCGGATCCGCGGGCTGTGGCTGCTCGACGAGCCGGAGTCGGCGCTGTCGGTCTCGGGCTGCCTCGCGCTGATCGGCCAGCTGCGGTCCCTGGTCGCGGGCGGCTCGCAGGTGATCCTCTCGACGCACTCGCCGGTGCTCGCGGCGCTGCCGGGCGCAGACCTCTACGAGCTGGGCGAGTGGGGCCTGCGCCGCGCGGAGTACGACGATCTGGACCTCGTGCGCACCTGGCGCGGCTTCCTCGGCGACCCGCAGCGGTACCTCCGGCACCTCGACTGACCGGGGCCGCGCACAACATCAGCTGAGAGGGGTGGGCCTCCTCTGTGGGGGGAGGGACCCCCTTCTCAGCTGATGTTGTGCAGCGCTCACCGGCAGGCCGGCGCGGTCAGGCCGTTGAAGGCGAAGCTCTCGCCAGGATGGGCGGGCCGGATCGACGCGCGCAGGTGCTCGAAGGCGGCCTGCGTCGTCGCGCCCGCTCCGGGCGTCGCCGCGCACTGCAGCGACGACGAGGCGAAGGAGTCGACGACGGGCCCGGAGCCGTCGGCCGCCTCCGCCGCGATCTCGGCGCCGATCGCGTAGCCGCTCCCCCGGCCGGTCAGCGCCGTCATCGTGCCGAGCACGCGCGGCCAGACGACGGAGTCGCGGAGCGAGCGCGGGGCGGACGCCCCCGGCGACCCCGTCAGCTCGACGTTGAGCACCGCACCGTTCAGGTGCACCGTCGACTCCCGGACTCCCGAGAAGGCGCCGTCGATCTCGTGGGCGAGGCGGACGATCTCCTGGGCCGGGCGCTCCTCTTGCACGCGGATCACAGCGCCGCCGCGCGAGTCGGTCGCGGGCTGCTCGATCGTCCAGTCGAGGTCGCCCCCAATGATCGTGGAGCGCTGCTCGAGGAGGAGATCGAGCGAGTCGAGTGCGGTCGCCGCACTGGTCGGGGCGAGGACGATCTCGAGGACGGGGTAGGACTCGACCGTCCGCACCGAGAGGCTCCCGTCGATGCCGCGGCGCAGGGCGTCCCAGGCCTCGACCGGTGCCGTGCGCTCCCGCGGATCCGCGATCGACAGGACGTCGTCGCCGACCCGCAGCACCAGCTCGCTCGAGCGCCGCCCCGCCGGAGCCGCGCCGAACGCCGCGTCGATCGCCTCGGACGCCGTGGCCGCGACGGCGACGAGGCGCTCCGCCGGGCAGTCCTCCCGGGCGGTGACCTCGACGTCGAAGACCGCCTGCTCACCGCGCGCGAGGAGCGGCGCCGGCCGCCAGTCCGCCCTCGCGCTCTCGACGCAGTCGTCGGCCGACAGCGCCAGCTCGAGTCCCTCCGCAGGCCCCGTGCCGGTCGCGACGACCGCGATCGTCAGCAGAACCGCCGCGCCCGTGAGCGCTCGTCCCCGTCGTCCCACGCCGTTCCCCCCGTCTCCGCTTGCCGCCCTGTGTTGAGGGTGACAGTATCGATTTTCGATAGGAATCGCACGTCTTTCGATATGCTCGCCTCTCGACACGCACCCCTCACGACCCAGGAGCCCCGCATGCACCGACCCGTCCTCCTCGCGCTCCGCACCCTCCTGCTGGTGCTGCTGCTCGGCTGCGTGCTCGTGCAGCTCGCCGTCGGCCCGGTCGCCCGCGAGGCGCTCGACGGCGGGCCGGTCGACGCGGTGCTCGTCGCGGTCGTGGTCGCCGGGCTGCTCTGCGTCGAGGCCGTGCTGATCGCGGTCTGGCGGCTGCTCAGCCTGGTCCGCGACGACACGCTCTTCGCGGGCGACCACCGCTCCGACCTCTGGGTCGACCTCGCCATCGGCGCGTTCGTCGCCGGCGCGGTGCTGGCCGTCGTCGGCGCCGTCGCCTCGCTCGTCGCAGCACCCGCGCCCCTGCCGGCCCTCGCCTTCGGGCTGGTGGCCGTGGCCAGCGCGACGACCGCGCTGATCGTCGTGGTGATGCGGCGCCTCCTGCACCTCGCGGTGGCGCAGCGCAGCGAGCTAGCCGAGGTCGTCTGATGGCGATCGTCCTGCACCTCGACGTCGAGCTCGCCAAGCGCAAGATGTCGGTCACCGACCTGGCCGCCGCGGTCGGCATCACCACCGCGAACATCTCGATCCTCAAGAACGGCCGTGCCAAGGCCGTCCGCTTCTCCACCCTCGACGCGATCTGCGCGGTCCTCGACTGCCAGCCCGGCGACATCCTGAGTCGCGTCCCGGATGAGGAGGGGAGCGATGCCGAACTCGTCGGAAGCGGTGCAGGCGGCTGATCGAAGGCTCCCCGCGGGCGAGCGGGTCGTGGCGGCGGGAGTCGTGCAGCTGGTGGTCGTCGTCGTCCTCGCCGTCCTCGGGCCGATCGCGCCGACCTACGGACTTCTCGGCACCGACCGGGGGGAAGCGCTGTGGCGGGGCACGATCGTCCTCGGCGACGTCGTGCCGACGGTCCTCGGGATCGAGCTGGTCCTGCTCGCGAGCGGATGCCTCACCGTTCTCGTCGGCGTCTGCCTGCCGTGGACGCGGCGGACTCCATCGACGACCCGGAGCGTCGTCTCGGGCGTGGCCGGTCTGGCCCTGGCGATCTGCGTCGTGTGCTCCGTCTTCTTCTCGCTCGTCTTCGCTTTCAGCGCCTACCAGGTGCTCCCCGGCGCGAGTGACTCGGGCTGCCGCCTCGTCGTGCGGGAGTCCGCGTTCCTCCTCCTGGCCGACGGCGCGATCGGCGTGCTCCGCCCCGGGTCGGCGGTCGTCGAGTGGCAGGAGGACTACTCCGCGGACGACGGCGACACGCCGTTCAGCGCGGACGACTACGAGCTGCGGTGGAGCGGAGAGGTGGCGCAGCTGCGGCTCGGGATGAAGCGGATCCAGCCCGTGTGGCTCGAGGGCGACGGCCTGCTCGACTGCTCCCGCTGAGAGCGCTCCCTCCACACCCCGCGAAGGGGGACATCGGGCGCGCTCGATCGTCTCCGCGCCGAAACAGGCGTGCAACATCCGGCTCCGAGACTGGGGAGGCTCCAAGCCCCCTCCCACTCGATCCGAAGGATGTCGCTTGTCCACCACCCCCTCGTTCCGGAGGGTCGTCCGACTCTCCGCCGCCACCGCCCTGTGCACCGGACTCGCACTCGGCACCGCCCTCGCCGCCCCCGCGGCGCTCGGCGCGACCACTCCCCCCGTCGACGCGGCCGCCCCCGCGGTCGTCGACCTCAGCATCACCGACGCCCTGGCGCTCCTGCAGTCCGGCGCGACGACGTCCGTCGCCCTGACCCAGCGCTACCTCGACCGCATCGCGGCCTACGACGACCCCTACGGCGACCAGCCCGGACTCGCCGCGGTCATCCTGGCCAACCCGGACGCGCTCGCCACCGCGGCCGAGCTCGACGCCGAGCGCGCGGCCGGCTCGATCCGCGGCCCGCTGCACGGCATCCCGATCCTGGTGAAAGACAACTACGCCACGTTCGACATGCCCACCACCGCGGGCAGCGCCTCGCTGCACACGTACCAGACGAAGCTCGACTCGACGGCCGTGCAGCGCCTGCGCGACGCCGGCGCGATCATCCTCGCGAAGACCAACATGGCGGAGTTCGCCTGGCACGGCACCTACACGCTCAGCTCCGAGCGCGGCCGCACCAACAACCCCTACAACCAGGCCAACAGCGCCAGCGGCTCGAGCGGAGGCACCGGCGCGGCCGTCGCCGCCGGCTACGCCCCGGCGGGTCTCGGCACCGACACCTGCGGCTCGATCGTCGGACCGAGCGCGCACCAGAGCCTCGTCGGCTACCGGCCGACCATGGGCCTGACCAGCGTCACGGGCATCGTCCCGCTGTCGCCGCGCCAGGACGTCTCGGGCCCGATGACGACGACCGTCACCGACGCGGCCCTCCTGATGGAGGTGCTGGCCGGCTACGACCCGACCGACCCGCTGACCGTCATCGCGGATCAGCAGGACAGCTCCACCTATGTCGAGGGGCTCAGCGACACCGCGCTCGAGGGCAAGCGCATCGGCTACGTGCGCTGGGACTACGAGGAGGACCCGGCCCGCCCGGGCCTCGCCGAGACCACCGGGCTCGTCGACCAGGCGGTCCTCGACCTCGCCGCGCAGGGCGCCGAGATCGTCCCGGTGCCGACCTTCACCCGCGAGTTCGTGGCGAACACGCTGGTGAGCGGCGGCTACCTCGACCTGCGCCCGGGCATCGACGCGTTCTTCGCGGACACCGAGGCCACCTGGCCCGAGGGCCTCGCGGGTCTCACGGAGCCGGCCGACGCGCTGACCTTCTCGGACGTCATGGCGGACGGGAAGACCTCGCTGCTGCCCGACGACGTCGCGTTCTTCAACAGCAACGCGGACATCCCGAACCCCGCGTACGACGCGGCGATCGCGGCCCAGGACGCGGGCAAGCTGGCGATGGACCAGTTCTTCATCGACAACGACCTCGACGCCCTGGCCATGCCGACCAGCGCGACGGCGGCGACCCCCGACTGGGCGGGCACGACGTTCTGCGACGTCGGCGCGAACACCGGAGTCCCGACGGTCTCGCTGCCGGCCGGCTTCACTTCGACCGGAACCGCCGCCGGCCTCGAGCTGGCCGCCCCGCGCAGCCAGGACGCGGCACTCCTCGCGATGTCGTACGACTACGAGCAGGCGACGCTGAATCGCGTCGCCCCGGCATCGACCCCGGAGCTGGCCGCCGCGCCGACCCCGGAGCCGACGGCCTCGCCGACCGCGCCGCCGGTCGAGCCGACCGCGGAGCCCACCGCGGCGCCGACGGCGGAGCCCACCGTGGCGCCCACCGTCGCGCCGACCGCTGAGCCGACCGCGACGGCCGGGCCCGTCGCTCCGGCGCCGACCGCGACGCCGAAGCCCACGGCGAAGCCCGGTGCCGCTCTCGCGCACACCGGCGCCGAGGGCACGACCGGCCTCGCCGCGCTGGCCTTCGCCCTCATCGCCGGCGGCGCGGGAGCACTCGCGCTGACCGCGACGCGCAGGCGCACCGCCCAGAAGTAACCACCGCACGGCAGGCGGGGTCGGCGGAGTTCCGCCGGCCCCGCTTCCGCGTGCCCGGCCGCACAACATCAGCTGGGAGCACGTCTCATCGCCGATGAGCGATGAGGCCCACTCTCAGCTGATGTTGCGGAGAGCTTCCGCGGCTCGGGCGGCGCCCCATGCTGATCGAGTAGCCCGCCCTGCGGGCGTATCGAGATCCACCCTCGCCGAAAGTCGAGCCAGCAGACCCCGCACCCTCAGGCGGCCACCGCGACCGGCTCGCTCCGCGCCCGCGGCGCCCAGCCGACGGCGATCGCCGCGACGGCGAACGAGAGCTGCCCGACCCACGGCAGCACCGCGGACACGACCGACGCGTCACCGCCGCTGGTCGCGAACGAGTCGGCGATGGACATCCCGATGCCGAAGCCCGTGAAGAAGCGGAAGAAGATCGCCGCGCCGACCAGCGACAGCATCACGATCACGAGCCGCCGCGGCGTCAGGGCGTCTCCCGCGCGGTGCACGGCGAGCGCCGCCACGAACAGCGCGGGCACCGTCCAGAAGGCCGCCCAGATCGCGGTCGCGACGAGCGTGCCCGTGATCGAGAACCCGTCGCGCTCGGCCAGCAGCCGGTAGATCGTGGCGAGATCGGTGCCCGGCACCTTGGTGAGCGGATTCCAGACCAGCAGGTCGACCCCGCCGACCACGACCACGGCGACCACCAGCGCCGCCCCGCCCAGCGCGATCGGCGCCCGCCGCGCCCGCGACGCGGTCCGGTGCTCCCACGCGATCGGCCGCGTCCCGCCGATCACCGCGACACCGGTCGCCAGCCCCGCGCTCGACACCAGGAAGCCCAGGAGCGGCAGCCACCACGGCGCCCCCGGCATCAGCACCCCGCCCGTCACCATCGCCGGCCCCGCGATCGCCGCGAGCAGCGACACCCGCGCCGTCCTCGTCTCGGCGGCGCGCGCGGCCCCCGCCATGTGCGCGGCGCCGACCAGCCCGACGACGAGCGCCAGCCCGATCAGGACCCGGCCGGTCGCCTGCATCACCGTGAGCACCCCCGCGGAGACCCCCTCCGGCACGACTCCTCCACCGGTCAGGTACCCGCCGATCAGGATCACCGCGGCCGCCGTCAGCAGCCCGAGCCCGCGCCGCGCCAGCCGCCGCGGCCGGAGGAACCGCGGCTCCCCCGAGTGCACCGGCAGCCCGCGGTCGAGGGTCGCGCTGAGCACGAGCGCGCCGAGCACGACGTCGCGGCGCCGCAGCCCCGCCTCGCCAGCACCGGCGACGTCGGCCCGCCACTCCTCGAGGTAGCGCTCGCGGGCGAGCGGCGGGAGCAGAAGGGCCAGGAGTCGCAGCAGCAGGTCGATCACGCGCGGGCCTCCGCCCCGGAGAGCCGGACCGGCCGAACCGCGGCGGCCTCGAACCGTGCGACGGCGCTCGTCGCCGCCTGCGCCCCCTCGCTCGTCAGCTCGTACAGCCGACGCCGCGGACCGTTGCGCTCCGTGTCCGTCTCCCACGCCGACGACACCCAGCCGGCTCCCTCGAGCCGCTCCAGGATCGGGTACACACTGCCCGCCGGACGCCCGGTGCCCTTGATGACGAGCATCCCCCAGGTCGGCCCGGAGGCGTCGAGGAGCGCGCGGAGCACGTCCGCGGTCGCGGCGGTCATGCGGCTGAGCGGAGTCATGCGCCGAGGCTACCTATATAGAGATAGGACGGTCAACCGTGCTGCTGCGATACTCGCGGCATGACCGCCTACAACCCCGCCGCGTATCCCGAGCCCACTCCCGGCACCGGCCCGCAGCCCCCGAAGACCGGCAACGGGCTCGGGCTCGCCTCGCTGATCATCGGCATCGCCGCGCTCGTCGGCGCCGTCGTGCCGATCGTCAACTACGTCTCCGGCTTCGTCGCCTTCGTCGGCCTGGTGCTCGGCGTCATCGCGCTGTTCCTCAAGGGCAGGAAGAAGGGGACGGCCATCGCCGGCACGATCCTCAACGCCCTGGCGATCGTGCTCGCGATCATCCTGGCGATCGTCTACACCGCCGGCTTCGCGAGCGGCATCTCGAACGCCATCGCGACGGCGCAGGCCTCGGCGACGTCCGGCACTCCCCAGACCCTCGTCTACGAGGTCACCGGAGCGGGCACGAGCACGTCGATCGTCTACTCCACCCTCGACGGCGCGAACTCCGGCGTCGAGCAGGCTGCCGCCCAGCCCCTCCCCTTCACCAAGGAGCTTCAGGTCGACAGCACCGCCTTCCAGGCGTTCTCCGTCACCGCGACGAACGGCGCCGACGACGAGGGCGACATCACCTGCCGCATCACCCTCGACGGCGAGGTCCTCGCCGAGGAGACCGGAACCGGCGCCTTCGGCTCGGCCGTCTGCATCGCCACCCCGCAGTAGGGGCCCGCTGCACCCTCGTCGTTGGTGTTCAAGTAGGCAGCTACTACGACGAATTCAAGGAGCACAGCCACGACAGCGACGCGACGGCGGGATTCGAACCGGCGTCAGCGGTGTTGCAGACCGCTCCCTGGCCTCTCGGGCACGCCGCGATGGCGGCGGGAGCCGGTGTTCACGCACCGGATCCCGCGTGCATCCAGGGTGCTGCCCGGACGCTCGCGAGCGAAGTCCACTACCCCCGATGACGGGGCGTTTCGCCGTGTGACCCGGTGAGCTGCACGTTCGCAGGCTGGCGAGGGCCTAGCCTCCGAGCGTGAACTGAACGGCCCGAAGCGGCGACCAGGACCGGGACATCGAGACGCCCCCGGCGCCGCGCCCTCGTGATCGGCGGCGTAGTCGCCGTGCTGGTCGCGATTCCCGCCGGGCTCGTGGCGCTCGCGCTCAGCGACTGGGGCGACCCGACGGCCGGCACGGTGCCGCCGGAGGGGGACGGCCGGGTGCTGGTCGCCCGGCTGCTGCCCGTGCTCGACGACGACGCGGCGATCGCCGAGCTCGTCCCGGCGGACACGGCGGAGCAGCGGGCGACGATCACGCGGTTCTGCTCAGACCTGGTCGGGACGGATCCGGACGTGACGATCTACGACGCGATCGTGCCGACGCCCTTCAGCGTCTCCCTGCACACGGTGCCGCAGCCGGGAGTCGTCCCGCACCAGTGCGCGCTCTGGTTCAGCTGGGTGAAGGACGAGGGCTGGCACGTCGGCGCGGAGGCGAGCCGCCTGGACTGACCCCGCGCCGACGCGGACGGCTACTTGCGGAACATCCGAGCGGTCGTCTCGAAGAGGCCGGCGACCGGGCGCTGCTGCTCGCCCTGCTGGGCGCCGAGGATGATGATGACGGCGGTCAGCACCGGGATCGCCCACTGGGTGACCTTCTGGACGCGGAGCGCGGTGGTCAGCTCGTCGGAGTTGCTCGGCGACGCCTCGGTGACGCCCTTCGCGCCCTCGTCGGCGTGCTTGGCCTGGGTCGCGCCGGCGATCGCGGCAGTGACGGAGGCGGCGCCCGCGAGACCGGTGACGATCGTCTTCACGACCGTGTTGGTGCGGCTCTCCTGCTGGTTCGCCAGGCGGGTCTTGTTGGCGACGATGAGGCCGATGCCGCCGACGCCGTGGGCCGCGATCGCGGCGAGCTGCACGGGGGTCCAGCGGGCCCAGCCGTTCGCGGCGAGGCGGAGGCGCTCCGAGGGGTCGGAGGAGGTGGACGCGGCGCCGTTCAGGCCGACGGCGCCCATCAGGGACCCGCCGAACCAGGCGGCGGCGCCGAGGTCGTGGAGGCTGCGGACGAGCGTGTTGCGTGAGGGCATGGAGGCCTCTTCCTGTGCGGGTCGTCTGAGGGTGGCTGGCTCCTGACGGTACGCGCGTGCCCGCGAAACGAACGGGGCTTGACCTCTCGGCCGTGGCGCGCTCGAGTGGAGCGGTACCGACCCGAGGAGCGAGCACGATGAGCGACGACACGACCGACGACGAGAAGCGCGGGATCCGCGACGACTTCCACGACGCCGTGAACATGACGGCGAAGGAGATCGAGGGGTGGCTCGAGAAGGACGAGTCGAAGGAGGTCGGCCAGAAGCCGGCGAGCGGCGGCGAGTCCGTCGGCCACCACAGCGGGCGCCGGATCATCGACATCCTCGGCACCAAGCAGGCCGACCTGAGCGAGGACGATTACGCGCACATGAAGAAGGTCACCGGCTACGTCGCCCGCCACTCGAAGCAGCGCCCCTCCGGCGACGTCACCGAGACGAAGTGGCGCTACTCGCTGATGAACTGGGGCAACGACCCGCTGAAGGGGTGAGCCGGCGGGGCCCTCGCTGCCGAGGCGTCCCCGAACCGTCGAGACGTCCCCGTACAGCGGGACGCTTCGACGGGAGCGGGACGCCTCGGCGGCCTACGTGCCTGCGGTGGGCGGATCTCGATACGCGCGCTGCGCGCACTACTCGATCAGTATGGAGGGGGCATCAGCACGGGGACGCGGGCAAGCAGGCGAGTCCGCACGACGGAGGCGTAACCCGCCACGTGACGTGCGTACGGCACCATGCTGGTCGAGTAGCCGCGGGACGCGGCGTATCGAGACCCGCCCCGTAAGAACGGCCGCCGCAGGCGTCCGATTGCCGGCCCCAGCGCGCTGGTCGAGCAGCCGCCGCAGGCGGCGTAGCGAGTGGAGCGCCGTCGAAGCCAGCGCA
Source organism: Rathayibacter sp. PhB186 (assembly GCF_003751825.1). Lineage (NCBI taxonomy): Bacteria > Bacillati > Actinomycetota > Actinomycetes > Micrococcales > Microbacteriaceae > Rathayibacter > Rathayibacter sp. PhB186. Next base: position 176,633 of record NZ_RJKO01000005.1, on the reverse strand, counting down.
GGGCGGCAAGGAGACCGACGTCCTTGCGGTGGGCGGGTCTCGATACGCCCCTACGGGGCTACTCGACCAGCATGTTCGGGGGCGTCATCCAGGTAGATCCCGCCGTCAGTCGACCGCGCAGCTCGCGTCGATCGGGCCGATCACGCCGTCGGTCACCGGGACGATGCCGCAGTTCGGGAAGCCCGCGCGCGGACGGTGCGCGGGGTCGATGGCGCGCAGGAGGCTGCCGAGCACCGTGCCGTGGGTGACGACCAGCACGTCACCGTGCTCCGCCGCCGGCAGGATCAGCGCGAGCGCCGCCTCCACCCGCTCCCGCACCGAGGCGGCCGTGTCCGCTCGGCCGGAGGGGTCGTGCCGGTGGATCGCGTCGATGACGCTGTCCAGGCCCGCGTCGGTCATCCGCGGCCAGTCAGCCGAGGCCGGCACGTACGAGTAGCCGTGGTCCGCGAAGACCGGCTCCCAGAGCGAGGCGTTCGGCTGCCCCTCGAAGCCGCCGAAGTGCCACTCCCGCAGCGTCGTCGTCGGCCTCGGCTCGATCGACGGATGCCCGGCGAGCGCCGCTGCGGCCGTGGTCCGCGTCCGGGTGAGGTCGCTCATGAACGCCGCGACCAGCGGCACCCCGCGCATCCGCTCCCCGAGGGCCGCGATCTGCCGCTCGCCCCGCGCGGTCAGCGGCGAGTCGCACCAGCCCTGCAGCTGGCCGTTGACGTTGAACAGCGTCTGGGCGTGCCGGACGAAGTGGACGGTGCCGCGGGTCATGGTGCTCTCTCCGTAGTGATGGGTGGGACGGGAATGCGCCCTACTCCGGCGCCGCCCGCGCGATGTGCAGCGCCAGGAACGCCACCTCCTCGTTCGGCAGCTCCGCACCGTACTCCGCCCGCACGAACGCGCGGACCCGCTCCGCCGACGCGACAGCCCGCGGATACCGCGTGCTGAGGCTCGTGAAGAGGAAGTCGTCGGAGCTGACCAGCAGCCCGCCCGAGAAGAACCGCTCGGCGAAGTACTGCAGGTGCGCCACGAAGCGCGCCGAGCGCAGGTCCTCGCGGTCCAGCGCCGCCCCGCTCGTGTGCTGGATGATCGCGGTGACGGAGCGGATCAGCTGCACGATCCGCAGCGAGTCGATGCCGACCTTGCCCAGCTCCGCGTTGGCGAGGTGGAAGGCCACGTTCGCCGCCTCGTCGTCCGGCACGTCCACTCCGAGCCGCGAGCGCATCGCCGCGACCGCCCGCTCCCCCACCGCGTACTGCACGGGGTAGACCGAGCGCATCTCCCAGGCCAGCCGATTGGCGACCGCGAGCCCGCGCCGCTGCCGCTCCACCGCGAAGTGCAGGTGGTCGGTCAGCGCGAGGTACACGTGCGGGTCGAGCTTCAGCCCCTGCTCCTCCGCGTCGGCGACGACGGCCCGCGTCAGCTCGACGAACTCCGGCGGGATCTGCGCCAGCAGCTCGACGAGGTTCCGCTGGTCGGCGTCGTCGAGCGCGACGAACACCTGGTCCACCGCGGACGCCTCGATCACCTCGCCCGCCTTGGCGCCGAAGCCGATCCCCTTGCCGAGCAGTACCCGCTCGGCGCCGCGCTCGTCGACGACGAGCACGACGCTCGAGTTGAGCACCTTCTTGATGGTCTGCATGCGTGTCTCCGTCGACGGCGTCTGCGCGGCCCGGCGGGCAACTGGAGCGAGGAGGGTCATCCCAGGTCGGCGCCGTTGGACGCGATGACCCGCTGGTACCAGTAGAAGGAGTCCTTCCGGTACCGGTTCGTGCTGCCGTGGCCGAGGTCGTCCATGTCGACGTAGACGAACCCGTAGCGCTTCGAGATCTGCGAGCTGGAGGCGCTGATCAGGTCGATCGGCGCCCAGCTCACGTAGCCGAGGAGCTCCACACCCTCGTCCACCGCCTGGATCATCTGCTCGAAGTGCGCGCGGAAGTAGTCGATCCGGTAGGGGTCGTGGATGCGGGGATCCTCCCCCTCATTGTCCGATGCGACGAGCTCGTCCCGCATCCCGAGCCCGTTCTCGACGATGAACAGCGGCTTGCCGTAGCGGTCGTAGAGGTCGATCAGCGAGATCCGCAGGCCGACCGGGTCGATCTGCCAGCCCCACTCGCTCGACTCGAGGAACGGGTTCTTCACGCCGAGGACCGTGTTGCCGGGGGTGCGCTCGGCGTCCGGGCGCACCGACTCCGTCATCGACATGTAGTAGCTGAAGGAGATGAAGTCGACCGGGTGCTCGCGCAGCAGCTCGGCGTCCCCCTCCGCGAACGGGATCTCGACACCGCGTGCAGCGAGCGCGCGCAGAGCGAGGCGCGGGTAGGCGCCGCCGGCCTGGACGTCGGTGCAGAGGTAGAGCATCCGCTCCTTGGCCTGGGTGGCCGCGACGTCGTCGGGGTGGCAGGTGTTCGGGTAGGTCGTCAGCATCGTGAGCATGCAGCCCATCCGTGCCTCGGGCCAGAGCTCGTGCAGGATGCGGGTGACCGACGCCGACGCGACGAACTGGTGGTGCAGCGCCGTGTAGCAGGCCTGCTCGACGCCGCCCTCGACGGTCTCCTCGATGATGCCGCCCGAGGTGAACGGGTGGCGGATGATCCCGTCGATCTCGTTGAACGACAGCCACATGTCGACCAGGTGGCCGAAGCGCTCGAAGCAGGTGCGGGCGAAGCGCTCGAACAGCTCGATGGTGCGGCGTTCGACCCAAGCGTTGTGCTTCAGCGCCAGGGCGAGCGGCGGGTCGTAGTGCGAGAGGGTGACCAGCGGCTCGATGCCCAGGCGCCGCATCTCGGTGAAGAGCGCGAGGTAGTAAGCGACGCCCTCCTCGAGCGGCTCCGCCTCCTCGCCCGTCGGGTAGAGCCGGGTCCAGGCGATCGAGACGCGGAGGGTGGTGAAGCCCATCTCCGCGAAGAGCGCCAGGTCGCCCGGGTAGCGGTGGTAGAAGTCGATGCCGCGGCGCTTGGGGTAGTACTCGGTGTCGTCGTCCGCCATCGCCGCGGTGATGCTCGCCACCGTGTTCTGATGGTGGATCGCGTACTCCTTGGGGTCGGCCTTGGGCTTGTAGGAGGCGACGTCACTGACGGCCGGCCCGCGCCCGCCCTCGCGCCACGCGCCCTCGACCTGGTTGGCGGCGAGTGCGCCGCCCCAACGGAATCCCTCAGGCAGCGCCATCGGCGAGCTCCTTCTCTTTCTGGGTGACGGTGATGATGGCATCGCCTGCCGACACGCGGTCGGCGGCCTCGATGAGCACGGTGTACTCGGCCGAGTTGGTGATCAGCACCGGGGTGATGGTGTCGTAGCCGGCGGCGGTGATGGCCGCGAGGTCGGCGGTGAGCAGCAGCTGCCCGGCCTCGACGCGCTCGTCGACGGCGACGTGCACGTCGAAGGGCGCCCCGTCGAGCTGGACCGTGTCGAGTCCGACGTGGATGAGGGCCTCGACCCCGTCGTCGCGGCGCAGGCCGATGGCGTGCTTGGAACTGAGGACGGCGATGACCGTGCCGGCGAACGGCGAGCGGACGACGCCGTCGGTGGGGCGGATCGCGATACCCTCGCCGAGGACGCCGGCCGAGAACACCGGGTCGTTCACCTCGCTGAGCGGGATCACGTCGCCGCTGAGCGGAGCGGTCAGCGCGGTCGCGTAGGACGCGTCCTTCGCGACCACATCGCCGAGGGCCTGGACGCTGGCGGAGGCGTCGTCGCGCCAGATGATGAAGGAGACGACGAACGAGACGGCGACCGAGATCAGCAGGCCGATGACCGCGTTGAGCAGGTTCCACGGGTTGAGCCCGTCGATGAACATCGAGATGCTCGCGACGCCCGGGCTGACCAGCGCGAACGCGGCGACCTGGGTGGCGCCGATGTAGGCGCCGCCGACGACGCTGCCCGAGATGACGGAGATCAGCGCGCGCTTGTTCTGCAGGGTGACGCCGTAGAGGGCGGGCTCGGTGATGCCGAAGAGGGCGGAGAGTCCGCCGGAGAAGGCGGTCGCGCGCAGCGCCGCACTCTTGGTGCGCAGGGCGATCGCGAGGCTGGAGCCGGCCTCTGCCGCGTTGTGCGCGAGGGAGGAGGCGAGGTAGAAGGTGTCCTTGCCCGCGCTGGCCATCGTCGCGATGGTCGGCGGGATGAAGGCCTTGTGCATGCCGACCGAGATGATCAGCGGCAGGACGCCGGCGAGGAGGGCGACGGCCACCCAGCCGAGCGCGCCGTAGAGGCCGATCAGGGCGCCGGTGAGCATCGAGCCGAGCCAGTAGCCGAGCGGGCCGAGCAGGAAGATCGTGGCCGGCGCGACGATGACGAGGCACATCAGCGGTACGTAGAAGGTGCGGATCGGTCCCCACGAGTGCTTCGTGAAGAAGCGCTCGACGACGGAGAGCAGGAGGACCGCGAGGATCGCCGGGAACACCTGCGCGTTGTAGGCGATCACCGGGACCGGGATGCCGAAGAGGGCGACGCCGCCCTCCTGGTTGAGCAGCGTGGTGAAGGCCGGGAAGACGAGCACTCCGACGAGTCCGAGCGCGAGCGGCCGGTTCACGTCGAGCTTCTTGGCGCTCGTGTACGCGACGAGGAGCGGCAGGAAGCCGAACACCGCGTCCGGGATGGCGGAGAGCAGTTTGAAGTTGTCGGAGGCCGGGTCGAGCCAGCCCACCGCGGACGCGAGGACGAGGAACGACTTGAAGATACCGGCGCCGGCGATGGCCGGGATGATCGGCGTGAAGACGCTGACGACGAAGTCCATGATCGTCGCGCCCAGGCGCTTGAGCGAGCGGGGCTGCTTGGCCTTCGGGGCTGTCGCCTCGGTGCCGCCGCGCAGCTTCTCGACCGCCGCGTACATCTCGGCGACGCCGTTGCCGACGATGACCTGCGTCTGCGGTCCCATGACGACGCCGATCACGCCGGGCACCGCCTTGAGGGCGTCGACATCGGCCTTCTGGTCGTCCGCGAGCGCGAAGCGCAGGCGGGTCGAGCAGTGCTGCAGCTTCGAGACGTTGCCGGCGCCGCCGACGTGCTCGAGGATCGCCTTCGCGCTGTCCTGGGTACTCATCGGTACTCCTTCGGGTGTGTGGGGGACGCGCGCTTCCCTGCGCTGTGCTGCGTGTTGTCCTGCCGTCCGTCGCTGTCCCCGCACCGTCATCGGCGCGTCAGGAGGCGTCCGGGCACAAAAAAAGGACCCGACGACGCTTCGTACGCGTTTCGTCGGATCCTGCCTGCACGACCAGTCACATGTCCGAGAGCGAACGTAACACGGGGGTGGCGGGGGCGTCAAAGCGCGAGCGGAGGCGCTGCATGCCGGGCGGCTTGGCCTCGAAACCAAGGCGGAGCGCTCAGAAGTGCTGGACTATCCGACGGAGAGCGCCCCCAGCCTTGGTTGTGAGGGTGCCCCATGATGGAGTCGTGGATGTCCTCGAGGTTGTTGCCGCTGTCATCGAGAGCGACGGCCGCATCCTGGCCTGCCGCCGCCGACCCGAGAAGGACGCCGGCGGCAAGTGGGAGTTCCCGGGCGGCAAGGTCGAGGCCGGCGAAACGCACGAGCAGGCGCTCGCGCGCGAAATCCGCGAGGAGCTCGGCGTCGATATCGAGGTGGGCGAGCTTTTGACGGTCGACGACACCGCAGGCTCTACGCGCGTGATCAGGCTGTCGTGCTTTTGGGCGAAGCTCTCCTCGGAGACTCCCACGTCTAGCACCGACCATGACTCGATGCTGTGGGTCACGCGTGCTGACCTCACTCCGCTGGGATGGGCACCCGCCGATCTGCCCGCCGTCGCTCTCCTGACGGCTTAGGGATCGACGAGGTCGAATCCGTCGTCAGTGCGGATTGCGGTAATGATCCCGAGCCGCCCGATCAGTTCGAGGAGATCTGACTCGGGACGACCCGGCAGCAGGATGACGGGCACCGCCGCCCAGCCGAGGCCATTCGCGACGTGCGCGTAATCCAGGACCTGCCCAATTGCCGTGCGGACGTATGCACGAGCAGTGGACTTCTTCGCCTCGACGATCCAACCGCTGGACTTGACGTAGAGATCAGGCTCAATCCGGGTCGAGCCGACGGGAAGGGTGAGCCGACTCGGCGGTGTCCCATTCTCCGACAGCCACTCGCCGAAGGCCGCCTGCAGCTCAAATTCGACCCGGGAAACCACCCGCTCTTCGATCGGGCTGAGGTCAGCACCCGCGATGACAACATCAGACGATTCCGGGGCAGACCACTCGGAGAGCTCCGCTGACGCCACCGGGCGACCGCCGTACGCAGGGAGGGTCGAGACGTCGGCGCTGATCGGGACGAGGGTGAAGATGATCCCCTGCCGAAGCGTTTCCTCGGTGTCAGGGATGGTCTCGAAGCGGTAGGTGGGGGTTCCCGTCGTAAAGGCTCCGATGTAGGTCACGCTCGTTCCCTGCACCGTGAAGAGCCGGATGACGCGGTTCTGAACGGCGGCATTTCGGAGAGCAAGGTTGCCGCGGAGAAAGACCTGGTCGCCGATCTGACCCTCACCCGTGTATGAGTAGGAGCCGTCCTCGCGCAGGCCCTCGAAGCGGTCGTACCCGTACCGGGCACCCTTCGCCGGGTCGGTGAAGATCAGGATCTCTCCTAGCGATTTCGGCGTGGAGATACCGCCCTGCTGCTGACCGCCATACGCGGCATGCACCGATCTTCTTCGGACCTGGTCACCGGGAACGAGAGTGAAGCGGGCTCCTGTTGCACGACGGGAGATTCGAGTCCGGACGAGGTTGGCCTGCTCGTCTGTGAGGGCCCATCGAGTGGTTTCGGGATCGAGATTCCCGAAATTATCTCGAAGAACGGAACGAATGCGCTTTTGAGACACTCCCAGCTCGAGGGAAAGATCAGCGGGAGTAAGAGCGGGCATAGCCCGAGAGTAGAAACATCGAGAAGAACAGCTAGCGAGAGACGCTCGTGTCTGTGATTGAGCCTTGCTCTGCTCTTCATTTCGCCATCGATGGACATCGCTAATAGACGCGGCCCGGTCGAGTATGCCCGGCCGTCCCCACCGGCAGGGCGCAGAGCAGCACTCACCTTCCGCAGTCAGCGTCCGGCGACGATCGCGATCCCTGACGCGACGAGAAATGCCACGACGGTGACGGCCGCTCCAGCGACCGGAATCCACCAGATGCGGCGCGATCTGTCGGGGCGAAGGAGTGCGACGAGCGTCACGAGGGCGGATAGGCCCACTGCTCCGGGGACGATCCACATCGTCGCGCCCAGAACCGAACCACCGCCCAAGCGGTTGTTCACTCGGTTCGCGTCGAAGGTCAGGTTCTCGATCAGGACGACGACGAAGAGGATCGCGCCGAGCACGAGCAGGAAGACGAGCAGAAGGATCGCGGTGACGCGGTCCTCGCCGGCCGACAGCCGGCGGGCAGGGCGCCTACGGGTAGCCGGCCGCTCGAACGGGTCCGGGTCGTCCCAGTCCGCGTCCGAGTCGAAGGCCATAGTGCCGCTCAGGCTAGCCGAGCAGGGCGCGTAGGCTCCGCGGGCGGCACGGTCCCGGCGCGAGTCAGCACCCGACCAGCACCGCTTCCGCCGCCTCCCGGTCCTCCGCCCCGATCGCCAGCCCGTACGCCCCCAGCACCCCCACGAACTGCTCTACGTATCCGCAGCGCAGCTCCGGGGCCGGCGGCAGCCACTCTCCCGGGCCGGCGTCGCTCTTGGACTGGTTCGTGTCGTCCGTGGCGGCGACGAGGTTCGCCGGGTCGTTCGCGAACAGCAGGCGCTGATCGTCCGTCCACGCCCAGGCGCCGTGGTGCCAGGCCCAGCCGAGGGCGACGACGTGGTCGATCTGCACGAGGCGGGACGTATCGCTCCCGGACACGAACGACACCGCGGTGCCGGAGAGGACCTTGCAGTCGCGGGTGCCGCAGGCTTGCAGTCCGGTTGAACAGGGCTCTCGCTGACGAGTGCTGGCGGAGCGGGATCTCGATACGCCCGCTGCGCGGGCTACTCGATCAGCATAATTCTCCCGATAGGCGGGCTGGTCGACCGATGGGGAGTCCGCTTCGCGGGCTTCGATCCGCCGCCCATCCACGGACGAGCCTGCCCGATTCGCGGCGTCTTGGGTCTCTCGCGATGTCGGAGGTCCCTGGTACCCAATGACTCAAGAAGTTCCATTTGTTCTAGCGAAGGAGACATCATGCGAGTGAACGCGTACTACTCCATCAATCCGAACGACCCGGACGTGCACCACGTGCACTCCGACTGCCCATCCGGCCAGCAGATCCCTCCCGCGAACAAGCGTCAGGGGACCAACGGCTATCGACAGTGCCTGACCTGCGCCTCGATGTAGGTCAGGCATCAGCTAGCTGACGAGAAGCTCGTCCTCGCGACCCGCCGGCTTCAACGACGTATCGCGAGGACGAGCACTCACCGACTACACCCCCGAGTCGCCGTCGGCCGGGACGACCGGCGCCGAGGCCCGCACCGCCCCGTCCCACAGCCGGATCGCCGCGCGCGGCACCGGCCCGACCACATCCACCCGCCACACCAGATCCACCGGCGACCCGGTCGACGCCTCGAACGGCACGACGTGGATGGGCGCCGACGGGTCGAACCGCAGCCGCTCCTGCAGCCGCGACGGCGCGACGAGGAAGCTCGTCACGCGCTCGTGGTAGCGCTCGCCCACCTGCAGCTCGGTCAGCACCGTGGCGCTCACCGGGGTCATCGGGTCGGCGCGGGTCAGCGAGTCGAGCAGGAAGTCGTCCCACGGGACGTCGAGCTCGACGCCCTCGAAGTCCTCGGGGCGGCGCAGCGCGTTCAGCGGATTCGTGCCCATCGGGCGGACCCGCGGGCGGGCGATCGCCTCCTCGTCGCGCTGCACGGAGGCGACGATGTCGGCCAGGCGCGGGGCGGCGATCCGGGTGAGCAGCGACTCGTCGTCGAGAGCGCGCAGCAGCATCCGCCGGGTGTGGTTCGACGAGTGCGGGAGGTCCTCGTCCAGCGCCGACAGGCCGAAGCCCTGGCCGGCTCCGTAGTCCGCGGCCATCTCCTGCACGAGCGACTCGAAGGCCTCGTGCCGCCAGCCGCGGCGGACGAGCTTGGACGTCATCGCGGCGCGCACGCGGGCCACCGCCGCGGTCTCCTCGCCGCTGACGGTCGCGAGGCGCACGGCGAACGGCATGGCGCCGCGCTCCACGTCGAAGGTCTCGTGCTGCAGCCACACGGGCGGCACGTGCCACGGACGATGCACGGCCTTGGACAGCAGCACCAGCCACTCGACGGCCTGGCGGTGCACGGAGCGCAGGCGCGCTGCCTCCTCGCGGGCGCGGCGGGCGCTGCGGCCGTAGTGCGCGAGGCGGGTGCGCTCGAGCTGGATCCGCCGCTCGAAGCGCGACCAGCCGGCGTGGTACCGGACGAGCGACACCAGCGTGATCAGCACTCCGGCACCGGCGAGGCCGACCAGCACCCACAAGAGCACAGAGGTGATCAGCCCGGGATCGAAGCTGCCCGCGGGCTGCCGCGAGGCGTAGTCGTTGACGAACCAGATGCCGACGCCGACCACGATCGCGAGCGACAGCACGGTCACCCAGCCGACGAGCAGCGTGCGGTGGAACTCGCGGCGCAGGCCCAGCAGCTCGCCGGGGCGCTGCGGGCGGATCGCGTCGATCTCGCCCTTGAGGTACGCGACCTCGTCCTCGGCGCGGCGGCGCTCGGCGCCGATCCGGTCGAGGAAGCGCCAGACGAACGAGGAGCTCTGCCGGCCGGCCCACAGGTCGTACTCCCCGAGCGCCTGCAGGCGGCCGGAGCGGCGCGCCTCGGCGTCGTAGGCGGACACGGGCGGCTCGACGGGCTCGGGGGCCTCCTCCGCGGGGACCTCGATCTGCACGACGGTCCGCGGCTCGGCGGCCTCGCCCTCGACGAGCGTCTCCTGCGCGGGCGGCGCGAACGCGGCGGAGTCGGACGGCTGGTCCGAGGGCTCCGCAGCGACCGGCGCCTCAGCCGAAGGCACCTCCGGCACCTGAGCCGCAGCGGCCGCCGCCTCCGACGCCGACACCCAGTTCTGCAGCCTCTCCCGCGGATCCGCGAGCGCCAGCGCGTACCAGTCCACCTTCTCGGGGAACCCCGGCGGCACGTCGTACCCGCTCGACACCCACGGGTCGTCCGGCAGCGCGAGCACGTCGCCCACGCGCCCGAACACGGGCACGGCCCCCTCGACGGGCGCGAAGCCCGCGTCGCGGAGGTCGGCGCTGCCGTCGAGCGCGCCGAAGACCAGCTCGCGCAGGCCGGCCCAGAGCTGCGGCGTGGTGCGGACGTGCGCCATCGCGGCGGGCGCGTCGGCCTCGGCGCGGGCGCGGCCCTCGTCGTCGCGGAGGTGCTCGAGGTCGGCGACGAGGAGCCGGTCGCGGACGTCCAGGACCTCGTCGTAGTCGGCCCCGACGACGGCCGAGCCCTGCGAGGTGTGCAGGGCGCGGGTCACCGAGCGGTTCGCGCTCGAGGTGATCCAGAGCACGGCCCAGCGCGGGATCTGCACGAGCTTGCCGGCCGAGAAGGCGAAGAAGCGGCCGATCTGCGCCCAGAAGCCGATCCGCTCGGGCTCCGGCACGTCGAGCGAGCCGGCCGAGTCGTAGGTGAGCGCGCCGCCGTCCAGGCGCAGCGCGCCGGCGACCATGCTCTCGACGTAGCCGGCGATCTGGCCGTCGTCGATGTAGGCGGTGCCGGGCGGCGGCGGGCTGACGCTCGGGTCGATCAGCAGCGAGTCCGGGCGGGCGGCGTTCTCGAGCACGCCGGCGGCGACGCGGCGGCCGAGCGACTCGGTCAGCACCGCGTTGAGGAACACCCGCGAGATCCAGACGGAGTCGCCGCCGTCGGACTCGCGGCTCATCAGCTCGACGCTGCCGTCGGTGACGCCGTTCCACAGCCCGGCGACGCTCGCCAGGTGGGTGAGCGTGAAGCCGGTGAAGCGCTCGTCGTCGCGGACGAAGGCGTCGCCGGACCACGGGCTCGAGCGGTCCTCGGGCGAGGCGATGACGACGAAGCCGTGCTCGTGCGCCTCCACCCGCTCGCGCAGCTGGAAGGCGGTCGGTGCGCAGATCAGCGTGACCCGGCGCAGCTCGGTGGTCTGGTCGGCGAGGGTCGCGGAGGGATTCGGCAGCGGCATCGAGGTGCGCACCCAGCGGCTGACGAGGTCGGCGACCGCGTCCTGCGCCTCGTCGGTCTCGCGCTCGGGCAGGGCCGAGCGGAGGGTGACCAGGCGGACGAGGGCGAGCGGCTCCTCCGCGAGCGCCTCGAACAGGTCGACCGCGATCGCGACGGACTCGAGGTCGGCGCCCACACCGAGCACCACGGCCTCGATCTGCGGCGGCGCGTAGGGCGAGGTCTTGACGTGCTCGGGCAGCACCCAGAGGGCCTGGCCGAGCAGGCCGGTCTTCGTCCACTGCGCCGCCAGCTCGAGCAGGGTCTCGCCCTGCGCGCCGCTGGGCAGCAGGACGATCGCCGCCTTGCCGTCGGGCCAGAAGCCGGCGGGCCCGTAGCCGTCCGGGCGGATCTCCGGGGGCACGCTCAGACTCCGGAGTCGCGCGGACCGGTCGAGACGACCGACGACACCAGCCCCAGCAGCGCCTCGCGGAACTGCTCGCGCATCTCCCAGGTGACCGGGTAGTCGTAGACCGAGACCATGTCGTCCTGCTGCACGATGTCGCTGTCGAAGCGGGCGAGCTCGGCGGTCAGGTAGGCCTGCACGGCGGAGCGGCGCGACGCGAGGTCGCCGTCCGCACTGCCCGCGCGGGACGACTCCGGCACCGGGGCGCCGGTCGGCAGCGCGCCGGTCTGCAGCCACTCGGCCAGCTCGGTCTCCTCGCCGCGGCTGCCGCCGAGCGAGATCAGCACGCGGTAGGCGGCGAGCGGCGCCAGCGTCCCGTCGACGTTGCAGAGCGCCATCGCGATGGCGAGCGACTGCAGCACGACACCGGGGAAGTCGGCGGGCCGGGCGTTGCGCTCGCTCAGCAGCGGGTGCGGGAAGTCCGCCAGCGCGCGGGTCGACGGGTCCCAGACCGAGAGCTTGGGGCCCTTCTCGCCCTGCGAGGCGTCGACGGCGAGGCGGCCGAGCGCCTTGGCGACGTACCAGCCGCGGATCATCGACTCGATCGCGCGCGGATCCGCGGGGATGCTCTCGCCGAGCAGGCGGGCGCGCTTGAACTTCCAGAACGCCTCGCGGCTGTCCTGGGTGTTCGACTGCGCGAGCCAGCCGCGGGCGATCGGCTCCATCACGGAGTCCATCACGATGGGCTCGTAGGGGAAGCCGGACATCGCGAAGACCTCGATGCCGTCGACCTTCTGGTCCTGGAACCACGACTCGCTGGTCGCGTCGTCCCAGACGCCCATCTGGCCGAGCACGCCCTTGGTCACCTCGTACATCTCGGTGCCGGCGCGGAACGGGATCGAGCTGAAGACCAGCGAGGTGTCCTCGTTGATCGCCTTGCCGTGCACGGCGCGCAGCAGCGCCGGGTTGAGCTTGACCAGCGGCTCGCTGGCACCGAGGGCGGCCTGGAGCTGCTCGCGGTAGCGGTCGCGGCGGGCGGCGAAGACGTCGGGCGGCAGCACCTCGGAGTCGAAGAAGCCGAGCAGGTCCTCGCCGATGTAGGCGGCGAACGGCGTGCCGTCGCGCTTCATCCAGGCGCGGGCGCGGCCGACGTAGACCTCCGGGTCGGTCGCGAGTTCGAAGGAGGCACGCTGGGCCGGGTTGGCGACGGCCGGGTCCGCGGTGACGGTCGGCTTCCAGGTGCGCGGGTTGCCGACGAGCGACCAGGCGCCCGCGTCCGACTCGCTGTCCGGGCTGACGCCGACGAGCTGGTCGGCGAGCACGCGCAGGACGGCGTCCTGGTACTTGGCGTCGCCGTCGACGGAGGCGCGCACCAGCTTCTGGAACTCGGCCGGGTACTTCTCGGGCTCGACGAGCATCCGCTCGTTGGGCGCGGGCGAGTACTTGCGCGGGACGGTCTCGTCGACGCGGCGGGGCCAGAACTCGTAGGCGTTCTCGCGGTCGTCGCTGGTCTTCCGCGAGTGCACGCGCTGCAGCAGCGCGGTGCGGGAGCCGTCGAGGTAGTCGGCGAGCGGGCCGAGGAAGGTCTCGCGCAGCTCGGCGAGCAGCGCCCAGGCGGAGTCGCGGAGGGCCGCCTCGGAGGACCACTCGAGCGCCTGGCCGAGCCGCTGGATGGCGAACTGCACCGCCTCCTGGTCCGGGCGGATCGACTGCTGGTTGGCCGAAGTGCGCAGCTCGTCCGAGACGAGCGAGCTGAGGGTGCCCACCCACTCCTCGTGCTGGCGGGCCTCGACGCGCAGCGCGTCGACGGTGCCCTTGAGGCCGCGCTCGAGGCGGCGGAGCATCGCGGTGACGACGGGCAGGCCGTCCTGGGCGACGTAGCGCGAGACGGTCTCGAGGATGTGGCCGGGCATCGTGCGCGTCCACTCGTCCAGGCGGCGCTGGCGGGCCTCGCGGTCGCGCTGGAGCAGGCGCGGGCTGTGCCGGGTGAACTCGTTGACGAGCCGGTCGGTCCAGGTGGTGATGTCGGTGCCGCCCTGGCGGTCGAGCGATTCGGGGCGGGAGAGCTCGTCGTCGGCGCCGCGCTGCAGCTCGGCCTTGATCAGGTCGAGGGTGCTCTGATCGCGCAGCGCGTCGGTGACGTCGTTGTGCTCGGCGGTCTCCTCGTTCAGGCGCAGCTCGCGGAGGAAGCGCTGGTACTCGCTGTCGGCCGACTTCTCGATGTACTCGCGCTCGGTCATCCGCTCGAACTGCGGGTCCTCCTCCGCGTGCGCGAAGAGCATCCGGTCGATCGCGGAGCGGGCGAAGCGCTCGGCGGAGTACTCCAGGAAGCGCTCGCGGCCGAGGGTGACCCGGCCGAAGCCGATCGAGGAGAACGGCGGCGAGTGGTGCGCGGGGCTCATCAGCCCCGAGTTGTCGGGCAGCACGTTGGCGGCCGAGCGGGCCTGCCAGTTGCCGGACGAGTAGGCGATCATGTCGTCCTGCACGCGCTCGTCGATCATCCACGCGGTGAGGCTGGTGGCGACGGCGTCGTAGACGGCGTTCTGGTCCTCGAAGGTGACCTTGCTGTTGCTGCGGCCGACGATGAAGGGGTACGCGGCGCCGACGCGGTCCATCGCGGCGCCGTAGGAGGGGGCGACGCCCTTGGTGCGCAGCAGCTCGAGGGTCGCGGCGGAGGGGGTGTCGGTCCAGAAGCCGTTCATCGTCTCGGAGATCGCGGCGAGCGCGTTGCCGGGCATGCCGGCGGTGACCGAGAGCTGATCGAAGACGTCCGGCGCGTAGAGCATGCTGAAGAACTGGTTCGACCACGGATACTGCTTCGCGGTCGACTTGATGATCTCGATGATGTCGAGGAACTGGCCGGCTCCCGAGCCGCCGGCGACCGACGAGATGACGATGACGATCGGGCTGCCGTCTCCGCCGTCGTCGCGGGCGCGCAGGCGCTGGCCGAGGGTCTGCAGCTCGGCGAGCGACTCGGCGTCGTTCATCTTCCCGATCGCGAGGCGCGCGGCCTGGGCGATCTCCTTGGTGGCGGCGAGCGCGACGGCGCGGCCGACGGCGCGGTACTGGCCGGCGCCCTTGGTCACGTCGACCTTGACCAGGCGCGGGTCGGGCAGCTGGCGCTCGATGTCGTGGCGCATCGCGTTGTTGGTCGCGTGGGCGCTCGTGATCGAGCCGTGCACGATGTCGAAGGTCGCCGCGGTGCTGACCAGGCCGCGATAGTCCTGCCGGGGCAGGAACGGCGCCTGGTACTCCATGCCGTCCTGGACGGTGGGGGTGTCGAAGTGCAGGAAGCGCCAGGCGGCGGGGATGCCGCCCTCCCAGCCGAGCTGCTGGAGCTTGAGCTCGAGCTGGTACTTGATGCCGCGGAGGGTCTTGCCGCCGGAGCCGCCGACTCCGATCAGGAGGAAGGGTCTGAGCATGAGGTCCTGCTTTCGTCTGGTCGCGCGGTGTTCCTGCGGTAGCGCGGTGTGTCGTGTGTCGTCGTGCGGGCGGTGCCGGGAGGCGGAGCGCCGTCAGCGACTGCGGGGCGGAGGGGTGCGGGGGCCGGCCCGGCCGGGCGGCGGCGGGGGCGGGGTGGAGCCGCCGGGCCGCGGGGGCGGCGGTCCGCCAGGGCGTCCGGGGGCTCCCTGCGTCCGGGGCGGCGGGCCGCCGGGGCGCGGGGGCGAGGAGGGGCGTGGCGGGGTCGCGGTCGGGGTGCCGCTCTGGGCGCTCCGCGGCGGGACGGAGGAGCGGGCCTCGGCGGCCGCGGGCTGGGCGGCGGGCACGGGCTGCTGCGGCTCCCGGCGCTCGGGGCGCTTCGCCGCCCGCTCGCGGCGGAGCACGTCGACCGTCTTCCAGGCGGGCTCGCCGGAGTCGCGCAGCAGGTCCTCGAGGCGTCGCTCGTACTGGCCCTCGTCGTCGCGGTCGATCCGGTGGTAGAGCACGGCCGTGGCGCGCACGGGCTCGTCGCCGCGGGGACGCTCGAGCTCCTGCTCCGAGACCACGATGGCCCAGAAGACGTCGAGCGGGAGGGCGGAGAACTCGACGCCGCCGTTGCCGAGCGGTCGCCCGGCGGAGGTGCCGCGGGTGCCGGTGCGGGAGGCGACGATCTCGCCGCCGGCGGGCGGGCCGACGCGGTAGCTGGGCGCCTTCAGCGGCCACCACGGCACGTGCGCGCGGAGCCGGCCGAGCTCGGGGTCGGGCAGCTCGCGCACGCCGGTCTCGCTGCGGAGGTAGCGGAAGCGCTCGTCGAGGCGGCCGTGGGTCAGCGCGGAGCGGACGCCCTCCGGCGTGATCTCGACGGGGATCGTGCCGCGCTGGAACGAGCCGTTCATCGCGATCTTCGCCTTCGCCCGGTTGAAGAGGTACAGGCCGAGCAGCGGCAGGAGCACGCCGAGCAGCAGGAGGACGAGCGCGACCAGGCCGATCGCCGCGGCGTTCACCGGGAAGGTCGACGGGAAGGACAGAGCGACGGTCTGCGGGGCGCTGCTGCCGCCCGCGGTGCGGAGGTCGAGCGGGAGGGTCGCGGCGACCGAGGAGTCGGCGGCGACCGGGTTCTCGGCAGAGACGGTCACGGTGCGCGCGCCGCCCTGCGCGACGTCGAGGCAGGCGCCCGGCGCGAGGGCGGTGCCCGACTCGTCGGTGAAGCTCCACTGCCAGGCGTCGGCGCGGTCGGCGTTGTCGCTGGTGACGGTCGGCGCGGCGGAGAGGCAGACCTGGCCGTCGCCTCCCGCGGTCGGCCCCTGGATCGCGAGAGTGCCCTCCGCGCGGCCGTCGGCGCCGGTCAGCTCGCTGAGCACGAGCGGCGAGGCGACGCTCGGGAAGGCGGCGGGCAGCACGGTCGTGATCCGCTGCTGCGTGGTGACCGGGGCGAGCTCGATCGCGTGCTCCGCGGTGGTCAGCGGGTCGAGCGAGGCGGTGACGAGCAGCTCGGAGGCGGTGACGTCGGAGGGCAGGGGGATGGTGATGACGCCGGAGGCCGCGTCGATCGCGGCGCCCGGCAGGTCGGCGGTCGCGCCGTCGGCGGTGCTGGTCGCGGCGAAGTCCGCCTGCCCGAAGACGGAGAGGTCGACCGGCTGGCCGTCCGGGTCCTGGACGCGGGCGGTGAGGGTCGCGGAGAGCGTGCCGTCCTCGCCGCGCTGGACCTGGTTGGCGTCGTCGAAGACGATCCGCAGGTCGCTGAACGCGAAGACCTCGGTGGTGCCGGGCGAGGTCAGCGTCCACTGCCCCTGCAGCTCGGGCCGGTCGACGCTGATCTCCAAGCGCGAGACTCCGGACGACTGCGTGACGGTGACCTCGGGGGCGGTCGCGGAGGCGGAGAGGGTGCCGAGGCCGGAGGAGGCGGGCGCCTGCAGTGTCCAGCCGTCCTTCACGACGGCCTGGATCCGCGCGACGCCCGGGTCGATCCAGAAGGAGCCGTTCGCGTCGAGCGCCTCGGACGCGCCGCCGGCGATGCGCGCGCCGAGCTGGAGGAAGACGGAGGCGAGCGCGTCGGGGTCCGACGCGTCGACGACGGCGCCGCGGACGGAGCCCTCGGGCGCGACGGCCGGCCCGCAGGTCGCGGTGCCGCCGCCGTAGGCGCCGCTGCCCTCGACCAGCGGCCACATCACGCGGGCCTCCTCGCGCTGCTCCCCGTCGGCCAGGAGCGTGCCGAGCACGACGACGCCGGCCTGACGGAGCGCCGCGAGCAGGCCGTTGCCCTCGGGCTCGTCGCCGTCGGGGTCGATCCGGACGCCGCAGAGCGCGTTGGTCGCGTCGGCGGTGGCCTGCGTGGAGCCGAGATCGATCTCGCCGTCGGTCAGCCAGATCACGAGCTGGCAGGCGGAGCCGGCGTTCGGCTGGCTCTGCAGCGCGGACTGCACGCCCTGCAGTCCGGCGAGCCAGTTGGTGCCGCCGCCGGGGGTCTTGTCGCGGATGACGCCGGCGAGGGCCTCGGGGCTGTCCTGCGCCCAGGGCCGCCAGTCGACGGCCGGCTCGAAGGCCCGGCTGAAGAAGGCGGCGCCCCAGTTGACGGTGAGCGAGTCGCGGAGGCCGCCGAGCTCCTGCAGGCTGCCCGCGAGGATGCCGGCCCGCGCGACGTCCGGGTCGGACCCGCGGCCGTCGTCGCCGCCGGTGTTGAGGGAGCCGGAGCTGTCGACGAGGTAGTAGACGTTGAGGACGTCCGAGGAGGAGAGGCAGGTGCGCAGGTCCTCGATCGCGCCGCGGCCGATGTCGGTGAGCGAGGCGGTGCTGGCGGCGGTGCCCGTGGTCGCCGCGCTCGCCGGCTGCGCCGCCGCCCCGAGTCCGAGGACGAGCAGGAGCGCGGTGACCGCGATCGCGAGGGCGCGGCGGATCACGTGCCCAGCCACTCGGAGATCGGGACGCTGATGTTGAGGACGTGCCAGGCGCCGAGCACGAGCGCGGCGGCCGACAGCCAGTAGAGGGCGCGGGTGAAGCGGGCGTCGGGCACGAAGCGGCGGGCGTCGCGGAGGGAGTGCGCGCGCTGGGAGGAGAGGTCCCAGCCGGTCGCGAGGAAGACGAGCAGCGGCGTCAGCACGTAGCCGGCGACGCTCAGCCAGACGGCGCTCCCGCGCACCAGCGGGAGCGGCAGCCCGAGCACGCGGACGGGCGCCGAGGCGACGGAGGCGGCCACGACGGCCAGCACCAGGCTCACCGCAAGCCCCGCGGCACCCACTGCAAGAGGCAGGATGCTGGCGGTTCGTCGGGCCGCGGGGGCCCGGTCACGCACGGTCGACACCGCTCCACCCTCCGCTGTCGCAGCTGAACGCTCCCTGTTGGGGGCGGTCCTCCAGTATGCGGACCCCGCCACGAGCCGCCAAACCCCGCGATGGGGCGCCCGGGTGCCGAGCATGCTGATCGAGTAGCGCGCGGAGCGCGCGTATCGAGATCCACCCCGCCCGCACCGCCGGCCGCCCGCCCCCGCCCGGATGGTTGACTGGCCCCATGGAGATCGTTCTCGGAGTCGTCGGCCTGCTCGGCGGCCTCATCGTCGCGGCCGCCGCCGTGGTCGCCGTCGTCATCGGCCGGCGCCGCGCGAAGCCGGCCTCGCTGGTCGACATCGACGTGCGCCTGTCGCACGCGGGCGACGACTGGTGGCGGGTCACCGCGACGGTCCGCAACCTCGGCCGCACCGACCTCCCGCCGACGACCTTCGTCGCGGACCGCCCGATCTCCTTCGTCCTCGCCGGCTCCTCCTCCGCCGAGTGGTACGGCGCCCCGCCGCAGACCCCCGAGTGGTCGATCGACCCGTCCGGCTCCCTGCTGCTCGCGCCCGTCCTCCTCTCCCGCGGCGTCCCCGTGAGCGCGACGGCCGTCGTCCGCGGTCGCCCGGAGGTCCGCATCGACGCGCCGCTGCGCTACATCCCGGTCCGCGAGAACGTGGTCGAGACGACGGGAGCGGCACCCGCGTGGGGCGAGCCCGCGGCCGCCTCCCCCACTCCCGCTCCCGCCTCCTCCGCCCCGCCCGCTCCGCAGCGCCTCGTCGACGCCCCCCTCGAGCCGCGCCCCGAGCGCGAGAGCGTGCTCCGCGGCGGCTTCGGCATGTGGTCGGCGATGGCGGCAGGAGGGCTCGGCGCCGTCTTCATCGGTGTCGGGATCGCTCTGTCGCTGGCCGGACTGAACTCGACGCCCCTCGGCACCTCCGGCGTCGTCCTGATCGGCGCGGGCCTCGTCGGCCTCGTCGGCACCCTCGTCGTCCGTCTGCTCCGCCGCTGGCTCGAGCCGCCGGCCCTCTGGCGCACCCCGCGGCAGCGCCTGCGCCGCCCCGGCACGATCATCGTGCTCGTCCTCGCCTATGCCGGCCTCGCGCTGTTCTGCCTCGAGTTCCTGGTCGAGGACGTCAGCGGCGACACCACCTGGGTCGCGGGAGTCGCCGTGCTGCTGCTCCTCGCCGCGCTGCTGGGCACGGGCCTCGTCGGCTTCCTCCGCCTGGTCGTGCTGCTCGGCGTGCGGCGCGCCTCGCGGGGCGCGACGGCCTGACCGCCGCCGCGCTGACGCTCACCGCCGCAGCGCCTCGATCGGCTCGATCCGCGCGGCCCGGATCGCCGGCGAGAGCCCCGCGAGCACCCCGACGAGCGTGCCGAGCAGCGGCGCACTCGCCGTGACCAGCGGATCGAGGATCGCGGTCCACTGCTGCACGGCGGCGTTCGCGACGACGACCGCGATCCCCGCGGTCGTGCCGAGCAGACCGCCGAGGGTCCCGGTGATCCCGGTCTCGAGCAGGATCTGCAGGAAGACGTGGCGCGGCCGGGCGCCGATCGCGCGGCGCAGGCCGATCTCGGGAGTCCGCTCGAGCACCGCCACCAGCGTCGTGTTCGCGATGCCGACCGCCCCGATCAGGAGGATCACCGCGGCGAGCGCCAGGAAGAGGTCGGCGAGCGAGGCGGTGACGCTCTCCGCCAGCGCGAACCGGTCCGGTGGCGCGGAGGTCTTCATCGTCGCGGGAGCATCCGGCCGCAGCGCGAGCGGGAGCTGCTGCGCGACGACACCGGCGGCGCCGACCTCCGTCTCGACGAGCAGCACGGCGGGCGCGCTCGTGCTCGGCGGCCCGTAGACCTGCCGGGCGACCGAGGCGGGCAGGTAGATCGTCGAGGCCGCGAGCGGGTCGCGCCCGGCCTCGCCGAGGATCCCGACCACCGTGTAGCCGACCCCGCCGAGGAAGACGCTCGCCTCGCCGGCCACTGGCGGCAGGCCCAGCTGCCTCGCTGCTCCCGCGCCGACCACGGCGACCGGGACGCCCCGCTCCTCCTCCCACGCCTCGATCGCGCGGCCCGAGCGGAACGACGCATCGGCGGCCGTGAACCAGCCCGGCGTAGCCGCGGCGACGGTCATCGGAACGGAGGAGCCGAGCCCGTCCGGACGAGCGGAGACAGGGGTGGACCCGCTCGGCAGCGTCCAGCTCACTCCGGAGGCGACGACTCCGGTCAGCCCGTCCGCCCTGCTCTCCGCGTCGGACGGGAAGCCGTCCACGGTGTCGGAGGCGTCGCTCCCGCCCGCGTCGGTGACGGTCACCTGCGTCGCCTCCAGCAGCGAGAACTCCTCGGAGATCTGCCCGGACGCCGTCGCCGTGAGCCCGAGGACGACGACGAACGCGCCGACGCCGAGCAGCGGCCCGAGCAGGGTGAGCACCGTCCGGGTCGGGCGCTGGACCAGACCGGCCAGCGCCTCCCGCAGGAGGTCGGCCGCTCGCAGACCACTGGTCGGGATCGGCGGCGCCATCAGCGCAGGCGTCCGTCGCGCATCCGCACCGTTCGGCCGGCGCGGGCGGCGGTCGTCGGGTCGTGGGTGACGACGACGACCGAGACCCCGTCGGCGTGCAGCTCGTCGAAGAGGTCGAGCACGCGCTCCGCGGAGCCCGAGTCGAGGTTGCCGGTCGGCTCGTCGCAGAGCAGCAGGCTCGGCCGGATCACGAGCGCGCGCGCGATCGCCACCCGCTGCCGCTCGCCACCGGACAGCGTCCGGGGCAGCGCATCGAGGCGGTGGCCCAGGCCGACGCGCTCCAGCGCCTCCCGAGCTCGCGCCGTGCGCTCCGCCGCGTGGACCCGGGCGTAGAGGAGACCGAGCGCCACGTTCTCGGTCGCGGTGCGATGGCTGAGCAGGTGGAAGTCCTGGAAGACGAAGCCGATGCGGAGCCCGCGCAGGGAGGTGCGCTGCACCTCGGTCAGGCCGGTCACCTCGATGCCGTCGAAGCGGTACTCGCCACCGCTCGGGGTGTCGAGGAGGCCGAGGAGGTGCAGGAGGGTCGTCTTGCCCGAGCCGGACGGCCCGACGAGCGCCAGGTAGTCGCCGCGCGCGACGGTGAGGTCGATTCCGAGGAGCACGGTCGTCTCGGGCGGGCCGGGGAAGCTGCGGCGGACGTCGACGAGCGCGATCACGGGAGTGCCGGCGTCTGCCTCAGCCCCGGACTCAGCCGACGACGACACGGGCGCCCTCCTCGAGCACGGCGCCCTCGGCCGGCGTGACCTCGACCTCGCCCTCGGCGATGAGCCCCGTCGACACCGGGACGGCCACGCGCTGCCCGCCCTCCGACTGCAGCACGGTGACGAAGGTCGTGCCGTCGTCCGCCGACTGCACGGCCACGACCGGCACGACGAGGACGGGCGCCGGAGTCTCGCCGACGGTGACCGTCACGCGGACGTTCCGTCCGCGCCAGTCGGCGGGAAGAGCCGGCGCCGGGGTGACCGTGAGCGGGAAGCCGGGTGCGGACTCCGTGCCCTCCGCTGCGCCCTCGGCGGTGCCTCCCCCGCTGTAGTCGCCGAGCGCGGTGACGGTCCCCTCGGCCTCCCGGCGATCGACGTCGTCCACGACGGTCACCTTCTGGCCGGCGGCGAGCTGCTGCTCGCGGCCGGCCGGCACGACCGCGGAGACGATCGGATCGCCGACGTCGAGGGTGAGCAGCGCTCCGGTCGCGCCCGACAGCGGCGCTCCGACGGGGAGATCGAGGCTGCCCACGGTGACGGGGAAGGAGGGGACGAAGACGGTCTCCGCGAGCGGCATCTCGACCCCCGTGCGCGCTCGGAGCGCCGCGAGGGCGTCCTCGGCGTCGGCCTCGGCGCGGGTCGCGAACTCGACCGCGAGCCGCGCCTGGGCCTGCGCGACGTCGTCGACGGCCTGAGCGAACTCGAGCGCGGCGCTGGCGCGCTGCTGCTGGGCGGCGACGACGGCCTGCTGCGCGCCGCTCAGCTCGGCCGCCTCGCCCTCGTTCGCGTCGGCGGTCGTCAGCGCGTCGAAGCCGCGATCGGAGTAGAGGGCGGCGACCGCGTCCTTCGTCGCGCCGCCGAAGTGCCCGTCGACGTCGTCGGCCGCGAGGTGCCCCAGCGCGACCAGCGCGTTCTGCAGCTGCTCGACGTCTGCTCCCTCCGCCCCGGGCTTCAGGTCGCGGTAGGCGGGGGTCGCCCCCGGCAGCGCGAGGACCGGGCGACCCGAGACCTGCGCGAGGACGTCCCCCGCCTGGACAGCTGCGCCGACCGCCTTGGGCAGCGCCGTGACGATCGCCGCTCCGCCCGCGGTGAAGACCGCCGGCAGCACCCTGATCGTGCTCGCCGCCGCGACGGTCCCGCGCACCGTGACCGTCCCGATGAGGACGCGGCGCGCCACCGCCTCCGTGAGCGTCGTCGGCGGAGGTGCGGCCTGGTCGGCCGCCTGCTGCGCGGGCGAGCGGATCGTGAGTGAGAGCAGTAGCCCGGCGGTCGAGAGGACCGCCGCCGCGATCGCCGCCCAGAGCAACAGCCGCTGCCGCCGCTCCACCGGGGACCGTCGGGGGGCGCGCGAATCCGTCACGGTGCACTCCCCCTCTTGCTCATCGATCGTGCTGATTCCTCTCGACCACGACTCTCTCCTCGCCTTCTCCAGAGGCACACTGATCCATAGGAAGAAGGCACAGTGATCCATCGAAAGAAGGCGCAGAGATTCTCCGGGAGAAGGCCACCTGGAGAATCGTCCGATATCGCGCAGATGTCGTCCGTCTCGACGATCCTGCGGACCTCTGCGAGATTACCGACGCCGCCCACGGGACGGAACGGTCGGCGCGGATCGTCGCCTGCCGCCCGCCCCTCATCCCGCGTGTTCTCGGGGAACCGAGTGCCCGATCGAAGCAGCGGACCCGCGATAACGCGCCGCCTCTGGCCGTGGCCACCACGGCCGCCCTACCGTTTCCCGCATCACCCGCTCATGGAGAAAGAATTCCGACCTTCGGTCGGCTTCTCGCGCGTCGATCCGCATTTCATCGTCGCCTTCCCCTGCGCATCTCCACTCGAACCCGAAGACGATGAGAACGGATCATTCATCATGAAGAAGCAGTCACTGACCAAGGCCATCGCCGCTGTCGGCATCGGAGCCGCCCTCGCGATCACCGCGTCCGTCCCCGCCCACGCGATCACCCGCCCCGACTGCGGCACCCGCACCGACTTCCTCAAGTTCCACACCGGGAACCACTGCTACGCGAACAGCGGCACCGCCGCGGATCGGCTCACCTCGCAGCAGACAGTGGGAGCGGGGCACAACGCGGGCTTCTTCACCACGGATGCCTACGGAGACGTCCCCTTCACTCGCAATTGGGGTTTCAGCTACGCGAGACAGCTGACCGTGAGTGTCGAGCACATCCGGTAGATCCTGAGACCACCGACGGAACTCGACCGATGACGACGATCTCAGCTCTTGAGACGGCCTGCGCTCTTGCGCGACGACGATCGCTGCTCGCAGCCTCCATGGCGCTCGGTCTGGCCGTCCTGCTCACCGGCTGCTCCACGGAGTCGCCGAGGCCTCACGACGACGAACCGTCCGCTGTCGAGCCTCCGCTCGGCCCCATCAGCTCCCCGACCGAGCCTTCGCAGATCGTCCGGCCGATCGACCAGTACGTGCCGAGCACGCAGCTCGTGCTGCAACTGGTCCGCGCTGAACGCGCGAAGCAGTCCGAGTGTCTGCGTGGTTCCGACGAGCGGACCATCGATTGGCCGCTCGATGAAGAAGGCGCGGTCCCCTTCATCGAGGGCGCCCGCCGGGACGAGGTGGTGCGCTCAGAGCTCTGGGGGTTCTTCGATCCCGGGAGCGCGGCGGTCCGGGGATACTCGCGACCCGCCGACGTTCCGGGGGCCCTCCCGAGTGGCATACCGGCGGGCGTCACCTTCGACGAGTTCACCGAGTGCTCACTCTCGGCGCACGGGGCCTTCCCTCTCGGCAATGGAGGGGGTGCTTACTCCGCTGCCTACATCTCCTCGCTGCCCGACGGCGGACCGCCCGTCCCCACGGCCGACAGTCGGGTCGAGGCAGTCGTCGCTGCGTGGAGTGCGTGCATGGCATCGCGGGGCTTCGCGTCTCCGGATCCCATCTCAGCTCTGATCGATCCGAGATGGCAGTCCGGGCTCGCCTCCGTCGGCCCCGAGCAGATCGCGACCGCGACCGCGGACATGGACTGCAAGGCCGAGACGAACCTCGTAGGGATCGAGCTCGCCGTGCAGTCCGCGTACGACCAGGTGTACATCGAGGCCCACCGGGAGGCGCTCGACGGTATGGCAGACCTTCTGGCGGCCTACCTCGGCGAGGAGGCTGCGGGCTGATGGCAGCGCGACGGGACGAGGAGGAGCCGTCACCGCGCTTCGGCCACCAGTCGATCGTCGGCCGCGAGCGGCGTCCTGGGCCGCCCCGGATGCTCGCGCTCGTGGCGGTACTCGCCGCGACCGTCGGACTCAGTGGATGCACGACGGAAGCGCGAGCACCCGAGGACAGCCCGGCGATCACCGCCGAGCCCCGACTCGGACCGATCCGCGTCCCGACGGATCCGTCGCAGATCGTGCGGCCTATCGATCAGTACATCCCCGATGCGCAGCTGATCCTCCGGCTCGTGCGCGCCGAGCGCGCGAAGCAGATCGCCTGCCTGCGCGACGGTGACGACGAGCGGGTGATCGAGTGGCCCCTCGACGAGGAGGCGGTCCTCGCCTTCCTCGGCGACATCCAGGTCGAATACGAGCACTCGAAGCTCTGGGGGTTCTTCGACCCGGAGAACGCGAGCCGGCACGGGTACGCGCGTGCGGGCGACGACCTGGGCGCCCTGCCGAGCGGTGTACCGGCCGGAGTCACGCCCGATGAGTTCGCGAAGTGCTCGATGTCCGTGCACGGGTCCTTCCCCCTCGGCGACGGGGGCGGGGCGTTCTCGGCCCGGTACCCGTCCGCCCTCCCCGACGGCGGACCGCCGGTCCCCTCCGGAGACAGCCGCGTCGAGGCGGTGGTCGGGGCCTGGAGCGCCTGCATGACGAAGCGGGGCTTCGACTACCCGGATCCCGTGAGCGCGGAGTTCGATCCGCGGTGGGGCGTCGGCGCCTCGAACGTCGGCGCCGAGCAGATCGCGACCGCCACCGCGGACATGGACTGCAAGGCCGAGACGAACCTCGTCGGGATCGAGCTCGCGGTGCAGTCCGCGTACGACCAGGAGTACATCGAGTCCCATCGGGAGGCGCTCGAGAACATGGCGGAGGTCATCGCCGACTACATCGGCGACGTTCCGGACGACTCGAAGCGCTGAACGGGTGCGCCGGTCAGGCGCGCGGCGGTCAGGCGCGCGGCGGGGCCGTCGACTCGCGGACGACGAGGCTGGTGGCCAGCTCGATGCGGTGGGAGAGGGGCGGGATGCCGTCGTGCATCCGGACGAGGGTCTCGAGGCCGAGGCGGCCGAGGTCGTGCATGGGCGTGTGCACGGTCGAGAGCAGCACGGCGGTCGGCAGCGCGGCGAAGGTGTCGTCGTAGCCCATCACGCTCAGGTCCTCGGGGACGCGCAGGCCGGCCGCGATCGCGGCGCGGATCGTCTGCAGGCCGTCGATGTCGTTCGTGGCGACGACGGCGGTCGGCGGAGCGTCCAGTGCCAGGAGCTCCGGCACCACATGCTCGGCGGATCCCATCCCCCGCTCGGAGACGAGAGCCGGGTCCTCCGGGAGGCCCGCCGCGGCCAGCGCCTCTCGGTAGCCGCCGTAGCGGGCACGGAGGCCGGGGTTGCCGGCGTCACCGCCGACGAAGGCGATCCTCCGGTGCCCGAGCGAGACGAGGTGCTCGGTGGACTGCTGCCCACCCACCCAGTGGTTCGAGCCGACGCTGACCACGGACGGGTCGAGCGGGTTCGGCGCGTCGACAGCGACGAGCGGGAGCGAGGCCTCCGCGGCAGCGGCCACGATCTCGGCGTCGATGGCGGTGGTCACAGCGAGGATCCCGAGGTGCCCCTTCGCCGCGACCGAGCGGACGAACGCTGCGTCGAAGCGCAACGTCTCGTCGGCGGAGCCGCTCGGCGCGAGGACGCCGGTCGTGACGTCGACGCGCTCGCTCTGCGCACCGCCGACGACGCCCTCGAGGACGCGCAGCGAGTAGACGCTGAGCAGGGTGTCGAAGACGACGGTGACGCCGCCGCCGACCCGGGGCGCCCGGGTGCTCGGGCTGTAGCCGAGCTCGCGGAGGGACTGCTCGACCCGTGCGCGCGTCGCGGCGGACGCGCCGGGCCGCCCGTTGAGCACCTTCGACGCGGTCGCCTTCGAGACGCCCGCATGCGCCGCGACGACGTCCAGCGTGACGCGCGTGTCCGGCGTGCGGGCCACAGGCCCTCCTCTCAACGGTGCCCCGACCCTACCGAAACTGTTTCCTCCCTGCCCCCCTGACCTGGCGCGCGCCCCGTCGCGCGTCGCGAGATGCCACTTGTGCTCGCGACACGCCGTAGGAAGCGTGCACAAGTGGCATCTCGCGGGTGGGGGAGGGAGGACTCGGGGCGTCATATCGATTCGACCGGCAGGGGCCCCGCTGGTTGGATACCGAGTATGAGTAGGCATGTCGTCGTCGTCGGGGCCGGTCTCTTCGGGGCCGCCACCGCGCTGCACCTCGCACGCGGGGGCGCCCGGGTCACGCTGGTCGAGTCGGGGGACGCAGCGCGCGGCACCACGGCGGCCGGCGCCGGCTTCGTCGGCCTGTGGGCCGCGGGCTACGCCTGGTACTGGAACGAGTCGGAGCGCGACCTCGAGCAGTACGGCCTCGACTTCTACCGCGCCCTCGCCGTCGATCCCGACCGCGGCGGCGTCGACATCCTCCTCCGCGAGACCGGCAGCGCCTGGCTCGCCGTCACCGAGGAGGGCGTCCGCGACCACCTCGGCCCGCTCGTCGAGCACCCGCTGCGCCCGGAGGGCTCCCGCGAGCTCTCGCCGCAGGAGGCCGCCGAGCTCGTCCCCGGCCTCGACGCTAGAGCGGTCACCGGCGGCTTCCTCCAGCCCGACGGCATCCAGATCAGCGCCCCCGACGCGGCGCTCGCCCTGATCGCCGCGGCGCGCGCGGCCGGGGTCGAGATCGTCGAGCACGCGCCCGTCACCGAGGTCCTCGCGACCGACGGCCGCGCGAGCGGCGTCCGCACCGCCGACGGCCGCACCTTCTCCGGTGACAGCGTCGTGCTCGCCGCAGGCTCCTGGACGAACGAGCTGCTCGCCCCGCTCGGCCGCCGCCTCCCGCTGGCCCGCGTCGTCGCGAGCCGCCTCACCACCGCGCCCTTCGGCCTCCCGCACCTGCCGACGCTGATGCTGCCCGAGCTCGGCGGCCTCTGGGTCCGCGAGCACCTCGGCGGCCTCACCTACGGCAACGGCGTCGGCTACGAGCCGCTCGGCGAGTCCGCCGCCGACCGCCGCCCGCAGCGCACCGACCTGATCGAGGCGATGGACGCGCACCTCGCCCCGCTGATCGCCCGCCTGATCCCCGCCTCCGCCGACGCGCTGCGCGAGACCGAGTGGACCCAGGGCGTCGTCTCCTACACCGCCGACCGCCGCTTCCTGGCCGGCCCTGTCCCCGAGCTGCCCGGGCTGTTCGTCGCCGCGGGCGACAACGAGTCCGGAGTGACTCACGGACCCGGTCTCGGCCGTCTCGTCGCCGAGCTGGTCCTCCACGGCACCACGACCCTCGGCGACGCCGAGCGCTACGCCCCGGCTCGCTTCGCCGCTCAGCAGTTCCCCGACGAGGCCGCCGTGCGCGCGGCGATGCCGGCCCGGCGCCTGGTCGACGCGGTGGGCGGCCGATGACCGGCCGGGACGTCGTCGTCGTCGGCGCGGGCCTCGTCGGCGCCGCCGCCGCGCGCTCCCTCGCCGAGCGCGGCGACCGCGTCCTGCTGTTCGAGCGCTTCGAGCGCGGCCACGACCGCGGCTCCTCGCACGGCGAGACCCGCATCTTCCGCCGCGGCTACGCGGAGGACGACTACCGAGCGCTGACCGGACGGGCGGCCGCCGAGTGGGCGCGGCTCGAGCGGGAGTCGGGCCGGAGCCTCTTCACCGCGACCGGAGCGATCGACCACGGCGACGCCTCCGCCCTGCTCGCGATCGAGCAGGCCTTCGCCCGCGACGGCATCCCCTGCGAGCGCCTCGACGCCGCCGAGGCCGCCGCACGCTGGCCCGGCCTGCGCTTCGAGACCGACGTGCTGCTGCATCCGGAGGGCGGCCGGCTCGACGCGGCTGCCGCGATCGAGGCGCTGCTCGGCTCCGCGGAGTCGCACGGGGCCGTCGTCCGGGCGAGCACCGGCGTCCGGGCGATCGAGGAGCGCGAGGGCGGCGTCCGCGTCGTCACCGACGAGGGTCCGCTGCTCGCCGACGCGGTCGTCGTCGCCGGCGGCTCCTGGACGCCGGGACTCCTCGGCGGGCTGGTCGCCGCGGCCGGCCGCTCCCTCCCTCCGCTGCGGATCACGCAGGAGCAGCCCGCGCACTTCACGACGGACCTGCCGCTCGACGCCTGGCCGAGCTTCGTGCACCACCGCGGCGACGAGCCGACGATCTACGGCCTGGCGACCCCGGGCGTCGGCGTGAAGGTCGGCGAGCACGGCACCGGCCGCGTCGTCGATCCGGACCACCGCGACTTCCGCGCCGAGCCCGAGCGGCTCGCCCGGCTCGTCGAGTACGTCGCCGACTGGCTGCCGGGCGTGGACGCGGCGAGCGCCGATCCGATCTCCTGCCTCTACGACATCACGCCGACCGAGGACTTCGTGCTCGACCGCGTCGGCCGCGTCACCCTCGCGACCGGATTCTCCGGCCACGGCTTCAAGTTCGGGCCCGTGCTCGGCGAGCTGCTGGCCGACCTGGTCGACGGCGCCGATGCGCTCGACCGCTTCCGGCTCGCGACCCTCTAGATCTCCACCACTCCCCCGCACCACGGACGAAAGCAGCAGCATGCAGACACTCCGCGCCCTCGGCGCCCTCGCCGCCCTCGGCACCGCCGTCGCCCTCGCCGGCTGCACCGCCCCCGGCAGCTCGAGCGACTCCGCCTCGGGCGAGCGCCTCGTCATCGGCACGACCGACTCGATCGTCTCGCTCGACCCGGCCGGCGCCTGGGACCGCGGCAGCTTCACGCCGCAGAACCAGATCTACCAGCACCTCCTGAGCTACGCGGACGGCTCGACCACGCCCGTCCCCGAGGCCGCCGAGGAGTGCGGCTTCGACGACGCGACGACCTACCGCTGCTCGATCGCGCCCGGCCTGACCTTCTCCAACGGCGACGAGCTGACCGCGTCGGACGTCGTCTTCTCGTTCCAGCGCGTCGTCGACATCGCCGCGGACAACGGCCCGTCGCCGCTGCTCGCGAACATGGAGTCGGTCGCGCAGGACGGCGACGACGTCGTCTTCACCCTCGCGGTGCCGAACGACCAGACCTGGCCGTACGTGCTCTCCAGCATGGCCGGGCCGATCGTGGACGAGGAGGTCTTCCCCGCCGACGCGCTGCTCGACGACGCCGACGTGATCGGCTCGGGGCCCTACTCCGTGCAGAACTACGAGGCCGGCGGACTGCTGCAGCTCGCGGCGAACGAGTCGACCTCGAGCCCCGCGCCGAAGACCGCCGACGTCGTGCTGCGGCCGTACACCTCGTCGACGAACCTGCGCCTCGACGTGGAGAACGGCGCCGTGGACGTGGCCTACCGCTCGCTCACCGCGACCGACGTCGAGGACCTGCGCGGCAACGCGGACCTGCAGGTCGTCGACGGCCCCGGCGGCTCGGTGCGCTTCCTCACCTTCAACGTCAACACCCAGCCCGGCGGCACGCCCGAGCAGAAGCTCGCGATCCGCCAGGCCGTCGCCTCGCTGGTCGACCGCGACGAGCTGTCGGAGCAGGTCTACCGCGGCACCTACACGCCCGCCTACTCCGTCGTGCTCGACGGGCAGACCGGCGCGACGCAGGCCTTCGCCGACGCGTACGGCACGACCCCCGACGCGGACGCCGCCGCCGCGATCCTCAGCGCCGCCGGCGTCTCGACCCCGGTGACCCTGCCGCTGCAGTACACCTCCGACCACTACGGCCCCGACTCCGACCAGGAGTACGCGCTGATCAAGTCGCAGCTGGAGTCGTCGGGCTTGTTCACCGTCGACCTGCAGTCGACCGAGTGGACCAGCTACGTGAAGCAGCTCTCGCCGGACGCCGGCTACCCGGCCTACCAGCTCGGCTTCTTCCCGGACTACCCGGACCCGGACAACTTCCTCCGCTCGGCCTACTCGACCACCGGCGCCTCCGTCGCCAACGGCTACTCGAACCCGGCCGTCGACGCGCTGATCGACACCGAGGCGACCGCGACCGACCCCGCCGCGCGCGCCACCGCGATCGAGCAGATCCAGGCGCAGACCGCCGCGGACGCCCCGATCATCCCGCTGCTCCAGGGCCGCGAGACCGTCGTCGCCGCCTCGGGCGTCACCGGCATCGAGGACACCCTCGACGCGACCTACCTCTTCCGCTTCGGAGCCCTCGCGAAGTAGGAGCGGAGCGACCACTGCATGCTGGTCGAGTAGCCGCGGAGCGGCGTATCGAGACCCACGCTCCGGCAGACGCTGGATCTCGATACGCGCCCTCCGGGCGCTACTCGATCACCATGAAGTGAGCGCTCCGTCCTTGCCGCTGAAGCAACCGCCCAGCGCATGCCGGTGGAGCGGCCACTGCATGCTGGTCGAGTAGCCGCGGAGCGGCGTATCGAGACCCACGCTCCGGCAGACGGCGGATCTCGATACGCGCCCTCCGGGCGCTACTCGATCAACAGGATTCGCCGTCAGCGGTCGACGAGCTCGGCCTCGGACCAGCCGTCGGGGGCGTCCTGGCCGTCGGGCGCTGCGGGCCGCCTCCGGCGATGCTGCGCCGCCGCGACCGCGAGCACCACGAGCAGCCCGAGCGCGGCGGTCATCACCGGCCCTGCCGCCTGGGACAGCGCCGACCGCCAGACGATCTCGATCGGCGCGGTCAGCGAGTCGCCCTGCCACTGGTTCGGCAGCACGAGGATGATCGCCGGGATCGCGAGCAGCGCGGCCCAGAGGACCAGGTCGAGGACGACCGCCCCGATCCACCAGGCGCGACCCGGCGTCATGCGCGCGACCGCCGGACGGCCTGCACGACGACGGCGGCGGCGAGGGAGGTGAAGCCCACGGTCAGCAGCGGTGTGGCGCTGAACTGCAGCAGCAGCCGGACGTACTGCTCGTACTCCAGCCGCTCGTAGACGGTGCTCGTCGTGTAGATGGCGAGCGTCGACCACCACAGCGCGGCCAACCCGAGCGGGATGAGCACGACGCCGGCGATCGCGAGCGTCAGCGGGACCCGGCGGCCCAGAGGACGCACGGCCTTCGGCGCCTCGGGCTGCGGCGTCTCCGCGACGTCCTGATCCTCGGCGGCCTCGACAGCGGCGGGCTCCGGTGCGGAGGAGAGGGCGGCGAGCGGCGACTCCGGCTCGGCCGCCTCCACTCGCGGGCTCGGATCCACGTGCGGCACTCGCACGCCCGCACGCCGCGGACGCCGGTACGCGTCCTCCTCGCGGCGGCGCACCTCCGGCGCCGGCCCCTGGTACCCGCGCTGATAGGCGGCGTGGAACCGCGGATCCGTTCTGCTGCTGTCGACCATGACCGCCCCCGCCTCGTGCACTCGGAGTCCCATCCTGTCGCACGGCCGCCTGTGGAGGGGACCGCATCGTCAGGAGGGTCGGCGACCGCCTCCCGCGGGCAGCAGCTCGACGAGGACGCCCTCGCCGAGCTCGACGTCCTCCTCCTCCGGGTCAGCGTCGACGTCCGCGGACCCGCGACCGGCGCGGACGAGTCCGATCGCGAGGGTCGCGGCCGTCATGGCGAGGGCGGCGGTCGCGAGCGCCGGAGCGACAGTCCAGAGCGAGTTGAGCACGATCGCCTCCAGCGGAACGACGTCCGTGTAGCTGAAGCCGTCGGGCAGAACAGCGACCAAGCCGCAGACCCCGACGGCGAGCGCCCAGAGCAGGCCGGTGTAGCCGAGCAGCAGTGGCCACCACGGACGGCGGCCAGTCACGAGCGGGCCGCCCGCACGGTGATCGCGGCGCCGATCGAGAGCAGCCCGATGGTGATCGCGGGGCCGGGGAAGTAGTTCATGACCGCCCGGGTGAACTGCTCGAACCCGCTCTCGGTCTCGTAGTAGACCATCGAGGACGCGGACCAGACGAGGCCCAGCCCAGCCATCAGGAAGAGCCCGCCGAGCACGGCGAGCGCGATCGGGACGCGCCGATCCAGCGCGGACGGCCGCCGCGGCACGGCCGGCGCGGACTCCGTGGTTCCGTCATCGATCGGCGCCGGCGCCTCGTCCGGCTCGACGACCGCGGCGCCACTCGGCAGTGGCGCGGCGATCGGCGGGAGCGAGGAGCTCGACAGCCGCGCCGGACTCGGGCGCCGCACGCGGACCGCCGCGACCTCCTCGGGAGCCGCCGCCCGGCGCCGTCCCCCGGCCGAGTCGCCTCCGCGAGGGCGTCGGAACCGCTCCTCCGAGGACACCGCCCGATCCGCCGGGAGCCCCGAGCCGACCTGCCCCTGATACCCCCGCTGATAGGCGGGATGGAACCGCGGATCCGTCCGGGTGCTGTCGGTCATGAAGTCCCCCACTCCGTGCGCGAGCCCCCATCCTGTCGCAGACCCGCGACGAACGGCGAGCGCGGCGCTCAGCGCGCGGAGGCGACGCTCGCGCGGCTCGGCAGGCTCACGCAGCCGGCGCCGACGAGCAGCAGGGCGATCATCACCGCGGTCAGCGCGCCCCAGCCGCCCGCCTCGACGACGAAGCCGAGCAGCCAGCCGCCGACGCCCGAGCCCACGTAGAAGGCGATCGTGTAGACGGCGCCGGCGTGGCCGCGGAGGGCGGGGGCCGCTCGCGCGCCGGTCCAGGCCGCGCCGGTGGCGTGCACGGCGAAGAAGCCGGCGGAGAAGAGGACGAGCCCGATGACGACGACCACGATCAGCTCGGAGAGCATCACGAGCAGCCCGACGACCATCGCGGCGACGCCGATCCGCATCAGCACTCGCGGGCCCAGGCGCGGCGCCCAGACGCCGGCGAGCCGGGAGGTCGCGGTCCCGGCGAGATAGGTGAGGAACAGCAGCGAGACCAGCGCCGGCGGCAGCGCGAACGGCGCGGCCTCGAGCCGGAACGCCAGGTAGTTGTACACCGCGACGAACACGCCGACGACGAAGAACGTCTGCGCGGCGACCGCGAGCAGGACCGGGTCGCGGAGCACCTGCGCGATCTTCCCGCGCCAGCCGCCCTCGCTCCGCGGCGCCCGCACGACACCGCCCCGGGGAGCGAGCAGGACGAACGCGACGGCCGCGAGCGCGCAGACGATCGTGACGGCGAACAGCGCGCCCCGCCAGCCGACCGCGCTCGCGAGCGGACCGGCGAGGAGCCGTCCGGCGGCTCCGCCCAGCGTCGTCCCGGAGACGTAGGCCGCGGCGGCGGCGGTCGCACCCGCCCCGCCGACCCGGTCGTGGATCGCCGCCACGGCGAGCGCCGGCACCGCGCCGAGCGCCGCGCCGCTGAGGAACCGCAGCACGAGCAGCACCTCGAAGGACGGTGCGACGCAGGCGAGCAGGGCGAGCACCACGGAGGAGAGCACCGCGATCCGCATCGACTCCAGCCGCCCGATCCGCTCGGCGATCGACGCCCAGGGCAGCACCATGAGCGCGAGCCCGACGGTCGCCGCCGACACGGTCAGGGCGGCGTCCGACGCGGAGATCCCCCACTCGCGGGAGAACTGCGGGAGCACGCCCTGCACGGCGTAGAGCTCGGCGAAGGTCGCGACCCCGGCGGCGAGGAGGGCGATCGTCAGCCGGCGCTGGGAGACGGGAGGAGCGTCGACGGCGGGGCGGACGCTGGTGCTCATCCTCCGAGGTTAGAACCGCGGCGAACGCATGACCAATGCCTGTCGCGTGCCGACCTATACGCTGGAGGCATGGATGAGCCCGCGATCCTCCGGTTGCTGCCGACGCTCGTCGCCGTCGCGCAGACCGGGAGCGTCACCGCCGCGGCCGCCGAGCTCGGCGTGCCGCAGCCCACCGCGAGCCGCTCGCTCGCGCGCCTGTCGGAGCTGGTCGGCGCTCCCCTGGTCCGCCGCGAGGGCCGAGGCGTCGTGCTCACCGAGGCCGGCCGGCGGCTCGCGGACGTCGCGCAGGACGGCCTGGCGCTGATCCGCGCGGGCCTGACCGAGGTGCAGCAGGCCCGCGACCTCGAGGACGGCCGCATCGCGATCGCCTTCCAGACCCTGCTCGGCGAGACGTTCGTCCCCGATGTGATCCGGCGCTTCCGCCGCCGCTGGCCGCGCGTCGGCTTCGGCCTCCGCCACGGCTCGCGCGCGCTGTGCCTCCGGGCCGTCGCCGACGGCGAGTCGGAGCTGGCGATCGTCGCCGACCCGCCGGAGCTGCCGGGCACCACCACGACCACCCTCTACACGGAGCCGCTGCTCGCCGTCGTCGACGACCGGCACCCGCTCGCCTCCCGCCGCTCCGTGACGGTCGAGGAGCTGCGCGGCCTCGACCTGATCATGCTCTCGCCCGGCTACGGCCTGCACGAGTCGGCCCGGCGACTGCTGTCCTTCGAGGGCCGCGACCCCGAGCCGGCCTTCGAGGTCGGCGACTACCGGGCTGCGCGCGGGCTGGCCGCCGCGGGGCTCGGTCTGACGATCCTGCCGCCGAGCCCCTCCTCGATCGAGGACGGCGTGCGCGAGATCCCGATCGACGATCCGCGAGCGGTGCGCGAGATCGGCGTGCTCGTCCGTGACACCGGGAATCCGGTGGTGCCGGAGTTCGTCGAGGCCCTGCGCGCGGCGGCCCGAGCGCGCGTCCGGGTGCGCTGACGCGCGAGGACTTTTCTGTCAAGCACAGGCACACGGGGCTCCTGTGCAGGATGCTCGGAGAGGATCCACTTCCCCCCTCACCGCGCACCACCAGCAGCCAGGACGGTCCCGGTCATGATCCTTCTCCGCACCCACTCCAACCGCTGGATCGCCCGCGCCCGCCGCACCGGTGTCGTCCACGGTCTGATCACCTTCGCCGACGACCTGCCGCAGCCCGTCTTCCGCACGCTGCGCCTGGACGGCGCGACCGGCGAGCGCGTCCTGCTGCGCGACACCGACACCCTCGAGGTCGCCTTCGCCGTGCTGATCGCGGCGGTCGAGCGCGTACGCCTGGCGGAGGTCGCGGCACCGGCGGAGGACGACGCGGACTCTGAGAGTCGGGCCCCTCTCGCGCCCGTCGCGGTCCTCGCCGAGCCGGACTCCTTCGAGCCGGACGAGCCCACCGACCCGCTGGAGGACGCCGTCGCGGCGTGACGCGCGACGCGTTGAAGACCACCCAGCAAACAGTCAGATATAACCTTCTGAACAAAATCGTTCAAACGGTTATATCCTGCCTTCATGACCCGAGTCGACACCGCGCTACCGCTCCAGGAGTTGCTCTCGGATGCGGGAGCAGCAGCGCGCATCCTCAGCCCGCGCGACGTGCAGATCACCCCTCCCTCCGGAGCGCGGATCGATGTGCGCCTCGTCTTCCTGTCCCGCCCCCCCACCGCGCGCGAAATGCGCCAGCAGGTGGCGGCGGCGGCTGCAGGAACGACGATCGGATTCGTGACCCCCCGGATCAACAGCATCAGCCGACGTGTCGCGCTCGCCGATCCTCGAGTGGCGCTCTTCGGCACCACCGATGGAGTCGTCATCCTTCGCGGAGAAGAACTCACCCCGGCGGCGGACGATCGGCAGCCGAACAGCGGGCACCGGCGCGTGTCCGCCGCGCTCTTCGCGCTCCAGCGAGTCCTGACGAGGACACCTGAACCTCGGTTCCAGTCGGAGCTGGCGCGCGAGTGCGGGGTCTCGCAGGTGACCGTCTCGAATCTGCTCGCAGCCGACTCGGGCCTGGCGGAGAAGACCACCCGTGGATGGATCGCGCGCGACCCCCGCTCACTCCTCGACCGGTTCCTCACGGACTATCCGGGCGCAGGCGGCCTCTCGCAGCTCTGGTACTCGAGCCGGCCGGTGATCGAACAGGCTGAACGCGCTTGGAAGTCGGGCCCGAGGGCACTGCTCTCCGGCGACAGCGCCGCCGACGCGATCGCCCCCTGGAGGATCCCGACGTCCGCCGTCCTCTACGCGGAGACCAGCCTCCCGCTGGAGTCGTCGGGCTTCGCGGAGACGGATTCCCCTGAGGCCACGCTGCGGGTCGTCGTTCCGGCGGACCGGACTCTCTGGGCGACGGCGACCGCGTGGTATCCGACCGGGAGGACGGTCGACCCGCTCATCGCCGCCTGGGATCTGAAGCGGACCGGTGGTTCCGACGTGGACGAGGCCGTTGATCACCTCCTCGACAAGGAGCTGGCATGGTTCAGATGAGGTCCGTCGTCCTTCCCTCGACGTCCGGAGCCGATGACGCCGCGCTCCACGCCCTGAAGGACGCGTCGCTCGCGATCGCCGACATGGAAGACGCCTGCATCGTCGGCGGGCAGATGGTGGCACTTCTCTCCGGTGCGTACCCGAGTCCGGGATCGATCGTGCGCCGGACCGCCGA
Organism: Rathayibacter sp. PhB186; assembly: GCF_003751825.1. Taxonomy (NCBI): domain Bacteria; kingdom Bacillati; phylum Actinomycetota; class Actinomycetes; order Micrococcales; family Microbacteriaceae; genus Rathayibacter; species Rathayibacter sp. PhB186. The sequence continues at coordinate 139,894 of NZ_RJKO01000005.1, read as the reverse complement.
CGCGGATGCCGCGGTGTCCCCGCTCATCGCCGCCCAGGGGACGCTGCACGACGTGCTGATCAGGCTCGGATACACGCCGGCGGCAGGCAACCACTACACCTCGGGTGCACGGGTGATCGATGTCCTGGTGCCGTCCCTGACGGGAAGGTTCGAGAGCACCGAGCACGGCGGCCGGGGATTCGACAGTGCGCCCGGTCTGGATCTGGCACTGCACGGAACGCTCGAACTCAGCGTGACGGCGGTCCTGCTCGACGAGACGCACCTCGCGTTCTCGACTCGGGTCCCCGGCGTCGAGCGAGCGCTGATCATCAAAGCACTCGCCTACGAGTCGCGCCGGGCCCAGAAGGATCTCGTCGACCTCTACAACCTGATGGAGATCAGAGATGCGCACCGTGCGGAGGACATCGGCGGGTGGCGGATCGGCGAGGATGCGCAGTCCGGGGCTCGGCGCGATGCGGCACTGGCACTCCGGCGCATCGCCGGATCACCCGGGCTCAAATTGATGCTCCGCGGTTCGCCCGTTCCGAGAGGGCGCTTCGGCACCCTTGTCCGCGACCACATCGCGGAGGTCTGAGGGAGGAGGGCCCGACGCTCGGAAGCGTCGGGCCCTCCGCACTCAGAGCGTCAGCGTGTGCGCGCCCGAGGCGAGCTCGCGGTCCTCGGTGCCGGCCGTGCGGACGACGGCGGTCGCGCCCTCCGGGACGGTGACGGCCAGCTCGATCGCGTCGCCGCGGCGGTCCCAGCGGACCGAGGCCAGGCCGTGCGGGGTCTCGAGCGTGGACTCCGCCCAGTCGAGGTCGGTGCCGGGCTGCGGTGCGACCAGCAGGCGGGAGTAGCCGGGCTCCAGCGGCGCGAGGCCGCCGACGACGCGGTGCAGCCAGTCGGCGACGGCGCCGAGCGCGTAGTGGTTGAAGCTCGTCATCTCGCCGGGGTTGATGGTGCCGTCGGGCAGCATCGAGTCCCAGCGCTCCCAGACCGTGGTCGCGCCCATCGTCACCGGGTACAGCCAGGACGGGCACTCGCGCTGCAGCAGCAGGCGGTACGCGGCGTCGATGTGGCCGGTCGAGGAGAGCGCGTCGGTGATGAAGGGCGTGCCCGCGAAGCCGGTGGAGATCGTGTAGCCGCTCTCGGCGACCAGCTCGGCGAGGCGGTCGCCGGCCCAGCCGAGCTCGTCGTCGTCGAGCAGGCCGAAGACGATCGCGAGGGAGTAGACGGTGGTGCAGTCGCTGAAGACGCGCTGATCGGCGACGTACTTCGCGCGGAAGGCAGCACGCAGCTCGGCCGCCATCTCGGTGAACTCCTGCGCGTCCTCGGTGCGGCCGAGCACGGCGGCGCTCTCGGCGACGATGCGGGCCGTGCGGTAGGCACAGGCCGTCGCGACGACGCCGGTGTCGGCCTTCGCGTCGGCGGGCTTGTCGGGCGCCGCGTCGGGGTCGAGCCAGTCGCCGAACTGGAAGCCGGTGTCCCAGACCCCCGAGTCGGAGAGCTTCGAGCGCACCCGGCGGGCGTGCGAGGCCATCGACGCGAACGACTCCTCGAGCACGACCGGGTCGCCGTAGGCCTCCCAGACCGCCCACGGCACCCAGGCCGCGGCGTCGCTCCACAGCGCGGTGGAGTCCATAGGAGGGAAGCTGGTCTCGGCCGCGCGGCGCTTCAGCACGTCCGGCACGACGAACGGGACGGCGCCGTCGTGGTGCGCCTGCTCGAGGGCGAGGTCGCGGAGCCAGTCGCGGAGGAAGTCCTCGGCGTCGGCGAGGTAGACGGCGGTCGAGGCGAACGCGGCGATGTCGCCGGTCCAGCCGAGGCGCTCGTCGCGCTGCGGGCAGTCGGTCGGCACGTCGAGGAAGTTGCCGACCATGCCGCGGTAGACGTTGTCGTGCAGCTGGTTGACGAGGTCGTCGGAGCTGCGGAAGGTGCCGATCCGGCGCAGGTCGCTGCTGACGACGACCGCGGTGAGGGCGCCGTCGGCGATCGACTCCCCGGGCCAGCCCTCGACCTCGGCGTAGCGGAAGCCGTGAAACGTGAGGGTCGGCTCGAAGACGTCCGCGCCGCCCGAGAGGGTGAAGCGGTCGGTGGCCTTCGCCTCGCGGAGCGGGCGGACGCCCAGCTCGTCGTCCTCGAGGACCTCGGCGTGGCGCAGCGTGACCGTGCTCCCCTCCGGGCCGGTGACCTCGACGCGCAGCCAGCCGACGAGGTTCTCGCCGAAGTCGACGAGGGTGCGGCCGGACGGGCTCGTCCAGATCTTCTGCGGCGCGACCTCGCGCAGGCGGCGGACCGGCGGCGCGATGTAGGGCTCGAGCGTCGAGAGGTCGACGTCGAGCTCGCGGGTCGCGGTCCAGGCGGAGTCGTCGAAGCCGGCGCTCTTCCAGCCCTGCGGCTCGAGGCGGGCGTCGATGTCCTGGCCGTCGTAGATGCTGTCGGCGGTCGTCGATCCGGTCGCGGCGCGCCAGGAGTCGTCGGTCGCGACGACCTGCTCGGCGCCGTCCGCGAAGGTGATCCGCAGCTCGGCGAAGCCGGCGATCTCGGTGCCGTAGGGCTCGGCGCCCTCGCCCCAGGTCAGGCGGCCGCGGTACCAGCCGTCGCCCAGCGCGAGGGCGAGCACCACGGAGTCGCCGGAGATCAGGCTCGTGACGTCGTGCTCGGAGTAGCGCAGGCGCCACTCGTAGCTCGTCCAGCCGGGGGTGAAGAGCTCGTCCGAGACGGGCTCGCCGTCGATCCAGGCCTCGACGATGCCCAGCGCCGAGAGGCGGAGGGTCGCGGAGACGACGTCGCCGTGCCCGGTCTCGAGGGCGGTCTCGCGGCGGAGCAGCGGGGCGGCGTCCAGGGCGGCGGCGGGCGCCGTGAAGCGGGCGGTCCAGTCGGTCATCATCGTCCTTCTGTCAGGAGTGGTCGGGGTGGTCGGAGTGGTCGGGGTGTCAGGGGTGGTCGTGGGAGGTCGGCCGGTGGCGCGGGGCGCCCGGCGCGGAGGAGGAGCGGATGCGCAGCACGGGGGTGAGCTGGAAGTGCACCGGCTCGGTCCGGCCCTCGAGGCGCTCGAGCAGGAGGCGCACGGCGCGGTCGCCGAGCTCCTCGCCCGACTGGTCGACGGTCGTCAGCGAGATCCCGGGGTGCCCGGCGACCTCGATGTCGTCGTAGCCGACGATCGCGACGTCGGCCGCGGTGAGCCCGAGCTCGTCGCGCGCCCAGAGCGCGTCGAGCGCGAGCGCGTCGTTGCCCGCGAAGACGGCGGTCGGCCGGTCGGGCGAGCGGAGGAGCTCGAGCGAACGCTCGTAGGCGTCGAGGCGCTCCGTGCCGAGGTGGACGACCTGCAGCTCGTCCGCGAGACCCGCCGACACCATCCGCTCGCGGTACCGGACGAGACGCACCGAGTGCGGCGCTGCGGCCACCCGGCTGGTGATGTCGTCGCTGATGGTGAGGTGCGCGATGCGGCGGTGCCCGAGCTCCAGCAGATGATCGAGGACGAGGTCGGTCCCCGCGACGTCGTCGTTGGTGACGGTGTCGTAGCCGGTGGAGTCGTCGTGCCGGCCGAGCATCACGATCGGCGTGCGGGCGGCCAGCCGCTCGAGCCAGGCGGGCTCGACCATCGGCGAGACGGCGATCATCCCGTCGACCTGGCGGTCGAAGAGCGCCTCGATCGCGCGGAAGCCCTCGCCGGAGTCGCTCTGCGCGGGAGCGACGATCAGCTGGTAGCGGCTGCCCTCGAGCGCGGCGGAGGCGCCGGTGACGATGCGGTTGAAGAAGGAGTTGCCGAGCGAGGGCACCTCGACGCCGATGGTGAAGCTGGCCCCGCGCATGGCGCGAGCCGCAACGCTCGGCCGGTAGTCGAGCTCCTCGATCGCGGCGGTGACCCGCTCCCGCATCGAGGCGCTGACGCCGTAGGCGTTGCGGATGACCTTGGAGACCGCGGCCCGCGAGACGCCGGCGTGCAGCGCGACGTCCTGAATGGTCGCGGGGCCGGTGTGGCCGGTCTCGATCGAGCTCATCATCGCCTCCTCGCGCTGTCGCTGCTGCCGTGCTGCCGTGCTGCTGTGCTGCCGTGCTGCCGTGCTGCCGTGCTGCCGTGCTCTGACGGCGCCCCGATCGGGGCCTCCGCGAACGCCACTGTAACGGTTCATTCTCGATCGTGTAGATCGATCCACGAATTTGCCCGATTTCGTTGACACGTTTCACGACGCGGACGTAGGTTCTCCCTGCGTCGCCCCGCGGCCCGGCCTTCCGAACGGTCCGGCGAGCAGGACGACAGCCCCCGGGCACCCCCGCAACGAAGAAGTTGTCCCTACATGGAGGTAGTGATGTCGACCCGACAGAACCGGCGAGCAGTGCTCGCCCTCGGCGCAGGAGGAGCGGCTCTCGCTCTCGCGCTCACCGGCTGCAGCACCGGAGGAGGAGGCGATTCCGCCGACGGCTCCACGCTCAGCGTGCTCATCGACAACCAGACGGCGACCGTCGAGCTCTGGGACGCGCTGAAGACGAAGTTCGAGGAGGAGAACGACGGAATCACCCTCGACATCGAGACCCGGCCGCAGGGCAGCGAGGGCGACAACCTGATCAAGACGCGCCTCGCCACCGGCGAGATGAACGACGTCTTCGCCTACAACTCGGGCTCGCTCTTCCAGGCGCTGAACCCCGACCAGAACCTCGCGCCGCTCTCGGACGAGCCCTGGGTCGACTCGCTCGACGAGGGCTTCCGCACCGTGGTCTCGACCGACTCGGACCTCTACGGCATCCCGCTCGGCCAGGCGATGGGCGGCGCGGTCCTCTACAACAAGGACGTCTACAGCAGCCTCGGACTGACCGTGCCGAAGACCTGGGACGAGTTCATCGCGAACAGCGAGAAGATCAAGGCCGCCGGCGACGTCGCGCCGATCATCCAGACCTACGGCGACACCTGGACCTCGCAGCTCTTCGTGCTCGGCGACTTCGCCAACGTGCTGGAGCAGGACCCGGAGTGGGCGACCCAGTACACGGCCAACGAGGCCAAGTACGTCGACGAGCCCGCGCTGGCCGGCTTCGAGCACCTGCAGCAGGTCGCCGAGTCGGGGCTGGTGAACGAGGACTACGCCTCGGCCACCTACGACGACGGCGTCCGCATGGTCGCGACCGGCGAGGGCGCGCAGTACCCGATGCTGACCTTCGCGGCCGGCCCGCTGATCCAGAACTACCCGGACTCGCTCGACAAGGTCGGCCTCTTCCCGCTGCCCGGCGAGTCGGCCGACTCCAACCCGCTGACCGTCTGGCAGCCCAACGCGGTCTACGTGCCGAAGTCGACCGAGGGCGCGAAGCTCGAGAGCGCCAAGAAGCTGATGGCCTTCCTGGTCACCCCCGAGAGCTGCGACATCCAGAGCGAGATCGCCGCGCCCCAGGGTCCGTTCGTGATCGACGGCTGCACGCTGCCCGACGACGTGCCCGCCCTCGTGTCGGACATGCAGCCCTACTTCGACAGTGGTGACACGGGCCTCGCGCTCGAGTTCCTCTCGCCGATCAAGGGACCGGCGCTCGAGCAGATCACCGTCGCCGTCGGCTCGGGCATCACGCCCGCCGCGGAGGGTGCTCAGCAGTACGACGACGACGTCACGAAACAGGCCAAGCAGCTCGGCCTCGACGGCTGGTGAGCCGCGGGGGCCGGGAGCGGAGGCAGCCCCTCCGCTCCCGGCCCCTTCCCCCGGGCGCACCGCCCTCCCACCCCTCCCCCGGCCGATCGACGGAGATCTGATGACCGCAACGATGGAGAAGCGCCCGGCCCGGCGCTCCGAACCCTCCCGCTCCCCCGAGCCGCCGAAACGGCGCAAGGCCATGAAGAGCCCGTACCCGACGTGGTTCTACCTCCCGGCCGGCGTCTTCTACGTGGTCCTGTTCCTCGTCCCGACGGTCGCCTCCCTCTACTTCTCCCTCACCCGCTGGACGCTCTTCGACTCGACCTTCATCGGCTTCGAGAACTTCGTCGAGTTCTTCCAGGACCCGGCGCTGACGACCGGCTTCGTGAACACCTTCATCTACGCGGCGATCACCTCGGGCCTGAAGATCGTGCTCGGCATGGCGCTCGGCGTGCTGCTGAGCTCGCAGATCATCGGCCGCGGCTTCCTCCGCAGCGTGGTGTTCTTCCCGGTGCTGGTGTCGACGATCGGCATCGGCATCACCTTCAAGGTGCTGCTCGACCCGTTCGACGGCCTGATCAACCAGGGCCTCGCGACGATCGGCCTCGCCGGTCCGGGCTGGCTCACCGACCCGCAGTGGGCTCTCTTCTCGGTCGCGCTCGTCGACGTCTGGAAGGGCGTCGGACTCGCGACGCTCATCTACATCGCCGGCATCGTCGCGATCCCGCAGGACTACTTCGAGGCCGCCCGCGTCGACGGCGCCGGCGCCTGGCACAACTTCCGGCACATCACGCTGCCGCTGCTGCGCCCCGCCACCGTGACGGTGATCCTCCTCTCGCTGATCGGCGGGCTGCGCTCCTTCGATCTGATCTGGGCGATGACCAAGGGCGGGCCGGGCTTCACCAGCGACGTGGTCGCCTCGGTCATCTACAAGCAGTACCAGGCCGGCTTCTACGGACTCTCGACCGCCGGCAACGTCATCCTCTTCCTCGTCGTCGCAGCGCTGATCTTCCCGCTGTCGGCCTGGCTGAACCGGAAGGACAAGGAGCTGTGACCACCACGCCGCTCACGCCCGCCCCGCTCTCGCCGACCCCGCTCCAGGACGACCCGCTGCGCGCCAAGGTGCGCCAGCGCGGCGTCGGCCGCGGCTCCCGGACCTGGCGCTACGGCGGCGGGATCCTCGCGATCGTCCTCGCCGTCCTCGTCTTCATCGTCCCCTTCCTCTTCATCGTGCTCACCGCCGCGAAGACGCAGCAGGAGTCGTCGCTGCTCGGCTTCACCCTGCCGACCCAGTGGGTGTTCCTCGAGAACCTGCAGGAGGTGGTCTCGGCACGGAACTTCGTGCTGCTGCGGGCCTTCGCGAACAGCGCGATCCTGACGATCGTCTCCGTGACGGTGATGGTGGTCCTGGCCGCGATGGTCGGCTACGTCCTCCAGCGCCGCCGCTCGAAGTGGAACCCGCTCGTCAACGGCTTCGTCCTGGCCGGCCTGATCATCCCGCCCGCCGTCGTCCCGACGATCTGGGTCCTGCAGGGCCTCGAGCTCTTCAAGACGCTGCCCGGCCTGATCGCGGTGCACGTCGCGTTCGGCCTCTCCTTCTGCATCCTCCTGTTCCGCGCCTTCGTCTCGACGATCCCCCGCGAGCTGGACGAGGCGGCGACCATCGACGGCGCCGGTCCCTTCCGCCTGTTCTTCACGGTGGTGCTGCCGCTGCTGAAGCCGGTGATCGTGACGGTGATCGTCGTGCAGGCCGTGACGGTCTTCAACGACTTCACCTACGCGCTGTACTTCCTGCCCGGCGACGACAACGCGACCGTGCAGCTGACCCTCTACAACTTCTCCTCGCAGTCGGTGTCCTCCTGGAACCTGCTCTTCATGGACGTGCTGCTCATCACCATCCCGCCGCTGGTGATGTACATCTTCTTCAACCGCCAGATCGTCGCCGGCATGACGTCCGGAGCGGTCAAGGGCTGAGCGGAGCCGCCTCTCCTTCGGCCGGGTGCTCCCCCGGCGGGCGCCGCTCGGTCCAGCGGGCGATGTCCGACGGGGGCTCGGTCGTGGGGAGGTCCCGGGGGCCGACGAGTCGGCGCAGCCGGGCCGGTCGGCGCGAGCGGGTCAGGGCCGTGCGCCAGCGGACGTCGACCATGGCGCGCTGGAGCGGGTCGATCGGCTGGAGGACGCCGTCGATCCGCTCCTCGATGCGCACGAGCGGCGGGCGGACGAGGTGCAGGCGGCGGCCGGGCTCGCGCTCCGGATCGGCGCGGCCGGCCCGGGTGCGGAGCTGCTGCTCGAGCTGCTCCGGATCGCGGGCCGACCAGGCGCTGACGCCGATGCGGCCGTCGGGCAGGGCGAAGCGCTCGGTGATCCGCAGCGGGAGCTCGTCGTGGGGGTGGGTCATCGTTCGTGCCTTCCGGTGGAGAAATGAGGAGGAGGATCAGCGCTCGACGGGAGTCGCGGTGCGCCGTCGGCGCAGACGCCTCGCGGCGAGGAGGCCGCCGCCCGAGAGCAGGAGCAGTCCGCCTGCCAGCGCGACCGGGCTCACCGCCGTCCCGCTGACGGCGAGCGCCGTCGGCACGGGGCCGACCGGGGGCACGGACACCGCCGCGCAGCTGGCTGTCGGCTCGTCGTCGCAGGGGTGCTGGACCGAGGTCGGCGGGAAGCCCGGCGGCAGCCGCTCGATCCGCGCGCGATTCGCGATCGTCCAGGCGTCGACGCCGTCGGCGACCCGCCCCGTCACGGTGAAGACCGTCGAGGCGCCGGGCGCCAGGGCCAGGCCCTCGACCTCGAGATCGGCGGAGGCGGGCCCGCCGTCCCGCGAGATCGTCACGTCGGACAGGTGCTCGAGGGTCGGGACGTCGGTGAGGGTGAACCCCTCCGCGGGACGGGCGCCGATGTTCGCGACGACGATGCGGAAGCCGGCGCGGCCGCCGTGCGCGACCGTCGGCTCCAGTGCGGTCTTCGCGATCGCGAGACGGCCGTCGGCCCCTGGCGCAGGGACCTCGGGTACCGGCACCTCGGGCACGGGAACATCGGGCACCGGGACCTCGGGCACGGGCACCTCGGGCACGGGGATCTCGGCGCAGGAGAACGCGGCGTCGTCCGGGCACGGGTGCCGGACCGCGGGAGGCTCGAAGCCGCCCGGCTGCTGCGAGATCGTCGCCCGGTTCGGCACGGTGAGGGCGTCCCGGCCGTCGGCCACCCGGCCGCTGACGTGCAGGGCGATCTGCCCGCCGGCCGGGATCGCGAGCCCGGTCACAGGCTCCGTCGCGGGCTGGACGCCTCCGGCGCCGTTCTCGATCACGGCGTCGAGGAGGTGCTCGAGCACCGGGACGTCGGTGACGGTCACGTCGGCGGCGTCGAGCGAGCCCGAGTTGCCCACGACCACGTCGAAGCCGGCCTGCCCGCCGTGCTCCGCCGACGGCCGGGAGGCAGTCTTGTCGATCCACAGCGCCCCTCGGCCGATCGTGTGGGGGACGGTCGCGCACGGGTTCTGATCGGTCGCGACTCCCGAGGCCGAGGGCGCGAAGGCGGCGCCCACGAGGCAGGCCGTGTTCGTGAGGATGCGGTCCCCGGGCCGGTCCGTGCGCACGACGACCTCGAAGGAGAGCTCGGCGACGGTGCCGACCGGCAGGGTCCCGGCCGCCCAGGCCAGCCGACCCGTCGCCGGATCGACCGTGGCCGTGCCCTGCGAGGTCCGGATCGAGGCGGTGTCGAGGTCGGCGTCGTCGAGGACTCCCCGGTCGAGGTGGTCGACGACGGCCGCATCGCGGGCGTCCCCCGAGCCGTCGGAGGTGAGCGTCAGCCGGTACGGCACCCGCGCGCCCGGCCGCAGCGGGACGTCGGACGGCACCGACGAGCTCTTCGTCAGGGTGACGTGAGGGGTGAGAGCGCCGAGCCCGGCGACCGCCGTCGCGCCGTCGGAGCCGGCGGCCCAGTCGTCGATCGCGCGCAGGTCGCCGTAGGAGCCGTGGACGGAGTCGTTCGCGTTCGGCACGCGACCCCGGCCCGAGTCGTCCGCCTCCCAGCGGTGGACCCCGGCGCTCGAGTCCGCGCCGGCGGCCGGCGAGGTGAGGGCGGAGGTGACCGAGTAGCGCTCGCCGTTCGAGTCGGCGAGCAGGTGGTCGTCCCAGTGCAGGGCGGACGGCGCCGCATCGCCGCCGGTGGATCGCACGACGGACAGGCCGCCGCCCGACGTCTCCGCATCGACACGGGTGACGTGGAACTCGTTCGTCCGCCCGATCGAGGCGCGGAAGCGGACGTCGGGGTCGGTGGTGTCGACCGCGTCGCCGCGCGCGTCGAGGCCGTCCCAGGCGATGTCGAACGGGCCGGGCTCCGCGACGATGCGGGAGAGGTGGACGTCGCGCGGGCCGTCGTAGGCCCCGTCCCCGTCGGCGTCGATGTCGGCCGCGACCGTGCCCGGCTGGGTGCCGAGCGTGCCGACGAGAGTGCCCGCGTTCGAGCCGGAGCCGGAGCGTCGATAGGCGAGCCCCTCGATCGTCGGGGCGGCGTAGGCGGGCGCGATCGCGAGCGGGAGATCGGCCGCGGGCGGGTCCAGGAAGAGCTTGTAGGTCTGCAGGCCGTCGATGCCGGGGCGCCCGGACGCCTGGACGTACTGCGCGCCGACCCCCTGCGCCTCGGTCGACTCCGGCATCGGCACGGACAGGTACGACGGATCGGAGGACCCGACCCGGACGTTGCCCTTGTTCGTCGCCTGGAGCGTCGAGGCGACGCCGTCGTAGTCGCGGAGCGTCAGGTCGTAGCGCGCCCCGGTCTCGGTGATCGCGTGCAGCGTGAACGTCGCGCGGCGCTCGGCGGGTGTCGCGTAGCTCGTCCTCGCACCCGACTGGATCCCGAAGGAGGTGGACCAGACCCGGCCTGCGAGCGGCGCGTTCGCCGCCGTGGCGACCCCGATGCTCCAGACCAGGTTGACGGGCGCCGTGACGTCGGCGTCGGTCACGATCACGCGGAAGACGCCGGTCTCCGAGGCGACGAAGTCGCCCCCGGCCGCGACCGACGGCGGAGCGCCCCGCGGGAAGACCTGCGCGTCGAGCACGGCGCCGTCCGGGGCGAGGATCGAGGCGGTGCCGCCTCCGGTCTCGCCCTCCCCCGTGCCCGACCCGCCCTTGAGCGGGTGCAGCTCGGCGCTCAGCCGCTCGCCCTTCTGCAGCCAGGCCGAGACCGTGGTCGCCCCCGCGTTGGTGGATCCGCCGTGCAGCAGGGTGTTCTCGATCGTCCTGCGCGGTGCCGGTGGCGCGGCACCCGCGGGCGGGCTGCTCGCCGCCACTCCGAGCAGCCCGCCGACGAGGGCGGTGCACAACCCCGCTCCCGCGAGCTGCCGGACGGCTCTCCCCCTGCGCCGGCCGGGGTGCCCCGTCCGTTCCGTTCGACTCATCCGCTCGTCCCTCTCCTCGGCCGCCCGCGCTCGCTGCGCCGGCGGCGGTCGTTCAGCCCCGTGGGAAGGAGAGTAATGCTCACCTCGATGTGGCTGAGCGCCTCTGCGGTGATCGGTGGACAACTCCGCGGCTCGGACGATGGGGAGGAGTGGCGTCTCCGGCGCCGGACGGCGACGGCGCGCGGATCCGTGGCACGCTCGTGGAGACCGAAAGGCCGTGATGACCACCGCACCTCCCTCCGCTCCGACTCCCTCTCCCGCTCCGCTCGCCGGCGTCCGCGTGCTCGAGCTGGGCAACTTCATCGCCGCCCCCACCGCGGGCCGCCTGCTCGCCGACTTCGGCGCCGACGTGATCAAGGTCGAGCGCCCCGGCACGGGCGACGAGCTGCGCAAGTGGCGGCTGCACCCCGGATCGACGACGTCGATGCTCTTCCACACCCTCAACCGCAGCAAGCGCTCGGTCGCGCTCGACCTGCGCACGGAGGAGGGCCGCGACGCCGTCCGCGGGCTCGCCGCCGAGTGCGACGTCGTCCTCGAGAACTTCCGTCCGGGCACCCTCGAGCGCTGGGGCATCGGGCCGGACGTGCTGAACGAGGCGAACCCCGAGCTGGTCATCGGCCGCATCTCGGCGTTCGGCCAGACCGGGCCGCTCTCCAGCCGGCCGGGCTTCGCGGCGGTCGCCGAGGCGATGGGCGGCTTCCGCGAGCTGGTCGGCGATCCGGACCGCCCGCCCGTCCGCGTCGGCGTCTCGATCGGCGACTCCATCGCCGGCCTCTACGCCGGATACGGGGTGATGATGGCGCTCTTCCAGCGCGAGACCCGCCGCGCCGCCGGACTCGGTCCGGCACCGCTGGTCGAGCGGGTGATCGACGTCGCGCTGAACGAGGCGATGTTCTCGATGATGGAGTCGCTCATCCCCGACTACCAGGCGCACGGCATCGTCCGGGAGCGCGTCGGCGGCCGGATGGAGGGCATCGCGCCGACGAACGCCTACGTCTGCGGCGACGGCTCCAGCATCGTGGTCGCGGCCAACGGTGACGCGATCTTCCAGCGCCTGATGGCGATCATCGGCCGCGCCGACCTGGCCGAGGACCCGGACCTGCTCACCAACGACGGCCGCTGGCGCCGCCGCGACGAGCTCGACGCCGCGATCGGCGCCTGGACCGCCACGACGACCTCGGACGCGGCGCTCGCGATCCTCGACGAGCGCGGCGTGCCCTCCGGTCCGATCCTCACCGCCGCGGACATCAGCACGAACGAGCAGTACGCGGCCCGCGACATGATCCAGAAGTTCGACGTCGACACGGGCGCCGGGATCATCGAGGGCGTCGGCTTCCCCGGCATCGTCCCGGTGCTCGGTGACCGCTCGCTCCCCATCCGCACGCTCGCGCCCGCGCTGGGCCACGACACCGAGGAGGTCCTGGCGATGCTCGGACGAAAGCCGATCGACGACGCAGCGGCGGAGGAGACCCGATGACCGTCGCCGACCGCACCGTCCGGCTGCGCGACGTCACCCTCCGCGACGGACTGCAGCTGACCGGCAAGCTCCTCTCGACCGAGCGCAAGGTCGAGCTGGTCCGGGCGCTCCTCGCGGCGGGCGTCCCCGAGCTGGAGATCGGCTCGCTCGCGCGGGGCGATCTCGTGCCGCCGATGGCCAACACCCTCGAGGTCGTCGCGGCGCTGACCGCCGAGGAGCTCGAGCACTGCTGGGTCTGGGTGGCGACCCCGCGCCACATCGAGCGAGCGGCGGCGGCCGGCGCGCGAAACTTCCAGTACTGCCTCTCGGCGTCCGACTCCCACAACCGGGCGAACATCGGTCGCAGCACCGAGGCCAGCCTCGAGGCGATGCCCGACGCCGTCGCCCTCGCGCACGCGGTGGGCGGGCGCATCCAGCTCTGCATCGCCACGTCCTTCACCTGCCCCTTCGAGGGCCCGGTGCCCGAGGAGCGGGTGCTCGCGATCGCGAACGACCCGCGTGCGGCGGGCGCCGAGGACGTCGTGATCTGCGACACCCTCGGCCAGGCCCACCCCGAGCAGGTGTTCTCGCTCGTCTCCCGGGTCGCCGCCGAGACGCCGCCGCGCGAGATCGTCTTCCACGGTCACGACACCTGGGGAGCCGGCGTCGTCAACGCGCTGAGCGCCGTCCGCGCCGGCGCGACCGTCGTCGACGGAGCGCTCGGCGGTCTGGGCGGCTGCCCGTTCGCGCCCGGTGCGAGCGGCAACACCGCCACCGAGGACCTCGTCTTCGCGATGCGCCCCGACTGGCTCGACACCGAGCGCTTCGCCGAGCTGGTGCGCCAGTCCGAGCGGCTGCTCGCCGACGTCGAGGAGCCGAACCGCTCGAAGGCCCGCCAGGGCGCCCGCTCGAAGGCCGAGGCGTTCCCCTGGGTGGTCGCGGACGCGACGGCCTGAGCCCGGGCCTGCCAGCGGATCCATTTGGAAGAGCTGCCCGCAGCCTTTGCTGGTCGAGTAGCCCCGCAGGGGCGTATCGAGACCCGCCGTCACCGGCAGGGCGGGTCTGCAGCTTCAGGTGCTGACGGTGGTGGATCTCGATACGCCCGCTCCGCGGGCTACTCGATCAGCATGGGCAAGGCCGCTCGGCGGGCTGGTCGATCAGGATGGGCAAGGCCGCTCGGCGGGCTGGTCGATCAGCATGGGCAGGGCCGCTCGGCGGACTGGTCGATCACTATGGGCGGGCCCGCTGCGCGGGCTCCTCGGTCCGCATGCGCGGGCCCGGTCCGCTGGCTGCTCGATCGGCAGGGTTCGCTGCGCGATCGGCGGCCGAGGGCGCGTCGGTCAGGCCGGGACGGGCTCGCGCGGGACGCGGGGCTTCGCGGCCGAGGTGAGGAGCGAGGCGAGGGCGACCAGCACCAGGACGACGGCCATCGCGCCGCGGAGGCCGAAGTGCTCGCCGAGGAAGCCGAGCAGGGGCGGGCCGACGAGGAAGGCGATGTAGCCGGCGGTCGCGACCGCGGCGACGGCGGAGGTCGGGTCCTCGCTCTCGCCCGCGGCGGAGAGGGTGACCGGGAAGCCGAGGGCCGCGCCCAGGCCCCAGAGGACGACGGCTGCGCCGGCCACGACGGCGTTGTCGGCGAAGACGACGATGCCGATCCCGACCGCCGAGACGAGGGTGCTCGCCAGCAGCACGGTCGCCTTGCCGAAGCGGGCCAGCAGGGGGGTGCCGAGGAAGCGGCCGACGGTCATCGCCGCGGCGAAGGCGGTGAACACCACGGTGCCGACGGTGGCGGAGACGCCGTGGCCGTCGACCATGAGCAGCGGCAGCCAGTCGGTCGCCGAGCCCTCGGCCAGCGCCAGGGCGAGCACGATCAGGCCGAGCATCAGCACGCGCGGCTGCTGCCAGACCGGCGTCGAGCGGACCTTCTCGCGGGGAGCGCCGGCGACGGCGCGCTCGACCCGACCGGTCTCGACCGGGATGGAGCGGATGACGGTGAGCAGCAGCGCGAGCGCGACGACCGCGACTCCGACGAGCTGCCAGACCACGGGGAAGTCGATCGCCGTCAGGCCGATGCCCGCGACCGCGCCGGTGACGGTGCCGAGACTGTAGAAGCCGTGCAGCGCCGGCAGGACCGAGCGGCCCGTGAGCGTCTCGAGCGCGGCGCCCTCCACGTTGAGCGCGATCTCGGAGATGCCGATCCCGAAGCCGACGAGGGCGAGGCCCGCCGCGACGCCGAACGGGGTGGAGAGCTCGGCGAAGAGGCCGGTCAGCGCGATGCCGGTGACGAAGGAGGCGCCGCCGATCACGACGGTGAAGCGCACCCCCTGCCGGCGGACGACGGCGGCGGAGGACAGGACTCCGCTCATCGAGCCGACCGAGAGGCCCAGCAGGACGAGGCCCATCTCCGCGGTCGAGGCCGCGAGCAGGTCGCGGACCGCCGGGGTCCGCACGACCCAGGAGGCCATCCCGATGCCGAAGACGAGCATGAAGGCCGAGATGGCCAGGCGGCGCTTCGCGGCGGAGACGGGGCGGGACGGCATGACTACGACGGTATCGCCCGGGGGTGGACGGCAGGCGCCGCAGGACGATCGGGGCGCCCGTCAACCTCCTCCGCCGGCACGCGGGCCGCGGCTAGCGTCGAGGAGGGCCGGTGCCGCGGAACGACGGCGCCCCGCCCGCTCGACGACCCCGGAGGACCCCATGCCCGACCAGTACACCTTCACCAACCCCGCCACGCAGTACCCGAACGTCACGCCGCCGGTGCAGCAGCAGCCCGAGCCCGGCCTCCAGTCGCGGATGACCCCGGTCCCGGACCTCGGTGAGGACAGCTACCGCGGCACCGGCCGCCTCACCGGGCGGCGCGCGCTGATCACGGGCGCCGACTCCGGCATCGGCGCGGCGGTCGCGATCGCCTTCGCCCGCGAGGGCGCGGACATCGCGCTCGCCTACCTCCCTGACGAGGAGGAGGACGCGCAGCACGTCGTCGAGCTGATCCGCGCGGCCGGACGCACCGCCGTGACGATCCCGGGCGACCTGACCGACGCGCAGTACTGCCGCGACCTGGTCGCGAAGGCCGTCGAGGGGCTCGGCGGCCTCGACACGGTCGTCAACGTGGCCGGCAAGCAGGTCTGGCAGGACGACGTGCTCGAGCTCAGCGACGAGCAGTTCGAGACGATGTTCGCGATCAACGTCTTCGCGCCGTTCCGCATCATCAAGGCGGCGCTCCCGCACCTCCCCGCGGGCTCGACGATCATCAACACGGCCTCCGCGGAGGCGCACACGCCCGCGCCCGACCGCCTCGACTACGCGATGACCAAGGGCGCGATCAACAACCTGTCCAAGGGGCTCGCCCAGCAGCTCGCGTCGAAGGGCATCCGGGTGAACGTCGTCGCACCGGGACCGACCTGGTCGGTGCTGCAGGTGACCGCGGGCGTCGACCCGGAGAGCCTGCCCGAGTTCGGCTCGAGCGAGGCGCCGATGGGCCGCGCGGCGCAGCCGGCCGAGCAGGCGCCGGCCTACGTCTTCCTCGCGTCGGCGGAGTCGAGCTACGTGGTCGGCGAGACGCTGAACGTCAACGGCGGGATGGTCTCGCCGTAGCCGGTGCCGCCGGGGCAGCGCCCGCCCTCTACGGTAGGGAGCATGAGGACGAGGCGCCGGCTCCTGCCCGTGGTCGCGGGCGCGCTGCTCGTCGTGATCGGGATCGTCGTGGCGGCGACCACTCCGCGCGAGGTGTCGTTCGGCTGGTTCGCGTACGCCCCGCTCTCGGAGACGATGTTCTCGCCCGGGACGATGGTCGTCACTCCGGGCCTGGCGACCGCCGCCGCGCTGATCGTGCTCGGGCTGCTCGTGCTGGCGTTCTGCGCGGGCTGGCTTCTCGCCCGACGGCGACTGCGTACCGCGAGTGGAGCATCGAGACAGGGCTCCTGACGCCTCGGTCCGCGCGCCTGCGCTGTGACGCGGTGACGACGCGGCGCGAGTCGGCGACGGACCTCGGGCTGGCGAAACGCAGTCCGGCTCGCTGAATCGGGAGGATTCCACGAGCCGAAGGTGATTCCGCGAGCCGGAGCTGGGCATCGGCGGTGGCGCTCGTGACGTTCGGCACGTGGATCCGGGTCCGGCTCGTGGGATCGGCCGGTTCTCACGAGCCGAGGCTGTTCCTGCGAGCCGAGGCCGATGCGGGTGGACCTCCGGCACGTGGAACGAGGCTCGGCTCGCCGGATCGAGTCGATTCCACGAGCCGGAGCTGACTCCACGAGCCGGAGCAGATCCCACGAGCCGGAGCAGATCCCACGAGCCGCCGCTGAGCAGGAACATCTCACGCGAACGGACCCGAACCGGGCCCTGTGCCCGGAGCGGAGCCCGATTACCGTCCACTCGCTCGCGGCTCCGACTGCGAGTGGACGGGAAACGGGCCCCGCGTGGGTGTCAGGGCCCGTTCCGCGTCCGGTCGCGGAGCCGCCCCCGGGAACCGGCCCGCCGCTAGGGTGAGCGCACCCGCCGCCGCTGCGATCCCCGCGCGACCGGGACACCGAGAGGCGGCCGCCGTGGTCCCCGACATCAACCCGTGGGCGGTCGGACTCGCCACCCTGTCGACGATGCTCGTCGGCTCGATCTGGTACACCCCGAAGGTCTTCGGCACGCTCTGGATGCGCCTGGCCGGCATCAGCCGGGAGCAGATGAGCAGCCGCAGCGCGGTCGTCCCGATCCTCGTCACCGTCGTGGTCAGCCTCGTCACCGCGCTCGTCCTGGCCGGCTGCGTCGACATCGCGCACGCCTTCTACGGCGGCAGCTGGTTCGCGAACTCGCTGATCACCGGGCTGTTCCTCTTCGCCGGCTTCACCGCCGCGCGGATGATCACCCACGACGCCTTCGAGGGCCGCCCGGCCAAGCTGACGATCCTGAACATCACGCACGAGCTCGTCACGATCCTCGTGATGGCCGTGATCATCGGCCTGCTGCCGGCCTGACGCCGGCCCCGCCCCGGCGCCCCGGTCAGCCCTCCGGCAGCTCCGCGAACGTGCGCTTGGCGCCGTTGTACCAGCCCATCGACTGCACGGGGTGGCGCCAGCGGTTCTTCATCTCGTTGCGCGCCTCGTCGTGCGTCGCATCGCCGGCCTTCACCGCGTCGCGCAGGTGCCGGTCCTGCAGGGTGATGACGACGTCGGCCGTGTCGCCGCGGTGCTCGAGATCGCAGGGTCCGCCGAGCTGGCGGCAGGTCATGGTCTTCATCGGGTGCTCCTTCTGTCGGGCCCCGGGTGGGCCTCTCTCCTGGTCGACGGCCGGGCGGCCGCCGATGTGACACGACACGCCGGGGCGAGGTCAGCCCGCGTCGACCACGGCGCCCTCGCGCCGGCGGATCGACGCCAGCACGGCCGGATCCGCCCGGAAGACGACGGCGGTGACCCGCCCGTCCTCGACCGTGAAGTCGAACGCGACCTGCGGGGCACCCCGGTGGAACCAGGCGGCGCCCGGCCGTCCGTCGACGACCGCGGCGAGCGCCGCGTGAGCGCTGCCGTCGAAGAAGGCGGCCACGGCCTCACGGCCGTCGATCCGCTCGGGGGTCCCCGCGGCGAGCGCGTCCGCATCCGCGCGGATGCTCGCCCCTGGCGCCAGCAGCAGCAGCAGGCGCGCGAGGTCGCCGCCGCGCGCCGCCGCCATGAAGGCGTCGACCACCTGCCAGTCGGCGACCGGCCCGTCCGCGGGTCCGGCCGTGGTCTTGGCGCGCGCCCGCGAGGCGAGCTTGCGGGCCGAGACCGCGCTGCGCCCGAGGATCTCGCCGATGGTCGCGAAGTCGACGCCGAAGCTGTCCGCCAGCACGAACGCGACGCGCTCGTTGGGCGTCAGGGTCTCGACGACGACGTGCAGGGCCTGGCCGACGGCCTCGGCGCGCTCGAGGCCGGCACTCCCCGTGCCCACGCCTTCCACGCCCGTGCCGGTCTCGACGAGCTCGGCGGGCTCCGGGATGCGCGCGCGCAGCCGGTCGAGGCAGAGCCGGGTCGTGACCGTCGTCAGCCAGGCCGGCAGGTTGTCGATCGCGGCCGTCGTGCCGTGCAGTCGCAGCCACGCCGACTGCACCGCGTCCTCGGCCTCGTGGTGGTCGTCGAGCAGCCGCGAGGCGAGCCGGGTGAGCCGGCCGCGCTCCGCCTCGAAGGCGACGGCCTGCTCATCGTCGGAGCCGGACACGTGTCCTCCTGACCGGACCTGCGGCGGGGACAGCGCGACAGGGACGCCCCCAGTGTCGCGGCCGACCGCCGATCCGACAAGAGCGGCGCCTGCATCACTCGAGGAGCGGTGAGGCGTTGCATCCCGACGTGAGAACCCCGGCCGTCACACGTCGGTGCGCTGCGCCGGGGGCTGAGGCACACACGGTACCCCTGCCTCCGGTGCGGCCCGCGGCCCGCGTCAGCGGTCGGCGCGCGCGTCCTCCGGAGCCTCCGACCGCACCTCGGCGGCCGGTGCCGCGAGGCTCTCGCGGTGCAGGCGCTCCGCCTCCTCGCCGCCGACGGCCTCGCCGCGGGCGACCATGCCGGACTGGTCCGACAGCGGGATCTGCTTGAGCAGCAGCGCGAGGACGAAGGCGATCGCGATGAAGGGCAGCAGGTACCAGAACACCGGCGCCAGCGACTCCGCATAGGCGCGGACGACGCCGTCGCGGACCTCGTCCGGCAGGGCGTTCAGCGCCTGCGGGTCGAGGGTCGCGGTGGCCGCGCCGACGTCGGCGACGCCCGCGTCCGTGAAGACGCCGGTCAGCTTCTCGGCGAGGGAGTTGGTGAAGATCGTGCCGAACACGGCCACGCCGAGCGAGGCGCCCACCTCGCGGAAGTAGTTGTTCGTGCTGGTCGCCGTGCCGATCATCTCGGGGGCGACGGCGTTCTGCACGACGAGGACGATGACCTGCATGATCAGGCCGAGCCCCGCGCCGAAGAAGAAGAGGTAGACGCAGATCAGCGGGATCGGGGTCTCGGCGGTCAGCGTCGTCATCGCCGCCATCGCGAGGCCGGTGAGCAGGGCGCCGACGATCGGGAACGCCTTGTAGCGGCCGGTGCGCGAGATCGCGATGCCCGAGTAGATCGACGTGCCCATCAGGCCCGCCATCATCGGCAGCATCAGCAGGCCCGACGCGGCGGCGGAGGTACCGGACGCCATCTGCAGGAAGGTCGGCACGAAGGCGATGGCGGAGAACATGCCGAGGCCGAGCGTGAGGCCGATCGCCGTCGCGTTCACGAAGATCGGGTTGCGGAAGAGGCTGAGCGGGATGATCGGGTCCTCGGCGCGCGACTCCACCCAGATGAAGCCGGCGACCGCGGCGATCAGCCCGGCGCCGAAGGCCCAGGTCTCGAGGGCGCCCCAGCCGTGCGCGGCGTCGCCGCCGAAGTCGGTGAAGAAGATCAGGCAGGTGGTGGCGATCGAGAGCAGCAGCACGCCCGGGACGTCGATCCGCTTGGTCGCGCGCTTGCTCGGCAGTGTCAGCGCGAACCAGGCGATGGCGAAGGCCGCGATGCCGACCGGGATGTTGATGTAGAACGCCCACTGCCAGGTGAGGTGGTCGACGAAGAGGCCGCCGAGCAGCGGGCCGGCGACGGCGGAGAGGCCGAAGACGGCACCGAGCGGGCCCATGTACTTGCCGCGCTCGTTGGCGGGCACGATGTCGGCGATGATCGCCTGCGAGAGGATCATCAGCCCGCCGCCGCCGAGGCCCTGCAGCGCGCGGAAGACGACGAACGACCAGAAGTCGCCGGCCAGCGCGCAGCCGACGGAGGCGAGGGTGAACAGCGCGATGGCGATCAGGAAGAGCGTGCGGCGGCCGAGGACGTCGCCGAACTTGCCGTAGATCGGCATCACGATCGTGGTCGCGAGCAGGTAGGCGGTGGTGATCCAGGCCTGGTGCTCGACGCCGCCGAGCTGGCCGACGATGGTCGGCATCGCGGTCGAGACGATGGTCTGGTCGAGGCTGGAGAGGAGCATGCCGGCGATCAGCGCGGAGAAGATGATCCAGATCCGGCGCTGCGTGAGCAGGAGCGGAGAGGCGGTGGCGGGGGCGGTCATGGTGTCCTCGGGGTCGGGTGGGGCGAGAGGGAGCGGGGGCGGGCCGGTCGGCGCGGCGGGGGCCGGGTCAGCCCAGGAGCAGGCGCGTCACGGCCGCGATGCGGTCCTGCGCGAGGCGCTCGAGCGGCACGGAGCCGTCGGAGTCGAGGTAGGCGCCGACGGCGCTGCGGATCACGGTGCCGGCCGTCTGCACGGCCAGCAGCACGGACGGGTCAGCGGGGTCGAGCCCTTCGCGCCGCGCGACGAGGCCGGCGACGAGCAGGTCGCGCTGGGTGCCGACGTCGAGCAGGGCCTGCAGGAGCTTGGGCTCGCGGTCGGCGACGGCGACGAACTCGCGGACGCTGTCGGCGTTCAGGCCGATCGCGGCGAAGTGCACCGCACCGAGGGCGACGAGCGCCTCGAGCAGCGAGACGCCCGGGCGGCGGGTCAGGAACTCCGCGACGCTGTCGTCGTCGAGGCCCTCCTCGGGCCGGCCGACGATCGCGTACTCCTTGCTCGGGAAGTAGTTGAAGAACGTGCGGCGCGAGATGCCGACCTCCTCGCAGAGCTCCTCGACGGTGAAGCCCGAGAAGCCGTGGCGGATGGTCAGCTCGCGGGCGGTACGGGCCAGGGAGCTCCGCCGCTCGGCCGCGCGCTGGTCGCGCCGGGTCGCGGTCGCATCTGCTTGCATACTGTGCATCATTGCACCATCGGGGTCAGGGTGCAATGCTACGGGTGTCGCGCAGCCGTGACCCCCGTCCGGGTGACTAACGGCCCTCAACGGCGACCGGGGGCGCACCGTTCGATACCGTCATCGCGGAGGCGAGACACCGCCTCCGCACGCAGACTCGGGGGGACGATGTCGCAGCAGACCAGCCAGGACCCGGCGATCGGCGCCGACGCAGCGCTCGGGGCGCCCGACGACCGGGACCGCCGCGCCGCCGTGATCGAGGCGCTGGGCCTGATGGGCTCCGGCCCCGAGGAGCGCTTCGACCGGATCACCCGGATGGCGCAGGAGCTCTTCCAGGTGCCGGTGGCGGAGATCCACATCCTCGACGAGACGACGCTCTTCACGAAGTCGCCGCAGCCCGAGGGGCCGGTGTCCTACCCGCGCGCGGGGACGTTCTGCGACGCGACGCTCGCCCAGCGGAGCACGCTCGTCGTCCCCGACCTCGGCGCCGACGGAGCCTGGGCGCAGCACGTGCACGTCTCCGGACCGCCGCACGTGCAGTTCTACGCCGGCCGCCCGCTCACGGTGGACGACGGCCTGCAGCTCGGGACGCTCTGCCTGCTCGACTTCGTCCCCCGCGCGCTCAGCCCGGAGGAGGAGCTGCTCTTCGAGGAGTTCGGCCAGTGGGTCGAGCGCGAGCTGCGCGACACCGCGGAGTGGGACCGTGCCGCCGACGTGCAGGCCCGCCTCTCCCCGACCGCGTTCCGCCACCCCGCCGGCTACGACCTGGCCGGCGCCTCGCTGCCCAAGTGGCAGATCTGCGGCGACTTCTACACCTGGACCGCGACCGAGGCGGTCGTCGACCTGACCCTCGTCGACGTGATGGGCAAGGGCACCGGCGCCGCGATCCTCGCCGCCGGCATCCGCGCGGCGTTCCGCGCCCGGGCCGGCGGCGCTCCGGACGCGGTGGTCGCCGCGGTCAGCGAGCAGCTGCAGCCGGACTTCTCCGCCACCGAGACCTTCGCGACGCTCTTCCACGGCCGGCTCGACACCGCGACCGGCCGGGTCGACTTCGTGGACGCGGGCCACGGGCTCACCGTCCTGCTCCGCGCCGACGGGACCTTCCACCGCCTCGCCGCGCTCGGCCTCCCCCTCGGCATCGCGGAGGACGGCGGCTGGGTCACCCAGACCGTCGATCTGGCCGTCGGCGACTCACTGGTCTCCTTCACCGACGGGGTGCTCGACCTCTTCGACGGGACCCTGCAGTCGCTCGTCCTCGCGGCCGACCTCGTCCGCACCTCCGAGGGCGCCATCGGCTTCCTCACCGCCCTGACCGCGCTCGCCGGCTCCGGCCGCGCGCTCGACGACATCACCGCGCTCCTCGTGACGCGGACCCACGACACCCCGCGCCCCGCCGCGGACACCGACCAGGAGCAGGCATGACCTTCAGCACCGAGACGATCGCTCCCGGCGTCGCCGTGATCACGGCGGCGGGCCGGCTCAATCTCGCCGCGGCGCGGGATCTGCGGACGGAGGTGCGCAGCGCTCTCGACGAGGGCAGCAGCCGCATCGTCGTGGAGCTGAGCGAGGTCACCTTCATGGACTCGTCCGGGCTCGGCGCGCTCGTCGCCTGCCTGAAGAGCGCCCGCCAGGCGGGGGGCGACCTCCGGATCGCCGCCCCGAGCGAGCAGGTCACCATGGTGCTCGAGCTCTCCAACCTCGACCGCGTGCTCGTCGGCTACGCCTCGGCCGGCGACGCGTACCGTGACTGAGCGCACCCTCGCCTTCCGGACGCCGCCCGACGACATCGAGCTCGTGCACGACCTGCTCGACTCGCTCTTCGGCGAGCGCGCCGACGTCGGTGCCCGCGACCGGATGGAGTTCGAGACGGCGCTCGTCGAGCTCGTCTCGAACGTGATCCAGCACGCCGTCTCGACCACCGCGGTCCTCTGCCGCCTCGTCGTCTCCGTCGACGACGAGGCGCTCCGGGCCGAGCTGGTCGACACCGCCGACCCGCCCGGCGTCGACACCGGACCGCGGGAGATGCCGGACGCGTTCGCCGAGTCGGGTCGCGGGATCGCCCTCATCCAGGCACTGGTGACCGCCTTCGACTACGAGCGCACGGCGAGCCGCAACCTCTGGTCGATCCGCAAGGACCGCGCCCTGCAGGCCTGACGCGCGGGGTCGCTCGCGCTCAGCCGATCGTGTGCGCCGTGATGACCGCCGCGGCGCGCGCGAGGTCCTCGACGACCTCCTCCTCGCCCAGGCGCGGGGATGCCCGCAGCACCTCGACGCTGACCGCGCCGTAGCGCTCGTCGACCGCTGCGAGCAGCGCGGTGCCGGAGTCGGTCAGCCGGAGCAGGACGCTGCGCCGGTCCTGCGGGTTCGAGACGCGGTCGAGGTGGCCGGCCTTGGCCAGCCGGTCGAGCAGCGCGGTCACCGCTCCGGTCGTCAGCGACAGCTCGAGTCCCAGCCACTTGGGCGTCAGCCCGGGCGACTCGGCGAGCGCCTCCAGCGCGCTCAGCTCCGAGATCCCGATCCCGGCGTCGAGGGCGACCGCGGCGCGCAGGTGGCGCTGCGCCGTCTCGAGCTGCCGCAGCGCCTGCCGGAGGGCCGCGCCGGCGGGCTGCTCGCCGCTGTCGGCGGGGGGTGTGTTCTCGGGATCCATGCGGCCTTCTCGGGTGTCGGAGCGGGGGTGGGAGCGGGGGTGGGAGCGGGTATCGGAGCGGCGATGTCGCCGCTGAGCTAGCTGTCCCCACAACAGGGGGTAATGGAACGATTGCAAAGTATCTTTGCCATCAAGTAACTTACTCGACAAGCCAGAAAACACCCCACAGCGAACTGCACGGCAGTTCACCTTCTACCCGATCAGGAGTCCTGTCATGTCGAACCACACCGCAAAGCGCAAGCGCGTCCGCTTCGCCCCCCTCGTCCTCGCCACCAGCGTCGCCGCCGCCGCGCTGCTGTCGGTCTCGATGTCCGGAACCCTCTCCGGCTTCGTCGCCAGCATCACCAACACCAACAACACCGCCGCCTCCGGCTCGCTCGTCATGGAGGAGAAGTCGACCGGCACCACGCCCGTCACCTGCCTCAGCACCGACGGCGGCTCGGTCAGCACCAACACCGCGACCTGCTCGACCATCAACAAGTTCGGCGGCTCGACCACCATGGTCCCCGGCCAGACCGTCAGCACCGCGATCACCATCAAGAACGCCGGCACCGTCTCGGCCAACACCTTCACGCTGACCCCGGGCGCCACCTGCGCCCAGTCGGTCAACACCGCCGCCGGCTCCTCGGGCACCGCGACCGACTTCTGCTCCAAGCTGAACGTCGTCATCACCTCCGGCAGCACCACCGTCTACAGCGGCACCGCCGCCGCGCTCGCCGGCACCGCCGCCAAGTCGCTCTCCGCCGCCCCCGTCACCGCCGGCACCAGCACCCCCTTCACCATCGCCGTCACGCTCGACTCCTCGGCCGGCAACACCTACCAGGGCCTGTCCGCCTCGCTCCCCCTCACCTGGACCTTCGCCAGCTGATCGAGCCTCCCCGGCTCACGCCGAGCGAGGAACCCTCGATCGTCACCTGATCAGCTCATGCTGATCGAGTAGCCCGCAGAGCGGGCGTATCGAGATCCACCACCGAAGACCGCTTCCCCCGAAGCACCGCCCCACCCCGAGAAACGCCCCCGCAACACCCGACACCCGCACCCCGGGGGCCGCCGCCCAGGCGGCCCCCACCCCGCCGAGGAGGTGGACCCGTGACCACGCTGCAGACCCGCCCCGCCCCCGCGCTCCCCGGATCCACCGCCGTCCCCACCGGCACCGCCTCCCCCCTCACCCCCGCCACCACCGTCTCCACCCCCGAGCCCCGCTCCCCCCGCTCCCGCCTGCGCACCGTCGCGACCTGGACCGTCACCGCCCTCGTCGCCGCCCTGGTCGTCGCCGCCTTCCTCTTCCACGCCTCCGGCGGACGCTGGTTCATCGTCCAGACGCCGTCGATGGGCACCGCCGCTCCCGTCGGCACCCTGGTCCTCACCGCCCCGACGCCCCTCGAGGACATCCGGGTCGGCGACGTCGTCAGCTTCCACCCCACCACCACCCCCGACGAGACCTACACGCACCGCGTGGTCGACCTCGCCGACGACGGCACCCTGGTCACCCGCGGCGACATCAACGGCGCGACCGACCCGTGGGCGACCGGCGCCGAGCAGCTGATCGGCAAGGTCGTCGTCGCGCTCCCCGGCGCCGGCTGGCTCGCGAAGGGCCTGCCGATGCTCCTCGCCGGCACCGTCCTCGTCCTGCTGCTCACCCGCCTGCTCTCCTCCCCCACCCACCGCGCCGCGATGCGGGTGCTGGGGATCTCGCTCGTCGCCTCCTTCACGGTCTTCGTGCTCCGCCCGTTCGTCGGCATCGTCGTCCTCGAGGCGACCGTGGAGAACGGGCAGACGGACGCCTCGCTCGTCTCGGTCGGCATGCTGCCGATCCGCGTGACGGCCGTCGGCGGCACCCACGCCGACCTCGTCTCCGGCCAGGTCGGCAGCATCCAGGTGCCGGCCAACGGCGAGGACTTCTACAACGTGTCCTCGGCGCTGCACCTGCCGCTCTGGGGCTGGATCCTCTTCGGCGCGGTCTGCGCCACCCCCGTGCTCTGGACGATGCTGGTCGGACTCCCCTCCGAGGCCGAGCCGCGCGGCGAGCACGGCCGCCGGGCCCGCGCCGCCGAGACCGCCGAGACCGCCGAGACCGCCGAGACCGAGTCGGCCACCCGATGAGCCGCCACCGCCGCACCCGCTCCGGCCTCCTGGCCCGCCTCCGCTCCGCGGCGCCGCGGACCCCGCGCACCACCCTCGCCGCGCTGCTCGTCGCCGCCCTCTCGGCCGTGCTGTTCCTCGCCCCCGCCACCTCCGGCGCCTACGTCGCCTCCATCCGCAACTCGAACAACACCGTCGGCAGCGCGGCGGCCTTCTTCACCTGCGACTCGGCGCTCGCCGCCGACAGGGGCGACGCACTGTTCTCCTACACGCTCGCGCAGGCCACCGGAGCGACGACCGCCGTCGACACCGACTCCGGCGCCTACCCCGGCACCTACCGTCCGGCGATGACCAGCTCCGCGACCACCCCGAAGGCCTGCCCGCGCGACGCCGGCGGCTCCTGGCTGCTGAACGGGACGAACGGCTACCTCAGCACGCCGCTGCAGCTGGCCAACCCGACCACCTTCAGCACGGAGATCTGGTTCAAGACCACCGTCGCGGGCGGCAAGCTCTTCAGCTTCAACAGCAGCCGCGACACCGCCGGCAGCCAGTACGACCGGCACACCTACATCGGCGCGGACGGCCGCCTCGTCTTCGGCATCTACAACAACGGCGTCCAGTCGATCACCAGCCCGAACCCGGTCAACGACGGAGCCTGGCACCACGTCGTCTCCACCCTCTCGCCGACCGCCGGGACGAGCCTCTGGCTCGACGGCGTGAAGGTCGCCGGCAACACCGCCTTCCGCAGCGCGGAGAACACCACCGGCTACTGGAAGATCGGCTACGACACCCTCGGCGGCTCCTGGACGAACGTCGGCCCCGCCTCCTTCTCCGGCAGCCTGCGCTACGCCGCCGTCTACTCGACCGCGCTCACCGCGACCCAGATCCAGAACCACTACAACGCCGGCCGCTGAGTCCCTGCTCTGCACCCGCACCGCTCCGCCCTGCTCCGCCTCGCCCGCTCCCCTCCGCACCCGAACGGATCCCGCCATGACCAGCACCCCCGCGCCCGGACTCTCCCGCCGCTCGCTCACCACCACCGCCCTCTGGACCGTCCCCGTCGTCGCCGTCGCCACGGGCGCGCCCCTCGCCGCCGCGTCGACCACCCCCTGCACGAGCGTCACGCAGTTCGCCGCGACGAACGCGAGCGGCAACCCCGCCGTCCTCGGCGCGACCTCCGCGTCCGGCCGCACCTCGACGATCCGCATCACCTCGACCCTCGCCGCCGGCACGACCGACCTCTCCGGCGGCACGCGCTACAACATGAGCCAGAACGGCTCCGGCTGGGCCGGGAACGCTCCCGGCGGCGTCCCCTCCGAGTACTCCTTCGCCGGCTTCGGTCCGGCGGGAGCGCTCGTGCTCAATCAGCGTCGCGAGGGCGACCTCGCCGTCCTGCCCACCCCCGGATCCGACGCGCAGACCCTGACCTTCGAGTTCCGCGACGCCGACGGCGCGCTCTTCGACCCGGTCGACTTCCAGCTGACGATCTTCGACATCACCTCGAACACCGACGCCAACTCGTGGGTGCCGACCTACTGGGACGCCGTCGGCTTCAGCACCGAGCCGACCTCGATCGCCACGTCCGGCTCGCACCCCGGCGCCGGCGCCGGCACCCTCGCCGACCCCTTCCGCCGCGCGACCGGGAACGAGTACACGACGGACGGCGTCACCCGCTCCGACACCTTCCGCTTCGGCGTCTTCCCCTCGGGCAGCACCCTCACCTACACCCAGCACGACGGCCGCCAGGGCTGGCACTTCGTGTCGCTCACCGACCTCCGCTTCGGCGCCGACGACTGCTGACTCGCTGCCAGGATGAGGGCATGCGCGCTCTCGTCCTCGACTCCGTCCGCGGCGAGCCGGAGGTCCGCGACGTCCCGACGCCGGTCGCCCCGGCCGACGGCGTCGTCGTGCGGGTGCTGGCCACCGGGCTGTGCCGGAGCGACTGGCACGCCTGGGCCGGGCACGACGACATCGCGTTCCCGCACGTCCCGGGGCACGAGCTCGCCGGCGTGATCGCCGAGGTCGGGCCCGAGGTCCGGAACTGGGCGGTCGGCGACCGGGTGACCGTGCCGTTCGTCTGCGGCTGCGGCCGCTGCGAGTGGTGCCTGCAGGGCGACGCCCAGGTCTGCCCGGACCAGGAGCAGCCCGGCTTCACCCATTGGGGCTCGTTCGCCGAGCTCGTCGCGCTGCACGCGGCCGACACCAATCTCGTCGCGATCCCGGAGGGCGTCGACTTCGCGACCGCCGCGAGCCTCGGCTGCCGCTTCGCCACGGCCTACCGCGCGCTCGTCGGGCGGGCCCGGGTGCAGCCCGGCGAGTGGGTGACGGTGATCGGAGCGGGCGGCGTCGGCCTCAGCGCCGTCATGGTCGCGCACGCGCTCGGCGCCCGCGTCATCGCCGTGGACCGGAACGCCGCGGCCCTCGAGGTCGCCGCGAGTGTCGGAGCCGAGCACGTCCTCCTCGCCGACGGCCGCGATCTGCCGGCCGCCGTGCACGCGCTCACCGGCGGCGGGAGTCACGTCGCCGTCGACGCCGTCGGCAGCGAGCAGACCTGCGCCGACGCCCTCCTCAGCCTGCGCCGCCGCGGCCGGCACGTGCAGATCGGCCTGCTGCCGCCGGTCGAGGGCCACCCGCGCGTGCCGATGGCGCGCGTGATCGCCTGGGAGCTCGACGTCCTCGGCAGCCACGGGATGGCGGCGCGCGACTACCCGGGGATGCTCCGGCTGATCGAGCAGGGCGTCCTCGCCCCGCAGCGCCTGATCGAGCGCACCATCGGACTCGAGGAGGCGGCCGAGCTGCTCCCCGTCTTCGACCGCTCGAACCCCGCGGGCATGACGATCATCGACCCCACTGGTCGCCGGTAATCGCTTTCCGATACGCTGGCCGGATCATGCAGCGCAGACGAGACGACCGCAGCCGCCCGCTCTCCGGAGTCCGACCGTGATCCCGCGGATCGGGCTCGTCGGCATCGGCGGCTACGGCGCCTCGCACCTCGGCGCCGTCCTCACGGCGCACCGCGACGGCCGCGTCCGGCTCGTCGGCGTCGCCGACCCCCGACCGCCGGTCGAGGGGCTGCTCCCCGACGGCGTCGCGCACCACCCCGACGCGACCGGCCTCTTCGCCGCCGGCGGCACCGACGTCGTCATCATCAGCACCCCGATCCACACCCACGCGGCGATCGCCCTCGCGGCGATGGACCACGGCAACGACGTCCTGCTGGAGAAGCCGCCCGCCGCCTCGCTCGCCGAGTTCACCGCCATCACGGAGCGCGCCGCGGCGACCGGCTCGCTCGTGCAGGTCGGCTTCCAGAGCCTCGGCTCCTCCGCGATCCCGGCGATCCGCGCAGCCCTGGCCGACGGTGAGATCGGCGACGTCGTGCGCTACGGCGCCTCGGGAGTCTGGGTCCGCGACGACCGCTACTGGTCGCGCTCCCCCTGGGCCGGCCGCCGCATGCTCGACGGCGCGGTCGTCGCCGACGGCGTCCTGACCAACCCCTTCTCGCACGCGACCGCCACCGCCCTCGCGATCGCCGGCGCCGACCGGCTCGAGGACGTCGTCGACGTGCGGCTGGACCTGCGCCGCGCGAACGACATCGAGGCGGACGACACCTCGGTCGCCGTGCTGACCCTGGCCGACGGCCTGCGGGTCACGACCGCGGTCACCCTCTGCGCCGCGCGGCCGGAGGAGCCCTCCGTCGAGATCGTCGGCACCCGCGGGACGCTGCGGTTCTACTACACGCTCGACGTGGTGCAGCTCGTGCGCGAGGGCCTGCCGCCGCGCACGCTGCAGTACGACCGGATCACGCCGTTCGAGGGGCTGCTCGCCGCCCGAGAGCTGGGCACGCCGCTGCACGCCGGGATCGAGCGCACCGGCGGCTTCCTCCGCCTTCTCGAGGCGGTGATGGCGGCTCCGTCGCCGCGCGCGCTGCCCGCGGACGCCTGGCGCGAGGTGCAGGACGTCGAGGGGCGCCACCGCGTGGTCGACGGCGTCGAGCACGCACTGCAGGAGGCGCTGCGCCGCGAGACGACGTTCGACGCGCTGGATCTGCCGTGGAGCTGAGCGCGTCGCTCCTCTAGAGGGCTCCTCGAGAAGAAGGAGCCCGGTCCGCCGCTCACCCTCCAGCGACGGCGGACCGGGAGTTCAGGGGTGCGCCTCTCAGAGGTGCGGCGACACCGTCTCGGCGAAGGCCGCGACGACGCGCTCCGCCACCTCGGGGTACGCCGTGTCCCAGACCTCCTGGTGGAAGATCTCGACCTCGACGTCGCCGGCGTAGCCCGCCTCGACGACCGCGCGGGTGAGCGATTCGAAGTCGATGACGCCCTCGCCCGGGTAGCGGCGGGCGAGCAGCACGTCGGCCGGCAGCGGGGTCGCCCAGTCGCAGACCTGGTAGCTCGCGATCCGGCCCTCCGCTCCGGCGCGGGCGATCTGCGCGAGCACCTGCGGGTCCCACCAGATGTGGAAGGTGTCGACGACCACGCCGACCGCGGCCGCGTCGAACGGCGCGGCGAGGTCGAGGGCCTGGCCGAGCGTCGAGACGACGGCGCGGTCGGAGGCGTACATCGGGTGCAGCGGCTCGATCGCGAGCTGCACTTTCGCCGCCGCGGCGTCGTCGGCCAGCTCTGCCAGCGCGTCCTGCACGCGGGCCCGGGCGCCGACCACATCGCGCGAGCCGGCCGGCAGACCGCCGGCGACGAGCACGAGCGCGGGGGCGCCGAGCGCGGCGGTCTCCTCGATCGCGCGGCGGTTCTCGTCGATCGCCGCGCGCCGCTCCGGCCCCTCGGGCGCGGTGAAGAAGCCGCCGCGGCAGAGCGAGGAGACGCGCAGACCGGAGTCGGCGACGAGGCGCACGGCCTCCGCCAGCCCGACCTCGGCGACCGGCTCGCGCCAGAGGCCGATCGCGGACATCCCTGCCGCGGCCGTGGTGTCGAGCGCCTCGGCGAGCGACGCGTGCTTGATCGTGGCCTGATTCAGCGACAGGCGCGGGTCGGCGCTCATGCGGGCACCGCCTCGACCAGGTGCAGCCCCTCGACGGAGCGGGTCACGTCGATCCCGTTCAGCGCGAGCAGCCCGGTCCAGCGGTCGGCCGCGAGCTCCGGCCGCTCCAGCGCGCCGGACGCGTTCGCGAGCCGGACGATCTCGGACAGGTGCGGCAGCGAGCGCGCGGAGTGCAGCCCGCCCACCATCGAGAAGGCCGGCTGGTGGCCGTTCAGCCAGGAGAGGAACGCGACGCCGGTCTTGTAGTACTGCGTCGGCGCGGCGAAGACCTGGCGCGAGAGCGCCTCGGTCGGGCCCAGCACGCGGCGGTACTCGGCGGTGTCGCCCGCGTCCAGCGCCTGGATCGCAGCGGAGGCGCTCGGCGCCAGCGCGGCGAAGGCGCCGAGCAGCGCGTCCGACCAGCGCGGCGTGCCGTCGGCGTCGGGGGCGCCCTCGATCAGGCCGACGTAGTTGAAGTCGTCGCCGGTGAAGAGGGTCGCGCCCTCGGGCAGCCGCGAGCGCAGCGCGATCTCGGCGTCCGCGTCCAGCAGCGACATCTTGATGCCGCGCACCGAGTCGAGGTTGTCCTCGATGATCCGCTGCACGACCGGGAAGGCGTCGACCGGGTCGGCCGCGCCGAAGTAGCCCTCGAGCACGCCGTCGAAGGCGGTGCCGAGCCAGTGCAGGACGACCGGCTTCGTGGCGCGGGCGAGCACGGCGGCGTAGACGCGCTCGTAGTCGGCGGCGGTCTCCGCGGCGCGGGCGAGGTGACGGCTGGCCATCAGCACGACCTCCGCCCCCGCGTCCTCGGCGAAGGCGAGCTGCTCGACGTAGGCGTCGATGACGGTGTCCAGCGGGACCACGTCGTCGGTGAGCTGGTCGGTGTTGATCCCGACCACGAGCGCCCCGCCGACCGACGCGGCCTCGGCGGCGCTGCGGCGGATCAGCTCCTGGGTCGCAGTCCAGTCCAGGCCCATGTTGCGCTGCGCGGTGTCCATCGCGTCGGCGACGCCCAGGCCCCAGGACCAGACGTGGTGGCGGAAGCCGAGCGTCGCGTCCCAGTCGATCTGGGCCGGGTGGCCGGGCCGGTTCTCGCCGTGCACCAGCGGCACGACGTGCGCGGCCGCGTAGGCGGTGCGCGAGCGCAGCGGCGCGGCGGGCCTCGCGTGCGCGGGCGCCGGGAGCAGCTCGATCGAGCGGGTCGCGCCGTCGGCGCCGAGGAGGGTCAGCCCGCTCACTGGACGGCGCCCGCCTGCACGAGCACCTCGGCGTCGGCGGCGGCGTCGAGCGCGGCGACGTCGATCCGGCGGCCCTCGCGCGAGGACTCCAGGCCCAGCTCGGCGAGCCGCACGCCACGCGCACCGGCGAAGAAGTCGTACTCGTGCGGAGCGTCCTCGACCACGTGGCGGATGAACTGCTCCCACTGGGTCTTGAAGCCGTTCTCGAACACGTCGTTGACGGGCAGCTCCTGCCAGTCCTCGGCGTAGTCGTGCGTCTCGGGCAGGTCCGGGTTCCAGGTGGGCTTGGGGGTCGCGACGCGCGGCTGGATCTTGGCGCCGAACAGGCCGACCACGGCCGAGCCGAGCGTGCCGTCGACCTGGAACTCGACGAGCTCCTTGCGGTCGACCCGCACGGCCCAGGAGGAGTTGAGCTGCGCGGTGATGCCGCCGGCGAGATCGAAGATCGCGTAGGCCGCGTCGTCGGCCGTCGCCGTGTAGGGCGCGCCGTTCTCGTCGACCCGGGTCTCGATGTGGGTGGTCGCCTTGGCGTAGACGCCCTCGATCGGTCCGAAGAGGTTCTCGAGCACGTAGTTCCAGTGCGGGAACATGTCGACGATGATGCCGCCGCCGTCCTCGCTGCGGTAGTTCCAGCTCGGGCGCTGCGCGGCCTGCCAGTCGCCCTCGAACACCCAGTAGCCGAACTCGCCGCGGACGCTGAGGATGCGGCCGAAGAAGCCGGAGTCGATCAGGCGCTTGAGCTTCTGGAGGCCCGGCAGGTAGAGCTTGTCGTGCACGACGCCGTTCTTGATGCCGGCCTCCTTGGCCAGCTCGGCGATCTCGAGCGCCTCGGCGTACGACTCCGCGGTGGGCTTCTCGGTGTAGATGTGCTTGCCGGCGGCGATCGCCTTCTTGATCGCGGGGACGCGCGCCTTCGTCACGAGGAAGTCGGCGTAGACCTGCCACTTCGGGTCGGCGAGCGCGGCGTCGAGGTCGGTAGTCCAGTTCGTCAGGCCGTGCTTGCCGGCGAGCTCGGCGAGCTTCGCCTCGGAGCGGCCGACCAGCAGCGGCTCGACCTGCACGCGGGTGCCGTCGGAGAGCAGCACGCCGCCCTGCTCGCGGATCGCCAGGATCGAGCGGACGAGGTGCTGGCGGTAGCCCATCCGGCCGGAGGCGCCGTTCAGGATGATCCCGAGGGTGGGGGTGGTCGGCTCTGACACGGTGCGCCTTTCGAGGAGTGGGAAGCGTTTTCCTGATGCTAGCCGCGGACCGGTCCCGTGGGCAAGCGCTTTCCCATCCAGCGGAGGAACGGTGGTGAGCGGGTCTCGATACGCGCTGCGCGCTACTCGACCAGCAAGTGCGGACCCGCGCCGACGCGCTTGCACGTGTTCCATGCTGATCGAGTAGCCCGCGCAGCGGGCGTATCGAGATCCACCACCGTCAGAACAGGCGTCTGCAGACCTGCCCTTCGGGGGACGGCGGGTCTCGATACGCCCCTGCAGGGCTACTCGACCAGCACGGCGCGCGCTACGCGGGCGGCGCGGCTCGCGGCGGGGTGCTCGCGCGCAGGACGACGCGCGTGGGCAGCTCGACCGAGGCCCCGTCGGCCTCGTCGCCGAGGGCCGCGGCGACGGCGCGCTCGCCGAGCGCGGCCAGCGGCACGGCGACCGTGGTCAGCCCCGGGTGCACGTCCTCCGCGATGGGCGCGTCGTCGAAGCCCGCGACGCCCATGCCCGTGCCGGGCTCGACTCCGGCCGCGCGCATCGCGGAGGCGACGCCGACCGCCATCAGGTCGGTCACCGCGAAGACCAGGTCGATGTCGGTGGAGCGCCCGGCCAGCAGCGCGGCCGCCGCGTCGAACGCGCCGTCCCGGGTGAGCGGCGCCTCGACGATCAGATCCGGATCGACGCTCACCCCCGCCGCGGACAGCCCCTCGAGGAACCCCGCGACCCGGTCGGACGACGTCAGCACCGCCTCCGGACCGCGCACGATCGCGCAGCGCCGGTAGCCGGCCTCGGCGAGCGCCGCCGCGAGCGCACGCGCTCCGGCGCGGTTGTCCACCTGCACCGAGGGGAACGGCAGCCCGCCCTGGCTGATCATGGCGACCCGCCCGCCGGACGCCTCGTAGGCCTGCAGCTCGGCGATCAGCGCGTCGCGGTGCCGGTCGGCGGCGAAGCGGCTGCCGGCCAGGACGATCGCCCGCGGCCGGCCGCCGCGCAGCGAGCGGACAAGGCCGAGCTCCTTGTCCGGGTCGCGGTCGGTGACGGCGATCCGCACGTCCAGCCGCGACGCGTCGGCCGCGCCGATCACGCCGGAGGCGATGCCCGAGAAGTAGGGGTCGGTGATGTCGCTGACGAGCAGCGCGATCGTCGAGGTGGTCCCGCGCGCGACGGCCTGCGCCGCCGGATTCGCGGAGTAGCCCAGCTCGGCCGCGGCCGCCTCGACCCGCTCGCGGTACTCGCCCTGCACCTTGCGCGCGCTGCCGTTGAGCACCCGCGAGGCGGTGGCCAGGGACACCCCCGCCGCCCGGGCGACGTCGTGCAGCGTCGCGGCGGCGGTCGTTCGTCGTGCTGCCACGGTGCTCCTCGGGGTCCGGCGGCGGCTTCCCGCGCGCTCGCCAGTGTACGGAGGAGCCGGGACGCGGAGGAGGCGGGTGTCCGCGGAAGGGCGCTTCGCTCAGCCCGCGTCGAGCGGCGACACCCCGGTCAGCTCGACGGCGCGGTCCCAGAGCCGGCGCGCGGCGGCCCGGTCGCGGGCGGCGCGGTTCGGGTTCACCTGGCGCGGCGCCCCGCGGACCTCACCGAGGCCGCCCGGTCCGTAGTAGGCGCCGGAGCGCGCGTCGGGCGAGGTCGCCGCGAGCAGCGTCGGCAGGGCGCCGTCGTCACCGCTCTGCCCGACCGTGCGCATCAGCGCGCCCATGATCGCGCCCTGCCCGTCGCCGGTGTGCGTGTGCAGCTCGGTGACCGACATGCCGGGGTGCGCGGCCATCGAGCCGACGCTCGAGCCGGCCCGGCGGAGGCGCCGGTGCAGCTCGAACGCGAAGACCAGGTCGGCCAGCTTGGACTGTCCGTAGGCCGGCCACGGGCTGTAGCGGCGGCGCTCCCAGTTCAGGTCGTCGAAGTCGAGCGTGCCGAAGCGGTGGGCGAGGCTCGAGAGCGACACCACGCGGTCGGCGATCCGCGGCAGCAGCAGCCCGGTCAGCGCGAACGGCCCGAGGAAGTTCGTGCCGAACTGCAGCTCGAAGCCGTCCGCGGTGCGCCCCTCCGGGACCGCCATGATGCCGGCGTTGTTGACCAGCACGTCGATCGGCCCGGTCGCCTCGGCGAACTCGCGCACCGAGGAGAGGTCGGCGAGGTCGAGGCGCCGGACGACGACGTCGCCGCCCATCCGCTCCGCCGCCCGCTCGCCCTTCTCGACGGTCCGGCAGGCCAGCACGACGCGGGCGCCGCGCTGGGCGAGCGCTCGCGCGGTCGCCTCCCCCAGTCCGCTGTTCGCGCCGGTGACGACGAACGTCCTGCCGGTCTGGTCGGGGATGTCTGCGGCGCTCCAGGAGGTCATCCGCCCACCCTAGATTCCGGGCGTGCACGCCACCTGGACGCTCGTCAGTCCTCGGTCCAGCGGTACCAGTGCGCCACGACGACCGGGCCGAGCTCGAGAAGAGGAGATGCGTCCCGTCGCCGGCGCTCCTCGGCGCTCCCGGTCAAGCCGATCCGCGCGTCGGGCGACATCGGCAGGATCTCCAGGACGACGTCCCCGGAGCCCGCGTTCAGCGCGTCCAGGTCGAGCACCCACGGCCCACCGTCCCAGAACTGATCGGCGACGACCACGCCGCCGACGAGGATCCGGGCGACGTCGCCGGCCCAGCGGATCTCGAGCTCGCGGCGCTGCGCCGCCGGATCGGTTTCCGGCAGCTCGAGCCGGTGCGCGGCCGCGGCGGCGAAGTCGGCGTCCCGGGGTGCGGAGGCGCGCCCCGCGGACTCGCCGTAGGACACCGGCACGGCGTCGCTCGCGCGGAGCAGGGGCGCCTCGACCGCCTCCGTCTCCGGCCGCATCGACGCCGCCGATCCGGCGACCGGGACGAAGCGCTGCCCTTCCGGGTCGAAGGCGCGCGGCAGGCGGCTCCCCGCCCGGACGTCCCCCGCGATCCGCCCCGCTCCGTCGAGCCAGACCGGGTCCTCCGACAGCACGAGGCGGCGCTCCCCCGAGCCGGCGGCGGCGAGCACCGACGCCTCCTCACCCGCCTCCGCGGACAGGACCAGCACCGAGCACGCTCCGCCGTCGCCCTGCGCCCGCACCAGTACCGGCTCCTCGACATCGAGGCGGAGGAGCGCGCCGTCCCGCCGCTCCCCGTCCACCTCCAGCCGCGTGCCCTCGGCGAAGGC
The DNA here is from genome assembly GCF_003751825.1 of Rathayibacter sp. PhB186. NCBI lineage: Bacteria > Bacillati > Actinomycetota > Actinomycetes > Micrococcales > Microbacteriaceae > Rathayibacter > Rathayibacter sp. PhB186. The sequence goes on along the minus strand of NZ_RJKO01000005.1, from coordinate 103,434 downwards.
GAGCTCGGCGACGACGCCCGCGGCCGCCACCAGGACCAGCGTCGGCTCCGCCCCGTCGAGGAGCGTCAGCGGCGTCGCGGTCGCCCAGTCCAGCCGGATCCCGCCGACCGTCAGGCGCACCGGCCAGACCGCCAGCGTCCCGGCCGGCACGGGCGTGCTCACCGAGGGGAACCGCACGACCTCGTCGTCGAGACCGATCTCGAGCACCACGCCCGGGTGCTCCGGCAGCGGCTCGTGCGGCTGGTGCCAGGTGACGAAGACGAAGCCGCTCGCCCCGTCGCTCCGCAGCGCCCAGCGGAGCGTCTCGGTGTCCTGCTGGCTCGACGGCAGCTCGTCCGGCAGCGTCGACGGCATCTGCGCGAGCCGCTCGCCGAACGCCTCGAGGAAGGCGTGCTGGCGCCGCAGCAGCGCGAGCGTCGGCGACGGCCGCCCGCTCGCTCCGATCGGCGCGCGGAAGTCGTAGTCGAACCGCGGCAGGTCGTTCGGGTAGCCGGTCGCCTGCGACTCCTGCAGCCCGTCGGCGACGGCGCCGCGCGGGTTCGTCCCGCCGGCGTACATGTAGTAGCCCTGCCAGGCCGAGCCGTTGCCGATCTTGGTGTGCGCGACCGCCGCGATGTCGAGCGGCTGCACGGCCGGGCGCCGGTGGTAGGCGGTGGCCATGCCGCCGCCGAGCTCGCAGGTCGCCGGCGGGTAGTCGAGCGAGGGGGCGCGGGGCGTCACCGCGTCCGTCGTCGCGCCGCGGACGTCGGCGCCGATGCCCGGGTCGTCCCACGTGTGGCTGAAGAAGAAGTGGTCGCGGAACGTCGAGTCCCACGGCGAGTCCGACTCGACCCAGAAGCCGTCCGCGTAGCCGCCGAACAGCGGCAGCACCTCGTCCAGCGGCAGATCGGCGCCGCCCCAGCCCGTCGACGTCCAGATCGGCGCCGTCAGCCCCGCCTCCCGGACCAGGCCCTTCAGGGTCCGGATGTGCTCGGGCTGGTCGTAGATCTCGTTCTCGATCTGGATCGCCACCACGTTGCTGCCCGGTCCGCACCGCGACGCCAGCTCGCCACCCAGCGCGCCGAACCACTCCCGGACGAGCGCGAGGTAGCCCGGGTCGTCGGTCCGGTGCTCCACCTCGGCGGCCTGCACCCAGTCCGGGAACCCGCCGTTGCGGACCTCGCCGTGGCACCACGGCCCCACCCGCAGCACGACGTCCAGGCCGATCTCCGCGCACAGGTCCACGAACGCGCCGACGTCGAGGTCGCCGTCGAAGCGGCGCTCCCCGCGCACCTCCTCGTGGTGGATCCAGATCACGTAGAACGCCACGACGGTCACGCCGCTCGCGCGCATCAGCCGCAGCCGCTCCTCCCACCGGGCCCGCGGCACCCGGCTGTAGTGCAGCTCGCCGGAAACCGGGATGAAGGGCCGGCCGTCGCGCAGCACCGAGCGGCTGGTCAGCCGCCACCGGTCGTGGCGGTCGACCGCGGTGCTCATCGCGGGCTCCCGCGCGGGCGCGGCCCACGGGAGGTGCCGCACAGAGGCGGTGCTGACGGTGTCCTGGTGTGCTGCGGTCATCGAGATGCTCCTTCGGATCCGGTCGACGATCCCGTCCACGCTAGCGGGAGCCCGATCCGCGGCCGCCGCCTCAGCGCCGCGCCCGCGTCGACGCCCGCGCGACCAGCTCCGGCAGGAACACCGTCTGCCGCGGGATCAGCTCCGGGTCCGCCGCCTCCTCGAGCAGCACGCGCAGCGCCGTCCGCCCGATCACCGAGCTCGGCTGCCGCATCGAGGACAGCGGCACGGCGGCGGCCGCGGCGAACGAGATGTCGTCGAAGCCGATCAGCGCGATCTCGTCCGGCACCAGCATCCGCCCGTCCACGGCGAGCGCCTGCAGCAGCCCGAGCGCGACCAGGTCGTTGGCCGCGAAGAGCGCGTCGGGGCGGTCGCGCCGCGGCCGGGCCAGGATCCGCATCCCGGCGGCGACCCCCTGCGCGACGGTCAGCGCCGTGGTCGCCACGACCTCGAGGTCGACCGACGCATCGCTGTTCTCCACCGCGACCCGAGCGCCCGCCAGCCGGTCGGTGACCTGGCGGATCTCGAACGGCCCGCCCACGAAGGCGAGCCGGCGCCGCCCGGTCGCGATCAGGTGCTCGGCCGCCATCCGCCCGCCGGCCACGCTGTCGACCGAGACCGAGCTGTAGCGGCCGTCCCCGCTGAAGCGGTCGACCAGCACGACCGGCACCCCGCGCCCGCGCAGCTTCTCCAGCCGCTGCGAGATGTCGCCGTACGGCGCGATCAGCACGCCGCGCACCTGCTGCTCCTCGAACAGGTCCAGGTACTGCCGCTCGCGCGACGGGTCCTCGTCGGTGTTGCCGTAGAGCACGGCGATCTGGTGGCGCGACGCCTCGTCCTCCGCGCCGCGGACCACGTCGTTGAAGAACGGGTTCTGCCCGTCGAGCACCACGAAGCCGACGGTCGAGCTCACGCCGTTGCGGAGCTTCCGCGCCGCGTCGTTCCGCACGTAGCCGAGCGACTCGACGGCGGCGTTCACCCGGGCGAGGGAGTCGTCGGAGACCTCGTCCGGCCGGTTGAGCACGTTGGAGACCGTGCCGACCGAGACGCCGGCGCGCAGGGCGACGTCGCGGATGCTCACTCGCGCCACATCGCCTCCCCTGGGACGCCGAGCCGCATCTCGCGTTGACCGCTCCGGCTCAGCGTCCCTATAGTAGCGATGAAGCTGGATGAATCGATTCAGGTCCTCTTCATCCGAAGCCGGGACCTGACCGCGATTCCCCTCGATGAGGAGGTACCACCCGTGGCATCAGATCCGCCACCCGCACTCGAGCTCGCCCGCGTGGTCAAGGCGTTCGGCGCCGTCGTCGCGCTGCGCTCGGGCACCATCGCCGTGCACCGCGGGTCGATCCACGCGCTGGTCGGCGAGAACGGCGCCGGCAAGTCGACGCTCGTCAAGATCATCGCCGGAGTGCACCAGCGCGACGCGGGCGAGTTCCTCCTCGACGGCGAGCCGGTCGACTTCTCCTCGACCGCGCAGTCGAAGGCCGCGGGCATCGCCGTGATCTACCAGGAGCCGACGCTCTTCCCCGATCTCAGCGTCACCGAGAACATCTTCATGGGCCGGCAGCCCCGCGGTCGCCTCGGCCGCATCGACCGGAAGTCGATGCGCACCGAGGTCGTCGGCCTCTTCGAGCGCCTCGGCGTCCGGATCGACCCCGACCGCCCCGCCGAGGGCCTCTCGATCGCCGACCAGCAGATCATCGAGATCGCCAAGGCCATCTCGCTCGACGCGAAGGTCCTCGTGATGGACGAGCCGACCGCCGCGCTCTCCGGCGTCGAGGTCGAGCGCCTCTTCACCGTCGCCCGCTCGCTCCGCGACGAGGGCCGCGCGCTGATCTTCATCTCGCACCGCTTCGACGAGGTCTTCTCGCTCTGCGACACCATCACCGTGATGCGCGACGGCGCCTACATCTCCACCACCGCCACCGAGGACGCCACCGTCGACGGCATCGTCCGCGAGATGGTCGGCCGCGACATCACCGAGCTCTTCCCCAAGCAGGCGACCGAGATCACCGACGTCCTGCTCGAGGTGAGCGGCCTCACCTCGGCCGGCGTCTTCCACGACATCTCCTTCACCGTCCGCGCCGGCGAGATCGTCGGCCTGGCCGGCCTCGTCGGCGCCGGCCGCAGCGAGGTGGCGCGCGCCGTCTTCGGCGTCGACCCCTACGACTCCGGCTCGGTCACCCTCGTCGGCGGCCGGATCCCGGCGGGCAGCCCCTCGGCCGCGATGCGCGCCGGACTCGCGCTCGTCCCCGAGGACCGCCGCAAGCAGGGCCTCGTGCTCGACTCCTCCGTCTCGCGCAACATCACGATGGCGATCCAGAAGTCGCTCTCCAAGGGCGGCCTGATCACCGGCCGCCGCGAGAACACCGCCGCACGCGACTGGGCCGCGCGCCTCGAGGTGAAGACCGACGCGCTCGACACCGTCGCCGGCACCCTCTCGGGCGGCAACCAGCAGAAGGTCGTGCTGGGCAAGTGGCTCGCCACGAATCCGAGGGTCCTGATCATCGACGAGCCGACCCGCGGCATCGACGTCGGCACCAAGTCCGAAGTGCACCGGCTGCTCTCGCAGCTCGCCGGGGAGGGGATGGGGATCCTGATGATCTCGTCCGAGCTGCCCGAGGTGCTCGGCATGGCCGACCGCGTCCTGGTGATGCGCGAGGGGCGGATCACCGCCGAGCTCGACCGGGCCGACGCCACCAGCGAGACCGTGATGCTCGCCGCGACGAGAGGGGCCGCAGCATGAGCACCGCCCAGGCGCCGACGCAGAAGCGCGTGCCCGCCGCGAAGCCCAACGCCTTCGCCTCCGGATTCGGCTCCTTCATCCGGGCCCGCGAGACGGGCATCCTGCTCGCGCTGGTCCTCGTCGTCATCGCGACGACCGCGAAGAACCCGACCTTCCTCTTCTCCCCCGACGGCTGGCGCGACCTGCTGCTGACCCCGTCGATCCTCATCCTGATCGCGGTCGGCCAGGCCATCGTGATCATCACCCGCTCGGTCGACCTCTCGGTCGGCTCGATCCTGGGGCTGACCGCCTACCTCACCGGCCGGCTGTTCCTCGACGTGCCGGGGATCCCGATCCTCGCGGTCTTCGCCGCCGGCATCGTCTTCGGCGGACTGCTCGGGCTGATCAACGGCGCGCTCGTCGCGTTCGCGAAGGTCCCGGCACTGGTGATCACCCTCGGCACGCTCTACGCCTACCGCGGCATCAATGTCGCCTGGACCGGCAGCGACCGGATCAACGCGTCCGACATGCCCAAGGACTTCCTCGCGCTGGGCACCGGGCAGTTCCTCACCATCCCGTACCTCACGATCATCGCGCTCGTCGTGCTGGTCGCCGCGGGCTGGTACCTGCGCAACCAGCGCGCCGGCCGCGAGTTCTACGCGATCGGCTCCGACCCGGACGCGGCGCGGCTCTACGGCCTGCCCGTCACCCGGCGCATCCTGGTCGCCTTCGTCGTCTCCGGCGCGCTGACCGGCCTGGCCGGCGTGCTCTACGCCGCGCGCTACGGCACCGTCAACTCGCAGGCCGGCTCCGGCTACGAGCTCGACGCGGTCGGCGCCGCGGTGATCGGCGGCGTCGCGATCTTCGGCGGCTCCGGCACGGTCTGGGGCGCGGCGATCGGCGCGGTGCTGCTGCTCACCATCAACCGGGCCCTGCCGATCCTGGGCGTGCCCGACTTCTGGCAGCGTGCGGTCGTCGGCGTGCTGATCATCGGCGCGATCGTGCTCGACCGCGTGCTCTCCCTCCGACAGTCCCGCAAGCTCCTCGAAGAGAGGGACGACTCCTGATGAGCCTCGTCACCGACACCACCGCCGTGCGCACCGCGCGCGAGTACCGCGACTACGCCCGGCCGGCCTGGCAGCGGATCCTCTTCAGCCGCGAGACCGCGATCGTCGTGCTGCTGATCCTCGTGATCGTCGTCGCCTCCGCCTCGGTGAAGAGCTTCGACAAGCCGATCACCATCACCTACCTCTTCCTCGACATCGCGCCGACGCTGCTGATCGCGCTGCCGATGACGCTGATCATCATCACCGGCGAGATCGACCTGTCGGTCGCCTCCACGGTGGGCCTCGCGAGCGTGCTCACCGGGACGCTGCACCAGGCCGGAGTGCCGTTCGAGGTCGCCGCGCTGATCGCGATCGTGGCCGGCGCGGTCGGCGGAGCGCTGAACGGCTTCCTCGTCACGGTGGTCGGGCTGCCCTCGCTCGCCGTCACGATCGGCACGCTCGCGCTCTACCGCGGGCTCGCGGTCGGACTGCTCGGCACCACCGCGGTCACCGACTTCCCCGAGTTCTGGACCGACCTCGCGAAGGCGAAGCTCGTCGGCCCGGTGCCGCTCGTGGTGCTGCCGTTCGCGATCCTGGCGATCGTCTTCGCGGTCGTGCTGCACTCCACCCGCTTCGGCCGCGGCGTCTTCGCCATCGGCCTGAACGACGAGGCGGCGATCTTCTCCGGCGTGAACGTGAACCGCACCAAGTTCATCCTCTTCGTGGTCTCCGGGGCCGTCTCCGCGCTGGCCGGCATCTACTACACGCTCCGCTACGGCTCCGCCCGCGGCGACAACGCGACCGGCCTCGAGCTGCAGGTGATCGCGGCCGTCCTGCTGGGCGGCGTCTCGATCTTCGGCGGCCGCGGCGCCCTGCACGGCGTGATCGCCGGCGTGATCCTGATCGGAGTGATCGCCTCGGCCCTGCGCCTCGCGAACGTCACCTCCGACGTCATCAACATCATCACCGGAGTGCTGCTCGTGCTCTCGGTGGTGTCCACCAGCTTCCTGGCCTGGCTGTCGCGACTGCGGCGCTCGGGCAGGAGACGCCCCTGATCCCGCATCACCGGCACAGCACCCGCACCACCCCGCACCACCCCCACAGCACCTCGACGAAAGGCAGACGATGATGTTCTCCTCCCGTGGGCGCCGCCTCGGCACCCTCACCGCACTGGCCGTCTCGGTCGCGCTCGTCGCGACCGGCTGCTCCGCCTCCGACGGCGACGCCGGCGGCGACTCCGGTGGCGACGCCGGCTCCGGCGACTACTCGATCACCTTCCTGCCGAAGAACCTCGGCAACGCGTACTTCGACACCTCCGACGCCGGCGGCGAGAAGGCCATCGAGGAGTTCGGCGGCACCTACGCCGAGGTCGGGCCCGCCGAGGCCTCCCCCGACGCGCAGGTCTCCTACATCAACACGCTCACCCAGCAGGGCGCCGGAGCGATCGTCGTCTCGGCGAACGACCCGAAGGCGATCTGCGACGCGCTGAACGAGGCGCGCGACAACGGCACCAAGGTCGTCACCTTCGACTCCGACACCAACGCCGACTGCCGCGACCTCTACATCAACCAGGCCACCGCCGAGGGCATCGCCAAGGCGCAGGTCGACCTGATCACCGAGCAGATCGGCGACAGCGGCGAGGTCGCGATCCTCTCCGCCTCCGCGAACGCCACGAACCAGAACGCCTGGATCGAGCTGATGGAGGAGGAGCTCACCGCGAACCACCCGGACGTGACGCTCGTCGACACCGTCTACGGCGACGACGACGACCAGACCTCGTTCGACAAGACCGCGGCCCTCCTGCAGACCCACCCCGACCTCAAGGGCATCATCTCGCCCACGACGGTCGGCATCGCCGCCGCCGCCCGCTACCTCTCCACCTCGGACTTCAAGGGCAAGGTCGCGCTGACCGGTCTCGGCACGCCGAACCAGATGCGCGAGTTCGTCGAGGACGGCACCGTCACCGCGTTCGCGCTGTGGAACCCGGGAGACCTCGGCTACCTCGCCGCCTATGCCTCGAAGGCCCTGATCGACGGCGACATCACCGGCGCCGAGGGCGACACCTTCGAGGCTGGCGACCTGGGCTCCTTCACGGTCGACGCCGACGGCACCGTCCTGCTCGGCGACCCCTTCACCTTCACCGCCGACAACATCGCCGACTTCGACTTCTGACCCGTTCCGCAGGCATGCTGATCGAGTAGCGCCCACAGGGCGCGTATCGAGATCCACCGTCCATGAAACGGTGGGTCTCGATACGCCGCTCCGCGGCTACTCGACCAGCATGAAGTCACGCCGATCGAACGGCGCCTGCGCGGCATGCTTGTGAATCAGCCGCCTGCAGGGCGACCCTGTTCATGCTGATCGAGTAGCGCCCGCAGGGCGCGTATCGAGATCCCCCACCGAGAGGCCCCACCCCATGCAGCGCGTCTGCTTCCAGCTCCAGGTGCGACCCGAGCGCATCCCCGAGTACACCCGCCGGCACGCCGCGATCTGGCCCGACATGGCCGCCGCCCTGAAGGCCACCGGCTGGAACAACTACTCCCTCTTCCTCCGCCCCGACGGTCTGCTGATCGGCTACTTCGAGACCCCGTCGCTCGAGGCCGCCCGCGCCGGGATGGCCGCCACCGAGGTCAACGCCCGCTGGCAGGCCGAGATGGCCGAGTTCTTCGTCGAGCTCGACGGCGCTCCCGACACCGGCTTCCTGCAGCTGACCGAGGTCTTCCACCTCGAGGACCAGCTGCCCTGACTCCTCCCCTCCTCCCCGACACCCATCGGACAGAGCCGCGGCTCCGAATGATGCACGGGGCCGATCGAGGAGGTAGTGCGGGATGTCGTTCAACAGCCGCCGCTGGCAGGTCCGCACCATCGTGGCGCGGGTCCAGGCCACCGCAGCACTCAGCACGTCGACGCTGGACACGGCCGCTCGCGCCGACCGCAAGCTCGAGATCCTCCGGATCGCGGACGGCGTCGACGCCGGGCGGGTCAGCAACGACGAGGCCGTCGCCGCGTTCGAGCGCCTGGCCCAGGACGTCGGCCACACTCCCGAGGCGCGGCTCGGTTGACGCCTCCGCACCCGGGCGCACCGTGACGGACGGCGCCCCGTCCGCGCAGGACGACCTCGTCCCGACGCTCGCCGACGGCGACCACGCCGCGTTCCGCCGGCTCTACGAGCGCACCGTCCGCCGCGTCCGCTCGATCACCGTCGGCATCCTGCAGGACCACGCGCAGGCCGAGGAGGTCGCGCAGGAGACCTACTTCGAGCTCTGGCGCTCCGCCGGCCGGCACGCGGTCCTCGAGGAGCAGCAGCACCTCGTCGCCGTCATCGCCCGCCGCCGCGCCATCGACCGGGTCCGCGCCGCGCAGTCCTCCCGCGAGCGCGACCACCGCTACGCGATCCACAGCTACCTCCGCGAGATCGACGAGGCGGAGTCGCACGGCGAGATCGCCGGCGAGTTCCGCCGTGCCGCGGCCGAGATCCGCCGCCTCGCCCCGAAGCACCGCGACCTGCTCTTCCTCGCCTACGTCCGCGGCCTGACCCACGCCGAGATCGCCACCGAGCTCGGCCTGCCGATCGGCACCGTCAAGACCCGCCTCCGCGACACCCTCGCCCGCCTCCGCCGCGAGCTGACGCCCCCGTCCCCCTGACCCGCACTGCACGCCGGTCGAGCACCCGCGCAGCGCCCCTGCATGCGGGTCGAGCACCCGCGCAGCGCCCCTCCATGCTGGTCAATCACCCGCACAGCGGCCCTCCATGCTGGCCGAGCACCCGCGCAGCGGCCCCTGCATGCTGGTCGAGTAGCCGCGCAGCGGCGTATCGAGACCCACATCCTCAGCACGGCGGCCCTGCAGCGTCCCCTCCGACGTCGTCATCGCCCGACGCGGACGCAGAACATCAGCCAGGAGCCCGTCTCATCGCCCATCAGCGATGACACGCGCCTCCAGCCGATGTTCTGCCGCCGCGGCCGCGCAACGGCCCCACCCCTGCTGCTCGAGCACCCGCGCAGCACCCTTGCATGCTGGTCGAGCACCCGCGCAGCGGCGTATCGAGACCACACACGCCGAAGCCCCCGCCCTCCGAAAGTGGAGAGCGGGGGCCACTGCGAGACCGTCAGCGCGTCAGAGCGTCTGCGCGAACGGGTCGAAGTCCACCGGCACCGCGGGCACCGGCGCGGACAGCGTGCTGTCGATCGCGACGAACTCGCCGCTCTCGGCCGACTCCTGCGCCGACAGCATCACGTCGAGCACGTGGAAGCCGAGCTCGCCGGTCGCGACGTGCGGGCGGTCCTCGGCGATCGCGCGGACCATGTCGAGCAGGCCGAGGCCGCGGCCGACGACCGTGCCCTTCTGCTCGATCTCGGTCCACTCCTGCTCGCCCCACTGGCCGTCGGCGATCGAGGTGCGTGCCTTCACGTAGGCGGTGCGCCCCTCGAACTGGTTCGGGTCGGGGATCACGATCGACCCCTCCGTGCCGTGGATCTCGAAGACGCCGTGGCGCTCGAGCGCGGAGTCGAAGCTGAGCAGGCTCGACGCCTGCGGCCCGGCCGCGAACGAGGTCAGCACCTGCAGCGACGTCGGCACCTCCACCGGGAACGTCGTCCCCGCGTCGGGGCCGGAGCGGATGACCCGCTCCTCGAGCTTCTTGCGGCCGAGCGCGGCGACCCGCGCGACCGGTCCGAACAGGCTGACGAGTCCGGTGAAGTAATACGGACCCATGTCCAGGAGCGGTCCCGCGCCCTCCGCGAAGAGGAAGGCCGGGCTCGGGTGCCAGAGGTCCGGTCCGACCGTCTGGAAGACGGTGGACGCGAACATCGGCTCGCCGATCACGCCGTCCGCGATCGCGCGCTTCGCGGTCTGGAAGCCCGGGCCGAGCAGCGTGTCCGGCGCCGAGCCGACGCGCAGCCCCTTGGCGGCGGCGTCCTGCAGCAGCTGCGCGGTGCCGGCGCGGTCCAGGCCCAGCGGCTTCTCGCTCCAGACGTGCTTGCCCGCGGCGATCGCCGCGGCCGAGACCTCGACGTGCGCGGCCGGGATGGTCAGGTTGACGACGACCTGCACGCCGGCGTGCGCGAGGACGTCCTCGGCGGAGCCCCAGGCGGGGACGCCGTGCTTCTCGGCCTGGCTCTTCGCCCGGTCGAGCAGCAGGTCGCCGACGATCAGGACCTCGACGTCCGGGAAGGACGCGAGGTTCTCGAGGTAGGTGTCGCTGATGACGCCGACGCCGATGACGCCGATCCCGATGGGCCCGCTCATGCCGCGTACCCGCCCTTCACGAGGAAGTCATAGCTGGCCTGGATGTCCGCGAAGACGTCGCCGGGGGCGTTGTCGTACTCGATGACGGCGTACTTGATCGCGCCCTCGCCGGCCTTCAGCGCCTCGACGAGCGGCACGTCGCCCTCGCCCGGGCGGCGCTGGTCGAGGGTGTCCGAGCCGAAGGCCGCGGCGCCGGGGGCGAACGGGTTCTCTGCCGGCGCGATGCCGTCCTTGACGTGCACCGCGACCAGGCGCGAGCCCAGCTTCGACACCAGCGCGGGGCCGTCCTGGCCGCCGGTCAGCGCCCAGAACAGGTCCAGCTCGATCTCGACGCGCTCGTCGGTGGTCGCGACGAAGCGCTCGTAGGCGGTCCGGCCGTCGAAGGAGGCGATGAACTCCTGCGCGTGATTGTGGTAGCCGACCTTCAGGCCGAAGGTCGCGGCGACCTCGGCGGCCTTGTTCAGGCGGTCGGCGATGTCCGCCACGCCGTCCTCGGTCAGCCAGCGCTCGGCCGAGACGAAGGGGTCGATGACGGTCTGGATGCCGATCTGCGCGGCCGCCTCGAAGACGACCTCGGGGGCGGGGGTCGGGATGGATCCGTCCGGCGTCCACAGCTCGTCGGAGAGCAGCGGAGCGTGGCCGGTCGGCGAGGCGAGACCGCTCGCGTCGAGCGCGGCGCGGATCTCGGCGGGACGGCGGACGAAGTCGAACGCCTCGACGTTCTTCAGTCCGATCGCCGCGAGCTTCTCGAGCGAGCCGTTCGGGTCCTCGGAGAACTCCTTGGCCAGCGTGTAGAGCTGGATGGAGGCCAGGGGCAGAGTCATGATCGATGTCGCTTTCACTGGTGATGGTGGTGCGGGCAGGACTGTCGTCTCCGACCAGCCTGTCCTATGGACGTCCGAGAAAGGCCTATCGGACTTTCTTGATGGGGAGGATGACGAGTGCGCCGACCACTGCGGCCAGTGCGCAGACCGTGAACCACAGCCCGTAGTTGTTGCCGGTCGGGTCGCTGACGTAGACGAGGATGCCGCCGACCAGCGGCGCGAGCGTCTGCGGCAGCGCGTTGGCGATGTTGAAGACGCCGAGGTCCTTGCCGGAGTCGTCGGGGTTCGGCAGCACGTCGACGACGAGCGCCAGGTCCACGCCGACGTAGATGCCGTAGGCGAGTCCGAGGACCGCCTCGAGGACGTAGAAGGCGCCGATGTCCTGCACGAAGATCAGCGCGAAGGTGCCGATCGCGAAGAGCGCGGTCGAGCTCCAGACGAACACCTTGCGGCGCCCGATCCGGTCGGAGAGCCAGCCGGCGAAGTAGCTCGCGCCGACGAGGGTCACCGTGTAGATCAGCACACTGGTGGTGATCACGGCCGGGATGCTCCCCTCCTCCACGCCGATGTGGTTGAGGAGGTAGAAGAAGCGGAAGGTGGTGAAGCCGAAGCTCGCGAAGATGATCAGGAAGCGCGACCACCAGGCCAGCGCGTAGTCGGGGTTCTTCACCGGGCTGACCCAGAAGGTCTCGGCCCAGTCGCGCAGCGTCGCGCGCGGCGGCGCCTGCGGCAGGCGCTTGTCGGGCAGCACGACCGCGAAGACGACCATGGCGACGATCGCGAGGATCGACGGGGCGACGAACATCACGACCAGCTGGCCGGCGAACGCCTGGGCGACGTAGGTGCCGCCGAGGATGCCGACGTTCTGCGCGATGCCGAGCGCCGCGGTGATCTTCCCGCGCTGGAACTTCGGCACCTGGTCGGCGAGCGTCGCGGTGAAGGGGGCGAGCGTCATGTTCGCGCCGAGCTGGGCGAGCGACCAGCCGACGGTGGCGACGAGCAGGGTGGGCGCGAGCGCCATGATCGCGAAGGCGACCGTCATCAGCACTGTGCCGGTCACGATCCAGATCCGGCGCCGGCCGAAGCGGCTCGTCGTGCGGTCGGAGAGGCGGCCGACGACGACGTTCGCGATCGTGGCGAAGAGGGCGCCGAAGCCGCCGAGCACCGCCGCGGCGCCGGTCGCGCCGTCCTGCGCGATCTCGCCCGACTCGACGAGCGACTGGATCTTGAGGCCGATGCCGACGACTGCCGGCCCGAGCAGGGCGATGAAGAAGATCAGCTGCGCCGCGAGCAGCCAGAAGACGTAGCCCTTCGTCGCCGGCTCGGTCGGCTCGGAGAACGAGTGGTGCCCCCGCACCGTCGCCGTCGCGGTGGTCATGCCCGAGGGCATCCCCGCCGCGGATCCGCTGGACGTCGTCATGATCGTTCCCTCTCGTCATCGAGTGTGCAGAATCGAGCGGTCGTGCCCAAAACCTTGCGTCGTGTGGTTTTGAGTATGCAGGGCCGCCCGCCCCGCCGCAACCGTCCACCGCACGAGACCGGAACCCGAGTTGCGCAAGATCCCGCTTCGACGACGCTAGCCCTCCCCCTCGCGCCGCCGCCGCCCCGTACCCGAGCTGGCGCGCGACGTCCCGCGAGCAGCCCCCGACGTCGGATTCAGCGCGACCGCGGACCGCGGCAGCTCTGCCGAGGCTGTCGACCACTCGCGCGATACACCGGCTGACACCGCTTCGGCGTCCTGCACTGGCGCTGCGCCGCGGCCGCGAGCGGCTCACCGAGTCATTAAACCAAGAACGGCCCGCCGAAGCGGGCCGTCCTGTTCTGTCTCAACCAGAGTGCGCCCGGAGGGATTCGAACCCCCAACCTTCTGATCCGTAGTCAGATGCTCTATCCGTTGAGCTACGGGCGCAGTCCATCGCGTGGCCTTGGGAGGCGCACGCAACGAGGTACGACTATACACATCGGGGAGCCCCTCCGCGAATCGAGCGGGCGCCCGCCCGGGCCCGCGTACCGTGGCAGGCATGGAGGCCGCCGCGATCGAGCTCGTGCGCTTCGTCGTCTCGCCGCTGCACCGGTTCGAGGGGCGGCCGGCGGACGGCCCGATCCCCTCCGAGGGCAACGAGCAGCCCGAGCGGATCGAGATCCGCGCGGGACTCGGCATCGTCGGCGACCGCTACTTCGCCCAGCGCGCGCACCGGACGGCCGCGGTCACCCTCTTCGCGATCGAGTCGCTCGAGCACGTCGCGGCGGAGCTCGGCCGTGCCGCGTTCGACCCCGCCGACACCCGCCGCAACATCATCGTGCGCGGCGCCGACATCGACGCGCTCGCCGGCCGCACCTTCGCGGTGGAGCAGGGCGGCGAGCGGATCGAGTTCCAGGGCGGCCGGCCGGCCAACCCCTGCGCCTGGATGGACGTCTCGCTCGCGCCCGGCGCCTTCAAGGCGATGCGGCGCCGCGGCGGCGTCCGCTGCGCTCCGCTCACCAACGGCGTCCTCCACATCGGGCCCGCCCGGCTGATCCTCCACCGCTCCGAGGACATGCTGATCTGAGCGGATCGGCCAGCGCCTAGGCTCTCCCCCGACCCGTTCCCGCCAGGCCGCTGCGCCGCGACACCCGAGGAGGCGCCCGTGCCCTACCCCGGCCGCCCCCTGCGCGCCCTCGCCTCGAGCGTCCGCCACGGCCTGCGCGACGTCTTCTCCACCACGCGCTCCCGCCGGCGCGACCCGCGCCGCCGCTACAAGAACACCGACGTCTCCGTCCTCCGCGTCCACCGCCGCGACGTCTACGCCCGCGTCAACACCGTCGGCCACACCGGCGAGCGCACCTTCGTCCTCGTCCCGGGCATCGGCGTCGCCGCCACCTACTTCGAGCGGCTCGCCCCGGCGCTCAACGAGTTCGGCCCCGTGCACGCCCTCGACCTGCCCGGCTTCGGCGGCGTCCCGCACCCGCCGAACGCCCGGCACATGACCATCGGCGACTACGCCGAGCTCGTCGGCGCGGTCATCGACGACCTCGGCCTCGACGACCCGGTCGTCCTCGGCCACTCGATGGGCACGCAGGTCGTCGCCGAGCTCGCCGCGCGCCGCCCCGAGCTCACCACGATCGTCCTGCTCGGCCCGGTGATGAACCCGCACGAGCGCCGCATCCCCGTCGCCGCCTGGCGCTTCCTCCAGTCGAGCGTCCGCGAGCCGGTCCAGGTCGCCGTCCTCGCCGCCGCCGCGTACCTGCTCTGCGGCCCGCGCTGGTTCTCGCGGGTGCTGCCCGAGATGATGCAGTACCGGATCGAGGACGTCCTGCCCCGGATCCGCGCCTCCACGCTGGTCATCCGCGGCGAGTACGACCGCCTCGTCCCGCGGGAGTGGGCCGAGGAGGTCGCCGAGTCGATCCCGCACGCGCGCGCCTGGGAGATCCCGGACGCCTCGCACTCCGTGATGCACGCCCACGCGGAGGAGGTCGCCCGGCTCTGCGTCGAGCACGCCCGCGCGCCGCAGCCCGACCGCGGCGAGTCCGAGCTGCGCCGCTTCCCGGACGACGAGATCGACCGCTCGCAGGAGGACGCCCCGATCGAGGACCCGCTGGGCGCGATCCACGGCCGGGTGACCGAGCTCGCCGGCATCCTCGTCGACGACGACTCGCTGATCGCCGAGGGCAAGACCCAGCACGCGGAGGCGACCGACCCGGCCGCCCTGCAGGAGTCCGACACCGATGCCGGAGACGGCGACTCCGGGCCCGGCCTCTTCGACACGCCCGCCGCACGCTGAGCGCGGAGCCCGCTCAGGACTCCTCGCCCACGATCTCCTCGCGGATGCGCCGCAGGTCCTCGGCGAGCGCCCCCAGCAGGATCCAGTGCTCCGGGTGCGGGGTCACGATCACCAGCGGCGCGGTGAGCGCCGGCAGCTCGTCGGTGATCGGCTCCGGCTCCGGCACCGCGACCGAGGACTGCACGAGCAGCCGCAGGTCGTGCGCCGCCCGGTGCAGCTGCACCGCGATGTCCCCGATCGTCGGCTCGCCCACCAGCTCCTGGTCGTAGAGGTCGTGCACCGTGCGGGTCATCCCGCGCACGCGCGTCACGATGCGGGCGAGCCGCGGAGTGACGGAGTCCAGCGCCAGCAGCCGGTCGCGGTGCGCGGAGCGGCGCGGGTTGAGCCGCAGCGACTCCTCACCGGTCGCGATCGCCTCCTCCGCCTTGGTCTGCATGGTCTGCAGCAGCCGCGCGTTGATCAGCAGCTCGCTGAGGCGCTCCCGGCCGACCCTCGTCTCGAGCACGTCGGCCAGGTCGTCGAGCGCCGCGGCGAGCTGCGCGGTGAGGTCGCCGACGGCCCGCTCCGCCGGTGCGAGGGTGATCGGCGGGACGATCAGCGCGTTGACGACGATCCCGACGGCCGCGCCGATCAGCGTCTCGAGGATCCGGTCCACGGCGTAGTTCGGCGTCACCGAGCCGACCGAGAGCACGAGCATCGCGCTGATCGGGATCTGCACCGCGGAGGCGGGTGTCAGCCGGACCGCCCAGCCCACGGCGATCGCGGCGACGATCGCGCCGAGGACGATCGCACTGTCGTCGCCGAAGAGCGTCCCGATCAGCGACCCGACGACGACGCCGATGATCACGCCGACGCTGCGCTCGAGCGCCTTGGAGAACGACTGGTTCACGCTGGGCGCGACCACCAGCAGCGCCGCGATGGCGCCGAAGACGGGCAGCGTCCCGGGGAAGATCAGCGCGGCGATGATCCAGGTGACGACGGTCGCCGCCGCCGTCTTGACCAGCTGCAGCACCGGCGGCCGCGTGTCCACGGTGAAGCTGGACGTGAGGCGCATGGCTCCACGGTAGCCGCGGCGTGCGGGCGCGGTCACGGCCTCGGCGCCGCCTCGATGCTCGCGAGCACCGCCCGCAGGCCGCGGGCGGCGTCGTCGCGGAGCGCGTCGGGCACCGCGGCGAGCAGTTCCCGCTCCACCTCGAGCACCTCGGGGAAGGCGGCGTCGACCAGCGCGGTCCCCTCGGCGGTCAGCGCGATCAGCGCGCCGCGCCCGTCCGCCGGGTTCGCGGTCCGCAGCACCAGCCCGCGGCGCTCGAGCGCGTGCAGCCGCTTCGTCACGGCCGGGGCGGAGGCGAGGCCGATCGTCCGCAGCGTCGTCGGCGACTGCGGTGCGGCGAGCCGGCGCAGCGTCGTCAGCACGTCGAACTCGCCGCGGGTCAGCTCGAAGGCGGCGAGCCGCTCCTCGGTCGCGCGCACCAGCAGGGCGGAGGCGCGGATCAGGCGACCCGCGACGTCCACCGCCGAGGTGTCCAGCTCGGGCCGCAGCCGACGCCAGCCCGCACGGATCTCATCGACGGCGTCCGGAGACGCGCCGGGGTCCGGACGCGACGAGTCGCTCGACAAAAGATGATTCACGAGTAAAGTATATCTGGTTCACCCGTGAACGACCTCTCCGGCCGGTGCCGCTCGGACCCGCCCGCCGACCCGAGGACTCCGATGCCCGCCACCCCCTCCCTCCGCAGCGCGCTGCCGCACCCCCGCGAGCTGGTCGCCTTCGGCCCGCACGACGGCGCCCACCGCGTCGCCCTGCGCGCCGGGATCTCGATGGCGGTGCCGCTCCTCCTCCTCTGGGTCTTCGGCCGAACCGACCTCGCCCTCTACGCCACCTTCGGCGCCTTCACCGCGCTGTACGGACGCCGGCACACCCACCGCCCGCGCCTGCTGATGCAGGCCTCGGCCGCCGCCTACCTCGTGGCGATGGTGACGATCGGCACCGCCGTCGCCCTGTCGCCGCAGCGCGACTGGCTGATCATCCCGGTGGTGACGCTCGCCGCCGTCGGCGCCGCCTACCTCAGCGACGCGCTGCACTGGCACCCGCCCGGCCCGCTCTTCCCGGTGTTCGCCGTCACCGCCTGCGCCTCGGTGCCCGTCGCGGCGACGCGGATCCCGGAGGCGTTCGCCCTCGCCGCCGCCTCCGCCGCCTTCTCGCTGCTCATCGGAGTGAGCGGGATCGCCGCCCCGCGCGCCCGGCTGCTGCCCGCGACGCCCTGGCGCCCCTCCTTCCGCGCCGCCGCCGTCCGCTCCACGACCCGCGCCGGGATGCTCCGCTTCGGCGCCGTCGTGCTGATCGCCGGAGCGATCCCCACCGCGACCGGCCTCGGCCACCCCTACTGGGCGATGGTCTCCGCCGTCGCGGCGGTCTCGGGCGCCGACGCGACCGCCCGCCTCGTCCGCGCCGGCCACCGGATGCTCGGCACCGTCATCGGCGTCGCGATCGCCGCCGCGCTGCTCGCCCTGCCGCTGTCCCCGCTCGCCACGATCGGCGTCGTCGTGCTGCTGCAGATGCTCGCCGAGCTCGTCGTCGGCCGCAACTACGGCCTGACCCTCGCCCTGATCACCCCGCTCGCGATCCTGATGGTCGAGCTCGCCCACCACACTGACGAGTTCGTCCTCCTGCGCGACCGCGCCCTCGAGACCGCGATCGGCGTCGCCGTCGGCGTGGCCGCCACCCTGCTGTCCCACGCGATCGCCTCCCGCACGCACAGCGGAACCGCCGCCACCCGCTGACCGACGACGCGCGTGCAGAGCACGTCATCCACCTCCAGATCTGCTCCAGATCGTGACAGAATCTGGAGCAACGAGAGGCGGGTGCGACGGTGAAGGTCCCCATGCCGCCCCCCGACTGGGCCGCGGTCCTGCACGGCGAAGGCCGAGATCGGATCGTCTCGGCGATGGTCGGCGCCGATCTCGACGACAGCGCCTACCTGCCCTGGGACAAGATCCGCTACCGGACTCCTCCCGCCGGCCTCACCGTCCAGGAACTCTGGGCGGCCCTCAAGCTCCGTCGTCAGTCCGGGCTGCGCACGGTCTCCCTCCTCTCGAAGGAAGGCAAGGCCTTCTCGTACACGCTCACCGATCACCTCCTCCGGAGGTGCGAGGAGATCGCGGCCCGCGCGAGCGGCACGATCTCGATGCCCGAGCTCGCCGTCTCTCAGGGGGACCGAGACCGGTACGTCGTCAGCTCGCTCATCGAAGAGGCGATCACCTCCAGTCAACTGGAGGGCGCCTCCACCTCGCGCCGCGTGGCCAAGGAGATGCTCGTCTCCGGTCGCCGCCCCGTAACGAGGAGCGAGCGCATGATCCTGAACAACTACCGCGCGATGGAGCGCATCCGAGAGGTGACCGAGGAGCGGCTCACCCCGGAGCTCGTCCTCGAGCTGCACCGCATCGTGACCGATGGCACGCTCGACGATCCCGAGGACGCCGGACGCCCCCAGCAGGAGAGCGACGAGCGCGTCCGCATCTTCGGAGACGACGACCAGATCCTGCACGTGCCGCCGCCGGCCGCCGAGCTCGCCGATCGGCTCGAGGCACTCTGCCGTTTCGCGAACGGCGAGGACGGCGACACCGCCTATCTCCCCGCTCCGCTCCGCTCGATCGTCCTGCACTTCATGATCGGCTACGACCCTTACTTCGCCGACGGCAACGGCCGGACCGCGCGGATCCTCTTCTACTGGAGCATGCTCCGGCAGGGGTACTGGGTGACGGAGTACCTCACCGTCTCTCGGATCCTCAAGAACGCTCCGGCCAGGTATGCGGGCGCGTACCTGCTCACCGAGGACGACGACGGTGATCTCACGTACTTCCTCACTCACCACGTCGACGTCTACACGCGGGCGCTCGACGACCTGCAGAGACACCTCCAGCGCAAGAGCGCTGAACTGCGGGACATGAGAGCCCTGCTCGATCGCCGATCGAACGACCTCAATCCTCGGCAGCTCGCCGCACTGGAGTCGGCACTCCGCGATCCGCAGTCGGAGTTCACCGTGCACGGCCATGCCACCACTCACCGCGTCTCCGGAGAGACCGCTCGAGTCGACCTCCTCGGCCTCGAGGAAGCGGGCCTGTTCGTGCGCTCCCGGCGGAGCAAGAGCTATGTCTGGCGTCCGGCCGGGGACGCGGGCCGCGTGGTCGAGAACGCTGCGGAGGAATGACCGCTCGCTCCTCCGTCCGATCCGGATGCGGGTGAGGAGCCCGATCGCCCCTCACCCGGGCACGACGGAACCCCCGGTCGGCTCGCGCTGACCGGGGGTTCCACTGGCGGGGGTCGGCGGGCGCCGGACCCGATGGGCCCGCCCGCCCCCGCACGAGGCGCGGAGTCGCGCGGCGGTTTCCCCCCACCGCGCGGCCCTCACGCCTCAGCTAGGCGACGAAGCTCCACTTCTGGTGGTTGCCTCCGTTGCAGGACCAGGTCCCGAGCTGACGACCCGCGGTCGTGCTCTCGTCGGGCACGTCGAGGCAGGCGCCGCTCGCACGGTTGACGATGGTCTGACCGCTCAGCTGCCACTGCGACGTCTGTCCGGACGTGCAGGGCGCCTGCACCAGCGCGCCACCGGAACCCGAGCTCCCCGACTGCGCGAGGCAGAGCCCGCTGTGCTGCGTCTGGAACTGCACGTAGCCACCGGCCGACGCGCGGGCGAAGACTGCGTTCGACCCGTTGCCGCAGGTCCACTGGACCACCTTCGAGCCGGTCGCGGTCGAGTCGTCCGCGACGTTCACGCAGAGTCCGCTCGAGGCCGACTTGATCGTCGACCGGGGCAGCGCCGGGGCGGCGTTCACCGTTCCCGCCGTGTCGATGACGACCCCGTCCACCTCGGGCATGGCGACCGAGGTGTTCGACGGGAACTGCAGCGGCTGCCAGACGTAGCTGGAGTCGTTGACCGCTCCGTTGTTCGCGCCCGCCCAGCGGTCGCCCATGTAGAGGTAGGACGTGCCGGCGGTGCCGCTGATGGTCGCGACGTAGGTCGGCTGCGAGCGGTTGCCGGTCGGCCCGCCGAAGTCGGTCGGCGTCGACCACGGCCCGGTGATCTTCGTGGCCGTGGAGTACTTGTTCTGGTTCGGGCTCCAGCCGGTGGTCCCGGACGAGAGCGCGAAGTAGACGCCGTTGCGCTTGAAGATCGTCGGCGCCTCACGCGACTGGTTCTCCCAGTGCAGGCCCTGGAACGACTCGACGTTCGTGTACGACGCGTTGAGCTTGAAGATCGCCGTCGACGCGTTCGTCGTGGGGATGGCCGTCGACGAGAAGAGGTACGCCGACCCGTCGTCGTCCTGGTACACCGTCATGTCGCGCGACTCGTAGCCCTGCGGCCGGAAGCTGCCCTGGTAGGCGTAGGAGCCGTCGATCGTGCTCGAGGTCGCGACCGCGACCCGGCCCTCCCAGTAGTTCTGCCCGTTCTCCCAGTGCATCCAGAGCACGTACTTCTGGGTCGCGGCGTTGTAGACCAGCTTCGGCCGCTCGATCGTGGAGACGTTCAGCTCCGGCGCCGAGTTCTTGGTGAGGATGTCGCCGCGGAACTCCCAGTTCTTGAAGTCGGTGGAGCGGTACAGCGGGACCGAGATGAACCGGTTGTCCGCGTCGGTGCTCTGACCGACCCAGTAGTAGTACTGCCCCACCTTGAGCAGCCCGGCGCCGTGCCCGTGGATCGGCTGGCCCTGGGTGGTGAGGAACTGCGTGCCGTTCGTGACGGTCTGCGGCGCCGCCGTCGCGGGCGCCAGGCCCGTGACCGCGACCAGCGCCGCCGTGGCGAGCGCCATGAGCGCCAGCCTGATCCGTCCTCGTCGTTTCGTCATTGAAACTCTCCTTCTAGTTGAGGGTCATCGAGGGGACGACCCACGTGGTGGTCGACATCGCGGGAGCGGATGCCGTGAACCGGTTGCCGGCGAGCGCGGCCGAGGGCAGCGCCGCGAGGTCCTGGGAGCCGCTGGTGCGCACCCCGGAGACGGTCGCGGTGGCGGGAGCGAATCGGGTGAGGTCGTAGGTGACCGTCGCGGCCGTCGAGGTGGTGTTGACCGTGACGAGGACGACGCGCCTGCCGGCCTCGTCGTGGAAGGCGACGGTGTCGTTGTCGCTCACGCCGATCACCCGGTAGCCGCGGCGGATGTAGCGGCTCCACTGCGCCATCGCCCAGAACTTCTTGTTCCGGGTGTAGCTCGACAGGTCCGCGGAGGCGTTGTTGAGGTCGGTGTCGAGCATCCCCCAGCCACCGGAGTCGACCGCCTGCCAGTAGGCGAACGCGCTCGCGCCGAGCCACTTCACGTCCCAGAGGATGTTCTGCGAGAGGGTCGTGCCGCTCGCGTCGCCGTTGCCGTGCTCGGAGTCCCAGATCCGCGTGCCGCGCGCGGCGGTCTTGAAGCCGGTCCGGTCGGAGCCCTCGTAGCTGTGCACGTTGTACTGCCCGACGAGCGCGCGGGTCTGCGCGGACCAGCTGTCCACCGTGTCCCGGCCGACGTCGATGCTCGTCTCGTCCGACGCCGCGATCCGCGTCGGCGACCCCTGCCGCGCGAGCTCGTCCGCCAGCGCCTTGAGCATGATCGCCTGGTTCGCCGGGAGCATCCGGTTGCCCTCCTGCCGGTTGCCGAAGGTCCAGTAGGCGGCGCTCGGCTCGTTCACCGGCGACAGCGTGCGGAAGGGCACACCCCAGGTCGTGCGGAAGCGCTCGTTGACCGTCACGAGGTACCGGGCGAAGGCCTCGTAGCTGTCGGGGCGCAGGTTCTCGGCGGCGTTCCTGCCGCCGGTGACGCTGCCCGAGATCGTCATCCACCAGGGCGGCGAGTTGGCGAACGACTCCGCGAGGAACTCACTCGCCGGAATCCGCGACTTGGCGGCCTGGAGGAACCAGCGCTGGTTCGGGTCGGCCGACCAGTCGTAGGCCGCCGTGGCGGAGGCGAGGTAGCCGGGGATGCGGGCGCGCAGGTCCATGTGCCCGGGGTAGGCCGGGTTCTCGCCGCCGCCGATGTTGTAGCGGACGATGTTCAGCCCGAGACCCTTGTCGCGGTCGAAGAGCAGATCGGCGTAGGTGTCGCGCACGGCCGCCGTGCCGCCGATGCGGTGCGCGAACCAGCAGAGCGCCGTGCCGAAGCCCTCCCACACGGGTCCGCGCTGCCCGGGGTCGACGACGGCCGTGCCGGTGGCGGCGTGCGCGGGTGCGGCGCCCGGCCCGGCCACCGCCGTGACCGCGCCCGCGAGCGCTGCCGTGCCTGCGAGGGCGAGAAGCCCTCTCCTGTCCATCTTCATGGGTACCTCCTTGTACCTGTGGTGCTCGTGCAGCGGCGCTCGATCGGCGTCTCCACTGCGCGGATGTCCACGTCAACATCGCTTCGGTGAACGTATCATGGCAGCGCAACCATCGCCAGCACGATGCGCGCCACGATGGTCAGGAGCCTCGGACGGGGGTCACTCACGTCCACGGGAGGATCGTCGTCCCCGAGCACCAGGAGCGACGCACCCGGGAACGACAGAACCCCCGGTCGGCTCTCGCTGACTCGGGGGTTCTGACTGGCGGTACCGATCGGGCCCGCCGCGGTGCATGCCGGCTCAGGTCACCGGTCTCATCGACCTTGCCGCCCCTCACCGCTGAGACGACGAGCGCACCAGAGCTGATCACCGCAGGGACGAAGCCGAGCAATGACTCCGCTGGGAAGCCCTGCACGATGAGCACGACACCGGCCGCGAGGCCTCCGACAGCGAGGAGCTGCGACCCGATCGCTCCGACGATCACACCGACGGATTCCGCCCTCGTGAGCCGAGTCAGCGCTCCCGCGCGAGCATGTTCATTCGCGACATGCGCATCGACGATCTTCTCGGCACTGCCCGGGACGACGCGCTCGTATCCCTCGATCATCGCGACCGGAGGGAGAGGACCTCGAAACGATCGGCTTCGAGCGATCGCCTCTACCGTGCCGGAGCGCTCAGATTCTTCTTCGATTTCGGCGTCGAGCGTTCCATGGATGAGACCTCGGTCGGCGTCGGGTGACCAAGCACCTTCTTCATCTCGCCCAGGCGCCGTCTGTCGCCCGTCATTCCCACGAATGCTCCATGGGCCAGGCCCCTCATCGCTGCTCGAGCTGTCGGTGTCATCTGGCAAACCTACGTCCTCCGCCGGGCGAGAAGGAGCTCTCGCCATGTCATCGACCGAGAGCCTAGGCAGCTTCTGCACCGGGGGTACGAGAGGCGCGTTTCCTCTGTCGCTCCACGTGACCGGCCCCGTCCTCGAGAGCTTGACAGCTGTCACCATCCGCCTCCGCCGACGGTGTCGCGCGGTCCGGGAACGACAGAACCCCCGGTCGGCTCTCGCTGACTCGGGGGTTCTGACTGGCGGTACCGGTGGGATTTGAACCCACGGTGGACGCAAGCCCACACATGTTTTCGAGACATGCTCCTTCGGCCGCTCGGACACGGTACCGAGGACGAGTGTACGCGAGGCTCCGGAATCCCGCCAATCGGCGCGGGAACCGCGGCCTAGCGCGGGCTTGCGGCCGTCGCCGGGGCGTCAGGCGGGCTCGGGCAGGAGGAAGGCGAGCACCCGGTCCCACTCGGAGACGGCGAGGAGATGGCCTCGGCCGGGCACGACCTCGAGGCGCGAGTCGGGCAGGCGGGCGGCGTACCACTCGCCGTGCTGGCGGCCGACGGTCGCGTCCTCGCCGCCGTAGAGGAGGAGCGCCGGGGCGTCGACCGTCTCGACCGCGAAGCCCCACTCCTGGAGGGTGTAGCCGACGATGTCCGCGGCCTGGCCGAGATTGCCCTGGGTGACGGCGCGCTCGAGCATCGCCAGGAGCCGCTCGCGGACGCCGGGCGCCTCGAGCACGTCCTCGTCGGCGGCGTCCCCTCCGAGCACGCCGAGAAGCGACTCGGGGGTGGGCGACGGCCCGAACGCGCTGTCGAGAGCGGCGGCGAGGGAGCGGACGGCCTCGTCCACCGGCAGCTCGCGCAGCTGCTCGAGCATCGCCCGGTTCTGCTCGCCGACCCACGGCACGGCGTCGTCGGGCGCGGGAGTGCCGAGGACGGCGACGCGCCCGACCAGGCCCGGGTAGTTGGCCGAGAGGGCGAGGGCGACGCGGCCGCCCGCCGACCAGCCGGCCGCGGTGACCGAGGCGATGCCCGCGGTGGCCAGGTACTCGGCGATGTCGGCGGCGGCCTGCTCCGGGCTCGCCCCGGCACCGGCGCCGGCGGGATCGACGTCGGTCAGCAGCTCCGAGGCACCGTAGCCGGGGCGGTCGAACGAGAGCAGCCGCACGCCGTGGCGGGCGGTGGCCGCGGGTTCGGGGTCGAGACCGGCGGCGCCGGGTGCGGGGTGCGCGAGCACGACGACGTGCTCGGCGTCCTCCGGGCCGGACCAGGCGACTCCGAGCGCGCGGCCGGACTTGAGCGTGTGCACCGTCGAGGTCATGGGCCCAGTCTCCCGCAGACGACCGACACCGCCCGTGCGCCGCTCTGGTGCCGCCGGGACTCCTCCCCACCGGGACGTCCGCCCGGCTGTCCACCGACCGGGCGCGGCGCGTTCGCATGTCGGCGGTGCCCGCTAGTGTCGAAGACACGTTCGAAGGAGCGCTCCGATGTCGGAGGCCGGCCCTAGCGTCGCCGGTGCTCCCTCGCTCCACCACTGCCCCGCACTCCACCACAGCCCCGCACTCCCCCGGCCCGGAAGGACCCCATGGCCTCCTCGAAGACGCGCACCGCCGCCTACCGCTGCTCCGAGTGCGGCTGGACGACCGCGAAGTGGGTCGGCCGCTGCGGCGAGTGCCAGCAGTGGGGCTCGGTGATCGAGAGCACAGAGCGCACCGGCCTCGTCCGCGCGGTCGCCGCCGTCGCCCCCACGGCGGCGCGGCTCGCCAAGCCGATCACGCAGATCGAGACCACCTCCGCGGCGCACCGCCCCACGGGCGTCGGCGAGCTCGACCGGGTGCTCGGCGGCGGCATCGTCAACGGCGCCGTCGTCCTCCTCTCCGGCGAGCCCGGCGTCGGCAAGTCGACGCTGCTGCTCGAGGTCGCCTCGCGCGCCGCCGCCGAGGGCCAGCGCGTCCTCTACGTCAGCGCGGAGGAGTCCGCCGCCCAGGTGCGGATGCGCGCCGAGCGCACCGGCGCCATGCACGACAGCCTCTTCCTCGCCGCCGAGACCGACCTCGCCACCGTCCTCGGCCAGATCGACGAGGTCCGCCCGGACCTCCTGATCGTCGACTCGGTGCAGACCGTCGCGAGCGACACCGTGGACGGCCTGCCCGGCGGTCCGAGCCAGGTCCGCGAGGTCGCCGCGACGCTGATCCGGGTCTGCAAGGAGCGCGCGCTGCCCCTCGTGCTCGTCGGCCACGTCACCAAGGACGGCTCGATCGCCGGCCCGCGCCTGCTCGAGCACCTCGTCGACGTCGTCTGCCACTTCGAGGGCGACCGCCAGACGGCGCTGCGCTTCGTCCGCTCCCTCAAGAACCGCTTCGGCCCGACCGACGAGGTCGGCTGCTTCGAGATGACCGCCGAGGGCATCGCCGAGATCCCCGACCCCAGCGGCCTCTTCCTCAGCCGCACCCGCTTCCCCACTCCGGGCATCTGCGTCACCGTCGCGATGGAGGGGCGCCGCGCCCTGCCCGTCGAGATCCAGGCCCTCGTCATCGCGAACGACGGCGACCACCCGCGCCGGGTCACCAACGGCGTGGACGCCTCCCGCGTCGCGATGATCCTCGCGGTGCTCGAGCGCCAGGCGGGCATCCCGCTCCGCCGCTGCGACGTCTACGTCTCGACCGTCGGCGGCGTGAAGCTGATGGAGCCGGCCGCCGACCTCGCCATCGCCGTCGCGATCGCCTCGGCCCACGCCTACACGCCGCTGCGCCCCGGCATCGCGGCCTTCGGCGAGATCAGCCTCTCCGGCGACATCCGTCCGGCATCCGGCGCGAAGCAGCGCGCCAACGAGGCCACCCGGCTCGGCCACCCCTCCCACCTGGATTCCAGCGCCTTCACCCTCTCGAGCGCGATCACCCACGCCCTCGTGCCGGTGCCCACCCGCATCCCCGTCGGCTGACGGCCCCCGCGCCGGACCGCCGCCCTAGGCTGACGCCGTGAGCAGCGACACCGAGCGGGCCGGCACCGACCAGGACCGTCCCGCCACGGACGGAGACTCCGCCCCCACCTCCGCACCGGCGGTCCGCCGCCGCCGCTTCCCGATCCCCGCGCTGCTCGACCAGGCCTTCTTCGTCCTCGGCGGCGTCGCGGCGACGCTGCTGGCCGTCGTCCTCGTCACCGACGGCGTCCGCTCCGGCTGGGCCCAGATCGGCTTCTACGTCGCCGTCTGGGTCCTCGTCGCCTACCTCGTGCTGCCGCGGCTGCACCGGATCCTCACCCGCCTCTACGTGCCCGACTACTTCATCGGCCGCGCGCGCACCAGCGACGGCCTGCTCGGCGACCCGGTCAACCTCGCCTTCCAGGGCAGCGACGCGCAGCTGGTCCACGCGATGACCTCCTCCGGCTGGACCCGCGCCGACGAGGTCACGGTGCGCAGCAGCCGGCGGATCATCACCGCCACGCTCACCCGCCGCAGCTACCACCGCGCCCCCGTCTCGCCGCTCTTCGTGTTCGGGCGGCAGCAGGACGTCGCGTTCCAGCAGGAGGTCGCCGGCAACCCTGGCAAGCGCCACCACGTGCGCTTCTGGCGCTGCCCCGAGAACTGGTTCCTGCCCGGCGGATTTCCCGTCGAGTGGGTCGCCGCCGGCACCTTCGACCGCAGCGTCGGACTGTCGCTCTTCACGCTCCAGGTCACGCACAAGATCTCCCCCGACACCGACCAGGAGCGCGACCACATCGTGGCGAGCCTCCGCGAGCACCACCCCGAGGCGACGGTCGACGTCATCCAGGACTTCTCCACCGGCTACCACTCCCGCAACGGCGGCGGCGACTCCATCGTCACCGACGGCGACCTGCCGGTCGTCGACCTCCGCGCGATCCCCCTGCCGTCCGGGGCCGCCGGGCGCGACGCGATCGCCCCCGTCGCCGCCACCGAGCTCGCCGGTGCACTCGGCACCTCGTCCGCGACGGTCCTCCGCCGGCCCGTCACCACGCACGTCGGCGCCCTGATGCTCGTCGCCCGCGGCCTCGCGTACGCGCTCCAGGCCGTGCTGCTGCTCGCCGGCGCCGCCTCGCTCGACGACCTGACCTGGCTCGACGGCGGCACCGCCACCGCGGGCGGCTCCACGCTCGACGAGGCCTCCACCCGGCCGATCGCCGCAGCCCTCCTCGGGGCGGCGACGCTCCTCTGGCTGCTCCTCGGCGCACTCGTGCTCCGCGGCTCCGGCACGGCCCGCCTGCTCGCCCTCTCCTCCAGCCTGCTCAGCACGATCACCGCCTTCGCCGCGGTGCTCCAGGGCGGCGCGGCGATCAGCCTGCAGACCAACCTCGGCAGCGTCGCCTTCGACATCCTCGTGCTGCTCGCCCTCTCGAGCCGCAGCTCCCGCGACTACGCGGCCGCGAAGAGCCGGCTCCGCGCCGACCGCCGCGCCGAGAGCAGATCGAGACGGGCTGCTCGCGGCCGGACGGGCTAGACCCCGCCGCCTCCGCCGCCGCCCCCGCCACCGCCGGAGCTGCCGCCACCACCGGCGCCGCCGCTCGACGAGCTCGACGAGGAGCCGACGAAGCTCGACGCGGTCGAGGAGAACGAGGAGATGCTCCCCGCGAACGCCGCGGCGTGGAACCCCGTCGACCCCGAGTACCAGACCGGACTCTCGCCCGTCTGCTCGTAGGCGGTCGCGAGCGCCGCCGACCACTCCTTCTCCAGCCCGAGGAGCACCGCCCACGGCAGCAGCCGCTCGGTCACCTCGACGACCTCGACCGGACCGACGCTGCGCCGGTCGGCACCGCGGGGCGACTGCAGCATCGCGAACCGGTCCGCCTCCGCCAGCCGCAGGTACAGCTCGAGACCCTTCAGGTGGTCGCGCAGCTCCGCGCCGGCCGCGGTCAGCGGCACCTTCGCGAGCAGGACGCAGACCAGCGCCCCCACGACCAGCGCCGAGAGGAGCAGCACGATCGGCAGCGCCCCGCCGAGCGCCGCCCCGAGCAGGAGCGCCCCGGACAGCACGACGCCGACGATGGCGACCACCGCGAGCACGATCAGCAGCACGGAGCCGCGCACCGTCCCGGAGCGCCGCAGTCCCTCCTCCACGACCCGCGCGGACATCACCGTCTGGAAGGACGACACCGCCTTCCCGAACTCCTTGTCCTTCCCGCTCAGATCACGGACGGCGCCCGGCGTGGGCGACGCTCCGAACGCGATGTCGAAGAACTCCCGGTCGACGGGAGGGACGACCCGCGGTCGGCCGGCCCGTCGCGGTGCGGCCGTCGCCGGATCGAGCACGCGGAGCAGGAAGCCCGGCTTCCTCCCCGAGTCCTTCTCCTCGACCCGGACCAGCCCGCGGACCGCCGCGTCGAGCAGCGCCGCGGCCGGTGCGCGCGAGGACCGCCCGCGCAGCGCCGCGGAGAGGAAGAGCCCCTGCGCGGGCGGCTCGTACTCGGCGATCACCGTCGGGCGCCCTGGAGCATCGCGCAGCACGGTCGCACGCCGACGGATCGCCGCGACGAGCACGCCGAGCAGCACGAGCATCGACGCCAGCTGCGCCCAGGCCCAGCCCGAGGCGAAGTAGCCGTCGTCGCGCGGCGTGAAGGTCCCCGGCGCGAAGCCGACCGCGACCGTCACGTTCTCGTACGCCGCCAGGTCGGTCCCGCTCGCGGTCACCACGGCGCCGTCGCGGCCGATCGAGCAACCGTCGGTGGAGCCGGCCGCGCCGCGGTAGCAGGACGCGGTCCCGGTCGCCGCCTCGGCCAGGCCGCCGGTGAGCCGGATCCGGACGTCGTAGCGGTCGAAGGGCTGCCGCCACTGCGTGCCGTTCGCGTCCCAGTAGAACTCGTCCTCGCCGCTCCTCGTTCCGGAGCCGGGCAGCGTCACGTCGTGCTGCGTGTAGGTGAAGACGTAGGTCTGGCTGCCGCTGACGAAGCCGTCCGCGGCACTCGTCACGAGGAGGATCCCGTCCTCGGTCTCGGTGTCGACGGGCCGAGCCCGTCCCGTCTCGTCCGTCACCGACACCAGGTCGACGCCGGTCGGGTAGCCCTGGTACTCGAGCGGGATCGCCCGCTGCATCCCGCGGTTCTGGTCCTCGGGGAACTCCGCGACGAACGTCTCGACCGTCGTCAGCGTCGAGCGCCCCTCGGCGTCGCGGCCGAGGTCGTAGTCGACGGCGTAGCGGGAGAAGCGGAAGTCGTCGACGCCGCGTGCTGGTCCGCCGACGGCAGCGGCGCCGATGGCGGCGGCGCCGACGGCAGCGGCGGCGACCGGCTCACCCACGTGGACCGCCCGCAGTGGCCCGGCCGCCGCCGTGGGCGCCCCCGCCAGCGCGGCCGCGAGCAGCATCCCCGCCGCTCCCGCGGACAGCCCGGGTCCGCGCGCTCCGGAGCCCCGCCCCCTCGGCGTGATCGCGGACAGGAGCCGGCGGAGCGTCCTCATCATGTCCGTGAGCGTACGCGCGCGTGTTCCGCGCCACCTCCCCCTGAAGGGCGACAGGCGGGACGGACTACTGCAGCAGGAACTGCGTCGTCGACCCCGACGGGATCCCCGCGACCGAGACCGACAGGTTGTACGCCGCGCCGCCCCCCTCGACAGCCTCGCGCCCGCCGGAGCAGGTGTCCGGCGAGGAGCGGGTGCGGTCCCAGGTGATCGAGCTGCCCGTCACCGAGGTGCCGGCCGGGAGCAGGATCTCCAGGGACGACGCACCCGTCTGGCAGTCGGTCGAGGTCCAGACCGGGTCGGACCCGCTGGTGATCGTGAAGACCTGTCCGCTCGTCCCGGCGTCGATCACGCAGTCGGTGCTCGAGATGTTCGCGAGCGACAGCGAGAGCTGCGGCGCCTCGTCCGGCCCGTAGCTCGTCGCGTCGGTGACGGCCGTGACCGCGACGGTGTCGGCGGTGCAGGCGGCGGCGTCGGCGGGCGGCGAGCCCTCCGGCGCCGTCGAGGGGTAGAGCGTCGGTAGCGACGAGGCCGTCGGGCTCGCGCTCTCAGCGGCTCCGCGCGCGCCCGCCCACGGCTGCAGCGAGACCAGCGCGGCGATCCCGGCGATGATCACCAGGAGCGCGAGGATCAGGCCGGCCCTGCGCCGCCGGTAGACCCGGGAGGGCAGGCGGCGGGGAGGCGGAGTCACCGACACAGGCTACGACGCGCGAGCGTTCAGAGCGTCTTGAGCATGCGGGTGTTGCCGAGCGTGTTCGGCTTCACCCGGGCGAGGTCGAGGAACTCGGCCACACCCTCGTCGGGCGAGCGCAGCAGCTCGGCGTACACCTCGGGGTCGACGACCTTCTCGCCGATCGGCGCGTAGCCGTGGCGCTCGAAGAAGCCGACCTCGAAGGTCAGGCAGAACAGGCGCTTGAGCCCGAGCTCCCGCGCGTCGTTCTCCAGGCGCTCCAGGATGTGGTGGCCGACGCCCCGGCCGAGCCAGTCCTTCGCGACGGCGAGCGTGCGCACCTCCGCGATGTCGTCCCACATCACGTGCAGCGCGCCGCAGCCGATGGCGGTGCCGTCACCGGACTCCGCGATCCGGAACTCCTGCACGGCGCCGTAGAGCACCACGCGGTCCTTGCCGAGGAGGATGCGCTCGTTGACGAGCGGCTCGCTGAGCTCCTGGATGAAGGGGACGTCGCTCGTGCGCGCGCGGCGCACCGGGTACTTCCAATCGGCCATCCGACAAGCGTACGGCCGAACGACGACGAGCCCGTCCCTCCGCGAGGAGGAACGGGCTCGCTGTCGTGCTGTGCGGGTGCTACGCCATCAGGTCGGGCGTCGCCGGGCCGGCGGTCGCCGCTCCCGCCGTCGCACCGGCGCTGATCGAGATCAGGCGCGGCGTCGTCGTGAAGACGAACTTGCCCTCCGCGAAGTCCACGTGCACGTGGTCTCCGGCACCGAGCTGGCCGTGCAGGATCTGCTCGGACAGCTGGTCCTCGATCTCGCGCTGGATCGCGCGGCGCAGCGGGCGGGCGCCGAGGGCCGGGTCGAACCCGACCTCGATCAGCCGCTCCTTGGCCGACTGCGTCAGCTCCACCGTCATGTCGCGGTCGAGCAGGCGGTCCCCGAGGCGGCCGATGAACAGGTCGACGATCTGGAGCAGCTCGGGCTTCGACAGCTGCGGGAAGACGATGACGTCGTCCACGCGGTTGAGGAACTCGGGCTTGAAGTGCTTCTTCAGCTCCTCGTTGACCTTGCCGCGCATGCGGTCGTAGCCGGTGGCGTTCTCGCCCTCGATCTGGAACCCGACGGGACCACCGGCGATGTCACGCGCACCGAGGTTGGTGGTCATGATGATGACGGTGTTCTTGAAGTCGACGACGCGCCCCTGGCCGTCGGTCAGACGACCCTCCTCGAGGATCTGGAGGAGCGAGTTGAAGATGTCGGGGTGGGCCTTCTCGATCTCGTCGAAGAGGACCACGCTGAACGGCTTGCGGCGGACCTTCTCGGTGAGCTGGCCGCCCTCCTCGAAGCCGACGAACCCGGGAGGGGCACCGAACAGCCGCGAGACGGTGTGCTTCTCGCCGTACTCCGACATATCGAGCGAGATCATCGCGTTCTCGTCGTCGAAGAGGAACTCGGCGAGCGCCTTGGCGAGCTCGGTCTTTCCGACGCCGGTGGGGCCGGCGAAGATGAACGATCCCGAGGGGCGCTTGGGGTCCTTGAGCCCGGCGCGGGTGCGGCGGATGGTCCGCGAGAGGGCCGCGATGGCCTCCTCCTGGCCGATGACCCGCTGGTGCAGCGCCTTCTCCATGAAGACGAGCCGCGAGGACTCCTCCTCGGTCAGCTTGAAGACCGGGATGCCCGTCGCCTGCGCGAGGACCTCGGCGATCAGGCCCTCGTCGACGACACCGGTCGCCTTGACGTCGCCCGACTTCCACTTCTTCTCCAGGCGCAGGCGCTCTCCGAGCAGCTGCTTCTCCTCGTCGCGGAGCGACGCGGCCTTCTCGAAGTCCTGGTCCTCGATCGCGGCCTCCTTCGCGGTGCGGACGACGGCGATCTTGTCGTCGAACTCGCGCAGCTCCGGC
Organism: Rathayibacter sp. PhB186; assembly: GCF_003751825.1. Lineage (NCBI taxonomy): Bacteria > Bacillati > Actinomycetota > Actinomycetes > Micrococcales > Microbacteriaceae > Rathayibacter > Rathayibacter sp. PhB186. The sequence continues at coordinate 71,173 of NZ_RJKO01000005.1, read as the reverse complement.
GGGGCCGAGAGGATCGAGAGGCGCAGGCGGGCTCCGGCCTCGTCGATCAGGTCGATGGCCTTGTCGGGGAGGAAGCGGTCGCTGATGTAGCGGTCCGCGAGGTTGGCGGCCGAGACGATGGCACCGTCGGTGATGGACACCTTGTGGTGCGCCTCGTAGCGGTCGCGCAGGCCCTTGAGGATGTTGATGGTGTGGGGCAGCGACGGCTCCGCGACCTGGATCGGCTGGAAGCGGCGCTCGAGCGCGGCGTCCTTCTCGAAGTGCTTGCGGTACTCGTCGAGCGTGGTCGCGCCGATGGTCTGCAGCTCGCCGCGGGCGAGCAGCGGCTTGAGGATCGAGGCGGCGTCGATCGCGCCCTCCGCGGCCCCTGCGCCGACGAGGGTGTGGATCTCGTCGATGAAGGTGATGATGTCGCCGCGGGTGCGGATCTCCTTCGTCACCTTCTTGAGGCGCTCCTCGAAGTCTCCGCGATAGCGGGAGCCGGCGATGAGCGAGCCGAGGTCGAGCGTGTAGAGCTGCTTGTCCTTGAGCGTCTCGGGCACGTCGCCGCGCACGATCGCCTGGGCGAGGCCCTCGACGACGGCGGTCTTGCCGACGCCGGGCTCGCCGATCAGGACGGGGTTGTTCTTGGAGCGGCGGGAGAGGATCTGCATGACCCGCTCGATCTCCTTCTCGCGCCCGATGACCGGGTCGAGCTTGTTGTCGCGCGCCGCCTGCGTGAGGTTGCGTCCGAACTGGTCGAGGATCTGCGAGCCGCCCTGAGGCTGCTGCTGCTCACCGCCCACGGCGACCTGCTCCTTGCCCTGGTAGCCCGAGAGGAGCTGGATGACCTGCTGGCGCACCCGGTTGAGGTCGGCGCCCAGCTTGACGAGCACCTGTGCGGCGACGCCCTCGCCCTCGCGGATGAGGCCGAGCAGGATGTGCTCGGTCCCGATGTAGTTGTGGCCGAGCTGCAGCGCTTCGCGCAGGGACAGCTCGAGGACCTTCTTCGCACGCGGCGTGAAGGGGATGTGGCCGGTGGGCTGCTGCTGCCCCTGGCCGATGATGTCCTGGACCTGCTCGCGCACCGCGTCGAGCGAGATGCCGAGGGATTCGAGCGCCTTGGCGGCCACTCCCTCGCCCTCGTGGATCAGGCCGAGCAGGATGTGCTCGGTCCCGATGTAGTTGTGATTGAGCATCTTGGCCTCTTCTTGGGCCAGGACGACGACGCGCCGTGCGCGATCGGTGAATCTCTCGAACATGCTGTCACTCCCTACAGAACCCGCAGGGGTGGGCTCCGATAGCTCGACTGTAGCCAGCGCTCCCCCCGGTCGGACCCCCTGTTCGCCCTGGGCGTGAGGACCGATTTCCATGCACAGACATAGACTTCCGCTATGAGCAATCTGGAGGAGCATCCGGACGAGCACGCGGTCGCGTCCGAGCCGGCCGCCGCGTCTCCCGTCGAGATCCTCGAGGCGCGACTCGTGCCGCTCGGCGGAGCCCGCGCCATCGAGGTGCGGCGCACCCTCCCCCAGCGCTCGCGCTCCACGATCGGCGCCTGGTGCTTCGCGGACCACTACGGTCCGGTGCACCTCGGCGAGGAGGCGGGGATGGACGTCCCGCCGCACCCGCACACCGGACTGCAGACGGTCAGCTGGCTCTTCGAGGGCGAGATCGACCACCGCGACAGCGTCGGGAGCCACCAGCTGGTGCGCCCGGGCGAGCTCAATCTGATGACCGCCGGGCGCGGCATCTCGCACTCCGAGGTCTCCACCGGCGCCGAGCCGGTTCTGCACGGCGTGCAGCTCTGGGTGGCGCTGCCCGAGGAGGCGCGCCTGGGCGAGCCGTTCTTCGAGCACCACCGCGGCGTGCGGGTGGAGCTGCCCGGTGCGACGGCGCAGGTCTTCGTCGGCGAGCTGCTCGGCGCCTCCGTGCCCGCGAGCGTGTTCACCCCGCTCGTCGCCGCGCAGCTCGACCTCGAGCCGGGCGCCCGCGTCGAGATCCCGCTCGAGACCGCGTGGGAGCACGGAGTGCTGGTCGACGCCGGCCCGCTCGAGGTGGACGGCGTCGACGTCCCCCGCTCCGACCTCGCCTACCTCGCGCCGGGTCGCGACGTGCTGGTGCTGACGGCCGGGGACGCGGGCGCCCGGGTCGTGCTGATCGGCGGCGAGCCGTTCCCGGACCAGCTGGTGATGTGGTGGAACTTCGTCGGCCGCAGCCACGACGACGTCGCCGCCGCGCGCGAGCGCTGGCAGAGCGACGTCATCGCGGGCGGCGACGCGGACGGGCCGTTCGGCCGGGTCGCGGGCTACCCCGGCCGGGCACTGCCGGCGCCGACCCTGCCGACCGTCCGGCTGAAGCCGCGCCGACGCGCCTGAGCGCGCCGGCGCCGGTCCGGCTCAGGAGGACCGGCTCAGGAGGCTCCGGCCGCCTTCTCCTTCGCCGCGCGCTTCTCCGCCGCCTCGCGGTCGGTCGCCTCGGCGGTCTCGCGGAACGCGCGGCGCGGATCCTGCAGCGCGCTCATCGGCGACAGGTCGCGGCGCGAGACCGCGTCGACGACCCAGCCGGCGATGATGCGCCACTTGCGGTCGAACGTCGGCACGGCCGCCCCGTGGTAGGCCCGGTGCGCGAGCCAGGCGGGCACTCCGCGGAGCTTCACGCCCTTGATGACCCCCGCGCCCTTGCCGATCCCGTACTCGGCGACCGTGCCGACGGACACGTGCCGGTACTCCTCGACCGGGCCGCCGGTGATGTCGGCGATGATGTTGCGCGCCAGCAGCTTGGCCTGGCGGACGGCGTTCTGGGCGTTCGGCGGGTAGTACGCGGGCTGCTTCGCGGCGGTGAGGTCGGGCACCTGTGCGCCGTCGCCGGCCGCCCAGGCCGAGCCGACGGGCTCGCCGTCCTCGGTGATCACCCGGAGGCGCGCGTCGGCCATCACGTGCCCCTTCGGTCCGCGCGGCGCGTCGGTCGCATCGAGGGTCGGGTTGGGCTTCACGCCCGCGGTCCAGACGATCGTCGCGGCGGGGATCCGCTCGCCGCTGGAGAGCTCGACCACGCCGTCCTCGCAGGAGGGCATCGTCGTCTTCAGGTGCACGTGCACGCCGCGCTCGCGGAGGTGGTCGAGCGTCCAGACCGAGAGCTCCGGGCCGACCTCGGGCGCGACCCGGTCGAGCGCCTCGACGAGGTGCCAGGTGACGTCGCCCATCGAGAGCGACGGCTGCGCGGCGAGGGTGCGGCGGCTGAGGTCGAGCAGCTCGCTGAGCGCCTCGACCCCGGTGTAGCCGCCGCCGACGAAGACGAAGGTGAGCAGACGCCGGCGCTCGGTCGGATCGGTGGTCAGCGCGGCCTTCGCGATGTTCTCGATGACGCGGTCGCGCAGGTGCGCCGCCTCCTCGACCGTCTTGAAGCCGATGGCGTGCTCGGCGAGACCGGGCGTCGGGAAGGTGCGGGTCACCGCGCCGAGGGCGAAGACGACGTGGTCGAAGGGCAGCGTGCGGCTGGTGCCGTCCATCGCCGCGACGGTGGCCGAGCGCTCGGCCAGGCTCACGCCGGTGATCGCGCCGCGGACGATGCGGGTGCGCTTCAGTGCCTGCACCAGCGGGACCGTGACGTGGCGCGGCTGGACGTGCCCGCCGGCCACCTCGGGGAGGAGCGGCTGGTAGGTCATGTAGGGGTTCGGCTCGACGACGGTGACGTCGATCGGCGTCGCCCCGCGGAGCTTCTCGAGGCCCCAGGCCGTGTAGAGGCCGACGTAGCCGCCGCCGAGGATGAGGATGCGCGTCGTTCTGCTCGCCGCCATGACGTTCCCTTCTGAAGTGCCGGCCCCGGAAGGACCGACGGCCCACCGTGCTGAGGACGCTCCGACGCTACGCCGGGCGCCTCGGGCAGCACAGGGCCTTGCGCGAGTCGCCGTCACCCGCAAGCGACGACGGCGGGCGAGGATCGGCGGAACCGCGGGCGAGGGCCGGCTCAGCCCGCGGCGAGGTCCTCCCCGTTCAGACGGCGGCGGTACTCGCTCGGGGAGAGTCCCGTCTCGGTCGCGATCGCGCGCCGCAGCCGCTCGGGCGACGAGAAGCCGGAGCGCCGGGCGATGTCGCTGAGCGGGAGGATGCTCGACTCCGGCGTGCCGACCAGGCGCAGGGCGTTCTCGGTGCGGACGTCGGAGATGAGCCTGCGCAGGGTCGAGCCGCGCTCGTCGGCCACCGCGCGCTGCAGTGTGCGCAGGCTGACCCGGCAGCGCCGCGCCACCGTGCTCGGGTCGAGCGTCGGGTCGCTGTAGTCGGCCTGGATGACCTGCAGGGCGGCCTCGACCATCTCGTGCAGACCGAGGCGCTCGCGCGAGCCCTCCTCCCGCTCCGAGCCGAGCAGCCGGGCGAGGCGCAGGACGGTGCCCTCGAGGTACTCGGCCTGCACCGGGTTCTCGGGGTCGAGCTCGGCGAGGAAGGCCCGCAGCATCGTCCGCGCGGTGTTCGTCGTCGAGGTGGCGGGGACGAGCCGCACCGGATCGGCGCGGCGGCGCTCGGAGACGCCGTTGTCGGCGCAGAGCACGAGGAAGCGGGCCGGACGGGACGTGCGGACGACGACCGGATCCTCCGAGGAGAGGGCGAGCCCGCCCTCCTCGACCTCGAGCAGGCCGGACGACGTGTCGACGGCCAGGACGCCGTCCATCGGCAGGAGGAAGACCGAGGAGCCGTCGACGGCGCTCGCTCCGGGCCAGCGGACGGCGAACGGCGTCGAGACGACGTGGACCACGCGGACGCGCTCGGTCGCGGCGATGGCGAGGTCCATCCGGAAGCCGGACGACGTCGGCACGGAGACGTCCACCGTGCGGCGCAGTGCCACGGCGCCCGCTGAGCCCCGGAGCCGCACGGCGCGGGCTCCGGCACTCAGCGGGACGCAGAGCGGATTCAGATGGGAGGGACGAGGGATCACGAGGGCGACTCCGATCGAAGAGGAGCGGACGTCGAGGAACGTTCGCCTTCGGAGCGTAACAAGAAGTGAGAGAGTCTCGCCATTCCTGAGCGAAGCTCGAGCCTCCCTATTGGAGGGCCGAGGTGAGCCTTGCCAGATTGTCGAGGATCGTCGAGCGCAGCGGCTGCTGGCGCCACTCGCGCAGTGTCAGCTCGCGGGAGTGCTCCCGGTAGTCCTGCTGCACCTCGCGCAGGTCCTCGACGAAGTCGGAGCCGCGCACCATCAGCGACACCTCGAGGTTGAGCGTGAAGGAGCGCATGTCCATGTTGCTCGAGCCGATCACGGCGACGTCGTCGTCGATGGTGAAGTGCTTCGCGTGCAGGATCGTGGGCTTGCGGTACATCCAGATCCGCACGCCGGCGGTGAGCAGAGTCTCGTAGTAGGAGCGCTGCGCGTGGTAGACGACGGCCTGGTCGCCGATCTCGGAGACGAAGAGCTCGACGTGCACGCCGCGGCGGGTCGCGGTCGTGATCGCGTAGAGCATCGCCTCGTCGGGGACGAAGTAGGGGCTCGTGATGATGATCGACTTCTGCGCCGAGTAGAGCAGCGCGAGGAAGAGCCGGAGGTTGTTCTCGCCGTCGAAGCCCGGACCGCTCGGCACCACCTGGCAGTCGATGGTGTCGCGCTGCTGCAGCGCCTCCATCGGCTCGGACTCCCGCAGGAGCAGCTCGTCCGTCTCGCTGTACCAGTCGGTGATGAAGATCGCGTTGATGCCCTGCACCACCGGGCCCTCGAGGCGCACCATCAGGTCGTGCCAGTGCAGGCCGCGGCGGATGTTGCCGCGCTTGTTGTAGCTCGAGTCGACGACGTTCTGCGAGCCCATGAACGCCGCGTTGCCGTCCACGATCAGCAGCTTGCGGTGGTTGCGGAGGTCCGGGCGCTGGTACTGGCCGAGCCACGGGCGGACGGGGAGCATGTACGACCAGCGCGCACCGGCCCGCTCCAGCGCCCTCAGGCGGCGGTGCGTCCCGGTGTAGTAGCCGGGGACGCGGATCGACGCGATGTGGTCCAGCAGGATCCGCACCGTCACGCCGCGGGCGACGGCGCGGTCGAGCGCGTCGAAGAACGGGGCGGTCGTCGCGTCGGCGGCGAGGATGTAGAACTCGCAGTGCACGTAGCGGCGGGCGCGGTCGATCTCGTCGGCCATCGCGCGGATGGTCTGCTCGTAGCCGCCCTGCAGGCGGGCGTCGTTGCCGCCGACGAGAGGCATCGCGCCGAGGTTGCGGTTGAGGGTGACGACGGACTCGAGCCAGAGCGGCCAGGGGTGGTCGCGGGCGACCCGGTCGATGCCCTCGGTCGACTCGAGGATGAAGCGGTTGATCTCCTCCTGCTTGCGCCGGCGCTTGCGCGGCAGCCGGTAGCTGCCGATGAAGAGGAAGAGCAGGATGCCGACGTAGGGGATCAGGAAGATCGCCATCAGCCAGGCGAGGCCGGTGGTCGGGCGGCGGTTGCGCGGGACGACGATGACCGCGATCACGCGGACGACGAGCTCCACGACGATCGCGCCGACCGCGAGGACCAGCGACCAGTCGGGAGTGTTCACGCGGGCTCTACGCCGCGTCGCGCGGGGGCAGACCGCGGCGGGCCCGCTCCTGCGCCTCGATGCGGTCGTAGGCGCGGCGCTCGTTGCGGTCCGAGCGGATCAGCGCGCGCATGATGAACCAGAAGAGGAGTCCGATGGTGACGGTCGGCACGAGTGCCCACAGTCCTTGATTCCACAGCTCCCAGTCCATGGGGGCGATCCTACCCGGCCCGGCCGGGAGCGGGCCCGGAGCGGCCGCTCAGCGAACGGGCCGGACGGACCGGTCCCCCGGCGGCCCGGTGCGGCTCAGCTGCTCTCGATCGACTGGTTGAGCGCCGACGCATCGGCGTTCAGCCCCTCGAGCTCCGCGCGCAGGCCGTCGTAGACCGCGACGTCGGTGTCGATCGCGGCCCGGGTGGCGTCGATCGCCGCTCCCCGCGCGAGCAGGTCGGCCCGCTCGGCGTCGAAGGCGGCGTCCGAGGCGAAGTCGCCGCTGTCCGCCCGGGCGTTGAAGGAGTCGATCTCGGCGTTCAGCGCGTCGTACTCGGCGTTGTTGGCGTCGATGCGCGCGGTGAGGTCCGCGTACATCGCGTCGATGCGGGCGACCAGCTCGGTGATGCGGTCCTCGAGGTCGGTGAAGACCGCCTCGTACTGGGCGTTCAGGCCGACCACGACCGAGCGGTCGGCGAAGTACTCGGCGTAGTGCGCCTCGAGCGCGGGCGGCAGGTCGGCGACCTCGGTGCCGAGGATCGAGTGCAGCTCGTTGACGCGCTCGCCGAGGCCACCGGTGCGGTAGAGCTCCAGGCGCTCGGCGATCGGGCCGTCCTGCGGCAGGGCGGCGTAGGCCGCCTCGAGCTGCGCACCGACCTCGGCCTGCTCGGCGGCGTCCATCCGGACCCACGCGGCGTGCAGCATCTCGTGCGCGGCGGTCACGTCGCGGATCCCGTCGAGGTCGGGGTTCTCGACGTCCGAGATGTAGATGTCGCTGCCGGTGTAGCAGCCGAGCACGATCTCGTCCGAGGCGCCGTAGCCGCAGAGCGCGTTGAAGCCGGCCGTCGGCTCGACCGAGGGGTTCGAGGCGTAGTAGAGGGCGCGGCCGCGAGTGGACATCGCGGTGCGGTCCGCGAAACCGGTGATCGTGCCGTCGGGAGTGAACGACTCCGCCGCCCGCTGATCCGCCAGCGCACGGCCGACATCGGCGGAGTCGACGAGCACCGAGCCGGCGACCGCCGCGCCCACGCCGAACTGCGCGAGGGTGAGGACGCCGGCGACGACCGTCGCGACGATGCTGGATGCCCTGACCACGCCTCGAACCTACTTGACCAGCGGGAAGAGGATGGTCTCGCGGATCCCGAGACCGGTGACGGCCATCAGCAGCCGGTCGATGCCCATGCCCATGCCGCCGGTCGGGGGCATGCCGTGCTCGAGCGCGCGGAGGAAGTCCTCATCGAGGCGCATCGCCTCGTCGTCGCCGGCCGCGGCCTGGAGCGCCTGCTCGACGAAGCGCTCGCGCTGGACGACCGGGTCGATCAGCTCGGAGTAGCCGGTGGCCAGCTCGAAGCCGCGGACGTAGAGGTCCCACTTCTCCACGACGCCCGGGACGCTGCGGTGCGCGCGCACCAGCGGCGAGGTGTCGACCGGGAAGTCCATCACGAAGGTGGGCCGGACGAGGTCGCCCTTGACGAAGTGCTCCCAGAGCTCCTCGACGTACTTGCCGTGGGTGGGCACGTGCACCTCGACGCCCTCGCGCGCGGCGAGCGTCTCGAGCTCGACCAGCGGGGTCTGCGGGGTGATCGCGATGCCGGCGGCCTGCGAGAGGCTCTCGTACATCGAGAGGCGGTCCCACTCGCCGCCGAGGTCGTACTCGGTGCCGTCGGCCCAGGTGACCACGTGCGAGCCGGCCACGGCGAGCGCCGCGTTCTGGATCAGCTCCTGGGTGAGGTCGGCGATGCTCGAGTAGTCGCCGTAGGCCTGGTACGCCTCGAGCATCGCGAACTCGGGCGAGTGCGTCGAATCGGCACCCTCGTTGCGGAAGTTGCGGTTGATCTCGAAGACGCGCTCGATGCCGCCGACGACGGCGCGCTTGAGGTAGAGCTCCGGCGCGATGCGGAGGTAGAGCTCGGTGTCGAAGGCGTTCGAGTGCGTGGCGAAGGGGCGGGCCGAGGCGCCGCCGTGCATCACCTGGAGCATCGGGGTCTCGACCTCGAGGAAGCCGTGGTCGACGAACGTCTTCCGGAGCGAGGCGTTGACGGTGGAGCGGGCGATCACGGTCTCGCGGGCCTGCGGGCGCACGATCAGGTCGAGGTAGCGCTGGCGCATCCGGGTCTCGTCGCCGAGCTCGTTGTGCAGGTTCGGCAGCGGGAGGATCGCCTTGGCCGCGATGCTCCACTCCGACACCCAGACGGAGAGCTCGCCGCGCTTGCTGGAGAGCACCTCGCCGGCGACGAAGAGGTGGTCGCCGAGGTCGACGAGCTCCTTCCAGCTCGCCAGCGACTCCTCGCCGACGTCGCCGAGCGAGACCATCGCCTGGATCCGCGAGCCGTCGCCGGCCTGCAGCGTCGCGAAGCAGAGCTTGCCGGTGTTGCGCTGGAAGACGACGCGGCCGGCGAGGCCGACCCGCTCGCCCGTCTTGACGTCGGGCTCGATGCCCTCGTGGCGCGCGCGGACGGCCGCGATGGTGTCGGTGACCGCGACGGACACCGGGTAGGCGCCGCCGCCGAGGTCGTCGCCGGCCAGCTCGATCAGGCGCTCGCGCTTGGCCAGGCGGACGGCCTTCTGCTCGGAGGCCTCCTCGGGCGTGGGCTCGGACGGGGGCACGGGGGCGCCGGGAGTGTCGACCATGTCAGAACGCGGGTGCTTTCGGTTGGAGGCGGCGGGCGCGATCAGGCGAGCAGGATCGGGCCGTTGTCGAGGAGCCGGGTGGAGCCGACGACCGCGGCGACGAGCACGAGGGCCGGGCCGCGGTGGTCGTCGTCGACCGGCAGGAGCGTCGCCGGGTTCGTGACGACGAGGTAGTCCAGCTTAACCAGCGGCTCGCCCATCGAGGCGGACTGCGCGGCCGCGATCACGGCGTCGATGCCGCGGTCCGCGGCGGAGGCGGCGGCCTCGAGCAGCAGCGGGATCGTCCGGGCGGCCCGGCGCTCGCGGGCGTCGAGGTAGCGGTTGCGGCTGGAGAGCGCGAGGCCGTCCTCCTCACGGACGGTGTCCACGCCCTCGATCGCGACGGGCAGATCGAGGTCGCGCACCATCCGGCGGACGAGGAACAGCTGCTGCGCGTCCTTCTGGCCGAACATCGCGACGTCCGGCTGCACGATGTGCAGGAGCTTCGAGACGACGGTCAGCATGCCGTCGAAGTGGCCGGGGCGCGAGCGGCCCTCGTAGAGCGCGCCGACCTTCCCGGCGACGACGCGGGTGGAGGAGGGGCCGTCCGGGTACATCTCGGCGACGCTCGGCGCGAAGACGTGGGCGACGCCGCGCTCCTCGAGCAGGGCGACGTCGGCCGCCAGGTCGCGCGGATAGCGGTCGAGGTCCTCGTCCGGGCCGAACTGCAGCGGATTCACGAAGATCGACACGACGACGACGTCCGCGATCTCCCGCGCCCGGTCGACGAGCGCGAGGTGCCCGTCGTGCAGCGCGCCCATGGTCGGCACGAGGGCGATTCGCGCCCCGCCGCGCCGCGCCTCCTGCAGGGTCTCCCGGAGCTCGCCGATGCGTTCGATGGTGCTGATCACCCGAGAACCCTACCGGCGGTGCGGAGTCCGGTGATCGAGGAGCCCGCGCCGCGGTCACCCTCCCCTCCATGCTGATCGAGTAGCCCGCGCAGCGGGCACCCTTCTTGCTGATCGAGTAGCCCGCGCAGCGGGCACCCTTCTTGCTGATCGAGTAGCCCGCGCAGCGGGCACCCTTCTTGCTGATCGAGTAGCCCGCGCAGCGGGCGTATCGAGATCCACCAGCGTCAGAGCAGAGGTCTGCAGGACCGATGTCCTGGCGACGCCGGGTCTCGATACGCGCCTCCGGCGCTACTCGACCAGCATGAGGGGGGCGCTTGCAGCGCTGCTCGAGTACCCCGCGCAGCGGGCGCCTTTCATGCTGATCGAGTAGCCCGCGCAGCGGGCGTATCGAGATCCACCAGCGTCAGAGCAGAGGTCTGCAGGACCGATGTCCTGGCGACGCCGGGTCTCGATACGCGCCTCCGGCGCTACTCGACCAGCATGGGGCGCGCCTCCGGCGCTCCTCCGTCGGCGGGGCGCCGTCAGCCGGCCGCGCGGATGGGGCGCGCCTGCGGCGCTCCTCGGCCGGCGGGGCGGCGTCAGCCGCCCGCCGGCACGGAGGGCGGCGTCAGCCGGCCGCGCGGCGGAGGGCGTCGTCGACGGAGGAGCGGACGAGGCTGGAGAGGAAGAAGCCGGGCTTGTCGACGCCGATGCCGGCGAGGAGGCCGGCGGCCTGCTCGACGATGGCGGTGGAGAACGTGGTCGCGGTGGAGACGGCCTCGGCGTAGGCGGGGCGGTCCGCCTCCGCGACGGTGACCGGCTCGCCGCCCATCTCGACGACGAGGGCCTGCGCGATCGGCAGCACCGGGCCGGGCGCGGTCACGGCGAAGTACGTCTCCGCCAGGCGCGCCAGGTCGAGGCTGGTCCCGGTGAACGTCATCGCCGGGTGCACGGCGAGCGGGATGACGCCCGAGGCCAGGGCGGGCGCCAGCACGCCGAAGCCGTGCTCCGCCGCGGTGTGCAGCACGAGCTGCCCGGGCTGCCAGGCCCCGGTCGCGGCGAGGCCGGCCACCAGCGCCGCGATCTCGGCGCCCGGGACGGCGATGATCACCAGCTCGCTCCGCTCGACGAGATCGGGGATCGCGAGCACCGGAGCGCCGGGCAGCAGGGCGTCGACGCGCTCGCGGCCGGCGTCGCTCGTCGTGGCGACGCCGACCACGGCGTGCCCGGCGTTGGCGAGCGCGGCACCGAGCACCGGGCCGACGGGTCCGGCGCCGATGATCCCGACGCCGAGGCGTCCGTCGCGGCGGGCGTCAGGCATACGGGTCCCCCTCGGGTGCGGCCCAGGCGTCGCGGGGCGTCGGAGCGGCGGCGGCGCGCCGCCCCCAGTGGTGGCTGGCGTCGCGCTCGGCCGCGGCGGTCCCGGCCCGGCCCACGCTCTCGAAGAAGGCGACTCCGTCGGCGACGCTCATCACCGGCACCAGCGGCGTGACCGGGCCGGCGACCGTGTGCACGCGCGCCGAGGCCAGCCCGAGCATCCGCTGCAGCGGCCCCTGCTGCACGCCGACGCTCTGCATCCGCGCGAGCGGGACGACCGTGACGCGGCGCCAGACGGCTCCGCTGCGCAGGACCACGACGTCCTCCGCCAGCCGGAAGCCGGTGCGCCGCCAGGAGAAGGGCCGGAGCAGCATCGCCGAGCGGGGCGCGCTGGTGAAGCCGGGGGCGTCCCGGCGGCGCAGCGCGTCGCCGACGGGGGTCGCCTCGGCGCCCTCGTCGTCGCCGGGCAGCAGCAGCGCGAGCACGCGCTCGACGGCGGCGAGGTCGCCGACCGGGAGGATCGTGGTGTTCGGCTCGCCGTTCGCACCGCGGGACGCCGCGTGGCCGGCCCGGTCGATCTTCACCTGCCACCAGCCGAACGGCCGCCAGAGCAGCGGCTGGGTGATCTCCACCGCGTGGATCCGGCCGGGCGGCAGGGTGTCGCTGCTGGTCGAGAGCACGCCGTAGCCGACGCGCACGCCGTCCTGCGTCGCGGCGATCGAGTAGCGCAGCGAGCGGACGAACTGGCGGATGTAGTAGCTGCCGGAGCCGATCAGGCCGGGCAGGATCGCGATCAGCACGTAGGGCGAGCCGTAGACCGAGGTGAGGACGACGGCCACGATCGCCACCACCAGGAAGACCGTGAAGCCGCTGAACACCAGGGAGCCGAGCAGCCGCCCGGGCGGGATGGAGACGACCGACTCGGGCGGCGCCTGCTCCTCCGGCTCGGCGAACTCCTCCAGCCGGCGCGCGAGGAAGCCGCCGGCCGGCGCCTCCCCCGCGACCGCCTCCCGCTCGCGCACCCCCGACGCCAGCCGCAGGATGTCACGCCGCAGCGCGTCCACCAGCCGCGAGCCGAGGTAGGAGAGCTGCACGTTCGCGTCCTGCCCGGCGACGCTGACCTCGAGCTTGGCCGCGCCGAACAGCCGGGCGAACAGCGGGCGCTGCACGGCGATGCCCTGGATGCGGTCGAGCCGCGCGCGCCGGTTGGTGCGGAAGAGCACTCCCGAGCGCACCTCGACGATCTCGTCGGTGATGCGGAAGGTGTGCATCCGCCAGGACAGCCAGAAGGCGAACACGGCGACGGCCAGACCGGCGACGACAGCGAGCAGCGCCCAGCCGATCAGCCCGCGGTCGATCAAGGCGTCGACCGGGTCGCCGCTCTCGTAATCGCCGGGGCCGGGGAGGAAGAGCTCGAGCAGGCGCTCGCGGAGGTTGGTGATCAGGATGCCGAGGACCACCAGCAGGCCGATCCCGCCCTTGAGCACCGGTGTCGCGGGGTGCAGGCGGTGCCACTCGCCGTCGGCGAGGTCGGTCTCGATGCCGCGGACGGCCGCAGGAGCCTCGCTCACAGGCCGGCCCGGCGCGACTCCGCCAGTTCGACGAGCCGATCGCGCAGCTCCTCGGCGTCGCCGTCGACGAGCCCGGGGATGCTGACACCGGTCGCCGCGGCGGCGGTCACGAAGCGCAGATCGGCCAGGCCGAGGGCGCGCGCGAGCGGGCCGCGGTTGACGTCGATCAGCTGCATGCGGCCGTAGGGCACCGAGACGAAGCGCTGGAACATGATGCCGCGGCGGAAGAGCAGGTCGTCCTCGCGCAGCCGGTAGCCGTACGCGCGAGCGCGGCGGGGGGCGACGATCAGCAGCGTGACGGCGAGGATCGCCGCTGCGAGGACGAGGATCCAGGCCCAGTCGACGCCGATCAGCAGCAGGAAGGTCGGCACGGCGAGGAGCACCACGCTGGAGACGACGGCCGAGACGACCTCGACGGCCACGTACTTCGGCGAGACGCGCCGCCACGGACCGGCCAGGTCGAGGCGGCCACCGGTCGGGCGCTCGGGACCGGCGGAGTCGAGCCCGACGCCCTCCGGGTGGACCGCGTCACGCCCCGGCTGACTCGCGTCAGGCTCCGGCTGAACCGCGTCCCGCACGGGCCGGACCGACTCGCGCTCCTGCTCGAGCGCCGCCTCGCGGCTCCGCGCCTCACGCCGGCTCAGCGGCTCCGGGCTCAGCGGCTCCGGAACGGCTGCGGGGGTCGCCTCCTGGTCGTCGGCCATGATGACGTCCTCCCTGCCTGCGTCCGAGCGGGCGTCGGCGTCAGGCGTGGTTCACCTCGCCGACAGCGGGGTCGTCGTCGTCGGTCGGCGGGATGGTGCACAGGTGCTCGGCGACCAGACCGGCCACCAGCAGGACGATCGCGCCGACGATGGCGGCCACGTCCTGCCACACGGAGCCTAGCGAAGGCACCACGGGCCGGCTCAGCAGGTAGACGAGCACCCCGCCGGAGGCCCCGAGGAGCAGAGCGCCGACGAGACTCGACGCCTTCGCCAGCACGACGACGCGCATCGCGCGGAACGGGTCGATGGGGCGGCGGAGCGTCCCCTTGGTCGCGCGGTGGATCGGGATCGCGAAGCCGATCACGAGCGCCGCGACCACCACGAGCGTCAGCGGGACGGTGAGCGGCGGGATCAGCACCGGGCGCCCCGCAGAGGCGATGGCCAGGTCGATCAGGAAGCCGGCGACGGCGCCGACGAGGGCCAGGCCGAGCAGGGAGCTGATGCGGGTGCGCTTCACGGAGTGCTGCTCTCGGGGTCGGTGCGGCCGGGGGCGGGGGCGGTCTCGGAGGTTCGCGGGCGCCGCCACGCTATCGCCTCGGGCCGGTCGGTCACCCGGTCCGTCGCGCGGGCGCGCAGCTCGGCGACCGGGCCGCGCCCCGCCAGGACGGCGTGTGGCTCCACGTCGAGCCACGGCTCGAGCACGAAGGCGCGCTCACCGGCACGCGGGTGCGGGAGGGTGAGGTGCGGGTCGTCACGGACGACGCCGCCGACCGCGATCAGGTCGATGTCGAGCGTGCGGTCGCCCCAGCGCTCCTCGCCGTCGCCGCGGATCCGGCCGCCCGCGCGCTCGATCGAGGCCGTCGCGGCGAGCAGGTCGTCGGGCTCGAGCGTCGTCGAGCCGATCACGACCGCGTTGAAGTAGGCGGGCGCGGCCTCGTCGGCGCCGTCGAGCTTCCAGGCCGGCGACTCGACCACCTTCGACACCCCGTCCAGGCGGAGCCCGGGCGTCGTCGCGAGCGCGCGGACGGCGGCCTCCAGGTGCGCGAGCCGGTCGCCCAGGTTGCTGCCGAGTGCGAGGACGACCCGACGCTCGGGCAGCAGTCGCTGCTGCCGCGGCCTCACGGGCGGACCCGGGTGATCTGCACCGCGACGTCGTCGAACGGCAGCGGGATGGGCGCGTCGGGCTTGTGCACGGTGATCCGCACCACCTCGGCGGCGGCGAAGCTCAGCGCGACCGCGGCCAGGCGCTCCGCGACGGTCTCGATCAGGTCGACCGGGTCGCGGGTGACGGCGTCGGCGAGGGCGATCGCCAGCTCGCCGTAGTGCACCGTCTCGGCCAGCGCGTCGCCGCTCGCCGCGGGAGCGAGGTCGAGCCAGACCGTGGCGTCGATCACGAAGTCCTGGCCGTTCTCGCGCTCGAAGTCGAAGACCCCGTGGTGCGCGCGCACCCGCAGACCCGTGAGGGTGATCGAGTCGCGCAGCGCGAGCGCGGCGGCGTCGAGGGCCGGCGGCGTCGCGGCGGAGCGGGCGGGGTCGGTCACGGGAGCTCCTCCTGGAGGCGGGCGCCGAGCGCGAGGGCGCGGGCGCTCGAGCGGACGTCGTGCACCCGGACGCCCCAGGCGCCGCGGTCGACGGCGGCGAGGCTCAGCAGCGCCGTCACGTCGTCGCGCTCCGCCGCGGTCGAGCCGGCCGGAGCGAAGGGGGCGAGGAAGCGCTTGCGGGAGTGGCCGACCAGCACGGGCAGGCCCAGCGAGACGATCGCGTCGAGGTGCGCGAGCAGCGCCCAGTCGTGGCCGCCGTCCTTCGCGAAGCCGAGTCCGGGATCGAGGATCAGGTGCTCGTCGCGGATGCCCGCCGCACGGGCGGCGTCCACGCGGCGCTCCAGCTCGGAGCGCACCTCGGCGACCACGTCGGCGTAGGAGGCGAGCTCCGTCATGCCGGCGCTGTGACCGCGCCAGTGCATGGCGATGTAGACCGCGCCGCGCTCGGCGACGAGCGGGAGCATCGCCGGGTCGGCGAGTCCGCCGGAGACGTCGTTGACGACGACCGCGCCCGCGTCCAGAGCGGCCTCCGCGGTCGCGGCGCTCATGGTGTCGATGCTGACCCGGACGCCCTCGGCCGCGAGCGCGCGGACCACCGGCAGCACGCGCCCCTGCTCGGCCGCGGCGTCGACGCGCGCGGCGCCGGGGCGGGTCGACTCCCCGCCGACATCGACGAGGTCGGCGCCGAAGGACGCCGGGCCGTCGCCGGAGGAGCGGGTCATCGTGAGTCCGTGCTCGACCGCGTCGTCGACGGACAGCCAGCGACCGCCGTCGCTGAAGGAGTCGGGGGTGACGTTGAGGATCCCGAGGAGCGCGGCGCGATGGCCGGGCGCGAGATCGGTGACGGCGAGGCCCACGTCAGGCCTCCCGGGCGGCGCCGATCAGCGCGATGATCTCGGCGCGCGCGGCGGGGTCGGCGAGGGTGCCGCGGGCGGCGACGGTGACGGTCGAGCTGGCCCTCTGGCGCGCGCCGCGCAGCCGGACGCAGCCGTGCTCGGCGTCGACGACGACCAGGACGCCCTCGGGCGAGAGACCGGCGTCGAGGACGTCCGCGATCTGCTCGGTCAGCCGCTCCTGCAGCTGCGGCCTGGACGCGACTGTCTCGACGACCCGCGGGAGCTTGCCGAGGCCGACGACGCGCTCGCCCGCGCGGTAGGCGATGTGCGCGACGCCGGCGAACGGCAGCAGGTGGTGCTCGCAGACGGAGCGGAAGGCCAGGTCGCGGACGACGACCGTCTGGGTCGCCGGCGGCTGCTCCCCCTCCTCGACGACCGCGAAGGTCTCGGCGAGGTGCGAGGCCGGGTCGAGGTCGAACTCGCCGAAGAACTCCTCGTAGGAGTCGGCGAAGCGCTGCGGGGTCGTCGAGAGCCCCTCGCGGCCCGGGTCCTCCCCGATGGCCGCGAGGAGCTCGGCGACGGCGGCCTCGATGCGCGCCCTGTCGACCGGCACGGTGCTGCTACGCCGTCGTCGGGCGCGGGTTGATCAGCGGCGGCCGCTGCGGGGCGGCGGGCTCGGAGCTCTCCGAGACGACCGCGCCGTCGGTGGCGCCGGCGTCGATCGGCGCCTTGGCGGGCGGCATGGCGATCGGCGGGAGGTCGGAGAGCGGGCGCTTGTCGCTCGAGAGCCACTGCGGGCGCTCGTCGATCTTGCGGACGTCCTTGAAGATCTCGGCCAGCTGGTCGTGGTCGAGGGTCTCCTTCTCGAGGAGGTCGGCGGCGAGGCGGTCGAGGATGTCGCGGTTGGCGTTGATGACCTGCCAGGCCTCGTCGTGCGCCTGCTCGATCAGCTGCCGGGTCTCGAGGTCGACGCGCTCGGCGACCTGCTCGGAGTAGTCGCGCTGGTGGCCCATGTCGCGGCCGAGGAACATCTCGCCCGAGGAGGAGCCGAGCTTCACCGCGCCCACGTTCGAGGACATGCCGAACTCGGTGACCATCTTGCGGGCGATCGAGGTCGCCTTCTCGATGTCGTTCGAGGCGCCGGTGGTCGGGTCGTGGAAGACGATCTCCTCCGCGACACGGCCGCCCATCGCGTAGGCGAGCTGGTCGAGCAGCTCGTTGCGGGTGGTCGAGTACTTGTCCTCGAGCGGCAGGACCATCGTGTAGCCGAGGGCTCGGCCGCGCGGGAGGATCGTGACCTTCGTGACGGGGTCGGTGTGGCGCATCGCCGCGGCGGCGAGGGCGTGGCCGCCCTCGTGGTACGCCGTGATCAGCTTCTCCTTGTCGCGCATGACGCGCGTGCGGCGCTGCGGACCGGCGATGACGCGGTCGATCGCCTCGTCGAGCGCGCGGTTGTCGATCAGCTGCGCGTTCGAGCGGGCCGTGAGCAGCGCGGCCTCGTTGAGGACGTTCGCGAGGTCGGCGCCGGTGAAGCCCGGGGTCTTGCGGGCGACGACCTCGAGGTCGACTCCGCCCGCCAGGGGCTTGCCGCGGCCGTGCACCTCGAGGATCTTCTTGCGGCCGAGCATGTCCGGGGCGTCGACGCCGATCTGGCGGTCGAAGCGGCCCGGGCGCAGCAGCGCGGGGTCGAGGATGTCGGGGCGGTTGGTCGCCGCGATCAGGATGACGTTGGTCTTGACGTCGAAGCCGTCCATCTCGACCAGCAGCTGGTTGAGGGTCTGCTCGCGCTCGTCGTGCCCGCCACCCATGCCGGCGCCGCGGTGGCGGCCGACGGCGTCGATCTCGTCGACGAAGATGATGGCCGGCGAGTTCTCCTTGGCCTGCTGGAACAGGTCGCGGACGCGGCTCGCGCCGACGCCGACGAACATCTCGACGAAGTCGGAGCCGGAGATCGAGTAGAAGGGGACGCCCGCCTCACCCGCGACGGCGCGGGCCAGCAGGGTCTTGCCGGTGCCGGGAGGTCCGTAGAGCAGGACGCCCTTCGGGATCCGCGCGCCGACGGCCTGGAACTTGGCGGGCTCCTTGAGGAACTCCTTGATCTCGTGCAGCTCCTCGATCGCCTCGTCGGCGCCGGCGACGTCGCCGAACGTGACCTTGGGCGACTCCTTCGAGACCAGCTTCGCCTTCGACTTGCCGAACTGCATGACGCGGTTGCCGCCGCCCTGCATGCCCGAGAGCATCAGCCAGAAGAACGCGCCGATCAGGAGGATCGGGAGGAGGAAGCCGAGAGCGGAGAGGAACCAGTTGGTCTGCGGGACCTCGTCGTCGTAGCCGTCGGACGGAGCAGCGGTGGTGACCGCGTCCACGACCTCGGCGCCGCGCGGTGCCACGTAGTAGAACTGCACCTGCTTGCCGTTGTCGCCGTCGTCCTGCGCGAGGGTCAGGTCGACGCGCTGCTCGCCGTCGACGATCTTCGCGGAGTCGACCTTGCCGTCGGAGAGGAGCTGGAGCCCCTCCTGCGTGCTGATCTGCCGGAAGCCCGACATCGTGATCAGCGAGGAGCCGATCCAGACCGCCACGATCGCGAGGACGACGTAGAGAATGGGACCCCGGAAGATGCGCTTGACGTTCATGAATGTTGCGGGCGCAGGCCCGGCACCTTTCTGACGAGGAAATGTGAGTGTCAGGCTACCTCCCGCTCTCTGAGCGCGCGCCACGCGTTCGCCCTGGGCGGAGGAAGCGCGGGCTGGGCGCGGGGCGGTGGGTGTGCGGCGCGCGGGACCGACTCCGGCACGCTGCCTCCATGCTGATCGAGTAGCCCGCGCAGCGGGTCCGCCCCATGCTGATCGAGTAGCCCGCGCAGCGGGGTCCATGCTGATCGAGTAGCCCGCGCAGCGGGCGTATCGAGATCCACCAGCGTCAGAAGACGAGTCTGCAGACCCGTCCTGCTGATGACGGCGGGTCTCGATACGCCGCTGCGCGGCTACTCGACCAGCATGCTGGGCGCCACCGCCGCAGGCGTCCTCCGGTCGAGCCGTCGACCAGCATGCTGGACCGCTCCGGTCACGCCGTCTCGAGCAGGGGCTCCGGGTCGCGCAGGGCCGGCGTCAGGCCGCGGCGGCGGCGGTCGGCGGCCAGCACGGTGACGGCGAGGGCGCCGAGCAGCCAGAGCGAAAGCACCAGCACGGCGTTCGCGACGCCGATGCTGCCGCCCGCGATCAGGGAGCGGAACGCCTCGACCGTGTAGGTCAGCGGCAGCACCCCGTGCACGGCCTGGAAGAAGGCGGGCGCCGTCTCGATGGGGTAGGTGCCGCCCGCCGAGGAGAGCTGGAGCACGATCAGCAGCAGCGCGAGGAAGCGACCGGGTGCGTCGAGCAGGGCGATCAGCGCCTGGTTGATCGCGACGAAGGTCAGGCTGGTGAGGACCGCGATCCCCATCAGCGCCGGGAGCTGCGCCATGTCGACGCCGACGCCGAAGCGGATCACCAGCGCGGCGAGCACGCCCTGCGCCACCGCCATCAGCGCGCCGGGGAGGTAGCTGCGCAGCGCGACCACCCAGGCGGGCCGGCGGGCGGCGAGCAGGCGCTCGCTCAGCGGCGCGCTCATCAGGTAGAAGGCGAGGGCGCCGACCCAGAGCGCGAGGGCCATGAAGTAGGGCGCGAGTCCGGAACCGTACTCGGGCACGCGGTTCAGGCGCTCGGTGTCGAGCGCGACGGGGGCCGCGGCGACGGCGCTGAGCGCGTCCGCCTGGTCCGACGTGTAGGAGGGGACGTCGGCGGCGCCGTCGGCCAGCTTCCCGGACAGGGTCTCGGAGCCGGTGGCGAGGGAGTCGACCCCTGAGGCGAGGCTGCCCGCGCCGGTCGCGGCGTCCGCGCTGCCCTGCGCGGCGGAGTCGGCACCGGTGGCGAGGGCGTCGGAACCGGAGGCGAGGGAGGCAGTGCCCGAGGCGAGCGCTCCGGCCCCGCTCGCGGCGGAGTCGAGGCCGGTCGTCAGCGGGCCGACGCTGCCGGCGAGGGTGCCGGTGCCGGCGGCGACCTGCGCCGCTCCGGAGTCGAGGGAGGCGGCGCCGGTCGCGAGGGACTGCGCCCCGGTGCTGAGCGACTGCGCGCCGGAGTCGGCGGACGCGGCTCCGGCGGCGAGCGACTGCACGCCGGTGGTGAGGTCGGCGGCTCCGGAGGACACGGAGGCGGCGCCCGCGGCGAGTGCGGTCAGCCCGCCCGAGGAGTCGCCGACGAGCGCCGAGGACCCGGCGGCGAGGGTCTGCGCGCCCTGGTCCGCGGCGGTCGCTCCGGCCGAGACTCCGGCAGCTCCCGACTCGAGCTGCGTGAGGAGGGCGAGGCGCTCGGTGTCGGTGAGGGTGCCGTAGCCCGCGATCAGCGACCGGAGGCCGGTGTCGACCGTCGCCGCTCCGGTGGCCAGGGCGGGAGTGCTCGCGGCCAGCGCCGCCGAGCCGTCGCGCAGCGTCCCGGCACCGGCGAGTGCCGCCGTCGCGCCGTCGGAGACGGAGGAGGCGCCCTCGGCGAGGGACTGCGCGCCGGTCGCGGCTGTCGCCGCTCCGGAGGACAGGGCGGCGGTGCCGTCGGCGAGGGTCGCCGCTCCGGTCGCCAGGTCCGCGGCTCCACCGTCGAGCGACTGCGCACCCGTGGCGACCGACTGCGCACCGGCGTTCAGCGCGGCGGCGGACGACGGCAGCGCGGCCGTCCCGTCGGCGAGCTGCTGAAGCCCGGTGGAGAGAGTCGCCGCTCCGTCCGCAGCGGAGTCGGCCCCGGCGCGGAGCGAGTCCGCCCCGGTGGCGAGCTGCGCGGTGCCGTCCTGCAGCTGCTCGAGGCCGACGACGAGCTCGTCCGAGCCGCTCGACGCGGTGGCCGCGCCGTCGGCGAGCTGCGTCGCGCCGTCGGCGGCCTGCTCGAGGCTGTCGTGCACGTCCGTGAAGCCGACGTAGACGTTCTTCAGGTACTCCTCGCCGACCTGCTTCTCGAGGGTCTTCGTGACCGTGCTGCCGATCGTCGCGGCGATGTTGCCGACGATCAGGTTGGCGCCGTCGTTCGTCGCGATCGACAGCCGGGCCGCGGTCGCCGCCGACGGGTCGTCCCCGCCGACCGAGGCCACGTCGGCCGAGAAGCCGGCCGGAACGGTCAGCACTGCGTAGACGGCGCCGGAGGCGAGCTCGCTCGCGGCCTCGTCGGCGTCGGTCCGCGTCCAGTCGAAGTTCGAGGCGGAGGTGCTCGTCGTCAGCTCGTCGGTCAGCGCGTCGCCGAGCGCGAGGGCCGAGCCGTCGGCGGCGGTCGCGCCGGTGTCCTCGTTCACGATCGCCGCGGGG
Source organism: Rathayibacter sp. PhB186 (assembly GCF_003751825.1). Classification (NCBI taxonomy): domain Bacteria; kingdom Bacillati; phylum Actinomycetota; class Actinomycetes; order Micrococcales; family Microbacteriaceae; genus Rathayibacter; species Rathayibacter sp. PhB186. The sequence goes on along the minus strand of NZ_RJKO01000005.1, from coordinate 49,702 downwards.
ACGGTGTCGAGGTGGTGGGTCGGGTCGAGGTTCGCCGAGGTCAGCAGGCCCGCGTAGATCAGCGGGATGAGCGCGATCGCGGAGAAGACGACGACGAGGCGCGGGGAGACGGAGCGCAGACGGTGGAGGAGCCGGGGTGAGCGGCGGGCGGCGGAGGCGGGCATGGTCCTTCTACTTCGAGGAGTCGGTGGCGGGGGCGGTGAGCCGCGGCGATGCGACTCCGGTGACGAGGAGCTCGGCGATCTCGGCCGAGGCGGCGGCGACCGGGCGGCGGTCGTCGCCGTCGAGCAGCCAGCCGACGACGAGCCAGACGGTCCCGGCGGCGAGGAAGACGGCGAAGCGCTCGACCCGGGCGCGGTCGCCCGCCTCCTGCGCGGCCAGCGGCGAGAAGGCGAGCAGCCGCTGGGCGAGGAAGGCGACGACCGACTCCTGGACGGAGCGGGCGGTGCCACCGCTCAGCGCGCGGCGGTAGAAGTCGGCGTGCTCGAGCAGCCCCGAGAGCAGGCCGCGGACGACGCGCGGCACCGCGGTCTCCCAGTCGTCCTGCGGCGAGGGCGGCACGACGGCGGCGAACAGCGCGTGCATGCGCTCGAGCGCGGCGGCCTCGACCAGCGAGGGCACGTCGCCGAAGTGCTGGTAGAACGTCGGCCGGCTGACGCGGGCGGCCGAGCAGAGGTCGGTGATCGACGGCTGGTCGTCGCCGGGGTGGTCGAGCGCGACCGTGATCGCGGCGATCAGCTGCTCGCGCGAGCGGGCGAGGCGGGGGTCGGCCATGGTGCCTCCTTTACGTTCGTAACATACATTACATCCGTAAAGGAGCGGGAGGAAGCCCCCCGTTGAGCGAGCAGCCGTGTCGCTCTCATGCTGATCGAGTAGCCCGCGCAGCGGGCGTATCGAGATCCACCGTGGCCAAGAAGTCCGCAGACCTCCCTGCTGATGACGGCGGGTCTCGATACGCCCCTCCGGGGCTACTCGACCAGCATGAGAGGGAGACAGCAGCACTCCCGTTGCATGCTGATCGAGTAGCCCGCGCAGCGGGCGTATCGAGATCCACCGTGGCCAAGAGGGAAGTCCGCAGACCTTCCTGCTGACGACGCCGGGTCTCGATACGCCCCTCCGGGGCTACTCGACCAGCATGAGGGGGAGACAGCAGCACTCTCGTTGCATGCTGATCGAGTAGCCCGCGCAGCGGGCGTCTCGAGATCCACCGTCACCGGACGTCGAGTCTGCAGACCTCCCTGCTGATGACGGCGGGTCTCGATACGCCCCTGCGGCGCTACTCGACCAGCATGGTGGCGCTCGGAGCGTCAGGTGGTCGGTGCCGCTCCGTCGGGCTCGGCGGCGAGGATCGTCGCGATCTCGGTGGTGTCGATCACGAGGGTGTCGTGCGGGGTGAGGCCCGGGCTCTTCGGGGTCGGCACGGGCAGGCGGACGAGCAGCGCGCCGGGGTCGACGCTGAAGCGGCCGCTCGTGGTGCGGCCGATCGGGTCGCCGTCGAGCTCGGCGAGCACGGGCTGGTCGAGCGAGAAGGAGAACTCGCGCCCCGGCCACTGGTGCAGGGACGCGAGGCCGTTGCGGTTGCCGGTCGCGACGTCGAGGGCGAGGCCGAAGCGGCGGCGCAGCAGCACCAGCTCGAGGTCGCCGTCGTCGAGGACCGCGCCGGCGGCGAGCTCGATGTTCGCCACGACCGAGCTGCAGTTGCAGGCCAGCACCATCAGGGTGCGGGTCGGCGGCTCCGGCTTGCCGTCGATCGTCAGCGTCACCTCGAAGCCGGCCTTGAACATCACCTCGGCGCCCGCCGCGACGTAGGCGCCCCAGCCGACGCGCTTCTTCAGCTCGTCGTCGGTCTTGTCCATGATCTCCGCGTCCAGGCCCACGCCGCCCATCACCATGAAGACGCGCTCCTCGCCGTCGTCGAAGGTCGCCGTGCCGACGTCGATCGCCCGGTCCTGCCCGAGCAGCGCGATCTCGACCGCGTCGGCGAGCGCGCCGAGCGGGATCCCGAGGTTCCGGGCGAGCAGGTTGCCGGTGCCGCTGGGCAGCAGTCCGTAGGGGACGGACGTGCCGCGCAGCACCGAGGCGACAGCGCGCACGGTGCCGTCGCCGCCCATCGCGCAGACGAGGTCGGCGCCCGACTCCAGCGCGGCCCGCGCGGCTCCGGCTCCGGAGTCGTCGACGCTGGTCTCGAACCAGAGCGGCTCGCGCCAGCCGGCGCGGCGGGCGACCGTGGCGACCACGTCCTGCGCGGCGCCGACGTCGTCGAACTTGCTCGGATTGATGACGACGGCGAACACGGGTCGCGCGGCCGTGGATCTCGCGGAAGGGGCTCTCACGCTCTCAGTCTGCTGTGCCGGGCGCCGGCTCCCGCACCGTGCGCCGCTCGAGGGTCGCCGCCGCCTCCGTCGCGAGGACCGCGCCGATCTCGGCCGAGAGCGTCGCGGGCAGGGTCGGCGGGGCGTCCCAGCGCGGCCCGGCGAGCAGGATCCCGCCGCGCTCGCTCGAGCGCCAGAGGGCGTCGACGCTGCCGGTGACGAAGCGGCGGATCCGCGTGGCGGACGCGGCGTCGACCCCGTCCGCCGTCGCGAGGTCGACCAGGTGCCGGTAGGCGATCCCGCCGAAGAGCGCGCCGTCGCCCGCACCCTGGTCGACGAAGACGCCGTCGGGTGCGAGGCGCGTGAGCAGGTCGTCGGCGGTGCGGGAGGCGTGCGCGAGCAGCCGTTCATCCGGACGCAGCCGGTGCAGCGCCAGCGCCGCGCCGATGTAGACGCCGTGGTTGTAGCTGAACGCCCAGTCGTCGCGGGCCGAGCCGCCCTCGCGGCCGATGCCGTCGGCGACGAAGCCGGTGTCGTCGTCGCGCAGGCGCACGTGCAGCCAGTCGAAGGCGGCGCGGGCCAGCTCCTCGCGGCCGTCGGGGCGGAGCCGCTCCAGCCGGGCACCGAGGATCGCGAACGGCCCGTTCGCCGGCGCGTTCTTGTAGTCGAGCTGGCGGCGGCGCCAGGCGAGGCTCGCGCCGTGCCGGAGGTTCCAGCCGCGCGCGACCGCGAAGCGCCAGAGCCGGTCCGCGCGGTCGAGCCAGCGGCCCTCCCCCGTCGCCTCGCCGAGGCGGGCCAGTGCGCCGCCGAGCCACATCATGTCGTCGAAGTAGCCGTTGACCAGCCGTCCGCCGTTGCGGAGCCGGACGGCGCGGTGGATCCGCGAAGCGCGCTCGAGGTGCTCGGCGTCTCCGGTGCGCTCGAACGCGTCGACGGCGGCGTCGATCGCGTGCGCGAGCCACCAGTAGTCGAACTCGAGATCCGCGCGCAGCGACGTCGGATAGCTCACGTGGTAGCCGAGCACCGGCACCGCGAAGAGCCGCTCGAGGCTCGACTGCGCCGCGTCCGCGCGGGCGTCGGCCCCGGGCCGGTCAGGCGTAGACGTGGGGAGCGAGGATCGCGACATCGCGGAGGTTGCGGTAGCGCTCGGCGTAGTCGAGGCCGTAGCCGATGACGAAGTCGTTCGGGATGTCGAAGCCCACGTAGGCGACGTCGACCTCGACCTTGGCGGCGCGGGGCTTGCGGAAGAGCGCGCAGATCTCGACGGACTCCGCGCCGCGGCTGCGCAGGTTGCCCTGCAGCCAGGAGAGCGTGAGGCCGGAGTCGATGATGTCCTCGACGATCAGCACCTTGCGGTCGGTGATGTCGGTGTCGAGATCCTTGAGGATCCGCACCACGCCGGAGGACTTCGTGCTGCTGCCGTAGGAGGAGACGGCCATCCAGTCCATCACGATGTCGAGCTTGAGCTCGCGGGCGAGGTCCGCCATCACCATGACGGCGCCGCGGAGCACCCCCACGATGAGCAGGTTCTCGCCGGCGTAGTCGCGCTCGATGGCGCGGGCCAGGTCGCGGATCCGCTCGTGGATCTCGGCCTCGGTGAAGAGGACCTCGGTGATGTCGTCGGCGATGTCGGCTGCTTCCACCCGGCCACTCTACGGGCGGGGACGCCCTGCTCCCCTCTGCGAGATGCCACTTGTGCACGCCTTCCACGGCGTGTCGCGTGCACAAGTGGCATCTCGCGGCGGGGAGATCACACGGGGGCGAAGACGAGAGTTGCGGAGACCCGGGTGGCGCGGACTCCGGGGAGGTCGACGCCCTTCTGGCCGTGCCAGTCGGTGACGAGGGCGGCGACGGCGAGGGTCTGGGCGCGGGAGAGGGCGACGCCGAACTCGTTCTGCACGACGAGGCGGATGATCCGCTGGCGCAGCGCCGGCGGGTCGGCGGCGAGGCCGCGCGCGTCGACCGTGACGTGGCCGTCGTCGTTCTGGCCGACGAGCTCGAGCGCCCAGTCGAGCGCCATCGCGTCGAGCGCGTCGCCGTCCTCGCGGAGCTGGTCGGCCGTGCGGGCGAGCGCCTCGGCGACTCCCGGGCCGAGCTCGTCCTCGAGCACCGGCAGCACCGAGCGGCGGACGCGGACACGGGTGTAGCGCGGGTCGTCGTTGTGCGGATCGTTCCAGGGCTCCAGCCCGGCGTCCGCGCAGGCGGCCACGGTGCTCGAGCGCCGGATGCCGAGCAGAGGGCGCCGCAGCATCCCGCTCACCGCCGCCATGCCGTGCAGACTCGCGGCGCCCGCGCCCCGGGCCAGCCCGAGCAGCACCGTCTCGGCCTGGTCGTCGAGCGTGTGGGCGAGGAGGACCGCCGCGGCGCCCGTCGCCTCGACCGCGTCGTCGAAGGCGCGGTACCTCGCCGTGCGCGCCGCCGCCTCCGGCCCGTCTCCGTCCGGCAGCACGGACACGACCTCGCGCAGCACGGGGGCGAGGCCGAGGGCGTGCGCCTGCTCCGATGCGCGTCGCGCGACCTCCGCCGATCCGTCCTGGAGACCGTGGTCGACGATCACGGCGCCGGCCCGCCGGCCGCCGCGCTCGGCCTCGAAGGCGACCGCGGCGGCGAGGGCCAGCGAGTCGGCTCCCCCGCTCAGCGCGACGAGCACCAGGGCTCCGGATTCGAGCTCGTCGAGGCTCGCGCGCACCGCGCGCCGGATGTCGGCGACGGCGGGAGTCAGGCGGGGGCGATCGGGCACATCAAGTAACGTTAGGCCAGCGATCCGGCCTGCGAGCGCGCGTGTCCGCGCGCACTCCCCCGGCCGGTCCGACCCGCCGATGCGCCGCCCGCGGCGCCACCGACTCAAGGAGCGAACATGGCCGCATACGACGTCGTCGTAGAGATCCCCAAGGGCAGCCGCAACAAGTACGAGGTCGATCACGAGACCGGTCGCGTCTACCTCGACCGCGTGCTCTTCACCTCCTTCGTCTACCCGACGGACTACGGCTACTTCGAGAACACCCTCGGCCTCGACGGCGACCCCGTCGATGCGCTGGTGCTGCTCGAGTACCCCGTCTTCCCGGGCGTGGGCGTCTCCGTCCGCCCGGTCGGCGTGCTCAACATGAGCGACGAGGCCGGCTCCGACGCCAAGGTGATCGTGGTCCCCGCGAAGGACCCGCGCTGGCAGCACATCCAGGACATCTCGGACGTCCCGGAGCAGACCAAGAACGAGATCAAGCACTTCTTCGAGCGCTACAAGGACCTCGAGCCCAACAAGTGGGTCAAGGTCGAGGCCTGGGGCGACGCGGCCGAGGCCGAGCAGATCGTCCAGGACGGCATCAAGAAGCTGGCCGAAGAGGGCCACTGACCCTCACGGGTCTTCTCACGACGGAACCCGCCCCGTCGAGTCGACCGGCTGCTGCCGGCGCCTCGAGGGGGCGGGTTCTCGTGTCTTCGGGCGGTGCTGCCCGGGCGGAGCCGCGCGGGCGGCGCTACGCCGTCGGGCGGCCGACCATGCCGGTCGGGGTGCCCCAGATCGAGTGCACGCGCACCGGCGAGTTGGGGTTCGGCGCCTCGATCATCTGGCCGTCTCCGAGGTAGATCGCCACGTGGTAGTAGTCGCCGGGCGAGTCCGACCAGAAGAGCAGGTCGCCGCGCTGACGCTGGCTGTAGGGGACGAGCTTGCCCTCGTTCGCCATGGTGTTGTACTGGTTCGTCGCGGAGTGCGTGCCGATGTACTCGCCGGCGCTCGCGTACGACTGCTTGGTGAGACCCGAGCAGTCCCAGACGTCCGGGCCCATGCCGCCGAGCACGTAGTGCTCGCCGAGCTGCGCCATCGCGTAGGAGATCGCGGTCTCGACCTGGTCGACCTGCGGCTCCGGGTTCGCCACCGGGACCGGAGCGGGCTGCGGCGCGGCCGGCTGCGGGAGCTGGACGGCGGGCTGCTGCGCGGGGGCCGCCGGCGCAGCGGGCTGCTGCGGAGCCGGCTGCTGCTGCGGCGCCTCGGGCTGGGGGGCGACCGGCTGCTGTGCGATCGGGGCCGAGGGCTGGTTCGCGGCCGGCGCGGCGGGGCGGGAGCCGGACGACGAGGAGCCGGACGACGAGCCCGACGAGGGCTGAGCCGCGACGGGAGCGCTCGCGGCGGGCGGGGCGGCCGCAGCGTCGGCCTCGGCCTTCGCGGCGGCGGCGGCAGCGGCCGCAGCGGCCTTGCGCTCCTGCTCGCCGGCGAGGAACGCGGTCTCGATCTCGACGGTCGAGTCCTTGAGCAGGGCGAGCTGCGCGATGAGCTCCTCCGACTTCGCCTCCTGCGCGGCGAGGGCGCTCCGAGCGGAGGCGGCAGCGGCGTCTGCGCCCGTGCGGGCCTCGTCCGCGGCGTCGGACAGCTTCTGGTGCTCCACGACGGCGACGTCGGCCTGCTCGGCGAGCGACTCCGCGGTCTGCTTGTCGGCGAGAGCGTCGGCGTAGACGCGCTGCGACTGCTCGGAGAGCTGCGACATGGCGCCGAGCTGGTACAGCAGGTCGCCCGCGTCCTGGCCCTTCGCGACGAGGCTCATCGAGAGGTCGCCGCCGGCGGAGCGGGAGAGGTGCGCGGCGAGGAGGCCGGCACGCATCTGCGACGTGTGCGCCGTCGACGCCGCCGCGTTCGCGCGGTCCTCGAGCTCGGTGACGGCGGCGGCCGCGGCGTCGAGCGCCTCCTGGGCCTGACGCCAGGCCTCCGCCTTCTTCATTGCGACGAGCGACGCGTCGTCGACCGAGGTCTGCAGCCCGCCGATCAGCGCGGTGATCGAGTCGATCTCAGCCTGCTTGCTGGCCTCGTCGGTCTTCGCGTTCTGCACGTCGTCCCACGAGGGGTACGACGGGTCGTCCGCCTGGGCCGGCACGATGCCGAGCGACGCCGTGACGGCGGTCACCGCGAAGGCGGCCGAGACCGCCAGCGGAAGACGGCCCTTCCAGGCCCGCTCACGCGGGGCGGGGGTGAAGCTGCGGGCGGTCTTCTGCGCGTCAACCAAGTGTGACTCCTCGTGCGGCCATGAAGGGCTGAGCGTCGACGGCGGTGCCGTTGACGCGGGTCTCGTAGTGCAGGTGGCAGCCGGTCGAGGCGCCGGTGGTGCCGACGGCGGCGATCTGCTGGCCCGCCTCGACCCGCTGGCCGACGCTGACGTAGATGCCGCCGGGCATGATGTGCGCGTAGCCGGTGCTGATGCCGTCGCCGTTGCTGATCTCGATCCAGTTGCCGTAGGTGCCGAACCAGCCGGCGTAGGTCACCGTTCCGCTGTGGGCGGCGAAGATCGGGATGCCGCAGCCGCCGGCGATGTCGGTGCCGCGGTGGTACGAGCTGGTCGAGCCGCCGCCGGTGGAGAGGCTGCCGCGGGGGCCGAAGGTGCCGGTGATGCGGCCCGAGGCGGGGAGCACCCAGCCGGAGTCGCTGACCGCGGTCGAGCCGCCACCCGGAGACGGGGCGACCGGGGCGCTGTAGCCACCGCCGCCGCCGGATCCGCGGGAGGGAGCCGCTGCTGCTGCCGCCGCCGCGGCCTCTCGGGCTGCTGCGGCCCGCTGGCGGGCGAGCTCGGCCTGCGCCTGACGGGCGGCCTCCTGCTCGGCGAGGATGCGCTGGCGCTCGGCCTCGCGGGCGGCGACGCCGGCCTCGTAGTCGGCGACGGTCGTCGACTCCGTGTCGCGGAGGGCGGCCAGCTGCTGCTCGAGCACGATGCTCTGGTTCTGCTGCTCGGTGAGCGCGGCCTCCGAGGCGGCCTGCGCGGCCGTGGCCTCGGCGAGCTTCGACTCGGCGGCGACGCGGAGCTTCTCCCGCTCGGCCTGCGCGACCTTCGCCTGGTCGCCGAGCGACTCGGCGGTGTTCTTGGTGGTGCTGGCCTGCTCGTAGATGGCGTTGGAGCGCTCGACGAGCTTGGTCATGTTGCCGATGCGGCCGAGGAGGTCGTCGGCCTTGCCGCCCTCGCCGTCGAGGAAGATGTTGACCGAGAGGTCGGTGCCGGTGGTGCGGTAGAGCTGAGCGGCCAGGAGGCCCGCCTGCTGCGTCGCGGCGTCGGCCTGATCGGCACTGGCGGTGGCCTTGGCCTCGAGCTCGCTCGCCCGATCGGAGGCGTCGTCGAAGTCCTGCTGCGCCGCGAAGTACTCCTCGCCGCGCTGCTCGGCGACCTGCTGCGCCGCCGCGACCTCGCTCTGCAGGCCGTCGATCAGCGAGAGGATGCTGTCCACCTGCGCGGCCGCCGCCTGGGTGTTGCCCTTCGCCGCCTCGACGTCGGCCCAGCTGGGGTACTCGACCGCCTGGGCGGGAGTGGCGACCAGCAGTCCCGCGACCAGGGCCACCGCGGCCGAGACGAGGGCGGTGCCGCGGAGACGGCCGATCCGCGGCGCGCCGGAGCGGCGTGCGGGGCGGTTTCGGCGCGAAGAGTGGATCATGGGACCTCGGTGCTGGAGACGGACTACTCCCTCGGCGGCGGTGCGGCTCCGTCGCGAGGAAGTGGCGATTCCGACCCACACTAGTCAAGCCCTCCCCGTACGCCTAGGGATCGGCGTCGCCCGTCCGGGGCACAGGCGCGCTTCGACGGGCGGCGTCCGACCCGCGATCCACGCCGCTCGAGGGTCGATTTTGCATATCCGGCCGGCTGTCCCTATGCTTGCGTGTCGGTAGTCATGGTGGGTCGGCCGCAGGGTCGCCCCGGCGAGCTTCCGGCCCCATCGTTTAGTGGCCTAGGACACCGCCCTTTCACGGCGGCAGCACGGGTTCGAATCCCGTTGGGGTCACGGATGAGGACTACCACCGCAAGAGAAGTGCACCACCGCAGAACGGCCGGAGACGGACGGGATGTGAAAATCGAACAGCCTCGAAGGCAGTATGCTTGTCTTCGCAACGAGGCCCTGTAGCGCAGCTGGTTAGCGTGCCGCCCTGTCACGGCGGAGGTCGCGGGTTCAAGTCCCGTCAGGGTCGCAGAGAGGCCCTTCCGAGAGGAAGGGCCTTTTCCAGGAGACGACTCGTTCGTCTCCTCGCGGCATCGATGTCCTCGGGCATCCTCGGCTGCAACGGCTCTGTAGCTCAGTTGGTAGAGCGCACGACTGAAAATCGTGAGGTCACGGGATCGACGCCCGTCGGAGCCACGGAAACCCTCGCCTAGCTTCTACATGGCGGGGGTTTCTTCCGTTAACTGGTCGGCCCGATCGCCGCGTGAGCCACCGTCCGGCCGCCGGCGCGTGACGCTCCTGCCTCGGTCCCCTCCGGGACGGGTCAGTAGAGCTTCGACCGAACGGCATCCACGAAGTCCGGCACCCCGGCGCGGGTGAGCGCGAGCAGGAAGTCGTCGACGGTCATCGCCGGAGAGTCGTACCCCTCGACGAGTTCGACAAGAGCGCGGAGCGTCGGCGCGGTAGAGGTCGAGCTGGTCCAGCAGGAAGGCGTCGGGATGGACGATCTCGAGGTCGAACGGCTCGACGGACGCCGGCGGGAAGTCCTTCGTGTTGAACGTCACCAGCACCTCTGCACCGCCACGGACGGCGGCCGCGAGGACGTGCCGATCCTTCTCGTCGTTCGCCATCGTCGGTACCAGGTCGTCGTAGCCGGAGACCATGGCGTCGGCGAAGTAGCGCTCCATCGTCCCGACGCGCTTCTCGACGAGAAGCGGATCCTCCCCGTTCTTCACCAGGTTCTTCGCGAGCTCGAACAGGACGTCCTTCGACCACAGCGGCCGGTAGAGCCCGCGATCAGCGAGTTCGAGGACGAAGTCGTTGAGCAGAGCGCCGTAGAGGACGTTGGTGTCGAAGAAGGCCGGGAATCTCACTCAGCGTCGAGCTCCGCACGCCGCTTCACCGCGGCAGGATCGCCCACCTGGACCTTCGCGCTCAGACTCGCCTGCCGCAGCTCGCGCAGCGCGGCGCGGCGTTCGGCGCGGAAGTCCGCCTGGTAGGCGACCAGGTCCTCCAACCGGACCCGACGGTGACGACCGGGCTTGTCATGAGCGATGTCGCCCGCTTCCAGCAGGCGGACCAGCGTCGGGCGACTGATCCCGAGGAAGTCCGCGGCCTGCTGCGTCGTCATCGTCGTCCCCTGCGGGACGACCGTGATGCCCTCGCCCGCGGCGAGGGAGTTCGTCACCTGATCGAGGATGCGGAAGATCCCATCGGGGATGGGGCGGGCCCTGCCCTGGGGGTCGACGAGCGCCGCCTTCGACGAGTTCTGCGCGAGGAAGATCTCGAGCTCTCGCATCAGCGCGGCGAAGTCGAGAATTTCGTCCCGGGCGGCGGCCTCGGGGAGGTACGTCTGGGCCTTGCGGGCACCGCGCGGTCGATCGGTGGACGTGCTCATGGCGTCGATGATACTCGGGAGAAACGAAAGAATCGAACATTTCCGAGGGACCGAGAGGTTCGTCCTCGTGCGGCACCGATGCTCTCGCGCATCCCCGCCCCTACGGAATCCTCGGCTCGTCGGATCGACCTCGGCTCGCGAGAACGGCGCGAACCGGCGTGCCGGACGTGGTTCTGCGAGCCCGAGGTGCGCTCCGGGCGCTCAGCTGGGCTGCGTAGCCTGGGCGGGCCATGAATCCCGCCGCCTTTCCGCCGCCCGATCCGTCGACCGTCGCCCCTGAGCAGCCTGCCGTCGCCGCCGCGCCGCCGCAGGGTGGGCCCGCCTTCGCCTGGGCGCCGCCGCCCGAGCCGCAGCCGTCGGTCGTCGCTCCGTACTCCTCTCTCCTCTATCTGCCGGATCCGCGGGTGCGCTGGGGGCTGCCGACGGCGGCGCTGACGATCGCCGGAATCGTGCTGCCGCTCGCGCTGCTGATCGTGCTGTTCGGCTTCGGGGTGCTGCCCTACTCCCCCGGGCTCGTGTTCGCGGGATCGTTCGCCAGCTACCTGGTCGCGCTCGTCATCCCGTTCGCGGCGTCGAGGCTCCGCGGGCTGGGGTCGCTCGCCGCGGACTACGGGCTGCGGTTCCGCTGGATCGACGTGCCGATCGGCATCGGGCTGGGGATCGGCGTGCGGATCGCGATCGTCGCCGTGCTGATCGTGTTCTCGCCGCTGCTGGGCGAGGCGGAGAGCAACCTCGAGCTCGACCCCGACCCGCTGTGGTTCGTGCTGAGCTCCGTGATGATCCCGGTGCTGGTCGCTCCGATCGTCGAGGAGATCCTCTGCCGCGGGGTCGTCATGCGGGCGGTCCGCAACCGGATGCTGCGGACGAAGGGCGACGCCGCGCCGCCGACCCGCGGACGGCGCGTCTGGGCGGCGGTGTTCAGCGTGATCGCGTCGACGCTGGTCTTCGCTCTGCTGCACGGGCACCAGATGGTGAACCCCGCGACGGTGGTCACGCTGGGGACGACGACGGTGATCGCCGGGCTGGCGCACGGCTGGATCTCGACGGTGACCGGGCGGCTCGGCGCGGCGATCGTGTCGCACGCGACGCTGAACGGGTCCGCGGTGCTGCTGCTGGTGCTGGTGACGGCGCTGGGGTAGTCCCGGGGACGGTGGATCTCGATGCGCCCGCTGCGCGGGCTACTCGATCAGCATGAGTTCCATGGTGGTCGAGTAGCCGCGGAGCGGCGTATCGAGACCGGGCGTGCTGGCGACGGTGGATCTCGATACGCCCGCTGCGCGGGCTACTCGATCAGCATGGGATCGGAGCGGGCTGCTCGATCGGCATGCATCGGGTCACACGTCGAGGATGCGGAGGACCGGGTCGAGGGGGAGCTCGCCGCGGACCTGGCGGTGCAGGCGCTCCATGTCGGCGTCGAGGGCGGCGGCGGTGCGCGCGGCGTCGGACAGGCCGTCGAGCAGCTGCTGCGGGACCTGGCGGTCGTACTTGTAGTAGATCTTGTGCTCGAGGCTGGCCCAGAAGTCCATCGCGATGGTGCGGAACTGGACTTCGACGCAGACGTCGACCGAGCCTCCCGAGAGGAACACCGGCACCTCGACGATCGCGTGCAGGCTCTTGTAGCCGTTCTCCTTCGGAGTGGCGATGTAGTCCTTCACCTCGAGGACGCGGACGTCGGCCTGCGAGGTGAGCATGTCGAAGACGCGGTAGACGTCCGAGACGAAGCTGCAGGTGATCCGGACGCCCGCGATGTCGGTGACGGCGGCGGCGATGCCCTCGAAGGAGGTGTCGCAGCCCTTGCGCTCGATCTTCTCGATCAGGCTGTCGGCCGACTTCAGCCGGCTCGACACGTGCTCGATCGGGTTGTACTCCCGCATCTCGCGGAACTCCTCCTGCAGGATCGTCACCTTCGTGACGATCTCGTCCATGCCGAACTTGTACTGCAGCATGAACCGCGCGAAGTCGTCGCGGAGGGCGCGGATCTCGGCGACCGTGCCGGCGTCGAGCGCCTGCGCGACCTCGTCGCTGAGCGGGGGGACGGCGGGCGCCGCGCGGTCGGGAGATCGGGGTTCCACGGGGAGTCACCCTACGCGCGGGCACCTCGGGCCCGGATGTGAAGCGCCATCGGGGTTCCGAGGAGTCGCTGCTCCGTCCTGCGGGGGACGATCCGCGCGACCCCCGCTGGCTAGCGTCGGAGGATGTTCTCCGCTCTGAACGTCCTCGGCATCCTCTACATCGTCGCGGCCATCGCGGTCGTCGTGATCGTGCTCGTGCTCGCCGTGCTGCTCTGCCGGCTCGCGATCGCCGCGCGCGAGAACCAGCTGGCGACCGTGCGCCTGCGCGAGCTGCAGATCGAGCGCCTGCTCCTCGACGAGGAGTGAGCGGCGCGGGCCGCGCGGCGCTCGGGCGAGCGCGCCGGCCGGAAGCACCGGTCAGGGCAGCGCCGGACGAACCTCCGGGCGGGACACCTTCGGGATCAGCAGCCCGAGCACCACGGCGACCACCGCGCCGATCGCGCCGATGACGAACGTCGTCTCGAACGCCTCCGAGCTCGGCAGGTCGACGGCGCCGACCGAGACGGTCAGCTGCGCCAGCACGGCCGCGGTCACCGCGGAGGACAGCGTCGTGCCGAGGGTGCGCATCAGCGAGTTCAGGCCGTTCGCCGCCGCGGTCTCGGAGGCCGGCACCGCGTGCATGATCAGGGTCGGCATCGCGGCGTAGGCGAGGCCGAGGCCGACGCCGATCAGCGCATTGATCACGAGGATCTGCCAGACCTCCGCGCCGAACGGGAGGATCAGCAGGTACGAGACAGCGATCAGCGCCGCTCCCGAGACCAGCACCAGGCGCGGCCCGGACTGCGCCGAGAGCCGGGCGGCGAGCGGCGAGGTCGCCATCATCGCCAGGCCCGAGGGCGCCAGGACCAGGCTCGCCACGATGAGGCTGAGGCCGAAGCCGACTCCGGACGCGGCCGGCAGCTCGAGGCGCTGCGGCAGGGTGATCTGCGCGCCGAAGAAGGCGAAGCCGACGGCCACCGAGGCGAGGTTGGTGAACAGCACCGCGGGGCGGGCGGCGACCCGGAGGTCGACGAGCGGGCTCTCCTGGCGCAGCTCGTACCAGCCCCAGATCAGCAGGACCGCGACGCCGCCGAGGCCGGAGCCGAGGATGCCGGGGCTCGTCCAGCCCGCGTCGTTGCCGCGGGAGACGGCGATCAGGATGCCGCTGAGTCCGATGGCGAGGCCGATCGTGCCGACGACGTCGAAGCGGCCGGGCGAGCGCAGGGTCGAGACGGGGATGACGAGGAGCACGAGGACGATGTCGAGGACGCCGAGTCCGGCGGACATCCAGAACAGCACGTGCCAGTCGAGGTTCTCGGCGACCAGGGCGCTGAGCGGCAGGCCGAGCGCGCCGCCGATGCCGAGCGTGGCGCTGACGAGGGCGATCGCGCCGGGCAGGCGGTCGCGGTGCAGGGTGTCGCGGAGGATCGAGATGCCGAGCGGGATGACGCCCATCACCGCACCCTGGAGGGCGCGGCCGACCACGAGCGTCCAGACGTCGTCCGCGAAGGCGCAGACGATCGAGCCGAGCACGAGGACGACGAGCGCGGCGAGGGCCATCCGGCGCTTGCCGTAGAGGTCGCCGAGACGCCCGGAGACCGGGGTGAGGATGCAGGCGCTGAGCAGGGTCGCGGTGATCACCCAGGCGGTCTCGCTCCGGTCGGCGCCGAGCAGGGTGGGCAGCTCCGACTGGATCGGGACGACCAGCGTCTGCATGAACGAGGCGCTCATCCCCGCGAAGGCGAGGACGGCGGTGATCAGGCGGGGGCTGGGCGAGCGGGTGAGCGAGCGTCTGTCGGAGTCGGGCACTGCGGTCCTTCGTGTCGGCGGCGTGCAGGAGCGGGACGCCGGAGGTCCGGCGTCCTGCAGGGCGGGTCGTATTGCTCAGCTTTGCATCGCCGGGCCTCTGAGCCGAACCGACCGATGCTCGGAAACCTTCCCGATCGCTCTACCGGGCTGCCGCGGGCGGGACGAGGATGGGCGCATGATCGAGATCGAGAGCTGGATCGCCGGCTACGAGAAGGCCTGGGCGACGGACGACCCCGCGGATGTGGCGGCGCTCTTCACCGAGGGCGCGGAGTACTTCACGGCGCCGTACGCGGAGGCGATCACCCCGCGGGAGGCGATCGTGGAGTGGTGGGTCGCGGAGAGCGAGCCGGACGACCCGACGTTCGCGTGGGGGCTCGTCGCGCTGACGGAGACCACGGCGGTGGTGGAGGCGCGGACCATCTACCCGTCGGACCGCACGTACCTGAACCTGTGGGTGATCCGCTTCGCGGAGGACGGGCGGGCGTGCTCCTTCACGGAGTGGTACATGGAGGAGCCGAGCGACTCGGTGAGCTGAGGGGGGTGGGTCTCGCTACGCCGCTGCGCGGCTACTCGACCAGCATGCAAGGGCCGCTGCGCGGCTGCTCGACCAGCATGAGCTGCTTGCTGATCGAGTAGGGCGCGGAGCGGCCGTATCGAGATCCACCGTGTCTGAGACGGCGGGTCTCGATACGCCCCTCCGGGGCTACTCGACCAGCATGAACGCGGGGCCGCTGCGGGGCCGCTCGACCAGCGTGAACGCGGGGCCGCCCCGGGGTGGGGTCAGAGGGCGGAGCCCGCGACGGCGAAGGTGTCGCAGGCGGTGGCGTCGGCGTCGAAGCCGGCCTGGAACCAGCGCTGGCGCTGCTCGGCGGAGCCGTGGGTCCAGCCCTCGGGGTCGACGGTGCCGGTCGCCTGCTCCTGGATGCGGTCGTCGCCGACGGCCGCGGCGGCGCTCAGGGCGTCCCGGTACTGCTCCTGCGTCACGGGCTTGAGATAGGGGGTCCCGGTCTCGTCGGGCACGGTGGAGGCGTCGCCGACCCAGGCGCCGGCGTAGCAGTCGGCCTGCAGCTCGAGGCGCACGGAGTCGGAGTCCGGGCCGGTGCCGCTGCGGTCGGCCGACTCCATCGCGCCGGTCAGGCTCTGGATGTGGTGGCCCCACTCGTGGGCCAGGATGTACATCTGCGCGAGCGAGCCGCCCGAGGTGTCGAAGCGGGTGCGCAGCTCGTCGAAGAAGTCGGTGTCGAGGTAGATCGTCTGGTCCGGCGGGCAGTAGAACGGGCCCACCGCGGCGGTGGCGTTGCCGCAGCCGGTGCTGGTCTGGTCCTCGAAGACGATCACTCCGCCGGTCGTCGTGTAGGTCGCCCCGACGGAGCCCGCCGCGCCGGCCCAGTAGCGGTCGAGCGACTCCGCCGCGCCCTCGAGCCGGCAGTCGACCTCGGCGTTGGCATCGGCGCCGCTGTCGCAGGCGACGGCCGTGCTGGTGATCTGCTCCGGCGAGGATCCGCCGCCACCGCCGACGAGACCGCCGAGCCCGGACAGGTCGACCCCGAGCAGCTGCGAGAGCAGGGCGAGGACGACGACGCCCACCGCGCCGCCGCCGACCGCGATGCCGGTGGTGCGGCCGCGCCGGCGGACCTTGCCGCCGCTGAGCTGGGAGTCGTCGTTGAAGGTCATGCGGTCAAACTAGCGCCGACCGAGGACACGCTGCCCGGGGTTGCGGACGGCCCCCGTGGCTCGACCGGATCAGCCCCAGCGCGACTCGCTGGCGTCGCGGATGATGTCGAGCAGCGCCTCGCGCAGCGGACCGTGATCGAGGGTCCCGGGCAGCATGTCGACCTCGAGCCGGTGCGCGCGCTGCCAGGCCTCGCGGCCCTTGTCCGTCAGCGACACCAGCTGCCGACGGCGGTCGGCGGAGTCGCTCACGCGGGAGACGTGCCCCTCGCGCTCGAGGCGCTCGATCGTGCGCGACATGGTCTGCACCTCGACGTGGGCGGAGGCGGCCAGCTCCTTCTGCGCGGCCGGCCCTGCTTGCAGCAGGTGCAGCACGACGAGGCCCGCGTGGGTGAGGCCGATCTCGGCGAGCGCGCCGTGCCAGGCGTGCTCGACCATCCGGGACGCCGTGGCGAGGAGGCGGCCGGTGGGCCAGCCGTCCATCCCCTTGTCGTCGTCCGCGCGCATCCGCCCAGGCTAGTCCGCCCCGCCGGCCGGGCGGGACGGAGCCGCTGATCGCCTCAGGAGGCGAAGCGGTCGGTCGCCTCGATCAGGGCGTCGAGGATGCCCGGCTCGTCGAACGCGTGGCCGGCGTCCGGGATCAGGTGGAAGTCCGCCTCGGGCCAGGCCCGGTGCAGGTCCCACGCGGTGAACGCGGGCGTGCACATGTCGTAGCGGCCCTGGACGATGACGGCCGGGATGCCGCGCAGCACGCCGACGTCGCGGATCAACTGCCCCTCCTCCAGCCAGCCCTTGTGCACGAAGTAGTGGTTCTCGATCCGCGCGAAGGCCAGGGCGAAGGCGGGGTCGGACCAGGCCTCGATCATCTCCGGCTTCTGCAGGAGCGTGATGGTCGAGGACTCCCAGGTGGTCCAGGCGACGCCGGCGGGGCCGTGCACGGCCGGGTCGGCGTCGTGCAGCAGCCGGTAGTAGGCCTCGATCAGACTGCCGCTCGTGCCCGCCGGGATCACCGAGGTGTAGCCCTCCCAGAGGTCCGGGTAGACCGCGGCGGCGCCGCCCTCGTAGAACCACTCGAGTTCGGCCCGGCGGAGGGTGAAGATCCCGCGGAGGACGATCTCGGTGACGCGCTCGGGGTGCGACTCGGCGTAGGCGAGGGCCAGCGTGGAGCCCCAGGAGCCGCCGAAGACCTGCCAGCGCTCGATGTCGAGGTGCTCGCGGAGCTTCTCGAGATCGGAGACGAGGTACCAGGTGGTGTTGGTGGAGAGGTCGGCGTCCGGCTCGCTCGCGTGCGGGGTGGAACGGCCGCACATCCGCTGGTCGAGGAGCACGATCCGGTACTTCTCCGGGTCGAACAGGCGGCGGTGGGTGGCCGAGGCGCCGGCGCCCGGTCCGCCGTGCAGGAAGACGACGGGCTTGCCCTCGGGGTTGCCCGAGGCCTCCCAGTAGATCTCGTGGCCGTCGCCGACGTCGAGCATCCCGGTGTGGAAGGGCTCGATCTCGGGGTACAGAGTGCGCATGGGCCGCACACTACTGACGATCAGGGTCGGGGGAGGCGATTTCACGCGGCCCGGCCCCGGATGCGCCCAGGGGTTGCGCATCCGGGGCGGCGTCAGGCCTGCTCGAGCACCGCCTCGGCGCGCTCGGCGTCGCCCTCGGCCAGGCCGCGGGCGATGGCGCGGCGGGAGGCGAGCCAGAGCACGGCTCCGGCGACGAGGACGAGCACCTCGGTGGCGGTCAGCGCCCAGATGATGCCGCCGAGACCGAACCAGAGGTTCCCGAGCAGCACGACCGGGACGAAGAGGACGCCCTGGGTGAGAGACATGGTGGTCGCGGCGAGCGCGCGGCCGGTGGCTTGGAACAGCGAGGTGAGCAGGCCCGCGAAGCCGTTCGCGATCATCGCCACCAGCTGCGCCGCGAGCACCACGGCGCCGAGGGTCAGCACGGCGGGGTCGTCGGCGAAGACCGCGAGCACCGGCTCGTGCAGCAGCCAGAGAGCGGCGGCCGCGAGCACGGTGATCGTCCCGACCGCGACGGCGGCCCCGCGGACCGCCGCGCGCAGGCGCTCGCGGTCGCCCTTGCCGTAGGAGTAGGCGAGCAGCGGCAGCACGCCGAGGGTGATGCCCATCACCAGGAACTCGGGGACCTGGGCGATGCGGACCGCGACGCCCATGGCTGCGAGCGGTCCGTCTCCGTAGGCCGCGGCGAGGTTGTTGAGCACGAGCGCGGTCACGATCAGGAAGCCCGACTGCAGCAGCTCGCCGGCGCCGACGCCGAAGACGGGCTTCAGCACGCTCCCGCGCAGGGTGAACCAGCGCGGCGAGAGGTCGATGTGCTCGCTCCGGCGCTGGAGCCAGAGGGCGAAGTAGCCGACGACGAGCAGGTTGGCGAGGCCCACGGCGAGCGCCGCCCCGGCGACGCCGAGGTGCAGCACCAGGATGAAGAGGACGTCGAGGAGGAGGTTCGCGACGGTCGAGAGGAGCAGGCCGATCATGACCTGGCGGGCCGCGCCCTCCGCCCGCACCAGCTGCTCGAGGCAGAAGGAGGCGGCGAGCACGGGCACGAAGGCGAGGGTGACCGCGGTGAAGGCGCCGGTCGCGGCCGCCGTGGTCGGGTCGCCGCCGAGGAGCGCGACCAGCGGGCCGAGCAGGAGCAGGCCGAGGCCGCCGAGGACGGCGCCGGTGAGGATCGAGCCCCAGAGCGCGAAGGAGGCGACGTGCTTGATCTCGCCCGCCTTCTCGGGGTCGCGCTCGGAGGCGCCGAGCAGGCGCGAGATGAGCGCGCTGCCGCCGACGCCGAAGACTCCGCCGACGGCCATCACCAGCCCGAGCAGCGGGGAGCCGAGGGTGATCGCGGCGAGCAGGGTCGCATCGTGCAGCGAGCCGACGACGCCGGCGTTGATGACGCTGTAGACGGCGGAGACGATCATCGCGGCGGCCATCGGCACGCAGAGGTGCACGAGGGCGCGGACGATCGGGGCGGAGGAGAGGTACCAGCGGTCGGTGCCGGGGGCGGCGGGGCGGGGGGCGGGGGTGGTGGTGGGCGTGGTGTCGGTGGGCGTGGTGTCGGTGGGGGTGGTGTCGGTGGGGGTGTCGGTGCTGGACATGGGTGGGCTTCTTCCGGGCAGGGTCGAGCGCGCGCCGAGGGTCGCCGGCACGGCGCGAGGAGGGAGGGCGCGCCGAGGAGGGCGCGGTCGGGGCACCGCGGAGGGCGCGGTGAGGAGGCGCGCGAGGGAGCGGCGCGCGAGGAAGGGCGGAACGGGAGGCGGGGGCGGAGCGCCCGATCGCCTAGCGGGTGGGGGGCGGGAGGACCGCGGTGATCTTGGTCAGGAGCGCCTGCAGGGTGGCGCGCTCCCCGGGGTCGAGGGGTGCGAGGAGGGTCTCGTCGGCCGCGAGCATGGCGTCCTCGAACCCGGCGATGAGCTCGGCGCCCGCGGGAGTCGCGTAGACGCGCTTGCGGCGGTCGTCGCCACCCTCGGTGCGCCGCTCGACGAGGCCGCGTCGCTCGAGCCCCTGCAGGAGGCTCGTGACGCTCGCGGGACTCGTCCGGCTGACCTCGGCGATCTCGCGCTGGATGACGCCGGGCGTCTGCGCGAGGTAGCCGAGGACGAAGGCCTGCTCGTGACTGAGCTCGCGGGCGCGGATCCAGTCCTCGCCGGCCTTGCGCTGCGCCCACGCCAGCCAGCGGACGAGCTCGAGTCCGGAGGTGGGGCGGTCGCGGGGTTCCTGCATGCTCAGAACTCTAATGGTTAGAGGTCTAACGGTCAAGGATCGAAGGGGTGGGGTCTCGATACGCCGCAGGCCGCGGCTACTCGACCAGTATGCATGGGAGCGCGGCGGCGAGGGAGAGCGACAGCATGCGTAGGAGCGCGCCGGCGAGGGAGAGCGACAGCATGCGCGGGCACGAGAGGAGAGCGCGGCGACAGCCGCTCCTTGCGCGGGTCGAGCAACGCGCAGCGCGTCTCGGGACCCCGCTTCCGATGCGGCGCGCAGGCGGCCGGACTAGCGTCGGCCGCATGAGCATGCAGCGCACCCCCGTCACCGTCGCCGTCACGGGAGCGGGAGGCGCGATCGGCTACGCGCTCCTGTTCCGCATCGCCTCCGGGCAGCTCCTCGGGCCCGACGTCCCGGTCCGGCTGAGCCTCCTCGAGATCCCCGCCGGCCTGCGCTCCGCGGCCGGCACCGCGCTCGAGCTCCAGGACGGCGCGTTCGGGCTGCTGCGCGGCATCGAGGTCACCGACGACCCGGCCGCCGCGTTCGACGGCGCGAGCGTCGCCCTGCTCGTCGGCGCCCGCCCGCGCTCGGCAGGCATGGAGCGCGCCGACCTCCTCGCGGCGAACGCCGGCATCTTCGGTCCGCAGGGCGCCGCGCTGAACGAGCACGCCGCCGACGACATCCGTGTGCTCGTGGTCGGCAACCCGGCCAACACCAACGCCTGGATCGCCCGCGCGAGCGCCCCGGACATCCCGGCCGGGCGCTTCACCGCGATGACCCGCCTCGACCACAACCGCGCCGTCGCGCAGCTCGCCGCGAAGCTCGATGCTCCGGTCGACGCGATCTCCGGCGTCACGATCTGGGGCAATCACTCCGCCTCGCAGTATCCGGACGTCAGCCACGCGGTCGTCGACGGCCGGCCCGTCGCCGACCTCGTCGACACCGCCTGGCTGCACGAGGAGTTCGAGCCGCGGGTCGCCAAGCGCGGCGCCGAGATCATCGAGGTGCGCGGAGCCTCCTCCGCCGCCTCGGCCGCGTCCGCCGCGATCGACCACGTGCACGACTGGGTCACCGGCACCGAGTGGACCTCCGCGGCGGTCGAGTCGGACGGCTCCTACGGTGTGGAGGAGGGCCTGATCTCCTCGTTCCCCGTCCGCTCGGTCGACGGCGAGTGGCGCATCATCCCGGGCCTGGAGATCGACACTCACTCGCGCGCCAAGATCGACGAGTCCGTCCTCGAGCTCCGCGCCGAGCGCGACGCCGCCCTGGCCTTCCTCGAGCGCTGACGCAGGCCGCGAGATGCCACTTGTGCACGCTTCTCACGGCGTGTCGCGTGCACAAGTGGCATCTCGCGGAGGGGGTCAGCGCTTGGGCGACTTCTCGGGGGTGGGGAGGGTGCCGTCCGCGCGGGCGGCCTCGTACCAGGCGTGCGCCTCCTCCTGGCGGGTGGCCTCGGCGCCGCTCGCGATCGACGCGCGGATGTGCTCGGGGCGGTAGCCGAACGCGGCGACCAGATCGCCGGCGTGCGGGCGCAGGCGCGCGAGCAGGCGGTCGATGTAGGAGGTCACCGCGAGCGCCCGCTGCGACGAGAGCCGGCCGTGCAGCAGGTACCAGGCGAGGTGCTTCTCGATCAGCTCGAGGCCGAAGAGGTCGCGGAGCCAGGTCAGCACCGTGCGCGTCCCGTCGTCCTCGATCGTGGCGAGCGCCTCGGTGAACGCCTCCCACTGCAGAAGCTCGGCGTGCGCGCGAGCGGCCTCGATCAGCTCGCTCTGGTGCGCGTTGAAGAGGCGGGCGGCCTCGTCGGCGGGCAGCTTCGACGCCGAGCGCAGGTGGGACGCGACTCCCGAGACCATGCTCTCGACGCGGTCCGTCAGCAGCTCGCGCTGCTCGTCGCGGAGCTGGCCGACGGACCGGGCGGTCGAGCCGCGGTCGGCGACGACCTGCGCGAGCCGCCGCAGTCCGGAGTTGTTGACCGTCGCTCCGGCGACCTGGCCGACCGCGTAGCGCGCCAGCTCCCCCGGCTGCGCGTTCTTGAACCGGCGCCCGACGTCGGTCAGCAGTCGCTTGGCGACGAGCTGCAGCAGCACGGTGTTGTCGCCCTCGAACGTCGCGTAGACGTCGAGGTCGGCACGCAGCTGAGTGAGCCGGTTCTCGGCGAGGAAGCCGGCGCCGCCGCAGGCCTCGCGCGCCTCCTGCAGGGTGTCGAGGGCGTGCCAGGTGGACAGCGCCTTGAGACCCGCGGCGAGCGTCTCGAGATCCTGGCGCGACTCGTCGGTGTCATTCCTGCCGGAGAAGACGTCGTCGAAGGCGCGCAGCAGCCTGTCGTGCGCGAAGCCCGCCGCGTAGGTCGTCGCCAGGCGCGGCAGCAGGCGGCGCTGGTGCCGCTGGTAGTCGAGCAGCACCTCCTCGCGGTCGCCGCCGCCGGTGAACTGGCGGCGCTGGTCGCCGTAGGTGATCGCGATCGTCAGCGCGATCTTCGACGCGGCGACCGAGGCGCCGTCGAGCGAGACGCGGCCCTGGACGAGCGTGCCGAGCATGGTGAAGAAGCGGCGGCCCGGGCTCGCGATCGGCGAGGAGTAGCTGCCGTCGGCCGCGACGTCGCCGTAGCGGTTGAGCAGGTTCTCGCGCGGCACGCGGACGTGGTCGAAGTGCAGGCGGCCGTTGTCGATGCCGTTCAGCCCGCCCTTGAGGCCGTCGTCCTCGCCACCGACGCCGGGGAGGAACGCGCCCTCCTCGTCGCGGATCGGCACGTAGAACGCGTGCACACCGTGGTTCACGCCGCGGGTGACGAGCTGCGCGAAGACGACGGCGGCCCGGCCGTCGACGGCGGCGTTTCCGAGGTAGTCCTTCCATGCGGCGCGGAACGGGGTGGTCAGGACGAAGTCGCCGGCCTCCTCGTCGAAGGTCGCCGAGGTCGCGATCGAGGCGACGTCGGAGCCGTGCCCGGTCTCGGTCATCGCGAAGGCGCCGGGGATCTCGAGGCTCATGATGCCCGGCAGCCACTTCTCGTGGTGCGGCTGCGTGCCGAGGTGCAGGACGGCGGCGCCGAAGAGCCCCCACTGCACGCCCGACTTGATCTGCAGCGACGGGTCGGCGGTGACCAGCTCCTCGAAGCCGGCGATGTTGCCGCCGTGATCGGCGTCGCCGCCGAGCGCGACCGGGAAGGCGCGGTGCACGCCGCCCTCCGCCGCGAGGATGCTCATCTGCTGCGTGACCCGGGCGCGGTGCTCGGCCATCGGCAGGCCGTCGGTCCGGTGCAGCTCGGGGCGGGAGGTGAGGGCGCGGGTGGCGAGGCGCTGCTCGCGCCACTCGCCGAGCAGCAGCTCGCCGAGGGCCGCGACGTCGACGCCGGGGGCGCCGTCCTCGTCGAGCCGGGCGTCGACCTCGCTGCCGAGCACGTCGACGGGCGGCGGCGGGGTGATCGGGCCGGAGCGGGAGCGGCGGACCCGGGAGCGCGATCCGGCGCGGTCGGCAGCGTCGGCGGCGGAGTGGGGGCGGGGCGCTGTGGTGCTCATGAGGAGGATCCCTTCGACCGTCTTCGGCTCGGACCGCTCGCGATCCGCCGGAGCGGAGGATCGAGCGGTCGATCCCGCCGCTGCAGTGCGTCGGGAGGCGGTGCTCCTGCACGCTAGGTCGGGTCGGCGGATCGCGGAAACGTTCCGTCGCGCGGCCACAAAGGGCGGCGGGAGCGGGTGGGGGCGGGTTGTCGGAACCGGCCAGCGGGGCGGGAGGCGGATCCGCCGGTGGTGAGGCTCGGGTCTGCGGACGCGTCGTGCCTGGGAGGGCGGGTCTCGATACGCCCTGCGGGGCTGCTCGACCAGCATGGAAGCGGACACATGCGCCGAGACGTGCTGATCGAGTAGCCCGCGGAGCGGGCGTATCGAGATCCACCATCGTCGAACGGCTGGCTTGCAGACCCGGCCTGCTGAGGAGGGTGGGTCTCGATACGCCGCCTGCGGCGGCTACTCGACCAGCATGTCGGAGCCCTGGGGTTGGCGGGTGGGGCGTGGCTAGGCTCGGGGCATGAGCGAGCCGCAGCTGCCTCCGCCCCCGCCGCCCCGTCGCGAGAGCCGGCCGGACTGGCGGCCGCCCACCTCGATGGAGGCGGTGCAGGCACTGGAGTCGGCGCGGCCCTCGGGGCCCGGCACACCGTGGACTGCGGCCCGGCAGCGGCGCCCGGTGCGGGTCTGGGACCTCGTGCTGACGATGGTGCTGATCCTGTGCGCGCTCGGGGCGACGCTTCTGCTGTCCTACTTCGGACTGTTCTTCGCGATGGCGAGCGACGCCTGCGGGGGCTCGAACGACTGCGACGGCGACCTGATCGGCTGGGGCGTGCTCGTCGCGGCCGGCGGGGTGTGGGTGCCGTTCCTCGCGGCTGTCGCAGTCTCCATCGTGCTGCTGGTGCGGCGGCGGATCGCGTTCTGGGTGCCGATCGCGGGGCTCGCGCTGTCGTTCGGCTGCACCGTGGTCGGCGGCTGGATGGCGACGGTCGGCTCGGGGAGCTGAGCAGCCGGACTCAGGCCGACCGCGGCCCCGCGCCGCCGCCGGCTCAGCTGCGCCGCGGGCTCAGCTCCGCGGTGGGCTCAGCTCCGCGGTGGGCTCAGCTCCGCGGTGGGCTCAGCTCCGCGGTGGGCTCAGTAGGTGTCCCAGCCGGGGTCCTCGTCGGGCTCCTCCGGCGGGACCCAGTCGTCCTCCGGCGGGGCGGAGGACACGGGCGGGCCGGACCGCTCGCCGCCGAAGGACGGGCGGGCGCCGGACGACCGGCCGGCCGTCGACCGCGCTGCGGGCTGGCGCCTCGCCGGGGCAGCCTCCTGGTTCGCGTCGGGCTCCGCGATCTCCGGAGTCTCGCCGGCGACGACGGCGAGCACCGCCGCACCGTAGGTGATCAGCTTCTTCTGGCCGACGCCGCCGATGACGCTGAGGGCGTCGATCGTGGTCGGCTCGACCGTCGCGATCTCGCGGAGGGTCGCATCGTTGAAGACGACGTAGGCCGGGACCGACTGCGCGCGGGCCTGGGCGACGCGCCACTCCCGGAGCCGCTCGAACAGGGGCTGCGCCTCGGCAGAGAGGTCGGACACGGTGGAGCGGCCGGAGCGCGACGAGCCGCTCGAGCGCGCGGGGCGCTCCGGCTCCTGCCGCAGCTCGACCTTGCGCTCGCCGCTCAGCACCGACGCCGACTCGGGGGTCAGCACGAGCGTCCCGAAGCCGTCGTCGTTCACGCCGAGCAGGCTCTGCGCGAGGAGCTGGCGGGCGACTCCGCGCCACTGGGTGTCGCTGAGATCGGTGCCGATCCCCCAGGTGGCGATGGAGTCGTGCTTGTGCTGGGTCGTCCGCGGAGTGGTCTTGCCGCGGAGGATGTCGATGATGTGGCCGGCGCCGAACTGCTGGTTGCGCTCGCGCTTGAGCCGCACCACCGTCGAGAGGAACTTCTGCGCGGCGACAGTGCCGTCCCACGAGGCCGGCGGCTCGAGGCAGGTGTCGCAGTTGCCGCAGGGGGTGCTCTCCTGGCCGAAGTAGGCGAGGAGGTTCACCCGGCGGCACTGCACCGTCTCGGAGAGGGCGAGCATCGCGTCGAGGTGCGCGGACATCCGCCGACGGTGCGCGAGGTCGCCCGGGGACTCGTCGATCATCCGGCGCTGCTGGACGACGTCCTGCAGGCCGTAGGCGAGCCAGGCGGTGGAGGGCAGGCCGTCGCGACCGGCGCGACCCGTCTCCTGGTAGTAGCCCTCGACCGACTTCGGCAGGTCGATGTGCGCCACGAAGCGGACGTCGGGCTTGTCGATGCCCATGCCGAAGGCGATGGTGGCGCAGACGATGACGCCCTCCTCGCGGAGGAAGCGCGACTGCGCGGCGGCCCGGACCCGGGCGTCGAGACCCGCGTGGTACGCGACCGCGTCGAAGCCGGCCGCGCGCAGGGCCTCGGCCGTCGCCTCCACGCTCTTGCGGGAGAGCGCGTAGACGATGCCCGCGTCGTCGGCGTGCTCGCGCTTGAGGAAGTCGATCAGCTGCTTGCGCGGCTCGACCTTGTTGACGATCCGGTACTGGATGTTGGGGCGGTCGAAGCTGGAGATGAAGTGGCGGGCCGCGCCGAGGTGCAGGCGGGTGGTGATCTCGCGGTGGGTCGCCTCGGTGGCGGTCGCGGTGAGGGCGATGCGCGGGACGTCGGGCCAGCGCTCGGCCAGCTCGCCGAGGGCGAGGTAGTCGGGGCGGAAGTCGTGGCCCCACTGGCTCACGCAGTGCGCCTCGTCGATCGCGAACAGGGCGATGCGGCCGCGGGCGAGGAACTGCTTGGTGCCCTCGTTGCCGAGGCGCTCGGGGGCGACGTAGAGGAGGTCGAGCTCGCCGTCGAGGTAGGCGCGCTCGACGCGCTGGCGCTCGCCCATGTCCTGGGTGGAGTTGAGGAACTCGGCGCGGACGCCGTTCGCGCGCAGGGCGTCGACCTGATCCTGCATCAGGGCGATCAGCGGCGAGACGACGACGCCGGTGCCGGGCCGGACGATCGAGGGGATCTGGTAACAGAGCGACTTGCCGCCGCCCGTGGGCATCAGCACGACCGCGTCGCCGCCGCCGATGACCTGCTCGACGATGGCCTGCTGCTCGCCGCGGAACGAGCCGTAGCCGAAGACCCGCTCGAGGATCTCCTGGGCCGCGGCGGAGGAGCCTTCCGGGGCGTCCGCGGTGGGGCGCTCGGCGGTCGAGAGGGCGGTCGCGGTCGGCTCAGTCACCCGTGGAACTCTACCCGCCGCCTCCGACGCGGCCCCGGGCGAGCGGCGTTCTGGGGAGGGTCGCGGCAGGTGCGGGGCTGGGGAGGAGGGACGGGCGAGCGGAATGGCGGGCGCCGGGGTGCCTTCGGCTCGCGGAACGGCCTCGGGCACGCGGGAATCGGTCGATTCCACGAGCCGGAGGTGGAATCACGAGCCGGAGATGGGCGGTACTCGGCTTCGGCACGCGGAAGCACCTTCGGCACGCAGGAACCGGTCGATTCCACGAGCCGGAGGTGGAATCACGAGCCGGAGGTCGGCGGTACGCGGCTTCGGCACGCGGAAGCACCTTCGGCACGCAGGAACCGGTCGATTCCACGAGCCGGAGGTGGAATCACGAGCCGGAGATGGGCGGTACGCGGCTTCGGCACGCGGAAGCACCTTCGGCACGCAGGAACCGGTCGATCCCACGAGCCGGAGGTCGAATCGCGAGCCGGAGATCGACGGGAAGCGGGCGGGCGGGGCTAGGGGTCGGCGGGAGACCGGCGGGGTCAGAGGTCGGTGATGGTCTTGGTGTCGCCGTCCCAGAAGCGGATGCTCGCGAGGCCGACGGGGAAGGGCTCGCCGAGGAGGGGGACGGCCCGGCCGAGCTGCTCGGCGCGGAGGCGGCGGGACACGCTGATGTGCGGGGTCCAGGACTCGGGCAGCGAGGTGGGCACGGCGCCGGGCATCAGCTCGGTCGCGCGGGCGTGCAGGGCGTCGAAGGCGGGCGAGCGGACGGCTCCCCAGGCCAGCACGAAGCGGTCGGCGTGCGGGAACAGCAGCACGGCGCCGAGCTCGACGGTCGCCGGGAGCTCGCCGAGCGCGCCGGGCGGCGGCGGTGCCAGCTCGGGGCCGGCGAGGAGGGTGAGGTGCGGGCGGTTGCTGGCGGACGTGTGCAGCGCGAGGCTCGGGATGCCGGCCGCCTCGAGCGCCTCCCACTGGCCGCGGATCCGGGCCTCCGACTCCGGGTCGAGGAGGACTTCGAGGCTGCGCATGCCCCCATCCTGCCGCGCCGGCCGGGCCGCTCTCGGCCGCTCGCCCGGTCCGCGCCCGCGCGACCGCGCGACCCTCCAGAAGTTGCGGTGGTCGACGGCGACTACCGCAACTACTGCGTACTCGACGCGTCTCCATGGTCCCGGGCGCCCGCCCGGCTTCGCGCCCCTCCACAAGTTGCGGTAGTCGACGGCGAGTACCGCAACTTTCGCGTACTCGACCGACTCGCAGCGCGCGGGCCTCGGGAGGTCGGCGAGTGCGCAGAAGTCGTCGTACTGGGCGCGCGAGTACGACAACTTCTGGAGGGCGGGAGGGCCGCGGCCGTCCGTCCGTGCCCGCGGACGCGCGACCCTCCGGAAGTTGAGGTAGTCGACGCCGAGTACCGCAACTTTCGCGTACTCGACCGAATACACAGCGCGCGGGCCACGGAAGGTCGGCGGGTGCTCGGAAGTCGTCGTACTGGGCGCGCGAGTACGACAACTTCTGGAGGGCGGGAGAGGTGAGAGGGGTGGTCCGTGCCCGCGCGGCTGCGCGACCCTCCAGAAGTTGCAGTAGTCGACGGCGGCTACCGCAACTTTCGCGTAGTCGACACGTCCCCGCCCGGGCCGGAGCGCGGAGGCCGCGCGACTCCCCAGAAGTTGCGGTAGTGGGGCGCGACTACCGCAACTTGTGGAGAGGGGTGGGGACGGGGCGGGGGCGGGGCGCCCGGGTCAGCCGATGGTCACCAGGGCGGACAGCAGTTCCGGGGCGCGACGGTCGAGGATGCGGCCGCCGACGCGGACGCCGACCAGGGCGAGCACGGCGCCGAGGACCACGGCGGCGGCGAGCGCGCCGAGACCGAAGCCGAGGCTGCCGCCGACCAGCGAGATCGTGCCGAGGATCAGCGAGGGCAGCGAGAGCAGGGCGGTCGCACCCATGCTGCCGAGCATCACGACGCTCGAGATCATCCCGGAGCCGGGCGGCGTCTTCAGCGGGCTGTCGCCGGGGGCCGGCACGGGGTAGACGACCAGCGCGGACGCGACGCTCGAGACGCCGAAGCCGCTGAGCACCAGCGCGAGCGACATCCCGAGGACCGCGGGGATCGACTCCGCCCGCCCGGCGTAGAGGCAGGTGCCGACGGTGACGATCAGCACGGCCGGCACGCCGATGAGGCCGGCGGCGATGACGCGGCCGGCGCGGTCGGCCGAGCCGGCGACTCCGGAGCTGACGTGCGCGGCCCAGGCGGTGCCGTCGTAGGAGACGTCGGCGCAGAGGGTCACGCCGAAGATCAGCGCGATGAAGAGGGAGGAGAGGACGACCAGCATCGAGCCGCCGCCCTGCAGCGCGCTGTAGAAGACGGCCAGCACGACGACCGCGGGGATCACCAGCAGGCCGCGGCTGTAGCGCGGGTCGCGCCACCAGTAGCCGAGGGCCCGCGCGGCGATCGCGCCGGTCGGGGTGCCGGGGAAGCGGCCGAGGAGACCGATGCCCTGCGCGCCCGAGGCGGCCTGGGAGGAGGACGCGGCCGGCTCGGCCAGTGCGTGCCGCAGTGCCCGGGCCCAGAGCCAGACCACGGCGGCGAGGGTGGCGACTCCGATCGCGAAGCGGCCGACGGCGACCGCCCACTCCCCCGCGACGATCGCGCCGGGGACGCCCCAGATCGCCCCGAGCGGCGACCAGCCGAGGGCCGAGGCGACGACGGGGAGCGTGTCGAGGCCGTCGCTGATCACGTTCGTCAGTCCGATGAACAGCGGTCCGAGCAGGATCACGACGACCAGGACGACGCCGCCGATCACCTCGCGGTAGCGGCGGCTCGAGCCGAGGCCGGTGGTCAGCGCGCCGATGAGGCGCGAGGCGACGACGCAGGTGGCGACGCCGACGACCGCCGAGACGAGGCCGGGGAGGATGCCGACGGGGTTGCTCCACCAGGCCGCCGCGGAGGCGAGCGCGGCCAGCGAGGTGACGATCCCGGGGAAGCCCGCGAGGCCCGCGGCGGCGAGGCCGAGCATCAGCGTCCGGAGCGGGATCGGGAAGGTCGCCAGGGTCGGCAGATCCAGGCTCTGGTCCGAGCCGGAGACGAAGATCGGACCGAGGACCCAGCCCAGCAGCAGCGCGGAGCCGCCGAGGATCAGGGCGACGTTCGCGAACGCCGGGTCGGAGGCGCCGAGCGCGATCAGCCCGACGACCACGACGCCGAGCACGCCGACCGCGTAGAGCCCGCCGAAGATCACACCGATCAGCTGCCAGACGTTGCGGGTGAGCGTATTGCGCAGCAGCAGCAGGCGCAGCCTCAGGAGATGCGCAACCATGCCGGGCCCTCCTGGTGGGTGCGGCCGCCGACGAGGTCGACGAAGCGCTCCTCGAGGCTGGAGCCGGCGCGGACCTCCTCCAGCGTTCCGGCGGCGAGGACCCGGCCGTCGGCGATGACCGCGACGCGGTCGCACATCCGCTCGACGAGGTCCATCGAGTGGCTGGAGACGATGACGGTGCCGCCGGAGGCGACGTAGCCGGTGAGGATGTCGCGGATGTTCGCGGCGGAGACCGGGTCGACGGACTCGAAGGGCTCGTCGAGCACCAGCAGCCGCGGGGCGCGGACGAGGGCGCAGGCGAGCGCGATCTTCTTGGTCATTCCGGCGGAGTAGTCGACGACGAGGGTGCGGTCGGCGGGGTCGAGGCCGAGCAGGGCGAGCAGGTCGTCGGCGCGCTCGAGGACGGTCGGGCGGTCGATGCCGCAGAGCAGGCCGTAGTAGGTGATCAGCTGCAGGCCGGTGAGGCGGTCGAAGAGCTTGACGCCGTCGGCGAGCACGCCGATCAGCCGCTTGGCCTCGAGGGTGTCCTGCCAGACGTCGACGTCGTGGATGGTGACGGTGCCCGCGTCGGGGCGGAGCAGGGCGGTCGCCATCGAGAGGGTGGTCGTCTTGCCTGCGCCGTTGGGGCCGACGAGGCCGAAGAAGGAGCCGGCCGGCACGTCGAGGTCGATGCCGGCGACGGCCTCCTTGTCGCCGAAGCGCTTGCGGAGGCCGCGGATGCGGAGGGCGATCTCGTCCTGGCGGCCGGTGGCATCGGGGGCCGCCCAGGCGGGGGCGGGGGTCGCGGTGCTCGGGGTCGCGGTGCTCGGGCTCGCGACGGCCGCGGTCGCGTCGTGCCGATCGACGCCGTCCTGCGGGGAGTCGGTCGCGTGCTGCGGGGTGCCGGTCGCGTGCTGCGGGGTGCCAATGGGCGTCGTGCCGTTCGTCCCGTCCATGGGAGTCCCTTCGGTGCCTGTGTTCACGGGGCCGCGGTGGGCGGCCGCTCCTCAACGGTAGCGAGGGTCCGATTGCGCGGCATCAATCGCGGGGAGGAGTGGCCGGCAGCCGGGCGGAGGACCTTCGGCTCGTAGGTACCCGCCGGGCTCGCTGGAATCGGCGGATACGGCGAGCCGAAGCGGTGATCGCGAGCCGGAGGTGACTCCGGGTGTGTCGGGCTCGTCGAACCGCGCTCGGCTCGCTCGAACCGGCGGGTTCCGCGAGCCGGGGGTGGAACCGCGAGCCGTAGGTCAGGGCTCGGCACCTCCGGCTCGTCGGTACGACTCCGGCTCGCGGGGATGAGCCGAATCTGCGAGCCGGAGACGGATCACGAGCCGGAGGTGGTTCGCGGGGGCCTTCGGCTCGTCGGAACGCGCTCGGCTCGCGGGAATCGGCGGAGTCGGCGAGCCGGAGGTGGGACAGCGAGCCGGAGGTGGGTCGGGCTCCTGAGGAGGCGCAGAGGGGGCGTGTCTAGGCTGAGCCGCATGCCCACGCTCCTTCTCGTCCGTCACGGGCGCACCACGGCCAACACCGCCGGGATCCTCGCCGGACGCACCGCCGGGGTCCGGCTCGACGACGTCGGGCGCACGCAGGCCGCGCGCACCGGGGAACGGCTGGCCGCGGTCCCGCTCGCCGCGGTCGTGTCGAGTCCGCTCGAGCGCTGCCGGCAGACGGCGCGGTACCTGCTCGAACGGCAGGACGGCTCGCCCGCGACGCCGATCGAGAAGGGGATCACCGAGTGCGACTACGGCGAGTGGCAGGGGCGCTCGCTCCGGGACCTCGCCAAGGAGCCGATGTGGGCGGTCGTGCAGAACCAGCCGTCGGCGGCGGTGTTCCCGGGGGGTGAGGGGCTCGCAGGGATGCAGGCGCGCTCGGTCGCGGCGATCCGACGGCACGACGCGGCGGTCGCGGCGGAGCACGGGGCGAACGCGGTGTGGGCGGCGGTCAGCCACGGCGACATCATCAAGGCGGTGCTGGCCGACGCGCTCGGCATGCACCTCGATCTCTTCCAGCGGCTGTCGGTCGGGCCGGCGTCGGTGTCGATCATCCGCTACGGCGCGGGGCGGCCGGACGTGATCGCGATGAACACGGAGGCCGGCGACCTGGGCTGGCTGCGGGCGCCGGCGCCGGCCGAGGCCGAGGCGCCGGTCGGGGGCGGGGCGGGGCACGAGTAGCGGCGCAGAACATCAGCTGAGAGGGGTGGGCCTCGGCTGTGGGGGGAGGGACACCGCTCTCAGCTGATGTTGTGCGGGGTGGATCTCGATACGCCCGCTGCGCGGGCTACTCGATCAGCATGAAAGGCGCCCGCTGCGGGCACATGGGGGTCGAGTAGGCGCGGAGCGCCGTATCGAGACCGACCACCTGCAGACGCGGCCGATGCTCGGTCAGTGGAAGGGGCGGCGCCCGCAAGGGCGGCTGCGGCGGCGTGCAGGGGTGGGTCAGGCGGGCGCTCGTAGACTGGGGGCATGCCCATCGTGCACGGATTCGACTGGCCGGACCGCGTCGTCGTGGGGACGATCGGCTCCCCCGGCTCCCGCTCCTTCTACCTGCAGGCCCGGACCGGGCCGCGCGTCGTCAGCGTCGGGCTGGAGAAGCAGCAGTCGGCGCTGCTCGCGGAGAAGATCGACGAGATCCTCGACCAGCTGATGTCCGCCGAGGGCAACCCGGCGAGCGTGCCGCCCGGCACGCCTCCCGAGCTCGTCGACAACGAGCCGCTCGACCAGCCGGTCGCGGCCGAGTTCCGCGTCGGCAGCCTCAGCCTCGGCTGGGACCCGTCGACGGCGCAGGTCGTCATCGAGGCGTACCCGGTGGTCGAGGGCGACGACGAGGACGACCTCAGCATCGACGACTCCCCCACGCTGCCCGACGAGATGCTGCAGGTGCGCATCCCGGTCGGCACCGCCCGCGCCTTCGCCAAGCGCACGCTCGAGATCGTCGGCGCCGGCCGTCCGCTCTGCCCGCGCTGCGGCGAGCCGATGGACCCCGACGGGCACGACTGCCCGCTCACATGACCGACGCGTCCGAGCCGGCCGCCGAGCACGAGCTGCCCGGCGCGGAGCAGCCCGGCATCGAGCTGCCCGCCGACTCCGAGCTGCAGAGCGGCGAGCTGGAGCTCACCGGCCGGATCACGGTCGCCTCGAACGCGACGTTCCTCGGCAGCATCGGCGGCACCTCCGTCGTCTACAAGCCGGTCGCCGGCGAGAAGCCGCTCTGGGACTTCCCGGACGGGCAGCTCGCGGGCCGCGAGGTCTCGGCCTACCTCGCCTCGGAGGCGCTGGGCTGGAACGTCGTGCCGCGCACCTGGCTCCGCGAGGGTCCGCTGGGCGTCGGCATGGTGCAGCTCTGGCAGGACATCGATCCGGAGCAGGACGCCGTCGACCTGGTGCCGGCGGACGCGGTGCCCGAGGGCTGGCGGCACGTCCTCGACGGCAGCGACGCCGAGGACCGCGACATCTCGCTCGTGCACGAGGACTCGGCGGCGCTGCGGCGGATGGCCGTCTTCGACGTCGTGGTCAACAACGCGGACCGCAAGGGCGGTCACGTGCTCGAGATGCCGGGCGGCCACCGCTACGGCGTCGACCACGGGCTGACCTTCCACGTGGAGCACAAGCTGCGGACGGTGCTCTGGGGCTGGGTCGGCGAGCCGCTGACCGGCGACGAGCTCTCGGCGCTGAAGCGGCTGCGCTCGGCGATCGACGGGCCGCTCGGCGCGGCGCTGTCCGAGCTGCTGCTGGACGAGGAGATCGCGACGTTCGCCAAGCGCTGCGACCGGCTCCGCTCCTCCGGCCGCTTCCCGGCACCGCGCGGCAGCATGCCCGCCGTGCCGTGGCCGCTGTTCTAGCCGCGGACGGCGATCCGGGCGCTCGGGAGCACCGGGCGACCGGACACCCGACGCTCTAGAAGCCCCAGCCGCGGCCGAACAGCTCGTCGCCGGGCGGTCGCCCGCCGGGAGCCGCCCCGCGCGCACCGAGGTACGACGACACGACGGCCGCACCGAGGTCGTCCGCCTCGGGGTTCACGACCGAGCCGCCGACGCGGCGGGCCAGCGAGTCGATGAAGCGGGCGAGCCCCGGGTCGTCGCCGAGCCGGAAGAACGTGGTGTGCGCGCCGAGGCGGGTGGAGGCGTCGAGCTCGCGGACGGAGACGGCGACGGTCACCGGGTCCGGCGGGTAGTCGAAGTAGATCTGCCCGTCCGGCTCGAGGTGCGCGGTCGGCTCGCCGTCGGTGACGATCAGCAGGACCGGCTGCGCACTCGGGTGCTTGCGGAAGTGCCGGTTGGCCAGCAGCAGGGCGTGGTGCAGGTTGGTGCCCTTCTCCCACTCCGCGTCGAGGCCGACGAGCTGCTCGACCTCCATCACCTCGGCCTGGCGGCCGAACGCGATCAGCTGCAGCTCGTCGCCGCGGAACCGGCTCGAGATCAGGGTGTGCAGGGCGAGCGCGGTGCGCTTCATCGGCACCCAGCGGCCGTCCATCGCCATCGAGAACGAGGTGTCGACGAGGAGGGCGACGCAGGCCTGGGTCCGCGCCTCCGTCTCCTGCACCTCGACGTCGCCGATCTCGATCCGGACGCCGGAGCCGGTCTCCCGGCCGTCGCCCGCGGTGCGGGTGAGCGCGTTGGTGAGGGTGCGGGTGACGTCCCAGGCCTCGGTGTCGCCGAACTCCCACTGCCGGGTCGCGCCGGAGCGCTCGCCCGCGGCGCCCGCACGGCGCACGTCGCGCGCGCCCTGCCGGCCGGAGATCGTGTCGGCGATGTCGCGCAGCAGGGCCTTGCCGAGCTGGCGCATGGCCTTCGGAGTGAGGGTGAGGGCGCCGTCCGAGCCGCGGCGCAGGGTGCCGGAGTCGCGCAGCGCCTTCTCGAGGCGCTTGAGGGTCTGCGCGTCGACCGCCGCGTCGTCGCCGAGGCGGCGGGCCAGCAGATCGAGGTCGAGGTCGTCGAGGTTCGAGCGCTCGTGCGGCTGCGCGAGCTGGTCGGCGAGCGCGTCGAGGTCGGCGAGCTCCTGGAAGACTCCGGTGCCGTCGCCGAGGCCGAGGCCCTGCTCGCCGTCCATCCGCTCGGAGCCGCCCCAGTCCTCGCCGGGGCGCAGGCCCCGCAGGGTCTCGTCCAGCTGCCCGAGCGACTGCATCAGCTCGGGGGTGCCGAAGGCCTGCTGGGCGAGGGCGTCGAGCTCGTCGCGCTGCTGCTGCGTCATCGAGTTGCGCATCCGCTGGGCTGCAGCGGCGCGGGCCGCCAGGGCGTCGATCAGCTCGTCGACGGTCTCGGGCCGCTCGGGGAAGTACTCGCCGTGCTGCGCCATGAAGGCGTCGAACTGCTCGGGGGTGTCCTCGCCGCGGGCGTGCGCCTCGAGGAGCTGGTTGAGGTCGCGGAGCATCGCGTCGATCGCCGCGCGATCCTCGTCGCTCGCGTTCTGCAGGGCCTGCTTCATGCCCTCGAAGCGCTGCTCGAGCATCTCGGCGCCGAGCAGCTCCTTGATCTTCTCGAAGTCGGCGCGCGCCTCCGGGCTCTGCCAGCGGTAGTCCGAGAGCTCGGACACCGCGGCGGCGGGCGAGGGCGGCAGGCTGTCGAGCTGGATCTCGGCGAGGGCGCGGTCGCCGTCGTCCATCTGCGTGTCGCGGGCGAGCTGCTTGCGCTCGGCGAGGACGGCGCGGTCGAGCAGCTCGCGGACCTCGCGGAGGGTGCCGTCGAGTCCGTGCTTCTGCGTCAGCTCGCGCCGGCGCTCGGCGACGCGGGCGGCGAGGTCGTCGAGACCCTGGCCGTCGCGACCGCCGCGGCGGAGGAACTCGCGCATCGCGCGCTCGGGCGAGGTGCCCGCCATGACGTCCTCGCCGATGGCGTCGAGCGCCTCGGCCAGGTCGACGGGCGGGGCGAGCGGGTCGGGACCGCCGTCGTAGCGGGAGTAGCGGGCGTCGCGCCCCAGCCGGCGGTTGCCCCTAGGCACCTGCGGGCCCTCCGGTCAGCGGGCGTCCGGCGGGCTGCGGGAGGCCGATGACCAGCGGCTCAGCCATAGACGGCCTCGCCCCCGCCCGTCTCCTTGCTGAGCTTGCGGGAGAGGTAGAGGCCCTCGAGGGCGAGCTCGACGGCGCCCGCACGGCGGCCCGCGCCGACGGCCTCGAGGCGGTCGGCGATGTCGTCGTAGAGGGTCGACTCGCCGAGGACGGGCAGGGCCGCGAGGAACTCCTCGGCCGTCACCTGCTCGCCGGTGGTGATCATCGCACCGTTCTCCACTGCGGTGACGAGCGGGGTGAGGTCGAGTCCGCGGAGGTGCGCGCGGACCGTCTCGGCGGTGGCCTGGCGGAGGAGGTGGTCGAGGATCTCGTCCTCGCGGCCCTCCTCGCCCGACTCGAACTCGATCTTGCCGCCGAGGACGTCGACCGCGGTCTCGAGGTCGATCGGGCGCGCGACAGCCTCCTCCTCACCGCGGCGCGTGGCCCGGTGCAGTGCGGCGGCGGCGATGGTCTCGGCGCCGGCGATGGCGAAGCGGGCGCTCACTCCGCTGCGCTGGTCGACCGAGGACGACTCGCGCAGCGCCCGGGTGAAGCGGGCGAGGATCTCGATCAGCGCGTCCGGGACGGTGGCGACGAGGTCGGCCTCCTGGCGGATCACGGCGATCTCGTCGACGAGCGCGGTCGGGTAGTGGGTGCGGATCTCGGCGCCGAAGCGGTCCTTCAGCGGGGTGATGATCCGGCCGCGGTTCGTGTAGTCCTCGGGGTTGGCGCTGGCGACGACGAGGACGTCGAGCGGGAGCCGCAGGACGTAGCCGCGGATCTGGATGTCGCGCTCCTCCATCACGTTGAGCATCGCGACCTGGATGCGCTCGGCGAGGTCGGGCAGCTCGTTGATCGCGACGATGCCGCGGTGGCTGCGCGGGATGAGGCCGAAGTGGATGGTCTCCGGGTCGCCGAGGCTGCGGCCCTCGGCCACCTTCATCGGGTCGACGTCGCCGATGAGGTCGGCGACGCTCGTGTCCGGCGTGGCCAGCTTCTCGACGTAGCGCTCCTCGCGGCTGCGCCAGGCGACGGGCAGCTCGTCGCCGAGCTCCTCCGCCCGACGCCTGCTGATCGAGGTGATCGGCTCGTACGGGTGCTCGCCGAGCTCGGAGCCGTCGATGACGGGGGTCCACTCGTCGAGCAGGCCGTTGAGCGTGCGGAGGAGGCGGGTCTTGCCCTGGCCGCGCTCGCCGAGGAGCACGATGTCGTGCCCGGCGATCACCGCCCGCTCGACCTGGGGGATGACGGTGTCCTGGAAGCCGTGCAGGCCGGGCCAGGGGTCGCGGCCCTCGCGGAGGGCGTCGAGGAGGTTGTCGCGGATCTCGGTGCGGAGGGTCTTCTGCGCGTGCCCGGAGGCGCGCAGCTGGCCGAGGGTGCTGATCTGGGGGCGCATCACCTCTGCAACGCTACGCCGCGGGTCCGACATGCGGTGGGGGTGCGCGGGATCCGTCGGGGTGCTAGCGGTGGCGGTGGATCGGGGCGATCATGCGGCCACCGTCCGGCGGAGCGCGGGTCTCGATACGCCCCTTCGGGGCTGATCGACCAGCAGGAAAGTGAGAACTCTCGAAGGTTGGGCGGGCAGCCTGGGGGGATGACCGGTACCGTCCTCCGCTCGGCCCTCGTCGGCGCGACGCTCGCGCTCGGCGTGGGGCTCGCCTCCTGCAGCACGACTCCGGCCGCTCCCGGCCCCGAGGCGCGCGAGCTCGTCGGCGCGAGCAGTGTCGCGGAGGGGCTCGAGGCGCCGTGGTCGGTCGCCTTCGTCGACGACGGCACGGCGCTCGTCAGCGAGCGGGACAGCGGACGGGTGCTCGAGCTGGCGGACGACGGCGAGGCGCGCGAGGTGGGCGTCGTCGACGGCGTGGTCGCCGAGGGCGAGAGCGGGCTGCTCGGGCTGGCCGTCGACGGACGGACGCTGTTCGCCTACTCGACCGCGGCCGACGGCAACCGGATCCAGCGGTTCGCGCTCGAGGGCGAGGCCGGGTCGTACGCGCTCGGCGAGCCGGAGACGATCCTCGACGGGATCCCGGCCGCGCGCACCCACGACGGCGGGCGGATCGCGATCGGCCCCGACGGGATGCTCTACGCGACCGTCGGCGACGCCGGGCGGCGCGAGGCGGCGCAGGACCTCGGCCAGCTCTCCGGGAAGATCCTCCGGATGACGCTCGACGGCGCCGTGCCCGACGACAACCCGCACCCAGGGTCGCTGGTCTGGAGCAGCGGCCACCGCAATCCGCAGGGCCTCACCTGGGCGGAGGACGGCACGCTCTTCGCGAGCGAGTTCGGGCAGGACACCTGGGACGAGCTGAACGTGATCGAGCCCGGCGCGAACTACGGCTGGCCCGAGGTCGAGGGGATCGCCGGCGAGGACGGCTTCGTCGATCCGGTGCAGCAGTGGGAGCCGGGCGCGGCCAGCCCGAGCGGGATGACCGAGCTGGACGGCGTGCTCTATCTGGCGAACCTGCGCGGCGAGGTGCTGCGCGCGGTGCCGGTCGCGGATCCGTCGGTCTCGACCGACTACGCCGTCGGCGAGTACGGCCGGCTGCGCGACGCTGTGGCGGCTCCGGACGGCGACCTGTGGTTCGTGACGAGCAACACGGACGGCCGCGGGTCGCCGGGCGAGGCGGACGACCGCATCGTGAGCGTGCCGCCTCCGGCGTGACGCGCGCGCGAGACGTCCCGCTCCCGTCGAGGCGTCCCGGTGCTGCGGGACGCCTCGACGGTTCGAGGACGCCTCGGCGGGCGCCTCAGGCGCCGGGGGTCAGCAGGCCGCTCTCGTAGGCGGCGATCACGAGCTGGGCGCGGTCGTGGGCCGAGAGCTTGGTCATGATGCGGTTGACGTGGGTCTTGGCGGTGTGCGGGGAGATGACGAGGTCGTCCGCGATCTCCTGGTTGGAGCGGCCGCGCGCGACGAGCAGCAGGACCTCGCGCTCGCGGTCGGTCAGCTGGGCGAACTCCGGCGGCTCGACGAGCGGCGGCGACGCCTGGGGCGCGAGGACGTAGCGGGTGATCAGGCTGCGGGTCGCAGCGGGCGAGAGGAGGCTGTCGCCCGCGTGCACGGCGCGGACGGCGGCGGCGATCTCCTCCGGCTCGGCGCCCTTGCCGAGGAAGCCGCCGGCACCCGCGCGCAGGGCGGCGATCAGGTACTCGTCCTCCTCGAAGGTCGTGAGGATCAGGACCTTCGTCGCCGCGAGCTCCGGGTCGGCGCAGATCAGGGCGGTGGCGCCGATGCCGTCGAGCTCGGGCATGCGGATGTCCATCAGGACGACGTCCGGGCGCAGGCGGGTCGCCAGCTCGACCGCCTCGCGGCCGGTGCGCGCCTCGCCGACGACCTCGATGCCGCTCTCGCTGCTCAGGATGTCGGTGACGGCCTGGCGGATCAGGGGCTGGTCGTCGACGACGAGGACGGTGGTCATCGCGGGGCCTCCCCTGGGGTCGACGTCGGCGGGGTCGGCGTCGGCGGGGTCGAAGGTGACTGCGGGAGCGACGCCGACGGAACGACCGCGGACTGCGGCAGCGGCAGCGACGCCGCCACCCGGTAGCCGCCCGGTGTCGCTCCCGTCACCACCGTGCCGCGGACGGAGGCCACGCGCTCCCGGAGTCCGAGCAGTCCGTGCCCGCTGCCGCGCTCGGGGTCCGGACCCGCGACGGCCGCGACCGGGTTCGCCACGACGATCTCGACGCGCTCGTCCGACACCGCGACGAGGACGTGCGCGCGGTGCTCGGCGCCGTGCTTGTGGGCGTTGGTGAGTCCCTCCTGAACCACGCGGTAGGCGACGAGATCGACCGCCCCCTGGACTCGGTCGAGCGCGCCCTCGGTGCGGACGGTGACCTGCAGACCGTCCTCGCCGAAGCGGCGGACGAGCTCGTCGAGCCGGTCGAGGCCGGGCTGCGGCGCCGTGCCGGCCGCCTCGTCGGTGCGGAGGACCTCGAGGAGGTCGCCGATCTCGCCGAGGACCGAGCGGGCCGCGCTGCGGATGGTGCTGAGCGCCTCGCGCGCCTTCTCGGGCCGGGAGTCGAGGGCGGAGCTCGCGACCCCGGCGTTGAGGCTGATCACCGAGATCTGATGCGCGACGGCGTCGTGCAGGTCGCGGGCGATGCGCAGCCGCTCCTCGCTGACGCGGCGCCGCGCCTCCGACTCCCGGGTCTGCTCGGCCCGCTCCGCCCGCTCCGTCACCGCGACGATGTACTCCCGGCGCGAGCGCGTCGCGTCGCCGGCGGCCGCCGCGAAGAGCACCGTGACGGCGTACTGCACCGCCCGGGCGTCGAGCGGGCTCACCGCCGCGCCGACGACGCTCAGGAGCACCACCGCGACCACCGTGACCCCGGTCACGACGAGACCGACCCGGCGGGAGCTGCGGTTCGTCACCGCGAACATCGCGATCGCCGTCGCGAGGACGACGCCCGGCGCGAGCAGGCCGAGGACCGCCGCGGCGGCGGACAGCACGACGATCGCCGCGAGCACCGGGATCGGCCGGCGCCGCCGCAGCGGCAGCAGGACCGCCGGCGCGAGCACGATCGCGAACTCGAGCAGGCCCGAGGGCCGCTGAGCGGACCCCTGGAACGGCGCGAACGCCGCGGCGACGATGATCGCGGCCGCGAGGGCGTCGCCGAGCCGGGACCGCAGCCGCGGGTGGGCCTGCATCCGCGGCGTCATCCCCACATCCTGGCGGAGTGCGCGCGCGGCGGCGTCACCCCGCTGCGGTGCTCCGCCTACTGCGACCGCGGTACGGCGGGGACACCCTGCGAGGGACGCGCGATCGGGCGGCGCCGCTCAGGCTGGAGGGGCCGCTCCGGAACCCGCCGGGCGGCGGAGGGAGTCCCATGAGCACGCCCATCATCTCGGTGAGAGACGTCCGCAGGTCGTACGGCCGAGGCCAGAACCGCTTCGAGGCGCTGAAGGGCGTGAGCTTCGACATCCAGGAGGGCGAGAGCGTCGCCATCGTCGGCAAGAGCGGCTCGGGCAAGTCGACCCTGATGCACCTGCTCGCGCTGCTCGACGCCCCCAGCACCGGCGTGGTCGAGCTCGAGGGAGTGGACACGAGCACGCTCAAGGGGCGCCGGCTCGACGTCACCCGCAACCGCACCTTCGGCTTCGTGTTCCAGCAGTTCTTCCTCACGCCGAACGCGTCGGTGCTCGACAACGTGGTGCTGCCGATGAAGATCGCCGGGATCGGCCGGGCGGAGCGCAAGCGCCGCGGCCTCGCCGCGCTGGCCCAGCTCGAGCTCGACGACAAGGCCGGCAGCAGGGCCGTCGACCTCTCCGGCGGGCAGAAGCAGCGGACGGTCATCGCCCGCGCGCTCGTCAACAACCCGCGCATCCTGTTCGCGGACGAGCCGACCGGCAATCTGGACACGACGACCGGCGGGGTGGTCGAGGACATCCTCTTCGCGCTCAACCGCGAGAACGGCATCACCCTGATCGTGGTCACCCACGACGAGGAGCTGGCCGCGCGCTGCGACCGGCGCCTGATGATCCGCGACGGCCTGCTGGTCGAGGACTCCGCGGCGGTGGCCGCATGAAGGCCGTCGACCTGATCGGGACCGCGATCGCCAACACCTTCCGCTCCCGGACGCGCACGCTCCTGACGATCCTCGCGATCTTCGTCGGCGCGTTCACCCTGACCCTCACCAACGGGCTCGGCACCGGCATCAACGCCTACATCGACGACACGGTCGACGGGGTCGGCGCCTCGGACGTGATGACCGTGTCGAAGACCTCCGAGTCGGCGACGGGCCTCGGCTCCGGGCCGGTCGAGTACGACCCGGACGCGGTCGCGAGCGGGGCGGCGGGGCCTCCCGGGCAGACCGTCGTCGCGCTGACCCCGGCCGACCTCGACACGCTCGCCGGAGTCGAGGGCGTGCTCGACGTGCAGGCGGTGAAGTCGATCTCGGCCGACTACGTGGCGGCCGGCGACGACGGCGCGAAGTACGTGATCGGGATCGGCAGCCTCGTGGAGGGGCAGACCGTCCAGCTCGCCGCGGGGGCCGCCCTCGACGACGCGTCGACGCAGCTCCAGGCGGTGCTGCCGGTGTCGTACGTCGAGCCGCTCGGCTTCGCGGACGACGCGGCGGCCGTCGGGACGACGCTGTCGATCGGCATCACCGACGCGCAGCGGACGCCGCACGTGGTCGAGGCGACGATCGTCGGCGTCGCGGAGGAGAGCATCGCGGGAGCGGGCGGGGGCCTCGTCACGAACGACGCGCTCACCGACGCGCTGTTCACGACGCAGAGCGTCGGCGTGCCGGCGGATCAGGTCGACCGCTTCGCCCAGGCGAGCGTGCGCTTCGACGCGGCGGCGGACGACGAGCAGGTCACCGCGCTCAAGGACCGCCTCGCGGACGCCGGCTACACCGGCACCACGGTCGCGGACCAGCTGGGCACGATCAAGGCCGTCGTCGACGGGATCGTGCTGGTGCTCAACGCCTTCGCGGTGATCGCGCTGCTGGCGGCGAGCTTCGGCATCGTCAACACGCTGCTGATGAGCGTGCAGGAGCGGACCCGCGAGATCGGTCTGATGAAGGCGATGGGGATGGGCAGCGGGCGGGTGTTCGCGCTCTTCAGCATCGAGGCGGCGTTCATCGGCTTCCTCGGCAGCGCGATCGGCGCGCTGCTGGCGGTGGTGGCGGGGACCGGGCTGAGCGGGGTGCTCTCGGGCTCGCTGCTCTCGGACCTGCCCGGGCTGACCCTGATCGCGTTCGACCCGGTGTCGATCCTGACGGTGGTGCTCGTGGTGATGCTGATCGCGTTCGTGGCGGGGACGCTGCCGGCCGCGCGGGCGGCACGGGCGGATCCGGTGCAGTCGCTGCGCTACGAGTAGCACCCCGGGGCCTGCCGCTGCAGAGCATCGGCTGAGCGTGCGGCTCATCGCCGATGGGCGATGAAGAGGCGTCTCAGCTGAGGTTCTGCGGGCGTCAGCGCCCCTCGGCTGCGCTGCCGTCGTAGTCAGCGTCGGTGATGTGCTCGGCCCAGGCCGTCGTCGTGGCCGGGTCGTCGGCG
The DNA here is from genome assembly GCF_003751825.1 of Rathayibacter sp. PhB186. Taxonomy (NCBI): domain Bacteria; kingdom Bacillati; phylum Actinomycetota; class Actinomycetes; order Micrococcales; family Microbacteriaceae; genus Rathayibacter; species Rathayibacter sp. PhB186. Next base: position 6,868 of record NZ_RJKO01000005.1, on the reverse strand, counting down.
GCCTCGAGCACGGCGAGGTGCTCCATGAAGACGCCGGGCGCGGAGGCGTGCCAGTGCTCCTCGCCGGGCGGGGTGTAGAGGGTCTGGCCGGCGTGCACCTCGAGGATCGTGCCGTCGCGGCCGCCGAAGCGGGCGACGCCCGAGGTCACGTGCAGGTACTGGCCGCGGGCGTGCGAGTGCCAGGCGGTGCGGGCGCCGGGGGCGAAGCGCACCCGGGCCATCGTGGTGCGCTGGTCGGCGTCGTGCGGCACGACGATGGTGTCGAGCCAGACGTCGCCGGCGAACTGCTCGGGCGGGTTCTTGACGGTGGGGGTCGTCGGTTCGATGTTCATGAGGGTCCTTCTTCCGCGGTGGCGGCGGGCCGGGCGTCCGCCTCCGTCGCCACGCTAGGCCGGGGTCGGCGCGCGGGACAGGCCCTGGCGGTACACGTTCCGGCAGGGCCTCGCTCGCGCGCCGGCCGCTCGCCGGGTGGTGCCGGTCCGACCTCGACGAGCGGAGACGACGAGGCGTACCGGCTGGGCTGAGACGCCCACGGGATCGAGGGTCCGACCGCCGCGCTCAGACCGCCGGCTGCGCCGCGGGGAGCACCAGGGCCGAGCGGCGGCCGAGCAGCCAGACCGTGAGCGCGAAGCCGCTCAGCACGGCGCCGGCGATGCAGACCGCGCCCCAGCCGCCGTGGGTCCAGAGGAAGGACGCGAGGGCCGAGCCGAGCGCGCCGCAGACGAAGTTGGTCGTGACGAACGCGGTGTTCAGCCGGCTGCGCGCCGACGGGTCGACCTGGAACATCCGCGACTGGACCAGGATGTTGTGGCCCTGGATCGCGATGTCGAGCACCAGGATCGCGACGATCACGGCCACGATCGAGCCGCCTCCGACGCCCGCGATCACGAAGGACAGCAGCACCGCCGCCCAGGCGACGCCGATCGCCGGGAGCGCCAGGCCGCGGTCGTGCAGGTGCCCGGCGCGCTGCGCGGCGATCGCGCCGGCGAGGCCGATCAGGCCGAAGAGGCCGATCGTGCCGACGTCGAAGGAGAACGGCGGGGCGCTGAGCAGGAAGGTCAGGGACGTCCAGAACATCGTGAAGACGGCGAAGGACGTGCCGCCGAGGGCGAGGCTCCAGCGCACCGAGCGCTCGCGGCGGACGATCGCGAAGACAGAGGCGATCAGGGCCGGGTAGCGCAGGCGGGTGCGCGGCGGGAGCGACGGGATCGCCCGGGCGAGCAGGACCGCGAGCACGACGCCCGCGACCGCCGCGACCACGTAGACGGTGCGCCAGCCGGCGGCCTGGGCGATGAGGCCGCTGATCGTGCGTGAGACGAGGATGCCGGTCAGGATGCCCGAGACGACGGTGCCGACGACCCTGCCGCGGGTGGCGTCGTCGGCGAGGTCGCCCGCGAGCGGGGCGAGGATCTGGCCGGCGACGGTGGTCAGGCCGACGAGCGCGAGGGTGGCGACGAGCACGGCGAAGGTCGGGGCGAGTGCGCAGGCGAGCAGGGCGAGGGAGGCGCAGAGCATCGCGGCGGGGACGAGGACGCGGCGGTCGAGCACGTCGCCGAGCGGGACGAAGAGGAGCACGCCGAGGGCGTAGCCGAGCTGCGTCGCGGTGACGAGCCAGCCCGCGGATCCGGTGCTCGTGCCGAGGTCGGTGGCGAGGAAGTCGAGCAGCGGCTGGGCCCAGTAGAGGTTGCCGACGGCGACGCCGCCCGCGATCGCGAAGAGGAGGGTGGTGCGGCGGTTCACTCGGCGGTCCTGTCGGCGGGGGCGGTCCTGTCGGCGGGGGCGGTCCTGTCGGCGGGGGCGGGGTGCGCGGCGGGGGTGTCTGCGGCCTGGGTCGCGGACCAGCTCGCGAGCAGCTTCAGGGCGTCGTCGCTCGGCGAGCCCGGCTCGGCGCTGTAGATGAGGAAGTCGAGGCCGGGGTCGCCGAGCGGCTCGAACGCCTCGTAGCTGAGGTGCAGGTCGCCGACGATCGGGTGGTGGAAGAACTTGCTGCCGCTGGCGTGGTGGCGCACCTCGTGGGCGCCCCAGCGGGTGCGGAACTCGTCGCTCCGCGTGGAGAGCTCGCCGACGAGGGCCTGGAGGTCGGCGTCGTGCGGGGCGCGGCCGGCCTCGGTGCGGAGGATGCCGACGGTGATGTCGGCGGCGGTGCTCCAGACCGGGTAGAACGCCTCCGCCAGCTCGCGCTGCAGGAAAGCGAAGCGGGCGAGGTTGACCGGGCGCTCCGGGAGCGCGTAGAGGTCGGCGTAGAGCGCGCGGAACAGGTCGTTCTCGACCAGGACGTCGAGCCGGCCGTTGCGGACGAAGGCGGGGGCCGAGGTGATCGACTCGACCGCGAGCCGCATGCTCGGCCGGACGGCGGCGGGCGCGCGCCGGCGGGAGCGCAGCGGCGAGCGCTCGGCGGTGCGGGCGAGATCGAAGAGGTGCTCGCGCTCGGCGCGGTCGAGGCGCAGGGCGTCGGCGAGCGCCGTCAGCACCGACTCGGACGCGCCGCGGAGGTCGCCGCGCTCGAGCCTCGAGTAGTACTCGATGCTCACGCCGGCCAGCTGGGCCACCTCGCTGCGGCGCAGGCCCGGCACGCGGCGGTTGCCGCCGGCGGGCAGCTCGACCTGCTCGGGGGTCAGCCGGGCCCGGCGGGAGGTCAGGAAGTCGCGCGCCTCGGGGTCGTTCGTCATGCCAGTCACGCTACGGCGCCGGGGCCTGGGGAGGGATGCCCTGCGGGGGCACCGGTGCGGCGGGCGGGGGCGGCGGAGGCGACCTGGGGAGCGGCGGGCGGGCGACCCATGCTGATCGAGTAGCCCGCGCAGCGGGCGTATCGAGATCCGCCCGCATGCAGCACCACTGCCGGAGGACGTGGGTCTCGATACGCCCCTGCGGGGCTACTCGACCAGCATGTGTGCGGGCGTCTCTTCCAAGCAGACCCACCGTCGGCAGAACTCCAGCACGCAGACCCACTCCGCTGGTGACGGCGGGTCGCGCTGCGCCCCTGCGGGCTCCTCGACCGGCAGTCGGTGCGCACAACATCAGCTGAGAGCAGGGTCCCTCCCCTGACAGCGGAGGCCACCCCTTCTCAGCTGATGTTCTGCAGCGCCCGAGCGCTCCCCACCGTTCGACCGCCTCTCTGCTGATCGAGCAGCCCGCGGAGCGGGCCCTATCGAGCGGAGGGGGCGCCTCCGGCGCCATCGCAGGGCGGGGAAGAGGCCGACGTCCTTGGGGTGCGCGGGTCTCGATACGCCCCTGCGGGGCTACTCGACCAGCATGCACGGGCCGACGTCGTGCGCGGGCGAAGGGGTCAGCCGCGGTCGAGGCGGGGGGCGGCGGCCAGGAGGCGGCGGGTGTAGTCCTCGCGCGGGGCGCCGAGGACGGCGGCGGCCGGGCCGGACTCGACGAGGCGGCCGTCGCGCATGACGGCGATGCGGTCGCTCATGTGCGCGATGACGCCGAGGTCGTGCGAGATCAGCAGCAGGGCGAGGCCGTGGCGGCGCTGGAGGTCGTCGAGCAGGTCGAGGATCTGCGCCTGGACCGAGACGTCGAGGGCCGAGACCGGCTCGTCGCAGATCAGGACATCGGGGCGGGTGGCCAGGGCGCGCGCGATCGAGACGCGCTGGCGCTGGCCGCCGGAGAGGGTGCGCGGGGAGCGCCGTTCCAGCGACGCGGCGAGGCCGACGCTCTCGAGCAGGGCCGGCACCGACTCCGCGCCCGCGTCGCGCAGCAGCCTGCCGACGCTCCAGCGCGGGTCGAAGGACGACAGGCTGTCCTGGTAGATCGCGCCGATCCGCGGGCGGAGCGGTCGCCGCGCCCGCTCGGTCGCCGCCGACCACGGGCCGCCGTCGAACTCGACCGAACCGACATCCGGGCGGCGCAACGCGAGCAGCAGCCGGGCGACCGTGCTCTTGCCCGAGCCGGACTCGCCGACGAGCCCGAGCGTCTCGCCGCGGCGCAGCTCGAGGCCGACGCCGTCGACGGCGGTGCGGGTGCCGCCGCCGGGACGGGGGAAGCGGGTGACGAGGTCTGTCGCCCGCAGCAGCAGCTCGCCGGGCGGCGCGGGCGGGACGACGGGTGCCTCGGGGTCGGTCAGCCGCGAGCCGCGCGGCCGCCCGGCCGGGACCGCGGCGACGAGCGTCCGCGCCTGGACCGACTCCGGCGCGCGCAGCACCCGCTTCGCCGGGCCGTCCTCGACCACCCGGCCGTCCGCGAGCACCAGGATCCGGTCGGCGAGCCCGGCGACGACGGCGAGGTCGTGGGAGACCAGCAGCAGCGCCCGGCCGCGCGCCTTCTGCTCGGCGAACAGCTCGAGCACCCGCGCCTGCACGGTGACGTCGAGGGCGGTGGTCGGCTCGTCGGCCACCAGCAGCGGCGGGTCGAGCGCGATCGCGGCGGCCAGCAGTGCGCGCTGGCGGAGTCCGCCGGAGAGCTCGCCGGAGCGGTCGCGCATCCGCTCCTCCGGGTCGGGCATGCCGACGCTCGCGAGCACCTCGGCCACCCGCGCCGACGCCTCCGCCGCGGACAGCCGGGAGTGCAGGCGCAGCACGTCGCCGATCTCGCGGCCGATCGGGCGCAGCGGATCGAGGGAGAGCAGTGCGTCCTGCGGCACGAAGCCGACGCCGGCACCGCGGAGGCGGCGCAGCGTCCGCGCGCCCGCGCCGATCACCTCCTGGTCGCCGACCCGGACGCTGCCGGTCGCCGCTCCCCCGCTCAGACCCAGGAGCGCCCGCGCGGTGACGCTCTTGCCCGAGCCGGACTCGCCGACGATCGCGACGCACTCCCCCGGCTCGATCCGGAAGGACACCCCGTGCACGGCCTCGACGCCGTCGAAGGCGACGCGGAGGTCCTCCACCACGGCGGCACTGCCCGCGAGCCCGGCGCTCATCGTGCACCCCGCAGTCGGCCGCCGAGCACCGTCGTCGCGAGCGTGGTCAGCACGATCGCGAGGCCCGGGAACACCGTCAGCCACCAGGCGCTCGAGAGGTAGGTGCGGCCCGCGGAGAGCATCGCGCCCCACTCCGGCGCCGGCGGCTCGGCACCAAGGCCCAGGTAGCTCAGCGCCGACGCCCAGACGATCGCCTGGCCGACGCCGAGCGTCGCCAGCACCGCGAGCGGGCCGAAGGTGTTCGGCAGGACGTGCGCGAGCAGGATCCGCGGCGCGGAGTGGCCGAGCACCCGCGCCGCCTCGACGTAGCCGGAGTCGCGGATGCCGAGCAGCTGGGTCCGCAGGATGCGCGCGTAGCCGGGCGCGGTCGAGAGGCCGACCGCGACCGTCGCGGGGACGACTCCGGGGCCGGTGACCACGATGACCAGCAGCGCGAGCAGCAGTGCCGGGAAGGCGAAGAGCACCTCGAGGACCCGGCCGATCACTCCGTCGACGAAGCGGCCGCCGAACGCCGCGGCGACGCCCAGCACGGCGCCGAGCACGAGACCGATGGCGGTGGCGCTGACGCCGATCAGGAGGGAGGCTCCGGCGCCGGAGATCAGGCGGCTCAGGACGTCGCGACCGGACTCGTCGGTGCCGAGGAGGTGCACGGCGGAGGGCGGGTCGAACGCGTCGCGCGGGGCGATGGCGAGCGGGTCGAAGGGGGCGAGGACGCCGGGGGCGACGGCCGCGAGCAGCAGGAGGACGACGAAGGCGAGGGCGAGCAGCTCGCCGACGCGGAGGCGGCCGGCGGCCCGGCGCGCAGGGCGTGCGGCGCGCAGCTCGAGCTCGCTCATGCGCGGGCCTCCTGCGGGCGGGCGGCGGCGAGGCGCGGGTCGACGAGGCGGGCGACGAGGTCCGTGGCGAGGGTGACGACGATGTAGGCGAGGGCGGTGACGAGCACCACGCCGGTGACGACGGGCACGTCGCGGACGGTCACCGCGGCCAGCAGCGTCCGGCCGAGGCCGGGCCGGGCGAAGATCGTCTCGACCACCACCGCACCGCCGATCAGGTAGCCGAACGCCCAGCCCGAGAGCGAGACGCCCGGCAGCACCGCGTGCCGGAGCGCGTGCCGGAGCCGGATGCCGAGCTCGCCCTCGCCTCGGGCGCGGGCCGCGAGCACGAACGGCGACTCCAGCGCGTCGAGGAGGGAGCGGCGCATCACCTGGCCGAGGAAGCCGGCGAGCGGGATCGCGAGGGTCAGCGCGGGCAGCACGAGTCCGTTCGCGGAGCCGGTGCTGACCGGCGGGAACCAGCGCAGCGCGGTCGCGAAGACGGCGATCAGCACGGTCGCGAGCCAGAAGTGCGGGAGGGCGGCGGCGGTCAGCTCGAGGCCGGAGCCGATCGCGGCGGCGACCCGGCCGCCGCGGGTGGACCAGAGCGCGGTGGCGAGGGCGAGGATCCAGGCGAGGGTGAGCGCGAGTGCGGCGAGCAGGAGGGTGCCGGGCAGCTGCTGGGCGAGCAGGTCGGCGACGGGGGTGCGCAGGGAGTACGAGGTGCCGAGGTCGCCGCGGGCGAGGCGGCCGAGCTGGGTGAGGTACTGCACGAGCAGCGGCTGGTCGAGGCCGTACTGCTCGCGGACCGCGGCGAGCGCCTCCGGCGACGCCTGCGAGCCGGGGCCGCCGAGGATCGCCTGCGCCGGGTCGCCGGGGATGAGGCGGATGAGGAAGAACACGGCCGTCGCGACCGCCCAGAGCACCACGAGCGCGCCGCCGAGGCGGAGGAGGAGGAGGCGGATCATCGGGGCTCCTCTCGGGGGTGCGGGTTCTGGCGGGTGGGTCTCGATACGCCGCTTCGCGGCTACTCGACCAGCATGAAGGCCGCTGCTCGACCGGCGTGCTAGTCATGCTGATCGAGTAGCCCTCGCAGAGGGCGTATCGGTGATTGCCTTGGTGTGTCGCGGGGTTCTGACTCGTCTGCGTATCTGACGCCTGGCAGGGCTGTCTGGATCTCGAACTGTCGAAC
>NZ_RJKO01000004.1:0-346537 GCF_003751825.1 Rathayibacter sp. PhB186 | reverse complement strand
CCACCTCGCCGACGGCAAAACCAAGAAAGACATCCTCCGCCTCCTCAAACGAGCCCTCTGCCGCGAACTCTTCCCCCTCCTCTGCCGACCTTGACAAATAGAAGCTTCGAGATCCACCGTGATCAGGACGGCGGGTCTCGATACGCCGCTCCGCGGCTACTCGACCAGCATGCAGGGCCGCTGCTCGACCGGCGTGCGGATCATGCTGATCGAGTAGCCCTCGCAGAGGGCGTATCGAGATCCACCCTGCTGGAGACGGCGGGTCTCGATACGCCGCTGCGCGGCTACTCGACCAGCATGCAGGGCCGCTGCGCGGCTACTCGACCAGCACGGGGGCAGCCGCGCCGCTCCTCGATCAGCAGGAGGCGGCCGCGCCGCTCCTCGATCGGCAGGGGTGCCCCGCGCGGTCAGAGCCAGGCGTCCGCGAACCAGGGGGTCGAGACGGTGGCCAGGGCGGCGACGCCCTGGACGGCCGAGCGGTGCAGGTAGTGGTTCTGCTGGTCGTAGAGCGGCAGGATCCAGTAGCCCTCGAGCACGATCCGCTGGGCCTGCGAGTAGAGGTCGGCGCGCTCGGTCTCGTCGACGGTCGCGCTCGCCTGCTCGAGCAGGGCGTCGAGGGCGGGGTCGTTCACCTGGGCGTGGTTGGCGAAGTAGCCGCTCGGCGCCGGGGTGATGCCGGAGGACGCGTAGAGCGTGCGCAGGACGTCCGGTCCGACCTTCGTGTACGGCGCGCTGACCAGCTCGTACTCGTTCGCCGCGAGCGCGGTGTACCAGCTGGAGAGGTCGAGCAGGCTGATCTGCACGTCGAAGCCGGCGACCTTCGCCGACGCCTGGATCTGCTCGAACAGCGACTGCTCAGCCGGGATCGACTGGTTGGTGCTGACCGGCAGGCGCAGGACGAGCGGCGCGTCGTCCTTCTCGCGGATCCCGTCGCCGTCGGAGTCGACCCAGCCCGCGGCCGTGAGGAGGTCCTCCGCGGCGGCGATCTCGTCGTCCGAGCCGGCGTCCTCGAAGAGCGACGGATCGGAGTAGGCGGTCGCCTCGCTGCTCGACAGCGGCGAGTACGAGCGCTCGGCGGTGCCGAAGAAGAGGGAGTCGATCGCGTCGTTCACGCCGACGGCGCGGATGAACGCCTCGCGGACGCTCTGGTCGTCGAACGGCGCCTGGCCCGAGTTGAGCTCGAGGCGGTTCACCGAGCCGGGGCGGGGCGCGTCGATCTCGACCAGGTCGGAGGCGTCGGTCGCAGCCGCGAGCGTGTCGGGCTGGGCGTTGTCGATCACGTCCACCTCGCCCGCCTGCAGTGCCGCGTAGCGGGTGGCGGAGTCGGGGATGAAGCGCCAGGTGATGCTCGAGAGGTAGGCGGGGCCGTCGTGGCCCTCGCCGGTCGGGCCCGTGGCGGCGTCGTAGTCGTCGTTGCGGGTGAGGGTCACGTGGTCCTGCTTGACCCACTCCGTCACCGTGAACGGACCGGTGCCGACGGGCGCCTCGCAGTTGGCCTCCTCGCCGCGGGCGATGCCGGTGGGCGACTCGATCGCGGTCCACGGCTGCGAGAGCGACTCGAGCAGGGCGCTGTCGGGGGCACTGAGGGTGAAGCGGGCGACGGTCGGCGAGACGGCGGTGACCGACTCGACCTTCGCGACGGCGAGGTAGCCGGTGGAGGACTTGGTCGCCGGGTCCTGCAGGTGCTCGATGTTCGCGGCGACCGCGTCGGCGTCGAGCGGGGTGCCGTCGGTGAAGGTCAGGCCCTCGCGGAGGGTGAAGTCGTAGCTGAGCGCGTCGTCCGAGACGGTCCACGACTCCGCGAGCCACGGGGTGATGGTGCCGTCGTCGCTGCGCGAGACGAGCGACTCCAGCACCTGGGTCGCGAGCAGCGCCTGCGGGTAGTTGCCGCCGACGTGCGGGTCGAGGCAGGTGGGCTCGGCGTCGCCGGTCGCGTAGGTGAGGACGCCGTCGGCGACCGGGGTGCTGGAGTCTCCCCCGGCGTCGCCGTCGGACGCGGCGGTGCAGCCGGTCAGCAGGAGGGCGGAGGCCGCGAGGGCGGCGAGGGCGGAACGGCGCAGAGTCATGGCGGCTTTCGTCAGGAGGGGGAAGCCGCGTTTCTTGGACCCGGCCCACTAAACGCTACCAGCGCGCTCAGCCTCCGGGCGGAGGTCCCCTGTTCTGCCTCCTCCCGCGAGATGCCACTTGAGTACGCGACACGCCGAGGAAAGCGTGCACAAGTGGCATCTCGCGGGAGGGGGCAGACGCGCGGGTCAGCCGGAGGTCGAGGCGCGGACGACGAGCTCGGGCTGGAAGACGACCTGGCGGGGCTCGGACTCGAGGAGGAGCTCGACGGCGGTCGCGCCGATCAGGGCGCTGGGCTGGCGGATGCTCGACAGCGGCACGATGGTCGCGGTCGCGAAGGCGATGTCGTCGTAGCCGATCAGCGCCACGTCCTCCGGCACCCGCACCTCGCCCAGCAGCATCAACCCCTGCAGCACGCCGACGGCGAGCAGGTCGTTCGCGCAGAAGACGGCGTCCGGGCGATCGGCGGGAGCGCGCTCGGCGAGCGCCCGGCCCGCGGCCCGGCCATCCAGCACGGTGAGCCCCGGCGTCGGCAGCACCTCGAGCGTCGCGCTCGGCACCGCCGCCACGGCCTCGCGCGCGCCTGCGAACCGGTCCGCGACCTGGCGGATCGACTCCGGCCCGCCGACCACCGCGATCCGGCGCCGCCCGAGCCCGAGCAGGTGCTCGACCGCGAGCCGCCCGCCGGCGACGTCGTCGACCGCGACCGACGAGAACGCGCTGTCCCCCGACTCCCGGTCGACCAGCACGCAGGGGATGCCGTGCGCCCGGAGCCGGTCGAGCCGCGCCGATCCCTCCCCCTGCGGCGAGATCAGCACCCCGCTCACCCGCTGCTCCTCGAACAGGTCGAGGTAGGAGTCCTCGCGGTCGGCCTCGGCGTCGGTGCTCGCCAGGAGCACGGAGAGCCCCGCCTCGGCGGCGCGGGCCTGGGCTCCGCGGGCGAGCTCGGCGAAGAACGGGTTGCCGGCGTCGAGCACGACGAGGCCGATGCTGCGGCTGCGGCCGGCACGGAGCTGGCGGGCCGCGTCGTTGCGGACGAAGCCGAGCTCGGCGATCGCGGACTGCACGCGGCGGACGGACTCGGCGCCCACCTTCTCCGGGCGGTTCAGCACGTTCGAGACGGTGCCGACCGAGACTCCGGCGCGAGCGGCGACCTCGCGGACACTGATGGACGGCACATCGTCTCCTCGGGTCGTCGCGGGTCGCAGGGCTGCGCGCGATCCGGGAATCATCTCATCCGGCGGCACCGCAGGCGTGCCCCCTCTCTGCAGGCCTTTGACAGCCCGGGAAGCGGAGCGATACGCTCGGCCCACGGCGCTGTGAAACGATTCATACGGTGCCGCCCGGTCGGCGTCCGCCGCACGGCCGGATCGCCCCGCACAGAAGGACCCCGCCGTGACCGACCTCAGCCCCGACATCCTCCGCCAGCTCGAGCAGCAGGCGATCGAACTGCCCTCCTGGGCGTTCGGCAACTCCGGTACCCGCTTCAAGGTGTTCAGCACGCCGGGCACCCCGCGGACCATCGAGGAGAAGATCTCGGACGCGGCGAAGGTCAACGAGCTGACCGGCCTCGCGCCGAGCGTCGCGCTGCACATCCCGTGGGACAAGGTGGACGACTACGCGGCGCTGGGCGAGTTCGCCGCGTCGAAGGGCGTCGCACTGGGCACGATCAACTCGAACACCTTCCAGGACGACGACTACAAGTTCGGCTCGCTCACGCACTCCGACCCGGTGATCCGCCAGAAGGCGATCGACCACCACCTCGCCTGCATCGACATCATGGACGCGACCGGCTCGCGCGACCTCAAGATCTGGCTCGCCGACGGCTCCAACTACCCGGGCCAGCAGGACATCCGCGGCCGCCAGGACCGCCTCGCCGACTCGCTCGCCGCGATCTATGAGCGCCTCGGCACCGAGCAGCGCCTCGTCCTGGAGTACAAGTTCTTCGAGCCCGCGTTCTACCACACGGATGTTCCGGACTGGGGCACCTCCTACGCGCACGTCGCCGCGCTCGGCGACCGCGCGCTGGTCTGCCTCGACACCGGACACCACGCGCCGGGCACCAACATCGAGTTCATCGTCGCCCAGCTGCTGCGCCTCGGGAAGCTCGGCTCGTTCGACTTCAACTCGCGCTTCTACGCCGACGACGACCTGATCGTCGGAGCGGCCGACCCGTTCCAGCTCTTCCGCATCCTCTACGAGGTGGTGCGCGGAGGCGGCTACGGCCCGGACTCGCCCGTCGCCTTCATGCTCGACCAGTGCCACAACGTCGAGGACAAGATCCCCGGCCAGATCCGCTCGGTGCTCAACGTGCAGGAGATGACGGCGCGCGCGCTGCTCGTCGACCGCGCGGCCCTCGAGGAGGCGCAGCTCGCGGGCGACGTGCTCGGCGCGAACGGGATCTTCATGGACGCCTTCTACTCCGACGTCCGCCCCGCCCTCGCGGCCTGGCGCTCGGAGCGCGGGCTGCCGGCCGACCCGATGGCGGCCTATGCGGCGTCCGGGCACGCGCAGGCCATCGCGGAGGAGCGCGTCGGCGGCACGCAGTCGAGCTGGGGCGCGTAGGTCTCGGCGGGAACGTGTGCACAACTAAGGCTGGAAGGGCCGATCCGACCGTTTCTCGACGGATTCGGGGCTTCCAGCCTTAGTTGCGCACGGCGGCGGGGTGTGACCGGCCGGCGAGCGGGGTCCTGAGCGCCGTCGGGTCCGGGATCCGAGGGCCGATCGGGCCGTCCGGCTGACAGAGATGAGCTCCGGCTCGCGGAACGAGCTCCGGCACGCTCATTCGCGGCGTTTCGACGAGCCGAAGGTGTTTCCGCGAGCCCGACGTCGCCTCCGCATCCTCCGGCACGCAAAAGCAGCTCCGGCCCTTGAAATCGGCGAATTCTCGCAAGCCGGAGGTGATTCCGCGAGCCTGAGGCGGCTTCGGCAGGACCTCCGGCTCGCGGAACGAGCTCCGGCACGCGGGAACCCGGCGTTTCGACGAGCCGAAGGTGCTTCCGCGAGCCCGAGGTCGCCGCGGCATCTTCCGGCACGCAGAAGCAGCTCCGGCTCGCGGAATCACGGGATTCTCGCGAGCCGGAGGTGCTTCCGCGAGCCCGAGGTCGCGTCAGGGGTCAGAGCGCCGACCGGAGTCCGTCGACAAGGTCGTGCTGCGCCTCGCGGCCCGCGCGGGTCGGCACCAGCGGGTACACGTGCAGCTGGCCGACCGCCTCGTGCAGCTCGAACGGCACTCCGGCCGCCGCCGCCTTCTCGGCGAGGACGTGCGCGTCGGGGTTCAGGACGTCGCGGGTGCCGGTGTAGACGCTCAGCGGTCCGAGGCCGGCGAGGTCGCCGAAGAGCGGACTGACGATCGGGTCGAGCAGATCGAGCTCGCCGCGCCACTTCTCGGCGAGCACGCGGCCGCCCGGCGTGCCGAGCCACGGATCGCTCGGCTGCACCTCCGGGATGCGCGGGTTGCTCCAGGAGAGATCGAGCGCGGGCGAGATCAGCGTGGTCGACGGCAGGATTACGCCCTCGTCACGGAGGGCGAGGGCCGTCGACAGCGCGATCTGGCCGCCCGCGGAGTCGCCGGCGAGCGCCGTCGCGCCGTACCGGTCGAGACTCCGGTGCACCAGCGCGCGGACGCCGTCGCGCGCCTCGAGGGCCGTGCCGAACGGGACCAGCGGGTAGATCGGCAGGGTGACCGCCGCAGAGGCCTCGTCGGCGATGCGCGCCGCCAGCCACCAGTGCTGCGGCGCGATCTCGTTGACCCAGCCGCCGCCGTGGGCGTAGACGACCCCGCCGCGGATCCGCCGCGGGCGGATCGTGTAGACCGGCCAGCCGCCGACCTGCTCGACGTCGACGCGCACTCCGGGTCGCAGTCGCGGGGGCGGGCCGTAGCGGGCCGGGCGGAGGGCGTTCTCGCGGATCCGGCGGCGAGCGCCGTCCGCGCTGACGAACGTGCGGTTGGCGCGGGCCAGGCGCAGGGCGAGCGGGACGAGGGCGTCGGGGACGGCGAGGGGCATGCCCCAGCATCTCCCGCGGGGATCAGCGGAGCCTGGGCACTCCGGCGAGCGACGGATGCGGTCGCGGCTCCCCTCGGCCAGGGTGGTGCGATGGACACTGCACCGCTGCTCACCTGGACCCTCGCGCAGGAGATCCCGGTCCCCGCCGACGTCGACTCCCTCCTGGTGGAAGGGGAGAAGGCGGTCGCGTCGTTCCGCACGCTCCGCGACTCCGCCACCTTCACCACGAAGCGGCTCATCGTGCGCGACGCCCAGGGGCTGACCGGCAAGAAGGTCGAGATCTACTCGCTGCCGTACAGCTCGATCAACATGTGGTCGAGCGAGAACGCGGGCACGTTCGACCTCAACTCCGAGGTCGAGCTGTGGACGCGGGCCGGGCACATCAAGGTGAAGCTCGGGCGCGGAGCCGACATCCGGCGGCTGGACTCGCTGCTCGCCTGGGCGGTCCTGCACCAGCACTGACGCGGCGGCGCGTCCGCGAGCCCGGCGTGGCCGGCGTCGTCTCCGGCACGCGGGACGACCGTCGGCACGCGGAAACCAGAAGATTCGGCGAGCCGGAGGTGACTTCGCGAGCCGGAGATCGGACCCATCACCTCCGGCACGTGGAACGGGCCTCGGCTCGCGGAAACCAGCAGATCCCGCGAGCCGGAGCTGACTCAGCGAGCCGGAGATCGGACCCGTCGCCCTCCGGCACGGGAAACGAGCCTCGGCTCGCGGAGATCAGCGGACCCAGCGGGCCGGATGTGATTGCGCGAGCCGGAAGTGGGGCGGGCCTCCAGAATCGGTGGGCGGTGCCGTGGCTCAGTCGCCGCCCCCGCCGCCGCCGCCGTCGGAGCCTCCGCTGTCCGGCGAGCCGCCGTCCGGGGAGCCGCCGTCGTCGGCACGGCCGTCGCGGGTGTCCGATCCGCTCGAGGTGCCGTCGCCCGTCGCGGCGGTCGAGCCGCCGTCTCGTGAGGCCGGGCGCGCTCCCGGTGCACCCGCGCGCATCCGCAGGACGGTCGCGATGACCGATCCGACCACCGCGATGGCGACGACGAGGGCGACGAGCGCCGCGATCTGCTGGTTCTCCACGTCCGGCTCCTGACTGCGTGAGTGAATCCTCAGCGTCACCGTAGCGAGCGGGGCTGGACGAGGGCGACGGGACGGAGGCCGCGCAGAACATCAGCCAGGAGTGGTTCTCGTCGCCGATGGGCGATGGCGGACGCTCTCAGCTGATGTCCTGCCGAGCGGACGGGAGAAATCGCCTCGGGGAAGTGGGGGAACCCCATGCTGATCGAGTAGCCCGCGCAGCGGGCGTATCGAGATCCACCAGCGCCAGAAGACGAGTCTGCAGACCTGTCCTGCTGAGGACGGCGGGTCTCGATACGCCCCTGCGGGGCTGCTCGACCAGCATGCAGAGGCGCCTGCGGGGCTGCTCGGCCAGCATGCGGAGGCCGCTCCGGGGCTGCTCGACCAGCATGCGGAGGCCGCTCCGGGGCTGCTCGACCAGCACGGTGGGCCACGACGGCCGCGAGCGCCGGGCGCTACGGTGACCCCATGCCGAGACAGCCGACGATCCGCGACGTCGCGGTCAGCGCGGGCGTCTCGTACCAGACGGTGTCGCGCGTGCTCAACGACAGCCCGCAGGTCCGGCCGCGCACCCGCGACAAGGTGCTCGCGGCCATCGACGACCTCGGCTTCCGGCGCAGCGCCGCAGCCCGGGCTCTCGCGGCCGGCCGCTCCGGGCTGATCGGCATCCTCGCCGCCGAGAGTCACAGCTTCTACGGCACCGCCACGGCGATGGCCGCGATCGAGCAGGCCGCGCGCGACGCCGGCTACCGGGTGCCGGTGGTCAACGCGGCGCCCGACGCGGAGTCGCTGGCCGCCGCGCTCGAGCACCTCCAGCGCGAGGCGGTCGAGGCGATCGTCGTGCTCGCGCCGCAGGAGCGCGCGCTCGAGGCGATCGAGAGCCTCGCGATCGGAGTGCCGTTCGTCACCCTCGGCGCGGCGGGGCGCGGGGCCGACCCGCGGCTCCTCGTCGACCAGGCCGCGGGTGCGCGGCTCGCCGCCGAGCACCTCCTCGCGCTCGGCCACACCCGGATCGCCCACCTGGCCGGCCCGCAGCACTGGGTGGAGGCGCACGCCCGCCTCGACGGGTTCACCGCGCGGATGGCGGAGGCGGGGCTGGAGCCGGCCGCGGTGATCGGCGGCGACTGGACGGCGGAGTCCGGATACCGGGCGGGACTGCGGCTGCTCGACGAGGTCGCCGACCTCACCGCGGTCGTCGCCGGGAACGACCAGATGGCGCTCGGGCTGCTGCACGCCTGCGCGGACCGCGGCGTGCGCGTGCCCGAGGACCTGAGTGTCGTCGGCTTCGACGACGTGCCCGAGGCCGCGCACTACCGGCCGCCGCTGACGACGATCCGGCAGGACTTCGCCGAGGTCGGCCGCCGCACGATCGGCGTGGTGCTGGCGGAGCTGCGCGGCGAGCCGGCCGCCGTCGACCGGCCGGTGCCGCCGGTGCTGGTCGAGCGGGACTCGACACGGGCGGTCTGAGGCGGCGCGCCGGCGACGCCGGGTCTCGATACGCCCCTGCGGGGCTACTCGACCAGCATGAGGACGGCGGGTCTCGATACGTGCCCCGCGGGCGCTACTCGACCAGCATGAAGACGGCGGATCTCGATACGCGCCCTCCGGGCGCTACTCGATCAGCGTGGGACGCCGGGCCTCCTGGGAAAGCTCACCTACTGCGGAGGGGGAAGCCATGTTGATCGAGTAGCCCGCACAGCGGGCGTATCGAGATCCACCCGCGTCGGAAGACAAGTCTGCAGACCGCCCTGCCGGCGACGCCGGGTCTCGATACGCCCCTGCGGGGCTACTCGACCAGCATGACTGAAGACCGCCGCGTGCTTTCCCTCACCGCCGAGACGCGAAGCGGCTTCGCCGGACGGTGGATCTCGATACGCGCCCTGCGGGCACTACTCGATCAGCGAAGGACGCGCCCTGCGGGCGTCCTCCATCAGCAGGCCAGAGCTCCGCGCTTGCCGACCACAAGACACTTCGCCTACGCTGGCGCGTGGCTTTGTGAACGGTCACATGGCCCTCAGCGAGGAGTGCAATGGACCAGCGACGGCCCCCCGCCGAGGCGATCACGAGCGGCGCGACCGCCCTCGGGATCGAGCTCGGCTCCACCCGCATCAAGGCCTGCCTCGTCGACGCGGCCGATCCCTCCGTGGTCCTCGCCGTCGGCAGCCACGAGTGGGAGAACCAGCTCGTCGACCGCCGCTGGACGTACTCGCTCGACGCCGTGCACGAGGGGCTCCAGGCCGCCTACGCCGACCTCGTCGCCGACGCCGAGAAGCGCCACGGCGTGCGCCTCACCACGGTCGGCGTCCTCGGCGTCTCCGCGATGATGCACGGCTACCTCGCCTTCGACGAGGCCGGCGAGCTGCTCGTCCCGTTCCGCACCTGGCGCAACACCAGCACCGGCCCGGCGTCGGCCGAGCTGACCGAGCTGTTCGGCGCGAACATCCCGCTGCGCTGGTCGCTCGCGCACCTGCACCAGGCGGTCCTCGACTCCGAGCCGCACGTCGAGAGGATCGACTTCCTCACCACCCTCGCCGGCTACGTGCACTGGCGCCTCACCGGCGAGAAGGTCCTCGGAGTCGGCGACGCCTCCGGCATGGTCCCGACCGACCCGGCGACCCGCGACTACGACGAGACCGTCCTCGAGCGCTACGACGCCCGCGTCGCCGGCACCCTGCCGCCGCTGCGCGAGCTGCTGCCCGCCGTCCTCCCCGCGGGCGCCGCGGCCGGCGAGCTCACCGCCGAGGGCGCGCTGCTGCTCGACCCGACCGGCGCGCTCCAGGCCGGCGTGCCGTTCTGTCCGCCCGAGGGCGACGCCGGCACCGGCATGGTCGCCACCAACTCCGTCGCCCCGCGCACCGGCAACGTCAGCGCCGGCACGAGCATCTTCGCGATGGTCGTCCTGGAGCGCCCGCTCGAGAGCGTGCACCACGAGCTCGACCTGGTCGCCACTCCGGCCGGCGACCTCGTCGCGATGGTGCACTGCAACAACGGCGCGAGCGAGCTCGCCACCTGGGTCGGCCTGTTCTCGCGGTTCGCCGCGGCCTCGGGCGGACCCTCCGACAGCGACGCCGTCTACGGCACCCTCTTCGCGGAGGCGCTGGCCGGCGAGGCCGACGCGGGCGGGCTCCTCGCCTACAACCACCTCGCGGGCGAGCCGATCGCCGGGCTCGTCGAGGGCCGCCCGCTCGTCGTGCGCACCCCCGACTCCCGCCTCACGCTGGCCAACTTCATGCGCGCGCAGCTCTACGGCGTGTTCGGCACGCTCGCGCTCGGCATGCGCGTGCTGGCCGGCGAGGGCGTCGTGATCGACGAGATGTTCGCCCACGGCGGCATGTTCCGCACGGCCGGAGTCGCCCAGCGCTTCCTCGCCGGAGCGCTCGACGCCCCGGTCTCGGTCGCCGCGACCGCCTCCGAGGGCGGCCCCTGGGGCATGGCGGTGCTCGCCGCCTTCCGCCTGCAGGAGGGGACGACCCTCGACTCCTACCTGACCGAGCAGGTCTTCGGCGACGCCGGCTTCGAGACGGTGGCGCCCGACAGCGCCGACGTCGCCGGCTTCACCGCCTACCTCGAGCGCTACCGCGCCGGCCTCGCCGTCGAGCAGACGGCCGTCGACACCCTCACCACGCAAGGAGACACCGCATGACCGACAGCACGACCGCTGCGCCCGCCGGGTTCGGCCCCGAGGTCGAGGCGGCGATCGCCCGCGTCCGAGAGGACGTCGCCCGCCTGCACGCCGAGCTCGTCCGCTACGGCCTCGTCATCTGGACCGGCGGCAACATCTCCGGCCGCGTGCCCGGCGCCGACCTCTTCGTGATCAAGCCGAGCGGCGTCTCCTACGACGACCTCGCGCCCGAGAACATGATCCTCTGCGACCTCGACGGCACCGTCGTCCCGGGCAGCCTCGGGTCCGAGCGCAGCCCGTCCAGCGACACCGCCGCGCACGCCTACGTCTACCGCGAGATGCCCGAGGTCGGCGGCCAGGTGCACACGCACTCCACCTACGCCACCGCGTGGGCCGCTCGCGCCGAGGCGATCCCCTGCGTCATCACCGCCATGGCGGACGAGTTCGGCGGCGAGATCCCGCTCGGCCCGTTCGCGATCATCGGCGACGACTCGATCGGCCGCGGCGTCGTCTCGACGCTCACCGGGCACCGCTCGCGCGCCGTCCTGATGCAGAACCACGGCGTCTTCACCATCGGCAAGGACGCGAAGGACGCCGTCAAGGCCGCGGTGATGACGGAGGACGTCGCCCGCACCGTGCACATCGCGCGCCAGGGCGGCGAGCTCGTCCCCATCCCGCAGGAGTCGATCGACGCCCTGTTCGACCGCTACCAGAACGTCTACGGACAGAACCCCACCGGAGCACTCGCATGACCCGCTACAAGAGCATCGTCCCCGACCTCGCGACCCGCACCGTCCGGTTCCTCACCGGCAGCCAGGACCTCTACGGCGAGGACACCCTCCGCCAGGTCGCCGAGCAGTCACAGGCCGTCGTCGCGCAGCTCAACGAGTCCAGCGACATCCCCGTCACCGTCGAGTGGAAGCCGGTGCTGAAGAGCTCCGACGCGATCCGCCGCACGATGATCGAGGCGAACTCCGACGACTCCGTCGTGGGCGTCATCACCTGGATGCACACCTTCAGCCCCTCGAAGATGTGGATCCACGGCTTCGACGCGCTGGCCAAGCCGCTGCTGCACTTCCACACCCAGGCGAACGTCGCCCTGCCGTGGCAGGACATCGACTTCGACTTCATGAACCTCAACCAGGCCGCGCACGGCGACCGCGAGCACGGCTACATCCTCAGCCGGATGAGCGTGCCGCGGAAGACCGTCGTCGGCCACGCGAGCGACGCCCGCGTCACCGAGTCGATCGGCATCTGGTCGCGCGCCGCGGCCGGCTGGTCGGCCTCGCAGAGCATGAAGGTCGCCCGCTTCGGCGACAACATGCGCAACGTCGCCGTCACCGAGGGCGACAAGACCGAGGCCGAGATCCGCCTCGGCGTCAGCGTCAACACCTGGGGCGTGAACGAGCTCGTCGAGCGCGTGGACGCGGCGACCGACGCCGACATCGACGCGCTGGTCGCGGAGTACGTCGAGAGCTACGACGTGGTGCCCGAGCTGCTCCCCGGCGGCGAGCGCCACGAGTCGCTCCGCTACGGGGCGGCGGTCGAGATCGGCCTGCGCTCGTTCCTGGAGGAGGGCGGCTTCGAGGCGTTCACCGACAGCTTCGAGGACCTCGGCGGGCTGCGTCAGCTCCCGGGTCTCGCCGTGCAGCGGCTGATGGCCGACGGCTACGGCTTCGGCGGCGAGGGCGACTGGAAGACCGCCGTCCTCATCCGCATCGCCGCGGTGATGGGCGCCGGCCTGCCCGGCGGCACCAGCCTGATGGAGGACTACACCTACGACATGACGCCCGGCGAGGAGCTCATCCTCGGCGCGCACATGCTCGAGGTGTCGCCGTCGCTGTCGTCGAAGCGCGCGTCGCTCGAGATCCACCCGCTGGGCATCGGCGGCCGCGAGGACCCGGTGCGCCTGGTCTTCACCGCCGACGCCGGCGACGCGGTCGTCGTCGCGCTGAGCGACGTGCGCGAGCGCTTCCGCCTGGTCGCGAACAAGGTGACCACCGTCGAGCCGCCGCAGACGCTGCCGCACCTCCCGGTCGGCCGCGCCGTCTGGCAGCCCGCCCCCGACTTCGGCACCAGCGCCGCGGCCTGGATCACGGCCGGCGCCGCGCACCACACCGTCATGACGACGCAGATCGGCCTGGAGGCGTGGGAGGACTTCGCCCGCATCGCCGGCGTCGAGCTCCTCGTCATCGACGAGTCGACCACCCTCCGCGGCTTCGAGGCCGACATCCGCTCGAACGCGGCGTACTACCGCCTCGCGCAGGGGCTGTAGCGACACTGCACGACCGACGGCCGGCTCCCCGCGGGGGCCGGCCGTTCGTGCGTTCCCAGGGTCGCCTGATCAGCGGAGGTCCCCCTCGCATGCTGGTCGAGTAGCCGCGGCGCGGCATCTCGAGACCCGGCGTCGCCAGTGCGGCGGGACTGCAATGCCGACGTCTCGGCGACGGTGGATCTCGATACGCCCGCTGCGCGGGCTACTCGATCAGCATGAAGGGCCGCTCGATGAGCATCGAGCCTGCGGCGCTGCACAACATCAGCTGAGAAGGGGTGGCCTCCGCTGTCAGACGAGGGACCCTGCTCTCAGCTAATGTTGCGCCCGCCCCTTGCTGGTCGAGTAGCCGCGGAGCGGCGTATCGAGACCCGACGTCGTCAGAACGACGGGACGGCAGACCGAGGTCTCGGTGACGGTGGATCTCGATACGCCCGCTCCGCGGGCTACTCGATCAGCATGAAGAGCCTGCGGCGCTGCAGAACATCAGCTGAGAAGGGGTGGCCTCCGCTGACGGGCGAGGGACCCTGCTCTCAGCTGATGTTGTGCGGACCGCATGCTGGTCGAGTAGCCCCGCAGGGGCGTATCGAGACCCGACGTCGTCAGAACGACGGGGCTGCAGGCCGAGGTCTCGGTGACGGTGGATCTCGATACGCCCGCTGCGCGGGCTGCTCGATCAGCATGGAAGGGGAGCGCGGCGTCGGCCGCTCGATCGCGGCGGCCGGTCAGTCGGCGGCGCCGCGCCACTCAGCGGGAGGTGGAGAAGGCCGCGTCGAAGGCGTCGGCCGGGGGCGTGATGGCGTTGAGCTTGCGGACGAAGGCGAGGGCCTCGGGGGCGCCGTCGAGGCGGTCCATGCCGGCGTCCTCCCACTCGACGCTGGTCGGGCCGGTGTAGCCGATCGCGTTCAGGGCGCGGAAGACGGGCTCCCACGGGACGGCGCCGTGGCCGGTCGAGACGAAGGTCCAGCCGCGGCGCGGGTTGGCCCAGGGCAGGTGCGAGCCGAGGACGCCGTTGCGGCCGTCGAGGTTGGCGATCGACTCCTTCACGTGCACGTGGAAGATGTGCTCGGCGAAGTCGAGGATGAACGCGACGCTGTCGAGCTGCTGCCAGACGAAGTGCGACGGGTCGAAGTTGAAGCCGAAGGACGTCCGGTGGCCGATCGCCTCGAGGGTGCGCTTCGCGGTCCAGTAGTCGTAGGCGATCTCGCTCGGGTGCACCTCGAGGCCGTAGCGGACGCCGACCTCCTCGAAGACGTCGAGGATCGGGTTGAAGCGGTCGGCGAAGTCCTGGTAGCCGGCGGCGATCCACTCGTCGGAGGCGGGCGGGAACATCGCCACGCCCTTCCAGATCGACGAGCCGGAGAAGCCGTTGACCTGCTTCACGCCGAGCGCGGCGGCGAAGCGGGCGGTGTCCTTGAGGTCCTGCGCGGCCCGCCGGCGGACGCCCTCGGGGTCGCCGTCGCCCCAGACGCGGTCGCTGAGGATGTCGCGGTGGCGCGCGTCGATCGGGTCGTCGCAGACGGCCTGGCCGGTGAGGTGGTTCGAGATCGCGAAGACCTGGAGGCCGTTCTTCTCCAGGATGTCCTTCCGGCTCTGCACGTACTCCGCGTCGTCCCAGCGGGCGACGTCGATGTGGTCGCCCCAGCAGGCGATCTCGAGTCCGTCGTAGCCCCACTCGCCGGCGAGACGGGCCACCTCCTCGAACGGGAGGTCTGCCCACTGGCCGGTGAAGAGGGTGATCGGTCGCGTCATCGCGGAGTCCTTACTCTCGACTCCCGTGCGCCGTCGCACCGGGAGAGGTAATTTGAAGTTCCAGGCAACATATCAGGCGCTCCCACGAGCCCGAAAGGAACCGATCATCTCCTCGATCGACAGCGCATCGTCGCGCACCGACCTCCTCGTCACCGCCACCGCCGCTCCGACCTGGGAGGAGGGGCTGATCGTCGGCAGCGGCCGCGTCGGCGCCGTCGTCCACGGGCCGGCCGACGCGCTCACCGTGTCCCTGGCGCACGAGCGGTACTTCCTGCCCGTCAACGCGCGGCCCGCCGCACCCGATCTCGCCGGGTTGCGCGAGGAGCTGCGCAGCGCCCTGCTGGCCGGCGACGCCGATGCGGCGAGCGAGGCGCTGATCCGCGGCGCGCGCTCCAGCGGCTACGACGGCGGCCTGATCTGGACCGACCCGCTCGGGATCTGCGCGACCGTCTCGATCCGCACGGCCGGAGGCGTCGCCTCGAGCCGCCGCCTGATCGACCCGCGGCTGGGCGAGGTCGCGGTCGAGTGGACCGACCTCGACGGCGGGCGGCACGCGGTGCGGCTGATCGCCCCGCACGGCGGCGAGAGCGTGCGGCTGTGCGTGGAGTCCGACCGCGACGGCGAGAGCGTCGTCGAGCTCGGGCTGGGCGCGGGAGACGCGACCTCGTTCGACACCGGGGTCCCGGACGCGTCGGCGGTCGTCGAGGCGAGCGTCGAGGGCGGGGCGACGGGGCGGCTCGTCGCCCTGGCCGGGACCGGCAGCGCGGAGACCGGGGGCGAGCGCGTCCGCGCGGTCGTGACCGCCGCCACCGGGACGCCGTGGCAGGTGGAGGGAGACATCACGCGCTCCGTCGCGCCGGTCGCGGCCGGGGCGCCCCGGCTCCTCCGCGTCGACCTCTCGCTCTCGGACGGGGAGCCGGTGGCGGACGACCTGTCGTGGACCGACCTGCGCGCGGCGCAGCGCGACGGCCACGGCCGCCTCGTCGGCGCCTCCGCGCTCGACCTGGCCGGCGCCTCCACCGCCGTGCTCACCGAGGACCTCTGGGACGAGGCCCGCGCCGGCGACGAGGGCGCGCGCCGCCGCGTCGTCGAGCTCGCGTACCTCAGCGGCCGGGCGAACATCGTCGCGTCGACCGGCGAGCTGCCGCCGACGCTGCAGGGCGTCTGGCAGGGGACCTGGCGGCCGGCCTGGTCCGCCGACTACACGCTCAACGGCAACGTGCAGAACGGGGCGATGGCGGGGATGATCCCGACCGGCACGCCCGAGCTGGCGCTGTCGATCCTGGAGCTGGTGCTGCCGCACCTCGACGACTACCGCGAGAACGCGCGCCTCGTCTACGGGGCGGAGGGGATGCTGCTGCCGTCGCGGATGTCGACGCACGGCCGCGCGGACCACTTCGCGGCCAGCTACCCGCACCTGTTCTGGACCGGCTGCGGCGGCTGGGTGCTGCGCCTCGCCGCCGACGCCGTGGCCGCGACGGGCGACCGCGGGATCGTGGACGACCGGCTGTGGGAGCTGGCCGAGGGCGTGCTCCGCTTCGCCGAGACCGGCACGACCGTGGTCGACGGGGTCCGGCGGATCGTGCCCTCCTACTCCCCCGAGAACACCCCCGGCGGGGCGCGCTCGCCGCTGGCCGTCGACGCGACGATCGACGTCGCGGTGCTGCGCGACGCCGCCCGGGCGACCGCGCTGCTCGGACGGGCCCGCGGCGACGACGCGCTCGACGAGCGCTGGGCGCGGGTGGTCGCCGAGCTGCCGGAGTACCGCGTGGCCGACGACGGCACGCTCGCGGAGTGGATCGATCCGCGGTTCTCGGAGGAGATCGCGCACCGGCACGCCTCGCAGCTGTACCCGCTCTGGTACGGCGGCGACGCGGCGTTCGAGGGCGACGCTCCGGCTGCCGTGCGGCTGCGGGCGGCCGCGGCGGCGACCGTGGCCGCGAAGATCGCGTGGCGGGCCGAGGCGCCGACCGCTCCCCCGGGGCGGATGGAGATGGCGTTCGGGCTGGTGCAGGTCGGCACGGCGGCGGCGGCGCTGGGAGATGCGGAGTCGGCGCTGACCTGTGCGGAGTGGCTGGCGGTCGAGCACTGGTCGCCGACGCTGACGACCCGGCACGACGCGGGGCGCATCTTCAACCTCGACGCGAGCGGCGGGCTGCCGGGACTGGTCGCGGCGATGCTGCTCGGGTCGGACGACGAATCGCTGACGGTGCTCCCGGCGCTGCCGTCGGTGTGGGCGCGCGGTGCGGTGACGGGGCTGCGGGCGCGCGGCGGGCTGGTCGTGGACCGGCTGGAGTGGTCGCCGGGGCGGGCGTCGCTGTGGGTGCGGCGGCTGCCGGGCGCGGAGTGGCTGGCGCCGGCGGGCGGGACGCGGCTGCGGACGCTCCGCGGCGCGGTGCTGCGGGTCGACGGGCGCGAGGTGTCGGGTGGGCTACCGATCGGCGCGGAGGCGGTGCGCGTGGACGTGGAGTGGCGCGACTGAGGCTGCTCTCGGCGACTTCCGGCTCGCGGAACGCGCCTGGGCACGAGTGGCCGACCCCGCACCCCAGGCGGCCGATCCTCGCGCCTCATCCGCGCGAGAGGCACAGCTGGGCGATTATCCGACAATCGCGACTATGTCAGTTCAACCGCACGGACTCCCGCTCGACGGGGTCCAAGGTGTGGGTCGCAGTTGCGGGCGGCGGTGCTCGCATTCACTGCCGCGCTGGTTCGACGCCTGCCGAAGCGCCAGGGCTGGCCTAGGACGTCGCACCCCGGCCGGTCGGCTGACGGTCCGGTCGCCGCCACTTTCTTCGTGTCGTGGCAGGAGTCGACGCCAGGACGCGCTCGCGGAGGCCACCGCGCGCCCCGCCATCACCTGAGCTGGCGGGACTTCCAGATCGCCTTACCTCAAACGTTTGAGTCATATACATTGCCTCCGACCCCATCTCGACGAGGAGAACAATGACGACCCACACAAGTTCGACGGAGACGATCGCCTCCGTCCGTTCCTTCACCTGGAAGGACAAGGTCGGCTACCTCTTCGGCGACCTCGGGAACGACTTCATCTTCATCCTGGCCTCCAGCTACCTGCTGATCTTCTACACGAACGTGCTCGGCCTGAATCCGGCCCACGTCGGCACGCTCTTCCTCGTGATGCGTCTGGTCGATGCGTTCACCGATGTCGGCTGGGGCCGCTTTCTTGATCGCCACACACCGTCCCGGGCCGGCCGGTTCCGTCCCTGGATTCTGCGCGCGGCCATCCCGCTGGCGGTCGTGAGCGCGTTGCTCTACTCCCCCTTCGCCGCCGACTGGGACTACCCAGCGAAGATGATCTGGGCGGCCGTGACCTATGTCCTGTGGGGCACTGTCTTCTACACGATGGTCAACATCTCGTACGGATCGCTGGCCTCGGTGATGAGCCAGGACCCCGGCCAGCGCGCCTCCCTCTCCGTGTTCCGCGGAGTCGGCGCGAACCTCGCCGGCATCTTCGTCGCCCTCGTACCGCCGCTGTTCCTCTACGCGACGGTCGATGGGGTCTCGCAGGTCCTGCCCTCCGCGTTCTTCACGATCGGCATCGTCTTCTCGGCGCTGGCCCTCGTCTTCTACGTACTCTGCTACTCCCTCGTCCGCGAGCGGGTCCGCTCGATCCCGAACGTCGACAAGCCGAGCTTCGGCAGACTCCTGGCCTCGCTGGCCGGAAACCGGGCGCTGCTCTCGCTCATGTCAGCGAACCTCGTTCTCATCCTGTCATCGCTTCTCACCGGATCCGTCGGCGCTTATCTCTGGCTCATCTACTTCAACAACGGCGCTCTCTCAGGGGTGGCTGGACTCGCCAACGCCCTGCCAGCGTTGATCGCGGCGCCCTTCATCTCCCGACTGGGCCGTCGCTTCGGCAAGAAGGAACTTCTCGTCGTCCTGCTGTTCGGGAGCTCCACCCTCTATTTCGTGCTGTTCTTCGTGGGGGTGACCTCGCCGTGGGTGTTCATCGCCATCAGCGTGATCGCCGGATTCGGGATCGGCTCCTTCAACCTCCTCGTCTGGGCGATCATCAGCGACGTGATCGACTTCCAGGAGGTGCGCACCGGGCAACGCGACGACGGCACGGTCTACGCCGTGAACACCTGGGCGCGCAAGGTCGGACTCGGGCTCGCGGGCGGGCTCGGCGGATACGCACTCGCCTTCATCGGCTTCCAGGCGGGTGCAGCTGTGCAGTCGCCCGGCACGATCCAGGGCATCTACACGGTCGCCACCCTGGTGCCCGGAGTGCTCTACGCCGTCGTCGCGCTGATCCTGCTGTTCTGGTACCCCCTGGGTCGACGCGCGGTCGAGGGCAACAGCGAAGAGCTCGAGAGCCGCCGCGTGGCCGTGGTGTCCTAGTCGCATGAGTCGCATCACCCTCAAGGACATCGCCACACGAGCCGGAGTCTCGGTGTCGACAGTCTCCTATGCGCTGAACGACCAGAGCACGGTGGTGCTGGCATCGGAGACGAAGACGCGGATCCGGATGCTGGCACGCACGCTCGGCTACGTGCCGAACGGGCTGGCGCGCTCACTCCAGGCCCGCTCGAGCCGGACGATCGGTGTGCTCCTGAACAAGCCACTGACCACTCCGCGCTACGCGGAGATCGCTCAGGGGCTGAGTGAAGGTCTGGCGGCAAGGGGTTTCCATCTCGCGCTCCTGGACGGCGATTCGGCCGACAACTGCGTGGAGGACGCCCGCGGCGGACGCCTCGAGGGTCTGGTGTTCATCGGCCACGACGACCACGAGGTTCCGGCCGACCTCGCCCGTGCGGTCGTCGAGCATCGCGTCCCGTTCACGGCGCTCGACTGCGGCTCCACCGCCGACACGGCCTGGGCCACCATCGACTTCGACTACGCCGCTGGTGTGGAGGAGTTGATCAGCCACCTCCGAGAGGAGGGCGTGACGCGGATCGTGCACGTGCTGCCGCAGGTGACTTCACGTGCCGACCGCGTGCGCACCACCGCCATGGCCGCCGCCACCTCCTCCCACGGCCTGTCGTGCCTCCCCGTCTCGACGGGAATGACCGACGATCTGCTCACCCGGCTCGAGTCCGATCCGTCAGCCGGCTCCGACTACTCCGTGGACATCACCCGACGACTCGACGACGCCGCCGCCGCCATCCTCGCCCGCGACACCGACACCACGGCGCTCGTGTGCTCCTGGGGGGCGGACGTCGAGGCGGTCTACCGCTGGGCGGCCATGACTGACGCCGGCCTGCGCGTGGCCGCTCTCGCCGGCGGCCAGCTCGACCCCCGCCTCTGGACGCGGCTCACCTACAGCCGACTGCCCCTGCGACGAGCCGGCGAGATCGCGGCCGGACTCATCATCGACGCCCGCGATCCCGGAACTCGGGCGTCCCGCATCACCCTCGCTCCCACGCTCGATACCGGCGGACGATCGCCGCGAGCACACGACACGGAAGGCCCCCGATGACCAACGTCGTCTTCATCATGTCCGACGACCACGCCGCGCATGCCATCTCGGCGTACGGCAGCCGCGTGAACAGCACGCCGAATCTCGACCGCATCGCCCACGAGGGCATGCGGATGGACGCCGTCTACTGCACCAACTCGATCTGCAGCCCCTCCCGGGCCTCGATCCTCACCGGCACCTACAGCCACCTCAACGGCGTCTCGTCGATCTGGACCGAGATGGACTACCGCGTGCCCACCTTCATCGACGTCCTGCACGACGCCGGCTACCGCACCGCGATGTTCGGCAAGTGGCACCTCGGCGAGCACGGCGTCTCGCAGCCCCGGGGCTTCGACACCTGGAAGGTGTTCCCCGGACAGGGCGACTACGTCGACCCGGAGATGATCGACGAGAACGGCACCGCGGTCGTCCCGGGCTACGCGACGGACATCGTGACCGACCTCTCGATCGACTGGCTCGACAGTCTCGACGAGGGCGAGCCGTTCTGCATGATGGTGCACCACAAGGCCCCGCACCGCCCCTGGGTCCCCGATGAGAAGCACGCCCACCTCTACGCCGACGGCTCGATCCCCGAGCCCGAGACCTTCCTCGACGACAGCGCCTCGCGCAGCAAGGCCGTCCGCGGCGTCCACATGACCATCGCCGACGACATGGGCGGCGACGACCTCAAGGTCGACATGCCGGAGGAGCTGCGCGGCCCGGAGAACCGCGAGGCGCGGATGCGCTGGAAGTACCAGATCTTCATGCGCGACTACCTGCAGTGCATCCAGTCCATCGACGACAACGTGGGACGGCTCCTGGACCACCTGGAGGAGAAGGGCCTCGCCGAGGACACCCTGATCGTCTACACCTCCGATCAGGGCTTCTTCCTCGGCGACCACGGCTGGTTCGACAAGCGCCTGATGTACGACCAATCCCTGCAGATGCCGATGCTGATGAAGTGGCCGGCCGCGATCGAGCCGGGCACCCGGTCGGAGGCGATCATCACGAACGTCGACTTCGCCGCCACCTTCCTCGACGTCTGCGGCATCGCCGCGGACGAGGCGCTGCCCACGTCCCAGGGCCGGAGCTTCCTCCCGCTGCTGCGCGGCGAGCAGGTCGCGGACTGGCCCGACGCCGTCTACTACCGCTACTGGGAGCACGACGACCCGATCCACGCCGCTCCCGCCCACTACGGGATCCGCACGGACTCCTACAAGCTCATCTACTACTACGGCGCCGGCCTCGGCGTCCCGGGCGCCTCCGACGCGGTCTTCGAGCCCGAGTGGGAGCTCTACGACCTCACCGCCGATCCCGAGGAGATGCGCAACGTCGCCGACGAGCCGGCCTACGCCGAGATCAAGGCCGGCCTCGAGGTGAAGCTCGCGGAGTACCAGCGGCACTACGACGACGAGCCCTACGCGGGCCCGGAGACGCCGCGCCCCGAGTGGGGACCGTACGACCACGAGCTCTTCGGGCGCCTACAGGAGTACGTCACTTCGATCCGCTCGGCGCAGTAGGAGCCGCCGACCGCACCCGAGATCCACCTGCGCGCGAAAGGGCCGACGATGACCGCCTCCTCCTCCACGCCTCTCACGGCGACGGTCGCCGTAGGCTCGACGCATGACTGAGTGCGGCCCTTCGTGCACCTGCGGCCCGCCCTCTCGCGGGACGGCGACCCGCATCGGGCCCCGCCCGCTGCCGCTCGGCCCCGCGGTCCGCGGTGAGCACCGGGTGCCTCAGGCGTGGATCCCCCCGGGCGACTACCTCCGGGGCGATTCGTCCGGAGACGAGAACCGCGGCGACGGCGAGACCCCCCGGCACCGGGTCTCGCTCGCCGCGTTCTCGATCGACGCGACGACGGTGACCACCGCGGACTTCCAGCGCTTCACGACCGCGACCGGGTACCGCACCGAAGCCGAGACGTTCGGGTTCTCCGCCGTGTTCCATCTGGCCGTGCGGGCACCTCGGTCCGCTGTCATGGGCCCCGCGTCCGGCACGCCCTGGTGGTACGGGGTGCGCGGCGCGGACTGGGCCCACCCGGGCGGACCGGACTCGGGCATCGAGGACGTCCTCGACCACCCGGTCGTGCACGTCAGCTGGAACGACGCGCAGGCGTACTGCGGCTGGGCCGGCCGGCGACTGCCCACGGAGGCGGAGTGGGAGTACGCGGCCCGCGGCGGGATCGAGGGCGCGAAGTACCCGTGGGGCGACGACGAGGTCGACGCCGGCGGCTGGCGCGCGAACATCTGGCAGGGCCGCTTCCCCACCCAGAACACGGTCGAGGACGGCTGGCTCACCACCGCGCCGGCCGCCGCGTTCACCCCCAACGGGTACGGGCTGCACCAGAGCGTCGGGAACGTGTGGGAGTGGTGCGCGGACTGGTACGACCCCCGCGCCTACACGCCCGAGCCCGTCACCGACCCCCGCGGACCGGCGGCCGGGCAGGCGCGCGTGCTGCGCGGCGGCTCCTACCTCTGCCACCTCTCCTACTGCAACCGGTACCGCAACTCCGCCCGCTCCTCGAACACCCCCGACTCCTCCATGGGCAACGCCGGCTTCCGCACCGTCGGCCTGCGCGACGGCGAGCTGTCATGAGACGGTTCCCAGCGAACGTCTACCGGCACGGCGACGAGCCCGACGCCCGCTTCAGCCTCGCCAACGAGCGCACCTTCCTCGCCTGGATCCGCACCGCGCTGGCCCTGCTCGCCGGCGGCGTCGCCCTCGAGGCGCTCGGGCTGGGCCTGCACCCCGGCTTCCGGCTCGCGGCATCGATCCTGCTGATCACCGCCGGGATCCTCACGCCCCTGCAGGCCTGGATCGGCTGGACGCGCACCGAGCGCGCCCTGCGACTGAACACCCCCCTGCCCTCGGCCGCCCTCGCCCTGCCCCTGGGCCTGATCGTCGTCGTCACCGGGATCCTGGTGCTCCTCGCGATCGTCCTCGCGTGAGCGAGACCGACCGCTCCTCGCGCCCCTTCGACGCCGGGCTGCAGCCCGAGCGCACCGCACTCGCCTGGCGCCGCACCGCGCTCGCACTCACCGCCGGAGCCCTCGTCGGCATCCGCATCCTCCCCACGATCCTCGGACCCTGGGCCCTCCTGCCCGCCGGCGGCGGACTGCTCCTCGCGCTCCTGATCCTCATCCAGTCCCACCATCGCTACCGGACCCACCACCGCGTGCTCACCACCAGCAGCACCGACCGCGTCCCCCTCCCCGACGGCCGGCTCCCCGCACTGGTCGCCGCAACCGCACTCCTCGCGGGAACGGCCGCACTGCTCGTCGTCGTCGCCGGAGCGTCGCGCGGGAGCGGCTAGCTCGAACTGCGGGAGACCAGGACAGGCCCGCCGGGGTCGACGGCCCGGACCGCGTCGGCGATGCGGACCTCGGACGAGCCGCAGCGGGAGGGCATCCGCCGCGGTCTCGACCCGCTGCACGAGCGCTACCGGCGCTTCGCACTCCACGCGCTCGAGGTCACCGACCCGGAGGGGGCGCGGGCGGAGGACGTCGACCTCGTCTTCGGGCTCGTGGAGAGCATCGTGTCCCAGCGCTACTGGGGTGAGCAGGAGGACCGCGAGGCGTACGGCCGGTCGATCGCACGCGGGTGCCTGCGGCTCTCGGAGTCGGCGAGCCGGACATCGAGACGGCCGCGATCAGCGCCGCGGACGTCCTCGCACGGTATAGCGCTGGCGGCCGACGCCACGTGCAGTGATCGCGCCGAAGACGGCGGCACACAGTGCGGCCGCTCCGCCGCGCACGGGCGCCTGGTCGGCGCCTTCCCTCCGACGCCACGGGTCTCGTCGAACTCGTCCTGGTGCGGGCAGGCAGTCGGCCGAGCACCCGGGCATCGTCGGAACCGTCGTGGACGTCCTCGCTGACGAACCCCCAGTGCGCCTCTCAGACCAGTGCGCCTCTCAGAGGAGAGGTCAGGAGGTCGGTTCCAGCAGCAGGCCTGCCTGCTGCTGGAAGGTGAGGTCGTCCTCGAGGTGCCAGTCCTCGACGATCCGTCCGCTCGCGCCGATGTGCTGGATGTCGATCGCGCCGAACTCGATCGGCCGGCCCTCGCCCTGGACTCCGCCGGAGACGCCGGTGAAGTGGCCCGTGAAGGTCAGGCGTGCGGTGAAGGTGTCACCCGTGACGTAGAGGTCGTCGAGCGAGCACGCGAGGTCGGGGACGGCCGCGCGGAACTGCTCCGAGGCGGCGATCGGCCCCTCGGGCCCCTGGGGTCGCCCCTCGGGGAGGGGGCGGTCGAGGAAGGAGTCGTCGACGGCGAGCTCGAGCCAGGACGCGTCGCCCGTGTTCCAGAAGGCGTAGAGCTGCTGCGCGCGGAGGACGACGGGGCGGCTCGCGTCGACGCTCGAGCTGCCCAGATGCACCGTGCCGGGCTGCACGAGGCCGTCGTCGTCACTCACCGCCGCGGCCGGGTCCTCTGTCGGGACCGTGCCGGCGCATCCGGCGGTGGCGAGGAGTCCGGCGAGACCGACGGCGAGCAGGGGTGCGCGACGCTTCACGAGAGCCGCCCGCCGCCGTCGACGTGCAGCGTCGTCCCGGTCACGAACGTGTTGTCCATGGCGAAGCGGACGGCGGAGACGATGTCGCCGACCGAGCCGATCCGGCGAGCGGGGTTCCCGGCCGCAGTCTCGGCGAACATCGCTGACTTCTCCTGCTCGCCCAGCGCGTCCCAGGCGCCGGAGTCGATGATCCCCGGCGAGATCGCGACGGCGCGGACCGGGGCGAGCTCGACCGCGAGCGCCTCGACGAGGAAGGACACCGCTCCGTTGGTCGTCGCCATCACCACGAGCCCCGCCGACGGCTTCCACGCCGCGACACCGGAGAAGAAGAGGAAGCCGCCACCCGGCCGGATCGAGGAGGCGAGGTGCTTGGCGAGGAGGATCGGCCCGATGACCTTCGCGTCGAACGCCGTCAGGACGGCGTCGCGCTCCAGCTCGCGGACCGGGCCGTTCGCGTGCGCCGCCGCGAACGACACGACGAAGTCGAGCGGCCCGAGGTGCGCGGCCGCGGCGATGCTCGCCTCGTCGGCGAGGTCGATCCGAAGGGACCGGAACCGCTCTCCGAACTCCGTCGCGTCATCACCGAGGGCCTCCGGGTGACGCCCGCCGACGATCACCTCATCGCCCTTCGCGAGCAGCTCGCGCACGAGGGCGCGGGCGATGCCCGATCCCCCGCCGACGACGAGCACGCGGTTCTTCTTCTCGTTCATGGTGGCCTTCCTGTCGGGGAGCCGGTGCGGCTCCTTCCTTCGAGACAACCAGGGGAAGGACGCGCTCAGTCCATAAACGACCGTCGTATATCAGAGGTCAGGCATAGAGTTCGTCTATGCCCAGTCTTCGAGCTCTCGAGGTGATGGTGGTGCTGGCGCGGGTCGGATCGATCGGCGCGACCGCTCGCGAGCTGCACCTCTCGCAGCCCGCGGTCTCCCACCAGGTCGCGTCCCTCGAGCGCGAACTCGGAGTGCCCCTCGTGGACCGGAACCCTGCCGGCGCGACCCTCACCCGGTACGGCCGAGCGCTCGTCGTGCACGCCCGCCTCGCCGTCGACGCCGCTGAGCGCGCCGTGGCGGCCGCGCGGACGGCGGACGCGGAGCAGCCGATCCGGCTCGCCGTCGCCGAGAGCTTCACGCTGCCCTTCCTCGTCCCTGTGGTCACCCGGTGGAACGCCGACGGACGCACGCCGCTGCAGCTCGTCGAGACGACCAGCGCCTCCGCCTCGATCGAGGACCTGCGCGCCGGCCTCCTCGACCTCGTCGTCGTCCCCGGGCCGGCGACGCTCGACGGACTGCTCGTGGAGCGCCTGGGGATCGAGGAGATCGTCGTCGTCGGCCGGACCGCCGGAGAGGACTCGCCGGGTCGGATCCCGATCGCGGCGCTCGGCGACGAGGCGGGCGTGATCGGGGTGGACGCGTCGAACGGCTACAGCGCCTGGTTGGCGGAACGCCTCGCCGGCGCGGGAGTGGTCGTCTCCTACCGCCTGCAGACCCGCTCCGTGCAGCAGGCCGCCGCCCTGGCGTCCGCCGGTTTCGGGATCGCCCCCGTCCCGCGGAGTGCCCTCTCGGCCGGAACGGTCGCCGTCGGACTGCGACCCCCGCTCGAGCGCACCGTCCTGGCCATCACTCGATCCTCACCCGATGAGTCCGTGACGGCCCTCGTCGAAGCCCTGCGCAACAGAGTCTCCTCCGCGACCCGCGTGTAGAGCCGCGTCGCCGTACGAACGGTCGATACTCCGAGTTCCAGGAGCGGGAGGCTCCGGCTCGAACGATGCGCACTTCGCGTGCCCT
Organism: Rathayibacter sp. PhB186; assembly: GCF_003751825.1. NCBI lineage: Bacteria > Bacillati > Actinomycetota > Actinomycetes > Micrococcales > Microbacteriaceae > Rathayibacter > Rathayibacter sp. PhB186. Next base: position 320,042 of record NZ_RJKO01000004.1, on the reverse strand, counting down.
CATCGGGGAACGCCCGCACCATCCGGCACTCACAAGCGCTCTCCATGCGGCGATGCTGCTCGGGTCGGACGACGAGACGCTGCCGGCGCTGCCGGCGCTGCCGTCGGTGTGGGCGCGCGGTGCGGTGACAGGGCTGCGGGCGCGCGGCGGGCTGGTCGTGGACCGGCTGGAGTGGGAGCCGGGACGCGCGTCGCTGACGGTGCGGCGGGTGCCGGGCGCCGAGTGGCTGGCGCCGGCGGGCGGGACGCGGCTGCGGACGCCCCGCGACGCGGTGCCGCGGGTCGACGGGCCGGCTGGTGCCGGCGGACGGGACGCGGCTGCGGACGCCCCGCGACGCGGTGCCGCGGGTCGACGGGCGCGAGGTGTCGGTCGGGCTGGCGATCGGCACGGAGCCGGTGCGCGTGGACGTGGAGTGGCGCGACTGAGGCCGCTGGGGTGACCTCCGGCTCGCGGAACGCGCCTCGGCACACCGAAACAGACGGAACCAGCGAGCCGGACGCGGAACCGCGAGCCGAAGATCGGCCGGAGGCCAGCCGCGGCGACCTCCGGCACGCGGAACACGCCTCGGCACGCGGAGACACGCGGATCCAGCGAGCCGGACATGGAACCGCGAGCCGGAGATCGGCCGGAGGTCGGCCGGGGTGACCTCCGGCACGTGGAACGCGCCTCGGCACGCGGGAACAGCCGGATCCGGCGAGCCGGAGGCGGTTCCGCGAGCCGGAGATGCCGCCGGAGATGCCGCCGGAGGTGCTGCCGGACGCCGCCCGCGCTCAGGCGTCCCGCCGCCCGTAGCGGTCGTAGATGCGGTTGCGCGCCGCCAGCTCGGCCGGCGGGAGGCGCTGGGCGTCGGCGATCTCGTAGACGCCGAAGGTGTCGCGCAGGCGCGAGGACGGGTCGACCTCGACGAAGGTGCACCAGGGCAGCCAGTGGTGGTGGCTGCGGAGGGTCTGGGTCGCGAAGTCGCCGCTCTCGTGGCCGAGGCCGGGCATCGCGTAGCCGATGCTGCCGTCGACGTCGGTCGACTGGCGGGTGTTGCGGTGCAGGAACTCCGCGACGTCCCGGTAGTGGTCGTCGCCGGTGATCAGGAACAGCCGGTAGTAGCTGTACGAGCAGGCCGCCAGGTAGACGTCCGCCCCGCCGCCGAGGGTGATGATGCTCTGGCCGCTGATCGAGTAGCGGTTGAACGGATGCGGCCAGGGCGCGACCACCGGGAAGGACCAGGCGTAGGTCCAGGTCTCGGTGTAGTCGGCGGCGCGGACGGCGCCCTCCAGCCAGCGGTGCTCCTCGGTCAGGTCGTAGAGCGCGAGGAAGCCGAACAGGCCGTAGATGCCGGCCTCCTTGTCCTGGATGTCGGCGTTGTCGCAGGTGCCGCCGCGGTACTCCAGGGTGCGGTGGATGTTCGCGAACGACCACTCGCCGGCGCGCACGGCGGACTCGCGGTAGCGCGCCTCCCCCGTCACCAGGTGCAGCTGCACGAGGAAGCGGATGACGCTCGGGGTGTTCGAGCGCGAGTCCATCCGCACCGAGCCGTCGGCGTTGTAGGCGCGGTGGAAGCTGCCGTCGGGGTCCTGCACCTCCAGCAGCCAGTCGGCCGTCCTCCGGCAGAACTCGAGCCAGACCGGCCGCTCGTCGCCGAGGCCGCGCAGGTGCAGGTAGGCGTCGAGGATCGCCTCGACACCGTCGGCGAGCATCCGCAGGTAGTGCGGGTACGGCTCGAAGCCGCCGAGGGAGGGGTTGAAGCACATCCGCGGCGGACCGGACTCGGGCAGGGCCGTCCGCGCCCAGAAGTCGACGATGCCGACGCCCTGCTCGAACGCCTCGGGCACGCCCTCGCGGTCGCCGTAGCGCAGCAGCTGGTAGCCGATGCCGGGCTGCTGCCCGACGAAGCCGAACTGGAACGAGACGCTCGAGACGTCCAGGTCCAGCAGCTGGCAGGCGAACGGCAGGCCCCAGGAGTCGCCGTAGCGGCGGGTGAGGCGCTGCAGGATCGCCATGCCGTGGTGGAAGTGCCGCTCGTTGTCGACCTCGAACAGGTCGTCGCGGAGGCGCGCGTAGGCGCTGCGCCACGTGACGCGCATCATCGTCGCGAAGTCGTCGTGGCGGCCGAGGTCGACGGCGACGGCGTAGCGCTGGCGGAAGCCGACCTCGACCGGGTGGTTGACCCGCTGCAGCGACTTCGGAGCCGCGTCGTAGTCGAGCCCGGAGTAGGGGTTGTCGACCGGGCGCTCGCCGTCGGCGCCGGGATAGACGTAGTCGATCGACAGGCCGGCCGGCTCCTCGTCGAGCGGGGTCCGCACGCCGAAGCCGTAGTAGAGGTAGTTCAGCGTGGTGCCCTGCGGGCGGCTCAGGCCGATCGAGCCGACGGTGCACTCCGGGTCGGTGAAGTTCTCCGAGCGCACCACGTCCAGGCGCGGCAGCGTGACGTCGGCCGCCCAGCGCGAGAGCGCCACGGTCTCGCCGGTGGCGAGGCTCTGCGCGGCGAACAGCGGCAGCGCGTAGTGCGTCTCGGTGCGCCAGAAGTACTCGCTGCCGGGGTCGCGGCCCATCGCGTCGGCCGGGCCGAAGGCGTTGTCGCGGTACCAGGCGCCGGGCGCGAAGCACTCGTAGTCGCGCAGGTCGGCGGACCCGGTCAGCCCGAGCGAGATGGCCGTCGAGAAGCCGAGGTCGCCGCCGGCCGCGAGCACCTCGACCTCGCGGTGCACGGAGAAGCCGGCGCCGGCGACGCGCCAGACGTCGGTGACGGCGAAGGACGAGCCCGAGCGCGCGGTGATCGTGCCGGTGGCGGTGAGCGCGCCGTCCGCGATCGAGACGTCGTCGTAGGGCGCGCCGGAGTACTCGCTGATCGCGGTGACGGTCTTCACCGTGACGCGCAGCGGGCGGTCGTTGGCGTAGAGGACGTGCTCGCCCGAGAGCACCTCGAGGCCGCCCGCGCGGGCGCGCAGGATGTAGTCGCCGGAGCGGAGTTCCACGGTGGATCCTTCCTGGAGGGTCATGTCAGTGCTTCTCGTCGTGCGTGCGGAGGTCGGGCGCGGGCGCGTCCGCCGGCCCCGGCTCGTCCTCGAGCCGCCGCGCGCCCGGATCGAAGCGCCGCGAGCCCGGCCGGAACAGCAGCGCCACCCCGCCCTCCACGAGCGCCGCGACGAGCAGGAGGATCGCGAACGGGATCAGCGAGATCTCGGCCCATGCGCCCATCACCGGCATCACCAGGCCGGCCGCGGTGAAGCTGACCGTGCCGAGGATCGCCGTGACGCTGCCCGCCTCGCTCGACGGGCCCTGGAGCGACAGGTACTGCACCGGCGCGAAGCCGAGCGAGCGGCCCGCGAGCGCGAAGGTGAGCGCGCCGACGACGACGAGCAGCGACTGCGTCCCGGTGAGGGCGAGCACCGCGACCACGACGGCGCCGAGGCCCGTGACGATCGCCGAGGCGAACATCGCGAAGCGCGGCCCGAACCGCGGCACGATCACCCGGCCCGTCGTCTGCCCGACCGCGATGGTCACGAGCGAGGTGACCAGGAACAGCAGCCCGTAGAGGTCCGGCCCCACCGCGTAGACGTTCGTGTAGAGGAACGGCGCCGTCGCCAGGTAGGCGAATCCGACCGACCAGCCGGCGGCTGAGGCGGCGGCGAGCGCCAGCACCCGTGGCCGCCTCAGCATCCCGAACGAGTTCCGCAGCGACGGGCCGAGCCCGCCCTGGTGCCGCCGCTCGCGGGGCAGCGTCTCGGGCAGCACCAGCAGCGCGATCACGGTGGCGAGCGCTCCCCAGGCGGCGACCGCGAGGAAGGAGCCGCGCCAGTCGATCACCTTGGTCAGCTGCGCGCCGACGGAGGGCACCAGGATCGGGAAGACCGACACGATCACGGCGAGGTTCGCGAGCATCGTCACGAGCCGCTTGCCGCTGTAGAGGTCGCGGACGATCGCGGTGACGACCACTCCGGCCGCGGTGCAGGCGGCGCCCTGGACGAAGCGGGCCGAGAGCAGCACCGCGGTGTCCGAGGTCATCGCCGCGACGAGGCTCGCCGCGATGTGCAGGGCCGCCGAGACGCCGAGCGGCCACTTGCGGCCGACCGCGTCGCTGAGCGGACCGGAGATCAGCTGGCCGGCCGCGAAGCCGAAGGTCGCACCGGTGACGACCAGCTGGGCGGTCGCGACCGAGACGCGGAGGTCGTCCTGCAGCGTCGGCAGGAAGGGCAGCACCAGGTCGATGGTGAGCGGCCCGAAGCCGACCAGCATCGCGAAGATCGGCAGCAGCAGCCGGCCGCGGGGCATCGCCCGGGTGGCGGAAGCGGCCGTGGCGGAGGCGGTCATGAGCGCGGAGCGCAGGTCACGGAGAGAGTCCTGTTCATCGGCTCCCGGCCGAGACCGGGAAGTAGAGCGAGAAGGGTTCGTCGACGACCTCGTGCAGAGGCCGGAAGCGGATCGCGACGGGCTGGCCGAGGGTGCGGTAGCCGCGGAGCCACTGGGTCCACTGCCGCTCGTTGTCGGGGGCGAGCAGCGCGGGGGCGTCCTCGAGGCGGCCGCGGAGGCTCACCTCGCGGTCGACGAGGCCGGCCAGCACGACCGGCCCCTCGACGAACGCGACGGTGCCGGGCTCGTCCGGGATCGGCACGGCGCGGATCTCGGTGCCGAAGGCGAGGTCGACGCCGGTGCGGCCGCCGGGGTGCGTCAGCAGGAGCTCGCCTTCGAGGCGCTCGACTCGCGCGGAGTCACCCGCGACGCCCGGCTCGCCGACGGTCCACTCCGGCACCCGGATCCGCACCTGCAGCGCGACCCCCTCCGCCGACTCCACATCGATGCGGATCCGCGAGGCGGAGGGCCGGTGCGCGTCGCCCGCGGCTCCCGCGTTCGCGTCCGGGCCCACGTAGCCGGCGTTGTCGAGCACCTCGACCCGCACGGCCACCTCGCCCGCCGCGGTCGCCATGCGGACGCTCGCGTCGACGTGCTGCGCGATCGTCAGCTCGGCGTCGCCGCCGCGGTAGAAGACGAGACCGGAGTGGCGGGTGTGCGCCTGCACCAGCGTGCCGTGGCAGCACCAGAAGTCCTCGGTCGGGCTGCCCCAGTCCTTGCGGGCGCCGCCCTCCAGCGGCAGGAAGTAGGCGACCATCCCGGTCCTCGGGTTCTGCTGGGCGAGCAGGCCGTTCCAGAGGTTCCGCTCGATGTAGTCGGCGTAGGCGAGGTCGCCGGTCCAGCGCAGCAGCACGTCGGCCAGCCGGATCATGTTGTAGACCGTGCAGTGCTCCTGCGTCTTCTCGCCGCGGCGGGCGGCGAACTCGAACGGCGGCGTCCAGATCTCGCCCGAGGTCTGGCCGCCGGTGCAGAAGGTGCCGCGGTGGACGACCGCCTGCTCCCAGTAGGCCTCGACGATCCGCCGCCAGCGCTCGTCGCCGGTGACCTCGTAGGCGCGGGCGGCGCCGAGCACCTCGGGGATCGTGGTGTTGGCGTGCATGTTGGTGAGCACGTCGCGGCCCGCGAGCAGGCCCTCGAAGAGCGAGCGGCGGTCGTAGCGCTCGAGCAGCTCGGCGTAGACGGGGTCGCCGGTGATCGCGAGGAGGTCGGCCCAGACCTCGAGCATGCCGCCGGTCTCGACCTCGAGGATCTCCTGGAACGCGTCGTCGTCGAAGCCGCGGACCCACTCCAGCAGCGGGGTCGTCGCCGCCCGCGCCATCCGCAGCGCCCGCTCGTCGCCGAGGTCGAGGTGCAGGTCGACCAGGCCCATCAGCAGCTTGTGCATCGCGTACTGCGGCGCCCAGATCGGGCGGCCGGTCGCCAGGCGGTCGAGGTAGCCGCGCGGGATCGCCCAGATCCAGCCGCCGCCGTTCTCCTCCTGGCAGCGCTCGAGGCCGTCGAGCACGGAGTCGATCCGGACGCGCAGCAGCGGGTCGCCGGTGACCGCGACCTCGCGCGCCGCTGCCGAGAGCCAGTGGCCGAGGAAGTGGCCGCGCAGCTGCGAGCCGGGCGTCTCCCAGCCCCAGTGCCGGTCGAGACCACGGGACTCGCGCGACTCCTGGGACGGGTGCAGGTGCCAGCCCTGGTCGCCGATCCCGGCCTCGATGCGGAAGTTCTGCAGCAGCCCCTCGTCGGTCAGCGAGAGCAGGTAGTCGCGGTTGAGCCGCCGCCGGGCGTCGAGCACCCCGCGCTCCAGGCGGGACTCGTGCGGGGCCGGGTGGGTCAGCGGCATGGGTGCTCCTCGGCGGTGAGTGATCGGGGTGGGTGGATCGAAGCGGGGTGGATCTGCAGTGAGCGGGACGACGACGGGATCGCCGGCGGTCGAGATCGATCTCTCACTGTACTCAGACCAGGATCGACGGTAGGAATGTCATCATGCAATCCCCGAGAGTGATCCATCTCGTCGCCGATGACGTGTCCGCCCTCCTCACTCAGTCGGGAGGCGACCTGCCCGTCCTGCTGCACTGGGGTCCGCGGATCGAGGCGAGCGACGACGACCTCGCCGGTTTCGCAACCACCCCCGTGAGGACGGGGATGGACGGCGGTTCCGACGTGCCCTACGAGCCCGGGATCCTCCCCGAGCACTCCTTCGGCTGGGCCGGTCTGCCGGGTCTCCGCGTGCACCGCGAGGGCGCCGGCTGGTCGCCGCGGCTCACCGTGGACGCCGTCTCGGTGGCCGGCGAGGCCCTTGCGGAGGGCGCCGTCGCGCAGCCCGGCAGCGCCGCCGTGACGGTCGAGGCGCACGACGCGCAGGCCGGAATCGGGGTCGTGCTGGAGATCGTTCTCTCGCCCGCCGGACTGCTCCGGACGCGCGTCTCCGTCCGCAACGACGGCGCCGGGCACCTCGAGGTGATCGGCGCCGACCCCGCCCTGCGGATCCCCACCGAGGCCCGCGAGATCCTGGACTTCTCCGGCCGCTGGGGCACCGAGAAGATCCCGCAGCGCCACCCCGTCGTCACCGGCAGCCACTCGCGCTCCTCGCGGCGCGGCCGCACGGGCCTGGACGCGACGACGGTCGTCGCGATCGGCACCCCCGGCTTCGACGCGGCCGACGGCAAGGTCTGGCTCTGCCACGTCGGCATCGGCGGCAACCACGAGCACGCCGTCGAGCGCGGCGACGGCTGGCTCGCCTTCCGCGGCGGCGAGCTGCTCCTGCCCGGCGAGGTCCGCCTGGCGAGCGGCGAGAGCTACTCCTCCCCCTGGATCTCCGGCAGCTTCGGCCACGGCCTCGACGCCGCAGCGGCCCGCTACCACGCCTACCTCCGCGGAGTCTCGCGCTCCTCGCGCCGCCCGCGCCCGGTCACCCTCAACGTCTGGGAGGCGGTCTACTTCGAGCAGGACTTCGCGACCCTCGCCGAGCTGGCCGACCGAGCCGCCGCCCTCGGGGTCGAGCGCTACGTGCTCGACGACGGCTGGTTCCTCGGCCGCAGCGACGACCGCGCGGGCCTCGGCGACTGGACGCCCGACCCCGTCTCCTGGCCGGACGGCCTCCTCCCCCTGGCCGAGCACGTCCGCGGCCGGGACATGGAGTTCGGCCTCTGGGTCGAGCCCGAGATGATCAACGAGGACTCCGACCTCGCCCGCGCGCACCCCGACTGGATCCTGCGCGCCCGCGAGGAGCTGCCGCCGCGCTTCCGGTTCCAGCAGGTGCTCGACCTGACGAATCCGGACGCGTTCGCGCACATCCTCGGCGTGCTCGACGGGCTGGTCGCCGACCTCGGCGTCGCGTACCTGAAGTGGGATCACAACCGCGATCTGATCGACGCCGGCCACCCCGCCACCGGCACCGCCGCCGTGCACGAGCAGACGCTCGCGCTCTACCGGCTGATCGACGAGCTGCGCGAGCGGCACCCCGAGCTCGAGATCGAGAGCTGCGCCTCCGGCGGCGGCCGCGTCGACCTCGGGATCCTCGAGCGCACCGACCGCGTGCACACCTCCGACAACCAGGACCCGCTGGACCGCTCGCGGATGCTGCGCTGGACCGGGCTGCTCGTGCCGCCGGAGATGCTCGGCTCGCACGTCGCCTCGCCGGTCAACTCCGTCACCGGCCGCACCAGCGACCTGCACACCCGCTGCGCGATCGCCTTCCTCGGCCACTTCGGCATCGAGTGGGACCTCCGCGAGCTGGACGCCGAGGAGGAGCCGGTGCTGGCCGGCTGGATCGCGGCGTACCGCGAGCACCGCGGGCTGATCGCCACCGGGCGGGTCGTCGGGAGCGGAGACTCCGATCCCGACGCGCCGTCGCTGCGCGGCGTCGTCGCGACCGACGGCTCCGAGGCGCTCTACACGCTGGTCACGCCCGCGCTGACGGCGGACTCGCGCCGCCGCGTCCGCCTCCCGGGCCTGGATCCGCGGGCCCGCTACCGCGTCGAGGCCGCGCGCCCCGGCTCGCTCGGCCCGCCCTGGCAGAGCCCGCGCTGGCTGGAGGCGACCGTGCCGCTCGACTCCGACGCCCCGGCCCCCGCCTACTCGGGGAGCCTGCTGGGCGAGGCGGGCCTGGACCTGCCGACCTTCCACGCCGACCGCGCGATCGTCCTGCGGCTCGTCCGCGTCGACGCATGAGCGCCGACGCGTGAGCGCCGCCGCCCCGACCACTGCCGACTCGCCCGCCACCACCCTGGAGCACCCCGTGAACACCACCGTCACCGTCGACCTCGACCGGCCCGGCGCCACCATCAGCAAGCACGTCTACGGCCACTTCGCCGAGCACCTCGGCCGCTGCATCTACGACGGCTTCTGGGTCGGCGAGGACTCGCCCGTCCCGAACGCCGGCGGGATCCGCCTGGACGTCGTCGAGGCCCTGCGCGCCCTCGACATCCCCAACCTCCGCTGGCCGGGCGGCTGCTTCGCCGACCGCTACCACTGGACCAACGGCATCGGTCCGCGCGAGGAGCGCCCCGGCCTGATCAACACCCAGTGGGGCGGGGTCGCCGAGGACAACTCCTTCGGCACCCACGAGTTCATGGCGCTCTGCGAGCTGCTCGGCGCCGACGCCTACATCTCCGGCAACATCGGCTCCGGCACCGTGCAGGAGATGGCCGACTGGGTCGAGTACCTCACCGGCTCCGGGAAGTCGCCGATGGCCGACCTCCGCCGCTCGCACGGCCGCGAGGAGCCGTGGACCGTCCGCTACTGGGGCCTCGGCAACGAGACCTGGGGCTGCGGCGGCAACATGCGCGCCGGCGCCTACGCCGACCTCGCCCGCCAGTTCGGCACCTTCGTGCAGAGCGGCAACGACGTGCCGCTGCACCGCATCGCGGCCGGCGCCGACGGCGCGGACACGCACTGGACGCAGACGCTGATGGAGGTGATCCCCGAGATCGAGGGGCACCCCTTCTCCTCCGTGCCGTGGGAGTCGGTCTCGGTGCACTACTACACGATCGGCGGCAGCTGGCACGCGAAGGGCAGCGCCACCGACTTCGACGCGGACACCTACTGGAGCACGATCGTCGCCGCGCAGGGCATCGAGGAGCTGCTGCGCTCGCACGCCGCCGTGATGGACGTGCACGACCCCGAGAAGAAGTACGGGATGGTGCTCGACGAATGGGGCACCTGGTGGGACGTCGAGCCGGGCACGCACCCGGGCTTCCTCTTCCAGCAGAACACCATCCGCGACGCGATGGTCGCGGGAATCCACTTCGACGTCTTCCACGCCTTCGCCGACCGGCTCTCGATGGCGAACATCGCGCAGACCGTCAACGTGCTGCAGGCGATGCTGCTCACCGACCCCGATGGCGGCGAGATGGTGCGGACGCCCACCTACCACGTGTTCGAGATGAACAAGGGCCACCAGGACGCGACGGTGCTGCCGACCACGGTCGCCGGGCCGACCCACGCGGTCGACGGGCGCGAGATCGCGCTGGCCTCCGCCTCCGCCTCGGTGAAGGACGGGCGCGTGCTGGTCTCGATGACCAACGTCGACCTCGACGAGCCGCTGGAGATCGAGCTGTCCTTCCGCGGCGGTTCCGTGACCGGAGCGACGGGGCGGCTCCTCACCGCCGACTCGCCCCAGGCGCACAACCGGCCGGGCGACGCCGACGCGGTCAGCCCGGTCCCGCTCGAAGGGCTGGAGACCACGGCGACGGGGCTGCGGGTGACGCTGCCGCCGCACTCCTTCGCGACGGTGTCGCTGGAGCTGGCCGGGGACGCGGCGGGCTCGCTCGTGGCAGGGTCGGACGCATGATCGCAACGCGAACCGAGGCCGCCCGCCGCCCGCCCATGGGCTGGAACAGCTGGGACTGCTTCGGCTCCTCCGTCACCGAGGACGAGGTGCTCGCCAACGCCGAGTACCTCGCCGAGCACCTGCTCCCGCACGGCTGGGACACGGTCGTCGTCGACATCCAGTGGTACGAGCCGGACCCCGGCACGAGCGACTACCAGGAGGTGTCGGAGCCGGTCCTGGACGACTGGGGCCGGCCGCAGCCCGCGGTGGGGCGCTTCCCCTCCGCGGCGACCGGAGGCTTCACCGCGCTCGCCGCGCGCGTGCACGCCCTCGGGCTGCGCTTCGGCGTGCACCTGATGCGCGGCGTGCCCCGCCGGGCCGCCGAGCTCGGGCTGCCGGTGCTCGGCTCCGACGCGACCTGCGCCGACATCGCCGACCGCGGGAACGTCTGCCCGTGGAACCCGGACGACTACGGCGTGGACATGACGGTGCCGGGCGCGCAGCAGTACTACGACTCGGTGATGGCGCAGCTGGCGTCGTGGGGCGTCGACTTCGTCAAGCTCGACGACGTGCTCTACCCGCCGATCCAGGCCGACGAGATCGCCGCGCTCTCCCGCGCGATCGACGCGACCGGCCGGCCGATGGTGCTGAGCCTCTCGCCGGGCAAGCAGCTCTCGCTGGAGAACCTGGACCTGCTCCGCGACACCGCGCAGATGTGGCGGATCTCGGACGACTTCTGGGACGACTGGGCGCACCTGCAGGAGCAGTTCCAGCGCGCCGCGCGCTGGGCGCCGCACCAGCGCCCGGGCGCGTGGGCCGACGCCGACATGCTGCCGCTGGGCCGGATCGGCGTGCGGGCGCACGTGGGCGAGGACCGCCTGTCGCGGTTCACCCCCGCCGAGCAGCGCACGCTCGTGACGCTCTGGTGCCTGCTGCGGTCGCCGCTGATGATGGGCGGGCACCTCCCGGACACCCCGCCCGAGACGCTCGCGCTGCTGACGAACGACGACGTGCTGGCCCTGCTGTCCAGCGAGGGCAGCCGCGAGATCGTCCGCGACGGCGACCTCGTCGTCTGGAGCGCCTGGCAGGGCGACGTGCAGTGGCGCGGCGTCTTCTGGCTCGGCGACTCCCCGCGCGAGTACTCCGCGCACCTCGCCGACCTCGGCTGCACCGGCACCCCCGTCGACGCCTGGACGGGCGAGCCCCTCCCCGTCGCCGACGGCGCGGTCACCCTGACCCTCGAGCCCCACGGCGCGCACCTGCTCCGCTTCGCCTGACCCGCCGCGCCCCTTCATGCTGATCGAGTAGCGCCCGCAGGGCGCGTCTCGAGATCCACCGCCGCAAGCACGCGAGGTCTCGATACGCCGCTCCGCGGCTACTCGACCAACAAGAAGGAAGCCGCTCCGCGGCTGCGTTTCCGGCATGAGAGGGAGCCGCTCCGCGGCTGCTGGACCGGCGTGAGAGGGCCGCTCCGCGGCTGTTCCACCCCGCAGGAGCAGGGCGCCGCTGCGCGGCTCCACGACCTCCCTGGCAGCTCGCGCGCACTCCCTGATGATTCGACCAGCACCCGAAGAGCACGGATCGAGAGCGACCTCACGCCGGAAAGTCCTCGCACAACCACGGTATGAGGATTTCCACACAAAGCACGGCTGTGCATTTTTCCTCACTGGGGCGTATTGTGAGGAAATACCCACAGTCGAGGTGTGACCCGAGTCGCACTCGAGCCTTCAGGAGGAGCAGTGCCGATCATCAAGGCTCGCAAGGCGAGCGACCTCGCCTCGATCGTCCGCGCTGTACGCGAGGAGTCCGGCCTGAGTCAGACCGAGCTCGCGGAACGGATCGGCCTGTCACGCGAGTACGTCGTGAACCTGGAGACCGGGCAGCCGACGCTCTACGCGCGAAGACTGTTCCGCATCATGCATGAGCTCGGTATCACCGTCTCCCTCGAGTATCAGGACTCGGCTCGTGATGACGACGGCGTCACCGCTTCGAACAAGCGCACGTGATCTTGGCGAGGATCGACGTCGGGCGACTTCGAACACGTGGGTCTCGATACGCCGCTCCGCGGCTACTCGACCAGCGTGCTGCCGCGAGTGCGCAGAAGTTGCGGTAGTCGGGCGCGACTACCGCAACTTTCGCGTTCTGGGGGCGGGTCAGGACTCCGTGTCGGTGAGGGCGTCGAGGCGGGCGACGTCGTCGGCCGAGAGGGGGAAGTCGACCCGGGCGTTCTCGCGGATGCGCGCGGGGGTGGTCGACTTCGGCAGGGGCAGGACGTCCTTCTCGAGCAGGTAGCGGATGCAGAGCTGCGCGACGGAGACGCCGTTCGCCTTCGCGATGTCGGCGAGGTCCGAGTTCTCGAGCAGGCCGCCGGTCGCCAGCGGCGAGTAGCCCTCGACGAGGATGCCGTTGGCGCGGCAGTAGTCGGTCGTCTCGTCCTGGGTGTTGCCGACGAACCAGCGGATCTGGTTGGCGTGCGGCTTCACGTCGGTCGCCGCGATCAGCGACTCCAGGTCGTCGACGGAGAAGTTGGAGACGCCGATGGCGCGGGCGCGGCCGGAGTCGTAGATCTCCTCCATCGCCTTCCAGGCCGCGATGTTGCCGTCGCGGTGGTCCGAGCCCATGTCCGACCACGGCCACGGGGCGTGGATCAGGTACAGGTCGACGTGCTCGAGCTCGAGCGCCGCCATCGTCGTCTCGAAGCTGTCCTTCGCGCCGGCGTGGTCCTTGACCTCGGCGGGCAGCTTCGTGGTGATGAAGACCTCGTCGCGGGGGATCCTGCTGTCGCGCAGGGCCCGGCCGACGCTCGCCTCGTTGCCGTAGCCGCGGGCGGTGTCGATGTGGCGGTAGCCGGCCTCGAGCGCCGTGGTCACCGCGTCGTAGGCGTCGGCGCCGTCCTCGATCTGCCAGGTGCCGAAGCCGATCTTCGGGATCTCGACCCCGTTGGACAGGGTGAAGGTGTCGGTCAGTGCAGGCATGTCTCTCCTCGAGAAGTCCGGCCCCGCGCGCGTCCTCGCGCCGGGGGTGCTGCCGTTCACGGTAGGCGCGCGGGGCGGCGGGCGCAGGCCCCTTGCGCCCCATGCTGATCGAGTAGCGCCCGCAGGGCGCGTATCGAGATCCGCCGTCACCAGGAGGGTGGGTCTCGATACGCCCCTGCGGGGCTGCTCGACCAGCATGTGCGGCCGCCGCTCAGTGGCTGCTCGGCCAGCAGGCGGCGGGTCAGCCGCGGGTCACCGACCAGGGGGTGCGGAGGGCGCGCTCGGCGAGCACGCGGCGCGCGCCCGTCAGCGCGACGTCGGCGGTCTGCGCGGCGTCGGCGGCCGACGGGCCGGCGATCAGGCGCAGCGGGCCCGGGTCCACGCTGAGCGCGCCGTCCTCGCCGGTCGCCGCGAGCCGCGCCGCCTCGACGTGGAAGTGCACGGTCAGCGACTCCCCCGCGGCGATCGGCACGCGCGCGTAGCCGAGCAGCTGCGCGGCCGGCCGCACGACGGGCGAGGTCGGGTAGGCGGCGTACAGCTGCACGACCTCGACGGTGTCCTCGCCGCTGTTGCGGATGGTGACCGCGGCGTCGAGCGCCCCGTCCACCGCCAGCACCGCCGGTGCGGACAGCGCCTCGTAGGAGATGTCGCCCCGCGTCAGCCCGAAGCCGAACGGGTGCAGCGGCGTGTTGTCGAGCGCAGTGATGCCCGGGTTCGAGAGCCCGAGCGACGGCTGCAGGTACGTCGTCGACGCCGAGGGGAGCCGCGGGATCTGCACGGGCAGGCGCCCGGTCGGCGAGACCCGTCCCGAGAGCACGCCGGCGACCGCGGCCGCCCCGTCCGCTCCGGGGAAGAACGCCTGCACGACCCCGCGCGCCGAGCCGTACGCGCCGAGCGCGTAAGGCCGGCCCGAGAGCACGACCAGCACGGTCGGCACGCCGGTCGCGAGGACCGCCGAGACCAGCTCGTCCTGGGCGCCCGGCAGCCGCAGGTCGGCCGCGTCGCAGCCCTCGCCCGAGGTCCCGTCGCCGAACAGCCCGGCCACGTCGCCGACGACGACCACGGCTGCGTCGCTCGAGCGCGCCACGGCGACGGCCTCGGCGATCGCGGAGGTGTCCGCGGAGGTGATCGATCCGCCGGCCGCGAAGCGCACCCGCTCCTCGCCGAGCTCGGCGCGCAGGGCGGTGAGCACGGTCGGGATCTCGATCCCGAGGTCGTGCCCCGGGTGCTTGGAGAGCACGTGGTTCGGGAAGGCGTAGCAGCCGACCAGGCTGCGGAACTGGTCCGCCGCCGGACCGACCACCGCGACCGTGCCGGAGGCGAGCAGCCCGATCATGTCCTCGTCGCGCAGCAGCACGACCGACTCCTCCGCGATCCGGAGCGAGATCGCCCGGTTGCGCGCGCTGTCGAGGTCCACCGACTCGGCGCCCTCGGGCACCAGCGGCCCGCCGTCGAGCAGCCCGGCCTCGAACTTGTGCCGGAGGTGCCGCTCGACGGAGCGATCGAGGTCGCGCTCGTCGACGACCCCCTCGCGGATGAGCCGCGGCAGCTCGCCGTACGCCGCGGTCTGCGGCAGCTCGACGTCCACGCCGGCGCGGATCGCCAGCCGCCCCGCGTCGGCGGTGTCGACCGCGACGTGGTGCATCGCCTGGAGGAACGGCACGGCCCAGTAGTCGGCGACGACCGTGCCCTCGAAGCCCCACTTCTCCCGCAGGATCGTGGTCAGCAGGTGCCGGCTCGCGCTGCTGGGCACGCCGTCGATGTCGGTGTACGAGGTCATCACGCTGCGCGCGCCGCCGTGCCGCAGCGCGGCCTCGAACGGCGGCAGCACGGTGTCCGCGATCTCGCGCGGCCCCATGCTCACCGGAGCGTGGTTGCGGGCGCCGCGGGAGGCCGCGTAGCCGGCGAAGTGCTTGAGCGTCGCGATGATCCCCGCCGACTCGAGCCCCGCGACGTACGCGGTGCCGAGCTGCGAGACCAGGTACGGGTCCTCGCCGAGGGTCTCCTCGACGCGGCCCCAGCGGTAGTCCTTCACGACGTCCACCACCGGCGCGAGCCCCTGGTGGATGCCGAGGGCGCGCATGTCGGAGCCGATCGCCTCGGCCATCTCGCCGACGAGGTCCTCGTCGAAGGTGGCCGCCCAGGCGAGCGGCGTGGGGAACGCGGTCGCGCCGTACGCGGCGAGCCCGGTCAGGCACTCCTCGTGCGCGATCGCCGGGATGCCCAGGCGCTGCGAGCCGACGACCCGCTCCTGCAGCTCGCGGAGCCGGCGCACGCCCTCCGGCACCGAGACGGGCTCGGTGCCGAAGACGCGGGTGAGCTGGCCGAGACCGCCGTCGAACGGGTCGGCAGCGGTCTCGGGGCCGCCCTCGAGCTTCGGGGCGAAGTCGTCGGCGGAGTCGGTGAGCCAGACGGAGCCGAGCTGGGCCGCCTTCTCCTCGAGCGTGAGCTCGGCGGTGAGGAGACGGGCCCGCTCGCTCGCGGAGAGGGAGCGGTCCCGCCAGTCGCGACCACCGCTCCGATCCCCGGTCTCGTCGGTGCGGTCGGAGGGGACGAGAGTGGTGGAGGCGTCGTGCATCAGCCCTTGAACGCTCCGTCCATGATCCCGGACACCATGCGGCGGCCGACGAAGAAGAACGCGATCAGCAGCGGCAGCGTGGCCATGAACGACCCGCCCATCGCCAGGGCGACGTCGATCGAGCGGTTGGCCTGCAGCTGCTTCAGCGCGATCTGCACCGTGAACAGCTCCGGCGACTTCAGCACGATGAACGGCCACATGAAGTCGTTCCAGACCGCGGTGAACGTGATCAGCCCGAGCACGAACGCCGCAGGGCGGACCACCGGGAAGGCGATCCGCCAGAACAGCTGCCAGGAGTTGGCGCCGTCGATGCGGGCCGCCTGGATCAGCTCGTCGCTGACCGTCGTGGACATGTGCTGGCGCATCCAGAAGATGCCGAAGGCGCTGGCCAGACCCGGGACGATGATCGCCTGGAGGGTGTCGACCCAGTCGAGGGCCGAGACGATCAGGTACTGCGGGATGATGCTCAGCTGCGCCGGCACCGTCATGGTCAGCAGCACGATCAGGAACAGCACGTTGCGGCCCGGGAACTGCAGCTTCGCGAAGGCGAAGCCGGCCATCGCGCAGAGGATCGCGGAGAGGACCGCGATGCTCAGCGACACGATCAGCGAGTTGAAGAGCGACGCGATGAACGGGACGGTGTCGAACACCTTCTCCGCGATGGCGAAGAAGTTCGTGCCCGGGTACAGGCGCGGCGGGATCGACGTGACGGCGGTCGCTCCGACCGACGCGATGACGAACATGTAGTAGAGGGGGAACACCGAGACGAGCACGGCGACGACGAGGAAGACGTACGTCGGCCAGCCGACCCCGCCGCCCTTGCCGCGGCGCTTCGGCAGCACCTTCGGGGTGTCGCCGGTGGCGACGGCCCGGGCCTGCGGGAGGGCCTGATCGATCACATCGGACATCAGACGGCCGCCTTCCGGGTGCGGGTGGACAGGTAGAAGTTGATCAGCGAGACGACCACGACGATCACGAACAGCACGACGCCGATGGCGGAGCCGTAGCCGAACTTGAACTGGCCGAAGCCCTGCTCGTAGAGGAACAGCGCGAGCGTCTGGCACTGCCGGCCGGCGCCGCAGGTGAGGCCCGATTCGGGAGACACCAGGAGCGCCTCCGTGAAGATCTGCAGACCGCCGATGGTCGACATGATCACGGTGAAGACGATGATCGGGCGCAGCGCCGGGATGGTGAGGTGGCGGAACTGCTGCCAGCTGGAGGCGCCGTCGACCGAGGCGGCCTCGAACATCTCGCGCGGGAGCGACTGGAGCCCCGCCAGGTAGAGGAGCGTGTTGTAGCCGAACCAGCGCCAGAAGACCATCGTCGAGATGACGATCCAGGAGCCGTAGTTGGTGGCCAGGAAGTTGATCGAGGGCAGTCCGAAGATGCCGAGGAACCAGTTGATCAGGCCGAAGTTCTTGTCGAAGATCTGCGCGAAGACGATCGCGGTCGCCGCGACGGAGGTGATGTAGGGCACCAGCAGCGCCATGCGCCAGAAGTTCGCCCAGCGCAGTCGCGCGTGGTTGAGCAGGTGCGCCAGGAAGAGCGCGAAGAGCAGCTGCGGCACCGTCGAGATGATGAAGATGCCGAAGGTGTTGACCAGGGCGTTCCAGAACCGGCTGTCCGCGAAGAGCTGCTGGAAGTTCGCGAGGCCGACGAAGGTCTGCTCGCCGATCGGGTTCCAGTCGAAGAGCGAGACGTAGAACGTGAAGAGCAGCGGGAAGAGCCCGAACACGATGAAGATGAGGAAGAAGGGCGCGACGTACGCGTAGGGGGCGATCCGCTCCGAGAGGGAGTTGCGGATCTTCGCGGCCTTCTGGACCGGGACGCTGGGCTGCTTGCGCTGCCTGGGGGGACGTATGGCTGTCGCCGTTGACACGTGGGTTACCTCCGTCGAAGGGGCGGCCCGGCGCGCGAGGCGCCGGGCCGCTCGGGTGGGTGGGGCGATCAGCCGCCGATGGCCTGCTTGGCCGTGTCGAGGGCCGTCGACCACGCCTTGTCGGAGGTGACGTTGCCCGCCTCCAGCTCGACGAGGGTGTTCAGCAGGGCGCCGTTGATCGGCGTCGTGTCGGGACCGTTGTAGAACGAGGGGAACTGCTCGACCGAGGTGGCCATGACCTCGCCGATCTTCGAGTCGCCGAAGAACGGGTCGGTGTAGTTGCGGACCTCGTCGCTCGCGACCGCCTCGGTGGCGGCGGGCAGGGTGCCCGAGGCCGCGAAGTGGTCGGTCTGGCCCTCGGCGGACATCATGGTCTTGATGTACTGCCAGGCGGCCTCGGGGTGCTCGGCGCGGGCCGGGATGGCGATGACGCTGCCGCCCCAGTTGCCGCCGACGCCGGGGACGCTCGTGACGCGCCAGTTCCCGGCGGTGTCGGGGGCGTCGGTCTTGATGCCGGCGAGGATCCACGACGGCGCGATGGTCACGGCGAAGGCGCCGTTGGCGCGGCCGGGAGCCCAGCCCGAGGACCAGGCGGCGATGCCGGCGCTGATGCCGGCGTCCTTGGCGTCCACGGCGACCTGGAACGCGTCCTTCACCTGCGGGTTGGTGTCGTAGACGAGCTCGCCGTCGGGCGAGTAGTACTTCTCGGAGACCTGGTTGACGGTCGAGAAGAAGACGCTGGTCTCGATGTTGTCGACGAACAGCTTGCCGGTGGCCTCGGTGTACTTCTCGCCCATGGCGATGAAGGACGGCCAGTCCTTCCACATCGCGGCGACCTCGGCCGGGTCGGTCGGCAGACCGGCGGCCTCGAAGAGGTCGGCGCGGTAGGCGAAGCCGAGTCCGCCGACGTCGGTGGGCACGCCCACGACGGAGCCGTCGTCGGCGGTCGCCGCGGAGGCGGCCCACGGGAGGTAGGCCGAGGCCACGTCGTCGCCGCCGAGGGTGCGCAGGTCGAGGAAGTTCGAGCTGTTGGCGACGAACTGGGGCAGGTCGTCGTTCTGGATCATGACCAGGTCGGGCACCTTGCCGCCGGCCAGCGCCGCGGTGAGGGCGGTCGCGGTCTCGGTGGTGCTGCCGACCTCGGAGAGCTTGATCTTCGCGTCGGGCATCTTCGCGAGGTACTCGTCGACGCTGTCCTTGGCGTTGATGCCGGTGAAGGACCAGAAGGTCGCCTCGGCGTTCGGGTCGTCGGACGCGCCGCCACCGCTTCCGGACGAGCATCCGGTGAGGGCGAGGGCCACGGCGGCGGCTGCTGCGGCCACGGCCGTCAGTCTTCTTTTCACGATTGTTCCTCTTCGTCGGGGATTCGCGGGGGGTCTCGCTGGAGGAGACCGGGAGCAAGAGAACGATCTCTTGGACGCCAAGGTAGCTGGCCTTTCCCCCTCGTGCAAGCGCGATCTCGGAGTCGTTATCGCAGCATGAGATATCGATCTCCCCTAGTATCTGTAAGAAGTTTCGCAAATCGGACCGCTACGGCCCCGGGGGAGGCGTCCCCGTGGGACTCTGGAGATCGAGCATCCGGCGCCCCGGCCGGCTCCCCTCCTCGTTCAGAAGGATGCAGCCATGACCCGACCCACGCTCGTGGACGTCGCACGGGCCGCGGGCGTGTCCCGCGCCACCGCCGCCCGGGTTCTCGCGGGCGGCACGAACGTCGACGTCCGCATGTCGGCCGCCGTCGAGCACGCCGCGAAGCAGCTCGGCTACGAGGCCAACAGCGCCGCGCGGATGCTGCGCGGCGGCCGCTCCGGCGCGATCGCGCTGATCGTCGCCTTCAACGAGCTCGACAGCCTCACCGGCACGTTCTTCACCTCGGTGCTCAAGGGCGCCGCGAAGGGGCTCTACGCCGCCGAGGTGCAGCCGGTGCTGCTGCCCGCGGACCACGACGACGGCGACCGCATCCCCAAGTTCCTCCGCTCGCGCGCGGTCGACGGGGCGATCGTGATCCTGCAGCACGAGATCACGCACCTCGCGCAGGCGCTCGCCGACTCCCCCGTGCCGATCGCCTGGGTCGGCCGGCCGCGGGTCGCGCTGGCCGAGGACGCCATCGTGATCGACTCCGACAACTACGGCGGCGGCCGGCTCGCCGCCCGCGCGCTCGCCGACTCCGGCCGGCGCCGGCTCGGCATCATCGCCGGCCCGCACGACATGGAGCCGGCCCGCGACCGCATCCGCGGCTGGCGCGACGAGCTGACCGAGCTGGGGCTGGATCACAGCCCGATCGTGCACGGCGAGTTCACCCTCGAGAGCGGCTCGGCCGCGATGGCGCGGCTGCTGCAGCGCCACCCCGACCTCGACGGCGTCTTCGCCTCCTCCGACCTGATGGCCAACGGCGCGATCCGCGTGCTGCAGGCCTCCGGCCGGCGCGTGCCCGCCGACATCTCGGTCGTGGGCTTCGACGACGTGGTCATCGCGACCACCTCGGACCCGACGCTGACCACGATCCGCCAGCCGCTGGAGGACATGGGGCGCGTCGCCGCGGAGACCGTGGTGGCCGTGGTGGCGGGCCGCGAGGTCGACCGGCAGCCGATCCTCGCGACGACGCTCGTGCAGCGGGAGTCGGCATGATGCCGCCGCCGCATCGCGTGATCGTCAGCACCGACGCCGCGAACGAGGCGGACGACCAGTTCGCGATCGTGCAGGCGCTGCTGAGCGCGACGCTCGACGTCCGGGCGCTCGTGGCGGCGCACTTCGGCCGGCCCGGCAGCCTGCGGGAGTCGCGCGCGGAGATCGATCGCGTGGTCGCCCTCGCCGGGGCCGACGTGCGGGTCGTGGACGGGGCGTCCGCGGCGCTGGTCGCCGGCGGTTCCGCGGAGTCCGTGGCGTCCGAGGGCTCGCGCGTGATCGTCGAGGAGGCGCTGCACGGCGAGGGCCGGCTGTGGATCGCCGTGCTCGGCCCGCTCACCGACGTCGCCGCGGCGCTGCTGGCGGAGCCGTCGATCGCCGAGCGCGACGTCGTCGTGGTCTGGGTGGGCGGCCCGCCCTACGAGGGCATCGCCGCGTACCACCCGGAGTTCAACCTGATCAACGACGTCGCCGCCGCGAACGCCGTGCTCGCCTCCGGAGTCGCCGTCTGGCAGATCCCGATGCCCGTCTACACGATGGTCGGCGTCGGCCACGCCGAGCTGCGCACGCGGCTGGGCGGCACGAGCCCGCTCGGCGACTACCTCGTCGACCAGCTGATCGCCTTCAACGCGACGATCCCCTACGGCCCGCTCGACTTCCGCTCCCTCGGCGACAGCCCCGCGATCGGCGCCGTGATGAACCCCGCCGGCGGCCGCTGGCGCGCCGTCCCCGCCCCGCGCTTCACCGCCACCGGTGACCTCCAGCCCGGCGTCGGCCCGCACCCGATCCGCGTCTGCGAGTCCTTCGACACCCGCTGGCTCCTCGAGGACCTCTTCGCGAAGCTCCTCGAGTTCGGCCGCGCCGGCCGCTGACCGGCCCGTGCTGGGCCGTCCGCGAGACGTCTCCGAGGAGCCGAGGCCGCCCGTTGCACGGGACGCCTCGGCCGTTCGAGGACCTCTCACCGGCGACGGCATCTCCTCCGGCGCACAACATCAGCTGAGAGCACAGGGCCTCCCCTGTCAGAGGAGGGACCCCCGTCTCAGCTGATGTTGTGCGCGACTTCGGCGGCAGAGCAGCAGCCGGATCGGGTGCAGACGGGGCCACGGTCAGGCGCGGGCCGCCTTGACGTAGGCGACGACCGCGTTCGCGTGCCCGTGGCCGAGACCGTGCTCGGTCTTCAGCCAGGAGACGACCTGCATGTGCGTCTCGGAGTCGAGCCGCTCGTTCACCAGGTCGAGCCACTCCTGAACGGGACGGCCGTAGGTGGTCTCGATGCTCGGGAAGTACGACGCGGGTCCCTTCGGCTTCGAGCCGTCGGCGGGAGGCTCCGGAGCGAGGACGCGCGAGGGGGTCATGCCGGTCACTGTAGCGGCGCCGGGGGCGGCGGGTCTCGATACGCGGCTGCGCCGCTGCTCGACCAGCATGGAGGAGGCGCCGCCCTGCGATGCCGGGCCGGCAGAGCCATGCTGATCGAGTAGCCCTCGCAGAGGGCGTATCGAGATCCACTGGCCTGGAGACGTGGGGTCTCGATACGCGGCTGCGCCGCTACTCGACCAGCATGAACGGCCCGCTCCGCCCCACGGCAGCCCGCCGGCCGCCCCACGGCAGCCCGCCGGCAGCCCGCCGGCCGCAGCATGCTGATCGAGTAGCGCCCGCAGGGCGCGTATCGAGATCCGCCCCTCCGGGCACGGCGAGTCAAACCTGCAGCTGCTCCCTCGCACCCTGAGCCGCTGACGCGACGCGGCGCGGCTGCGGCCCCTCGTTCCGCGTCACGCCCTTGTCGACCCTGATGGCTTGGGGGACGCTTATGGCCATACACAGAAGACCATGTCGATGAGGCGAGATCACCGGGCGGTCCTACTTCGACGAGGAGAAGACGGATGCAGAGGACGGACGAGGAGCGATGAGGTCCCTGGGCGGCGAGGTCCGGAGGGAGCTGCGCGGCGCGGTCGCCTCCCGGCTCCTCCTCGTCGTCCTGCTCGCGGGCGCCGTCTTCGCGGTCTGGAGCGCGGTGACCGACGTCGGCAACGCGCGGTCGACGGCGGCGCTGTTCGAGAGGACCGCCGCGGAGTACCGCTCGGCCGGGCACTCCGTCGAGGAGGCACTGGCGGAGCCCGTGAGCGTGACCACGGACGAGGACGGGCGGACGGAGATCGACAATCCGCTGCGCTACGACTTCGAGGCGGCGACGGCGGCCTCGGCGGCGCTGACTCCGCTCGGTGCGGTCGGCACGGGGCTGAGCCTCGCGGTGTTCCTCGTGACCCCGCTCCTCGGCTACGCGACGGGGCTCTTCGCGGCGACCACGGATCTCCGCGGCGGGTCGATCATCGTGCGATGGCCGCAGGTCCGCCGGGCGCGCACCTTCGTCGCGGCGAAAGCGACGCTCCTCGTCGTGGCCGTCCTGGCCTTCGGCGCGGCGCTCGTGCTGACGGCGGCCGTCGCCGGGCTCATCACCGCGCAGCTGAGGCCGTTCCCCGTCGACGGATCGTCGGCGCCGCTGTCCGCGGATCCCGCGGCGATCGGCGCAGTGGCGGCCGCCTTCGCGCTGATCGGGGTCGCGTTCGGGGCGCTGGGCTTCCTCGTCGCGACGCTGACACGGGAGCGCGCCTTCTCGCTCACCGTCTTCGCCCTGGCCTACTACCTGCTGCCGATTCTGGGGCCGTGGGACCCGCGGAACCTCGTGCCGAGCGTCGCGGCGCCGTGGCTCGTCTTCCACGGCGGGTTCCAGCCGCGGGCCGTCGGCGACCTCGGCGTGCCGCTGAGCGCAAGCGCCCTCGGCGTCGGAGCGCTCGTGCTCCTCGCCGTGAGCGCGGCGGTGTGGTCGCTGCGCGACAAGACGCCGCGGGGCGTCTGAGCGGCTCCCGCGCTGTCGTCCTCGGCGTCCACTGCGCTGGGGACGCCGGGTCTCGATACGCGGCTGCGCCGCTACTCGACCAGCATGAGGGGGGCGCCCCACGGCAGCACACCGACCGAAGCGCGCTGAACAAGCAGCGCCCGCAGGGCGTCCGCAGCATGCTGATCGCGTAGCCCTCGAAGCGGGCGTCTTGAGATCCACCTCGCTCGGGACAGGGCCGCGCCCATCATCAGCCGACACCGCCCGGCCTTCCCCGTCAGCGGAGGGACCCTCTTCTCACGCCGGCCGTCAGCGCTGCTGGTCGACCGAGCTCTCCCCCAGCGCGGGCTCGAGGTCGACCGACGGCGGTCCCGGAAGGGCGCCGGTCTCCGGCGGCTCCGCGCGCAGGTACTGCGCCGAGATCGTGCGGTACGAGCGGGTGAGCATCGCGGCGCCGGCCGCGACCACCATGACCGCCCCGCCGATCAGGAACACGAGCGCGATCCCCCGCCCGACCCCGTCGCCGAGCAGCCAGCCGTACGCCGCCCGCCCGTCGGCCGACTCCATGTACGGGATCAGCGCGAACTCCGCGATCGGCGCGATCAGGAACGCGGTGATCGGCGCCGCCGCCGACTCCAGCGCCGCCGCGAAGCCGAAGACGCGTCCCTGGGTCTCGAACGGGACGACCTTCTGCACGACGGTCTGCTCCGCCGCCTCGACCGCCGGGATCAGCGTCATGTAGACCCAGATGCCGCCGGCGTACAGCCACCACCAGTCGCGGAGGGTGAAGACCGCGCCGATCACGCCCATCGCCATGACCAGCAGCAGCATCGTCCGGATCGGGTTCCGGCCGAGACCGAGCTTCGCGACCAGCAGCCCGCCGATGATGAAGCCCGTCGCGGTCACGCCGAGCACGACGCCCCACAGCTCCACCGGGAACAGCTCGAGCCCGTAGGGATCCATCAGCGCCAGGTACACGCCGCCGATCAGGTTGTTGAAGGTCGAGAAGACGATCAGCGCGAAGAGCCCGGTCGCCTCGCGCACCGCCGTGATGCTCCCTCGCAGATCGATCAGCGGGGCCCGCGAGCCGGCCGCCGCGGGGATCGCCTCGGCGATCCGCAGGAACAGCAGGTGCACGAGCGCCGCGGCGGAGACGCCGATCGCGATCAGCAGCGTCCAGCCCATGCCGAGCAGGCCGATCGACAGCCCGCTGAACACGCTCGTCACCACGAACGCGAGCCCCTGCACCGTGCCGACCAGGCCGTTCGCGTTCGCGTGGCGCTCCACCGGCACCATCAGCGTCACCGTCGTCGACAGGGCGATGTTCCGCATGTTCTCGATCACCGCGCCGAAGAGGACCGTGCCGGAGAAGACCCAGAACCAGGGCCCGCCGAAGTCCAGCAGCGCCGCCTCCGGCAGCGCGAGGTACAGGCCGCCGGCGACGCCGAACGACACCAGCGTCACCGCCCCGGCGAACACCATCACCCGATGCTTGCGGTGCCGGTCGACGATCGTGCCGAAGGCCATCGCGAAGACCGCGACGAGCAGCATGTACGCGCCGCCGATGATCCCGGTGGCGAGCACCGAGCGCGTCTCGAGGTACACCCAGAAGGTCAGCGCGAACCAGAGGAAGCTCGTCGTCACGTTCGCGACCGCGGTGTTGACGAGGATCCAGCCGAAGGTGCGCAGGCTCGCCGCGCTCGGCTCCGCGGCGGGTGCGCCGGCGGCGTCGGGGACGGTCGAGGACATGGCTTCCCTCCGCTCGGCGACGGCCTGCCCGGAGTCGTCCCGGACCGCCGTCGCAGCCACTGTAGGCCCGAGCCGCCGACCGGTCGAGAGGCGACCGGGAGAGCAACGCGACCTCTCCGCGGACGCCGTCGCGTCACTCCGCTCGCGGCAGCGCCACCCCCATCCGGTAGAACCGGTCGGCCGTCCCCGCGAACACCGCGAGCCGCTCAGCCGGTGAGAGCTGCGCCGTCAGCGCGTCGAACGCCGAGTACAGCTCGGTGAAGGAGCTGTAGAGCCCGTCCACGGGGAAGTTGCTGCCGAACATCGACCGGTCCGGACCGAAGACCTTCAGGGTCTCGAGGACGAACGGCGCGATCGACTCCCGGGTCCAGGAGTGGTCGTTGGTGCCGAGCGCCGAGATCTTGACGACGGTGTTCTCCTGCGCGGCGACCGCGGCCAGGCCCGCGCGCCACTCGGCGACCGACTCCGGATCGCGCCCGATCGGCATGCCCAGGTGATCGAGCACGATCGCCGTCTCCGGGAAGTCCGCGGCGAGCGCCGCCGCCTCCGCGAGCTGCGCGGGGAACACCTGCAGATCGAACGAGAGCCCCAGCCCCTGCAGCCGGCCGAAGTTCGCCCGCCAGACCGGATCGCCGAGGACGTCGCCCCGGTCCCGGTGGCTGTAGACCGGGTCCGGATGCCAGTTCAGGATGTCGCGGACGCCGCGGGTGACCGCGAACGCGGCGTGCTCCTCGAGCAGCCGCGGCGCCTCCGGATCGAGCAGCGACACGTGCGCGACGTGGACGGTCGGCACCGTGCTCTCCCGGGCGAGCGCGTCGATCCACGCGGTCTCGGCGAGCGCGTCGGCGGCACCGTTCTCGACGTGCACCGAGGCGAGCAGCGTCACGTCGCGGGCGTCCGCGCGGTAGTCGTCGACGCTGTAGGAGCGGCGGAGCGGGCGGTCGTCGCCGTGGTAGCGGAACGGCTCGGCGGGTCCCTCCAGCCACGGGTACGAGCGGCGCAGGTCGGTGAGGTGGTGGTGCGCGTCGATGACGACGAGGTCAGGCATGCGGCTCCTCCGGTCGGCGGGCGAGCCCGGCGAGCGTGCGGTGCACGCCGGTGTGGTCGAGGTCGCCGTCGCCCTCGGCGATCATCCTCTCGAACAGCGCGGTCACCGCGGCGGTGGTCGGCAGCACGACGCCCTCCGCGGCGGCGGACTCGGCGACGAAGCGCAGGTCCTTGAGCTGGTTGCGGGCGCTGCCGCCCTCGGCGAAGTCCTCGTCGAGCCACTTGCGGCTCTTCTGCTCCAGGACCTCGGTGCGCGCCAGTCCACCCTGCAGAAGCTCGACGACCGTGGCGGGGTCGAGACCGGCGCTCCGGGCGAGCAGCAGCGCCTCCGACACCACGGCGACCGTGCCGGCGACGACGATCTGGTTGCAGAGCTTGGCGGTGGCGCCCGCTCCGCTCGGCCCGAGGTGGCGGACCGTGCGCCCGAGCCGCTCGAAGACGGGGAGCACGCGGGCCACCGGCTCGTCGGCGCCGCCGACCATGATGCTGAGCGTCGCGTCGCGGGCGCCGACCGTTCCGCCGCTGAGCGGGGCGTCGACCACCTGCACACCGTGCTCCGCGGCGAGGCGGCGGGCGAGCCCCGCGACCGCGACCGGCGAGATCGTGCCGTGCACGACGAGCACCGGAGCGGCGATCCCCGCCGCGCGCCAGCCCGCGAGCAGGCCGTCCTCGCGCTCGAGCAGCGATTCCACCTGCACCAGATCGGGCAGCACCGTCAGCACGACGTCGCCGGCCGCCGCCGCAGGGGTCGGCGCGACCACGGCGCCGAGCTCCGCGAAGGGCGCGGCCCGCGACGCCGTCCGGTTCCACACCGTGAGCGCCCCGCCCGCGAGCAGGTTCCGCGCCATGGGCGCGCCCATCGGTCCGAGGCCGAGCAGCGAGAGCTTCACGCGCCGTACCCCGCGGGCGCCACGTCGGCGAGCTCCTGCGGTGCGACGTCGTCGAGCAGCACCCGCGCCTCGAAGCCGAGCAGCTCGCGGGAGCGGGTCAGGTCGAGCCCGACCGCGCGCCCCTCGAGCCGCCCGCGCGGGACGTCCGGGGCGATCGCGTCGAGCGCGTCCGCGGTGCTCCCGCGCAGATAGGTGAGCGGAGCGGCGACCAGGATCCCCGGCGCCGGCGGTGTCTCGTGCAGCAGCGC
Organism: Rathayibacter sp. PhB186; assembly: GCF_003751825.1. Taxonomy (NCBI): domain Bacteria; kingdom Bacillati; phylum Actinomycetota; class Actinomycetes; order Micrococcales; family Microbacteriaceae; genus Rathayibacter; species Rathayibacter sp. PhB186. The sequence continues at coordinate 293,116 of NZ_RJKO01000004.1, read as the reverse complement.
CGCGAGCACGGCCCGCGCCGAGTCGGCGGCGTCGAGATAGCTCCAGCCCTCCGCCGCCTGCCGTCGCGGGTCGGCCGCCAGCACCGCTCGCAGGTGCGCGCCGAACACGCGGCCGCCGTCCACGGTGATGTCGCGGACCAGCGGGTAGCGCAGCCCGGTGAGGCTCAGCCCCCAGGTCGCGTGCGCCATCCGCGCCGCGTCCTCGGTCGCGAGCTTCGACAGCGAGTACTCGTCCGAGATCCGCGGCTGCGCGTCCTCGGAGTAGGGGAAGACGGGCGGCAGCACCTGCTCGGCGCCGAGCGGGTAGCCGTTCGCGTTGATGCTCGAGGCGTAGACGACCTCCGCGACCCCGGCCCCGGCGGCGGCGGCGAACACCGCGAAGCTGCCCACCGCGTTCACCCGGTAGGTCTCGACCGCGTCCGCCATGCCCAGCCCGGCGTAGCCGCCCAGGTGCACCACCGCGTCCTGCCCGGCCACCGCCTCCGCCAGCACGGCCGGGTCGGTCACGTCGCCGACGATCGAGCGGACGTCCGCGTCCGACGCGACGCGGTCCAGGACGGTGACCACCGCCCCTTCCGCCAGCAGCGCCCCGACCGTGGGCCGGCCGATCAGGCCGCAGCCGCCCGTCACGAGGACGCGGGCACCGTCGAGCGTCGTCAGCCGCGCCGTCGCGCTCCGCCGCGCCGTCACGCGCGCACCGACGGCGTCGACTCGGTGGGCGGCGCCGCGACGTCCTCGCGCTGCTTCTTCCTTCCCCGCGAGAGCATCGGCCAGCCCTTGCTGCCCTGGTCGAGGGTGACCGCGATGAGGACGACGAGTCCGGTCACGATCTGCTCGTAGAAGCTCGGCACGTTCAGCAGCACCAGGCCGTTGGTGAGCGCGCCGAGGATCAGCGCACCGACCAGGGTGCCCGCGATGCGGCCCTCGCCGCCCATCAGGTTCGCGCCGCCGATCACCGCGGCCGCGATCGCGGTCAGCTGGTACGGGCTGCCCGCGTCCGGCTGCGCCGCGTTGATCCGGGCGACGATCACCAGGCCGGCCAGCGCCGAGAGACCGCCGGAGATGCAGTACACCGCGATCTTCACCCGGTGCACCCGCACGCCCGAGAGCCAGGCGGTCTCCTCGCTGCCGCCGACCGCGATCACGTTCTGGCCGAAGACGGTCTTGCGCAGCAGCAGCCAGGCCGCGATGCCGACGACCGCCACGATCAGCACGACGACGGGCACACCGCCGACGTAGCTGTTGAGCAGCAGGATGAACTCCTTCGGCACGTCGTAGACCGGCTTGCCGTTCGTGGCGACGTACGCGCCGCCCTGGAAGACGCTCATCGTGCCGAGCGTCGCGATGAACGGCGGCAGGTTCAGCTTGGTGACCAGCAGCCCGTTGATCCCGCCGCAGACGAGGCCGAGGACGATGCCCGCGGCCAGCCCGAGCAGCGGCGGCACCCCGCCGTTGACCAGCAGCGAAGCGCTGACGATGCCGACGAAGCTGGCCATCGCGCCGACCGCGAGGTCGATGCCGCCGGTGATGATGACGAAGGTCAGCCCGATGCCGATGATCGCGTTCACGCTCGCCGACACCGCGACGTCGCGGAGATTGCCGAGGGTGAGGAAGTTCGGGTTCAGGACGCCGAGGACGACGAAGAGGACGACCGCGGCGAGGTAGATGCCGAAGGCCTGCAGGTTGAAGGAGCGGCGGGGCGGCGTGGCGACGCCCCCGGTCTCGGGGGAGGTCATGAGATTCCTTTCGCGACGCCCATGGCGTTGGTGACGATGCTGTGCTCGGTGATGTCGTCGCCGATGTGCTCGGAGACGAAGCGGCCCGCCCTCATGACGAGGACCCGGTCGCTGAGGGAGATGATCTCGGGCAGGTCGCTCGAGACGACGATCACCGCGTGCCCCTCGGAGGCGAGCTGGTCGATGAGCTCGTAGATCTCGACCTTGCCGCCGACGTCGACGCCCTTGGTCGGCTCGTCGAAGAGGAAGACGCTCGCGCCGAGCCAGATCCACTTCGCGATCACGATCTTCTGCTGGTTGCCGCCGGAGAACTGGCGGGCGTTCAGCCGGACGTCGGCCGGGCGCAGCGACATCCGCCGGCCCATCTCCTCCGCCGTCGCGATCTGCCGCTTCGTGCTGATGAACGGACCGAAGCCGTTGAGCTGCCGATCGGAGGTGAGGGCGACGTTCGCGTAGGCCGGGGTCTGCAGCACGAGTCCCTGGTGCTTGCGGTCCTCCGGGATGAAGGCGATCCCCGCGTCGCGGCTGTCGCGCGGCGAGCGCACCTTGAGCGTGCGGCCGGCGAGCCGGACCGTGCCCTCGCTGCCCTCGTCGGCGCGGATCAGCGCGCGGAGGAACTCGGTGCGCCCCGAGCCGACCAGGCCCGCGATGCCGACGACCTCGCCGCGCCGCACCTGGATCGACTCCGGCCCGACGCCGCTCGGGTGCGTGACGCCGGAGGCTTCGAAGTGCACCTCGGCGTCCGCGGCGACCGGGTGCCGCCGCTCGAACGAGAGCAGCTCGCGCCCGACCATCCGCCGGACGATGTCCTCGGAGGACGTCTCGGCGATCGGCGCGTCGTAGGCGGGCCGCCCGTCGCGGAGGACGACGACCGTGTCCGAGACGCTCATCACCTCCGGCATCTTGTGCGAGACGTAGATCACGCCGACGCCCCGCCCGTGCGCGATCTCGCGCACCCGGGTCAGCACGCCCTCCACGTTGTGCTCGAGCATGCTGGTCGTCGGCTCGTCCAGAGCGACGATCTTGGCCCCGAAGGCGAACGCCCGCGCGATGGTGAGCGCGTGCCGCTGCGCCGGGCTCAGCCGGCCGACCGGCGTCCGCCCGTCCATCGGGAAGCCCATCCGGTGGACGTCCTGGAGGGCCTGGTCGAGGTCGTCCTGGGCGGAGGCGCGCTGCGTGCGCGTGCGCCCGAGCAGCAGGTTCTGCGTCACCGTGAGCTGGGGCACGATGGCCGGCTCCTGGTGCGCGATCCGCACCCCCTCCGCGAGCGCCTGGCGCGAGGTGTACTCCATCCGCCGCACGCCGTCGATGGTGATCGAGCCGCGGTCGGGGCGGAGGGCGCCGCCGAGGATGTTGAGCAGGGTGCTCTTCCCCGCGCCGTTCTCGCCCGCGAGCGTGCGGATCTCCCCGCGTTCGAGGGTGAAGCTCACGCCGTCCAGGGCGCGGACGCCGGGGAACGACTTCGCGATGCCGCGGACCTCGAGCAGATGCTCGGCCATGTTCCGTCTTCTTTCCTGATCGAGAGGGACCTTGCTGGGAGCGCACTCCGCCGGAGGGGTCTCCGGCGGAGTGCGGGGGTCAGCCGCGGGTCACGGCATCCCGGTCTCGTAGTCGGCGACGTTCTCGCTGTCGATGATGAAGGCCGGCACGTCGATCCAGCCCGGGACCTCCTTGCCGGCGAGGAGCCAGAGCGCGGCGTCCACGCCGGTCGCGCCCTCCGTCGTCGGCAGCTCGCTGACGGTGGCGGTGTAGTCGCCGGCCAGGATCTGCTTCTTGGCCTGCGGGATGCCGTCGGTGCCGACGAGGATCACCTTCCCGGTGAGGCCCTTCGCGTCGATGGCGGCCTGCACGCCGAGCGCCATGCCGTCGTTCTGCGAGTAGAACGCCTTGATGTCGGGGTTCGCGGTGAGCATCGTGGTCGCGATCTCCTGCGCCTTGGTCTGGTCCCACGAGGCGGTCTGCGAGGCGACGAGCTCGAGGTTCTCGTGCTTCGCGAGCGCGGCCGTGAAGCCGTCGCCGCGGTTGATCGCGTTGGAGGAGCCGGGGTCGCCCTCGATCATCGCGACCTGGCCGCCGTCCGGCAGCAGGTCCGCGATGTAGTCGGCGGCCGTGGCACCGATGGTGGTCGCGTCGGGGCCGACGTAGACGACACCGGGGACGTCGCTCTTCGCGTCGTTCAGCACGACGGCCGGGATGCCGTCGGCGAGGGCGGACTCGAAGACCGAGTCGAGGCCGGTCGCCGAGATGGGCGAGGCGAGGATCGCGGTGCAGCCCTGGTTCATCGCGCTCTTGGCCTTGTCGAGCTGCTCGGTGATCGAGGACTCGTCCGTGACGTCGAAGGTCTGGTAGTCGACGCCGAGCTCCTTCGCGCGGTTCTCGAAGCCGTCGCGCTCGTAGCCCCAGAACTCGTTCGAGAGGGTGCGGGTGATGTAGCAGAGCTTGGCGCCGTCGGGGACGGCCGGGTCGCCGAGCGAGGAGGTGACCTCGTCGACCGGGGTCTGCGCGGACGAGTCGACGAGCGACACGATGTCGGCGCCGGAGCCGCCGGCGGCGGCACCTCCGCCGTCGCTGTCGGGCGAGGCCGAGCAGCCGACGAGGAGCGTCAGGGAGGCGAGCCCGGCGAGGGCGGCGCCGGTGGCGCGGGTGGGGAAGGACATGGGAGGGGGCCTTTCGTCATCGGAAGGTGGGGCGGGGTGTGCGGGGTCGCGGATCGCGAGGGTGGTGCGGAGGCGGGCCGGGCGGAGGACGCGCCCGGCCCGAGGGGGTCAGGAGGCGAGCAGCGCCTCGGTCTCGCGGCGCAGCTCGAGCGCCTCGGCGAGCGACTCGTCGATGATCACGTCGTCCCAGCCGACCGTCGCGCCCTGCGCGATGTCGTGGCGCAGCTCGACGTGGTGGGCCAGGGCGACGGGGAGCGCTCCGATGGCGACCGAGTGCTTCGCGGAGACGAGCTTGCCGTAGACGGTGAAGCCGCCCTCGCCGTCGAGGAACTCGCCGGCCTTGAGGTCCTTCTTCGCGGTCGCGACGACGTCGCCGTAGAAGCCCTCGGGGTGCCCGGTCGAGATGCCGCGCAGCGCCGCGTTGGCGATCGACACGTTCAGCTCGAGACCGACGTAGTGGTACGGCCGGTAGAGCGCCGCGTACTGCTTGGTCGGGTCCGGGTGCCACGGGTACTCGTCGAAGCAGGTGGACACGTAGGGGTTCGTCGCCTTGACCACGACGTAGACGCCCTCCTGCGTGTTGTGCGGGATGAGGGAGCCGTCGCGCCGGACGCTCGACATCACGTCGACCGTCCCCTCGTGGTCGAGGGCGCCGCCGATCGAGCTCGGCCGGCTGATCGTCGCGATCTCCTCCACATCGCCCGGCGTGAACGTGAGGCCGGAGTCGGAGGGCACCAGGCCCGCCGCGTTCGCGACCGCCGCCATCTCGATCGCGGCCTTCGTGCCGTCGCGGAACGAGGTGTGCATGTACGGGTTGAGCTGGCCGGAGTCGGTCAGCTCCTTGCTGAACTCCCAGTTCTCCCAGACGTTGTCGGGGTTCATCTGGTGGTAGTGCTCGAGGTACTTGGCGCCCTTGCCGGCGCAGACGACGTCGAAGCCGCTGGTGCGGGCCCAGTCGACGAGCTCCATGATCAGGGCCGGCTGGTCGCCGTAGGCCATCGAGTAGACGATGCCCGCGGCCTCGGCGCGCTTGGCGAGCGCGGGGCCGGCCAGCGCGTCGGCCTCGACGGTGACCATGATGATGTGCTTGCCGGTCTCGATCGCCCGGAGCGCGTGGTGCACGCCGACGATCGGGTTGCCGGTCGCCTCGACGATGACGTCGATGTCGTGCTCGAAGAGGACGGCGGCGTTGTCGACGATGGTGGTCGTCCGGTTCGCGAGCGCCTCGGGGATGTCCGCGGCCATCGCCTCGGCCGGCCAGTCGACCAGCTCGAAGGCCCCGCGGGCCCGGGCGACGTTGACGTCGGCGATGGCGACCACGTGGACGCCGGGGATGTTGCGCGCCTGCGAGAGGTACATGGTGCCGTAGCGCCCGGCACCGATCAGCCCGATGCGGATGGGGCGGCCCTCTCGTTCGCGATCGCCGAGGAGTTTGTACAGGTTCACGGTGGCCTCTCTGGTCCGGGGGCGCACGGACGCAGAGGGCCGCCTCGGGGGCGGAGGACGTCGTCGTCGTGCGCAGTCTTCGTCGGGGAAGTGCTGCTCGCCGGCTCCCAGTGGAACCGGTACCAGTTTTGTACCAGCAACGATTAGAGTGTGTCAACAGCGAGCGCGGCGGCCCGGTCCCGCGCCGATACGATTGCCCGACAGCTGGGGAGGAACCGTGCAGAAAGCACCGACGATCCGCGACGTCGCGCGCAGTGCGGGCGTCTCGGTGTCCGTGGTGTCGCGCGTGCTCAACGACGGGACCGGCCCGGTCGCCGTCGACACCCGGCGCCGTGTGGTCGAGGCGATCGAGCAGCTCGGCTTCCGGCCGCGCGCCGCGGCCCGCGAGCTGAGCCACGGTCAGACCCTGTCCATCGGTCTGGTCCTGCCCGACCTCACGAACCCGTTCTTCGCCCGCCTAGCCGACAGCGTCGTCTGGGAGGCGCGCGCCCGCGGCGCCCAGGTTCTCCTGATGACGACGCAGGAGGACTCGCACGTCGAGGGCGAGTCGCTCACCAGCCTGCTCGACCGCTCGGTCGGCGGCGTCATCGCGACCCCGTCCGGCGAGAACCTCGAGAAGTGGTCACGGCTGCGCCGGGCCGGGATCGACGTCGTCTTCGTCGACCGCACCACCCCCGGTCTCGACGACGTCGACGTGGTCAGCATCGGCAACTCCGCCTCCGCCGCCCGAGCGACCGATCATCTCCTCGCGCTCGGCCACCGCCGGATCGCGATCGTCTCGGGGCCGCTGCGCACCTCGACCGGCCAGGCGCGCGTCGCCGGCTACCGCGCCGCCCTCACCGCCGCCGGGCTGCCGATCGACGGGACGCTGATCCGCGAGGTCCCGTTCCGCGGCGACATCGGCGGCGAGGCCGTCGCCGCGCTGCTCGCGCTTCCGGAGCCGCCGACCGCCCTGATCGTCGCCAACACGGCGCAGGTGCGCAGCGCCGTGCACCGCCTGTTCCAGCTCGGCGTCGCGATCCCCGAGGCGCTCTCCGTGGTCGTCTTCGACGACAACCCGTGGAGCGAGCTCGTCACCCCGCCGCTCAGCGTCGTCCGCCAGCCGATCGACATGCTCGCCCGGCACAGCGTCGACCTGGTGCTGGCCCGGATGCAGGGCCGGATCCCCGACACCCCCCAGCACATCGAGGTCCAGGCCGACCTCGTCATCCGCTCCAGCTGCGCCGCCCCGGCGCAGCGCTGACTCCGCCCCACCACCCCTCCACGAAAGGCACTGCCATGTCCGACCCCGTCGTCGTCACCGCGATCTTCACCCCCGCCGAGGGCAAGCGCGACGCCCTCGTCGCCGCCCTCTCCCCCGCCATCGCCGAGGTCCACGGCGAGGAGGGCTGCGAGCTCTACGCGATCCACGACTCCCCCGACGGCACCATCGTCATGCTCGAGAAGTGGACCAGCGCCGAGGCCCTCGACGCCCACGGCGCCGGCGACCCCGTCGTCCGCCTGAACGCCGCCATCAAGGGCCTCGTCGCCGCACCCCCGGTCGTCACCCGCCTGTCCCCGATCCCCGCCGGCACCCCCACCCAGGGCGCCCTCTAGCCCCCCGCCCCACCGAATCGCCCGAGAAGGCTCGTTCTCCACCCCGAGAACGCGCCTTCTCGGGCGACTCGGCGCCGCGACCCCGCCGTGGTGGGCGAGCGGCCCCGCAGGGGCGTGCCGATTCATGCTGGTCGAGTAGCCCCGCAGGGGCGTATCGAGACCACCGTCCTCCGAGCATCCAGCCCGCAGACCCGCCGTCCGGCAGGGGTGGATCTCGATACGCCCGCTCCGCGGCCTACTCGATCAGCATGGGAGCGCCCGCACCGAATCGCCCGAGAAGGCTCGTTCTCCACCCCGAGAACGCGCCTTCTCGGGCGACTCGGCGCGCTCCCGGCACTCAGAGAAGAATCGGCCCTGGCGAGGGCGGCTTCTCCGGCAGCCCCGCCTCGAGAATCCGGGTCACGATCGCGACGGCGCGGTCGGCGAGCGCGTCGCCGGGGTAGAAGCTCTCGAACAGGTCTTCAGCGGCCTCCAGAGTGCCGACCTCGCAGAGACTCAGAAGCTGACGGATGTCGTTGGTATCGCGACCGGGTCGATTGGCGCGAAGCTTCATCGCGAGAAGAGCATCAGCTGATGCGACCTGGATCACGACCCCCGCACGGTCGTACACCGTCTCCCACTCGACGACCCGCTCGCCGAGAGTCGGCACCGATCCGGTCTGCTCCACCGCGAAGTTCAGCCAGTCGTCGCTCCACCCGTGCCTGCGTGCCACCTTCGCAGCCGCCCCTGTCACCACGTCATCACTGCCCGGGTTCACGTGGAGCGAGTCCAGATCCTGCGTCGTGCCCCTGTCGAAGTAGCGGAGGGCGAGGGCGGCACCGCCGACGAGCCGGATGCCCGCCGTCTCCTGCAGCTGATGGAGCTCAGCGACGAGTTCCGCGAGACCCGCGATGATGTCGTCGCGGTCGAGCGAGACGGCCACGATCACACGCTCGCGAAGGTGTCTCGCCACACGTGCACGCCGCGCCGCAGGAACTCCTCGGGCACCTCCGACTCGGGCGGCGCCGGATCCGCGGGGTCGATCTCGAGGACGACGGCGACAGGGAGGTAGCGCATGGGCCGGGTCACCCAGGCCGGGAGAGGCAGCCCCTCCTCGCCCAGACGCCAGGCGACGAGCGCGGCGATCGCCGCGTCCCACGCGCGGTTCCGCGTCGGCTCGGGCTCCGCCAGCCCCAGCACACCTCGGAGGAGCCCGTGCTCAGCGACGAGGTTGTCGTTGAGCTGCAGGAGTGCCCGCAGGGCGCGATCCCGATCCCCCACTCGCAGCCGTCCGCGGATCTCGACAGCGGCGTCCGCGGCATCGTCCCGCTGGAGGGGCAGCGCGTAGAGCCGGTGCCCCGCGCCCGCCAGGACGCGCTGCACCGTGCTGAAGTCCGCGTCTCGGCCGTTCTCGATGCGCGAGATCCGGGCCTGATCGACATCGGTCAGGTCCGCCAGCTGCTGCTGCGTGAAGCCGCGGCTGGAGCGAGCGGAGCGCACGGCGGTCGAGCTCTCCGTCATCAGCACACCTCCACGATCATGTCTCCAGAGACATAATCTACTCGCCTCGACCGCGGTGCGGGGAACGGCGCGGTCGACTGCTCAGAGGAGCAGTACGCAGCCCACCCGGCGGACCGCCCTCAGCGCGGACGCGCCACCGACGCGCGCTCGATCAGGCGCGTCTCGAGCTCCAGCCGTGTCGCGCTCGAGGACAGCGGCCGGGCCGCGCGGTGCGCCTGGTGCAGCATCCGGAAGGCGGCGGCCCCCATCTGGGCGATCGGCTGCTGGATCGTGGTCAGTGGCGGCGTCGCCCACGCCGACTCCTGCACGTCGTCGAAGCCGATCACGCTGAGGTCGTCCGGGATCCGCAGGCCGGCCAGATCGGCCGCGTCGTAGACGCCGAGCGCCATGGTGTCCGAGAGCGCGAAGAGCGCCGTGGGCCGGATCAGCGCGTCCGCCAGCATCGCGGAGGCGACGACCCGGGAGCGGTCGCGGTTCCAGCCGCCGTAGACCACGCGCTCCCGCGGCAGCGGCACCCCCGCGTCGCGCAGCGCCGTGCTGAAGCCGTCGAGCCGGGCGCTGCTGTAGAGCTGCCCGCGAGCGCCCGCGATCACGCCGATGCGGGTGTGGCCCTGAGCGAGCAGGTGCTCCGCCGCCATCCGGCCGCCGTCCCAGTTGGTCGCGCCGACGCTCGCCACGTCGGCGGGCGGGCGGGTGATCGGGTCCACGATCACCACGGGCAGCTCCGCCGTGGTGAGCAGGTGCAGCTGCGCCGCCGTGACGTCCACGAGGACGACGATCGCACCGAGGGACGAGCGGCGCAGGAGCCGGTTGACCCACTCCCCGTCGGGCCGCGCGCGGGTGAGCACCAGGTCGACGCCGGCCGCCGCGGCCTCCTCCTCGATCCCGCCGAGCACGGGCCCGATCCAGGTGCCGTCGAGGTGGCCGACCACGACGTCGACGATGTGCGCGACGTGCGGGTCCTCCGCCGGCGGGCGCAGCCGCGGCCGGCGCCGGTAGCCGAGCTCGTGCGCGGCCTCCATCACCCGCAGCCGGGTCGCCTCGGAGACGTCGGTGCCGCCGCTCAGCACCTTGGAGACCGTCGGCACGCTCGTCCCCGCGCGCTCGGCGATGCGCGCCATCGTCGGCCGGGGAGCGGCACCGCTGTCGTCCATGCCCCCACTGTAGAGCAGAACGAGTTGCGAAACCCAGCGGGGAGACGACCATTGCAGACACCCGGATACCGCCTTGCTCACGACTCTCCTCGGGTGCAGACTGGACGCACACGGGCGGCAACGGCAACAGAGTTGCGCAACTACCGTTCGATGACGAACCGCGGAGCGATCCGCCGAGCACCCCGAGGACACCGATGACCGACCTCCCCCCGTCCACTCCCGCCAAGAGGGCGCTCGTCGTCCGCGGCGGCTGGGACGGCCACCAGCCCGTCGAGGCGACCGAGCTGTTCCTCCCCTTCCTCGCCGAGAACGGCTTCGAGGTGCGCGTCGAGGAGTCGACCGCCGTCTACGCCGACGAGGACTACCTGCGCACCGTCGACCTGATCGTGCAGTCCAACACCATGACCTCGATCGAGTGGCCCGAGTTCCTCGGCCTGCGCGCGGCCGTCGAGCGCGGCACCGGCCTGGCCGGCTGGCACGGCGGCATCGCCGACTCGTACCGCAACAACTCCGACTACCTGCAGCTGATCGGCGGCCAGTTCGTCTCGCACCCGGGCAAGCACCCGGACGAGCGCACCGGCGAGCAGTCGGACAACTACGTCCCGCACACGATCGAGATGACGGCCCTCGCGGCCGACCACCCGATCACCCAGGGCATCGGCGACTTCGAGCTCACCACCGAGCAGTACTGGGTGCTGCACGACGACTACAACGACGTGCTCGCGACCACCACGCAGGCCGTCCGCGAGTGGGACCCGTGGCACCGCCCGATCACCTCCCCCGCCGTCTGGACCCGCCAGTGGGGCGAGGGCCGCATCTTCGTCTCGACCCCGGGCCACCGCGTCGAGATCCTCCAGGACGCCAACGTCCGCACCATCATCGAGAGGGGACTGCTGTGGGCCTCCCGCTGAGAGTCGGCATCATCGGAGTCGGGAAGATCAGCGAGCAGTACCTCGCCAACCTCCCGACCTTCCCCGGCCTCCGCCTCGTCGCGGTCGCCGACCTGAACACCGCGCGTGCGCAGGAGGTCGCCGACGAGCAGGGCGTCCGCGCCCTCTCGGTCGACGAGCTGATCGCCGACCCCGAGGTCGACGCGGTGCTCAACCTGACCATCCCCGCCGCGCACGTCGAGATCGGCACCCGCGCGCTGAAGGCCGGCAAGCACGTCTTCGCGGAGAAGCCGCTCGGCCTGAACCCCGCCGAGGCCGCGCCGATGCTCGACCTCGCCGAGGAGCTGGGGCTGCGCTTCGGCAGCGCCCCCGACACCGTGCTCGGCACCGGCGTGCAGACCGCGCGGCAGACGCTCGACTCCGGAGTGATCGGCACGCCGATCGCCGCGCAGGTGCACTGGGCCGCTCCCGGCCACGAGCGCTGGCACCCGGCGCCGGAGTTCTACTACCAGCCCGGCGGCGGCCCGCTGCTGGACATGGGCCCGTACTACCTGACCGCGCTGGTGCACTTCTTCGGCCCCGTCGTCCGGGTCACCGGTCTCGCGACCCGCTCGGACCGGCCGCGCACCATCGAGTCCGGCCCGCGCGCCGGCACGCCGATCCCCGTCTCGATCGACACGCACATCAGCGCGCTGCTCGAGCACGAGAACGGCGTCACCTCGACGGTGATGGTCAGCTTCGAGGTCTGGCGCACCCGCGCACCGAAGTTCGAGATCTTCGGGACGGAGGGCACCATCGCCGTCCCCGACCCGAACATGTTCTCCGACCCGGTCGAGGTCGCGGTGCGCGACGAGGACTGGCGGGTCGTCCCCGACTCCGCCGGCGTCGTCGACACCGGGCGCGGCGTCGGTCTCGCCGACATCGCCGAGGCGATCGAGGAGGACCGGCCGCACCGCGCCTCCGGCCGTCTCGGGCTGCACGTCCTCGAGATCATGGACGCGATCCTCCGCTCGAGCGCCGAGAAGGCGGTCGTCGAGATCGAGTCCAGGGTGGAGCGGCCCGAGCTGCTCCCGCTGCGGACGGCCGCCGGCGAGCCGGTCGGCGACCCCGTCCGCGCCTGACACCGCCCGCGCCCGCAGGCACCACCCGACCCCTCCCGCGCCGGCCGCGACCTCTTCCTGGTCGCGGCCGGCGCGCCCCTTCCGAGGAGACCCCCGATGACAGCACCCCTCCGCGTCGCCATGATCGGCCACGCCTTCATGGGCCGCGCCCACGCCCAGGCCTGGCGGACCGCCCCGCGCTTCTTCGACCTGCCGCTGCAGCCCGAGCTCGCCGTCGTCGTCGGCCGCGACGAGGGCCGCGCGCGGGCCGCCGCCGAGAACTTCGGCGCGGCCGAGTCCTCGATCGACTGGCGCGCGGTGATCGCCCGCGACGACATCGACCTGATCGACATCTGCACCCCGGGCGACCAGCACGCCGAGATCGCGATCGCCGCCCTCGAGGCCGGCAAGCACGTGCTCTGCGAGAAGCCGCTCGCGCGCTCCGTCCCCGAGGCGCGGACGATGACCGAGGCGGCCGCCGCCGCGACCGGCTTCGCGATGTGCGGCTTCAGCTACCGCCGCACCCCGGCGCTCGCGCTGGCCAAGCGCTTCCTCGAGGAGGGTCGGCTCGGCGAGATCCGGCACGTCCGCGCGCAGTACCTGCAGGACTGGCTGAGCGACTCCGAGGGCCCGCTGACCTGGCGCCTCGACAAGGAGAGGGCCGGCTCCGGCGCCCTCGGCGACATCGGCGCGCACAGCATCGACACCGCGCAGTGGCTCACTGGGCAGACGATCGACGGCGTCTCGGCGATGCTGCGCACCTTCGTCACCGAGCGCCCGGTCCTCTCCGCGCAGGCCGGCCTCGGCGGTCGTGCCGAGGAGGGCGCCGAGCGCGGCCCGGTCACCGTGGACGACGCCGCGCTGTTCACCGCGACGCTCAGCGGAGGCGCCGTCGGCGTCTTCGAGTCGACCCGCGTCGCCACCGGCCGCAAGAACGCCAACCGCATCGAGATCAACGGCGAGACGGGCTCGATCGCCTTCGACTTCGAGCGGCTGAACGAGCTCGAGTACTACGACGCCCGCGACCCCGAGGACGCCCAGGGCTTCCGCACCATCCAGGTGACGGAGCCGGTGCACCCCTACGCCGCCGCCTGGTGGCCGACCGGGCACGGGCTCGGCTACGAGCACGTCTTCAGCCATCAGGTCGTCGACCTCGTCACGGCGATTTCCGAGGGCGTCCAGCCCACGCCGTCGTTCGCCGACGCCCTGCAGGTGCAGCAGGTGCTCGACGCCGTCGAGCGCAGCGCCGCGGACGGCTCCCGCCTCACGGCCGTCGCCTGACCGGGGCGCCCTGACCGGGGCATCCTGACCGGGGCGTCCTGACGGGGGCGTCCCGACGGGGGCGTCTCCGCGGGCGATGGCCGAAGGGTCACCGCCCGGGGAGACGCCGCCCGATCGCACCCTCCGTCGAGACCGCTCGCGGCCGTCCGCCCTGCCGCGTCGGCCCTCCTCCGATTCCCGACACGGCCGCGGACCCCTTTCGGGGGGAGGGAGGCCGGGGGACCCCGTAAACTGGGGACCTGGGGGGTCGAGTGGGTCCCCCGAGTGGGGGAGTGCTGTAGTGGGGATCGGTTTCCGGACCGCAGGAGAGCTGCGCGTCCTCGCGGGTGCTCGCCTGCACCCCGTCGTGGGCCCGGCCCTCAGCCGCTCCCTCAGCCGCTCCCGGCTCTCGGCCGGGCTGTCGATGCCCAGCGGCCCCGGTCTCGTCCGGCCCTCGCCGCTGGCGCAGCCGTGGGAGGCGCCGCTCATCCGCCTGATCCGCGCGGGCGCCCCCGCCGCCGAGCTGCACGAGGCGACCGCCGCCTCCCCCGAGGGCTCGAAGCTCGCCGCCGTGATCGAGCTGGTCCGCGACGCGCTCTCGCGCCGGGAGGACGACCGCGCCCTCCGCCTCGCCGGCTGGCTGGTGCGGATGCGCTACGACCCGGCCGCCGATCCGTTCCTTCGCCGCTACGGGATCGTCCTCACGGCCCATCTACCGCTCAGCGCCGGACTCGACATCGACGTCCCACTCGACGCGACCGCGCTGCGCCTGCTCTTCGCCGAGCTCGCCGCCGTCGACGACCCGGCCGGCGCCACGGCCGCCGTCGAGACCCTGCCGCCGTCGACGCTGGCCGCCTCGACGCTCGCCTCGCTCTACTCCGCCCGGCGGCGCTGGGGCGACATGGCGCAGTTCTCGGCGCCGGTGGTCAACGTCGACGCCCCGTCCGCCGCGGTCCTCATCCGCCGCGGCGTCGCCCTGCGCGAGCTCGGCCTGATCGAGAGCGCCCTCGAGGCCTTCGACCGCGTGGTGCGGCCCAACGTCACGACCGCCCGACCCGTCGAGCTCCGGATCGAGGCCCTCTACGAGCGGGCCAGCACCCACCTCGCCGACGGCCGGCGCGCCCCGGCCCGCCGCGACCTCGAGCGCGTCCTCGCCCAGTACCCCGAGAGCGCCGAGGCCCACGAGCTGATGGCCGCCGTCGGCCGCTGACCCACCCGCCGTCGCCCCCCCCCCTCCTCAAAAGTTGCGGTAGTCGCCAGCGAGTACCGCAACTTCTGCTGAATGGACTGCCGTCGCCGGATCATGCGGGCGAGAAGCCCGCGCAGCGGGCACCCCCTGCTGATCGAGAAGCCAGCGCAGCAGGCACCCCATGCTGATCGAGTAGCCCGCGCAGCGGGCGTATCGAGATCCCCCCACCGCAGGCAACGGAAAGGGGCGCCCCCCACCGGGAACGCCCCTCCACCTCCGAGCCTTCGGCTCAGCCCTCGGCCTTCGAGGGCTTGCCCTCGGCGGGCAGCACCTCGACCGGGGTGTCGCGCGGATCCTCGCCCTCGGCCTGCGAGGGCTTGTCGGCCTGGTCGTCCGGGTCCTCGACGGGGCTCGGGGTCTGGTCGCTCATCGCAGTCCCTCCGGCTCGTCCGAGGTGGCGGACGGCTCGGGGTGCGCCTCGAACTCCATCCAGGCCCGGTCGAGCGAGGCCTGCGCCGAGGCGGGCTCGCTCGCGAAGTAGCCGTCGTAGATGGCGCGTCCGCCGTGCTCCGGCAGGTCGCCGCGGCCGGCGTAGGTCTGGGCGAGCTCGCCGACCTCGTCGTCCCTCTTCTCCTGGTCCCGCAACCACGCGGGGAAGGTCTGCGTCATGGTGACACCTCTCTCTCCTCCCTCCAGACAATCCCTCCGATCGGCGGGCTGCAAGCCCTTGCCCCGGACGTTCGCCCGCCGCGATCAGGGGCCGCGAGCACTGCGAGGATTCCGGTATGGACAGCAGCGAGCACCCCCGGCCGGACGTCACGACCGTCGACATCGTCGGCGGCGCCGAGCCGCTCGCGGTCGGACTGCACGCGTACGACGAGGGCTGGCCGGAGGCGTTCCGCGAGCACCAGCGGCGGATCGCGCAGGCCCTCGCCGCGCTGGACGTCGCGATCGAGCACATCGGCTCCACCGCGGTGCCCGGCCTCGCGGCGAAGCCGATCATCGACATCGCCGTCGCCGTCCCCGACATCACCGCGGAGGAGGACTACCTCGACCCGCTGCTCGCAGCCGGCTACGCGCTCCGGGTCCGCGAGCCCGGCCACCGCCTCGTCCGCACCCCGGAGCGGGACGTGCACGTGCACCTCTACGCCCGGGGCGACGCCGCGATCGAGGAGTACCTCCTGCTCCGCGACCACCTCCGGCGCGACGCGGCCGACCGCTCCCTCTACGAGGCGACCAAGCGCTCGCTGATGGAGCGGAGCTGGGCCGACATGAACGCCTACTCGGACGCCAAGACCGAGGTGATCGAGGCGATCAAGGCGCGGGCGCGAGCTGCACGCGGTGACACGGCGACGTCGGTCTCGACGCCGACCTGAGCCCCGGTGCGTCGCCTCGCGCCGGTTCGCCGAACGGCGTCGCCCACCGCGCCGCCGTCGCGTGAGGCTGGACGGATGCATGCCGACGAGTACGTGTCCCCCGAGGAGCTTCCCGAGCCGCCGACGCTGGACGTCGTGACGCGGTTCTTCCGAGGTCCGCTCTTCACCCTCACGCCGCAGCCGTCCCTGGAGGAGTGGGTGTCCTCGGCCTCGGCGCGCGATGCGGGCGGGGTGATCCTCTTCGACGAGGCCTCGATCGGCTACACCTTCTGGCGCAACCCGGACGACCACGACGACCCCGCGAATCTCGAGGAGCTCGGCGGCGAGCCGAGGCCCTCGCTCGACGTCTCGCCGACGCGCCCCGTGCCCGAGTGGATGGCGGAGATCGCCGCCCGGATGCCGTACCCCCAGCTCTGGGACGCGGTGCGGACGAGCGTGGCGGAGGAGCACTCGCCGTGGCAGAGCATCGAGTTCGCGCTCCTCGAGCACGTGAACCGCGTCCTGAGGAGCCGCCTCCGCAGCGAGCGCGCCGGTGGGAGCGACCCCGGCGAGCTCCTCGGCCCCGCGATGGACCTCGGCGTCGAGCACGGCGTCCCGCTCCTCCTCGACGGGCGGTGGGTCCCCGGCATCCGGATCGACACCGATCCGCACGTCCTCGGCGTCGGCGCCCACCTCGGCGACCGCTTCCTGACGGCCGTCGTCGAGCGCGACCGCCTCCCCTTCCTCGACTTCACCTTCGTCACCCGCCACGCCCCCGCCTGACCACCGTTGCTGGTCGAGCAGCCCGCGCAGCGGGCCCCCCTCATGCTGGTCGAGTAGCCCGCTCCGCGGGCGTATCGAGACCCACCATCACCGAGAGCCGAGTCTGCAGAACACACGTGCTGATGGCGTCGGGTCTCGATACGCCCCTGGCGGGGCTACTCGACCAGCATGCTTCCGCCGAGCACCGCGGAGCGACCCGCCCCCCTCCGCCCTTCGAGGAGCCCGCGCAGCGGTCCTCCTCGCTGGTTGATCGGCCCGCGCAACGGAAGTCCTTGCTGGTCGAGTAGCCCGCGCGGCGGGCGTATCGAGACCCGCCATCGCCGGACCGCCGCTCGCCTCCCCCGCTTCGCGCCGGCTCACCGCCCGCCATTGCGCCCGCCGCGCCGCCGCGGCACCCTCGGAGGATGTTCTACGACGAGAGCGCCCGCCTCGAGGACGTCCCGGTCCCGCCGACCCTCGACGAGGTGGCGCGAGCCTTCCCGGGCCCGCTGTACGGCTTCGTTCCTCAGCCGTCGCTCGAGCCGTGGACGTCCGGCACGTCGTCGAGCTCCTCCGGCGGACGCGTCGAGATCGAGTCCGTGGCGATCGGCTACACGCTCTGGCTCAACCCGGACGACCACGACGACCCCGCCAACCTCGCGGAGCTCGACGACGAGCAGCGCGCCTCGCTCGACGCCCCGCCGGTACGCCCGCTGCCCGACTGGATGACCGCGATCAAGGCCCGGATGCGCTACCCGTGGCTGTGGGAGGCGGTGCGGACGACCGTCGCGCACGAGCCCGCCCCGCCGTGGCACTCGGCCGAGAGCGTGCTCGTCGAGCACGTGAACCACATCCTGAGGAACCGGTTCCACGCCGAGCGCGTCCGCGGCCGGCTCCCCGGCGAGCTGCTCGGCCCCGCGACCGAGAAGTGCGTCGAGCACGACGTCCCGCTCCTCCTCGACGGCCGCCCGGTCCCCGGACTCCGGATCGACACCGACGCGCACGTCCTCGGCGTCGGCGCCGACCTCGGCGACCGCGTCCTGACGGCCGTCGTCGAGCGCGACCGCCTCCCCCTCCTCGACCTCGCCTTCGCCACCCACCGCGCCCCCGCCTGATCTCCCCTGCTGGTCGAGCGGCGCGCGCAGCGCGCGTATCGAGACCCACCCTCGTCAGGAGCCAAGTCTGCAGAACGCACGTGCTGACGGGGCCGGGTCTCGATACGCCCCCGCGGGGCTACTCGACCAGCATGATCGGGCTGAGCACTCCCGCTGGAGACCTCCCCTGCTGGCGAGCCGCCCGCACAGCGGGTTCTTCTGCCGGTCGAGCAGCCCGCGCAGCGGGCGTATCGAGACCCCCGACCCGCAACGTTCGGCCGGGGCTCTTCGACTCAGGGCGCAGCGAGGTGGAGCCGGTCGTCGCACCAGCTCGCGATCGCGGGGTCGTGGGTCGCTACGACCACGCTCGCGCCGTGACCGGCCAGCTCGGTCAGCACGTCGAGCACGGTCTCGCTGTTCTCGGCGTCGAGGGCGCCGGTCGGCTCGTCGGCGAGGACCAGGGTCGGGCCCTTCACCAGCAGCCGGGCGAGCGCGACCCGCTGCTGCTCGCCGCCGCTCAGCCTGGCGACGCGCTCGCGGCCCCGCCCCGCCAGGCCGACGCGCTCGAGCGCGCGCTCGAACCGGTCGCTGCGGCCGCGCCGCTCGCCGAGCGCGATCGCGAGGTTCTGCTCGACGGTCGCGGTGTCGACGAGGGCGTAGCTCTGGAAGAGGTAGCCGAGCCGGTCCCGCCGGAAGCGGCGTCGGCCGTGCGCCCGCAGGCGGGTCAGCTCCTCCCCGTCGACCTCGATCGAGCCCGAGTCGGGGGCGTCGAGGAGCCCGAGGCAGTTGAGGAGCGTCGACTTGCCGCTGCCGCTCGCGCCGGTGAGGGCGAGGGTGCTGCCCGAGGCGACGGTCACATCGAGTCCGCTCCACAGCGTGCGTCGGCCGTAGCCCTTGGCGAGGTGGGTGGCGAGGATCACGGGAGGCCTTTCCGTTCGGTCGGGAGGGAGGAGTGGAGCGGCGAGCGCATCAGGTGTCGACGACGGGCGAGCGGCTCGCCCTCCGGTGCGCGAGGGCCAGGCACGCGACGAGGAGCGCAGCGCTGGCCGCGACCACGCCGATGTCCAGCGCCGTCTGCTCGAGCAGGAAGTTCTCGGTGTCGACCGTGCCGAGGTCGATCACCGTGCGGACGTCCTTCGGATCGCGGAACCACTGCGGGACGACGGCGAGCGCCAGCGTCGCGGTCAGCAGCACACCCTCCAGCAGGAGCCCGCTGCGGTGCGCCGTGAGCGGTCCGAGCCCGGACAGCCGGTGCACGAACGCCCGCTTGCGGTCCTTCTCCACCAGCACCACCGCCGCGACCAGTCCGGTGAGCAGCACGACGATCCCGCCGCTCACGAACCCGATCACGTTGATCACGTGGGCACCGAGCGCCCGCCGGTACTGCTCGTTCGCCTGGTACGCCACTGGAGTGATGGAGGCCACGAAGGGGGAGAGACCGCCCACCTCGATGGCGGCCGGGAGCGCCGCGGGTTCGGTGAAGATCACTCCTCCCTGGGTGATCACCGCGACCAGCTCGGAGGCGGCGAGCACCCCGACCGATGGCAGAACGACGACGACCGGATCGACGAGCTCGGGCTCCGGGCGGAAGCTGTGCTCACCGGAGCCCAGGGTGACGAGGACCTGCCCCGACGGCACGACGTGCTCCGCGACGGGAAGACCGACGGTCGCGGGTGCCGGATCCAAGACGCTCGACTGCGTGTCCTGCCAGGAGTGCAAGTCGGCCAGCACGGACAGCCGGTACTCAGCAGACGTGTCCTCCGGCTCGAGGACAGTGAGGACGCCGTCGGGGACCTCAGTCATCCGGCGCCCGTCGTCGCCGAGCACCTCGACCCTCCGGAGGTATCCCTCATTGGCGAGCAGCACGTTTCCCTGGTCGCTGAGTCCCGGCGTGACGAAGATCACCCCGCCGGAGGCTTCCTGCGAGACGGCCAGATCGGCCAGTCGCCGATCAGCGGCGTGGTACTCGGACGGGCTCAAGTAACCGCCGATGCCGATCGTGACCGCGTCTTGCGCGACACTCCGGAGCTCGCGGCTGCGCCCCTCGACCTCGGCGACCCGGGCGCTCTGCCCGAGCGCGGCGACGATCGCGAGGAGCACCAGCACCGCCGGGACCCGGACCGCGTAGACGCCGAGCAGCACCCACCAGCCGTCGATCTCACCCTTCACCTGGTCGACGAGCCGGCGGCCGTCGGTGAGGGCGATCGCGAGGATCTGCGCGACGACCGCGGCGAGCAGGAGGAGCGCGAGCAGCCGGCCGGAGAGCGCGAGGACCGTCGGCAGCTGCGCGAGGCCGTTCAGAGCGGCCGTCGCGAGAGCGACCGCCGCCACTCCGCCGACGGAGAAGGCGACCACCGGGAGCGCGAGGAAGCGCCACTCCGCGAGCAGGATCTTGAGAAGCCCCGCGCCATGCAGCCGCTGCACCCCGTGCGCCCGGCTCCGCAGCAGCGTTCCCGCTCCGACCAGGACGATGACGGCGAGCAGCGCGACGGCGAACGAGCGCATCAGATCGCCGTATTCGCGGTACGTGTCGACGTCGATGCCCGAGGCGTAGGGCGCGACCCGGCCCGACCAGCCGCCGTTCTCGATGACAGCGAGCACCGCCTCCGCATCCGCTCGATCACCCCCGACCAGCCAGGCCCCGCGAGGATCGAGCAGGCCGAGGTCCTGCAGCGGCGCGACCGTCGTCGTGATCGCGGTGTCGACAGCGCCGTAGCCGTCGCGGAGCAGCTCCGCCGCGGTCCCCTCGCCTGCGACGTAGAGGTGGCGCACGGTCGCCGGATCCACCGAATCCTCGGCGTAGCGGACGATGTCGACACCACGATCGTCCGCCAGCGCCGTGAGGTCACGGTAGACCTCGCTCGCGGAGACCCGGGGTGTCGCGTCCTGCGACACGACGAGCTGCCAGCCCCCGTTCCACACCGGGCCACGCGCATCGAAGGCGCGAATGAACAGGACGGCGAGCACCGCCGCCAGGACGACGGCCAGCACATAGCCGAGGACCACACTCTTGCTTCTCACAGCTCTCCCGCTGTCAGGGCGGGCGAGGCCGAAGCCCCGCCCGCCTATCGATCAGGACTCAGCAGACGTCGTAGTACGCGGAGTCGACCTCGAACGTGCGAGCGGGTGCACTCACAGAAGCGTCTTTCCCGGGGTCCTTGCACTTCGTGCGGTGGTAATCGCCGTTGAACACTGTCGCCCGGTGCGACCGCGAGTCGTGCTGATACGACGACAGCACGGTCCCGCCGGTCGTCCCGTGGATCCACGTCCCTCCCTCCTCGGGGTGGGACACGGTGTACGCCGCCGCCACGGGCGCGATCAGCATCGCTCCCGTCAGGGCGAGTCCGGTGATGAAGGACCGGCGGGAGCCGGGTGCTCGGAAGGACATGGTGGGACCTCTCTGTATTTCGGACAGCCGTCGCCGAGGCCGGCGAGGCAGGCTGCGCTGCGGCAGCGAGGGAACCGTATGCCTGAAACCATACTGATCTGACCATCTGGGCGAGGTATCACGACAGCTCGTCGCGTTTCAGTGCCCGTGGAGGAGCCTCAACGCCTCCGTGCACCTCTCCGCACCCCTCCGACCGGCCGGGCAAGCGCATACCCGCCCCCACCCCGCGCTCGGCGGCCGGAACCGCCCCCGCACGGGAGTACCGTGACGCCATGACAGCGCAGGACGACATCGGTGCGGAGCAGGCGCCCGCGAAGGACTTCTCGCACGAGCAGGAGGGCTATCAGCACGGTCTGAAGCCCCGCCAGCTCCAGATGATCGCGATCGGCGGTGCGATCGGAACCGGGCTCTTCCTCGGCGCCGGCGGCCGCCTCAACTCCGCCGGCCCGGCCCTCGCGATCGCCTACCTGGTCGCCGGCGTCTTCGCGTTCTTCATCCTCCGCGCCCTCGGCGAGCTGGTCCTGCACCGCCCGTCGTCGGGGTCGTTCAT
Organism: Rathayibacter sp. PhB186; assembly: GCF_003751825.1. NCBI lineage: Bacteria > Bacillati > Actinomycetota > Actinomycetes > Micrococcales > Microbacteriaceae > Rathayibacter > Rathayibacter sp. PhB186. Next base: position 271,439 of record NZ_RJKO01000004.1, on the reverse strand, counting down.
CTCCTACGCCCGCGAGTTCTACGGCGAGAAGTTCGCCTACGCGGCCGGCTGGATGTACTTCCTCAACTGGGCGATGACCTCGATCGTCGACACCACCGCCGTCGCCGTCTACCTCAAGTACTGGTCGGCCTTCACCGCGGCGCCGCAGTGGCTCCTCGCCCTCATCGCGCTGCTCGTCGTCCTCGCCGCGAACATGGTCGCGGTCAAGGTCTTCGGCGAGCTCGAGTTCTGGTTCGCGCTGATCAAGGTGACGGCGCTGGTCGCCTTCCTCGTCGTCGCACTGATCTGGCTCGTCTTCGCCTTCCCGGTGCAGGCGGGCGGCGAGACCGTGCAGACCGGCGTCTCGATCCTCGGCGACAACGGCGGCATCCTCCCCAACGGCCTGCTCCCCGCGGTCCTGGTGATGCAGGGCGTCGTCTTCGCCTACGCCGCGATCGAGCTGGTCGGCACCGCCTCCGGAGAGACGCAGGACACCGAGAAGGTCATCCCGCGCGCGATCAACTCGGTGATCTTCCGGATCGCGATCTTCTACGTCGGCTCGATCGTCCTGCTCTCACTGCTGCTGCCGTACACCGCCTACAAGGAGGGCGAGAGCCCCTTCGTCACCTTCTTCTCCTCGATCGGCGGGCCCGAGGTCGGCACGATCGCCGGCTCGATCATGAACTTCGTGGTCCTCACCGCGGCCCTCTCCTCCCTCAACGCCGGCCTCTACTCCACCGGTCGCGCGCTGCACTCGATGGGCATGAACGGCTCCGCCCCGAAGTGGACGACGCGGATGTCGAAGGGCGGCGTCCCCTACGCGGGCATCCTGCTCACCGCGACCTTCACGGTGGCGGGCGTCGTGCTCAACTACTTCGTGCCGAGCCAGGCCTTCGAGATCGCGCTGAACATCGCGAGCCTGGGCATCATCACGGCGTGGGGCACGATCATCCTCTGCCAGATGCGGCTGCGGCAGTGGGCGAAGAAGGGTCTCGCGAAGGAGCCGTCCTTCAAGCTCCCCGGCGCTCCGGTCACCTCCTGGCTGACGCTCGTCTTCCTGGCCGTGGTGCTGGTGCTGATGGCGATCGACTTCCCGGTCGGCACGCTGACCATCGCCTCGCTGGTGATCATCGTCCCGCTGCTGGTGGCGGGCTGGTTCCTGCAGCGCGGCCGCATCCTGCGGATCGCGGAGCTGCGCGACGGAGTGACGGGGCCGTTCCCGGTGACCGGTCGCGACCCGTCCGCCCAGGTGCGGCGCGACCGCGACGACAAGGGCTGACGCCGGCCCGCACCGGCCCCGCCCGCGCCCACCGTTACTCTCGATCGCGCGGGCGCCCACGCGCCGGCGGAACGGGAGCGGCATGGCCACGGTGGACTCCGCGGAGCGGCGCGCGCGCCTGATCGAGCTGCTCGAGCGCGACGGCGCGATCCGCCTCGACGACGCGGCGACCGAGCTGGACGTCTCGACGATGACCGTCCGTCGCGACTTGGCCGACCTCGAAGCGGAGGGACGACTCAGCCGGGTCCGCGGCGGCGCGGTCGCCGCGCTCCGCCCCCGCCCCTTCGCCGAGCGCCTGGCCGCGGGCGCCGCCGCCAAGCGCGAGATCGCCCGCAAGGCCGTCGCCCTGCTGCCGGACTCGGGTGCGATCGCGGTCGACGCCTCCTCGACCGCCGGCACCCTGCTCGCCGCCGCCCCGGAGTCGCCGCGGCTGCTGATCGCCACCAACTCGCTGGAGAACCACGCCTCGGCCCGCGCCACCCGCGCCCGGGTCGTGCTGATCGGCGGCGAGCTCCAGGCCGAGACCGACAGCTTCGTCGGCCCGCTCGCCTGCGCCGGCGCGGCCGAGCTGCACTACGACCGCTTCTTCACCTCCGCCTCGGCCGTGACCCGCTCGGGCACCAGCGAGGTGACGCTCGAGGAGGCGCAGGTGAAGCGCGTGCTGGTCGCCGCCTCCGCCGAGACGGTGCTGCTGGTCGACTCCTCCAAGCTCGAGCGCACGGCCCTCGCCCGCGCGCTCGACTGGGACGCGATCGCGGTGCTCGTGACCGAGCTCGACCCCGCGGACGAGCGACTCGATCCGTTCCGCGGCCTCGCCGACGTGCGCTGACGAGCATTGACCGGAACGAGTCGGCCTGTTAGCTTCTGTGATAGTTAACACACTCGTTCAATCAGACGGAGAAGTCATGGCAGCCTCGACCGCCGCAGAGCTCATCGCCCGCTCGAACCGCCTCGGGGCCGACCCGCGCAACACGAACTACGCGGGCGGCAACACCTCCGCGAAGGGCGTCGAGACCGATCCGGTCACCGGCGAGCCCGTCGAGCTGCTCTGGGTCAAGGGCTCCGGCGGCGACCTCGGCACCCTGAGGGAGTCGGGCCTCGCGGTCCTCCGCATGGACCGCCTCCGCGCGCTGGTGAACGTCTACCCCGGCGTCGACCGCGAGGACGAGATGGTCGCCGCGTTCGACTACACGCTGCACGGCAAGGGCGGCGCCGCCCCCTCGATCGACACCGCGATGCACGGCCTCGTCGACGCCGCGCACGTCGACCACCTGCACCCCGACTCCGGCATCGCCTTCGCGACCGCCGCCGACGGCGAGCGCCTCACCGCGGAGGCCTTCGGCGGCACCGTCGCCTGGGTCCCGTGGCGCCGCCCGGGCTTCCAGCTCGGCCTCGACATCGCCGCGATCAAGGAGGCGAACCCCGAGATCATCGGCGCGATCCTCGGCGGCCACGGCATCACCGCCTGGGGCGACACCAGCGAGGAGGCGGAGGCGAACTCGCTCCGCATCATCGAGACGGCCAGCGCGTACATCGCCGAGCACGGCCGCCCCGAGCCCTTCGGCCCCGCCCTCGACGGCTACGCCGCCCTCCCGGAGGAGGAGCGCCGCGCCAAGGCCGCCGCCCTCGCCGCGCACCTGCGCTCGATCGCCTCGCACGACCGCCCCCAGGTCGGCCACTTCACCGACTCCGCCGAGGTCCTCGACTTCCTCGCGAGCACCGAGCACCCCCGCCTGGCCGCGCTCGGCACCTCCTGCCCCGACCACTTCCTCCGCACGAAGGTGAAGCCGCTGCTCGTCGACCTGCCGGCCACGGCCACGATCGAGGAGATCGTCGAGCGCCTCCCCGCGCTGCACGAGGCCTACCGCGCCGACTACCAGGCCTACTACGACGCGCACGCGACGCCCGAGAGCCCCGCGATCCGCGGCGCCGACCCGCTGATCGTGCTCGTGCCCGGCGTGGGCATGTTCTCCTACGGCGCCAACAAGCAGACCGCCCGCGTGGCCGGCGAGTTCTACGTCAACGCGATCAACGTGATGCGCGGCGCCGAGGCCATCTCGACCTACGCGCCGATCGACGAGGCCGAGAAGTTCCGCATCGAGTACTGGGCGCTCGAGGAGGCGAAGCTGCAGCGGATGCCGAAGCCCAAGCCCCTCGCCTCCCGCATCGCGCTGGTGACCGGCGCCGCCTCCGGCATCGGCAAGGCCATCGCCACCCGCCTCGCCGCCGAGGGCGCCTGCGTCGTCGTCGCCGACCTCGATCTCGCCAAGGCGCAGGCCGCGGCCGCCGAGCTCGGCTCGACCGACGTCGCGGTGGGAGTGGCGGCGAACGTCTCCGACGCCGCCGCCGTGAAGGCCGCGATCGACGCCACCGTGCTCGCCTTCGGCGGTCTGGACCTGGTGGTCAACAACGCCGGCCTCTCGCTCTCGAAGTCGCTCTTCGACACCACCGAGGCCGACTGGGACCTCCAGCACGACGTGATGGCGAAGGGCTCCTTCCTCGTCTCGCAGGCCGCGGCCCGCGTGCTCGTCGACCAGAAGCTCGGCGGCGACATCGTCTACATCTCCTCGAAGAACTCGGTCTTCGCCGGCCCGAACAACATCGCCTACTCCGCGACCAAGGCCGACCAGGCCCACCAGGTGCGCCTGCTGGCCGCCGAGCTCGGCGAGCACGGCATCAAGGTCAACGGCATCAACCCCGACGGCGTCGTCCGCGGCTCCGGCATCTTCGCCTCCGGCTGGGGCGCGAACCGCGCCAAGACCTACGGCATCGACGAGGAGGACCTGGGCGCGTTCTACGCCAAGCGCACCATCCTCAAGCGCGAGGTCGTCCCGGAGAACGTCGCCAACGCGGTGTTCGCGCTCTGCACTTCCGACTTCTCGCACACGACGGGGCTTCATGTCCCTGTCGACGCGGGAGTCGCGGCGGCGTTCCTCCGATGACCGCGACCGAAGGGATCCTCCGATGAAGGCCGTCGCTGCGGTCGACCTCGGCGCCACCAGCGGGCGCGTCATCCTCGGCTACGTCGGCCACGACGAGCTGCGGATGCGGCACGTCGCGCGCTTCCCGAACCAGCCGGTGCGCGTCCAGGAGGGCGGCGAGTCCGCGCTGCACTGGAACATCCTCGAGCTGCACCGCTCGCTGACGACCGGACTGACCAACGCGCTCCGCGACGAGCCCGAGGTCGTCTCGATCGGCGTCGACTCCTGGGCCGTCGACTACGCCCTGCTGCGCCGGGGCCGGATGCTCGGCGCGCCGTACCACTACCGCGACGAGCGGACCGCGCGCGGCGTCGCCGACGTGCACGCACGGATCGGCGCCGAGGAGCTCTACGCGCGCAACGGACTGCAGCACCTGCCCTTCAACACGCTGTTCCAGCTCGCCGCCGAGCGCGACGTGCTCGCCCTCGCCGACCAGGCGCTGCTCGTGCCGGACCTGATCGGCTACTGGCTGACCGGCGTCGCCGCGACCGAGATCACCAACGCCTCCACCACGGGTCTGCTCGACCCGCACACCCGCGCGTGGGACCACGAGCTCCTCACGCGCCTCGATCTGCCGCTCGGGATCCTCGCGCCCCTGATCGAGCCGGGCTCCCGGCTCGGCTCGCTCATGCCCGCCGTCGCCGCCGATCTCGGCGCCCCGGCCGGGCTCGGCGTCGTCGCCGTCGGCTCGCACGACACGGCCTCGGCCGTCGTCGCCGTGCCGGCCGCTGGCGAGGACTTCGCGTACATCTCCAGTGGCACCTGGTCGCTCGTCGGCGTCGAACTCGAGGAGCCGGTGGTCTCGCTGGAGGGTCGGGCCGCCAACTTCACCAACGAGGGCGGCGTCGACGGGCGAGTCCGATTCCTGAAGAACGTCTCCGGGCTGTGGCTGCTCTCGGAGTCGATCCGCACCTGGGAGCGCAGCACCGGCGAGCAGATCGACCTCGCCGAGCTGCTGCGCCAGGCCGCGGCGATCCGCGGACCGATCACGACCTTCGACCCCGCCGACGAGCGCTTCCTCGCGCCCGGCAACATGCCCGGCCGGATCGTCGAGTGGTGCGTCGAGCGCGGTCTCGCGCAGCCGCGCACCCGCCCCGAGTTCGTCCGCTCGATCCTGGAGTCGCTGGCCGAGGCCTACGCGAGCACCCTCGCCGACGCCGTCCGGCTGAGCGGCAAGCGGGTCCGCACGATCCACGTCGTCGGCGGCGGCTCGCAGAACGAGCTGCTCTGCCAGCTGACCGCCGACCGCACCGGGCTCCCGGTCGAGGCCGGCCCCAGCGAGGCCACGGCGATCGGGAACATCATCGTCCAGGCCCGCGCGCAGGGCCTCGTCTCCGGCTCGCTCGAGTCGCTGCGCGCGCTCGTCCGCCGGGCGTTCCCGCCGACGCGCTACGAACCCCGTCCCTCCTCCCCCGAGAAAGGCTGACCAGCATGGTCCAGCGCCAGTTCCCGAAGCCCGTCGAGCTGCTCGAGTACCTCAGCTTCAAGAAGCCCGAGCTCGACGGCCGCAAGCGCCGCCTCGACGCCGCCCTCACCATCGAGGACCTCCGCTCGATCGCGAAGCGCCGCACCCCGAAGGCCGCGTTCGACTACACCGACGGCTCCGCCGAGGGCGAGATCTCGATCGCCCGCGCCCGCCAGGCCTTCGAGGACGTCGAGTTCCACCCCCAGGTGCTCCGCGACGTCGCCGCCGTCGACACCACCGCGACCGTCCTCGGCGCACCCTCCGCCATGCCGTTCGGCATCGCACCCACCGGCTTCACCCGCCTGATGCAGACCGAGGGCGAGACCGCCGGAGCCGGAGCGGCCGCCGCCGCGGGCATCCCCTTCACCCTCTCCACGCTCGGCACCACCTCGATCGAGAACGTGAAGAAGGCGAACCCCCACGGCCGCAACTGGTTCCAGCTCTACGTCATGCGCGACCGCGAGATCTCCTACGGCCTCGTCGAGCGCGCCGCCGCCGCCGGCTACGAGACCCTCTTCTTCACCGTCGACACCCCCGTCGCCGGCGCCCGGCTGCGCGACAAGCGCAACGGCTTCTCCATCCCGCCCCAGCTCACCGTCGGCACCGTCCTCGACGCGCTGCCCCGCCCGTGGTGGTGGTTCGACTTCCTCACCACCCAGAAGCTCGAGTTCGCCTCCCTCAGCGCGACCGGCGGCACCGTCGGCGACCTCCTCGACCTCGCCATGGACCCCACCATCAGCTTCGAGGACCTCAAGGTCATCCGCGAGATGTGGCCCGGCAAGCTCGTCATCAAGGGCGTTCAGAGCGTGGAGGACGCCCACAAGTTCGCCGACTTCGGCGTCGACGGCATCGTCCTCTCCAACCACGGCGGACGCCAGCTCGACCGCGCCCCCATCCCCTTCCACCTCCTCCCCGAGGTCGTCCGCGAGGTCGGCACCGACACCGAGGTGATGGTCGACACCGGCATCATGAACGGCGCCGACATCGTCTCCTCCATCGCCCTGGGAGCGAAGTTCACCCTCATCGGCCGCGCCTACCTCTACGGCCTCATGGCCGGCGGCCGCCAGGGCGTCGACCGCACCATCGCGATCCTCTCCGACCAGATCGTCCGCACCATGAAGCTCCTCGGCGCCCACTCCCTCGAAGAGCTCACCCCGGCCCACGTCACCCAGCTCGAGCGCCTCCAGCCCCGCCCCCGCGCCTGACCCGGCACCTCCGGCACGCAGAACCGGCTCCGGCTCGCCAGGATCCCCCGATCCAGCGAGCCGGAGCCGTTTCCACGTGCCGAGCCGCCCGCGCCGGTCGAGTGGCCGGTACATGCTGATTGGGAGGCCGCCGCAGGCCTTCCATGCTGGTCGAGTAGCCGCGGAACGCGGCGTATCGAGACCCGCCGTCGCCAGCAGGGCGGGTCTGCAGACCTGTCTTCTGACGGTGGTGGATCTCGATACGGCCGCACTGCGGCCTACTCGATCAGCATGCAAGGGGCAGCCGCTCCACCGTCCTCCCGTCCGCGTAGGCGCCTCATGCTGGTCGAGCAGCCGCCGCAGGCGCCCTCATGCTGGTCGAGTAGCCGTCGCAGGCGCCCTCTTGCTGGTCGAGTAGCCGCCACAGGCGGCGTATCGAGACCCGCCGCACCCAGCCTCTTGCCAGGAACACCCGCAGCCCGCTACGGTCGACGAACGCCACCACGAAAGGAGCCGACCATGACGAACGCACCGCACTTCACCACCGCCGGCTTCTTCGGCGCCCTCTCCGACTGACCGGTCGAGCCTCCCGCTCGTCATCGCTCAGACGGTGACGGCGCAGAAGAAGCTCCCGGTCCGCGGCACCGCCGCACGGACCGTCGTCCCGTTCCCGACCCGATCCCCGGGTCCCGCGCGCCGCCCCTCCGGCGGCCGCTCCGCGCGCTCCGAGCGCGCTCCTCGCCGCGCCCACTTGGCGCTCTCCGGCGCGCCCGCGCGCCAGCCGCCCGGCATCGACCGGGCCCCGCACGAAGGACACCATCGTGAACACCGCAGCGACACTCGTCGCCCGCCTCCCCCGACCCCGCACCGCCCGCCTGCTCGACCGCCTCGCGCTCCGCGCGGGCATCGCCCTCGTCGCGTGGAGCACCCGGGAGCGCCGCCTCCCGCCGACCCACGCGGAGGTCGCCGCCCTCCGCCACGAGCGCGCCGCCCTCCAGGACCGCGAGCGCCGCACCGCACTCCAGCGCCTCCCGCGCTGACCCGCGGCCACAACGCAGAAGTTGCGGTAGTCGCACTCGACTACCGCAACTTCTGCGTCATGAGCCGAGCGGCCTAGAGCTGCTGGTCGAACACCTCGGCCTTTCGGAGTGCGTCCTGGAACCCGAAGCCCAGGACGCCCTCGTACTCCCAGACCTCCAGTCGATCGCCGGGGTTCACCCCGTCGATGAGGAAGGTCGTCTCCGCGTCCTCGGTCGACTTCGAGACACCGGCCACCCCGCGGGCATCGTTCTGCCGCATCTCGGCGACGGGCTTCCCGCCGACCACGACCACGAAGCGCCGATCCGACTCGACGATCGCGTCCGGCAGGGTCACCAGGGCACGACCGTCCGAGATCGACGCCTTCACGAACGTCGGCTCCGCCGGGGCGGGCGAGGCAGGCGCAGCCGGAGCGGCCGTCAGAACCTGGTCGAGCAGCTTCTCCTTGCGGTGGGCCGGATCGCGCGAGTCGTACCACGTGCCCTCGTACTCCCAGACCTCCAGGTGCTGACCCGGCGTCACCGTGCTGAACTCGAACAGCTCGGCGTCGCCCTCGCGCCACACCTTCACGGCCCCGTACGCCGCGTCGCCCTGGATCTCACCGAGGTCTCTCCCTCCGGCGGAGACCACCAACCGCTTGTTCGTCCGGAGGACCTCATCGGGCACGGACAGCACGGCGTTCCCGTTCACCAACGACACCACCACTCCGGGCTTCTCGCCCACCTGCTGATCGAACAGCTTCGCGATCCGCTTGACGCCCTCCACCCCGAAGTCGAACCCTGCTCCCTCGTACTCCGAGACCTCCACCCGGCTGCCGGGCTTCACACCGAGGAGCTGCACCCGCGTCAGGTCGCCGTCGGTCCGCTTGCTGCCGAGGAACATGGTTCTCCCGTCCTGGCCGCCGCCGATGAAGGTCTCCCCGCCGTAGCTCTGACCGACCTCCACCCCGTCGGCCCGGAACACGAGCCTCCTCTCCGCCGCGAAGACGGCGGTGGGCACGCTCACCACCGCGAAGCCGTCCTCGAACGTCGCCGTCAGTCCCGACTCGAGCGGAGCGTCCGACGCCCGGAAGTCGGCGAGCTTCTTGATCCAGTGGGCGTCGTCGACGTCGTCGCCCAGAGATCCCTCGAGCTGGAAGACCTCCAGCCGCTCACCCGCCTGCGCGGCACCGAACTCGACCTTCATCCGGCCGTCCAGCGCGTAATACGACGTCCCGCCGAGGACGACACCGTTCTGGATCTGACCGAGGACCCTCTCCCCGGCGCGGACCATGAGCCAGGTGTTCGACGAGGAGATGTCACCGGGGAGACTCACGATCACGTGGCCGTTCACGAGGGATGCCGTCACAGACGAACTCGGCGCAGGAGCGGACGTGACAGGCGCAGCCGCGGACCGTGAGGCCCCGATCTCGGCTCGATCGGCTGGTGCGGCCATCGCCGGCGTCGCCGACAGCAGCCCGACCAGGGCGGTGGCGGCAGCGCAGGCCGCCAGAGTGCGCGTGCTTCTCATGGAATTCCCTTCCCTCAGTGCGACCGGCGACGACGAAGCGGCATCTCCTGGAGCAGCCCCGGCCGGTCACGAGGAGCCATTGTGTTCGGAGCGCACCGCACCCCTTCTCCCGCTGTCGCGCAGTGCGGCATGCCCGTCCCGCCCCGCTCGAGACCCCGGACGTCGCGGTGGCTGCTCGCGAGTCCCGCTCGCACCGCCGCCGCCTCGACCGCCTCGCGCTCCGCGCGAGCATCGCGCTGAGCCGCCCCCGCAACGCAGAAGTCGCGGTAGTCGCACTCGACTACCGCGACTTCTGCGTTGTCAGCCGGAGCCCGGTGTCGGGCGAGACTGCGGGCGGTGCGGGCTACGCCGCGGGAGCGGTCGGCGTGGTCGCCGGGAAGGCATCGCCGAGCTGCGCCGCGTAGACCCTCGTCCGGCGGAGGGTGTCATCGAACCCGTCGTCCAACGATCCCGCGTACTCCGTGACCGCCATGCGATCGCCGGGCTTCACCCCGGGGATGTAGAGGACCGTCCGCCCATCGACGACATCGGGGACCACCCTCACCACCCCACGAGTCCGCTTGTTCTGGATCTGAGCGACGGGCTTCCCCTCGACGATCACCACGAACCGCTTGTCCGTGCGGTAGAGGTCATCGGACACCGACACCAGCACCCCCTCGTCCGAGAGCGTCGCGATCACGAACGGCTGCTCCGCGATCGGCGCCACTCCGGGAGCGGTCGGCGTGGTCGCCGGGAAGGCATCGCCGAGCTGCGCCGCGTAGACCCTCGTCCGGCGGAGGGTGTCATCGAACCCGTCGTCCAACGATCCCGCGTACTCCGTGACCGCCATGCGATCGCCGGGCTTCACCCCGGGGATGTAGAGGACCGTCCGCCCATCGACGACATCGGGGACCACCCTCACCACCCCACGAGTCCGCTTGTTCTGGATCTGAGCGACGGGCTTCCCCTCGACGATCACCACGAACCGCTTGTCCGTGCGGTAGAGGTCATCGGACACCGACACCAGCACCCCCTCGTCCGAGAGCGTCGCGATCACGAACGGCTGCTCCGCGATCGGCGCCACTCCGGGAGCAGTGTCGGTCGACTCCGTCGCAGCGGCGGGCTCGGCCGAGGTGTCGGCGAGCGCGGGCTCGATCGGCGTCGGAGCCGGGGCCGGCACGGTCGGCACCTCCCGGGAGGGGAGACCGAGCTCGCGGACGTCCGGTCCGCCCGGCTGCCGGCTCGCGGACAGGGCGGCCTCGCCGCGATCCGGCTGCCCGGCCGGCACGTCCGTCACGGAGTGGCCGAGGAGTCCGAGATCGGCGCCGGGCGACTCCTCCCGCTGGACGATTCCTCCAGCACCGCCGTCGAGCGGGCCGGCCACCGCCGGAGTCGCGGACAGCAGCCCGAGCAGAGTGGTCGCAGCGACGCAGGCCGCTGCAGTGCGCGTGTTCCTCATGGAGATTCCCTTCGATGAAGGCGACCAGCATCGGAGAGGCAGCACGTCTCTGTCGGCTGCGGCCGGTCGCGACGAGACATTCTCACCTCGACGCACCTCCGGCCGCTCCCCTGTGACGCGGTACGCACGCGAGCTCACGGAGCCCTGCTCGCGAGCCCCCGGATCACTCACCGCGCTCTCGTCCGCCTCGCGCTCCGCCTCGGGTCACCTAGAGCGTCACGGAGAACAACCTCCCCTTCGAGTTCTCCGCTGTCAGCGGGTCCGTGATCTCCCCCTCGAACTCCCAGACGTCCAGCTGCTCACCGGGCTTCACATCGGGGATCTCGAACAGCCGATCCGTGCCCTCCTTCCACTCCCGGTCCACCCCCACGGCGGTGTCCCCCTTGATCTCGGCGCGGACGGTGGTGATGCCGACCACGAGCAACTGGTTCGCGGCGAGGAACTTCTCCGGCACCGAGACCACGGCCTTGCCGTCCACGAGAGTCGCCGTGATATCGGGACTGACCGCGACCTGCTGGTCGAACACCGTCTCCTCCCGGGGCTCGGTGTCCCGGCCGAGATCCAGTCGGCCGAAGTACCGCCGGACCTCCACCCGGCCACCGTTCCTCCCCGCGTCGATCCGGAAGCGCGCCACTCCGTCCGGACCCTCCGTCGACAGGAGGTGGACGCCGCCGATCTGGCCGTCGGCACTGGTCTCGCCGACGTACGTCCCGTCGACGTAGATCACGAAGCGCTGCCCCGAGGAGAACCGCTCCATGGGCAGGGAGACGATCAACCTCCTGTCCGCTTCGAGGGATGCCGCGAAGCCGGGCGTCGGAGCCGGAGTCGACTCGGTCGGCACCTCCTGCACGGGCCGCGAGGGCAGAGGGGCGTCCGGTCCGCCGGGCTGCGGGGAGCCGAGCATGCCCGCGTCGCCCCGGTCGGGCCGCGCGTCCGCCGCGTCCGTCGCGAAGTGGCCGAGCAGTCCGAGGCCCGAGCCGCGCGACTCCTGCCCCTGGACGATCGAGGCGTCGCCCCGATCGAGCTCGGAGGCCAGCGCCGGCGACGCCGACAGCAGGCCGAGCAGGGTCGTCGCGGCCACGCAGGCCGCCACAGTGCGGGTGTTTCTCATGGGTGTCCCTTTCCTCGATGCGACCAGCAGCGAAGGAGCGGCACGTCGAGGGACGGCCGCAGCTGGTCGTGATGAGACATACTCACCTAGACGACTCGACGATCCGTCCGCCGTGGCGCGCCACGCACGCCCAGCCACCGAAGTGAGCCGACGGCAGGGCCGAGGCACAAGGCGGAGAAAGCAGTCGCTCACAGTCGCCGCACATATCGCTGAGTATCGTTCGGAGCGACACGGTCGTTCGGAACGGCACACTCGGAAGACACACGGAGGTCATCATGAAGAACCAGTCCTCGACCGGCGCGTTCGGCGCCGGCAACCCCGTCGACGGCATCTGGCAGGCGATGGAGCAGGCTCGCGCCGGCTTCGAGAAGCGCGTCGGCACCCGGGTCGGCCGCGGCGACGTCCGCGCCGCCGTCCTCGCCCTCCTCGCCGAGCAGCCGATGCACGGCTACCAGATCATCCACGAGATCGAGGAGCGCAGCGGCGGGAGCTGGAAGCCCAGCCCCGGCTCCGTCTACCCGACGCTGCAGCTGCTCGCGGACGAGGGCCTGATCGCCGCCGACGAGTCGAACGGCCGCAAGACCTACAGCCTCACCGACTCCGGACGGGCGCAGGTCGCGGCCTCCGGCACCGGCACCCCGTGGTCGGAGTCCGACCAGGTCGACTTCGGCGCGCTGCCGAAGGCCGGCGTCGCTCTCGCCCAGGCCGCCGCGCAGGTCGGCCGCTCGGGCACCCCGGCTCAGATCCGGCAGGCCGTCTCCGAACTCGAGGACGTGCGCCGCCGCCTGTACGCGATCCTCGCGCAGGACTGACCCGGGTGGCGCCGGTCCGCCCGGGTCCTGCCGACCCGGGCCGCCGAGCCCGCAGCGACCGGCGTCGCTACCGCCGCATCCTGCGGTTCGCCTCCTGGCACCTCGCGGTGACCTGGTTCTTCGATCTGCTGCTGCCCCGCATCGGGCTGACGGCGATCGCGCTGCGCACCCGCCCGCAGCGGATGCGGCGCTTCGCGCGCAGCTTCCACGTCCTGGCCGTCGACCTCGGCGGGCTGATGATCAAGGTGGGGCAGTTCATGTCGTCGCGCCTGGACGTCCTCCCGCCCGAGATCACCCGTGAGCTGGAGGGCCTCCAGGACGAGGTGCCGCCGGTCCCCTTCCCGCGCATCCGCGCGCTCGCCGAGGCCGAGCTGGGCATGACTCTCGTGCGCGCCTACGCGGACGTCGACGAGTCTCCGGTGGCCGCGGCCTCGCTCGGGCAGGCGCACCGCGCGCGGCTCTCGCCGGTGGACGCGGCAGACTCCGGGCACGAGAACGCCGTCGTCAAGGTCCAGCGCCCCGGCATCGACGAGATCGTCGAGGTCGACCTCGCGGCGCTCCGGCGCATCGGCGGCTGGCTGACCCACGTGCGCCTCGTCTCCGATCGCGTCGACGCGCCCGCGCTCGTCGAGGAGTTCGCGGTCACCAGCCTCGAGGAGATCGACTACCTGCGCGAGGCCGCCAACTCGGTGCGCTTCGCCGCGGACTTCGCCGGTGACCCGCGCGTCGGCGTCCCGGACGTGATCTGGGAGCGCTCGACCCGCAAGGTGCTGACGCTGCAGGACGTCACCGCGATCAAGATCACCGACGCGGAGGGCCTCGCTGCCGCCGGAATCGACCCGCGCGACGTCGCCCCGGTGTTCGCCGCGGTCATGTTCGACCAGCTCTTCACCCACGGCTGGTTCCACGCCGACCCGCACCCGGGCAACGTCTTCGTCACGCCGACCCCCGGCGGCGAGCTGCCCTGGCGGCTCACCTTCATCGACTTCGGGATGATGGGCGAGGTGCCGCCGACGACGCGGGCGGGCCTGCGCGCCATGCTGATCGCCGCCGCGTCCCGCGACGGCAAGGGGCTCGTCGACGCCGCGCGCAACGTCGGCGTACTGCTCCCCTCCGCCGACTCCCGCGAGCTCGAGCGGGCGATGACCCAGCTCTTCGCGCGCTTCGGCGGCATGGGCTTCGCGGAGCTGCGCGAGGTCGATCCGCGCGAGTTCCGCGACTTCGCGATCCAGTTCGGCGACGTGGTGCGCTCGCTGCCGTTCCAGCTGCCCGAGAACTTCCTGCTCATCATCCGGGCCATGTCGCTGACCTCCGGCGTGTGCAGCGCGCTCGACCCGGCCTTCAACCTCTGGGACTCGGTCGAGCCCTACGCGCAGCAGCTGATCCGGGAGGAGCGCGGCAACGTCGCACAGGACGTGGGCCGGCAGGCGCTCGACACGCTCGGGCTGCTCGTCCGGCTGCCGCGACGCCTGGACGAGCTGGCGACGACCCTCGAGGACGGGACCCTCGCGGTCACCGTTCCGACGGTCGAGCGCCGGCTCAACCGGCTCGAGGGGACCGTCCGGCGGGTCGTCTCGGCGGTGCTCTTCGCCGGGCTGCTCATCGCGGGCGCCGTCGTCCGGGCGGACGACACCGTGTTCGGCACGGTGCTGATGGCGGTGTCGGCGCTGCCGCTGCTGCACGCGCTGTTCTCGCGCTCCCGCCTGCTCTGACACGGTCGGCGACTGACCGATTCCCGCCAGGACATCGGTCTCCGCCGATCAGTGGAGAGTCGGCCGGTCGAGGTCCACGGTGGAACCACGGTCACCCACCACCGGGCGCCCGATCAGGTCCGAGGAAAGGAGTCGTCATGATCTTCGCGTTGATCGCCTATCTCATCTCGATCTTCGACTAGTCCCGCCGAATCGGCCGCGGCCACCCGCATACGCACGGGTGACCGCGACCACGACGGGGGCATGTGGATCCCACCACCGTGGATCCCACCACCGTGGATCCCACCACCGCGGATCCCATCACCGCGGACCGGAGCACCACGGAGGAGTCCCGGGATCGTCGAGCGTCAGCGCTCCGATCCGGGCGCGCTCAGTCGCTCCTCCAGCAGGCTGTACTGCCCGTAGCGGGAGCCGAGCGACCCGCCCGGCGTGCCCCCGATCACCGCGACCCGCAGCGCGTCGCCGGGCCTCGCGGGCTTCATCCTCAGGAAGACCCGATCGCCCACGGACCAGCGGTCCGCGTAGTAGGCGGAACCGCAGTAGGTCTCGCCGATGTACTCGTCGTTCACCAGGACGACGATCCGGGTGCGCGTCCGGAAGAGCCCGGCCGACAGGTCGATCACCACGTCCTGACCGTCCAGGTGGGCGTTGACGGTGGTGTCGACCTGGTAGACGGAGTGATTCGTGGTGCAGAGGGTCGGGTCGGTCGCCGTCCCACCCGTGTCGCCCGCCGCCGTCGCCGGGGGCGCGGACGCGAGTCCGAGAAGCGCTGCGGCGATCACGCCGATGGTCGTGGTGCGGACGAGCTTCATCCTGTTCCTTTCGATCGGACTCCCGACCGGTCGGGGGAGGACGGCGGCCTCCCCTCGTCCTGGACGAGAGGGGGTCGTCCGATCCTGGCGGAGCGATCGGCGAGGGACGTCATCGCTGTCACGGACTGACTCGGATGGCGCGGAGGCGACCCTCTGCTCCCTCGCGAAGAACAGCGATTCCGCCGCCCGAGACGATGAGCGCCACGGAGTTGAAGACGCCACGGGGCGTCGGCGACAGTGGACGCCGGTCCTCGCGACCGCTCCCTCCGCCCCCACCACGAAAGGAGACAGCCATGATGCCCAACGCCCTCGTCGCGATCTTCATCGCCTTCTTCGGCTCGCTCTAGCGAGCCGACGGTGGGGAGGGACGACCCGCGCGAGCGCGCCGTCCCTCCCCACCTCGAGGCCGACTCCCGGCCGGTAGGGGGAGGCGGCCCCATCTCCCCGCCTCCCCCTGCCCCACCCCGCACTGCTGAGACCGCGGTCGTGCCGTCTCACGCGAGGACGATCACCTTCCCCGCGATCCGGCCCGCGGCCGCCTCGGCGTGGATCGCCGGCAGCTCGGCCAGCGACACCCGGCGGGTGACCTCCACGGTCAGCTCCCCCGCGTCGACCAGGGCGACCAGCTCGGCGAGCCGCTCGCGGTTCGGGAGGACGAAGACCGTCGCGCCCCGCACGCCGCGGGTCTCGTCACCCGGAGTCGACAGGAAGGCCGTCGTGCTGACGACAGCCCCGCCGTCCCGCACCACGGCGACGAGAGCGGCGAACCGCTCCGGCTCGAGCGGCGCCAGGTTGAGCAGCACGTCGACCTGCTCGCCGAGAGCACCGAGGACGTCGGTCCGGGTGCGGTCGACGATCTCGTCGGCCCCCGCGGCACGGAGGGCGTCGATGCTGCGCGGAGCGGCGGTCGCCACGACGTGCACGCCGGCGCGCTTCGCGAGCTGCACGGCGTACTTCCCGACCACCCCGCCCGCGCCGACGATGAGGACCCGCTGCCCGGCGACGAGCCTGCCGTCGTCGAACAGCGCCTGCCAGGCGGTGAGCGCCACCGACGGCAGCGCGGCCGCGTCCGCGAGAGGAAGGCTCGTCGGAGCGGAGACCACGGCCTCGGTCGGCGCCAGCACGTACTCGGCCGCTCCCCCATCCCGCTCCATCGGCAGGAACGCGACGACCGGATCGCCCACCGTCACTCCCTCGACACCGTCGCCGACGGCATCCACCGTGCCGGACACGTCGTAGCCGGGCACGTGCGGGAGCTCGACCGGGATCGGCAGGAAGCCGGCGCGCATCCCCGCGTCGGCTGCATTGAAGGCCGAGGCGGCGACCCGGAGCCGCACCTGCCCGGCGCCCGGAACCGGAACCGGGATCTCCTCCCGGACGAGGACCTCGGGTCCGCCCACCTCGTGGAACCGCACTGCATGCATGATCGTCTCCCTCGCATATTTGCTTCCAATTCGAAGCACTGCGGTCACGCTAGCACTGCTTCAAATTCGAAGCAACGGTAGGATCGGAGGCATGACGAAGCCCGCCCTGACCGCGACCCAGCTCTCGGCCTATCTGGCCTTCACCGAGGTGGGCAGCCTGCTGCGGCCGGCGGTCGAGCAGCAGTTGCGCGAGGCGGGCGACCTCAGCTATCTGCAGTTCCAGCTGCTGGCGCGCCTCGGCGACGCCCCGGGCGGCCGGCAGCGGATGACCGACCTCGCCGACGGCGTCGTGCACAGCCGCAGCGGCCTCACCTACCAGGCGCAGCTGCTCGAGCAGCGGGGTCTCGTGACCCGCTCCCCGTCGCCGGACGACGAGCGCAGCACGGTCGTCGCGCTCACCGGCGCCGGGCGCGACGTCCTGGCGGCCGTCTTCCCGGGGCACATCGCGACCGTGCACGGCCTGCTGTTCGCACCTCTCACCGACGCGGACGCGGGCGAGCTGGCGCGCATCCTGGGGCGGGTCGGCGAGCACCTGCGGGCGGCTCCGCCGAGGTCGGCGCGGCGCCGACGGCCGAGAGCGGCGCCGGCGTCCGAGGCGCCCGGCGGGTTTTAGAGCAGGCCGGTCAGCACGCCGCCGTCCGCGCGCAGGGCCGCACCGTTCGTGGCGGAGGCGCGCGGGCTGGCGAGGTAGGTGACGAGCGAGGCGATCTCGTCCGGCTCGAGGAAGCGCTCGACGAGCGAGGTCGCGTTGCCGCCGATGATCGCGGCGCGGAGGACGTCGGCCGGCACGCCCTGGGCTTCCGCGATGCCCTGGACGCTGCTCGCGACACCGTCGGACCAGGTGGGGCCGCCGAGGACCGTGTTGACCGTGACTCCGGTGCCGCGGGTCAGCTTGGCCAGGCCGTTGCCGAGCGCCAGCATCCCGGCCTTGGTCACGCCGTAGTGCGTCATGTCGCCCGGCACGTTCACGCCGGACTCGCTGCTGACGAAGACGATGCGCCCCCAGCCCGACTCGAGCATCGGGTCGAGGAGGTGCCGGGACAGGCGGACTCCGCTCAGCACGTTCACCGTGAAGTAGCGCAGCCACTGCTCGTCGGTGATCGCTGTGAAGGGGGCGACCTCGAACAGGCCGACGTTGTTGATCAGGACGTCCACCCGGCCCAGGAGGCCCAGGAGCCGGTCCACCGACTCCGCGTCGGCGAAGTCGGCGGCGATCCCCGAGACGACGGCGCCCGGAACCTGCGCGCGAAGGCCCTCGACCGCTGCGCGGACTCCCGCCTCGCTGCGGCCGTTGACGACGACCTCGACGCCCTCCCGCAGCAGCGCGAGGGCGATGGCACGGCCGATGCCCTGCGTCGATCCGCTCACGAAGGCGCGCTTGCCGTCCAGTTCCAGGTCCATGCGGGTCGGTTCCTCTCCGTCGCAGCCGAATGCTTGCCTGGGAAACCATAGTCGAATCACTTTCCTGGTCAAGTGAAATCCGGCTACGCTCAGGGGATGCCCGATCCCGATGACTCCCCACTCAGCGGGGACGACCTCGCGGCCTGGAGCGCGCTCGCGACCCTCCTCGAGTGGCTTCCCGCAGCGCTCGACGCGCAGCTGCTGAAGGACTCCGGCCTCAGCCACTTCGAGTACGGCATCCTCTACGCCCTGGCCGCCGCGCCGGAGCGGACCCTGCGGATGAGCGCGCTCGCCGGCTTCGCGAACAGCTCGCTGTCGCGACTGTCGCGGGCGGTCTCGCGACTGGAGAACCGCGGCTGGGTCGGGCGGCGGGCCGACCCCGAGGACGGTCGAACGACCCTCGCGACACTGACCGCGGCGGGACTCGCTCAGCAGGCGAGCGCGGCTCCGGGGCACGAGGCCCTGGTGCGCGACGTCGTCCTCGGACCGCTCAGCGAGCGGCAGCGCCGGGAGCTGCGCGGGATCGCCACGACCATCGCCGGCGCGCTCCGCCCGGACGGCTCGTGGTCGGCGCCGCGGGGTGAGACGTCGCGGGACGGCCGCGCCGCGGGGTGAGACGTCGCGGGACGGCCGCGCCGCGGGGTGAGCCCTCGCGACGCGGCCGAACGGCGGCCCCACCGGGGCGCCACCAGGTGAACGTGTAGCCGGGAAGGTCGAAGACGCTCTGGTAGAACCACGCGACGGAGGGGTTGCCGGCGGGCATCTCCCCGGGGTAGCTCCGCTCCGCGAGGACCGCGCCCGAGGCGTCCTTCACCTGGAGGTCGACCTCGCGATCATCCCCCTGGAGGGTGGTCTGCCACGCGGGACCACCGGGCCGCAGGAGCGGGGACACCTCCTTGAAGGAGTCGCCGTTGCCCTGCTGGTAGCGCACCTCGAGGTACGCGGCGCTCGGAGCCTGCGGGGGGTTCGTGAAGGTCAGCGTCCTCTTGGGGGCCGGGGTCGCGGCCGGGTCGACCACCCGGTACTCGACGGTCCGCTCCTCGACCGGGACGAGTCGGTAGCCGGGCGTCTCGAGGTCACGCGCGGGTCCCGTCAGGAGCGCCGAGAGGTCGTGCGCGGGGGCCAGCGCGGCCGCGACCGGCCCGCCACCCTCGGCCGGTGCCGCCGTCGCCGGGGCGGCGGACAGCCCTGCGAGCAAGACCGTCGTCGAGCAGATCGCCGTCGTCTTCCAGAGTCTCATCGTGATCCCTTCTCTCGCCGCGCGCGGTGGCGGGAACCCGGACCACCGGGTCACCGCTCGCGGACCGTGGAGAGCACAGTCTGCGAGTGGCGCGCCGGATCTCCGCAGTCCGCGTCGGAGAACGATCGGGATGGCACGGAACAGTGCGACCGGCGTCCGATCGCCGGGCCCGTGGAGCACTCCCGGGCGGAGTCAGCTCACGACGATGCGGGTGAAGACGGTGCTCTCGTCGGGGGCCGCGTTCACGTAGGCGTAGCGGCGGGCGGTCGAGAAGGCGATGTGCTGCCCGGTCACGAGCCGGAGGTCCGGCTCGCCCTCGCGCTCGAGCAGGAGCACACCCGCGGTGACGAGGAGGATCTCGTGCCGGCCGTCGGGGTCGGGCTGTGCCTGGTAGCGGTCGCCGGGGCCGAGGGTCCAGGTCCAGAGCTGCGCCTCGGCACGGGCCGGGACGGAGGCGAGCAGCACGGCGACGCTCCCCGCGTCCTCGCCGCGCCAGGCGATCTCGTCGACCGCCGCGGGGAGGGAGCCCGGTGCGGAGACGAGGGCGGTGAAGCTGGAGCCGAGCGCGCTCGCGAGGCGGTCGACGCCGGTGAGGCTGATGTTCGCCTCGCCCGCCTCGACGTTGACGATCGTGCGCCGGCTGATGCCGGAGAGCTCGGCGAGCGCCGCCTGACTCAGCCCGGCCTCCACCCGCGCCCGGCGGAGGTTGCTGCCGACGTGAGCGAGGACGGCGGAGGGCTCTGGCGTGCGCATCGTTCTGCACTCTATAGTGTGCAGAATGCTGCGCACCCGCCTCCTCTCGGCCGTCCGGTTCTCGCGACCCGAGTGGGCGCTGATCGGCATCACGGCGCTCTGGGGCGGCACCTTCCTGGCGGTGCACGTGGCGATGCAGCACAGCGGTCCGCTCTTCTTCGTCGGGGTGCGGTTCCTGGCGGCGGGAGTGATCAGCGCGGTGGTCTTCCACCGGTCGCTGCGCGGGATGCGGCGTATCGATCTCGGCGCGGGGGCGGCGATCGGGGTGATGATCGTCCTCGGCTACGGGCTGCAGACGTACGGACTGCAGACGATCCCGAGCAGCACCTCCGCCTTCCTCACCGCGCTGTACGTTCCGCTGGTGCCGCTGCTGCAGTGGGTCGTGCTGCGGAAGCGGCCCGGCGTCTTCACACTGGTCGGCGTCGGTCTGGCGTTCGTCGGACTGCTGCTGATCGCGGGGCCGCAGACGGGAGTGGGGCTGGGCCCGGGCGAGCTGGCGACGCTGATCAGCACCCTCCCGATCGCCGCCGAGATCATCCTGATCAGCGCGTTCGCCGGCCGGGTCGACCTCGGGCGGGTGACGGTCGTGCAGCTCCTGGTCGCCGGGCTGCTCTCCTTCGCCGGCATGCCCTTCGCGGGAGAGGCGATCCCGGCGTTCTCGTGGGTCTGGCTGATCGCCGCCCTCGCGCTCGGGGCGAGCAGCTGCCTCATCCAGCTGACGATGAACTGGGCCCAGCGCTCCGTCTCGCCGACCCGCGCGACGATCATCTACTCCGCCGAGCCGGTCTGGGGCGGGGTGATCGGACGGCTCGCCGGCGACCGGCTGCCGGCGCTCGCGCTGGCGGGGGCCGCGCTGATCGTGGCGGGGACGCTGGTGAGCGAGCTGCGGCCGCGGCGGGCGAGCGGGGAGGATGCGGCGGGTGCGCGGGGACCGGAGGAAGCTGTCGAGGCGGCCGCTCCTGCGCCGGAGCGGCTGGACCGCACCTCCGGCTCGTGAGAACGCCTCCGGCTCGCTGGATGTTCGCGATTCGGCGAGACGGACTCTGTCCCACGGGCCGACCCTCACACCTCCTGACCTCGGCTCGCAGGAACATATTCGGCTCGCCGGAATCCGTCGATTCCGCGTGCCCGGGGCGGTTTCACGAGCCGAACCTCGGCCCCACGACGTCCGGCTCGCAGAAGCACCTTCGGCTTGCCGGAATCCGCGGATTCCGCGTGCCCAGGCCGGTTTCACGAGCCGAACCTCGGCCTCACGACGTCCGGCTCGCAGAAGCACCCTCGGCTCGTCGGAATCCGCGGATTTCGCGTGCCCGGGGCTGTGTCCCGAGCCGAACCTCCGGCGCGACGACCTCCGGCTCGCAGAAACACCCTTGGCTCGCCGGAATCCGCCGATCCCGCGTGCCGGACGCGGTTCCGCGTGCCGAACGCCGGACGGAGCCACCGCAGGCCCAGCGGAGCCAGGCCGGCGGACGACCAGCCTTGGAACTGGCAGCGGGCCAGGAAGTTAGGTTAGGTTAACCTTCGCAACCCCGTCACCCCCTCCGAAGGATCGCCGTGCCTGTCTCCCGCACCCCCCTCCGCCGCACGCCCCTGCGCGTCTCCGCCGTCGCCGCGCTCGGCCTCTCCGCCCTGCTGCTGACCGGCTGCTCCGCGGGGGCCGACGCCGCCGGCACCGACGGCGGCACCGACGCCGCCGCGACCGGCGCGGGCTTCCCCGTCACCGTCGAGCACGCGTTCGGCGAGACGACCGTCGAGTCGGCGGACCGCGTGGTCGCGACCAGCTGGACCAACCAGGACGTGGCGCTCGCCCTCGGCGTGACCCCGGTCGGTTTCGCGAAGGCCTCCTACGGCGACGAGGACGGCGACGGCCTGCTCGCCTGGACCAAGGAGGCGCTCGACGCGAGCGGCGCCGAGACGCCGACCCTCTTCGACGAGACCGACGGCGTGCCGTTCGAGGCGATCTCCGACCTCACCCCCGACGTGATCCTCTCCGCCTACTCCGGCCTCACGCAGCAGGACTACGACACCCTCAGCCAGATCGCCCCGACCGTCGCCTACCCGGGACTGCCCTGGGCGACCACCTGGCAGGACTCCGCGAAGCTCGACGGCGAGGCGCTCGGACTGGGCGACGAGGCCGAGGCGAAGGTCGCCGAGGTCGAGGGCGAGATCGACGCCGCCGTCGCCGCGAAGCCCTCGCTGGCCGGCAAGACCTTCACCTACGGCTGGTACGACCCGACCGACGCCAGCACCTTCACCTACTACACCGGCAACGACGCGCGCGTGAAGTTCGTCGAGGACCTCGGCCTCGAGCTCGCCCCGAGCGTCGTCTCGCTCACCGGCGACTCCGAGCTGTTCAGCGGCACCGTCAGCTCCGAGAACGCCGACCAGCTCGACGCCGACGTCCTCATCGTCTACGGCGACGACACCACCCTCGCGGCGCTGCAGGCGGACCCACTGCTCTCCAAGATCCCCGCGGTCGCCCGCGGCTCGGTCTACGTCCTCACCGACGACTCCTCCGAGGCGATGGCGACCTCGTCGCCGAACCTGCTGAGCATCCCGTGGGTGCTCGACGAGTACACGACCGGCCTCGCGACCGCCGCCGACAAGGTGTCGTGACCGCCGAGGCCACGGCACCCCACCGGCGCCCCGGACGCGACGACACTCGCCTCCGGGGCGCCGGTGCGCGCTGGCGCGTCCCGGCGCTGATCGCCGTGCTCGCCGCGCTGGTCGTCGCGTCGGTGCTCTCGCTGGTCTACGGCTCGCGCGAGATCCCGCTCGGCGAGATCTGGCCGGCGCTCACGGCACCCGACCCGGACTCGATCGTCGACGCGGCGGTGCAGGGGCGCGTCCCGCGCACGGTCCTGGCGCTGCTCGTCGGTGCCGCGCTCGGGCTCGCCGGCGCGGTGATGCAGGGGATGACCCGCAATCCGCTCGCCGATCCGGGGATCCTGGGGCTGAACGCGGGCGCGTCCCTCGCGGTCGTGCTCGGGATCTCGACGGTCGGTGCGACGACGCTCTCCCAGTTCATCTGGCTCGCCTTCCTCGGCGCGGCGGCGGCCGGCGCCTTCGTCTACGCGGTCGCCTCGCTGGGTCGCGAGGGCGCCACTCCCCTCAAGCTCGCGCTCGCCGGCGCCGCGACCGCCGCGGCCCTCGCCTCGCTGATCAGCGCGGTGCTGCTCACCCAGGATGCGACGCTCAACCGCTTCCGGTTCTGGCAGGTCGGCGGGGTCGGCGGCGCCGAGTTCACGAGCATCGTCCAGGTCCTGCCGTTCCTCGCGGTCGGCGGGGCGCTCGCGATCGGCAGCGCCCGCGGGCTCGACGCCCTCGCGCTCGGCGACGACCTCGCCAAGGGGCTCGGCCGCCGCGTCGGCCGGACGCGCCTGGTAGCCGGACTCGCCGCGGTGCTGCTCTGCGGGGCGGCGACCGCCATCGCGGGGCCGATCGGCTTCATCGGGCTCACCGTCCCGCATCTCGCGCGGCGGTTCACCGGGCCGTCGCACTCCTGGCTGCTCCCCTCCTCCGCACTGCTCGGCGCGCTGCTGCTGCTGGTCGCCGACGTGATCGGGCGGGTCGTCGCGCGACCGAGCGACGTGGAGGTCGGCATCGTCACCGCACTGATCGGGGCGCCGGTGCTGATCGCGATCGTGCGCCGCTCGAAGGTGCGGGCCCTGTGAGCGCCGCTTCGTCACTCCGTTCTCCTGCGGGTGCTCCGTCGCTCGGCGTCGCCGTGGGTCGTCGCCGCCGCGCCCGCCGCACCGCGCTGGGCTGCGGGGTGCTCGCGCTGGTCGCCCTCGCACTCGCCGTCGTGTCGCTCACCGTCGGCAGCACCGTCTACTCGCCGCTCGAGGTGCTGCGAGTGATGCTGGGCGAGACGGTGCCCGGCGCCTCCTTCACCGTCGGCACGCTGCGGCTGCCGCGCACGCTCACCGCCGTGCTGGTCGGCCTCGGCTTCGGGATGGGCGGCGTCGTCTTCCAGACGATGCTGCGGAACGCGCTCGCCAGCCCCGACATCATCGGCATCACCTCGGGCGCGAGCGCGGCGGCCGTCGTCGCGATCGCGTTCTTCGGACTCTCGGGCGGCGCCGTCTCGGTGATCGCGGTCGCCGCGGCCCTCGTCACGGCGCTGCTGATCGCCTGGCTCGCCGACGGCAGCGGAGTGATCGGCGCCCGGCTGATCCTGATCGGCATCGGGATCGCGGCGATGCTGCAGAGCGTGATCGCCTATGTGCAGACGCGCGCGCAGTTCGAGGACGTGCAGGAGTCGCTGCGCTGGCTGACCGGGAGCCTCAACTCCGCGTCCTGGGCGGGGGTGCCGGCGCTCGCGCTGTCGATGCTGGTGCTCGTGCCGCTCGCGCTGCTGCTGGCCGGACGGCTCTCGATGCTGCAGCTCGGCGACGAGTCGGCGACCGCACTGGGCGTCGACGTGCGGCGCAGCCGGCTGGGGCTGCTCGCGGTGGCGGTGTGCCTCGTCGCGGTCGCGACCGCGGCCACCGGTCCGATCGCGTTCGTCGCCTTCGTCTCCGGGCCGATCGCGCGGCGGCTCGTGCCGGACGCGCGCGTGCCGCTGATCCCGTCCGCGCTGGTCGGGATCGTCGTCGTGCTCGCGGCGGACCTGGTCGCGCAGCACGTCGCCGGGCTCGCCTTCTCGGGCGCCCGCTTCCCCGTCGGAGTGGTGACCGGTGCGCTCGGCGCGCCGTTCCTGCTCTGGCTCCTCGCTCGCCGCAACCGCACCGGAGGATCCCTGTGACCGCCCCGACCTCCCCCGTGACCGCCGGTCACTCCACGCTGTCCGTCGACGGCGTGACACTCGCCTACGACGAGCGCGTGGTCGTCGACGGGCTGTCGCTGACGGTGCCGACCGGGGCGATCAGCGTGATCGTCGGGGCGAACGCCTGCGGCAAGTCGACGCTGCTGCGCGCGATGGCGCGGCTGATCACGCCGAGCGCGGGGGCCGTGCTGCTGGACGGCGAGGCGATCCACCGGCTCCCGACGCGGCAGGTCGCGCAGCGGGTGGGGCTGCTGCCGCAGACGCCGATCGCGCCCGAGGGGATCGCCGTGGCGGATCTGGTGGCGCGCGGGCGGTACCCGCACCGCGGCTGGTTCGGGCGGGGCGCCTCCGCGGACGACGACGCGATCGTGGAGGACGCCCTGCGCGCGACAGGGACGCTGGAGATCGCGGACCGGCCGGTCGACGAGCTGTCCGGCGGGCAGCGGCAGCGGGTGTGGATCGCGCTGGCGCTCGCCCAGCGGACGGACGTGCTGCTGCTCGACGAGCCGACGACCTACCTCGACGTGTCGCACCAGATCGAGGTGCTCGACCTGCTGACCGACCTCAACCGCGAGCGCGGCACGACGATCGTCATCGTGCTGCACGATCTGAACCTCGCGGCGCGGTACGCCGACCACCTCTTCGCGGTGCGGGCCGGCGCGCTGTACGCCTCGGGCACGCCGGCCGAGGTGGTGACCGCGGAGACGGTGCGCGCGGTGTTCGGCATGGAGTCGCGCGTGATCGCGGACCCGGTGTCCGGGACGCCGCTGGTGCTGCCGATCGGCCGGCACCACTCGGGGTGACGGGTCTCGATACGCCCCTGCGGGTCTACTCGACCAGCATGAGGGCGGCGAGACGTCCTCGGACGGTCGAGGCGTCCCGGTGCTGCTGGACGCCTCGACCGTTGCAGGACGCCTCGGGGGGGTGCAGTCCATGCTGATCGAGCAGCCCGCGCAGCGGGCGTATCGAGATCCACCGGTGCCGAAAGGGTGGGCCGCAGACCAGCCGTCCTGACGACGGCGGGTCTCGCTACGCCCCTCCGGAGCTCCTCGACCAGCGTGCGGTGTGCGGTGGGAGCGGTTTCCTGGGGCGGGTGTCGGAGGCGTGTGGCACCCTCCTCCGAGGAGTCCGCAGGCGGCGGACGGAGCGGAGCGGCAATGATCGAGCTGGACCTGAGCGGACGGACGGCCCTGGTGACGGGGTCGGGGCAGGGCATCGGACTCGCGATCGCCGTCGGGCTGGCGCGCGCCGGCGCCGAGGTGGTCGTCAACGCACGGTCGGAGCGATCGGTGCGGCGCGCGATCAAGGACGTGCGCGCGGCGGTGCCCGACGCCACCGTGCGCGGTGTGGCCGCCGACGTCTCGAGCGAGGCCGGGACGGCGAAGCTGCTCGAGTCGGTGCCGCGCGTGGATGTGCTGGTCAACAACCTCGGCATCTTCGGCAGCACCGAGCCGCTCGACATCACCGACGACGAGTGGCGCCGCTACTTCGAGGTCAACGTGCTCACCGGCGTCCGCCTCACCCGCGCCTACCTGCCCGGGATGACGGAGGCGGGCTGGGGCCGCGTCCTCTACATCGGCAGCGACTCCGCCGTCGTCACGCCGGCCGAGATGATCCACTACGGCGTCTCGAAGACCGCGCTGCTCGGCGTCTCCCGCGGCTTCGCGAAGGCCGCCGCCGGCACCGGGGTCACCGTCAACAGCGTGCTCGCCGGGCCGACCCACACCGGCGGCGTCGAGGACTTCGTCTACGAGCTCGTCGACCACTCCCTCCCCTGGGAGGAGGCGCAGCGCGAGTTCATGCGGCTGCACCGCCCGCAGTCGCTGCTCCAGCGCCTGATCGAGCCGGAGGAGATCGCCAACATGGTCGTCTACCTGGCGTCGCCGCTCGCCTCGGCGACGACGGGCGCCGCGGTGCGCGTGGACGGCGGGTACATCGACGCGATCGTGCCGTGAGAGCCGGACCTCGAGGCGCCGGCGCGGACGGCAGGAGGACCGCGCGCGCCGGCGCAGGAGGTGCACTGCGCCGGATCACGACTCGCAGGACCGACACCACGCGCCACCGTTAAAGATGAAACCGCCGTGATCGAGGCGATCTACGGCGGTTTCCGAAACCCGACCGCGGCCGGTGCCGGGGGGATATGACCCCGACCATATCATTGTGGATGTGATCCCACAACTCAGTGAAGGAGAGCAGAGGGCTCTGATCGAGAGCCTCGCGAGGCAGCGTCTGCGCAGGTTCCGCGCCGCCACGACCGGTGACCGGGACGCGGTAGCGCTCTACCTGCTCGACGCGGAACTCGCCGCGCACCTCCACGCCGCGGTGCGCTTCGCTGAGGTAGCGCTTCGCGAGGCCCTTCATCGCTCGCTGACGGCTGTGTACGGCGAGAGATGGTTCCAGACGCAGCGAGGGCTCCTGGACAAGAAGGTCGACGCGGCGTTCGGCGAGGCCGAGGCGACGGTCGGTGTCGGCGCTCCGGGCGGGAAGATCATCGCTCAGGTCATGCTGGGAACCTGGGTGAACCTCCTCGGGAAGGGTGACGAGAAGCTCGACGGAACGCGTGCGCACTACGTTCGCGACCTCTGGGAACCTGCCCTGAAGCACGGCCTCTCGAAACCGCGCAAGGATGTCGCGCGTCTGGCCCAGCGCATGAATTGGGCTCGTAACCGGATCAGTCACTGCGAACCGGTGGTCTTCGGTCTGCCCATGCCGGGACTCGGCGCCCCGGGTCTCCAGGTGCGCAAGTCGCCGGAGCTGATCCTCGTCGACATCCAGGAGATCCTGCGCCTCACGGCTCCCGGCTTCTCCACCTGGCTCGATCGATGGACAGTGACGCGGAGACTCTGCACCGAACGGCTGGCACAGCAAGCTCTCGACCACATCGCCCGGGCTGGATCCATCCAGCTCGAGCGCTGACGCAGGCGAGGAATCCGACGCCGATCGTGAACACGGCGGCGCCTCCGGTATCCCCGCCGGCCTCAGCCCACTACGGGACCGCGGTCCGGTGGACGGCGGGTACATCGACGCGATCATGCCGTGACAGCCGGACCTCGAGGCGCCAGGCGCCGGAGTCCTCAGCGTGCCGGTGCCGGTGCCGGCGCCGGGAGCGTCAGCGACGTGAAGCGCCGCACCTGCTCCGTCAGGGCGCGCTCGGTCGGCAGCCGCTCCATGGAGGAGGCGCCGTAGAAGCCGTCGAGGCCGACTGCGTTGCTGAGCACGTACTGCGCGTCCTCCGGCTCGGCGACGGGGCCGCCGTGCACGAGTACGATCACGTCGCTGCGGACGCGGCGGGCCGCGGCCGCCCAGGCCGTGGCCAGCTGGACGCCGTCGTCCAGGGTCCGTGCGGTCTCGGCGCCGATCGAGCCGCCGGTGGTCAGACCCAGGTGCACCACGACGACGTCGGCGCCCGCCTCGGTCATCGCGACCGCGTCCTCCTCGGAGAAGACGTACGGCGTGGTCAGCAGGTCCTCGGCCCGCGCGGCGCGGATGAGCTCGACCTCCTTGTCGTAGCCCATCCCCGTCTCCTCGAGGTTGGCGCGGAAGTTGCCGTCGATCAGTCCTACGGTCGGGAAGTTCTGGATGCCCGAGAATCCCTGGTCCTTCAGCTGCCGGAGGAAGCGCGGCACGTCGAGGAACGGATCCGTGCCGTTCACCCCGGCGAGCACGGGCGTGCGCTGCGGCACGCCGAGGATCTCGCGCCCCATGTCGACGACGATGTCGTTCGCGTTGCCGTAGGCGAGCAGGCCGCTGAGCGAGCCGCGGCCCGCCATCCGGAAGCGGCCGGAGTTGTAGATGATGATCAGATCGGCCCCGCCGTCCTCCTCGCACTTCGCCGAGAGGCCGGTGCCAGCGCCGGCCCCGACGATCGGCTCGCCGAGGGCGACCTTGGTGCGGAGACGGTCGAGGATGTCGGTGCGGGCGACGAAGGTCATGAGTGCGCTCCCTGGAGGGTCGGTGTGCGGGGTGCGGTGATCGCGGCGTGCAGCCGGGCGACGGCCGCCTCGGCGAAGGCCGGATCGTTGATGTCTGTGTCGAGCTCCACGAGCTCGACCGGGGAGCCGGCGAGTCCGGCTCGGACCGCTCCGAAGAGCGCGTCGTCGGCCTCGCCGTCGGAGAAGGGACCGCCGGGAACGGCGATCGCCGAGACTCCGCCGAGCGGGAGCAGCACGGTGGTGGGCCCGGAGGACTCCGCGACCCGCGCGGCCAGGCGCGCGCCCAGCTCGGCGCACTCCGCGGCCGTCGTCCGCATCAGCGTGACGCTCGAGTTGTGCACGTGCAGCCGACGCTCGTGGAAGCGCTCCGGGACCGTGTCGACGGCGCCGAAGTTCACCATGTCGAGCGCGCCGACGGAGACCACCTGCGGCACGCCGACGGCGGCCGCGGCGCGCAGGCGGTCGGGCCCCGCCGAGAACACTCCGCCGACGAGCTCGTCGGCCAGCTCGGTCGTCGTCAGGTCGAGCACCCCGGCGAAGAAGCCCTGCCGGATCAGCGACTCCATCGCTCGCCCGCCCGAGCCGGTCATGTGGAAGACGAGCACCTCGTAGCCGAGCTCCTCGAGCCGCTCGCGCGCCCGGGTCACGCACGGGGTCGTCACGCCGAACATGCTGGCGGCGATCATCGGGCGCACGCCGTCGTCGGGAACGGGCTCAGCGGTGACCATCCCGGCCATCGCCGCCGCGGCGTTGGCGAGGATGCGCAGCGAGATCCGGTTCAGCCCGGCGATGTCGACGACCGAGGGCGCGAGGATCAGGTCGCTGCTCCCGACGTACTGCTCGGTCGCTCCCGACGCGGCCGTCGAGACGATCAGCTTCGGGAAGCCCAGCGGCAGCGCACCGAACGCGGTCGCGGCCAGCGAGGTGCCACCCGTCCCGCCGAGCGCGAGCGCGCCCTGCACGGAGCCCTGCGCGACGAGGTCGCGGACGACGGCCGTCGCTCCGGCCGCCATGACGGCCATCGCGGCGCCCCGGTCCCCCGCGGCGGCGAGCGCCGCAGCGCTCGAGCCGCCGGCGCGGGCCACCGTGTCGCGGTCGATGTCCGGCGCGAGTCCCGGTGCGCCGAGCACTCCGGCGTCGATCACGATCGAGTCGACGCCCGCCGATCTCAGGCGGTCTCGGAGGAACGCGTACTCCTCGCCCTTGGTGTCGAGCGTTCCGAGCAACACGACGGTGTGCGGCATCGCGAGGTCCTTCCTCCTCCGGCCCCGTCGCCATCGGTCGATTGACCCGGCCGGGGATTGCTCCCATGATGTGCCGATGACGTATCAGGCAGCGAGTGCCAATGCCTTCCGATTGGTCGCGGTCGGCGCGAACCGGCTCCTCCGGCTGCTCGGCGAGTGGCAGCAGGGTGAGAGCGCGCTGCATGAGGAACTCGCCGCGGCGCTGCGCACGCTCATCCGCAGCGGGGCGCTGCCGTCGGGATCGCGGCTGCCGTCCGAGCGGATCCTCGGCGCGGCGCTCGGCGTGAGCCGCAACACGGTGACCAAGGCACTCGACGACCTCCGCGCCGAGGGTCTGCTCTCGAGCCGACGGGGCGACGGGACGTACGTCAGCGCGTCACGGCACCCGCAGACCAGTCGTGGCGGCGACCGCCTCCGGTCCTTCGTCGGTGAGGCCGCGGCCGTCGACCGCATCGATCTGCGGAGCGCGGCGCTGCCCGGCCTGCCGATGGTCGCGGACGAGTTCAACGCGATCGACAGCTCGCGCACCCGCGATCTCGTGGCGGGCCACGGCTACATCCCGGCGGGTCTCGCCGAGCTCCGGCTGGCGGTCGCCGGGTACTACACCGACCTCGGACTGCCGACGATGCCGGAGCACATCCTGATCACCTCCGGGGCGCAGCAGGCCCTCCGGCTCGCTGCCGCGGTGTTCGTCGCCCCGGGCGCCACGGTGCTCGTCGAGGAGCCGACCTTCCGCGGGGCCATCGAATCGCTCAAGGCGCTGGGCGCGCGCCTGGTCGGCGTGACCTCCGGGCCGGACGGCATCGACGTCGACGAGCTCGCGAAGCTGACCGTCGCCCTGAAGCCGGTGCTGATCGTCGTGCAGTCCACGGCGCAGAATCCGACGGGCTCGGTGCTCGACCACTTCCGCCGGAGCCGCCTGGCCACCCTCTCGGCGCGGCACAGCGTCCCGGTCATCGACGACGCGACGCTCGCCGACACGGTCATCGACGGCGAGCGCCGCCCCATCCCGCTCGCCGCGGGCGGGGAGTCGATCATGACCGTCGGCTCGGTGAGCAAGTCGTTCTGGGGCGGGCTGCGCGTCGGCTGGCTGCGCGCCCGGCCGGACCTCGTGGCCGAGCTCGCCGCGGTGAAGGGCGGGGAGGATCTGGGCACCTCGGTCCTCGCGCAGATCGTGGCCGCGCGGCTGCTCGGGCGGATCGAGCGCGCTCGCGACGAGCGGCTGCTCCTGCTGTCGGAGCACCGGCGCCTGGTGCTCGACGCGGTGGCGGAGCACCTGCCGAGCTGGTCGCCGCAGATCCCGCAGGGCGGCGGCTCGCTCTGGATCAAGCTCCCCGAGCCTCGCGCGACGGCCCTCGCTCAGCGGGCGGAGCGGGCGGGAGTGCGGATCCTGCCGGGTCCGACCTTCAGCGTCGACGACCGCCTCGACGACCACGTCCGGATCTCCTACGCCAACGATCCGGCGCTCACGCGGGCCGGGATCGAGATCCTGGCCGCTACCTGGAACACGCTTCCCGACTGAGGGCGTCCCGTGGGCCAACGTGCCCGTATTGGCTCTCTTCTCGATCGGATCGGCCCTCCAGGCTGAACTCGAAGCGGCGACCGTGCCGCTCGACGCCGAGGTCGAACACCCTGACCTCGTCGTCCGACGAGGAGGTCCGGATGAACGACAGCGCAGGACAGACCGACAGCGCGGAGCAGACGAGACGGCACCGCATCGCGGTGGTGGGCGCCGGCGGTGTGAGCGAGATGCACTTCGACGGCTTCCGCCTGCGGCCCGAGCGGATCGACGTGGTCGCCGTGATCGACCCCTCGCCCGAGCGGCGCGAGTGGGCCGTCTCGACCTACGGCGTGCCGAGCGCCTTCGCCAGCATCGCGGAGGCCCTCGCGGCCGTCGATTTCGACGTCGCCGTGGTCTGCACGCCCAGCCACGTCCGGCTCGAGACCGTCCGCGAGCTCGCCGCGGCCGGCAAGCACCTCCTGGTCGAGAAGCCCTTCGCCGACGGGATCGACGAGGCGCGCGAGCTGGTCCGCATCACCGACGAGGCGGGAGTGCAGCTGGCGGTCGACCAGAACTTCCGCGAGCACTACGGCTTCGAGCTGGCCCGCGAGCTGATCCAGGCGGGCCGGATCGGGCGGGTCCGCGTGATCAACCACCGCGAGCTGATGCACCGCGTCGACGAGGGCTGGCGCAACGATCAGCCCCACCACGCTCTGATGGTGATGGGCGTGCACTGGCTCGACGGCTTCCGCCGGTTGATCGACCAGGACGCCACCTGGCTCACAGCCACCACGTTCTCGTCGCCGTCCGTGCCCGCCGTCGGCGAGACCGACGCGAACCTGCAGATCCGCTTCGGCGACGTCACCGTCACCTACACCGACAGCTTCTCGAGCTGGATCACCCAGTGGGACACCATCGTCCTGGGCGACGAGGGCACCCTGCACATCACCGGCGGCGGCATCGTCCTCGCCGGCCCCGACGGCACGGAGCGGATCGAGAACCCGCTGTCGACGGGCGAGGCGAAGCCGCTCACCGCCTACGGTGCGCTGGCCGGCCTCCTCGACGCCGTCGAGACCGGGGTCGAGGCGCCCAACTCCGGCCGCGACAACCTCAAGACGGTGTCGCTGATCGACGGGGCCTATCGCTCGGCCGAGACGGGTGCGCCGATCGATCTGGTGGACGGGCTCCTGCCATGACCACGGTGCTGGAGCCGCCGCGGCGCACGCCCGCGCCGCCGCCCGCGGTGACCCCGCCGGCGCGCACTCCCGTCGCGGCGTTCCGGGAGGTCCTCCAGGTCCGCGCCTTCGCGATCCCGCTGCTCATCGTGTTCGCGGTGCTGTTCGCGTATCCGCTGGTGCAGTCGCTCTACTGGAGCTTCACCGACTTCGGCGGCTACAGCACCGAGGTGTCCTTCGTCGGCCTCGACAACTACGCGGCGATCTTCACCGACCCGTCGATGATCGCCGGCCTCGGCTTCACGATCCTCTTCACGCTCGGCACGACGGTCCTCGTCACGGTGATCGCGATCCCGGCCGCGGTCGTGCTCAACCGGGCCTTCCTCGGCCGGAACTTCGTCCGCTCGGTCTTCTTCTTCCCGTCGATCCCGAGCGTCGCGATCCTCGGCCTCGTCTGGGGGTTCATCCTCTCGCCGCTCGGCTCCGGCGCCCTGAACTCGCTGCTGCGGAGCACCCTCGGCATCGGACCCGTGCCGTGGCTGTCCGACTCCGCCCTCGCCCAGCTCTCGGTGATCGTCGTGGGGGTGTGGTCGACCGCCGGCTGGCACGCGATCCTCTACCTCGCCTACCTGCAGTCCATCCCGGCCGATCTCTACGAGGTCGCGACGGTGGACGGGGCGAGCGCGCTGCAGAAGTTCCGGCACATCACCGTTCCGCTGCTCACCCCGGCGCTGACGATCAGCTGCCTGCTGCTGATGACCAGCGGCCTCAAGGTCTACGAGCTGCCGTTCACGCTGACCAGCGGCGGACCCGGATTCTCGACGAACACGATCACGCAGACGATCATCCAGAACGGCATCTCGCAGGCCCAGTTCGGGCGCGCCTCCGCCCTCGCGGTCGTCTTCATGCTGCTCGTCGGCGCGATCGTCGCCGTGCAGCTCCTGCTCTCGAACCGACTCGAACGGAGGACGTCATGAGCCGCACCGTCGCCGCTCCCGCGCCCGCGACCGCCCCCGATCCGGCGAGCACTCCTGCCCCCGCCCGCACCGCCGCCCGGCGCTCGGAGGTCCTGCGGCCGGGCGCCCTGCTCACCAGCGCGATCATGCTGCCGCTGGCGCTGATCGTCGGCCTGCCCTTCTACTACATCGTCGTCAACACGTTCAAGACGCAGGCCGAGACGGCCGCCGCTCCGCTCGCGCTGCCGACGGTCTGGCGGCTCGACACCTACACCCGCGTGCTCGAGAGCGTGCCGATCGTCCAGGCCTTCGGCAACACCCTGCTGGTCACCGCGGTCTCGATCGTGCTGATGCTGCTGATCGGCTCGCTGGCCGCCTTCTCGGTGATCCTGCGCCGATCGCGGTTCGTCACGATCGTCTTCGTGATCGCCTTCCTCGTGCCCGGGCAGGTGACGCTGATCCCGCTCTACCGGCTCTTCGCACAGCTCGGCCTCGTCGACTCGCTGTGGGGGCTGATCCTGATGTACACCGCGGGATCGGTCTTCTGCTACTTCCTGATCGTCGGCTACATGCGCACCATTCCGGGCGAGATGATCGAGGCCGCCAAGCTCGACGGCGCGAGCCCGTTCCAGATCTACTGGCGCATTGCGCTCCCCCTCATCCGCCCGATCCTGATCACGGTCGGCGTGTTCCAGACGATGTGGGTGTGGAACGACTTCCTCACCCCGGTCGTCTTCCTCAGCTCCCCGCAGAACCAGACGCTGGTGCTGCAGGTGTACAAGGCGGTCGGCGAGTTCTCGGTCGACTGGCCGGCGTTCCTCGCCCTCTCCGTCCTCGCTCTGATCCCGATGGTGATCTTCTTCGTCGCCATGCAGCGGCACATCGTGAACGGCCTCCTCGCCGGCAGCGTCAAGGGCTGACCTCTCCCTCCCTCTCCTCTCCTTCTCCTCTCTCTTCCAGAAAGCGAATCCTGCAATGACGCACAGATCCCGCACCCGCACCCGACTGCGCACCGCGCTCCTCGGCGGTGTCGCGCTCGCCCTCGTGCTCAGCGGCTGCTCCGCCGCCGGTGGCGACGGCCGCACGACCCTCACCTTCATGACCTGGGACAACCCCGAGGTCATGGAGCCGGTGGTCGCCGCCTTCGAGGAGGCGAACCCCGACATCCGCGTCGAGGTCTCGCACGCCCCTCCGGTGGCCGAGTACATCTCGACGCTGCAGAACCGGCTGCTGGCCGGCACCGCCGCCGACGTCTTCGTGATGGGCTCCGAGAACAAGACGAACCTCATCGACGGCGAGCTCGTCGTCGACATCACCGACGAGCCCTACATGGACGTCGTCGCGCCCCTGAACAAGGAGATCCGCGGCAGGGACGGGCGCACCTACGGACTCTCGATCTCGTCCTGGTCGACGGGGCTCGCCTACGACACGGATCTCGTGGCGTCGCTCGGCTACGACGAGTTCCCGACCGAGTGGGACGACTTCGTGCAGCTGCTGCGCGACATCAAGGAGACCGGCACGACCCCGTACCTCGAGCCGTGGAGCGCGCTGCCCGACAGCATCGCCTCAAGCGTCGGCGCCGCGAACGCCCGCAACGGCGTGAGCGATCTCGACGCCTTCGACGGCGGCGGCTCCTTCGAGGAGAACTGGGCGGAGCCGCTGGGCCAATGGGCCGAGCTGTTCGACGAGGGCCTGATCTCGCAGGACGTCGTCGGAGTGAACGGCGACCAGGTGCTGGAGGAGTTCGTCACCGGGCGCGCCGCGATGATCCCGATGGGTCCGTGGAACGTCACGAAGGTGCCGGAGCTGAACCCCGACCTGAACTGGGAGATCGCGGGCTTCCCGCAGCCCGACGGCGAGCCCTGGTTCTCGGGCAACGCCTCGCCCGGCTGGGTGATCAACGCGAAGGCGAAGCAGCCGGAGGCCGCGCAGGCGTTCCTCGGCTTCCTCGCCAGCCCCGAGGGCGTCGCCGCCTTCCAGAAGGCGACGAACTCGATGACGACGACGACCAACTACGAGCCCGCGATCGACGAGCACCTCGCACCCAACCTGCTCGCCCTGCAGGAGGACCGGGTGTACCTGCCGCAGGCCGCCTGGCCGCGCTACCAGGACGCGCTGAACGTCGAGATGGTCGCGCAGCTGCAGCTGATGGCGCAGGGGCAGCTGACTCCGGCGGAGGTCGGCGCGGCGCTGGACGCGAAGGTCGCGCAGCTCGGGGGCTGACGCTCTCGGCGCCCGGCCTGTCCGGGCCGGGCGCCCCTTGATGACGTATCGACTACGACGAAGGAGACGACATGATCGAGAACCAGACCCGCCGCGGCGGCTTCGTGCCCGCCGGAGGCGCCACCACGGTCCCGCAGGAATGGGGCCGGCTCGAGTGGATGATCGCCGGCTCGGAGGGGAACTCCGACGTCCTCACCGTCGGCAAGTGCTTCATCCAGCCCGGCCGCAACAACCCCGTGCACCACCACCCCAACTGCGACGAGGTGCTCACCGTGATCCGCGGCCGAATCCGCAACCGGGTGAACGACGACTACGTAGAGATGGGCCCCGGCGACACCATCTCGATCCCTCTCGGCGCCACCCACAACGCCGTGAACATCGGCGACGAGGAGTGCGAGCTGCTCATCGTGTTCGACACGGCCGAGCGCGAGGTGATCGGAGAATGAGCGTGTCGCGGCTGGCGTTCTCGAAGTTCTTGGAGCCGGCGGAGGTTCCGGTGCTGGTGTCGAGCTTCCGGGCGGAGGGGTACGAAGGACTGCAGCTGAAAGGGGCGCAGTACGCCGAGTACGTGGGTGATCCCTCTCGTGCCCTCGCCTCGCTGGGAGAGGATCCGGGCATCTACTCGGCGCTGATCACCGGGGATTCTCTGGACGAGGCGGGGCAGGAGCGGATCGCGGCGACCATCGCGTTCGCCGCGGCGGTGGGGGCCGAGCGGATCGTGTTCTGCCACGGGCATCCGCACGAGGGGGTGGATGCTGCGATGCGGCGCTCGTTCGCCTCGACGCTGACCGATATCGCCTCTCGGTCGCGGGACGCCGGCGTGGCGTTCTCGCTGCACCACCACACGGACCAGCCGGTGATGGAGCTCGCGGACTTCCGCGAGTTCTTCGACGGGAGGGAGCCGGGGGTGCTCGGGCTGACCGTCGACACGGCGCATCTGGCGCGCTCGGGGGTCGAGGACCTGCCGGGCTTCATCGACGAGTTCGGGGCCTTCGTGGACAACCTGCACCTGAAGGACTACTCGATCCCGGTCGGGCGGGATGGGGAGTGGCGGGTCGCCGGGGAGGGCGTGCTCGACCTGGGCGGGGTGCTGAAGGCGCTCGGGCGGGCGGGGTACGCCGGGTGGATCTGCGTCGACGAGGAGAGTGAGGCGACGCTGGAGGAGGGGCTGCGGCGGTCGAAGGGGTGGCTGGCGCGGCGGGATCTGGGCGCTGTGCGGTCGCCGGCGTGACCGTCCGCCCGCCGGCTGCGGCTGCCATGGCGTGACCACGAAGTCGACCGGCTCGATCCCGCTCGCCGAGCTGCTGCCGCCGGGCCTCGCCCGCCCTGCTTGAATGAGTCGATGACCTCCCGCGCCGACCACCTCGCCGACTTCGCCGAGTTCCTCACCGCCTCGCCCTCCTCCTTCCACGCCGCGGCGGAGACCGCGCGGCGACTGGCGGCGGCGGGGTTCGAGTCCGTCGACGAGACCGCCGCGTGGCCCTCGGAGCCCGGGCGCTACTTCGTCCTCCGCGACGGGGCGGTCATCGCCTGGCACGTCCCGGCCGGGGCCACCGCGGTGACGCCGTTCCGCATCCTCGGCGCGCACACCGACTCCCCCGGCTTCAAGCTCAAGCCCCGGCCGACGGTCGAGTCGAAGGGCTGGCTGCAGGCCGGCGTCGAGGTCTACGGCGGACCGCTGCTCAACTCCTGGCTCGACCGCGAGCTCGAGCTGGCCGGCCGCATCGTCACCCGCGACGGCGCCGAGGTGCTCGTGCGCACCGGCCCGTTCCTGCGCATCCCGCAGCTCGCGATCCACCTCGACCGCGAGGCGAACGACGGCCTGAAGCTCGACCGGCAGAAGCACACCGTCCCCGTCTACGGCCTGGGCGACGCGGACGGGAACGACCTGCTCGAGATCCTCGCCGCGAAGGCCGGGCTCGACGGCGCCGCCGACATCACCGGCTACGACCTCATCACCGCGGACACCCAGCCGCCCGCGCGCTTCGGCCTCGACGACGCGCTCTTCGCGGCCGGGCGGATGGACGACCTCAGCTCGGTGCACGCGGGACTCGTGGCGCTGCTCGCGGCGAGCGGCACGGATGCGGACGCCGCCGCCGCGCCGGGGCACATCAGCATGCTCGCCGCCTTCGACCACGAGGAGCTCGGCTCGGCCAGCCGCTCCGGAGCGAGCGGGCCCTTCCTCGAGGACGTCCTCACCCGCGTCGGCGCCGCGCTCGGCGCGGGTGTCGACGAGCGCGCCCGGGCGATGGCGCGGTCCTGGTGCTTCTCCGCCGACGCCGGCCACTCCGTGCACCCGAACTACCCGGAGAAGCACGACCCGGTGAACCAGCCGGTCGCCGGCAAGGGCCCGCTGCTCAAGATCAACGCCTCGCAGCGCTACGCGACCGATGCCCGCGGCGCCGCGCTCTGGGCCGGCGTGTGCGCGCGGGCCGGAGTGGAGTTCCAGGAGTTCGTCTCGAACAACACGGTCCCCTGCGGCTCCACGATCGGGCCGCTCACCGCCACCCGGCTCGGGATCTCGACCGTCGACGTCGGCGTCCCGCTGCTGTCGATGCACTCCGCGCGCGAGCTCGCCCACGTCGACGACCTCGTCGCCCTGACCCGCGCGATCGAGGCCTTCTTCACGTCGGCCGGCTGACGCCGGCGGGGCTGCAGGCCGCCGTCTCGACGGGGGCGGATCTCGATACGCGCGCTGCGCGCGCTACTCGATCAGCATGGAGAGGGCGCGCTGCGCGCACTGCTCGCTCAGCCTGAAAGGGCGCACCGCGCGATCAGCACGGCGGGGCACTGCGCGATCATCACGGCGGGGCGCTGCGCGCGCTGCCCGATCACAAGGCGCCATCTGCAGCACCATGTGATCGGGAGGGAAAGGCGGCCGCTGCCTGACCATGCTGGTCGAGTAGCCCCGCAGGGGCGTATCGAGACCCGCCCTCCTCGGCAGTGCCGGTCCGGAGACGCGGTCCTCCGACGTGAGCGGAACGGCCCCTCCCGGATCGCAACCCCCTTGCCGCGCCACCCGAGCACGGGGTGCCCTGGTGCATGCGCGAAGTGAAGCTCGTCCGTCTCGTCAGCCGTCTCGAGAACGTGGCCGCCCTCGATCCGCTCGTCGACCGGGTCAAGAAGGTGGTCGACGCGGTCATCCGGCCGCAGCCCGTGCGGGACGTGCTGCACGGCGTCCCGATC
Organism: Rathayibacter sp. PhB186; assembly: GCF_003751825.1. Classification (NCBI taxonomy): domain Bacteria; kingdom Bacillati; phylum Actinomycetota; class Actinomycetes; order Micrococcales; family Microbacteriaceae; genus Rathayibacter; species Rathayibacter sp. PhB186. The sequence continues at coordinate 232,316 of NZ_RJKO01000004.1, read as the reverse complement.
GGGCACCCGGTGCATCCGCTGCTCGTGCTCGTGCCGACCGGCGCGTGGGTGTCGGCGGCGGTCCTCGATCTGCTGCCCGGCAACGAGCGCGCGGCGCGCACCCTCATCGGCCTGGGGATCGTCAGCGTGCTGCCCACCGCCGCCGCCGGCTACACCGACTGGTCCGAGCTGCACGAGCAGCAGAAGCGCGTCGGGCTCGTCCACGCGGCGGCCAACGTCGCCGGGACCGTCCTCTACACCGCATCCTTCGTCCAGCGCGTGCGCGGGCGGCGCACCAGCGGGAAGGTGCTCAGCGCGCTCGGCCTCGCCGTCGTCTCCGGCGGCGGCTACCTCGGCGGCCACCTCAGCTACCGCCAGGCGGCCGGCGCGAATCACACCGAGGACGTGCCGCACCGCTTCCCGACCGGCTGGCAGCCCCTCGGCCCGCTCGCCGAGCTGCCGCAGGACTCCCCCGTGAAGAGGACCGTCGCCGAGACCCCGCTGCTCGCCGTCCGCCGCGGCGACCGCGTCGACGTCCTCTCGAACGTCTGCAGCCACCTCTCCGGCCCCCTCGACGAGGGCGAGCTCCGCGGCACCGGCGCCGACGCCTGCATCACCTGCCCCTGGCACGCGAGCGCCTTCTCGCTCGAGACCGGCGAGGTCGTCCGCGGCCCCGCCACCTCGCCCCAGCCGCGCTTCGAGACGCGCGTCACCGACGGCCTGGTGGAGGTGCTGCTGCCGCACGCGGGGTGAGCGGGGACCCCCGCGGCGCCACTGCGCCGACGGAGCAGCAGTGACAGGGCGCTTCCCGCCCACGCCGGACCGTCCCGTCGAGCGACCCTGGCCGAGGACTCCTCGCCGCGGTCGTCCCGAATGGACGCGCAACGGGCTTCGGCTGCGCTCAGACCCCGTCGTCCGTCCACTCGCGGGCGGGCACGCGGGCGACCGGACGCGAAGAGGGCTCTGGGACGTGCCACGAGCCCGTTCCGAGTCCACTCGCGCGCGAAGCACGGCAGCTGCGGCGCTGGACGACGGCGGGTGCCCGACTCGGCGGTCAGCTCCGCTCCGCAGGTCCAGGCGCGCCTCCCTCACTCCGCCGATCCTCCGCCAGTGCGGCGAGCTGCTCGCGGCAGCGCGCCAGCAGCGCGTCCTTCTGCTGCTGCGGCTCCGGCGGGAACAGCTCGCCGGGGCGGGACCAGTCGGCCGTGGCCGGGATCGCGGCCTCCTCGTCGATCCACTCCGAGAAGGCCGTCGTCAGGCGGTCGGCCTCGGCGCGGCGCCCGAGCGCCAGGAGCGCGCGGATCGCGGAGACCGTCTGCTCGTCGTAGTGCGGCGCCGTCACGGCGTCGCCGGTCAGCCCGGCGGCCGCCTCCCAGTCGTCGGCGGCGCCCGCGTCGTCGCCGAGGCGCGCCCGCGCGGTACCGCGGCGGAGCAGCAGCCCGGCGGGGACGGCCGACTGCGGGCGCTCCTCGCCGAGACAGGCGGGCGGCGCGAGGGCGGCGCAGAGGAAGGTCAGCGCATCGGCGGGCGACGACGCGTCGGCGAGCGCGATCATCGTCGCGTCCCAGACCTCGAGCACGCGCCCCTCGGGCACCCGGCTCCCCGGGCCCTCCCCCTGCCCGAGCACCCGGCCCAGCAGCAGGCCCTGAGCGCGACCCGCTCGGCCGTCCGCGACCAGCAGCGCCGCGTACTCGAGGGTCAGATCGTCGCGCTCGAGGACGAGCGCCTCGTTCTCCTCGAGGAGGGCGAGCCGCCCCTCGTGCCCGAGGAGCACCCGGAGCCGGTCGTACTCGACGAGGAGCCCCGCGTCGCCGGGGGCGAGGTGCCGAGCGCGCTCGAGGTAGGCGAGCCCCGCCTCGGCGTCGCCGTAGGCGGTGCAGGAGGCCGCCCCCAGCGCGCGCAGCGCGGCCACCCGCACCCACGCCCTCGGGTCGTGCGCGGCGGCGGACCACGTAGCAGCGAAGGCGTCCTCGACGCGGCCCACCGCGGAGTACCAGCCGCCGAGGAGGAAGCGGGCGGTGGTGTCCTCGGCGTCGGCCGCCTCCAGCGCCTCGACGTCCTCGAGGCGGACCGGGCGGCAGCCCTCGAGCGGCGCCTGCTGCGCGGTCCGCCGGGCGGCCCGCGCCTGGTCGGGGCGACCCTGCCGCTCGTGCAGCAGTGCGGCGTGGTAGTGCACCAGCGGCACCACCCCGGTCCGCTCGGCGGGGGTGCGCCGCGCGGCATCGGCCGCGAGCGCCAGGGCGAGCAGTCGCAGTGCGTCGTCCGGCAGCCCCGCGTCGCGGTACTCCAGCGCGACGTCGAGCAGTGCGTCGGCGTCGGCGTCGAGCGGGCGGCCGGCGAGGTCGCGCGCCCAGTGGTCGAGCGGATCGCGCGCGAGCACGCTCTCGAGCAGCGCCCTCGACTGCTGCGCCCGCCGGCCGCGCCGGAGCACGACGGCGAGCAGGACCGTCGCCCGCGCGTGCTGCCCGTCGATCGCGCGCACCTCGCGCAGCACGGCCTCGGCCTCCTCGAGGCGGTCCGTCGCCAGGAGGAGCCGCCCGAGCGCGACACCGGACGGGACGCGCCAGGCCGGTGTCCTCCGCGCCGTGCTCAGAGCCTCGAGCGCCTCCTCCGGCCGTCCCTGCCGGGCGAGCAGCTCGCCCAGCCGGTGGTGCGCCTCGCCGTCGGCCGGCACCACGCCCCGTGAGGTCAGCCGCTCGATCGCGGAGCGGAGGTGGCCCTCCGCCTCGTCGAAGCGGCCCGCGGCGGCGAGCGACCGCGCCAGGGCGACGCGGCAGCGGGCGTCGCCGGGGTCCCGCCAGACCGCCTCCTCCCAGTAGTGCTCGGGCGCGCCTCCGGAGCGCGGGCGCTCCTCGAGGTGCAGACCGAGGAGGAAGAGCTCGTCGTTGGACGCGACGTCCTCCGGAGCGGGCGGAGGGGGAGGCGGCGCAGCGCTTCCCCTGGACGTTCCACTGGTACTGTCGGCGGAAATGGCAGCGTTGTCATCGAGCACGCCGCCCAGTCAAGATCAGATTCGCAGGCGGGACGGAGGACGGAACCCGTGGAACTTCTGGACGGAACGCTGATGCGGTGCGCACGGACGCCGACGATCCTCGGGGCGGGCTTCCCGGGCGAGACGATGCACGTCCTGCCGCGTCCCCGCGTCCGGGAGGCGCTGACGCAGCCGGGGACGTCTCACCTCCTGGTCACCGACTGCGGCCACTTCCCCGAGGCGCGCGGGCACGGACGAGTGCGCACCAGCCCGATCGTGGACGCCGTCGTCCTGGTCTGCACCCGGGGCTCCGGCTGGTGCACGACGGCGGCGGGCACCTTCGCCGTGACCGCGGGGCAGATCGTCCTGCTGCCGCCCGGCGAGCCGCACGGCTACGGGGCCGACGCCGCCGACCCGTGGACGCTGTGGTGGCTGCACCTCGCCGGCAGCGATCTGCCCGAGTTCCTGCAGGCCGCACGCGCCACGGTCGACGCTCCGGTGCGCACCCTGTCCGACGTCTACGCCGCCGTCGCGCTGATCTCGGCGGCGATCACGCACCTGGGCTGCGACTCGACGACGAACAGCCTGCTCGCCGCATCGGGCGCCGCCTGGCACCTGCTGGCGATCCTCGCCTCGGACCGCCCGCCCGGCGACGCGCGCAGCACCGCCCTCGACCGGGCCGCGCAGTTCCTCCACGACCACCCCGCCGAGCGGATCGAGGTGGCGGAGCTCGCCTCGATGGCGTGCCTGAGCCCGTCGCACTTCGCGGCCCTCTTCCGGCGCCGCTTCGGGATGCCGGTGCTGCAGTACCGGACCGAGCTGCGGATGGCGCGGGCCCGCGAGCTGCTCGACATGACGGAGCGGCCGATCGCCGAGGTGGCCGCCGCGGCCGGCTACGAGGACTCCTTCTACTTCGCCCGGCAGTTCAAGCGGATCCACGGCCTGACTCCGCACGCGTACCGGACGCGGAACTGAGCGGAGCGGAGGACCGCGGCGCGGGCGCGGTCCCCCTGGTCTCCCCGAGCTCCCCGGACGCCAGGACGAGGCCGTTCAGCCGCCGCTGCAGCTCGACGTTCGCCCAGCCCGGGTGCTGCGGCGCGGAGTTGGAGCCGACGAGCGTGCCCCAGTAGCCGAGGTCGATGCAGCGCTGGACGGCGTAGCCGGCGAGGACCCGGCCGGCCGGCCCGTCCTCGAACTCCGCCTCCAGCGGCGTGTAGCCGATCCAGCCCTCGCCGACCACGGCGGGCACTCCGCGGCGGCGGGCCCAGGTCGCCACCGCGCGCAGCCGGACGTCGATCGCCTCCCGCATCGCGACCTCGTAGCGGCCGTAGTGCGAGTAGAGCCAGGAGTCCCACGCGACCGGATCGACCCGGTCGTAGGCGTAGAACATGCTCGGGCTGATGCCGGTCGCCGCGAGCCGCCACGGTTCGACGGTGTGCGCCAGGGCGTCGAACTCGGGCGCCCCCTCGCGCAGCAGCGATCTCAGCTCGGCGCTCGGGAACACCGGCGGCTCGGCCCGCACTCCCGCCCACTCCTCCAGCGCCGCGAGGACCCCGTAGACGTAGAAGTGCACGTGCGCGACCTGCGCGTTCTCCGGCACGGAGTCGAGGTCGAGGTACGGCGGGATCCCGTAGCAGACGGTCGACAGGACGTCCGGATGATCCGCCTGCAGGATCTCCAGCGCGGCGGTCAGGTACGGCTTCTGCGCCCAGAAGGTGTCGAGCCCCTCCGCCGGCACCTCGCCCAGCCGGGACAGGTCGACCTCGTTGTGCACCTCGACGTAGGCGATGCGGTCGGCCAGCCCCTCGGCCTCGAGGAAGGCGATCAGCCGCGATTCGGCGCGCGCGAGAGCCTCGTGGCGCTCGGTCGGCGGGATCGCCGCCAGCATGTCGTGCCAGGACGAGTCGCTGAGGAACGCGGGGCTCTGCTGGTACTCCCAGGAGGAGACGATGACGAACACGTCGTGCGCGGCGGCCTGGCGGAACAGCTCGACCAGGCGCGCCCGCAGGTCGAGCACGGCGCCGCCGACGGCGTCGTACCAGCGCGTGCCCCGGCCGACGTCACCGCCCATGTTCGAGAAGCGCAGCTGCGAGGTGTCGATCGAGTGGTCGCCGAACAGCAGGAGCGGAGCCGCGCAGATCCGGACCGTGTTGCAGCCGCGCTCCACCGCCTCGTCGAACGCGCGCCCGAGGTCGTGGAAGGGCTCGCCCGGCATCGTCCGCGTGTACCAGGAGAAGTCCCAGAGCGAGAGGGTCAGCCGCGGCGGCAGGTGAGCGGGCGGGTGGGGTGAGCGGGTCGCGCGGGTCATGCCGGGTGCTCCTTCGGGCCGGAACGGTGCTCCCACGCTAGGCCTCCTGCCGCCCGACCCGCACGGGCGATCCTCCGCAGAAGACTGGAGGATTCGCTGATCACCCAAGAACTGCCACAGATGCCCTGTCTGCGCCACCTGGACGATGGGACGGTCGACCGGCCGGCGCGGTGCGCACGCGCCGAGGGTCAGCCGCGCGGTGCCGCGACGGAGCCGCCCGGGCGCCACGGCCCGCCGATGCGCTCCTGCAGCAGCGGCGCGGCCGGATCGGCGAGGCGGGCGAGCAGCGCCTCCACCCCGCGGCGGCCGAGGGCGTGGCCCGGCGCGACGAGCAGATCGAGTGCCGGGGCGGCGAGGTCCGCGACGTCGGGGTCGGAGGCGAGCAGCACGATCGAGAGGTCTTCGGGCACCCGCACGCCGCGGTGGCGCAGCTCGTGCGCGAAGCCGACGGCCGCGCCGCCGTTGATCACCAGCACCGCCGTCGCCGTCTCCGGGTCGAGCGAGCGGGCCAGCGCGCGCCCGCCGGCGGGCGTCTCCTCGCAGCGCAGGTGCGCGGCGGTCAGGCCGCGGGCCGCGGCCGCCCGCTCGAACGCCTCCCGGGTCCGCGCGTAGGGGCCGAAGTCGGCGCCGCCCTCCGGCCCGAGCACGAGCGCGACCCGGCGGTGCCCCAGGGCGGTCAGGCGCTCGAGCGCCTCCTCGACCATGCCCTCGAAGTCGATGTCCACCCAGTCGAGCGCCGAGGGGTCGCGGGTGCGGCCGAGCAGGGCGAACGGGGTGCCGGAGTCGCGCAGGACCGCCACCCGCTCGTCGTCCGACGTCACCTGCATCAGCACGACGCCGTCGAGCAGGCCGTCGGCGCGCAGATCGGCGAGCTTCTCCGCGCCGCCGACCGTGGGCCAGAGCACGATCGAGTAGCCGCTCTCGGCGGCGGCCTCGGCGGCGCCGGCGAGGAAGGTCGTCGCGGTGTTCAGCGGACGCGAGGGGACCAGCGGGTAGACGATCGCGATCATCATCGAGCGCCGGCGGGCCAGCGCGCGAGCGAGGGCGTGCGGGCGGTAGCCGAGCTCGCGCATCGCCTCGCGGACCCGCTCAGCCGTCTCCGGCGAGACCGGCTTGCTGGCGTTGACGACGAAGGAGACGGTCGCGATCGACACGCCCGCGCGGCGCGCGACGTCCTGCATGGTCGCCATCGCGTCTCCCTCCGCTCGACGCGCCCCGCCGCGGTTGACGCGGGGGCGCGGTGTCCCGCAGTCTAGGAGCACTCGCCGGTAAAGCGCTTAACCGCTGCACCGGCGCACTCGACACCTCCGACGAAGAAGGACCCTCCGTGACCACACCCGCCGCTCCCCTCCGCGTCCTCGTCTGGGGCGAGAACCGCCACGAGCAGATCGAGGAGAAGGTCCGCGCGATCTACCCCGACGGCATGCACACGACGATCGCCGCCGGCATCACCGAGAACCTCGGCGAGCGCGCGACCGTCTCGACCACCACGCTCGACGAGCCCGAGCACGGCCTCACCGAGGAGGTCCTCGCCGGCACCGACGTGCTGGTCTGGTGGGGCCACATGGCGCACGACGCCGTCGCCGACGAGATCGTCGAGCGCGTGCAGCGCCACGTCCTCTCCGGCATGGGGCTCGTCGTCCTGCACTCCGGCCACTGGTCGAAGATCTTCGGGAAGCTGATGGGCACCACCTGCACGCTGCGCTGGCGCTCGGCCGAGGACCGCGAGATGGTCTGGACCGTCGACCCGACGCACCCCATCGCGCAGGGCGTGCCGCACCCCTTCACGATCCCGCAGCAGGAGATGTACGGCGAGTTCTTCGACGTCCCCGCGCCCGACGAGCTGGTCTTCCTCTCCACCTTCTCCGGCGGCGAGGTGTTCCGCTCCGGGATGACCTGGAAGCGCGGCCACGGCCGGATCTTCTTCTTCTCGCCCGGCGACCAGGACTTCCCCGTCTACCACCACGCCGACGTCCGCCGCGTGATCGCGAACGGCGTCGAGTGGGCGCACTCCGACCGCCCCGAGCGCCGCCTGCCCGTGCTGCAGCGCTACGAGTCCGGCGAGTTCTTCGCCGGCGAGGACTACCAGGGGGCGCTCGTCCGATGACCGTCCGTCTCGTCCAGGTCGGAGCGGGCGCCATGGGGCGCGCGTGGATCCGCACCATCCGCGACCACCCCGACGCCGAGCTGGTCGGCCTCGTCGACCTCGACGTCGCGCTCGCCGAGCGGGCCGCCGAGGAGGAGGGGGTCGGGCCGATCGCGGTCGGCAGCTCCGTCGCCGAGGTCGCCGCGCGCTCCGGCGCCGACGCGGTCGTCAACGTCACCGTGCCGCGCGCGCACCTGCCGGTGAGCAGCGAGGCGCTCTTCGCGGGGCTGCCGGTGCTGTCGGAGAAGCCGATCGCGCCGACGATCGCCGAGTCGCTGATCCTCGCCGCGACGAGCGAGGTCGCCGGGCGGCTGCTGATGACCAGCCAGTCGCGGCGGTACTACCCCGCGATCGCGGCGTTCCGCGAGCAGGTCGCCGGGCTCGGAGAGCTCGGAACGGCGTCGGTCCTGTTCGCGAAGGCGCCGCACTTCGGCGGCTTCCGCGAGGAGATGCCGCACGTGCTGCTGGTCGACATGGCGATCCACGCCTTCGACGCGGCGCGCTACGTCCTGGACCGCGACCCGGTCGCCGTCTACTGCGAGGAGTACAACCCGGGCTGGAGCTGGTACGCCGACGGTGCCGCGGCGAGCGCCGTCTTCGAGTTCGCCGGCGGCGTCCGCTTCAGCTACACCGGCAGCTGGTGCGCCGACGGGCTCGAGACGTCCTGGAACGGCGACTGGCGCGTGACCGGCGCGGGCGGCACCGCGCACTGGGACGGCGACGGCGCGCCCTCCTGGCAGGCACAGGAGTCGGAGGCGGTGCAGACCGCGACGCTCGAGCCCGGCCCGCAGGAGATCGCCGGCTCGCTCGCCGAGTTCGTGCGCGTGCTGGGGACCGGCGCCGTGCCCTCGGGCGAGGTGCACGCGAACGTGCGGAGCCTCGCGATGGTCGAGGCGGCGGTGCGCTCCTCCGAGACGGGCGCGCGCGTCCGCATCGACGACGTCCTCGAGGAGGGCTACGCCGAGGCCCTCGGCCTCGCGCGCGACGAGCGCGTGCGCGCCGCCCTGGCCGGCTGGGGCTCGGCGGCGGCAGGCCTCGCGGCCCGCTGACCCGACGGGCGAGGGCGCGCGGACCCATGCTGGTCGAGTAGCCGCGGCACGCGGCCCCATTCATGCTGGTCGAGTAGCCGCGGCACGCGGCGTATCGAGACCCACCGTCCTCAGCAGGACGGCTCTGCAGACTCCACTTCTGGCGCGGGCTGATCTCGATACGGCCGCTCCGCGCCCTACTCGATCAGCATGCATTCCCCCGCGCGGACAAGGTCGGCACGCCCCCTTCCATGCTGGTCGAGTAGCCGCGGCACGCGGCGTATCGAGACCCACCGTCCCCAGCAGGACGGCTCTGCAGACCCCTCTTCTGACGCAGGTGGATCTCGTCACGGCCGCTCCGCGCCCTACTCGATCAGCATGCATCCCCCGCACGTCGGCGCTCCATGCTGGTCGAGTAGCCGCGGCACGCGGCGTATCGAGACCCAGCCGCCCCCGGGCGTTCGCCCGCCGGACACGTGCGCGCGCCGCGGCGTTCACCCGGAGGGGCCAGCGTGGGCGGGTTCCTTCGAAACCGCTCAGGAGACCCGTGCCCCGTCACTTCGCCCCCCGCCGCACCGCCGGCGCCGCGCTCACCCTCGTCCTCGCGAGCTGCACCGTCGGCGCCGCACTGCCCGCCACCGCCGCCGGCGACTCCTTCTTCACCCGCGTCGCCACGGTGCCCGCGTACCTCAACGCCGCCGACCCGGCCGTCGACTCCGCCGTCGCCGAGATCTCCAGCGCCTCGCCCGACGGCCGCCTGGTCTACTCCACCGACTCCGCCGGCCAGCGGATCAACGTCCTCGACATCAGCGACCCGGATGCGCCGAAGCCCCTCGGCGGCGTCGGCGTCGGCGGCGAGCCCACCTCGGTCTACGCGACCGGCGAGTACGTGCTCGCGGTCGTCGACACCTCCGACGGCGACTTCGCGAACCCCTCGGGCCACGTCAGCGTCCTGCACGCCAGCGACCTCGCCCCGGTCGCGACGATCGAGCTCGGCGGCCAGCCCGACTCCATCGACGTCACCACCGCCGGCGACCTCGCCGTCATCGCGATCGAGAACCAGCGCGACGAGGAGTTCACGCCCGAGGGCGCCGAGGAGGGCGACCTCCCGCAGGCCCCCGCGGGCGAGCTCGTCGTCATGGACCTCACCGCCGACCCGTCCGCCTGGGTCGCCGAGCACATCGCGCTCACCGGCCTCGCGGGCCTCGACACCCCGAGCGACCCGGAGCCCGAGTACGTCTCGATCAACCCCGCCGACACCGCCGTCGCGGTGACCCTGCAGGAGAACAACGCCGTCGCGATCCTCGACCTGGCGACCCGCACCGTCACCGCGTCCTACTCGGCCGGCACCGCCTCCGTCTCCGGGATCGACACCCTCGACGACGACCGCATCGCGCTGACCGACTCGATCACCGACGTCCCGCGCGAGCCCGACGCGATCGGCTGGGTCGGCGACGACCACGTCGCGATCGCGAACGAGGGCGACTGGAAGGGCGGCACCCGCGGCTGGTCGATCCTCGACGCGGCCTCCGGCGCCGTGGTCTGGGACGCCGGCAACACCTTCGACCACCTCGCCGTCAGCCTCGGCCTCTACCCCGACAAGCGGTCCGACGCGAAGGGCTCCGAGCCGGAGGGACTGCTCTCGGCGACCTTCGACGGCGTGCCGTACGTCTTCGTCGGCGCCGAGCGCGCCAACTTCGTCGCGGTCTACGACGTCTCCGACCCCACCGCGCCCCGTCTCGTGCAGGCGCTGCCGTCCACGCCCGGTCCGGAGGGGCTGCTCGCCCTGCCCGAGCGCGACCTGCTGGTCGTCTCGAGCGAGACCGACGACGCCGAGGCGGCGGTGCGCGCGAGCGTGCAGCTCTACGCGCTCGGCGCCTCCGCCCCGGCCTTCCCGACCATCGCGTCGGCCGACGTCGACGGCTCGCCGCTGCCGTGGGGTGCGCTCTCCGGCCTGTCGGGCGACCCGGCCGCCGCGGATCGTCTCTACGCCGTGAGCGACAGCGCGTATGCGCCGAGCACGATCCACTCGGTCGACACCTCGGTCGTCCCGGCGCTGATCGACTCCACGCTGACCGTGACGGAGGCGGGTGAGCCGGCAGCCCTCGACCTCGAGGGCATCGCCGCGCGCGAGGACGGCGGCTTCTGGGCCGTGACCGAGGGCGCGACCGGGCCGGAGAACGCGCTGCTGCGCCTGGACGCCTCCGCCGCGGTGCTCGAGCGGATCGCGCTCCCCGCCGAGCTGGGCGACGCGCTCGGCTCGCAGGGTTTCGAGGGCGTCACGATCGAGGCGGGCGAGGGCGGCGAGATCGTCTGGACCGCACTGCAGCGGGAGGCGTCGACCGACGCCGACGGGATCGTCCGAATCGGACGCTACGACGTCGCGGCAGGCAGCTGGAGCTTCTTCGGCTACCCGCTGGAGGCGCCGTCCGGCGCCGAGGGCGACTGGAACGGCCTCTCCGAGATCACGCTGACGCCCGCCGGGACCCTCGCGGTCATCGAGCGCGACAAGCGCAACGGACCGGATGCGGCGCTCAAGGCCGTGTACACGGTGCCGCTGCCAACCGGCCCGGGCGCCGCGATCGGCGAGGAGCTCCCCGTGCTGGAGAAGACGCTCGCCGTCGACGTCCTGCCCGCGCTCGAGGCCGGCCACGGCTGGACGCAGGAGAAGCTCGAGGGCCTGGGCATCACCGGCGCCGGCGAGGTCTTCGCGGTCACCGACAACGACGGCGTCGACGACGCGAACGGCGAGACGGTGCTCGCGTCACTCGGCTCCGCGGCCGACGTGTTCGGAGCGGCGGCGACGCCGACCCCGGTGCCGACGGCCGAGCCGACCGATGCGCCGACGGCCGAGCCCACCACCTCGCCGACCGCGCAGCCCACGGCCGCGCCGACGCACCCCGCCGGTGCCGTGCCGCCGCGGACGGGCTCGGGCTCCGGCTCGCTCGCCTCGACCGGTGTCGAGACCGGCTGGCTCTCGGCCGCCGCGCTGTCCCTCCTCGCCGGCGGAGCCCTCGTGCTCGGCCTCGCCCGGAGGCGCCGCACGGCGCGCTGACAAGAGCGGATCTCGATACGGCCGCTGCGCGGCCTCCTCGATCAGCATGATTCCTCTGCTGGTCGTGGAGGCCGCGGCAGGCGGCCCCACCTGCTGGTCGAGTAGCCGCGGCACGCGGCGTATCGAGACCCGCCGTCGCCAGCAGGCAGGTCCGCAGACTCCTCTTTCGACGCGGGTGGATCTCGATACGGCCGCTGCGCGGCCCACTCGATCAGCATGGAGGACCCGTTGCGCGGCCTCCTCGATCGGCATGGACGACCCGCTCCGCGAGCTGCCCACTCGGCAGGAGCACGCAGCGCATCGAGCCCGGACCCCTCGCCGCAGAACTGAGTACACTCGGTTCTTCAGCTCCGGGAGGTCCGATGTCGACTGCGCTGCCCTCGGCCGCCGCCGGGCGCCGCGAGCGGAACAAGCTCGCCAAGCTCGAGCGCATCACCGCGGCCGCGAGCGAGCTGTTCGCCGAGCACGGCGTCGACGAGGTCACCACGCAGCAGATCGCCGAGCGCGCCGACATCGGCACCGGCACCCTGTTCCTCTACGCGAGGACGAAGAGCGAGCTGCTGCTGCTCGTGCAGAACGCGCACTACGCCGAGGCCCTCGAGCGCGGCCGTGCCGCCGCCGCGGACGCCGCCACCGTGCTCGACGCCGTCCTCGCGCTGGTCGCGCCGATCGTCGCCTGCAACCGCGCCCACGTCGGCAACGGCCGGGTCTACCTCCGCGAGATGGTCTTCGGCGACCCGGCGGAGCCGCACCACGCCGAGGCGCGCTCGATCGTGGGGCGGAGCGAGGAGGCGATCGCCGAGATCCTCGAGCGCGGCGGTGTGCCGAGCGCGAGCACCGTGGCCGGCGTCGTCTCCGCGGTCGTCTTCGTCACCCTCGCGGCGAGCGACGAGCCCGACGTCGCGGCGATCCTCCCCGCGATCCGCGGTCAGCTCGCAGCGGTCCTGCCGGCCTGACCGACAGCCCGGCCCGACCGACAGCCCGGCCCGTCCGCCGCCTCGGCCGCTGATCAGGGCCGCAGGAACTCCGCCGCGACGGGGGCGAACTCCTCCCAGTACTGGAAGATCCCGCCGTGCCCCGAGTTCGGGTACATGATCAGCTCGGACCCCGCGATCCGGCGGTGCAGATCCTCGGACAGGACCGACGGCACCATGCGGTCGTGGTCGCCGTTGGCGATCAGCGTCGGCTGCGTGATGACGGACAGGTCCGACGGCGCGGAGCGGCCGAAGCGCTGGATCGCCTTCAGCTGGGTCGTGAAGGCCTTGGTGCTGACCGCGTCGTCGCGGTCGGCGGTGCGCTCCTTCAGTCGGCCCACGAACTGCTTCGCGGCCTTCCTGCCGGCGGCGTCGCGCTCGAAGAAGAGGAACTCCTTGATGTCCGAGCGGGTGAGGACGGAGCGGACGAGGTCGTAGTAGGTGACCCCCACCACCTTGTCCATGTCCTTCCCGCCGCGGGGCCCGGTGCCCGTGAGCACCAGCCTGCGGACGAGCTCGGGGTGCTTCACGACGAGCTCCTGCGCGATCATCCCGCCCATCGAGAACGAGAAGACGTCGACCTTCTCGAGACCGAGGCCCCGGAGGAAGAGGTACGCGTCGTCGGCGGCCTCCTCGATCGTGCCCGGCACCGTGCCTCCGGAGGCTCCGACGCCCTGCTGGTCGAAGGCGATCACGTGCCGCCGCGCCGCGATCGCGTCGACGATGCGCGGGTCCCAGTTGTCGAGATTCGCGGCGAGATGCCCGAAGAAGACGACGGGGACGCCCTCCTCCGGACCCAGCTCGCGGTAGGCGAAGGTCTTGCCCTGCGTGGTGACGCTCGTCGCGGGGGCGAGCGCGTACGAGGTGATGACGGGATCGGCGGTGCTCATGATGTCTGCTCCTTCAGGGGCGGGCGGGTCGGAGGAGCGGTCAGAGACCGAGGACGACGGTCTTGCCGCGGGCGCGGGAGGCTCCGAGGGAGGCGAGTGCGGCGGGCGTCTCGTGGAAGGGGAAGGTGGCACCGACGACCGGGCGGATCGCGCCGGCGTCGACGAGCTCGGCGATGCGGGTCAGCTGCTCGCCGCTCGACTCCATGAAGAGGAACTCGTAGTGGACGCCCAGCGAGCGGGCGCGGCGGCGGACCCCGAGGCTGAGGGCGGCGATCGCGAGGCGGAGGACGGGGTTCAGCCCCTTCTTCTTCGCGAAGGCGGGGTCGGGCGGGCCGGAGATGCCCACGGCCCGGCCTCCCGGAGCCAGCACGCGCAGCGACTTCGCGAGGTTCTCGCCGCCGAGGCTGTCGAGGACGACGTCGTAGCCGGAGACCTCCTTCTCGAAGTCCCGGCTGCGGTAGTCGATGACCAGGTCGGCGCCGAGGTCGTGGAGGAAGCCGGACTGGGCCGCCGACGCGGTGGTCGCGACGAAGGCGCCGAGGTGCTTGGCCAGCTGGATCGCGACGGTGCCGACTCCGCCGGAGCCGGCATGGATGAGGACCTTCGATCCGGGGCCGACCTTCCCCTTCACGACGAGCGCCTGCCAGGCGGTCAGCGCCACCAGCGGGAGCGAGGCCGCCTCGGTGAGGCCGATCGAGGACGGGGCGAGGGCCACGTCGGCCTCGTCGATCGCGATGCGCTCGGCGAAGGTCCCGATGCGGTGGTCGCGGGGGCGGGCGTAGACCGCGTCGCCGACGGCGAAGCCGCTGACCGCCGACCCGACGCGCAGGACGGTCCCGGCGACGTCGTGGCCGAGGACGAGCGGCGTCTTGTACGGGAGGATCGCCGTGAACTCGCCGAGGCGGATCTTCTCGTCGAGCTGGTTCAGCCCCGCGGCCGCCACCCTCACGAGGACGTCGCGCAGACCGACGACCGGCTCGGGGACGTCGGTCTCGTGCAGGGGCTGCTTGTACCTGTCGATCACGAACGCGCGCACGGGGACTCCTGGAGACGATCGGCGGCCCGACCGGATTCGGCGAGCGCACTCATTACTGAGTGTACTCACTATCGACGACGTCGAGGCGAGCGGGTCAGCCCTTCACGGCCGAGCCGGCGACCGACTGCACGAAGTAGCGCTGGAAGATCAGGAAGACGATCAGCACCGGCAGCACCAGCAGCGTGCCGAAGGCGAACGTCTGCCCCCAGTCGGGCGGGACCTGCGCCGAGAACACGCTCATCTCCAGCGGCAGGGGCCGGGCGGCCGGATCCGAGGTGACCAGCGAGGGCCAGAGGTACTGCCCCCAGGAGGAGAGGAAGGTCAGGATCGCGACGGTCGCGAAGACCGGGCGCGAGTTCGGCACGACCACGCGCACGAAGGTCCCCCAGGCGCCGAGGCCGTCGAGCCGGGCCGCCTCCTCCATGCTCTTGGGCACGTTGAGGAAGAACGTGTAGAAGAGGAAGACCGAGAACGCGTTGGCGATGAACGGGATCATCTGCACGAGGAGCGTGTCGCGCTGCCCCTGCAGCAGGGACATCAGCGGGATCGCGACCGACTCGAACGGCACGATGACGAGCAGCACGATCAGCAGGAACACCTTGTCGCGGCCCACCCACTCCAGCCGGGCGAAGGCGTAGCCGGCCAGAGAGTTGACGACGAGCCCCGCCACGACGATCACGAGCGAGATCACGAACGAGTTGGCGAAGAACTGCCAGAAGTGGCCGGTCGCGTCCGAGCTCAGCGCCGTGAAGACGCTGGCGTAGTTGTCGAAGGAGAGGTTCGTCGGCAGGAAGCCGGCGAAGCCGTCGAGCACCTCCGCCGACGGCTTGAGGCTGCCGATCAGGAGGTAGTAGATCGGCGCGAACATGAGCGCCGCGGCGGCGATCATCACGACGTAGTCGCGGACGATGCGCGCCGTGCGCGCTGTGCGGGCGGTGCGGACGGTGCGGACGGTGCGGGCGGTGCGATGCCCCGATGCTGTGCTCAACTCTCGCTCCCTTGGCGGAGGACCCGACGCTGGATCAGGGTGATGACGACGATGATCAGGAAGAGGACCACCGAGATGGCGGACGCCCGCCCGAGGTTGCTCTCGCTGTAGATCGCCTGGGTCGCGTTGTAGAGCAGGGTCTGGGTGCCCTCCTCGTTGGCGCCGGCGGTGCGGATCAGGATGAAGACCTGGTCGTAGACGCGGAACGCCAGGATCGTCGTCAGCAGCGTGACGAAGATCAGCGTGTTGCGGATGCCCGGGACCGTGATGTGGACGAACTGCTGCCAGCCGTTCGCGCGGTCGAGCCGGGCCGCCTCGTAGCGCTCCTCCGGGATCTCCTGCAGCGCGGCGAGCAGGATCACCATCTGGAAGCCGACGCCCTGCCAGATCGAGAGCAGGATCACCGAGCCGAGCGCGGTCGCCGACGAGCCGAGCCAGTCGTGCGCCGGGACGAGCCCGCCGGTGAGGAAGGTGACGGAGGAGTTGAGCAGCCCGTCGCTGCTGCGATCGAGGATGAGCCGCCAGACGACCGCGACGAGGGCCATCGGGAAGACGACCGGCATGAAGAAGAAGGTGCGGAAGAAGCGCACGCCGGCGAGCTTGCGGTTCAGCAGCACGGCGAGCAGCAGCGCGAGGCCGGTCTGCACCGGGATCACGACGATCGCGAAGACGAGGTTGTTGACCAGCGAGCGCAGGAACGCCCCCGAGATCACCGGATCGGTGAAGAGCCGGACGTAGTTGGTGAGGCCCCAGAACTTCGCGGGGCGGGACTGGTCGACCTGGACGTTGTAGAGCGAGAGCACGATCGCCGCGACGAACGGGACAGCGACGAAGGCGATCAGTCCGAGGACCGCCGGGGCGGCCATGAGGGCGCCGTCGCGGGTGTCCTTCCAGCGGAAGCGGGGTCGGGCGCGGGTGAGAGCGACGGGTCGCATCGGCGTCGATACGGGTGAGGCCACGGTCGGAGTCCTTCGGTTGTCGGCGTCGGTGCCGGACGGCAGGAGGGGATGGGCGGGCGCCCGGCTGCGAGCGCCCGCCCGGATCGGCTACTTGTAGTCGTCGTTGTCCGCGAAGCTCTGGTCGATCGCGGTGGCCGCGTCGGTCAGGGACTCCTTCGGATCCGCGCCGCCCCAGACCGCGGCGAGGGCTCCGGAGAACTTCGCGGTGATCGTCGGGTAGCCGGCGGTGACGGGGCGGTAGACGGCGATGCAGTCGTCCGTGATCGCGTCCGCTGCGCAGGCGTTCGCGAGCTGCTGACCCCAGAGGGCCAGCCCGCCGCCGTCCTGGTAGAGGGCGTCGGCGGCGAAGGCGGTCTTCGTCGCGGGCGGGGCGCCGTTGGCGGTGGTCATCGCGCCGACGTTCTGGTCGTTCAGGAGGTAGTCCAGGAACGCTCCGGCCGCGTCGCCGTTCTTCGTGCCGGAGCCGATGCCCCAGGTCCAGGAGCCGGCGCCGGCCTTGGCGCCGTCGCCGAAGTCCGGCAGCGGCAGGGCGACGAGGTTCTCGCCGAGCGCCTCGGAGAAGGTCGGGTAGTTCCAGTGCCCGCCCCAGGCGACCGCGACCCGGCCGTCGACGAACGCGTTGCCGTCGGAGTTGGGGTCGGAGTAGTCCTTCCAGGACGCGAAGTCGGTCAGCGCCTGCACGCTGGCGTCCGAGTCCACGGCGCCGGCGGCCTTGCCGTCCTCGATCAGGTTGCCGCCCGCGGACTGGATGAGGGGCGCGAAGCCGTAGGTGCCCCACTCCCCCGACAGGCTGGCCTCATTGAGGTCGATGGACTTGCCCGAAGGGTTCGCCGCGGCGAGCGTCTTCAGCGCGGCCGAGAACTCATCAGCCGTCCAGGCCGTGTCGAACGAGGTGGGCACGCTGATCCCCGAGGCGTCGAGCAGGGTCTTGTTCCCGTAGAGGCCCATGGCGGAGTCGAACATCGCCAGCGCGTAGAGCTCGTCGTCCGAGGTGCCCTCGGCGACGGAGCCGGGGGTGGCGTTGTCGAGGGTGGCCTGGTCGACGAAGTCGCTGATCGGGGTGATCTTGTCGTTGTAGACGAAGCTCGCGAGCGTCGGTCCGTCGATCTCGAGCACGTCGGGGAGCTGGTCCTTCGGCGTGCTGGTGATCGTGGTGGTGTACGTGTCGCCGGAGATGATCCGCAGCTTCGCGGTCACCTCGTCCTGCGAGCTGTTGAAGCCGTCGACCGCGGCCTGCAGAGCGGCGTTCTCGCTGTCCTGGCCCTGGTGGGCCCAGACGTCGATCTCTCCCGTGCCGTCGCCGGCGGCGGCGTCCGTGCCGCCACCGCCTCCGGCCGAGCAGCCGGTCATCGTGGCGATCGCCGTGGCGACCGCGACGGCGACCAGGGCGCCGCGGCGGATGGTGCGTGTGTTCCTCATGGTTCTCCTTGGTGCTGTGCGACCGCATCCGTCCTCGGATGCGGGGTGCAGGCTGAGTGGTAGCGGCCGAGACGCGCCTGCGGGCCCCGGCGGGATCGGGGCCGCTAGCGAGCGGCGGCGGCGAGCTCGGCCGAGCCGAGGGCGATCGGGTCGACGATTCCGCCGAGGAAGACGCCGCTCTCGTCGGCGGTGCGGAAGGCGAGGAACTGCCATCGGCCGGCGCGGTCCCGGACGAGGCGGCCCGAGTAGAGCGAGTCCTTCGTCAGGGGTCGTGCGCCGGAGAGGTCGTAGCACTGCGTCGCATCCTCGACCTCGACCGCCCAGGTACCCGCTCGCGGGTGCGCGAGCGCGTGTGCCGGGGTCATCGAGTCCTCCGTCGAGGAGAAGAGCAGCAGCCAGCGCCCGTCGACGAGCTCGAGCTGCGGGACCTCCAGGTGCGCGAATCCGGCACCCGGGCGCGAGAGCGGCGGGCGCACCTCCCAGCTGACGAGGTCGGGCGAGACGGCGTGGCCGATCACTCCGCGGTCGTCGAGCGGCCCCTCCGTGGAGCGCGCCGTGACGAGCATGTGCCAGCCGTCGCCACTCGGGTCGCGGAAGACCCACGGGTCGCGCCAGGCCTCCTCCTTCCACTCGGAGGTGCCCCAGGTCTCGTACCAGCGCGGGTCGGCGACGACGACCGGGCCGGGCTGCTTCTCCCAGCTGCGCAGGTCGGCGGACACGGCGACTCCGATGGTCTCGATGTTCGCGACGAGCGGTTCGGGGTGGAGGAAGCGCGAGCCGGTGTAGAACATCCGCCACAGCCCGTCGTCGCCGCGGACGACGCTCCCGGTCCAGGTGGCGGTCTCGTCGAACGAGCCGATGTCTCCCGGCGCGAACGGCGAGCCCTCGAGCACGGTCCAGGACGACAGGTCCGAGGAGACGGCGTGGCCGATGCGGGCGGCCCGGTGGCGACGGCCCTCCTCGCCGAGCGAGGTCGGTGCGTGCAGGAAGAAGGCGTGGAACTCGTCGCCGTCGTCGGCCAGCCAGAAGTCCCAGACCCACGAGCCCTCGAGGGTCAGCATCCGAGCGCCTCCTCGGCGATGGTCGACCGCATGTGCATCCCTCTCCGTTGAACGAGTAGCGGTGCTAAACCGCTTGACTGGCGAAGTTATGCGGTTTAGCTAGCCAAGTCAATCGCTTTAGCAGAATCGATCTACGATGGGACGACCAGGAACGGCGGAGGGGGCGCGATGGCGCGGCAGCGAGTGACGATGGCCGACGTCGCGCGGAAGGCCGGCGTCTCGACGACCGCCGTCTCTCTCGTGCTGAACGACCGGCAGGGCACGCGCCTGTCCGAGGACGCGGCGAAGCGGGTGCGCGCCGCGGCCGACGAGCTCGGCTACCGGCCGAACCTCACCGCCCGGGCGCTGAGCACGCGGAAGTCGCGGATCATCGGCTTCATCTCGGAGCAGGTCACCGTCGACCGGCTCGCGAGCGGCCTCATCCGCGGGGCGCTGCGCGAGGCGAAGCGACAGAACCACGTGCTCTTCATCGCCGAGACCGAGGGCGAGGCGGATGCCCTCGACGAGGCCGTCGACGCCCTCACCGACCGTCAGGTCGACGGCATCATCTACGCCGCGACCCGGCCGCACGCCCTCCGTCTGCCGGCCCGCGTGGGCGGAACGCCCGTGGTGATGCTGAACGCCGTCGCCGACGATCCCGAGGGCTCCCCGGGCGGTCCGCGGCCCGATGCCGTGCTGGCCGACGAGCGCGCGGGAGCGGTCGACGTCGTCGATCTGCTCCTCGACGCCGGACACTCCGAGGGCGTCGTGATCGTCGGCCGCTCCGTCGACCAGCCCGACGACGAGTGGCTCAGCCTGGCCGTGCAGCGCCGGCTCGAGGGCATCTGGGAGTCGCTGGGCGCGCACGGGGTCCGCCCGATCGCCCAGCTGCCCTGCCTGCCGTGGTCGGTGAAGGCCGGCTACGAGGCGGTCCGCGACCTGCTCGCCGCAGGCGTCACGCCGCACGCCCTGATCTGCCTGAACGACCGGCTCTCGTTCGGCGCCTACCGCGCGCTCGGTGAGGCCGGTCTCCAGGTGGGGCGCGACGTCTCGGTGGTCTCGTTCGACGACGACGACATCGCGGTGTACCTGCACCCGATGCTCACCACCGCCGCCGCGCCCTTCGAGGAGATGGGCGCCCTCGCCGTCCGCCTCCTCCTCGACGACGACCGCGAGCCCGGCGAGCACCTCGTGCCGATGCCCACCCGCGTCCGCGACTCCGTCCACCTCACCCGCGCCCGCGCCGCCGAGCTGCAGCAGCAGAGCCCCGAGCCCGACTGGACCCGCTGACCGGCTGCCCGGCTGCCCGGCTGCCCGGCTGCCCGGCTGCCCGCGGAACCCTGCTGGTCGAGTAGCCGCGGCACGCGGCGTATCGAGACCCACCGTCCCCAGCAGGGCTGGCCTGCAGACTCCACTTCTGCCGCCGGTGGATCTCGATACGCCCGCTGCGCGGCCTACTCGATCAGCAAGAGGGGGCGCCTTCGTCGGTGTGGCCGGACCTCCGGCACGCGGAAACACCTCCGGCACGTCGAATCCGTGGATTCTGACGAGCCGGAGGTCGTTTCGCGAGCCGGAGGTGCGGCCCGAGGGTCAGCTGCCGGAGGGGGCGTCCGACTCCTCGGAGGTGGCGGTGTCGCTGGGGGCGGAGGGGGTCGCACCGGCGTCGGGAGCGTCACCGGCGGCGGGGCCGCTGCCGGGGCGCGCGGGACCGGCGGGCGCTTCACCGGCGGCCGGCGGCGCGGGCGGGGTCGGCGCGGAGCCGTCCGCCGGGGGCGTCGGGAGCTCGCAGTCGCCCGAGGGCGCGGCCGGCGGGGTCGGCGGCGTCACGGCGTCGCCGACCGCGGGCGCGGCGGGCGGGGTCGGGAGGACTCCGTCGGCGGGCGGGGTCGCCGTCGCGCCGTCGGTGGGCGCGGCGGGAGGCGTGGGCGCCTCGCCGTCAGCGGGAGCCGCCGGCGGGGTCGGCATCGAGCCGTCGGCGGGAGCGGCCGGAGACGTGGGCGCCTCGCCATCAGCCGGGGCAGCCGGCGGGGTCGGGATCTCGCCGTCAGCGGGGGCAGCCGGAGGGGTCGGCATCGAGCCGTCCGCGGGGGGCGTGGGCGCCTCGCCGTCCGCGGGAGCGGCGGGCGGAGTCGGCGCCTCGCCGTCGGCGGGCGCGGCCGGCGGGGTCGGCATCGACCCGTCCGCACCGGGCGCCGGGGGCTTCGGCAGTCCGGCGCCCGTGGGTCCGCAGGCGGCCGGGCCGGTCGAGGCCGGGCCGGTGAGGGTCGGCGCGTCGCTGGAGTCCGGGGTCGGCGTCGCACTGGCCGTCGCGCTCGGCGTCGTCTCGATCGTGCTCGAGCTCGTCGAGCCGGAGGTGGGCGCGGAATCGGCGAAGGCGGCGGTCGATCCGATCGCGGCGAAGCCGAGGGCGCCGGCCGCGATGCAGAGGGCGATGGCACGGGTCCGGGGCCGGCGCGGGCCGAAGCCCTGGCCCTCAGTACCCGAGCCCTGGGTTCCGGGGGTGCGGCTGTCGGGGTTCTTGCTCATGGGAGTCTCCTCGGTCCGGCCCGGTGCCGTTCCCGTTCGGGAGCGGTTGCGGCCGGTTCCATTTCAGATTCCGAGCCGAATCTGAAGCGGTCCTTAAGAACAGAGGCTCCCCAGCCGAGTGGCGGTCGACGCCGATCCGCGCCCCCTACGGTCGGAGCATGCTCCCTTCCGCCCGCGTGCTCCTCGTCGAGGACGACGACGCCATCCGCTCCTCCGTCGAGGCCGCCCTCCGCGGCGAGCGCTACACCGTGCGCGCCCTGCCGACAGGCGAGGACCTCGCCCGCGAGCTCGCCGACTTCGCGCCCGACCTGGTCGTGCTCGACTGGATGCTGCCCGGCCCGAGCGGCATCGTGCTCGCCGAGCGGATCCGGCGCACCAGCGACGCGGCCGTGATCATGCTGACCGCGCGCGACGCCGTCGACGACCGGCTCCGCGGCTTCGACGAGGGCGTCGACGACTACGTGGTCAAGCCGTTCGTGCTCGCCGAGCTGGTCGCCCGGGTCACCGCGGTGCTCCGTCGGCGCGGCCGCGTCCCCTCGATCATCGAGATCGGCGACCTGGTCGTCGACCCGGACGCCGGACGCGCCCGCCGCGGCGGCGAGCCCCTCGACCTCACCGCGACCGAGTTCCGGCTGCTCGCGTTCCTCGCCGGAAGCCGCGGCCGCACGCTGACCAAGACG
This sequence comes from Rathayibacter sp. PhB186, assembly GCF_003751825.1. Classification (NCBI taxonomy): domain Bacteria; kingdom Bacillati; phylum Actinomycetota; class Actinomycetes; order Micrococcales; family Microbacteriaceae; genus Rathayibacter; species Rathayibacter sp. PhB186. The sequence continues at coordinate 210,317 of NZ_RJKO01000004.1, read as the reverse complement.
CAGATCCTCACCCAGGTCTGGGGCTACGACCACGTCGACCCGAACCTCGTCGAGGTGCACCTCAGCTCGCTCCGCAAGAAGATGGAGGCGCACGGCGACCGCCTCATCCACACCGTCCGCGGGCTCGGCTACCGGGTGGAGGCATAAGCGTGCCTGCAGGCGCCGACACCGCGGGCACCGCCCCCGCAGGCACCGCCTCCGCACGCCCCGCCTCCGCCCCGCTGCGCACCGGCTCCCTGCGCCTGCGCACTGTGCTCGCCGTGCTCGCCCTTCTGGCGGTGCTGCTGCTGGCGCTGTCCGCGACGGTGCAGGTCGTACTCGGCGAGCGCCTCCGCGACCAGATCGAGGAGCGCCTGGCCGACCGCGCCTCCGCCGCCGCGGCCCTCGTCGGCACGATCGCCGACGACGAGCTCGCCTCGCGGCTCTCGGCACAGGGCGTCGCGGTGCGGATCCAGAGCCCCGACGGCGAGGAGGTCGTCGCCGGCCCGAGCCCCGAGCAGCTGCGTCAGGGGCCGGGAGCGGCGGACCAGCTGGGCGAGCCGCCGAGCCCGCCCGGGAGCACCGGTGCCGCCGTGCCCACGCCCCGCGACGCGACCGTCACCGTCGCCTCGAGCAGCGTCTCCGGCGACGACGGGCTGATCACCCTGCAGTCCGTCCTCAGCGACGGCACCGTGCTGACCCTCAGCAGTGAGGCGGGCTCGGTCGGCTCGACCCTCGCGTCGCTGAACGGGATCCTGCTCGGCGCCTCGGCCGTGTTCCTCCTGCTCGCGGCCGGCGCCCTCGTCCTGGTGGTCCGCGCGACCCTGCGGCCGCTCGAGCGGATGACCACCGTCGCCCGCTCCATCGCGCACGGCGACCGCGGCCGGCGCCTGCGCCCCTCGCGGCCGGGCACCGAGCTCGGCCGCACCGCCACGGCGTTCGACGAGATGCTCGACGACCTCGAGCAGGCCGAGCAGTCGGCCTTGGCCGCCGAGCGCCGGATGCGCGCCTTCGTCTCGGACGCGGCGCACGAGCTGCGCACCCCGGTCGCCGGCATCCAGGCCGCCGCCGACGCGCTGGTCCGCGCCGACGGCACCGAGGAGGAGCGCGAGCGGCTGTCGGTGCACGTGGTCCGCGAATCGCTGCGGGCCGGGCGGCTCATCCAGGACATGCTGCTGATGGCGCGGCTCGACGAGGGGCTCGCCCTCGACGCCCGGCCGCTGGACGCCGGCGCGGTGGCGGCCGCCGCGATCGAGCGGCAGCTGCTGCGCGGCTCAGGCCCCGAGATCGTCCTGCACCGCGATGACGCGGGGCCGCTCGTGCACGCCGACGCCGATCGGCTCGGCCAGATCGTCGGCAACCTGCTCGAGAACGCCGCCCGCTTCGCCCGCTCCCGGATCGACGTCACGCTCGCGCACGCCGACGACCGGGTCACCGTGACGGTCGACGACGACGGCCCGGGCGTCCCCCAGGCCGACCGCGACCGCGTCTTCGACCGGCTCGTCCGCCTCGACGACGCCCGCAACCGCGCCGACGGCGGCTCTGGCCTCGGCCTGCCCATCGCCCGCGGCCTCGCCCGCGCCCTCGGCGGCGACCTGGTCTGCCTGCCCGGGGCCGCCGGAGCGCGCTTCCGCGTGATCCTGCCCGCCGGCTGAGGAAGATCACCCTGCGGCGTGGGATCCCCATGCTGATCGAGTAGCCCGCGAAGCGGGCGTATCGAGATCCCCCACGCCTCGAAGAGCATCGCCCCGGAGAGCGCCATCCCGCTGCCTCCATTGAGACTCCACGCGCGGATCCCGCCAGGACGCATGCCGTCGTGGGAACGAGTGACCTTCGCAGTCCCGAGGCAGGCGATCGCGGCTTCGAGAGGCTCGATGAACGCGCGATACGCCTCCGCGGGCGTCCGGCCGGGCACCGTGGCCTATCGGGCGTAGGGGACGGCCATCACCAGGCGGAGGATCGATGCATCCTCGGTGGTGTCGTACTCTCCGGCATCGACCCGGTCGAAGAACTCGCCGAGAGTGATGCCGAGCCGGTCACTGACGCGCAGCCGGAGGAATTCGCGCCCGTCTGCGAGCGGAACCTCCTCGGCGAGGGGAACGACCACCGTCGTAGCGACTGCACCCATGATTGAACCTCCTCTGTACCGATGAGCCGTCAGTATGACGCACACCCCCGACAGACGGCAGGTCGACGCCGGACGTCCGCACAGGCCCTCTTCGGCCCTCCATCCAGTCGCCCCTCCGCTCCGACCGCCAAGGGGGTCCACCTCCAGCGGGACCCGCTGGCGGGCGCGGCTCAGAGCTCGACCACGAGGCGGTCGGCCGACGCCCAGTCCGCCTCGACATCCGCGAGAGCGACGGCCCGCAGCGGGGCGTCGACACCATCGTCGCCGGGCTCTCGGCCCGCCGCCTAGTCTGAGAGCGTCCGCCGCACGAACGAGGAGACCTGGGTGAACGTCCGCGAGCTGCTCGGCCACCCGGAGCTGCAGCTCACCCTGGTCGGCGGCGACGACGTGCAGCTGGCCCGTGCGATCTCGGGCACCTACACGATCGACCTGCCGGATCCCGGACGCTTCCTCTCCCCCGGCGACGTGGTGCTGACGAGCGCCCTCTGGACCTCCGGCCGGGAGAGCGTCGAGCGCTTCGTCGGCGGCGTCGCCGATCGCGGAGTCGTGGCCATCGTCGTCGGCCTGATCGCGGTCGGCTCGCTCCCGGAGGGGATGCTCGAGGTCTGCCGCCGGCACGGCATCGCCCTGCTGACGGTGGCGCCGGACGTGTCGTTCAAGACCATCGCGCAGACGGTCGCCGGAGTGATCGCGCAGGCCGACCTGCCGACGCTCGGCCGCGAGGCGCGGTTCGCCCGGCGCCTGCTCGCCGACCCCGCCTCGGGCGAGGGCGTCCAGGTCGCTCTGCGCGCCTTCTTCGAGGAGTTCGCGCACGGCAGCTGGGCGGTCGACCGCGCCGGCACCCTGGTCGCCTCCGCCGGCGGACTGCCCACGGCCGCCGACTACGGCGCCGCCTGGGAGGCCTCGCTCTCCTCCCCCGACAGCCGCTGGGAGGTCACCGAGCACGGCCGCTCGCTCTCCCGCCGGGCCCTCTTCTCCGCCGCCGGCGAGCGGCTCGGCGTGCTCGTCGTCACCGGCGATCAGCGCGGCTGGTCGGAGGAGACCGCGGACGGCGTCGAGCTGCTCGCGGGGGCGGTCGCCGGCCGGCTCGACCTCGCCCGCCAGCGCGAGCGCACGTCGGCCGCTCCGCTGCTCGACCTGCTCCGGGCGCTCCTGCACGACGAGCTGCCCGAGTCCGAGACCGCCGTGCGGCTGCGGCTGCTCGGCTTCCGCCTCGGCGCGCCGCTCCGGGTGGTCGTCGCGCGCACCGACGACCCGTCGCTGCCCCCGGAGGCGCTGCTGCAGCCGCTGCGCGCGGCCGCCGAGCGCGAGCACGCGCGGGCGCTGGGCGCGGTGCTCGACGGGGCCGCCGTGCTGCTGCTCGGCGATCCCGCGGACGAGAGGTCGTCGCCCGGGCCCGCGCTGCGCTCGGCGGTCGAGGCGGCGCCGTGGCTGCTGCACGAGCGCCGGATCGCGATCGGCGTGGGCGATGCCTCGCGCGCCGTCGAACAGCTGGGGGTCTCCCTCCTCGCGGCCAGGGAGCGCGCGAGCCGCGCTTCCTCCGACGAACCCGTCTCGATCGTCGAGCACACGGTCCCCGTCTCGAGCGGCGCCCTGCTCGAGCTGGTCGCCCCGCGCACCCGCGCGGCCTTCGCGCTCACCGTCCTCGGACCGCTCGTCCGCTACGACGACGAGCACCGCAGCGACATGGTCGAGACCCTGCGCGTCTTCCTCGAGAGCGGCGGCTCCTGGCGCCAGGCCGCCGACCGCCTGCATCTGCACGCCAGCACCCTCCGCTACCGGATGCAGCGGATCGAGGCGCTCACCGGCCGCGACCTCTCCGCGATGGCCGACCGCGTCGACCTGCACCTGGCGCTGCGCTTCCTGTAGCGGGCCGGCACCTGCCGGAGGACACGGCCTGCGCCAGTCGACCGTGTCGCGTCAGCGTGCGCTGCGGGCGCCAGACCGTCCCGTCTGTGCCAGATGTTCGACGGCCGATGAGGATGGATGCGAGCATTCGTCGTCTCACCTTCCATTCACTCCTGAGGAGCCTCCGTGCATCGTCGTCCCGACTCCCTTCGCCCGCGCCGCTGCGCCGGCACCCCATTCACCGTCGCCGCCTCCCTCGCCCTGACCGTCGGGCTGCTCGGCTCGGCCACGGCCGCCCACGCCGCCGTGGCGCCGACGGCCACTCCGACCCCGACCGCGAGCGCGACCGCCGCCTCCGCCTCCCTAAGCGCGACCGCCCGCGGCGAGCTCGTCCTCAAGCCCGGCGAGAAGCCGGCCTCCGGCACACCGCTGAGGTGGACCATCACGGTCACCAATACAGGCGACGTCCCCCTCCACAACGTCGCCACCACTTTCAGCGACGGACTGATCACCCTCCAGCCTGGCGAGAAGCACGACTTCATCGAGCAGGACCTCCTCACCCAGAACATCATCAGCAACGGCTACGCCCTCCTCACCACCCAAGCCACCGCACTCACCCCCACCGACACCGAGATCACCACCCCCATCACCGCCCGACACGACCTCCCCACCCCCACCCCCGCGCCCGCACCCGCGCCCACGCCCACGGCCACGCCGACGCCGACTCCCACACCGACGACACCTGTGCCCGCTCCGACGACACCTGTGCCCACCCCGACGACACCGGCACCGACGCCGACACCCGCGCGGGGCGCCGCTTTCAGCGCGACCGCAGTCGGCGAGCTCGTCCTCCCGCCCGGCGAGAAGCCGAAGGTCGGCACCGAGGTGAAGTGGACCGTCACCGTCACGAACACCGGTGATGTCCCCCTCGACGACGTCGCTATTGTGGTCGCCGGACGCGGCATCCACTTGGAACCCGGCCAGGGACGCGACTTCGTCTATTCGACGACCCTCGACCAGAAGCAACTCGCGGATGGCTACGCCGTCAGCATCGACACCCTCGGCGCAACGGAACCCGACGGCACGGAGGTTTACACACCCCTCCGCGCCCGACTCGCCCTCCCCGGCGCGACTCCCGCACCGACTCCGACCACGCCGGCGCCCACTCCGACGACACCGGCACCCACCCCGACCACTCCAGCGCCCGTCCCAGCTGGTGAGGGCGCCCTGACGGCCACCGCCCACGGCGAGCTCCTGCTCAAGCCGGGCGAGAAGCCGAAGGTCGGCACCCCGGTGCAGTGGACCATCACGGTCACGAACACAGGCGACGTCCGCATCGACTCCATCCTCAACAAGGTCATCGGGGGCCTCCTCGACCTGCAGCCCGGCCGGAGCGGAAAGCTCATCGGAACGATCGGCCTCACCCAGACCGACCTCACCAACGGCTACGCCGTCCTCGACGTCCCCGTCACCGGAAAGAACGCGAAGGGCGCCGAGATCATCGCCCCGCTGTCCGCCCGACTCGACTTCTCCACCCCGACGCCCCCGACGCCGACGCCCACTCCGACCACACCGGCACCCGCACCCACTCCTCCGGGCCCTGTGCCGGCAACGCCGACATCCGCCCCGGTCACTCCCGCACCGGGCACACCCGCCACAGTGGCACCGGCCGCTGTCGTACCCGCCGCTTCCGGCACGACGGGCTCGTCGAGTTCGACCACGAAGAGCCCGACCGCCGCTGAGACGTCGAAGCGCCGCCTCGCCGAGACCGGATCCGACGCGGCGGGCGTGCTGTCCGCCGCCGGGATCCTCACCGTACTCGGCGCGATCGGCGTGCTCGTCGGCCGCCGGCGCCGCCGTACCCGTCCGGCCACCGACCGAGCCGGCCACTGACCGATCGCCGGTGACGGCGACGCCCTTCGACGCCACCGGCGATCCACCACGGCCCGGGCCCGCTTCTTCGGCGGACCCGGGCCGTTCCTGCGCTCTCCGCACGATCGCCCCCCACCGCGGGCGGGAAGATCGCGCAGCCTGTCACCGCCGAGCTCATCAGTCCCAGATCCATCGCCCGCGCCAGCGTGCGCTGCGAACGCCAGACCGTCTCACCTGCGCCAGATGTTCGACGGCCGATGCGGCTGGATGCGAGCATTCGTCGTCTCGCCTTTCATCACCTCCCGAGGAGCTCCGTGCACCGTCGTCCCGACCCCCTCCGCCCGCGCCGCTGCGCCGGGACCCCGTTCACCGTCGCCGCCTCCCTCGCCCTGACCGTCGGGCTGCTCGGCTCGGCCACGGCCGCCCACGCCGCCGTGGCGCCGACGGCCACCCCGACGCCGATCGCGAGCGCGACTGCGAAGGGCGCCGCTTTCAGCGCGACCGCAGTCGGCGAGCTCGTCCTCCCGCCGGGCGGGAAGCCGACGGTCGGCACCCAGGTGAAGTGGACCGTCACGGTGACCAACACCGGCGACGTCCCTCTCGACGACGTGGCCCGAACGATCGCGGGACCCGGCCGCCATCTGGAACCCGGCCAGACCCTCGAGCTGACCTCGTCGACCACCCTCACACAGAAGCAACTCACGGAGGGCTCCGCTGTCCTCGACGAGTTCACCGGCGCGAGGACACCCGACGGCGTCTCGGTCTACACACGCGTCCGCGGCCGACTCGCCCTCCCCAGCCCGACTCCCGAACCGACCCCGACCACACCGACGCCGACGCCGACGCCGACATCGGCCCCGACACCTGCGCGAAGCGCCTCCTTGAGCGCGACCGCCCGCGGCGAGCTCGTCCTCAAGCCCGGCGAGAAGCCCCAGGTCGGCACCCAGGTGACGTGGACGGTCACGGTCACGAACACCGGCGATGTCCCCCTCGACGACGTCGCCACCGTCTTCGCCGAACCAGGCTTCCGCCTCGAACCCGGTCAGGCCCGCGAGGTGACCACGTCGACCACCCTCGACCAGAAGCAACTCGCGGACGGCTACGCCGACCTCGATGTGTTCGTCGACGCGAGGACACCTCGCGGCGCATTGGCCTACGCACACCTCAACGGCGAACTAGCGCTCCCCGGCCCGACACCCACGCCGACTCCGACCCCGCCTGCACCCACCCCGACACCCACTCCCACCCCGCCTGCACCCACCCCGACACCCACTCCCACCCCGCCTGCACCCACTCCGACCCCGCCGGGCCCCACGCCCGCACCGACACCGACGCCCACCCCGGCTTCCCAGGGCGCGCTGGAGGTGTCCGCCAGCGGCGAGCTCGTCCTCGCGCCCGGCGAGAACCCCGCGGTCGGCACCGAGGTCGAGTGGACCATCACGGTCACCAACACCCGCGCCGACACCGTCTACGACATCACCAGCAGGACCGCGGAGAACTTCTTCGACCTGCAGCCCGGCGAGACCGACGAGCTGACCGCCACGACCGAGCTCACCCAGGCCGACCTCACCAACGGCTACACCGTGCTCGACGACATCGTCGACGGACTCGACCTCTCCGGGGAGGAGATCGAACCGATCAGCACACCCGTCACCGCCCGACTCGCCCTCCCGACGCCCACGCCCACCCCGCCGGCACCCACCCCGACCCCGCCGGCGACGCCCACCCCTCCGGCGCCCACCCCTGCACCGGCACCCACCCCGGCACCGAAGCCCTCACCGACCACCCCGGCCCCCGTCGTGCCCGCAGCCGCCGGCACCACGGGCTCCACCACGAAGAGCTCGAACGCCGCCGAGGCGTCGAAGAACCACCTCGCGAAGACCGGGTCCGACGCGGCCGGCGCGCTCTCCACCGCCGGTATCCTCAGCGCACTCGGCGCGCTCGGCGTGCTCGTCGGGCGTCGTCGCCGGCGCAACCGCTCCGCCCACTGACCGCTCGCCGGCGGAGTCGACGCCCTTCGACACCGCCGCCGAGCCACGACGGCCTGAACCCGCCCTCCCGGACGGGTTCAGGCCGTTCTCGCGTTCCCCGGGGCCTTGCCACCAGCAGAACCCGGCCGATCGGGCCCCTGACCGGCCCCTCCTCGACGCCGACATGCCCGCTTCGACACAACTCCCGCCACTACTGCACATCAGCGCCATTACTCGCATCGGGCGCCTCCTTGACCACTTCACGCCACCGATGTGTCAACTCCTCCTCTCCGATGTGATCGTTTCCGAGCTTCACTCGATATTCGAATCACCACCGCCTAGGAGTTCGCATGACCCCCCGCCGCCACGACATCCAGGGACCCCGCCGGTCCCTCGGAGCACCACTCAGCATCGCCGCCTCGCTCACCTTGAGCGCCTGCCTGCTCGGCTCCACCGCCCTCGTCGCCCACGCCGACGAGGCCACCGCTCCTGCCGCCGTCGAGACCACCGCGCAGGCCGTCCCCGTCGAGACGACCGCGCAGGCCGTCCCCGCGGACACCACCGCACAGCCCGTCACCTCGGCACCCGCCGCACCCGAGGCCGAGCCCGCTCCGGCCGTGCAGCCGTCCGCCCCGACAGCCGCTCCGGAGCCCGTCTCCCCGGACCCCGTCTTCCCCGCCGCCTCAGTGGCGCCCGCGGCGACTGCGCCCGAGGAAGCGACGATGCCGGTCGCCGCCGCCACCCCGGTGCCCGCCGTGCCCGCGACCGAGACGCCGGTCTCGACACCCCAGCAGCAGCCCACTCCGGCCGCGTCAGCAGCCACGTCGGTCGGCGTGACCGCGACGGTGAAGGGCGTCCTCGACCTCGAGCCCGGCGAGAAGCCCCACATCGGCACCCCGGTCAAGTGGACCATCACCCTCCACAACTCCACCTCCCAGGCCGTCGACGTCCTCAAGGCGCTCCTGCACCTCGAGCCCGGCGAGAGCGGCGAGGTCGAGGACAACCTCGCACCCACGACCATCACCCAGGCCGACCTCGACGCCGGCCGCGTCACCTACACCAGCCGCTACGACATCGTCTCCAGCGACGGCCGCCAGATCATCCGCGCACAGGGCGGACTCGATCTGCCCGAGACCGCACCGACTCCGAGCACGACGCCGACCACGAGCCCGACCGCGACGCCGACCACACCCGTACCCGCCCCCACTCCGACCACCACCGCGCCCGACCGGGTGACCGCCTCCGTGCGCGGCGTCCCCGATCTGAAGCCGGGCGAGAAGCCGACGGTCGGCACCACCGTGAAGTGGATCGTCACCTTCCTCCACCACAGCCCCGACACCGTGACGATCGACGGAACCACCCTCGAGCTCACCCCCGGCCGCAGCGGCTACGTCGAGGACACCACCAAGCCGAGCACGATCACCCAGGCCGACCTGGACGCCGGCGTCGTGCACTACGAGAGCGAGTTCGGCGTCGAGGCACCGGGAGGCCGCTACACGATCCCCGCGCGCGGCGAGCTGACCCTCCCGACGCCGGCCCCGGCTCCGGCCGCCGCCGAGCACCCCTCCCTCACCGGGAGGATCGCCGGCGAGGTCGTGCTCCCGGCCGGTGGGCGGGTGCAGGTCGGCACGCCGGTGAAGTGGACCGCCACGCTCACCAACTCCGGCGACGTCGCCCTCTCCGACGTCCACGTCACCGATGCGGGAGAGCACACCGCCCTCGCCGTCGGCGAGACGAAGGACCTGACCTTTTACTCGACCGTCACCCGGAGGGACATCGTCCAGGGCTTCACCTTCGACACCTTCCACGCGAGCGGCCGCACCCCGGCCGGCTCCACTGCGAGCCTCCAGCTGAACGACTCGCTCGACCTCACCTCCGACGAGGGACGCGTCGCCGTCATCACCACCGGCGCGTTCGAGCTGACGGCGGGCGAGCAGGTGAAGGCCGGCACCCGGGTGAGCTGGACCGTCACGGTCACGAACACCGCCGGAACGGACCTGCACGACCTCTCCGCCGACGGTGACGCCCACAGCGAGACGATCGCCGTCCTCACCCCGGGCGAGACCCGGCAGCTGCACCTCGAGACCACCGTCACGGCGCAGGACCTCGCGCAGAACCGCACCCTCCTCGTCGCCGATCTCGTCGGCCGCACCGGCGACGGCCCCTTTTCCGCCTCCGCCTCCGGCGAGCTCGCGATCGGCACCGAGCACCCGCGCCTCGAGGCGAGCTCCACCGGCGCGTTCGACCTCGAGCCGGGACAGCCCGTCGCGGTCGGCTCGACGATCATCTGGACCGTCACGGTGAAGAACACCGGCGACGTGTCCTTCCTCGACCCCGACCAGCAGGGTCCCGGCAGCATCGCCGTCGGCGAGACGAAGGTCTACCAGGTGGTCGACGCCGTGACGCAGAAGGATCTGGACGCGGGAGTGGTGCGACGGGTCTCCACCGCCACGGGCATCCGGAAGGACCGCCCCGACTACACCTCCGCGCCCTTCCTCGGCGTCCTCCCGATCCCGGCGGCCGTGGACGGAGCCGCCCCCGGAACGCCGACGCAGACGGAGACGAGCACCGGGACCACCACCGAGGCCGCGACCACCGGCGGAACCGCCTCCGCGACCGGGCCGACCGTAGGCGCGGCGACCGCCGACGAGGGCGCCCCGGCCGGCTTCGTGGCACTCGCCGGTGCCGCGGGCGTGCGTCCCGACGCAGCCGCAGGATCGGCGCCCAGCGCCCCGGCCGCGGCGAGCACGACTCCGCAGCGCGGGGGCGCGTCCGCAGCGCACCTCGCCCAGACCGGCGTCGACGCGTCGTCCGCGTTTCCGGCTGCCGGCGCCCTCGGGCTCCTCGGCGCGCTCGGCATGCTGCTCGGCGCCCGCCGCCGCCGCGGCCGCACCGCCGACTGACGCACCGTCGGTCAGGCCCAGGGCCGGTGGCGTCGACTCGATTCGACGCCACCGGCCCTCGGTCGTCCTGCACCGCCAACGGTGTCGAAGACTGCCGGGCACCCGCTTCCGCGCCAGAAATTCGCAGCCCTGGGAACACCTGTGTGAACCTTCCCGGAATCGTCTCGACCTCTCGCCGATCCCTGCCCAGGAGTGCCCTTGACCCCCTCACGCCCCGACCCCCGAAGACCGCGCCGAACGCCCAGCACGCCCCTCAGCATCGCCGCGTCCGTCGCGCTGAGCGCCTGCCTGCTCGGAACGACCTCCGTCGCCGCCCACGCCAAAGGAGGCGCCGACGCCACGACCGCGGCACCGGCACAGGACGCCCCGTCGGTGCCCGCACTCCCGGCGCCCACACCCTCGATCGCACCGGACGATGCCGCGCCGTCGGTCGGACCCACTGCGCCCGAGGCCGCCCCGGCCGCCGCCTCCGCGGCACCGGCCGCCGCCTCCGCCGCACCGAGCGCCACCCCCGCTGTGCCGGACGCCTCTCCCTCCGCCGCTCCCCCTGCGCCGACTCCCGAGACCGCCCCGCCCGCGGCCGCTCTCGCTCCGGCCCCGACCGCGGTCGACGTCACGACCCCGCCGAGCGTCGCGGCCGCGCCGGAGGCACCGGTCCCCTCTCTCGCGCCATCGGCACCCGACGCGACGCCGACGCCGACGCTCGAGGCTCCTGCCGCCGCGTCGGAGACGCCGGTCGCCGCCGCCCAGCAGCAGCCCGCTCCGCCGCCGTCCGCACCCATGACCGGGGACTCCCTGGTGAGCGCGACGGTGAGGGGGACGTTCGAGCTGAAGCCGGGCGAGAAGCCGGTGGTCGGCACGAAGGTGAAGTGGATCATCACCTTCCGGAACAACGGCACGGCCACCGCCGATGTCTACGGAACCCAGCTCTCCATCCCGGCGGGGCAGAGCCGCGACGGTCGGGACGACGTGAAGGAGCAGACGGTCACTCAGGCCGATCTCGATGCCGGAGTGATGGGGTACGCGAACACCTGGGGCGTCGTCACTCCGGCGGGCGTGCACTGGATCCCCGTGCGCGGCGAGCTGCCGATCCCGGCGGAGAACCCCGCGCTCGAGGTCGTCTTCACCCCGAGGTTCGAGCCGGCACCGGGCCAGCCCGTCGTCCTCGGCACCGTGGTGGACTCGACCGTCACGGTGACCAACCGCGGGGAGGTGACCCTCCACGACATCACCTTCACCGGCACCACGCCGTTCAGCCTCGCGCCGGGCCAGCAGGCCGTTCTCGGCGTCAAGGACAAGGTCGACCAGCTGGACGTGAACGCCGGCGAGTACCGCCGCGGCGAGGGCTACGTCACCGCGCGCACCCCGAGGGGCGCCGCCTACAAGACCATCGCCCCCGTGAGGCTGCCGTTCCCGAAGCCGAACGTCGCCGGCGCGACGAGCACCGCCACGCCGGCTCCCGCGCCGGGTGCCGGCGCCGGAGGGTCCCCGGCGAGCGGCACGGCCGACGAGTCCTGGCGGTTCCGCGGCGAGTTCGTGCTGCAGCCCGGCGAGCAGGTGAAGGCCGGCACGAAGGTCCGCTGGACCTCGACGCTGACCAACACCGGCCCCGACGACCTGCGCGACCTCGTCGCGGTCCGGGTGGGCGCCGCCCCCGGCAGCCCCGGCAGCACCAGCGAGAAGCTGGCCGTCCTCGCCAAGGGCCGGACCGCGCAGCTGCACCTCGAGTCCACCGTCACGGAGGACGACCTGGCGAGCGGCCTCGCCCACATCGTCGTCGATGCGACCGCGGTGACCGGCGGGAGGACGAACACGGTCCGCAGCGGCGCGACGCTCGCGATCCCTGCCGAGAACCCCCTCCTCGCCGTGACCGCCACGATCGTGCCCAGGCTCGCGCCGGGAGCGGCCCCCGTCGCCGGCACCGTCTTCGACGTGACCCTCACGATCGTCAACCGCGGCGACGTCACGCTCACCGACGTCCGGATCGACAAGCTGGTCCCGTTCACCCTCGCGCCGGGCGAGAGCGCCGTCCGGGTCCTCACGGGCGAGATCGAGGACTGGGACGTGGAAGCCGGCGAATACCGCCGCTCGGGCAACATGACGGCACGCACCCCCCGCGGTGTCGAGTACTTCTCCCCCGACATCGTCGTCGTGCTGCCGATCCCCGCGAGCACGCCGTCCACTCCCGCGCCCACCGGGACCCCCTCCACTCCCGCACCCACCGGCACGTCGGCCACCGCCGTGCCCACCGGGACCGTGCCCACTTCCGCACCCACCGGCACGCCGTCGACCCCCGCCCCCGTTCCGCCGACGTCCCCGGCCGCCACGGGGGACCACCTCGTGAGCGCGACGGCGAAGGGGACGCTCGAGCTGAAGCCGGGCGAGAAGCCGACGGTCGGCACGAAGGTGACGTGGATCGTCACCTTCCGCAACGACGGCCCTGTCGCGGTCACGGTCGCCGGATCCGGCCTCGTCATCCCACCGGGTGCGAGCCGCGACGGTCGGGACGTCACGTTCTCTCGGACAGTCACCCAGGCCGATCTCGACGCCGGCAAGGTGTCGTACGCGTTCACCTGGGACCTCAGCTCGACGCAGGGCAGGTTCGCGCTCCCCGTGGTCGGCGAGCTCGCCCTGCCAGGGGGCCCGGCGGCGGCCGCCGAGCGGCCCGCCCTGGAGGTGGCCTACGCCCCGTCGTTCCGGCTCGCACCCGGCGCATCGGTCACCCTCGGCACCGTGGTCGACGCGACCGTCACGCTGACCAACCGCGGCGACGTGGCACTGAACGACATCCGACTCGCCGGACTCCCCCCGTTCAGCCTCGCGCCGGGCCAGGTCAGCGTCCAGCGCCTCTCGGACACGATCTCGCTGTCGGACCTGACCGCGGGCGAGTACCGCCGCGTGGGCGGCTTCGCCACCGCACGGACACCCCGGGGCGCCGAGCACCGGTCCACCCCCGCCACCATCGTCCTCGCGATCCCGAAGCCGGCCCCCACCGGCACGACTCCGGGCTCCGCGGGAGGCACAACGACCACACCCACACCCACACCCACATCCACGCCCACGCCCACGATCTCCAGCCCGGCCGGCACCGCGACGCCCGCGCCCGGCACGACGGGGACCGCACCGGGTGCCACCGCAGGAGGACCGGCGGCCAACGGTCCGAGCGACGCGGCCTGGAGATTCCGGGGCGAGTTCGTGCTGCAGCCCGGCGAGCAGGTGACGGCCGGCACGAAGGTCCGCTGGACCTCGACGGTCACCAACACCGGCCCCGGCGACGTGCGGGACCTCGTCGCGGTCCGGGTGGGCGCCGCCCCCGGCAGCCCCGGCAGCACCAGTGAGAAGGCGGCGCTCGTCGCGCCCGGCGGGAGCGCCGAGCTGCACCTCGAGTCCACGGTCACGGAGGACGACCTCGCGAGCGGCCTCACCCACATCGTCGCCGACACCACCACCGTGATCGGGGGCCGCCCCACGACGGTGCGCAGCGGCGCGCAGCTCGCGATCCCCGTCGAGCGCCCCCTCCTGGCCGTCACCACCACGAGCACGCCCAGGCTCGCACCGGGAGCAGCCGTCGCCGTGGGCACCATCGTCGACACGACCTTCACGATCGTCAACCGCGGTGACGTCGCGCTCACCGACGTCCGTGTCGACACTCTGCCGCCGTTCACCCTCGCGCCGGGCGAGAGCGCGGTCCGCACCCTCGCGGGCCCTGTCCAGCAGTCGGACGTGGAGGCGGGCGAGTACCGCCGCTCGGGCACCATCACCGCGACCACTCCACGCGGCGCCGCCTACACCTCCGACCTCCTCGTCACCGCCGTCCCGATCCCCCGGGGCAGCACGACCGGCGGCCCCGGCAGCGCGCCGACACCCGCGCCCACCGTGACCCCCTCGACTCCCGCCCCGACCGGCACCCCATCCAGCCCCGCACCCACCGGCACGCCGTCGACCGTCGCGCCCACCGTGACCCCGTCAGGTCCTGTTCCCACCGGCACGCCGTCCACTCCCACACCTACCGGCACCCCGTCCACGCCGGCGCCCATCGGGACCCCGTCGGCTCCCGCACCCACCGGGACTCCGTCAGCTCCTGTTCCCACCGGGACCCCGTCGGCTCCGGTTCCCACCGGCACGCCGTCCACCCCTGCGCCCACCGCTACCCCGTCCATCCCCGCGCCCATCGGGACCCCCTCCACTCCCGCACCCACCGGCACGCCGACCACCCCCGCACCCACCAACACCCCGTCCATACCCGCACCCATCGGGACCCCGTCGGCTCCCGCACCCACCGGCACGCCGACCACTCCCGCACCCACCAACACCCCGTCCATCCCCGCACCCATCGGGACCCCGTCGGCTCCCCCACCCACCGGCACGCCGACCACTCCCGCACCGACCGACACTCCGTCCACTCCCGCGCCCACCGGCTCACCGGCCACCCCGGCGCCCACCGGCACGCCGGGCACGGGCACAGGCCTACCGGCAACGGGCACGGCCGGTGCCGGAGCCACCGGGACGGGCACACCCGCGACCGGGACCCCGGGAACAGCCGGGACCGGCACTCCGAGCACGGGCACCACCGACGCCGGCAGGACCGGCACGCGCCCGAGCACCGCCGGTCCGCACACCACGGACACCGGCACCACCGGCACTCGCCCGACCGTCACCGGCACGACCGGCGCCGCCACCCCGGGCGCCGTCGGCCCGGGAGCCGTCGGCCCGGGAGCCGGCACGACGACCGGCACCATCGCCTCGGGGACGACCTCCTCGGGCGGCGCCGCTGCGGCGAGCGCCGGGACGTCGGACGCCCGCACCACGGCCTCCGGCACCACCGCGTCGGGCACCGGCACCACCACGTCAGGCACCGGCACCACCGGCACCACCCCGTCCGGCGCCGGCTCCGGCTCGCCCCACTCCGGCGTCACCGGCACGAGGCCGACGAAGGACGCCTCCGCCACCCGTCTCGCCGAGACCGGCGTCGATGCGGCGTCCGCGCTGCCCGCCGCCGGGGTCCTCGGCCTGCTCGGCGCGCTCGGCCTGCTCCTCGGCCGCCGTCGACGCGGGAACCGCGCCGCCGACTGACCGCACGGGTCACCCTCCAAAACCGCACCGGACACGGAGAAGGGCGCGGGGCCAGCAGCCCCGCGCCCTTCCGTCGTCCCGTGCGTCAGCTCGCGGCGAGCGCGATCTCGTTCGGCGTGACCTCCAGCTCGGCGCTGGACAGCACCTTCCCGGTGGTCAGATCGAGCGCGTGGACGCTCTTCGCGGCCGGGTCGGTGACGTAGGCGATGTCACCGGCGACCGTGATGGCGGGGTGCGGGTCCTGCCACTCGACGGGGCTCTCCCAGGCGTCCACGACGGGGTACGAGTCGGTGATCTCCCCGGTCTCCGGCTCGATCACGTGGACCGCTCCGTCGGAGCCGATCAGGTAGGCGAGGTCGTCCGGGCCGCGCGCGACGCCGCGGAAGGTGTACTCGACGCCCTCGGGCAGGTCGACGACGTCGAGGGTCTTCGCCTCGGTGTCGATCAGCGCGAGGCGGTGCAGGAGGTAGCCCTCGGCGTCCTGGTCGTCCTTG
The DNA here is from genome assembly GCF_003751825.1 of Rathayibacter sp. PhB186. Taxonomy (NCBI): domain Bacteria; kingdom Bacillati; phylum Actinomycetota; class Actinomycetes; order Micrococcales; family Microbacteriaceae; genus Rathayibacter; species Rathayibacter sp. PhB186. The sequence goes on along the minus strand of NZ_RJKO01000004.1, from coordinate 194,050 downwards.
TAGTCGCCGACGACGATCGGGCTGGTCTCGCTGACCCAGGCGTTGCCCATCCGGCCGTAGGGCTGGTCGGGCGCCTCGAGCTTGGCGATCTCGCCGCCGTCGTAGACGAGGGCGCCGTTCTCGCAGCCGAAGACCACGACCTCGTTCTCGGCGGTGCCCTCGCCGTGCACGCCGGGGCACTGGTCGTTCGTGGCCACGACGGCGCCGGAGGCGTCGCGCACCTCGATGCCGGTGCGGCCGTCGGCGGTGCCGACCGTGGTGAGGAAGGTGCCGTCCTCGAGGACGATCGACACCCCGTGGTGCGCCTGGACGCCCGGGATGGTCTCGACCTCGGGAACGCCCTCGGCGTCGGCCAGGTCCGCGGTCTCGATGACCGTCGTGTCGCTGGTGCCGTCGGCGTAGAGGATCGTCTTCCCGCCGTGGCGGACGACGTGCCCGGGGGTGTCCGCGGCGAAGACGACGTCGGTGAGCTCGGGCTCGCCGTCGGTGCCGGCGGCGGTGTCGAGGAGCTGGAAGCCCTCGCTCATGGTGACCATGACGTGCCGGCCGTCGCCCGCCGGGTTCAGGCGGGTGAACTCCTCGGAGTCCAGGTCGGCCACGGTCTCGAGGGTCTCGCCGTCCAGGACGAGGATGCCGCCCTCGTAGGCGACGGCGAGCCGGGTGCCGGCGGCGGCCGGGCTGGCGGCGGCGGTCGGATCGGCCGCGGGGGCGCTGCTCGAGGAGCAGGCCGCGAGGGTCGCGATCGCGCCGAGGGCGAGGAGGCCGAGGCCGGCTCGGCGGAGGGGCGCTCGCCGAAGCGGCGCTCGGCGGAAGGGGCTGGTGCGCATGGGGATGTGGTTCTCCTGGTGCTGGTCGTGGGCGCTCACGGTGAGAGCCCGGTGGCGATGCGCTGCGTGTTCACGCGCATCATGCTGAGGTAGTCGGGGGCGCCGCCCTCGGGCCCCGTGAGGGACTCCGTGAACAGCTCGACCACCTCGACGCGGATGTCGGCCTCGCTCGCGAGCGCCTGGACCAGGCGGTCGGGAGACGAGGACTCCGCGAAGATCGTGGGGACGCCGGTCTCCTCGACCGCGTCGACGAGGTCGGCGAGGTCGGAGGCGGACGGCGCCGCGAGGGTGGTGCCGCCGGGGATCACCGCGCCGACGACGTCGAAGTCGAAGCGGTCGGCGAGGTAGCCGAAGACGTGGTGGTTGGTGACGAGGGCGCGGCGCTCCTCCGGGATCGCGGCGAAGGCGGCCGTCATCTCGGCGTCGAGCGCCTCGAGCTCGGCGCGGTACTCGGCGGCGCTGCGCTCCAGGGCCGCGGGATCCGCTCCGTCGAGCTCCGCGAGCACCGGCGCGAGCGCGTCGACGACGGCGATCATCCGCGCCGGGTCGGTCCAGAAGTGCGAGTCGGGGCTGCCCTCGGCGTCGCCCTCGGAGTAGTCGAGCACGTCGATCGCGTCGCCGGCGACGAAGGCCGGCACGTCCTCGGCGGCCGCGGCGTCGAGGTGCTGCTGCAGCCCCTCCTCCAGGCCCAGGCCGTTGGAGACGACCAGGTCGGCCGAGCGCAGCCGCGCCGCCTCCTGCGCGGAGATCTCGAAGGAGTGCGGGTCGGCGTTCGGCTTCATCAGCGTCACGACCTCGGCCTCCTCGCCGACCAGGCGCTCGACGACGTCGCCGAGGATGTTGGTCGAGACGATCACCAGCGGGCGGTCGTCGGCGCCGGCCGAGCAGCCGGTGAGAGCGAGCAAAGCGACGGCGGCCACGGCGAGGGGTGCGCGGCGTCGGGTGCGTCCCATGGTCAGCGTCCCGTCTCGGCGGTGAACGCCGGCTCGGTCGCCGTCTCGAAGCTGCGCGCGAGGCGGGCGTCGTCGGCGTAGTCGATCTCGTGCAGGCGCCGCTCGGCGGGGGCACTGAGGTAGGCGCGCTGCTGGTCGGCGACGAGGGTCGGGGCGAGGCCGGCGGCGAGCGACTCGGACGCGAGGGGCTCGGTCTGGGCGAGCACCGTGCCGTCCGCGCCGTCGAGCACGAGCACGCGGCCGTCCTGCCCCAGCGCGAGCACGTGGTCGTCCTCGTCGTCGACGGCGGTCACCTGCGCGAGGGGCGCGGGAGCGGGGAGCAGCGACCACGAGCGGGCGCGGGTGTCGAGCAGCCAGATCCCCTCGCTCCCGGCGAGCCCGGCGACGGTCGGCCGGCCCTCGCGGTTCGCGAAGACGGTCGCGGCGGGCGCGGTCGTTCCCTCGGGGTAGGGGATGTGCTCGACGGTCAGCTCCTCGCCGTCGACGGTGGCGAGCAGCGCGCCGTCCGCGCAGCCGATCACCGCGCCGACGCGGGTGGTGATCGTCCCCGTGGGCTGCGGGCACGCCTCGACGAGGCCGGTGCGCTCGCCGGCGGCCGTGTGCCCGACGACCGACGCCGACTCCCCCGCGCCCTCGGTGACGAGCGCGAACGAGCCGACCGGGACGACCATCCCGGGCCCCGGCTCGCCGTCCAGGCGGAACGACTCGACGATCTCGCCCTTCGACAGCGCCTCGGTGTCGAGGAGCACGGCCTCGCCCGACTCCGGGAAGAACAGCCCGGTGCCGCCGGAGGTGGAGAGGTTCGTGGTGGCGACGACCGCCTCCCCCTCACCCGCGACGGTGCCGAGCAGCGCCGGCTCGGCGCGGTAGTAGTGGAAGTGGTCGACGTGGTCCCAGGTCCAGACGCCGCTGTCGACGATCTCGACCCCGGCGGCGGTCTGAGCGAAGAGGTAGCGGCCGTCGGTCGTCAGCGCGGACGGGGCGCCGACCGTGCCGAGCTCGGCGACGCTCTCGTCCAGGAGGTCGAGGTGCGAGACGGCGCCGGCCGGGTCGATCCAGGTGAGGCCGAGGGCGGGCTCGGCGAGCTCCGCGGCTCCCGAGATCGCGCCGTGACCCTCGCCGGTCGCGTCGTCCACCGGCGGGGCGGCGGGGTCGGCGGAGCAGGCCGCGAGGGCGAGGGCGCCCAGGAGGAGCGCCGGGGCGGTGCGGAGGGAGCGGATGGAGCGGGAGAGCACGGGGTCCTTTCGGAGGGGGGACGAGGGTCAGGCGGGGACGGCGACCCGGCGCGGACGGCGCGACACGGTCATCGCCCGCAGCGCCCAGGACAGTCCGGAGACGGCGAGGGCGGTGGCGGCGACGGAGGCGCCCGCGGCGGTCGCCGCGTACCAGGAGACGAGCAGCCCGACGAGCACGGAGAGCACGCCGAGCACGGCGGCTAACGCCATCCGGGTCGGGATCCGCGTCGTCCAGTGGCCCGCGGCGACGGCGGGTGCGAGGAGCAGCCCGACGACCAGGAGCGAGCCGACGGCCTGGTACGAGGCGACGACCGCGAGGGTCACCAGCCCGACCAGCGCGGCCTGCGCCGAGCGCGGCCCGAGCCCGAGGACGGCGGCGATCCTCTGGTCGAGCGCGAGCGCCACCAGCGACCGGTGGAACACCGCCGCCACCGCGAGCCCGACTCCGGCAGCGACGGCCAGCAGCACGAGGTCGACCGGTGCGATGGCGAGGATGTCGCCGAACAGGATCGAGGTCGCGTCGGTCGCGAAGCTGCCGGAGTGGCTGATGATGATCACGCCGAGCGCGAGCATCGAGACGAAGAGCATGCCGATGCTCGTGTCGTACGACAGGCGGCCCCGACGCTGCAGCGCGGCGATGCCGAGGCTCATCGCGACGGCGCTCGCCGCCCCGCCGACCAGCACGGGCGCGCCGAGCACGGTCGCCAGCGCGACGCCGGGGAGCATCCCGTGGGCGAGCGCCTCGCCGAGGAACGCCATGCCGCGGATCACGACCCAGGTCCCGACGACGCCGCAGAGGACGGCGACGAGAGCGCCGCCGAGGAGGGCGCGCTGGAGGAAGTCGAGCGTGAACGGCTCGAGGATCCCGGAGAGGAGGGCAGGCATGGTGCCCGACCGTAACGGATAATGAGAACGATTATCAAACTGGTACGCTCGGGGCCGTGTCCAGCAGTCAGCAGCCCTCCTCCCGCGTCAGCCTCCGCGGGGTCGGCGTCGACTTCGGCGAGCGGACCGCGCTGGACGGCGTCGATCTCGACGTGCCGCCGGGCACGCTCACCGTCATCGCGGGGCCGAACGGCGCGGGTAAGTCGACGCTGCTCGAGGTGATCGCCGGCACCCGGCAGCCCTCCCGGGGAGTGCGCACGGTCTCGTCCGCGGTCGCCTTCGTCCCGCAGCGCACCGCCGTCTCGGACCGCCTCCCCGTCACCGTCCGCGACGTCGTGACGGTCGGCGTCTGGGGGCGCACCGGCCGCTGGCACCGGGTCGGCGCGGACCTGCGCGCGGTGGTCGCCGCGGCGATGGAGCGGCTCGAGATCTCCGCACTCGCCGCCGAGCCGTTCGCCGTGCTGTCCGGCGGGCAGCGGCAGCGGACGCTGCTCGCACAGGGACTGGCGCGCGGCGCCGACCTGCTCCTCCTGGACGAACCCACGACCGGACTCGATGCGGCGAGCGCCGAGCGCATCCGCGAGATCCTGCGCGCCGAGGCGGAGCGCGGCGTCGCCGTCGTCTGCGTCTCGCACGACCCGGCCGTGATCGCGCTCGCCGACCGCGTCGTGCAGCTGGCCGACGGTCGCCTGCGGGGCGAGGCCGCGCTCACCCGCTGAGGCTCACGGCGGGTCTCGATACGCCCCTGCGGGGCTACTCGACCAGCAAGGAAGAGGCCACTCGACCGGCAGGACGCGCGATCCATGCACGTCTGCTTGGATGAGCAGATGACCTGGAGGCGCCGATGACCGAGGATCTCGAACCCGCGGCCGAGCTCTTCAAGGTGCTCTCCTCCTCCTCACGGCTGCGCCTGCTCCGCGCCCTGGCGAGCGAGCGGTCGACCGTCGGGCACCTCGCGGAGACCACCGGGCTCTCGCAGCCCCTGGTCTCGCAGCACCTGCGCACCCTCCGCGCCGCCGGCCTCGTGGCCGTCGAGCGGATCGGGCGCGAGGCGCACTACTCCGTCGCCGACACCCACGTCAGCCACATCGTCGACGACGCCGTCCGGCACGCCCTCGAGGGCTGACCGCGGTCGGCGCCCCGGCGCCCGGCCCTCAGCCCTGGCGCGCCTTGAACCGCGGGTTGAGCTTGTTGATGACGAAGACCCGGCCGCGGCGGCGCACCACCTGCGACCCCGGCATCGACTTCATGGACTTCAGCGAGTTGCGGACCTTCACGAGTGCTCCTTCTAGTTGATAACGATTATCGTTTAGAGTAGCTCGCCATGGACACTCCGCGCTCACTGCCCCAACCACCCGTCCTCGCCGTCACGCTGGTGAGCGCGTCCGACGCCGCCGACAGCGCCCGGATCGCGCGGCAGCTGTCCGGCGGAGTCACGTCCGTCGAGAGCTTCGCCGTCGACCTCCCGGACTCGGACAGCGCGGAGTTCGCGGCGGAGCTGGCCGCCGAGCTGGCGCGCCAGGCCGACGACGGCGAGAGCGGCGTCACCGCGATCTCGCTCGACCCGGTCGCCGACCCGATGGAGGTCGCCCTCGTCCTCGAGCACCTCTGCGTCCGGCGGCACCCCGGTGACACCCGGATCGGCGTCCTCGACGTCGTCGCCGTCACCTCGGTCGACGAGGTGACCCGGGTGCTGCTCGGCGAGGCCGCGGACCAGGGGCCGGAGCAGGAGCCGCCGCAGTGGGACCGGGCCGAGCGGCTCGCGACGCGCCTCGAGTTCGCCGGCCTGATCGTCCTGACCGACGGCGACGGCGCAGGAGTCTCGCCCGCCGTCGACCTGCTGCGGGCGCTCTCGCCCGGGGCGGAGATCCTCACCGAGCGCGACCTCGACCGCTACCGGCAGCGCCGCGCCGTCCTCACCCCGCAGCGCGCGCACCGCCTCGCCTCGGACCTCGGCTGGCAGCGGGCCCTCCGCGGAATCCCGGCCGACGCGGGATCGGTGACCACGTTCGTCTTCCGCGACCCGCTGCCGTTCCACCCCGGCCGCCTGGACACGGCGGTCGCCGCCGACTTCGTCGCGCACCGGGTCGGCCGGATCCTCCGCTCCCGCGGCCTGGTCCGGCTCGCCAGCCGGGCGGATCGGGTCGCGAGCTGGTCCATCGCCGGCGACGTCCTGAGCCTGGACCCCACGGCGATCCGGAGCTGGAGCACCGACGCGCCCGTCGGCCAGGAGATCGTCTTCCTCGGTCGCGACCTCGACGTCGACGCACTCACCCGAGTCCTGCACGGCTGCCTGCTCACACCTCGCGAGCTCCTCGCCGGCCCGGACCTCTGGCGCACCCTCGCCGACCCGTTCCCCCGCTGGGAGGACGAGCACCAGCACTGAGCCCTGGGACGCCGAAACGCGCGCTTGCGCGACTGGACGCGAAACGGGCTCCGCCACCGCAGCAGACCCCGAGACGCGTCCACTCGAAGAGCCGCGAGCGCGCGAGCGGACCCGAACGGGGCGCCGCGGCCGGGTCGGACCCCGGTTCGCGTCCGCTCGCGCAGCCCGGACCCGCGGGTCAGCCCGCGTACTCGTCGATCCGCGCGAGCAGCTCCGCCTTCGACACCTCGGACGCCCAGGACCCCTGTACCGAGTTGCGCGCCAGCTGCACCAGCTCGTCGCGGGTGAAGCCCGCGTCGGCGAGCGCCGTGTAGTTGTCGGCGATGTAGCCGCCGAAGTAGGCCGGGTCGTCGGAGTTGACCGTCACCCGCACGCCGCGCTCGAGCAGCGCGCGCATCTCGGGCGCCTTCGAGTCGCTCGAGACGAAGGAGTTGGAGAGCGGGCAGCAGGTCAGCGCGAGGCCGCGCTCGACCAGGACGTCGATCAGCTCGGGCGCCTCGACGATGTTCGTGCCGTGGTCGATCCGGTCCACGCCGATCTCCTCGAGCACCTGGCGCAGGTGCTCGACGCCGTTCGGCTGGTCGACGTCGCAGTGCATCGTCAGCTTCAGCCCGGCCTCGCGGGCCCGCGCGAACACCTCGCGGAACTTCGCCGGCGGGTTGCCGCGCTCGTCCGAGTCCAGGCCCACGCCGATCAGCCGGTCGGCGAACGGCAGCGCGCGCTTCAGCGTCTCCGCCGCGCTCTCCGCCGACAGGTCGCGGAGGAAGCAGAGGATCAGCGCGGCGTCGACGCCCAGCTGCGCGGCGTCCTGCGCGGCGCGGTGGTAGCCGCCGATCACCGCCTCGAACGGCACGCCGCGCGAGGTGTGCGCCTGCGGATCGAAGAACGCCTCGACGCGGGCGACCCCGTCCGCCGCGGCCCGGCGGAAGTACGCCGTCGCGAGGTCGTAGAAGTCCTGCTCCTCGCGCAGCACGTCCATCGCCGGGTAGTAGACGGCGAGGAACGACGCGAGCGAGTCGAAGTCGTAGGCGAGCGCCTCGGGCACGGGCAGGCCGTTGCGCTCGGCGAGCTGCACGCGCAGCTCGGGCTCGAGCGTCCCCTCCAGGTGCACGTGCAGCTCGACCTTGGGCAGACCGAGGAGGAAGGAGTCGGAGGTCACGGGAGCCTTTCGTCGGGGCGTGCGGTGGTGCGTGCGGTGGTGCGTGCGGTCGGGAGGGGAGAGCAGGATCAGGGGCGCGCCGCGATGAAGTCCAGCGCCACGAGCGGCCCCGGCAGCACCGCGCCGATCACGGTGCGGGCCGGCGGATCGACGGAGAACCGCGCTCCGTAGACCTCGGACGCGGCGGCGAAGTCGCGCTCGAAGTCGCTGAGGATCATCGTGATCCGCACCACGTCGCCGAGGCCCAGACCGAACTCCGTGGCGAGCAGCCGCTCGATGTTGTCGAGGGCCGCGGCGGTCTGCGCGGTGATCCCCTCCGGGACCGTGCCCTCCGGCACCGAGCCGTCGCCGGGCGCGAACGGCCCGATCGCCGAGCCGTAGACGACGCCGTGCGCCTCGACGGCGTGGCTGTACGCGCCACGGGGAGCGCCCAGCGCCTCCGCGGTCACGAAGCGGCGGGTCGCGGTGGCGGTCATCGCGGCAGCTCCCCCGAGACGACGCGGCCGCGCGAGACGACGGCGACGATGCTCTCGGCGCGCAGGTCGTCGATGCTCTCCCACGGGCGGCCGCGCAGCACCACGAAGTCCGCGCCGAAGCCCGGAGCGAGCCGGCCGACCTTCGCGCCGAGTCCGACGACCGCCGCGGCGTCCGAGGTCGCGGAGATCAGGGCGCGCTCGGAGCTCCAGCCGAAGGACTCGCGCATCCGCCGCACCTCGTCGAGCTGCTCGCCCCAGTCCACGTAGACGCCGTTCGCGTCGGTGCCGAGCACGAAGCGCACGCCCGCCTGGCCCGCGGCGAGGAAGCCCGCGTCGCGCACGGCGACCACGTCCTGCGCCTTGAGCGACGCCTCCGGCGACGACGGCGCACGGCCGGCCGCGATCACGTCGTTGATGAAGAGGGTCGGCGCGACGGGCAGGTTCCGCTCGACGAGCGTGGCCCAGTGCTGCGGGCCGATCGCGGTGCCGTGCTCGATCGAGTCGACGCCGAGCGCGAGCGCCCGGTCGAGGCCGACCTCCGAGTGGGTGTGCGCCGCGACGGGCATCCCGAGCGCGTGCGCCTCGTCGATGGTCGCGGCGATCTCCTCGTCGGTCTGATTCCGCCAGCCGACCTTGTCGCCCATCGAGAGCACGCCGCCGCTGGTATAGATCTTGATGCCGTCGGCGCCGGCCCGCGCCCAGGTGCGCACCAGGCGGCGGCACTCGTCGGGGCTGTCGGCGACGCGGTCGCGGTGCGGGTAGTGCGGCGGCACGAAGAGGTCGCCGTGGCCGGCGGTCATGCCGACCGCGCCGTGCGTGACGATCCGCGGGCCCTCCGCGATGCCCTGCTCGAACATCCGCGCCACGGTCATCTGCAGCTCGTCGGCGCCGAGGTCGCGCAGGGTGGTCACGCCCGCCCGCGAGGCCTTCCGCGCGTTGTTCGCGATGTGGAAGACGCGCTCCTCGCGCGGGGTGACCAGCGGCCAGGAGGCGAAGTCGGCCGTGCCCGCGCCGGAGTAGGCGCCGAGGTGCACGTGGGTGTCGACGAGGCCGGGGATGATCGAGAACTCCCCCGATCCGCGCTCGCCACTCGGGCCGTCGGCCGTCTCGACGGAGGCGATCGCGTCGCCGCTCCAGGCCAGGGTCGCCGTGCCGAGGGCGCGGGTGCCGTCCCAGACGGCGCCGGTGATGCTCGTGGTGGTGCTCATGTCCGTCCTCAGTTCTGTCCGCCGAAGCGGACGGCTGCCAGTCTCTCGCCGATCGCGACGACCGCGTAGGCGACGACTCCCAGCGCCGTGATCACCGCGAGCGACGCCCACAGCTCGTCGTAGCGGAATCCGGCGGAGGCGCGCTGCACCGCACCGCCGAGCCCCTGCCCCGTCGCCAGCCACTCGGCCAGCATCGCGCCGCTCAGCGCGGAGGGCACCGCGACCTTGGCGGCCGCGAAGATGGCCGGCACCGCCGTCGGCAGCGCCACCTTGAGCAGCACGTCCAGCGGCGAGCCGCCGTAGACCGAGACCAGCTCGAAGGACTCGCGCGAGAGCGAGCGGAGGCCGAAGCCGACCGTGACCAGCGCCGGGAAGAAGACCGCGATCGCGCCGACGGTGGCGACGGCGCCGATCCCGTTGCCGATCGCCAGGGTCACCAGCGGCGTCACCACGATCAGCGGCATCGACTTCAGCAGCATCGCGATCGGCATCACCGTCGCCTCGAGCGAGCGGATCAGCACGAACAGCACCGCGATCGCCAGGGCGACCAGCAGCCCCGCGACGTAGCCGACGAGCGCATCGACGGCCGTCACGCCGAGGTTGCCGAAGACGATCGCGCGGTTCTCCGCGGCGTCGGCCTCGATGACGAGGTACTCGGCGACGTCGGTCGGCGTCTTGCCCAGCAGCGGCGAGATGTCGGTGATCGCGAGGAAGGCGTACCAGAACGCGAGCGCGAGGACCGCGGCGACGGCGAGCGGCACGAGCTCGCCGCGGACGATGCGCAGCACCATCCGGCCGGTGAGGTCGCTCGGCCGGCGGGCGGCGCGCGACGAGGAGGACGGGGTGGAGGAGGAGGTGCGGGTGGCGGTGCTCATACGACGCCTCCCGTGCCGCGGGCGACCTCGACGCGGGCGCGGCGGCGGTTGGCGCGCGGCCGGCCGACGACCAGCGGCATCAGCCAGCGGCCGAGCGCCGCGATCAGCGCGTAGCCGATGATCGTGACCAGTCCGCTGGTGACGGCGAAGGCCCAGGCCCGCTCGACGTCCATCTGGCGCTGCGCGACCGCGAGGGCGACGCCGAGGCCGGTGGTCACTCCGCCGAGGTACTCGCCGAGCACGGCGCCGAGGATGGCCGCCGGCACGCCGACCTGCAGCGCGGTGATCGTCGCGGGCACGGCCGCGATGGCCTGCACCTTGACGATCTTCGCCCAGCGTCCGCCGCGGTAGGCCGAGACGAGGTCGAGCGCGGTGCGCGGGGCCGAGCGGACGCCGAGCAGCGCGCCGATCAGCGTGGTGAAGAAGACGAGCAGCGCCGCGAGGAAGATCGAGGTGGTGCGGCCGCCGAAGATCACCAGGATCACCGGGCCGACCGCGGTCAGCGGCAGGCAGTGGCTGATCACGCCGATCTGCTCGATCACGCGGTGGGTCCACGGGAGCAGCAGCGCGACGGCGGCCAGCGCCAGGGCCGCGAGATTGCCCCAGAGGTAGCCCTGGCCTGCGGCGAGCACGGTGTCGCCGACGTTGCGGAGGTAGAAGAGCGGCCCGTCGCGGACGAACGCGGCGATGATCGCGCCGGGGCTGGGCACGGCGCGGCTCTCGCGGTAGACGGTGTCGGCGAGGATCCACCAGACCGCCACGAAGACGGCGAGCCCGGCGAACACCCGCCAGTTGGTGCGGATCCAGGGCGTCACGCCTCGTCCTCCATCGCGACGCCGTGCTGGGAGAAGAGGATGTCGGTGATGCGGTCCTCGATCGCGTGGAACTCGGGGCTGCGCAGCATCTCGACCGTGCGCGGGCGCGGCAGATCGATGTCGATCACCTCGACGATCCGGCCGGGCCGCGGCGACATCACGGCGACCGTGTCCGAGAGCAGGATCGCCTCGGCGATGCCGTGGGTGACCATCAGCGTGGTCGCGGGGCGCGCGGTCCAGATCCGCTGCAGCTCCAGGTTGAGCCGCTGCCGGGTCATGTCGTCGAGGGCACCGAACGGCTCGTCGAGCAGCAGCAGATCGGGCTGGACGACCAGCGCGCGGGCGATCGAGGCGCGCTGGCGCATGCCGCCGGAGAGCTGCGAGGGGTAGGCGTCCTCGAAGCCGGTCAGCCCGACGAGGTCGAGCAGGTCCGGGATGCTGTCGCGCTTCGCCGCCTGCCGGGTCAGCTCCAGTGGCAGCCGGACGTTCGAGCGCACCGAGCGCCAGGGCAGCAGCGCCGAGTCCTGGAAGGCGATGCCGAGCTCGGCCGAGCGCTTCGTGCCGAGCACGGGCGTGCCGTGGATCGAGACGGAGCCGGTGGTGGGCTTCTCCAGCCCGGCCAGCATCCGCAGGATCGTCGACTTGCCGCAGCCGGAGGGGCCGAGCAGCGAGAGGAAGGAGCCGCGCGGAGTGACGAGGTCGACCTCGGCGAGGGCCTGCACCGAGCGGCTGCCCAGGTCGAAGCGCTTGCTCAGGCCCGACAGGCGGATGCCCTCGTCCTGGATGGTGGTCGCTTGCTCGGTCAACTGCTCGTCCTCTCCGCGCGGTCCGTGGTGATCGTGTCCGGGTCCTCCGCAGGGCCCGGCCGGGTCGAGGGTCAGCCCTCGAGCAGCTCCGGGTGCTCCTCGTAGACCTCGTCGATCAGCGTGGTGTCGAAGAGCTCGTCGGCGTCGAGCTCGATGCCGGTGAGGGCGAGCGAGGCGACCGACTCGTCCTGCAGCTGCGGCGTGATGGTGAGCAGGCCGTTCGCGTCGGTGTCGGGGGTGCTGATCAGCTCGGTCTGGGTCACCATGACCTGCGCCTGCTCCTCGACCTTGTAGTTCTGGTCAGCGGCGTAGTCGGCGACGACGGTCGCGGCGGTCGCGTCCGGGTCGGCGACGGCGTCCTGCCAGCCGCGGGCGACCGCGTAGAGCAGCGCCTTGACCTTCTCGCGGTCGTCGTCGATGCTCTCCTGCGCCACGACGATGGTCTCGCCGACCATCGGCAGGCCGGTGTCCGCGAGCAGGAACTGCTGCGCCGAGAAGCCGCGCTGGTTGAGCGTGTTGGCGCCGGCGGTCGCGTAGCCGATGTAGCCGTCGACCTGGCCGGTGGTGAGCAGCGTGGAGTCGGTGAGCGGCACGCGAGTGACGTCGTCCTCGTCGATCTCGTTCGCGGCGAGGAAGGCGCGCCAGACGAGGTCGTTGCTGTCGCTGACGCCGATGGTCTTGCCGACCATGTCCTCGGGGGTCTCGATCGGGGCGTCGGTCAGCGAGACGATCGCGAAGGGGTTCTTCTGGTAGGTCGCGCCGACGATCTTCATCTCGGCGCCCTCGGAGATCGCAGGGCCGGTGATCAGCGGCGAGGAGACGCCGGCGAAGGCGGAGCCGCTCGCGATGGCGGTCTCGGCGCCGGTCGCGCCGGTGCCGCCGGGGGTGAGGGTGACGGAGTCGAAGCCCGCGTCGGCGAAGTAGCCGTTCGCGTCGGCGAGGTACTCGCCCGCGAACTCGACGTGGGGGACCCAGGAGAGCTGCATCGTGGCCTCGCCGAACGAGCCGGCGTCACCGGACTCGGCGGCGTCGGAGCCGTTGGAGCAGGCGGCGAGCGTGGTGCCGGCCACGACAGCGACGGCGAGGGCGCCGAGCACGGAGCGGAGGCGGGACCGGGACGGGGCGGTGCGGGGCATGCGGGCTCCAAGGGGCGTCGAGGGCTGGGGGGGGTGGGGCGGACCCGATGGGGCGGACCCGGGGGAAGGCACGCGCCGAGGGGGCGGCGCTGACCCAGTCGACCGCAGCCGGGCACTCCACCGCGTCGTCGCACGGAGGATTTCCGCGCCGCGACGGCCCCGACTCCCCGATGCACGGACAAACCGTGTTGCAGTCAGGTTTCCAGCCTCGCATCCCGGCCGCCCCCTCCACGCATCGCGGAGTCTTCGACGCCGTTCACCGGCTTATCCTCCACTTCCTGCGGAGGGTCCTCGAGAGGAGAGCCGCCCTCTCTCTCATGCTGATCGAGTAGCCCGCGAAGCGGGCGTATCGAGATCCCCCAGCTCCAGACGAGCAGCCTGCAGACCACCCCGCTGACGACGCCGGGTCTCGATACGCCCCTCCGGGGCTCCTCGACCAGCAGGGGGTGCGCACAACATCAGCTGAGAGCAGGGTCCCTCCCCTGACAGCGGAGGCCACCCCTTCTCAGCTGATGTTCTGCAGCGCTCGAGCGCTCCCCACCGTTCGAGCGCCTCTCTGCTGATCGAGTAGCCCGCGCAGGGCGTATCACCCTCGCTGAGACCAGCGTCCGCCGACCAGCCCTGCTGGCGACGGTGGGTCTCGATACGCCCCTCCGGGGCTACTCGACCAGCATGCAAGGGCAGCCCGGCCATGCCGATCGAGCATCCTGCACGGTGGGCCGGCCGATCATGCTGATCGAGTGGCCCGGGGAGCGGGCGTATCGAGATCCGCCGGCGCCGGACGTGGAGCCGTCAGCCGGCGGCGACGCGGCGCAGCGCCGCCAGCACGGTGCGGACCGCGGTGCGCGCCAGCGCGTCCGGGCGAGCCAGGACGTCGACGTGGCGGACGAGTCCGGCGCCCTCGAGCGGGCGGAGGACCATGCCGTCGACGGCGAGCGGCGCCGCGGTGATCCGGGGCAGGATCGCGATCGCGGCGCCGGACCGGACGACCTGCGCGGCGACGGAGAACTCGTTGATCCGGTGCGCGACCCGCGGGGCCCGGCCGATCAGCGCGCCGAGGTGCTCGAGCACGCCCGTGAGCGGGAAGCCCTCGTGCGTGGAGACCCACTGCTCGTCGGCGAGCTGCTCGGGCCGGATGCTCGACTGCGCGGCGAGCGGATGCGCGGCCGGCAGCGCGATGTCGAGCGGCTCGACGAGGAGCGGGGTGACGACCAGCCGGGCCCGCGGCCACTCCGGATCCTGCGGCAGCCGGTGCGCGACGACGAGGTCGTGGTCGGCGGTCAGCCCGGCGAAGCGGCTCTGCGCGACGTCCGCATCGGTGAGCGCCACCCGCGGGCCGTCGGCGAGCTCCGCGAGCAGCGGGCCGAAGAAGGCGAGCCCCGCGCTGTGGAACGCCGACACCCGCACCGCGCGATCGTCGTGCCGGAGGAACGAGCCGATGGTGTCCTCCGCCTCGGCGAGCGCCTCCGCCACCCGCGTCCCCGCGATCGCGAGCGCCTCGCCGGCCTCGGTGAGCACGAGCCGCCGCCCCTCCTTCACCGTGAGCGGCACCGGGACGCCGGCCTGCAGCGCGGCGAGCTGCTGCGAGACCGCGGAGGGGCTCACCCCGAGCGCCGCGGCGACGGCAGCCACGCTCCCCCGATCGCCGAGTTCGCGCAGCAGGCGGAGGCGGGCGGGATCCATGGGCGCGAGCCTAACCGGGAAGCGAGCGCTTCATCGTCGGTGAAGGAGCAGCCGGTCGCTCTTCCGCTTCCCGCCTGCGACGCTGTCCCCGTGCCCCTCCGCTCCCGCCCCGACCTCGCCGTCGACCTGCTGCTGCTCGCCGTCGCCGCCGTCTGGGGCGCGAGCTTCGTCGCCGCGAAGGACGTCGCCGCCGACATCGGCGTCCCCTCGAGCGTCGCGCTGCGCTTCCTCACCGCCGCCGCCGCGCTCGCCCTGCTCTGCCTCGCCCGCCGCGAGCGCCTCCCCCGCGGGCGGGGGCTGGCCGTCGCCGCCCTCCTCGGCGCCTCGCAGGCCGCGATCATCGGGCTCGAGACCTGGGGCGTCCACCTCACCTCGGCCACCAACGCGGGCCTGCTGATCAGCCTCGCCCTGGTGCTCACCCCCGCGCTCGAGGGCCTTGCGTCGCGCTCCTGGCTGCCGCGCTCCTTCTTCGTCACCGCCGTCGCGGCCGTGGTCGGGGTCGCCCTGCTCGTCTCGGACGGCGGCCTGCGCACCCCGACCTGGGGCGACGCCCTCGTGCTCGCGGCGGCCGTGGTGCGCGCCGTGCACGTCACGGCCAGCGCCCGGCTCGTCCGCGGGCGCACGGAGGGCTCGCTCGGCGTGGTCCTCGTGCAGCTGGTCGTCTGCGCCGCCGTCTTCTCGCTGCTCGCCGGGCCGGACCTGCCCGCCGCCGCCCGCGCGCTCGACGCCGGCGGCTGGGCCGGCGTCCTCTTCCTCGGGCTGCTCTGCTCGGTCTTCGCCTTCGTCGTCCAGCCCTGGGCGGTCCGGCGCACCTCGGCGGCGCGCGCCAGCATCCTGATGGGCACCGAGCCGGTCTGGGCGCTGCTCGTCGGCGTCGTCGTCGCGGGCGAGGCGATCGGCCCGCTCGGGGCGGTCGGCGCCGCGCTGATCGTCGCCGCGGGCTACGCGGGCCAGGCGATCGAGCGTCGGCACCGGCTCGGCGCGAGCACGCCCGCCGACCGGTCGGCCGACCCGGTCAGTGCGCCACGAGCTCCTGCAGCCCCGTGACCCGGAGCAGGTCGAGCCGCGTCTGATCGGTCGAGCCGGGCGTCGCCGTATAGATCACGATCCGCAGATCGCCGCCCGGCACCGCGAGCACATCGCAGTCGATGGTGATCGGCCCGACCGGCGTCGAGGTGACGGTCTTCCGGCTGGAGCGGTGCTCGGCGACCCGGGCCACGGCCCAGCGCCGCTCGAAGTCGGGCGAGGTCGCCCGCAGCCGCGCCACCAGGTGCGCGAGCGCCGCGTCGTCCGGGTAGCGGCCCACCGCGGCGCGCAGATCCGCCGCGAGATCGTTGGCGAAGTCCTCGGCGTGCTGGTCGTCGAACTCGGTGCCCTCGTGCCCCTGCGTGAAGTAGCGCCAGACCAGATTGCGGTCGAGGCCCGTGTGCCGCGAGGGATCGCCGTTCAGCGCCGCCCAGAGCGGGTTCCAGAGCAGGATGTCGTGCGCCGCGCTGAAGACGGCCAGCGGCACGTCGCCGCAGCGGTCGACGATCCGCTGCACGCCCGGAGTGATGTGCTGCGGCACCTGCGTCGCGGTCGGCGGCGCGACGCCCGCGACCCGGTAGAGGTGGTCGCGCTCCGCCTCCGTCACCCGCAGCGCGCAGGCCAGCGCGCCGAGCAGCTGCGCCGAAGGGTGCACGGCCCGCCCCTGCTCGAGCCGCACGATGTAGTCGACGCTCACGCCGGCCAGCGCGGCGAGCTCCTCGCGGCGCAGGCCCGCGGTCCGGCGGCTCGGTCCGGCGGGCAAGCCCACCTCGGCGGGCGTCACGCGCTCGCGCCAGGAGCGGAGGACGTCCGCGAATTCGCTCATGCCCCCATGATCCCCCGCGGGGGCGGAGCGGTCCTGGTACTGCTGGTCCTCCCGTCGACCGGGGCCTGGGCGGAGGAGGCGCCGGGGCGGAGCATGGAGCCATGACAACGACACTTATCACCGGGGCCAACAAGAGCCTCGGCCTCGAGACCGCCCGCCGCCTGATCGAGGCCGGCCACACCGTGTACGCCGGCATGCGCGACCCCGCCAACGGCGACGCCGCCCGGGCGCTCGGCGCGCAGGTCGTCCAGCTCGACGTGACCGACCAGGCGAGCGTCGACGCGGCCCTCGCCTCGCTCCCCGCCCTCGACGTCCTGGTCAACAACGCCGGGATCCTCGGCACCTCCTTCGGCGTCGACGACCTCTCGGCGGAGGCGATGGCGAGCGTCCTCGAGACGAACGTCGTCGGCATCGTCCGCGTCACCCAGGCCGCGCTGCCGCTGCTGCGCCGCTCGGCCGCGCCCGTCGTCGTCAACGTGTCCTCCGGAGTCGGCTGGCCGCGCGCCCTGGTCACGCCCGGCCGCGACGAGTTCGGCGTGCCCGCGATCCCCTACGCCGCCTCGAAGGCCGCGGTGATCACTCTGACCGTGCAGTACGCGAAGAACCTGCCCGAGTTCCGGGTCAACGCGAGCGACCCCGGCTACACCGCGACCGACTTCAACGGCCACGGCGGGCACCAGACCGTCACCGAGGGCACCGACGCGACCGTCGCGCTCGCCCTGCTCGGCCCGGACGGCCCGACCGGCGAGTTCCACGACCGCCACGGACGCATCGGGTACTGAGCACCACCGCAGGCTCGCCGCCGAGCGCTCGCCGCCGATTCGTTGCACCTGGCAACAAACCGGCGGCGAGCCCGGCAGAATGGGCACATGACCCAACGGAGCAACTGGGCGGGCACCTACGAGTACCGCGCCGCCGACATCCTCGAGCCGGAGTCGATCGACGAGGTGCAGACCCTCGTCCGCGGGAACGAGCGGGTCCGCGCACTCGGCACCCGCCACTCCTTCAACGCCCTCCCCGACACCCCGGGGGCGCTGCTGCACCTCGGCCGCATCGCCCCCGACCCGGTGATCGACGCCGACGCGAGCACCGTCACCGTCGGCGGCGCCACCCGCTACGGCATCGTCGCCTCGCATCTGCACAGCAACGGCTACGCCCTGCACAACATGGGCTCGCTCCCGCACATCTCGGTGGCCGGCGCGATCTCGACCGGCACCCACGGCTCGGGGGACCGCAACGCCAACCTCTCCTCCGCCGTCTCGGCGCTCGAGCTGGTCACGGCCGACGGCTCGCTGCGCACGATCCGCCGCGGCGAGCCCGGCTTCGAGGGCGTCGTCGTCGGCCTCGGCGCCTTCGGCGTCGTCACCCGGGTGACCCTCGACATCCAGCCGACCTTCGACGTCCGCCAGGACGCCTTCGTCGACCTGCCCTGGGACCGCGTGCTCGACGACTTCGACGCGATCACCTCCTCCGCCTACAGCGTGAGCCTGATGACGCACTGGTCGAGCCCCACGGTCGAGCAGCTCTGGCTGAAGACCAAGGTCGAGCAGGGCTCGGTCGCCGACGTCGACGCGACGCACCTCGGCGCGGTCGCCGCCTCCGCCTCGCTGTTCGCCGTCTCGGAGGGCGTCGACTCGAACCTCAACCCGTTCGGCGGCTCCGTCGGCCCCTGGTCGGAGCGCCTGCCGCACTTCCGCCTCGACCGCGAGCCGAGCGCCGGCGACGAGATCCAGAGCGAGTACATGGTGCCGCGCGAGAACATCCGCGAGGCCCTCGTCGCCCTGCGCGCGATCGGCGAGCGGATCGACGAGGTCCTGCTGATCACCGAGCTGCGCACCATGGCCGGCGACGACCAGTGGCTCTCCCCCGCCTCCGGTCGCGACAGCGTCGGCATCCACTTCACCTTCAAGAAGGACCGCGCCGGCGTCGACGCCGTGCTGCCCGCCGTCGAGGGCGCGCTGCTCCCGCTCGGTGCCCGCCCGCACTGGGGCAAGCACTTCCTGGCGACCGCCGCCGACATCGCCCCGCTCTACCCGCACCTCGACGAGTGGCGCACCCTCCGCTCCGCCTGGGACCCCACCGACCGCTTCGCCAGCGCCTTCGTCCAGGACCGCCTCCTCGGCTGACCCCCTCCCTCCCTTCCGCGAGATGCCACTTATGAGCGCGACACGCCGTGAAACGCGTGCACAAGTGGCATCTCGCGGAAGGGGACGGCGGGGGTAGCGTCGGAGCGACGAGAGGGAGGCAGCATGCCCGCGAAAGAGGAGATCCCGTCGACGATCGAGCGGTCGGACGAGCACGCGCAGAAGCTGTGGTCGGCCGCGCACGACTCGGCCGTCGACAGCTACGGCGAGGGTGAGCGCGCGCACCGCACCGCGTTCGCCGCGCTGAAGCACGAGTACGAGAAGGTCGGCGACCACTGGGAGCGCAAGGCCGAGAACGGCCCCTCCGACGACCGCGCCGCCCAGCGCGGCCCGGACGGCGACGGCGACACGGCCGGCGGAGTCGACGCGAACGCCACCAAGGCGCACCTGCTGGACCTCGCGAAGCGCCTCGACGTCTCCGGCCGCTCGCGCATGACCAAGGCCGAGCTCGTCGACGCCCTCCAGCGCGCGAACGCGAAGCAGACCCGCCGCGCGCGCGACTGACCCGCGCGCGCACCGGCCGACGCCCCGCCACTCTCCGAAAGTTGTCGTACTCGGCGCTCGAGTACGACAACTTCTGAGGAATCGGAGGACGTCGTCGTCTTCGGCGCCTAGTGCGACGACGTTCGAGGACCGGGCCGGCGGCTAGGAGATGCCGAGCTCGTGGCTGAGGACGAGCGCCGCGGCGCCCTGCAGGACGAGCTCGCCGGGGTCCGTGCGGGACTCCATCCGCAGCTCGCGGGTGACGGCCGGCAGGGTGCGGCGGGCGATGGTCGCGCGCGCCTCCTCGAGCAGGACCCCCTCGACGAAGCGCTCCGGACCGGCGAGGACGACCGCATCGATCCCGAGCACGGCGACGATCGGCGCCAGCGCGATCCCGAGCGACCGGCCGGCCCGGCGCAGCAGCCGCTCCTGCTCCGGAGCCGAGGCCGCCGCGAGCCGCGGGCCGAGGTGCGCGACGGACACCGCGGACTCGAGGCAGCCCCGCCGCCCGCACGAGCACTGCTCACCGTCCTCGTCGATGACGACGTGGCCGATCTCGCCGCCGGTGAACTGATCGCCCTCGACGAGGGAACCGCCGATGATCAGTCCGGCCCCGACGCCGTCGCCGAGCAGCACGAGCAGCAGGTTCGCTCCCCCGCCGCGGTGGAAGGTGTGCACGGCCAGGGCGGCCGTGTTGGCGTCGTTCGCGACGTGCACGGGCAGGCCGAACCGCTCGGCGAAGACGCGCCGCAGATCGAGGCCTCGCCAGCCGAGGTTGGGGGCCTCGCGCACGACGCCGCCGTGGTCGACGACCCCCGGTGAGCCGATCCCGATCCCGAGGACCGGCGCCTGGGACGAGGCGATCAGCTCGGCCGCGAGGCCGAGGGCGAGCTCGACCGCGTCCGCCCCGGACGCGCCGTCGCGGGCGAGCCGGCGGTGCTCCCGGATCTCGCCGCGCAGGCTGACCAGGGCTCCGGTGCACTCGGCCTCCGCCGAGAGGTCGAGGCCGACGATGCTCCGCGCCCCGTGGTCGAAGGCGATCACCAGCGCGGGCTTGCCCACCCGGGCGTCGACGCGGGGGCCGAGGTCGAGCAGCAGCCCCTCCGAGTGCAGCTCGCCGACCAGATCGGAGATCGTGACCGCGGTGAGCCCGCTGATCCGGGCGAGATCCGCCCTGCTCATCTCACCGTCGTGGAAGAGGCGCTGGAGGACGAGCGAGCGGTTGTGCCGGCGGTTGTGCGACGGCAGTGCCTTCTCGGTGACGCGCAGCTGGCCCATGGTCCTTCATCTCAGCCCGTGACCGGCTCAGCCCTTGACGGCGCCGGCCGACATCCCGGACACGAGATTACGCTGGATGATCAGGAAGAACACGACCACCGGGAGCGAGAAGAGCACGGCCCCGGCCATCTGCCCGCCGTAGTCCGTCCCCACCTGCCCGCCCGACGCGGTGCTGAAGGACGCGAGCCAGACCGGGAGCGTGTAGCTAGCCTGATCCTTCAGGAACGTGTAGGCGACGATGTAGTCGTTCCAGCCGGCGATGAAGGCGAAGACGCTGCTCGAGACGATTCCGGGCATCACCAGCGGGAAGAGGACGCGGGTGAGCAGCTGCCAGGTCGAGGCGCCGTCCAGGCGCGCCGCCTCGTCGAGCTCGACGGGGAGCGCGAGGAAGAACCCGCGCATCACCCAGATCGAGAACGGCAGCACGCCCGCCACGTAGGCGAGGGCGAGACCCGCGGAGGTCCCGATCAGGTCGATCGCGTTCAGGAGCAGGAACTGCGGCAGGAGCAGCGCCGTCGCCGGGAGCATCTGCACGACGAGGAGCAGGACCAGGATCGCCCGCCGGCCCCGGAAGCGGAACCGCGCCAGCGCCGCCGCTGCGAACAGCCCGAGCACCATCGCGAAGACGACCGCCGCGCCCACCACCACGACCGAGTTCTGCAGGTGGCGCAGGAAGTCGCCCTGGGTGAGCGCCCGGACGAAGTTGTCCAGGGTCGGCGACTCGGGGAGGAAGTGCGGGGTCGAGCTGAGCATCTCGGACTGCGGCTTGAAGGCCGTGTTGACCATCCAGTAGACGGGGAAGAGCCAGAGCAGGCAGAACAGCACCGCGATCGCCGAGCTGATCCACGGGTAGCGCCGCAGCCGGCGCCGAGTCGAGGTCACGGTCACGGTCACGGTCAGAGTTCCTCTCCGGAGCGGACGAGGGTCCGGATGTAGACGGCGCTCAGGGCGAGCAGGATCAGCGCCGACGCCACGGCGATGGCGGAGCCGGTGCCGATCCGGGCGCCGCCCGAGAACGCCGTCGTGAAGGTGAAGACACCGAGCGTGGACGTGGCGCCGTCGGGCCCGCCGGCCGAGACGAGCCAGATCTGGTTGAAGACGTTGAAGTCCCAGATCACCGAGAGCATCGTCACGAGCAGCAGGGTCGGCCGGAGTGCGGGGAGCACGACGACCCGGTAGACCGCGAGCTCGGAGGCGCCGTCCAGTCGCGCGGCCTCCTTGCGCTCGATCGGCACCTGCGTCTCGGCGGCGTGCAGGGTGAGGGCGAGGAAGGGCACCGCCTGCCAGACGACGAGGAGCCAGATGCAGACCCAGGCGAGCCGCGGGTCGGCGGCCCAGTTCGTGCTGGTCAGATCGCCGACCAGCCCCGTCCGGGTGAGCAGCCAGTTGACGACGCCGTACTGCGGCTGGAACAGCCAGCGCCAGATCAGCGAGGAGGCGACGTTCGGCATCGCCCAGGCGAGGATCAGCACCACGGTCGTGAGGAGGCGCAGGGCCGCCGGCAGCCGGGTCAGCAGGTGCGACATCCCCGCGCCGATCAGCACGCTGCCCGCGACGAGAGCGCTCGTGAAGACGAGGGTGCGCACCAGCGCGAGCCAGAACTCCGGGTCGCCGAGGATGTCGGCGTACTGCGCGAGCCCGACGACGTCGTAGGCACCGGTGAACAGGCTGCGCTGGTCGTAGTCGGTGAAGGAGGTGAGGACGAGGAACACGATCGGGGCGATCGTCACGACCGCGAGCACCAGCCCGGCCGGGGAGAGCAGCAGCAGCGGGGCGAGCGAGGAGCGGCGCCGGGCGCGGCGGGCCGCCGTCCCCGGGCGGAGCGGGGCGGCGGCCGGGGCGGTGGACATCGCGCGATCGCCCGGCCGGCCTAGTGGCCGTTGAGCGTGTCGTCGGCGGCGGCGTCGAACTCCTCCGACGCCTCCTGCACGCTCTTCGCGCCCGAGGCGATCGAGGAGAACAGCGACTCGATCTCCCGGTTGCTCTCGATCGCGGCCCACTTCGGATTGGCCGGCACGGACTCCGAGGTCAGCGCGGCGGTGAAGAACGCGCGCTCGATCTCGCTCAGATCGGACTGCGCCGCCTCGATCCCCTCCCGGCTGTTCGGGATCCAGCCGTCCACGCCGTGGACGAAGTCGCGCTGCACCTCGGGGCTCGTGGCGACGGCGATCCACTGCCGGGCGAGGTCGGCGTTCCGCGATTTGGCGGCGACCGCCCAGTTCGAGCCGCCGAGCACCACCGGCTGCGTGCCGCCGTCGACGCCCGGCATCGGGAAGGTCCCGAGCTCGTCCTCCGACAGCTCCGGGTTCGCCTTCAGGACGCCGGCGACGCCGGTGGTCAGGATCGCGGAGGTCTTGCCGTCGGCGAAGATCTGGTTCTGGTCGGGGTCGAGGGTGTTCAGCGTCGCCGAGGAGGCGCTGGAGTAGGCGTTCTGGAACTCCTTGAACGCCTCGAGACCGGACCGCGAGGCCCTCGAGCTGAGCGTGGACCACCAGGTGTCGCCGTCCTGCATCGCGATCCGGCCACCCGCGTCCCAGACGAACTGCAGCCCCGCGTACCAGTACTGCCCCGGGAGGTAGAAGGCCGAGAAGTCGGGGGTGCCGGCGTGCGCGGCCTTCACCTCGTCGAGCGCGGCGGTGAGCTCCTGGTAGCTGGTGGGGAGGGTCATCACGCCAGCCTCGGCCCAGAGCTTCTTGCTGTAGACGACGGCCCGCGCGCCCGCGAAGCCGGGGACGGCGAAGAGGTGCCCGTCGAACGTCGCCGGGTCGACGAGGCCGTCGAGCCAGGTCTGCCCCTGCGCGAGCTCGTCCCGGTGCTCCGTCAGGTCGAGGAGCCCGCCGTTCGCGGCGTAGCCTGCGACCTGGGTGTTGCCGATGTCGAGGACGTCCGGCGGGGAGTCGGTCGCGAGCGCCGTCGAGACCTTGGT
Source organism: Rathayibacter sp. PhB186 (assembly GCF_003751825.1). Taxonomy (NCBI): domain Bacteria; kingdom Bacillati; phylum Actinomycetota; class Actinomycetes; order Micrococcales; family Microbacteriaceae; genus Rathayibacter; species Rathayibacter sp. PhB186. Next base: position 170,923 of record NZ_RJKO01000004.1, on the reverse strand, counting down.
GGCGATGCCCTCCCAGGTCTGCACCTGCACGTCGACCTCCGCGCCGGTGGCCTTCGTGAAGCGCTCCTCGACGGCGGCGAGGGTCTCGGGCGAGTAGTCGCCGTCCATGCTCCAGACGGTGAGCGTGCGACCCTCCTCACGTGCCCCGTCCGGCCCGCCGTCGCTGGTCGTGCACGAGGTGAGCAGGAGCACGCCCGCGACCCCCAGGGCGCCGAGCACGACCGCCCGGCGCCGCACCGATGCGTACTTCCCGACCACGTTGTTCCAGGCCACAGCTCTCTCCTCCGTATGGGTGCCGCGTCGCGATCCGGGATCCTGCGCCAGTTGCGACGGAGTTAGTAAAGAACCCTTGCGAACCCCTGTCAACGAGGCTTCACTGACAGGCGCGAAGAGTCGCATCCCCCGCGCAGAACGGAGCCCGCCGTGCCGTCCCTCCTCCCCCGACCCCGCTCGCTGCGCCCGGAGACCGGCGAGTTCGTGCTCTCCGCGAGCACCCGGATCGCCCGCCCGGAGGCCCTCGAAGGCGCCGCGCAGCTGCTCCGCGCCACGGTCGGCCGGGCGACCGGACTCGCGCTCGAGCGTGGCGACGAGATGACGGCCGGCATCCGGCTCGCGCTCGATCCGGCGCTCCCGCCCGAGGGCTACCGCGTCCGCGTCGACGACCGCTCGGTCGTCCTCACCGCGGCGCGCCCGGCGGGCGCGCTGCACGCCGTGCAGACGCTGCTCCAGCTGCTGCCGCCGGCGATCCACCGGTCCGCTCCCCTGCCCGGGGTCCGCTGGGCGGTGCCGGCCGTGACGATCGAGGACGAGCCGCGCTTCGCCTGGCGCGGGATGCTGCTCGACGTCGCCCGGCACTTCCTGCCCGTCCGCGAGGTGCTCCGCGTCATCGACCTGCTGGCCCTGCACCGCCTGACCGTGCTGCACCTGCACCTCACCGACGATCAGGGCTGGCGCCTGGAGATCCCGCGCTACCCGCGGCTCACCGAGGCGGGTGCCTGGCGGCGGCGGTCGCAGGTGGGCGCCGGCCCGACCGCGGGGCAGGACGACCGGCCGCACGGCGGGTACTACCGCCGGGACGACATCCGCGAGATCGTCGCCTACGCCGCGGCGCGGGGCGTCACCGTCGTCCCCGAGATCGAGCTGCCCGGCCACGCGCAGGCCGCCCTGGCCGCCTACCCGGAGCTGGGGGTGCGGGGCCTGCCGCTCGAGACCTGGACGGAGTGGGGCGTCAGCACGAACGTCTTCAACGTCGAGGAGAGCACGATCGAGTTCCTCGAGCACGTCCTCGACGAGGTGATCGAGCTGTCCCCCTCCCCGTACGTCCACATCGGCGGCGACGAGTGCCCGAAGGACCAGTGGGCGGCCGACGCCCGCACGCAGGAGCGGATGCGCGAGGTGGGCGTCCCGGACGAGAACGCGCTGCAGAGCTGGTTCGTCGGGCGCATCGGCGCACACCTCACCCGGCGCGGGCGCCGCCTGCTCGGCTGGGACGAGATCCTCGAGGGCGGCCTCGCACCCGGCGCGACGGTGCTGTCCTGGCGGGGACGGGTGGGGGCGGTGGCGGCGGCCCGGGCAGGCCACGACGTCATCGCCTGCCCCGAGGACACCGTCTACCTCGACCACCGGCAGTCCGAGGCGGCGTCGGAGCCGATCCCGGTCTCCACCGTCACGACGGTCGCCGACGTCCTCGCCTTCGATCCGGTCCCGCCGGAGCTGACCCCCGAGCAGGCCCGGCACATCCTCGGCGGTCAGGCGAACCTCTGGACCGAGCACGCCGACTCCCCGCGCACTCTCGACTACCTCGCCTTCCCCCGGCTCTGCGCGCTGGCGGAGGCGCTCTGGTCGGGCGGGCACCGCGACACGGAGGACTTCGAGGCCCGTCTGGCGCACCACCTGACCCGGCTCGACGCGCTCGGGGTCGAGTACCGCCGCGCCGACGGCCCGCTGCCGTGGCAGACGCGGCCCGGCGTCCCGGGCCGCCCGATGACGCACGCGGAGGCCGCCGCGCAGGTGGCGCTGCTGACCGCGGACATCGCCGGCGGCGGGAGCAGGTCCGGTCCCTAGCGGGAGGGGCACAGCGTCGTCGAGCAGGAATCCGCTCTCCGTGCGGTCCTCCGCGGCCGGGTGGGCGGGCCTCCGAAATGTGCCGCAGGCTGTGGCACCTTCGCTGTGGGCCACGTCCGAGTCCTCATCGACGAGCGCGATGGCCAGGAGATCGACGGGTCGGACTTCTCCATCGATCTGCTCTTCTTCCACATCGGTCAGCTCCGGTACATCGTGAACGAGCCGAAGAAGGGCGCGTTCGAGCCGTCCCTCCACGGGGCAGCTCGGGCTCTCCCTCGCGCTCGTCGACGACCGGCTCCGCGGCGACGTGCCGCACCGGCCGACGGTGGGATCGTCATCCGCGGTGGCCGTCGCCACCTGCACTTACGAAGCCCTGCCGCCGGAGGGAGACCGAACAGTCGACGTCAGAGCCGGCATCATCGCGGCGAGCCGACTGACTGACACCGCCGCCGGTACGCCTTCTAGCAAGTGCCGTAATGAAAGTCATGTCCGATCGGTGACAGGGATCGAAGCTCGGTGCCAGGTCCGGCCAGCGACACCGCAAACACCTGGAGGCTCGGTCTTCGTCGATCTCGAACCCGCGTGGTCGAATCAGCCGGTGATCTCCGTGGCGATCGGAACGCGCAGCTGATTCGCAAGGGGCGTGTAGAGATCGATGTCCTGTGCGCTGGTCTGCAGTGAGAGAAGTAATGCGTATCGGACCGGGTGGTTCTGTCTGTCCTGCCGCCCGTTGTTCTTCCACCAGCCGCCGACCGGATACACAGCGACGGGGTTACATCGGGCCAGTTCGGCGCCGCTCCCCCTCCATTCGTCTTGATGCGGTGACCCGAGGCCGCGCTGATCCGGGCCGACCAGCCACCGGTCCGTGGTCGTCCCAGCACCGGACGAACCGTCCTCATCAGCCTGGGCGTCGCGGTTGATCCGAGCGATGAACTGCTGCTGCGTCTCGAGCGCACCCTGGAGGTCGAGGCGAAACGCGTGCGACGCGTAGGTGCACCGCTGGCGCCAGCCTCGGCGTGAGGCCGAGGGCTCGACGAAGTACGACAACGTGAGACGCAAGCGCACGTCGGCGACCCCGAGCTGCTCGAGAATCTCGGAAGGCCACGGGAGTGTGTGGAGTCGGACGCGACGCATGCGATGGTCGTCGCCTTCGAACGGCGTGACGTCATCCTGAGACACCACGGAGAGGGCGGGACCTCTCCTGACGGGACGGAGAATCATGGGAGGCGGTCGTCCGGCGGGCTGTTCACTCACAGGGGTCGCATTCGCAGGGTCGTGACGCCGCCGTCGACGAGGAGGGAGGTCCCTGTGATGGAGCCCGAGAGAGGGGTAGCGAGGAACGCGATCGCCGAGGCGACCTCGGCAGGGGTCGCCATGCGTCCGTTGGCCTGGCGCGCGTCGAGGGCGGCGCGTTCGACGACAGGGTCGGGGAACGCTTCCAGCATCCGTGCCACGAAGGGGGTGTCGACCGTGCCGGGGGTGACGCAGTTGACGCGGATGCCTTCTCGAACGTGGTCGGTGGCCATCGCCAGCGTCAACGCGTGTACGGCGCCCTTCGACGCGGAGTAGAGGGCCCGGCGCGGCAGTCCGTTGGCGGCCGCGATCGAGCTCAGGTTCACCACCGAGGCATGATCGGAGAGACGCAGCAGCGGGAGAGCCGCGGCGGTGACTCGGGCGATGCCCGTGATGTTCACGTCGAGCACGCGGCTCCACTCGGCGTCATCGTTCTCCTCGACGGTGCCGACGGCACTGATGCCGGCATTGTTCACCAGGACGTCCAGACCACCGGCTCGTCCCTGCACGCGCTCCAGCGCATCATCGATCGAAGCGCGATCGGTCACATCGCAGCGGAACCCTGTCAGTCCCTCTGGGGGGTCGTCGACGGAGATGTCGAGAACGATCACGCATGCGCCGCGTTCGTGCAGGAGTTGTGCCGAGGCAAGGCCGATGCCGGAGGCGCCTCCTGTGATCGCGGCCACCAGGCCGTCGAACTCGGCCATCAGGCGTTCCGGAACGTCTGCCGGGCGGTGCCCAGGCCGTCGATGGAGAGTTCGACGACGTCGCCGTCGCGGAGGAACGGGGTACCAGGGAGTCCTAGCGCGACTCCTGCCGGTGTGCCCGTGTTGATCAAGTCGCCCGGGTTGAGGACCATGAAGCGGCTCAAGTACCGGATCACGTGCGCGACGGAGAACACCATCGATGCCGTCGATCCGCTCTGACGCTGATTACCGTTCACGTGCAAGCGCAACCCGAGGTTCTGCGGATCACCGACCTCTTCCGCGGGAACCAGCCACGGCCCGAGCGGGTTGAAGGTCTCACAGCTCTTGCCCTTATCCCACTGACCACCGCGCTCGAGCTGAAACTCTCGCTCGGAGACGTCGTGCGAGAGCACGTAGCCGGCGACGTATGCAAGCGCGTCGTCGGAGTCGTCGAGGTAACGGGCTTCGTGCCCGATGACGACACCGAGCTCGACCTCCCAGTCAGTCTTGACGGATCCTCGCGGAATGAGGACGTCGTCCTCGGGTCCGACGATCGTCGACGGGTCCTTGAGGAACACCACGGGCTCGACTGGGAGAGCCGCGCCCGTCTCCTCGGCGTGATCGCGGTAGTTCAGGCCGATGCAGACGATCTTGCCGGGACGAGCGATCGGCGCACCGAGCCTGCCACCCCGCGCAAGGGGTGGGAGCGTGCCGGCCGCGAGTGCGTCTCGCACCTGCGCGATTCCTCCGCCTGCGAGCCAGGCGCCGCTGATGTCGGTCGTCAGCCCAGCGAGTGAGTAGCGTGCACCGTCGTGCTCGACGGCCGGCTGCTCGGCGCCGGGCGCGCCGATCCGGATGATGCGCATGGGTCCTCCTGTTGTGCCCCCTGAGGGCGGTCTTCACATGTGTCGTCGCCGGCCATGACCTGCAGAGGCGAAGGACGAGGGTCACCCTCGTCAGCGACCAGCTGTGCTACACCCCGCTGTCGACGGATCTGTCGAGGGGCCTCGACGGGGAGACCAGTCATAGTCTGACGACAATGATCTGACGATTCGGGGAGCAACAGAACCATTATGCCGGCCCCATCGACGTCCTCCTACAGTTTCATCTGATCATCTGCCCGATCACGACTTGACAGATTGCCATTTATCGATAAATTTGGTGGACGGCGGCTTCACCGCCACACCACCTCCCTGCATCACCGCACTCGACGGCGAGGTCGCTCGCCAGAGGAGAAACAATGAAGTTCTCGAGGATCGCCGGCGTCGCTGCCGGCGCCGCTGCGATCGCCCTCCTGGCCACCGGATGCTCGGCATCCGGGTCCGGAGAGACGTCGGCGGACGGCACCACCACGATCAACTACTGGGGCTGGGACGGCGCTCCCGGGCAGGACGTGATCGATCCGCTCATCGACGCGTTCGAGGCGGAGAACCCCGACATCACGGTCGACTACACCGAGGTGCCGCGCGACGACTACAAGGCGAAAGTCGCATCTGCTCTCGGCGCCGGTGAAGACATCGATGTTCTCGCCGTCCAGCCCGGCGCATGGGCTGGCGAGATCGAGGACTACCTGAGTGACGTGACCGCCTGGCCGAACGCCGACGCCCTCACCAGTGCCTTCACGGACACGTCGATCGAGCAGACGAAGCGTCTGTTCACGGACGGCGGCCTGTACGCCGTCCCCCTCTACTCGACCGGCTCCGCGATCGGCATCTACAACGCCGACATCCTCGACTCGGTCGGCGTCGCTGCGCCCACGACCGTCTCCGAGTTCACCGCGCTGAGCGAGGCCTTGAAGGCGCAGAGCCCGGACATCCTCCCGGCCGTGATGCCGGCTGAGGGCTGGTTCCAGGACGAGGCGGCCCTCACGGTCGTCGGCCAGACCGACCCGAGCTTCTTCGACGAGGTCCGCTACGAGGAGGGCGAGTGGGACACCGACAGCTACGTCACCGGCCTCGAGTCGTACAAGAAGCTCTACGACGACGGCGTCTTCGCGAAGGACACGCTCGACATGGACTACGCCACGGCGACGAACACGTTCGACACCGGCGAGGCCGCTGTGCTCTTCAACGGTTCGTGGGAGGCCGGCCGGATCCTGACCGGCAACTACGGCATCATCCCCTTCCCCGCCGCGACCGCCGACGAGGCCTCGCTGCGTGCGTTCCTCGACGTCACGATCGGAATCCCTGAGGAGTCCACGAAGAAGGACGCTGCGTCCACGTTCGTCGAGTACCTCGCTGCGGGCGACGGCGTCGACGTCTGGGCCACCAGCCTGAAGGGCGTTCCCGCTGTCGACGGCTACACGCTCCCCGAGGGAACGCTGACCACCGACCTGCAGAAGCAGAGCTACGCCACGATGGTCGACCTGATCAGCGACCCCCACAGCGACCGCAACAACCTCGGTGCGTTCTCCGACTTCGTCGGCGCGAACGTGCTGCAGGTCCTCACCGGCAGCATGAGCGCGGAGGACGCCGCCGCGAGCGATCAGGCCGAGCTCGAAAAGGGCAACTTCTAGTCACACCCTGTTCAGGTCGGGCCGCTTCCCGCGGCCCGACCTGACTCGTCGATCCGAGGACTCACCATCATGACCCGACCGCTCGAACGGCCCACCCGTCGCCGTCGCCCCCCGAGCCAGTGGCGCAGCGCGCTCCTGTTCCTGCTGCCGCTGCTCGCCGTCTACGCCGTCTACTACGCCTACAGCATCGTCTTCCTCGCGCAGACGAGCACGCAGCGCGTCGGGATCTCTCTGCTGCGACCGGTCCAGGTCGGGTTCGACAACTTCATCCTGCTGCTCCAGGACGCCGTGTTCTGGCAGTCGATCGGCAACAACCTCGTCTTCGCGGGTGTGAGCATCGGCGTCTCCCTCACGATCGCCTTCTTCATCGCCGTCGCACTCTCAACCGGAGTCCGAGGGCGCAAGGTCTTCTACCTCGTGTTCCTGCTGCCGGCACTCATGCCGCTCTCGCTGGTCGCCACGATCTTCGGGTCGATGCTGCAGTCCCGCAACGGAGCAGTCAACGAGACCCTCCGCGCGATCGGCCTCGGCGACCTCGCCCAGTCCTGGCTGACCACCCCGCAGTGGGCATACATCGCCGTCATCCTGGTGTTCTGCTATCTGATCGGCCTGCCGATCATGTACTACACCGCTGATCTCTCCGCGCTGCCCACCTCCGCACTCGAGGCGGCGCTGCTGGACGGCGCCGGAACCTTCCGGATCATGCGCTCGATCATCTACCCGATGATGCGCTCCACTCACATCACCGTGATCCTGGCTCTCCTCCTCGGTTCCTTCCGCGCTCTCGAGCAGGTGCTCTTCTCCACTGACGGAGGGCCTGGTTCGACGACGGAGATCGTCGGCACCTACCTCTACTCCTCCGTCAATTCGGGAGGGAAGACCATCGGCTTCGCAGCCTCCGCCTCGATCGTGGTGCTGCTCATCGCTCTCGTGATCTCCGTCCTCCAGATGTTCGCCACCCGCACCCGGAAGGCCGATCGATGACCACCACCCTGCTCCCGGAGGCCACCTCCACCAGCGCACCGACCCCGCCCGCAGGACCCCCGCGGCGCCGCAGCAAGCCCTCCGCCGTCGAGGACAACCCGATGCGCGTGGTCATCACCAAGCGCAGCGACCTGATCCTGATCTACGCCCTCCTGGGCGTCATGGGCCTGATCTTCGCCTTCCCGCTGTACGCGGCGGTCAAGAAGTCCCTCGACGGCTTCGGACTCCAGAACTACATCTCGCTGATCACCGAGCCCATCGGCGACGTGTCCCTTCCGATGACCTACCTGAACTCCCTCATCATCGGCGCCCTGCATGCCGCACTCGTCGTCGCGGTGAGCTCGACCGCCGGCTACGCGCTCTCGCAGCTGCGGTTCCGCGGCCGCGAACTGGCGTTCGTGGGCATCCTGCTCTTCCTCGCGGTCCCCGGCGCGGCACTGATCATCCCCGTCTACCACATCACCAACGAGCTGAACCTCTTCAACAACTACCTCGGAGTCGCCCTGCCCGAGGCAGCCCTCACGATCCCGTTCGGCGTCCTCCTGATGCGCAACTACGGCAGCAACATCTCCGAGTCACTGATCGAAGCAGCGCTGCTCGACGGCGCCGGCCATGTCCGCGTGTTCTGGAGCGTCTTCCTGCCCCTCGCGCGCCCCGCGATCGCCAACCTCGTCGTGCTCTGCTTCATCTGGTCGCTGCAGGACTTCCTCTGGCCCTCGATGCTGTTCACCAACCCCGACGTCACGACCGCCGCGCAAGCGGTCTCCTCCTTCTCCAACGTGCTGGGACGCAGCCCCGAGGACTTCGGCCGCTACAACGCCAGCCTCGTGCTCCTCGCCGTTCCCGCCGTCCTCTTCGTCCTGTTCGGACTGCGGTTCATCGTCAACGGCCTCACCAGCGGAAGCACGAAGGACTGACATGACCGCACGCCGCCTCCTCTTCACCAGGCCCGCCGAGGAATGGATCGAAGCCCTGCCGATCGGGAACGGCCGGCAGGGTGCGATGCTCTTCGCCGGCGTCCGGGACGAGCGCCTCCAGATCAACGACGGCACCGCCTGGTCGGGATCCCCGCAGAGCGAATCGGCCGAGCCGAGAATCGATCCCGACGCGGCAGCGGACGCCCTCGAACTCGCCCGGACGGCCATCGCACGCGAGGACTTCGCGGCCGCTGACGCACAGTTGCGCCGCCTGCAGCATCGACACAGTCAGACCTTCCTCCCGTTCGTCGATCTTCATCTCCAGCTGCAGTCGGAGCACGAAGCGACCGACTACGAGCGGACACTCGATCTCGCCACGGCGCGCCACTCGTCCCGTTTCACCCTCGACGCGGCCGACCTCGAGCGCACGACCATCGCGAGTCATCCCGACGGCGTGATCCTGCACGAGGTGACCGCGACGGCCGGCGTGCTCCCGCCCCTGAGGATCAGCCTGTCCTCCGACCTGCGCGTGCTCTCCACCACCGTCGCGCGGGGCGCGCTCTCGGTCGCGCTGCGCATGCCCAGCGACGTCATGCCCAGCCACGACCCCGGACCCGATCCGGTCCGCTACTCCTCGGCTCCGGGGAGCTCGCTCGAGGGCGCCGCCCACGTGACCGTCCTGCACGACGGCGCTGAGTCCCCCGACGGCGACGGGTTGCTCATCGCGGGCGCGACGCGCCTCGCGCTGGTCATCGCGACCGCGACCACGTTCACCGGGGTCGCACAGCCACCGAAAGGCACTTCCGCGGATGCAGCCGCCGAGGCCGCAGCGCGAGCAGCACGTGCCGCAGAGGATCTCGACGGCGTCCGTCGACGACACCTCGACGACGTCACCGCGCTGCTGAGCCGGGTCGAACTCCTCCTCGGCGACGAGGACCCCGCGCCCACCGACGACCGTGTCCGTCGCGCCCTGGCCTCCCCCGACGGGGTGACGGCGGCAGATCCGGCGCTCATCGCGCTGCTTTTCGACTACGGGCGCTACCTCCTGGTCTCCAGCTCCCGGGAGGGCGGCGTGCCGGCGACGCTGCAGGGGATCTGGAACGACTCCCTCCAGCCCCCGTGGAGCTCCAACTACACGACGAACATCAACCTCCAGATGAATTACTGGCCCGCCGAGACGACCGCACTCCCGGAGTGCCTGCCGCCCCTGTTCGACCTCATCGAGGGCCTCGCGAAGACGGGCAGCCGCACTGCGGCGGAGCTCTACGGATCGCCCGGGTGGGTCGCGCACCACAACACCGACGCCTGGGCGTACTCGAGGCCGGTCGGTGGAGGAGAGCACGACCCGAAATGGGCGTTCTGGCCTCACGGTGGCGCTTGGCTCGTGCACCACCTCTGGGACCGCGTCGCCTTCGGCGGCGACGACTCCTTCGCCCGCGACCGAGCCTGGCCGCCGATGAGAGGGGCGGCGCAGTTCGCGCTCGCCTGGCTGCAGGAGCGCCCGGACGGCACCTTCGGAACATCCCCCTCCACCTCCCCGGAGAACCAGTTCCAGACCGACGACGGCGAGGTGTGGTCGGCCGCCGAGTCCTCAGCTGCCGACCTGGAGATCCTCGGCGAACTGCTCACGATGACTCTGGCGCTGGCCGAGCGCCTCGGGATCCGAGACGACGTCGTCGCGCAGGTCGAGCGGGTGCTGCCGCGGCTCGCATCGCCGCGGATCGGCGCGGACGGGACCGTGCAGGAGTGGGAACGGGACTTCGCGATGCCCGACCCTCATCACCGACACCTCAGTCACCTCTACTCGGTTCATCCCACGGACGGCGAGCTCACGGACGCCTTCGCGGACGCCGCGAGACGCTCCCTCGACTCCCGGGGCGACGACGCGACCGGATGGTCGCTCGCCTGGAAGATGCTGATGCGCGCGCGCCTGGGCCAGGGCGACCGGCTCCTTCCGCTGATCGAGTTGTTCTTCCGCGACATGACCGTCGACCGCGGTCCCTGGATCGGCGGCCTGTATCCCAACCTGTTCTCCGCGCATCCTCCGTTCCAGATCGACGGGAATCTCGGCTTCACCGCAGCGATCGCGGAGGGCCTTCTCCAGTCGCACGCCGGCGTGATCAGCGTGCTACCGGCACTGCCTGTCCGCTTCGGCGCCGGCAGCGTTCGCGGGCTCATCGCCCGACCCGGCGTCTCGGTCGACATCCAGTGGACCATCGCCGACGGGATCGCGACAGCACAGCGGGTCCAGTTGCGGGCGATCAGTGCAGCAGCACACGGCACCTATCCGGTGCGGATGAACGGGACTGAACACGTCGTCACGCTCGAGGAGGAATCCGTCCGGCTCGAGGCCGTCGAGCTCGCGCAGCTGTAGAGGAGGGAGGGCTCGGCTATGCGGCCGAGCTCTCCCGGCACTCCAGGTGGAATCCGACGTGGATCTCGCGTGCCGGGGCCCGATCCCCTGCGATGCGCTCGACGAGCATCCGGACCGCCTCGTGGGCGAGGCTCTCCCGACCCGGTGCGATGCTCGTCAGACTCGGTGTCGAGTAGAGCGCGTCCTGGGTGTCGTCGAAGCCCACGAGCGCGACGTCAGCGGGAACACGACGGCCCGAAGACTGCAGCGCGCGCAGCGCACCCAGGGCGAGAGCGTCGTTGAAAGCGAAGACCGCATCGAACGGGGCTCCACTGTCGATGACCTGCTGCATGACCCGCGCCCCTTCGGAACGCACCCATCCCGTCCCACCGGCGGACAGTCCGGGGACCGGATCCACCCCTCGTCGCCGGTGCGCGTCGAGGTAGCCCTGCAGTCGCGGAGTAGCGGCCCCATACTCGGCGCGCTCCTCGACTCCGAGGGCGACGATGCGACGACGCCCCTGATCCAGCAGGTGGAGAACCGCTGCCTCCGCCGCATCCCGGTTGGCCATCGTGACGTGGTCGAAGTCGCTCTCGAGGATGCGATCACCGAGGAGGACGAGGGGGATGCCGATGCGATGCGACTCCACGTCCTCCCGCTCCAGGACGCTCGGCGCGAAGATCACACCGTCCACCACGTCACCACCGAAGTGAGAGAGAGTGGCGAGCTCCCGCTCGCGATCGCTCTCGGTCGTCTCAACGAAGACGGAGAGCCCCTCCTCACGCGCGGCATGAATGACGGACTGCGCCAGCTCGGCGAAGTACGACTGCTCGAGACTCGGAATGGACAGGGCGATCATGCCTGTCCGCCCTTGCCGAAGGTTCCGGGCCGTGATGTTCGCTCGATAGTCGACAGTCGCCAATGCCGCCTCGACGCGATCGATCGTCGTCTGACGCAGTCCCTTGACGCCCCGGAGGTAGTTCGACACCGACTGGTGAGACACCCCCGCCACTCGAGCGACGTCGTAGATCGTCGCGGGCTTCGTCGTGCTCTGATTCACCGTCGGACCTCCGACAGCGAGATTATCGATAAAGCCCGACGGATGCTGGCCCCGGTCCGGGCGGCGCAGGACGTCGGTCACCGTGTGACGGGATCGCCGGCGAGCGGGACGAGATCGATCGGGAACGCTGCACCCTCCCAATCGCCGACGTGAGTGCAGGCCGCGGCTCCCGTCCGAGTCGCCCGGTCCAGGCGACCGGCCAGGTTCGCGCCGTGGATGCGGGCGCTGAGATAGCCGGCGACGAAGGCATCACCGGCTCCGACGGTGTCGACGACGGTGACCGGCACAGCCGGCCGATGCTCGGTCGCTCCTGCGCGCACGACGCTCGCGCCGTGCGCGCCGTCCTTCACCACCAGTTCCTCGAGGTGAGGTGCGAAGGTACGCACCGCTTCCGCGAATTCTTCCGGCGTCGACTCCTCCGGTAGTCCCGTCAGCAGGGCCAGCTCGTCGCGGCCGCCGAACAGCACCCTCGTCACGGTGGCAAGGGTGCGGTAGTGCGGCACGGGGTCGCGGCCTCGCCACAGGGAGGCTCGATGGTTCACGTCGAACGAGACCGGCACTCCGGCGACCGCTGCTCGATCCACCACGGAGTGCACGGCGGACCGGGCGTCCTCGGAGAGCGCGGCCGTAATCCCGGTCACATGGACGAGGTCCGCGGTCTCGACGAGCTCGTCCGGCACGTCCCCTGCTCGGAGGCGGCTTCCCGCGCTCCCGGCCCGGTAGTAGCTCACTCGGGTGCGGCCCGCTGAGGGGCGTTCCTTGAGCAGGAGCCCGGTGCTGGCCTCGGTGTCGACAACGGCGACCGTCTGCACGCCTGCACCCTGCAGATCACGGAGCACGCGTCGTCCCACGGCGTCATCGCCGACCCGGCCCACCCATGTCGCCCGCTCACCCAGGCGTGCCAGGCCGATTGCGACGTTGAGCTCCGCGCCTCCCGTGCTGAGAACCAGTGCGTCCTCGGTGACAAGCGAACCGATCTCCCGCGAACGGAGCACGCCGAGCGCTTCGCCGATCAAGAGGACGCCGGTGCTCACGAGCGCAGTGCTTCCGTCGTGCGTGCCGCGAGAGCGCGGATGCGCTCGGAGTCACCCAGGCCGTCCCGGGGGACCATCCAGCTCCCGCTGACGGCGAAGACGGAGGGATGCGCGAGGTACTCCGGCGCCGAGGCGAGTGTCACTCCCCCGCTGGGCAGGAATCGCACAGTAGCGAAGGGGCCCGCGAGAGCGGCGATGGCGGCGACGCCGCCGGAGACCGCGGCGGGGAAGAACTTGACCCGCTGCACCCCGAGCGAGACGGCGCGCTGCAGCTCGGTCGCCGTCGCGATGCCCGGCACGACTCCCGAGTCGCGTCGTCCGGCGACACGCACGACCCCCTCGTCCAGGCCCGGGCTGACAACAGCCACTGCTCCGGCGCTGATGGCGTTCTCCGCATCGCCCGCGGTGAGAACGGTGCCAGCGACGACGGTGAACCCCTCCACCGCGGACATGGCGCTGATCGCGTCCAGACCCGCGTCGGTGCGGAGTGTCACTTCTGCGCACGGAATCCCGCCCGCGAGCAGAGCTCGGGCGAGTCCCTCTGCTTGGCCAGCGTCGTCGATGACGACGACGGGCAGCACCCGCGCCTCCTCGAGGACGAGCAGCGATTGGACGGCGCTCATCGACCGAGCCATCCGCCATCGACGGGAAGAACCACGCCGGAGACGTACGCGGCGGCCGGCGAGGCGAGGAAGACGGCCGCGCCGCCCAAATCGCTCGCCGATCCCCATCGAGCAGCGGGGATGCGCTCGAGGATCGAGCGGGAGCGAGCGGGATCGTCCTGCAGCGCCTGAGTGTTGTCCGTCGCGATGTAGCCGGGCGCGATCGCGTTGACGGTCACTCCCTGCGACGTCCACTCGTTCGCGAGGGCGCGGGTGAGACCGGCAATCCCTGATTTTGCCGCCGTGTATCCGGGGACGTTGATGCCGCCCTGGAAGCTGAGCAGGCTCGCGGTGAAGATGATCCTGCCAGCGCCGCGCTCGAGCATCGAGCGGGCGATGAGCTGGGTGAGAACGAACTGGCTCGAGAGGTTCACCTCGAGGACGCGGTCCCAGAGCTCGAGTGGATGCTCAGCAGCAGGTGCGCGTTCGATGGTGCCGGCGTTGTTGACCAGAATGTCGACGTCGCGTCCGGCGAGGTCCTCACCCAGAGCGATGACAGCGTCCCGATCGGCGAAGTCGACGGCGCGCCCTTCGAAGGTGCGACCCAGTGCTTCCACGTCGCGGGCGACATCGCTGCCGGTCGATTCGAGGGTGGCGCTGACTCCGATGATGTCGGCGCCGGCTGCGGCGAGGGCGACAGCGATCGCCCGGCCGATGCCGCGGCGGGCTCCGGTGACGACTGCGGTCGTTCCGGCAAGGGAGAACGGGTTCGTCATCGGATCACTCCTGTCCGGACTGGACGTCGACGAGGACCTTCATCGCTCGTCCCGCGGCCAGATCCTCGAACGCAGCAGCCGTTCCCTCAAGAGGGACGACGTGGGTGATCAGCGCCTCGGTCGGAATGGCCCCGCCTGCGGCCAGGAGCTCCACGGCGGTCTCGAAGTCGGTGCGCTGGTAGACCCGGGCACCGAGCAGGCGCAGTTCACGCCAGAAAACCCGCTGCAGGTCGATCGGACGCGGCTGCGGGTGGATGGCCACGACGACCAGCGTTCCGCGCACTTTGAGCAGGGACGTCGCACCGAGCACGGCGGGCGCCGCGCCGGAGACCTCGAAGGCGACGTCCGCACCGGCACCGCCTGTCCACTCCTCGACTCGCGCGACCTGGTCCTCGCTCGACGGATCGACCGTCGCGAAGCCGAGGCTCTCGATCTGAGCGCGGCGTGCGGCGTCGACCTCAGCGACGAGGACCTCGGCGCCGAAGTGACGAGCGACCGACGCGATCAGCACACCGATGGGCCCTCCCCCGACCACTACGGCACGGTCACCTGCGACCAGTTCGGAGCGGCGCACGTCGTGTACCGCGACAGCGACCGGCTCCACCAGGGCGGCCGTTCGGAGGTCGAGGTCCTGCGGCAGCCGGACCAGCGTCGTGGCCGGCACCGTCCACAGGGACTGCAGCGCGCCGGGCGAATCGATGCCGATGAAGTCGAGGTTCTGGCAGATGTGCTGGTTGCC
This sequence comes from Rathayibacter sp. PhB186, assembly GCF_003751825.1. Lineage (NCBI taxonomy): Bacteria > Bacillati > Actinomycetota > Actinomycetes > Micrococcales > Microbacteriaceae > Rathayibacter > Rathayibacter sp. PhB186. The sequence goes on along the minus strand of NZ_RJKO01000004.1, from coordinate 155,900 downwards.
CGCGAGGCACGCGGGGCACGTGCCGTCCCAGTCCAGCGGCATCACCGTCACGGCGTCTCCGACAGCCCATCCGTCGACGTCGTCCCCGAGTGCCTCGATCACGCCGCTCATCTCGTGCCCGAACACCAGCGGCGTGGTCACGCGGGCGTCCATCGAGCCGTGCACGATGTGCAGATCTGTGCCGCACAGACCGACGTAAGCGACCCGGATCTGCACCTCGCCCTGGCCCGGGCTCTGCGGCTCTTGGTCGACGACGCCGACAACACCGGCTCCTTGGTAGGCAGCTGCGCGCACCCTGTACTCCCTTGTGGTCTGATGAATAGCTCCCAGAGAGTATGTCACTGCGGTCTATTGCTCGCCAAGCGGCTGCTGTGCTCATAATTGATCAAATCAATCAGAAGGAATCTCCGCATGCACGCACAGCCGCTCCAGCGCGGACCTGCCCTCACCTCTCTCGGCTTCGGAGCGTCTCAGTTCGGCAACCTGTTCCAGGAGACGACTGATGAGGCCTCCAACGAGGCTGTGTCGCGAGCGTGGGACGCGGGCGTGCGCTACTTCGACACTGCGCCGAGCTACGGGCTGGGGCTCTCGGAACGGCGACTCGGCCGAGCTCTCTCCGCGTATCCGCGTAACGAGGTCGTGATCTCGACGAAAGTCGGACGGCTGCTCGTCGATGACCCGAGCGGTGCCGGGCGGCAGGACGAGGAGGGGTTCCTCGTCCCAGCGACGACTCGGCGAGTCTGGGACTTCAGCCGTGACGGCATCCGGCGCTCCCTTGACGCGAGCCTCGAGCGCCTGGGCGTCGATCGGATCGACATCGCCTACCTGCACGACCCCGACGATCACCGCGAGGCCGCGCTCCGCGAGGGGATGCCCGCGCTCATCGAGTTGCGCGAGGAAGGGGTCCTCGGCGCCGTCGGCGCGGGCATGAACCAGACACGAATGTTGACCGAGTTCATCCGGGAGCTCGACATCGACGTGGTGATGGTCGCCGGGCGCTTCACTCTCCTCGATCATTCCGCTGCGGAGGAGCTGCTCCCCCTCGCGCTCGAGCGCGGAGTCGGCGTCGTCGCTGCCGGCGTCTACAACTCGGGCCTTCTCAGCCGCTCCGTCGTTCCGGATGACGCGCGTTTCAACTATGAGGCTGCACCCGCGGACTTGGTCGATCGAGCTCGTCGGATCGCCGCCGTGTGCGCCGAGCACGGCGTCGAGCTGCCCGCGGCTGCGGTCCAGTTCCCGCTCGAGCACCCCGCGGTCGTCTCCGTCGTCCTCGGGATGCGCACAGCCGCCCAAGTCACGAGCAACGTCGAGCGGTTGAACGCTCCCCTCGATTCCGGCCTCTGGCCCGATCTGGTCGAGGCGGGCCTTCTGCCCGCGTCCCTCGCCCCGCAGACCTTCCCCCGAACCGGCGCCTGAGCGCCCGCTTCACCACCGACCGAGAGGCATCCTCGATGACCACCATCACCTCCGTGCGCGTCCATGACGTGCGCTTCCCGACCTCGCTGAGCATGGACGGCTCCGACGCGATGAACAAGGACGGCGACTACTCCGCCGCCTACGTCGTCCTCGAGACCGACGAGCCGGGGCTCGCGGGCTACGGCTTCACCTTCACGATCGGCCGCGGCAACGACCTCTGCGTCGCCGCAGCGCTGCAGCGCGCGCAGCCCCTCATCGGCCGAGACGTCGACGCCGCCGTCGCTGACCTCGGCGGGGTCTACCGTGACCTCGCCTCCGACTCCCAGCTGCGCTGGCTCGGCCCGGAGAAGGGCGTCGTGCATCTCGCGATGGCCGCGGTGATGAACGCGATGTGGGATCTGGCCGCACGTCGGGCCGGCAAGCCGCTGTGGCGACTGCTTGCGGAGATGACGCCCGAGGAGCTCGTCGACGTCGCCGATCTGCGCTACCTCTCCGACGTGCTCACCCGCGACGAGGCGATCGCGATGCTCACCGAGATGGCACCGAGCCGCGCGGAGCGGATCGCGGACCTCGAATCCCTCGGCGGCTACCCCTGCTACACCACCAGCGCGGGCTGGCTCGGCTACAGCGACGACAAGCTGCGCCGCCTGCTCCAGGAGGCGGTCGACGAGGGCTACCGCCACCTCAAGCTCAAGGTCGGCTCGGACATCGACGAGGACATCAGGCGCCTGCGCATCGCGCGCGAGGTGATCGGCTGGGAAGCGGACCTGATGATCGACGCGAACCAGGTGTGGGACGTCCCTGAGGCGATCGAGTGGGTTTCCCGCCTCGCGGAGTTCAAGCCCCTCTGGATCGAAGAGCCCACGAGCCCGGACGACGTTCTCGGCCACGCTGCCATCCGCAAGGCCGTCGCCCCCATCGGGGTGGCCACCGGCGAGCACGGCATGAACCGGGTCCTGTTCAAGCAGATGTTCCAGGCCGAAGCGATCGACTTCTGCCAGCTCGACTCCGCTCGCCTGGCCAGCGTCAACGAGATCCTCTCCGTCTACCTGATGGCCAAGAAGTTCAACGTGCCGGTTTGCCCTCACGCCGGCGGAGTCGGCCTCTGCGAGCTCGTGCAGCACCTCTCGATCTTCGACTACGTCGCCGTCTCCGGCTCCCTCGACCAGCGGGTCACCGAGTACGTCGACCACCTCCACGAGCACTTCACCGACCCGTGCATCGTCGAGAACGGCCACTACCGCCTTCCGTCGCTGCCCGGCTACAGCGCGCAGATGCACGAGGCGTCGGTCGCTGAGTGGGAGTACCCGAACGGCGGCTACTGGGCCGCGACGCTCGGGGAGACCGCCGTCACCGGGTGATCCTCGGCGTACTCCTCGACCCCGAGGATGTGCGCCTCCATTCGAATCCGCGCACCGTCGACGTGACGGGCGCGCAGCTGGGCCACGATCGCTCGATGGTCCGCCTGCGCGCCCGACACCGTCCCCCGCTCAGCAAGAGCGCGACCGATGCGAATGCGCACCGTGCGGCCGACCAGCGACTCGATCAGCGCCGCGAGAGCGGGATTCCCCGAGGCGCGCGCGATCGCCGCATGAAAAGCGGAATCGGCGTCGATGAACGACTCCACGTCCATCCGCTGCAGATCCCGCGTCATAGCGTCGATCCCGTCGAGGATCACCTCGAGCTCGTCGAGCTCGTCGTCAGTGATGAGCGCAGCCGCTCGCGCCGCACTCTCAGCCTCCAGCACACGCCTGATCCCGAGCATGTCGCGGCTCGTGGCCGGCGACTGCAGATCTGCGAGGAAGGCGAGCGACCCCATCAGGACGGACGGATCCAAAGACGTGACGTAGGTCCCGTCCCCCTGGCGAGTCTCGAGCACCCCGAGGATCGCCAACGCCCGAACTCCCTCACGAAGCGGGCCACGCGACACCCCCAGCGAAGCGGCCAGGTCCTTCTCGATCGGCAGCTTCGCGCCCGCCGACAAGCGTCCCGTCATGATCATGTCCTTGACCCCGCGCACCACGACATCCGTCTGAGAAATCATCGGATCATTCGGTGAAGGCATGTCGCAATCCTAGAAGCCCGCTCGACAGAGGAACGGAAGAGAACATGCGCATCGACGCTCACCTGCACGTCTGGAACCGCTCACGCGCCCGCTACGACTGGCTCGACGGCCAGCCCCCCGAGATCGACCGTGACGTCCACCTCGACGAGGTGCTCCCCCATCTCGACAGAGCGGGTGTCGATCAGGTGGTCCTGGTGCAATCAGCGGACAACGCCGACGACACCCGGAACATGCTCGACGTCGCAAGGACACAGGACCGGGTGGCAGGCGTCGTCGGGTGGCTCCCCCTGGAAGACCCTGAAGCGACTCGGGAGCTGCTGGACAACTTCGTCAGCGACCCGCTGCTCGTCGGAGTGCGCAACCTCATCCACGACCGTCCCGATCCGGACTGGGCGATCCGCCCCGACTTCAACCGAGGACTCGCTCTGCTCGCCACAGCGGCACTGCCCTACGACTACGTCACCGCAGACCCAGAGGCTCTGCGGCACATCCCCCGCCTCAGCGCTCAGCACCCCGACCTCCGTCTCGTGATCGACCACCTCGGCAAGCCGCCCATCGGACGAGACGAGGAGGCCCGTCGGCACTGGCGCGACCTGCTCGCCGGCGCAGCAGCCCACCCCCTCGTGCACGCGAAGATCTCCGGCCTGTACTCCAGCATCGGAGCCGACGGCGACTGGACACTCGACGACCTGCGATGGGTCATCGAAGAAGCGGCAGCACTGTTCGGCCCAGAACGGCTGATGCGCGGCGGGGACTGGCCCATGTCATTGCTCGCGGGAGGCTACGACCGCATCGCGGACGCACTCGACACCATCCTCACCGAGACCTTCGGCCCACACGATCTCCCTCACATCAACGGAGCCACGGCTGCCCGCTTCTACGGATTGCCGCCGGCCTAGCCGGTCCAGACTGCTCCCTCTGGATCGCTTGACTTAATTTATCGATAAATCTACTGTGAGCCTTCGGAGCCCGCGCCGATTCGTCAGCTGACTCCGTCTCTGCAGACGCAGAATCCCCCGTCACCGTCGACAGGAAGAGGGCACGCTGTTGTTCCCCCGCACCCCCGCCGTCCGCCGCAGCGCATTCTCTTTGCGTTCCTGGATGGTCAGGCTCGCCGCTGCGGCCCTCGCCGCGCTGCTCGTCGTGATCGTCCTCCCCACGACTGCGAACGCCGCGCCGCAGCGCGCGGTCGCGACGGTCGCGGCAGCGCGGGCGGACGCGCCGATGCGGATGGAGGTCGGTAGTGAGAACCCTCTCCTCCTGACCCAGCTGAACATCGGCAACGACCTCGCCGGCACTGAGGGCTTCAAGCGCAACTGGAACAGCGGCTGGTCTTTCGCCCAGCTGTGGGCGTCAGTCCCCGACGACCTCAAGCAGAACATGGGCTTCGTGCTGCACCAGGGCCACACCGCCCTCGCGGACAACCGGCCGGAGGACAACGCCCGCTGGATCGAGGACAACATCGCCGAAGCTGACGCGCTCGGCATCCCCGTCTTCATGCTGTGGGACGAGGGACGCACCCTCATCTCGAACTCCACCCGGTTCCAGTTCCTCGAGCAGATGTATCAGAAGTACCCCAGCTTCATGGGCACCGTCGTGTCCGAGCAGGCCGACACCCTCGGTGACCTCCCCGAGGCGCTGCGCATCGCCAACCTCTACGGCGGCTTCCACATCCTCGGCTCCCTCGAGGAGACCAACGGGCTCGCCAATCGTCTCGAGACCAAGAGCTACTGGGACTCGATCGTCCCGTTCAAGAAGAACTTCATCTACAACCCCAAGAACTTCCACGAGAACTTCGAGATGTCCAACGCCTGGGCACAGGGCGCGTGGCTCGCCGGCGTCTTCGACAACTGGGGACCCTACTTCGACGGGTACCCGTACTACAGCTGTGGCTTCTTCGGTCGCGACCAGACCGCCTACCAGAACTGCGGCGACCGGTGGTCGCGCAGCATGTCGGAGACGACAGCCTCGATGATGCTGCTCGATCAGTGGCAGAACGGGGCGACCGTCTTCCACATGGAGAACCAGCTCGACATCCCCACGACCGGCAGCCTCTACTCGCCCTACTTCTACCAGTCGATCCTGCCCGCGATGCGCTACATCCTCTCCCACGAGACGCCGACGAAGGACGACGTCATCGCGCAGACGAAGGTCGTCTTCTCGGAGACGGAGGGGAACATCTGCTCCCTCAAGGATTCGACCGCAGGACGCGCCAGCAACCCGTGCCGGCCCACCTTCTACTCGATGTACGAGAAGTCGCCGCAGCTGACCGCGGTGCAGAAGCAGCTCTGGTACTACCCCCGCGAGTCGGGCCGGTACAACATCATCCCCCGCATCCCCAAGCTCGCCGACCCGGCGCTGGTCTCCCGGTTCGACACCGTCCTGACCACCGGCACCTACAACGCCACCATGCTCTACGGCGACGCCCGCCAGGCCCTCTTCGACGCGAAGTACCCCGCGATCTCCGAAGGCGACGGCTACGTGCAGAAGTCGGGCGATTCGTGGCTCGTCTACAACAGCAACGACCGCGACAACTTCAACCAGAATGCGACCCTGCTTCTGGGCGGTGAGCAGTTCTCCCGCCTCGAGATGCCCGAGGTCACCCCGCACACCTGGGCGATGGTCGACCAGCGCGACGCGAAGACCCTCGCGGTCACCCTCGACACCTACCGCACCGACCGAGAGGCCGACCTGCTCAAGGTGCCCGGAGTGCGCGACATGGAGTTCAACCGCAACTTCGTGAAGTACGCCTACGTCCCCGATCCCCAGGACTCTCAGCTGCGCACGACGACGCTCCGCTTCGACGTGCCCACCCGGCCCACGCTCACCATCTCCGGCTACGACGACAACCAGTACCGCTACAGCGAGACCTGGGACCCGAACACGCACCAGTACACCGTCATCGTCGAATCCAACGGAGTCGTCGATCTCGTCCTGAGCACGGGCGACGCCGAGGCCGGCTGGACGCCCGTGCCCCCCGCCCAGATCACCGGAGACGGCAGCGCGACCGAGGTCGTCTTCGATGGCACCTCCCTCGCATGGAAGGTCCCGGCCGGGTCCACCGGAACCGCAGCAGTCACGATCGACGGGGCCCCCGCAGGAATCGCCGATCTCTCCCGCCCGACTGCGTACCGCGCGACCGGCCTCGCGAACTCCTCGCACGTGCTCCGCATCGAACGGGCCCGTCCCAGCGGAGACTCCTTCTCCTTCGTCCCCTCGGTCGAGCACTCGATGACCACCCTCGAGACCAACGACTTCAACTACGGCAGCGCCGAGGATGACGAATCGATGATCTACGGCGCCGAAGGCTGGCGTTTGATCGACGGGAAGCTCAAGCTCACCGGCTTCGTCTTCCCCTTCTACGGCGACACCACCGTCTACAACACGAACACGAAGCTCAAGGACGTCCGCTACGAGGCCAAGGTCACGCTCGTCCAGGGGACCTCCGGATCGATCATGGTCCGCGGCGACGAGGACGCGAAGTCCGGCCTGTTCTTCCGACTCGACCCGAACCGGACCGCTGAGGGCCGCAACGGCACCGCCGGCTACTCCTGCTCGCTGCACTCCGGCGCCGCCAAGGGACTCAACAACTGGGCCGCCGTCGCCACCTGCCCCACCTCGCTGACTCTCGAGCGCGACCGCGAGTACTCGGTCGTCGTCACCGCACAGGGCAGCACCATCACCGCCTCCATCGACGGCCAGCAGGTGCTCACCTACACCGACCCGTCCCCCGCCACCGGATGGACGGGCGTGCGCGCAGCGCAGACCCAGTCCGACGCCGGCACCCGCCTCGGACAGTTCGTCGAGCTCGACGACGTCGCGATCACTGACCTCGCCACCGGCAGCTCCGTCTACACCTCCAGCTTCGACAACTGGGGACAGGCAGAAGGCTGGATGACCGAGACCCCCCTCGTCTTCGACTGGAACCAGAAAGAGGACCCGCGCAGCTCCTTCACCTTCCCCTGGGAGTGGGACACCGCGCACGGAACCTGGGACGTCGTCGACACCGACGTTCGCACCTCCGGCTTCTCGGGCTACTACACCGCCGCAGCCGACCCGACGACCGCCTTCACGGCGACCGGGGGCAAGGAGGCCGACTGGGCCTCTGACGGCGACTACGACTACTGGAGCTGGGTCAAGCCGACCACCGGCGACCGCGCCGGAATCTCCTTCCGAGCCTCCGAGGACGGTGACATGTACCAGGCGCGTCTCGACGTCGCCACCGACACTGTCACCATCGGACACCTCATCGACGGCACCTGGACCGAACTCGGAAGTGCTCCTTCCCCGGTGGCGCTCGAGCGAGACTCCTGGCAGCTGATGAAGGTCACCACTCGCGGTCCCCTTCTCACCGTGACCGTCGGCGGCAAGGCAGCTCTCTCCCTCCGCGACGACACTCTCACCACCGGAGCCGTCGGCGTCTGGGTCGCAGAGGGAGGCACCGCCTCGTTCGACGACGCTCGCGTCGTCGCCCGGCCCGCCGCCGCAGGAGCGCCGTCGCGCGGAACGACGACCGTCGTCGCCGCTGACGGCATCGCGACCAAGCACATCACCGGCTTCGACGGCGCAGCGGTGAAGACCGCCCGCACCGTCCAGCCTGTCCTGCCCGCTACCGTCATCGCCCGCTACTCCGACGGCAGCCGCGGCCCCGTCCCCGTGACCTGGCCGAGCATCACCACCGAGCAGCTCGCCGTCGCCACCGCCCCCACCAAGACCGGACCCGCCCGCGGGAAGTTCACCGTGCAGGGAACGGTCGCCGGAACCACGAAGACCGTGCCGCTGCGCGTGACCGTGATGCCCAACCTCACCACGAGCTACTCGATCACCGGCACCTACGACCCTGCCTCTCCCACCGTCCCCGACCAGGTCCCCTCCACCCTCGGAGTGTTCTCGGACGGAACGAACACCTACACGAAGCAGCTCTACATCCGGTGGAATCAGACCCCCGCCACCGCACCGGGCTCGCCCCGCACCCAGGTCATCACCGGATCCATCAACGCCTACCCCTGGGCGAGCGTGAACGCCACGATGACCGTCGCCGTGGCCGCCTCTGCTCCCGGGGCGCCGACCGCCGTCACCGCGGCCGCCGGCGACGCCGAAGCGACCGTCTCCTGGACCGCCCCCAGCGACACCGGAGGCGCCGCGATCAGCGGCTACACCGCGACCGCGACCCCGGGCGGCGCGAGCTGCACCACGACCGGCGCGACCACCTGCGTCATCCCCGGCCTCACCAACGACACGGCCTACACGGTCGCCGTGACCGCCACGAACTCCGCAGGAACATCGCTCGCGTCGAGCGCGTCGGAGACGTTCACCCCGCGCAAGCCCGTCGCCTCACCGCCCGATGCTCCATCTGCGGTGAACGCGATCGCCCGTGACCGCAGCGCCGCCATCGACTGGGCCGCGCCGACGAAGGACGGCGGAGCACCCGTCACCTCCTACACAGTGACCGCCACACCCGGAGGAGCCACCTGCTCCACAACCGATGCGCGCACCTGCACGATCACCGGTCTGGACAACGGCACCCGCTACGCCTTCACGGTCATCGCCGGCAACGCGAACGGGAACTCCCCCGCATCGCGAGCTTCCGAGCCCGTCACCCCGGACGCCACCGCAGTCCCCGCGCAGGCCCCCCGAACGGTGACCGCGGCTGCCGGCAACGGCCGCGCGACTATCGCCTGGACCGCCCCGGCGAATGACGGAGGTTCCGCCGTCGAGCGGTACGTCGTCACCGCTTCGCCGAGCGGACTGACCTGCACGACGACCCAGCTCACCTGCACCGTCGCCGGACTCGAGAACGGTGTCGCCTCGACGTTCACCGTGCGCGCTCGGACCGCCGTCGGCCTGTCGGAGACCTCCACCCCCGTCACGGCCACCCCGACCGACGCGAACCTCGCACTTCGCAAGCCCGTCACCTCGTACTACACGTTCGGCGGATCGACGGCAGCCAACAACGCCAACCGGGCACCGTCGAAGATGGTTGACGGCAGCACCGCCACCACCGGTACCGGCGCCGCCACAGACTCCGGCTACTTCACCGGAGGCAACCCCGAAGGCGCGCTGCTCAACTACAACAGCACCACCGCCGGCGGTGACCTCTGCTCGTGGGCGTACGTCGACCTCGGCGCCGATTACAACATCGGCTCCTACTCGGTGATGTTCGGACAGAACTCCACCTCGGGCGGCAACCGCATGTACGACTCGCCCTACTCGATCCAGGCACTGTCCTCGGCTGAAACGGACGCTGCGACTGCTGTCCAGCGGAACTCGAGCCCCTGCGCCCCGCGCACCTTCATCAAGGGAACCGGGAACTACAACACCGCCGCCTACTCCGTCGCCCCGTCCGCTGACATCTGGCGGACCGTATCGACCGGTCGCGGCACGCTGACGCTCGACGCTCACACCCTCTCGGCACCCACCACCGCGCGCTACGTGCGCATCCTGATCGACGAGAAGAGCACGGCCATGGTGTTCGGCACCGCCGTCTTCGAGCTCGAAGTGCGCGCAGCAGCCGGCGCCACCACTCCCGAACCGCCCACGTCCGTCACTGCAGCCGCAAGCGACTCCGCAGTTGACGTCTCGTGGACGGCACCCGCGATCACCGGTGGATCGCCGATCACCGGATACACGGCCACTGCCACCCCCGGCGGACGCTCGTGCTCGACCGCGGGCGAGACGACCTGCCGCATCGACGGACTGGAGAACGGAACCGCCTACACCTTCGCTGTCACCAGCCGCACGACGACAGGCGAATCGACCCCGTCGGTCAGCTCCACCAGCGTCCGTCCGATCTCCGCAGTCACTGCCCCTGGGAGCCCGACGGCCGTCACGGCCCGCGCGGGCGACAGCGTCATCGACGTGGACTGGACGGCCCCCACCTCGGACGGCGGAAGCCCGGTCACCAGCTACACGGCCACCGCTTCACCCGGCGGCGCGAGCTGCACAACGACGACCACCTCCTGCCGGATCACCGGCGTGAGCAACGGCACCGGCTACACCGTCACCGTCACCGCAGCGAACGCCGTCGGACGCTCCGCCGCCTCCGCCGCGTCCGGCACGGCGACTCCCTCCGCACCCGCACTGAACGTCACCGCGACGGCCACCACCCGGTGCGTCGCCGGGAAGGTTGTCCTGACGATCCAGGCGTTTAACAAGGAACCGCGCCCCGTCGACCTCGCTATCGCGACGCCGCACGGAAGCAAGTCCTTCACCGCGGTCGCGTCGGGCAAGAGCGCCACTGCGGCGTTCAGCACGAGACTCGCCAGCATCCCCGCCGGGAACGCCACGACCACCGCGACGACCACCGTCAACGGCGCACCCGTCACGACCGTCATCACCACGCCGTACGCCGCGGCCACCTGCGGCTGATCCCAGCCCCTCCTCATCACCCGAAGCTCCAAGGAGAACGAACATGACCGCACGAACCGCCCTGACCCTTCGCGCAGGCGCCGCCCTCGCCGGCGGGGTGCTCCTGGCCGGGGTCGCCGGCGCCTCCGCCTGGGCCGCCACGCCCTACGGAGACGACGGCGTCGACATCCGCGTCTCCATCCCCGAGATCGCCGAACCCGGTGTCCTCGCCATGACTGTGGCAGGCGACTCCGCCGCGCTGACCGAGTCCGGCTCCACGTCCACGATCCGGCAGTTCACCGGAAAGCTCCCCACCGTCACCATCACCGACACCCGCTCCCCCGAGGACATCCCCGACGGAGCCGCGTGGTACGTCCTCGGATCCTCCACCGACTTCTTCGGCAGCGGAGGACAAGCACCCCTCGGCGCCGACCACCTCGGGTGGACCCCCCGACTGATCGACGGCGGCGAATCAGGAGGCGTCGCAGAAGGCGAACCGGTCGACACTGTCCTCGACTCCGGCCCCGACGCCGTCGGCCTCGTCGACCAAGAGCTGCTCGCCATCGCAGCCGACTCCTCCGCCATCGCCGAAGAAGGATCATGGACGGCCGACGCCGACCTCGTGCTCAAGACAGAGGCCTCTGTCGCCCCCGGCGACTACGGGTCGGTACTCACCCTGTCTCTCTTCGAGTAGCACCACGGTGCCGAGGGATGACGTGGCCGGGGGTCAGGGCCCGACCACGTCAGCGGTGGTCTCCGGCCGTCTCATCCCCTGGTTCCGTCGTCCACGTCGTAGACATCCGTGTCGGGCGGCAGGCGAACGTGGAGCTGCACGCTCGCACCCAAGTCGACCCGTGCGCCTTCCGGCCGAGAACCGCGATCACGTCAGTCTGGTCGCTGGTGCTTCCAGCGCCAGGGCAGAACCTGGAAGAGCAAGCCGGCAGGCGCGCCGCCGCGGCCGTGCCCCCCCTCCTGTACTCACGATCATCGTCAGCTCGGCCGCGGTCCGAGTTGGGTCCGCTGCTGGCCGCCCCCATCGAGAGCCGGCGAGTCATCGGCGCAGGGGCACCTTCAACTTAATGACGAAAAGGTTCTAAGTACTGGTGGTCGTCGGGGCCTGCGAGGTAGCGTCGCAGTGTGAGCAGCGTGAGGCGGATCGGACCTTCGTCCGAGGACACCCGTAGCGTTGTCCTCGATCTGGTGCGCTCGAGCGGCACGGTGAGCCGAATCGAGCTGGCCGAGCTGTCGGGACTGACGGCGACGTCGATCACGCGGATCGTGAAGTCACTGATCGCCGACCGGCTCGTCGTCGAAACAGGCTTCGGCGACTCCACGGGCGGGAAGCGGCCTAGTCTGCTCGCGATCGATCCGCGGTCACGGTACGCGGTCGGCGTCTCCCTCGAGGACACGCGCCTCACCTACGTCGTCACAGACGCGAGCGGCGACGTGGTCGGCCGCCTCGTGACATCCGGCATCGGCCGGTTCGCGCCGAGCACCACCGTCTTGCGCATCGGCGAGGAGATTCAGCAGCTGCTGCAGCGTCTCGACATCTCGATGGACGATGTGGTGGGTATCGGGGTCGCCGGCGCCGGTCTTGATCTGAGCGCGAACGCAGAACGGCTTTCGCTCTCCGCCGAGGAGTGGGACTCGTTCGCCGTGCAGGAGGCCCTCGAAGCGCTCACCGGTCTACCGGTGGTGCGCGATAACGACGCGGCCTGCGCCGCCCTTGGTCAGTTCTGGGTAGGCCGCATGCCCGCGACCCAAGATTTCGCGACCCTGTACCTGTCGCGCGGCTTCGGTCTCGGTTTGATGGTCGGCGGCAGCATTGCTCGCGGGGTGTCCTCGAACGTCGGCGAGATCGGCCACATGATCGTCGATATCGACGGCCCGGCGTGCTGGTGCGGCGCAGCCGGCTGCTTGGAGATGCTCGCCGCGCCGCGGGCCGTCGTTCAGCAGGCGCTAGGCGATTCCGATCTCGTGAGCGATCTCGCGCTCGTCGGCGACGAAGACAGCCTCCGTGCCGATTTCGACGCGGTCGCCGCCGCCGCGGCGAGCGGAGAAGCGCGTTGCGTCGCGCTCCTCGAGCGGTCGGCGCGTCATGTCGCGGCTGCGCTGCTGTCGGTCGTCAATCTGCTCGACCTCGACCGCATCCACCTCGCCGGTCCCGGCTTCGCAGAGGCCGGTCCTCTCTACCAGCGTGTGATCCGCGAGAGCGTCAACCGTCTTGCCCGCACCAGAGACGTCCACGGCGTCACTGTCCAGCTCACCGACCCCGGTCTGGAGACCTCGGCCATCGGAGCGGCGACCCTCGCGTTGCAGCACATCCTCACCCCGCACACGCGGTTGGAGCGACCGACTGTGCGTGAGGCGAAGCGGTTGAGCGGCTGAGCCTGCCCAGCCCCCTCGAGCAGGGCCCGCTCCCTTCGCTGACGCCGCGGCACACCTCACTTCCCTCTCTCGACGAGACCCTTCTCTTCCCCCCTCCTTGAAAGGACCGGCACCCGTGGCCATTCGCTCTGCACTCCTGCACGTCGCCGACGTCGCACGCTCCGTCGATTTCTACACTCGCTTCCTCGGCGCGGAGGTGATCGAGGCGAGTGACGACGAGGCCGCGCTCGACATGGTGACCGCGACGCTGCGCCTCGTCCGCCTCGACACCGCCGCCGACTCGACCTGGATCGCCGACGACCTGCAGGCCGGCTTCCGGCACGTCGGCTTCAAGGTGTCGGATCTCGACGCCCGGGTGCGAGCCCTGCAGGAGGCAGACGTTCCGTTCCACCTTGAACCGATCGACGCGGAGGGGGGCGTACGCCTCACCTTCTTCTACGATCCCGACGGAACCTTGCTCGAGCTCGTCGAGGGGCCGCTGCAGTACCACGAGGTCTACGACCGGGACGCGGTTGATGCGGACTGGAGTCTCGGCGAACCCGAGCGACCCCGGTTCGACCACATTGCGGAGACCGTGCACGATCTCGAGGCCACGAAGAACTACTTCGCCGACCTCGGGTACGTCCTGATGGCGGGTATCCACCAGCCGAACGACCCGCGCGGTTTCGAGATCGCCTTCCTTCGCGACGGGGACACCTCGCTCGAGATCTTCACCTATGACGCGGCGGAGACGAGTACGCGCACGCCGCAGACCGCGGCACCGGGATTCGCGGGGGTCGAGTTCGAAGGCGAGGTCCCCCGTGCGGCGGAGCCGGTCGGCAGCACGGCCGGGCTCGATCTCTACGCGGACCCGGACGGGCTCGTGCACGCGGTGCGTCGCGCGTGACGGCGCGATGGGCGCTGAATCCGCTCGGCCGGACCGGATTGTCGGTCAGCCCGATCACCCTCGGTGGCGCTCCCCTCGGCAGCATGCCGGAGAACTTCGGCTACGAGGTACAGGAGCGCGAAGCGATTGCGTTGGTGGGCGCCGTGCTCGACAGTGACATCCGCACCATCGACACTGCGAACGGCTACTCGGCCGGCCGCAGCGAGGAGCGCATCGGGCGAGGAATCGCTGAGCACGGCGGCCTCCCCGACGACGTGCTCATCGTCACGAAGATCGACGCGAAGGACGGCGACTACAGCGGTGACCGCGTGCTGCGCTCCCTCGACGAGAGCCGCGGGCGGCTGGGCCTCGGCCCGCTGCCAGTTGTGCACCTGCACGATCCGGAGTTCCACGACTTCGCTGAGATGACGGGTAGGCGCGGCGCCGTCCAGGCGCTCGTCGAGGCCCGTGACCGCGGCGAGATCGGTCACCTCGGCCTCGCTGGCGGCGATGTCCGGGTCATGGCGAAGTACCTCGATCTCGGTGTCTTCAGCGTTCTGCTGGTCCATAACCGCTGGACCCTCGTGGACCGCAGCGCCGGCGACGTGATCGCCGCCGCCACGGAGAAGGGAGTCGCCGTCGTCAACGCGGCTGTGCTGGGCGGTGGGATCCTCGCGGGCCGGACCGGTAGGAGCACGCAGTACGGCTACCGCCCCGCCTCCGCGGCGACTCTCGACGCGATTGCGCAGATGCGGGCGGTCTGCGCGAGCTGGGGCACCGACCTCGCGACCGCGGCCGTCCGGTTCTCCACGCGGGATCCGCGCATCGCCACCACGGTCGTGGGGATCAGCAAGATCGAGCGTATCGAGCGCACGGTCACCGCCGCGACCGCGGAGCTCCCTCAGGAGTTCTGGGACGAGCTCGAGTCCCACCTACCCGCCCCCGAGAACTGGCTCGACACCGACGCGGTCTGACCCCGCGCCGCTTCATCCTCGACCGACACGAAAGAGACCCACCATGCCTCTCGTCCGCGTGGACATCCACGACCACCTCGCCGACCTCCGTCCTCACATGAGTGATGCCATCCATTCGGCCCTCGTCGAGGGCTGGGAGATGCCTGCCGATGATCTGTTCCAGATCTTCCAGTTGCACCCGAAGGGCGACTTGTTCTACAGCCGCACCTTCCCCGAGGCCGACCGCAGCGACATCGTGTTCATCCACATCCTGGCGTTCCACGGCTATAGCGCCGAGGTGAAGCAGCGCGGGGCGAATCTGGTTGCCGATCGGCTCGCGGCACTAGGCATCAAGCGCGACGACATCTTGATCGCGCTCAGTGAGAACGGTGACGGCGACTGGCTCGCCCCCGCGAAGGAGGTGTGAGCATGGCGACCACGCCACCTCGGCGCAGTGATCTGCCTGGGTCGTTCGTCATCGGTACGGCAACGGCGTCCTATCAAGTCGAGGGGGCGACGACCGAGGACGGTCGTGGGCCGAGCATCTGGGACACGCTCGCCCGTCGTCCCGGCGCGATCGCAGATGGCACGACGGGCGATATCGCCGACGACCACTACCACCGGGTAGCGGAGGACGTCGCGCTGATGGCGGACCTCGGCGTGGACGCGTACCGCTTCTCCCTCGCCTGGCCCCGTATCCAACCGACCGGATCGGGCGCGGTGAACCAGAAGGGTCTCGACTTCTACCGCGGTCTGGCGGAACAGCTGCTCGAGCGCGGCATCACACCGTGGGCGACGCTCTACCACTGGGACCTACCGCAGGCGCTCGAGGACGACGGCGGCTGGCTCGAGCGCGACACCGCCCACCGCTTCGCCGAGTACACGGCGCGGACCGTGGAGGCGCTCGGCGACGTCATCGGCGACTGGATCACCCTGAACGAACCGTGGTGCTCGTCGTTCCTCGGCTACGCCAGCGGCCTGCACGCCCCTGGACGACAGGAGGGCACACGCGCGGCGCGCGCGGCACACCACCTGCTGCTCGGACACGGCCTGGCACTGCCGGAGATCCGACGTGCCGCACCCGCTTCTCACGCCGGGATCACCCTGAACCTGTACTCGATCCGGGCGGCCTCCGACAGCCCCGCCGATATCGACGCGGCTCGCCGCATCGACGGGCTCAGCAATCGGTTCTTCCTCGACCCGGTCCTGCAGGGCGTCTACCCGGCCGACGTCCTCAGCGACCTCGGCGAGGACGAGTGGTTCGCCGACAACGTCCCAGCCTCCGATCTCGAGCTCATCGGCGCTCCCCTCGACTTCCTGGGCATCAACTACTACAGCCGGCATACCCTGCGCGCGGGGACGCCGCAGCCCGAGGCCAGCGCGTACCCCGGCAGCGAGGCCGTTGAGTTCGTCGACACAGGTGCCGCCAGAACGCAGATGGACTGGGAGATCCACCCGGATGGCCTGGTCGACGTCATCGAGGCGGCGCACAATCTGGCACCCGGTCTGCCGATCTACATCACCGAGAACGGCTCGGCCTACGCCGACGTCCCCGCCCGGGATGGCAGCGTCGACGACGTCGAACGCACGGACTACCTGCAGAAGCACCTGGCCGCCTGCGCCGATGTGATCGAACGCGGACTACCGCTGCAGGGTTACTTCGTCTGGTCGCTCTTGGACAACTGGGAGTGGTCCTGGGGCTGCTCCCGCCGCTTCGGCATCGTCCACGTCGACTACGACACGCAGGTACGCACGCCGAAGACGAGCGCAAGATGGCTCGCCGACTACCTCGGCGAACCCCTCAGCGTCGGCGAACATCGAACCGAGGAGGCACCAGCGTGAGCGGATTCCGCAGCACGAGCCCGGAACGCGGCCTCGAGGCACTGCCGCCGTACGTCTACGGCACCACTCGGCTCGGCGACGTCTCGATACCGCGGACCGAGCGCACCGCCATGGCTCGCTCTGTCCTCGAGCGAGGGCTCTGGCTCCACACGTCCGATCAGTACGGCGACGCTCTCGCGGTGCTCGGCGAGGCTATCGCTGACCTCGATCACCGACCGTCCACCATCGTCAAGATCGGAGGCGGCACGGCCGAGGACGTCCGGGCTGCCGCACGCGCGCATACTCGCGCGCTCGGCATCGATACGATCACCCTTGGTCAGTTGAGCCCGGTCGAGGGCCTCGACAACGCGCTGGTCTACGGCGACAGGACGGTCCTCGATGGTCTGAGGGCGTTGCGAGCGGACGGGCTCGTCGGCGGGTTCGCGCTCGAGGTGTTCCCCTGGACATCGGCCGCTCCCCTTGCGGCTCTTCGCGCCGGTCACCTAGATGACCTCGTGGACGCGGTCATCCTCTACCTCAACCCGCTGCAGCGCTTCGCCACGAACGCCCTGTGGGACGAGCTCGTCGACCGACGGATGCCGCTGATCTCGATGCGCACCGTCGCCGGCAACGACGTCTTCGCGTTGCGAGACGTGCCGGGAGCGGCCTGGCGGCCGTACCTGCGCGACCGTGCGGTCGAGGTGGCTCCCTTGTACGAACGATCCGGCGCGGGCAGCTGGACCGAGTTCTGCATCCGCTACGCCCTGTCGCAGCCGGGGGCCCGGAGCACCGTCGGCTCCACGCTGCGCGCCGATCATCTGAACGCACTGCTCGACGCCGCGAACCGGCCCGTCGCTCCCCTCCCCGAGGACATCGCCGGGGAGCTCGACCGCCTGCACCGCCGCTGGTCGAACGAGACGGACATCCATGCCGAACCATGGACGATGTGACCGCTGGGCTCTGCCCCTGGCCGCAGGCGCGACGCCTAGGACTTCTACGAGAGAGGACGACGACATGACGCTCGGGCAGTTCGAGGACCATGGGGACATCGGCGAGGTGAGCAAGTACGGCACCGCGACCTTTGAGGACGGTCGATACCGCGTCTCCGGGGCCGGTACCAACATGTGGTTCGACCGAGACGCGTTCCACTTCGTGTGGACGCGGGTGACCGGCGACGTCTCCCTCGCGGCCGATGTGACATTCGAGGGGGACGGGGCAGATCCGCATCGCAAGGCCGTCCTCGTCGTTCGCGCGGGACTCGGCGCCGGCGCCGTCTACGCCGATGCCGCCCTTCACGGCGACGGACTGACAAGTCTGCAGTTCCGGACCGCCGCAGGAGGAGTCACCCGCGAAGTGCGCTCCGTCCGCTCGGCTGAACGTCGCCTGGAGATCCGGCGCCGAGGACGCACGATCAGCACCGTCGTCGACGGCAGACCCGCCGGCGGCGCCGTCCGACTCGATCTCCCGGACGAGTACTGGGTCGGACTCGGAGTCTGCTCCCACCGGGACGATGTGATGGAGACGGCAGTCTTCTCCGATGTCGTGCTCACCGCCGTCGACAGCACACCGACCCGCCTGTTCAGCACCATCGAGACGATCGACATCTCGAGCACCGACCGCACCGTTGCGGCTGTCGTGGACCGCTGGGTGGAGGCGCCGAACTGGACACGCACCGATGATCTGATCGTCAATGGGGAGGGCCACCTGTATCGCGTGCCCGTCACTGGCGGCGAGCTCGTCGAGATCGATACCGGATCCGCGATCGCTTGCAACAACGACCACGGCCTCTCCCCCGACGGATCGCGGATCGCGATCAGCGACCAGTCGACAGAAGACGGGCTCTCCGTCATCTACACCCTCCCCTCGACCGGTGGGGAACCAGTGCGGATCACGGATCAATCGCCCTCCTACTGGCACGGCTGGTCACCGGACGGCACGATGCTGGCCTACTGCGCCCAGCGGAACGAGTCGTTCGGTATCTTCACCGTTCCTGCCGAGGGCGGAATCGAGCAGCGTCTGACCACGGCCGTCCACCTCGACGACGGCCCCGATTACTCTCCCGACGGCGAGTGGATCTACTTCAACTCCGACCGGACCGGCCGCATGCAGATCCACCGCGTGCGCCCGGACGGTTCGGATCTCGAGCGCGTCCTCATCAGCGGCACCGCCGACTGGTTCCCCCACCTCTCCCCCGACGGCCGATGGATGGTGCACCTCTCCTACGCCCCTGATGTCGTCGGACACCCGAGAGACCACGACGTGACCCTCGTTCTCACGGACCGCAGCAACGGCTCCTCGCGCACCATCGCCGACGTCTTCGGAGGCCAAGGCACCCTCAACGTACCGTCGTGGTCGCCGGACAGCACCCGCTTCGCGTTCGTGAGCTACGCCTACCTCTGATCCCCCTGCAGGAGACGGAGCTCCCGCCCGCGCGGATGCAGTCGCGCCCAACCACACTGAAGGGAATCACCATGAAGTACCGCCTTCTCGGCTCGACGGGGATCGAGGTCTCGCAGCTCGCACTGGGGACGATGCTGCTGGGCCCCTGGGCCGGCGTCGAGGAGTCCGACGCCGCAGCGCTCCTGCACGCGGCCCTGGACGCGGGCGTCACCGTGGTCGACACCGCCGACGTCTATGCCGACGGAGCCTCGGAGGAACTGGTCGGCCGCGCGCTGCGGGGTCGACGCGACGATGTCGTGCTCTCGACGAAGGGGCGCAACCCGATGGGGCCCGACCGCAATGAGCGCGGATCGTCCAGGCGCTGGATTCGGCGCGCGGTCGAGGCGAGCCTCGTTCGGCTGAACACCGACCGAATCGATCTGTACCAGTTGCACCGCCCCGACCCGGGCACTTCGATCGAGGAGACGGTGGGCGCGCTCGTCGACCTGCAGCGGGAGGGGAAGATCATCGACTACGGGACCTCCACCTTCAGTGCGGGGGCCCTGGTCGAGGCGCAGTGGGCGGCCGCGCGGCTCGCCTCCCCGCGGCCGACGATCGAGCAGCCGCCGTACTCGATCCTCGCGCGCCGCATCGAGGCGGACGTGCTGCCGACGGCCCTCGCGCACGGGCTGGGTGTACTCGTCTACAGCCCGCTCGCTGCAGGCTGGCTGACCGGTCGCGTCCGTCGCGACGCCCCGGTCGAGGACACCCCGCGCACGCGGTCGAAGCCGAACGGCTACTTCGACCCCGCACGCAACGAGCGGCGCCTGGCCGCCGTCGAAGCGCTCGAGGAGGTGGCGCGCGAAGCGGGACTCACGATGATCCAGCTCGCCCTGGCCTTCGCGGTCGAGCATCCAGCGGTGTCGACCGCGCTGCTCGGCGTCCGCACGCCCGCCCAGCTCGACAGCCAGCTCGCCGCGGCCGATCTGCGGCTCGACGACGGGGTGCTCGACGCGATCGATCGCATCGTGACCCCGGGCACGACGATCGCGGACGATGACGACCACTACGCGGCCGCGGTGTCCGGCGATCGCGACGGACGACGACGCCCGCTGACTCGCGGCTGACTCGCGCGGCCGGGAACGGACGACGCCTCGGCGGCCCGACCGGGGTCGTGGCCGCCGAGGCGTCGTGGTCGCCTCGGGCGGAGCGGGACCGTGCTACCCGAGGCGGGAGGCGTAGTGGTCGGCCACGACCTGCTCGCCGGGCTTGCCGTACATGCAGTAGTCGGTGTTGGTCGCGGCGTCCGCCCGGTCGTAGAGCTTCACCGGCCAGTCCCACAGGGCGAACCCGCCGACCCAGTCCCGCTTCTCGCACGCCTGGAACATCTCGGACAGCCACGAGGCCTGCGCCCCCCCCGACGGCTCGCCCTGGAGAGTCCAGTCGTTGGGGCGCTGCGGCGACGTATCCCGGCTGGGACAGCCCGCCTCGATGAAGAAGAACGGCTTGCCGTGCTCGCGGACCACCGGCTCGATGCGATCGAGCTGATTCTCCCAATCCCCCGCCCGGTAGTACCCGCTCGACGAGATCACGTCGACCGCGTCCCACCAGGTGACCCGGTCCTCCTGGTACTTGTCGCAGTTGTAGGTCACCACGCCGGAGTAGACCTCCCGGACCTCGGCGACGAGCCGGCGCCACTCCTCGGCCTGCGGGTCTGCGCGCACCATCTCGCAGCCCACGCAGAGCATCTCGGCGCCCTCTTCCTCGGCGATGCGCGCGAAGTGCACGATGTACTCCCGGTACGACTCGAACCAGGTGCCCCAGGAGGCCTCGCCGGGGACGGTGAGGTCGAGGAAGCCGATGTAGCCGCGCCAGATCCCGTCGCGGCAGTTGACGGTCGGCTTGAGCACGGCCTTCCACCCGCGCTCGTGCACTGCGCGGATCGCCCATCGCACTTCGTCGTCGGTGGGTGTCGGCGCGTCGCGCCACGGGATGGTCTCCGAGACGACGGTGTCCTGCAGGGTGGCGAAGGCGATGGTCACCCAATTGAGATTCAAGGACTTCATCGCGTCGAGGGAGGCCTCGGCCTCGGGGGTGTTCCAGGTGCCGCGCACGCCGGTCCAGCCCCAGGTCATCCCTCCCATGAAGTCGTCGAGCACGGACAGATCAGCGGTGGTGGTGGTGGTGTCGGTCATCGATTCGCCTTTCGGGGTGCGGGGGTCAGCAGCGCGTTCGCGGTACGGAGCACGTCGGGCCGGGTGAACCGCTCGGGCTCGACGTCGCTCGACGTGCGGATCGTGAAGGTCCGCGACTCTCCCGGGAGAAGGGTGACGAGCATGTCGTCGACCTCGGCGTCGGGCGCCGCGACGTCGGCCAGCAGGGCCAGCTCCCGGACGAGCGAGCGCGCGGTGACCGTCACCTCGACGCCGACCGCCGTGCGGTGGGCATCGACATCGACAAGTCCCTCGTCCAGGGTGGAGTCGCGGAACTCGGCGAAGAACCAGAGCCCGCGCTGGTCGCCGAGCTCGGCGACCAGGAATTCGGACGCCGCATCCGCCGCCTCCGCGATGGCGGCGTCGACGGGGACGCGCACTGTGCTGCGCGCGGGCACGACGGTGGTGATGGTCGCCTCGGCCAGGACGTCGCCGGCGAAGCTTCGGCGGGTCACCCTCACCGGCCCCGACCACTCGTCCGGCGTGTCGTTCGACAGCGACACCTCGAGGCGCCCGTCCTCGGGCTGGACGCTGACGACGCGGTCGGCGAACGCCGCTCGGATGGCGTACCAGAGCGGCTTCCTACGGCCGTATCCGTCGACGGCGGCCCAGGAGACCACCGGCCAGTTGTCGTTGAGCTGCCACACGATGGCGCCCTGGTTGTGCGGGTGCAGCGAGCGGAACCAGTCGAGTGCGGTCCTGATGGCGAGTGCCTGGTTCAGCGCCATCGCCCAGTGCCACTCGGGCATCGTGTTGGGCAGGGGGAAGTGCGCGACGAGGCCGTCGGTCAGCTTGACGTTGCCTTCCATCGCCTTCTGGTGCACGAGCATCGAGGGCGACTCGGGTGTGAGGGGCCGGTCGGGCAGCGCCTCCGTCAGGGTCGCCCACGTCGGGGGACCCTGCCAGCCGAACTCCGCGACGAACCGGGGACGGTGCTCGCGATAGCGGGGGTAGTCCTCACGATTCCAGTGCTCCCACATGTGCATCGTGCCGTTGAGCTCGTCGTTGGGGTGCAGAGCCTGGTCGGGCGAGAAGGGGCTGCCCGGCGTGTAGACGACCTGCGGCGCGAGCTCGGCGACCAGCGCCGGGAAGACGTCGTAGTAGTAGCCCGCGCCCCAGGTGCGACCCTCGAGGCGCTCCTGCCAACCCCATTCGATGTGGCCCCACACGTTCTCGTTGTTGCCGTTGAGGACGACGAGCGAGGGGTGGGCGCCCAGGCGGATGACCGCCTCGCGCGACTCCGCGACGATCTCGGAGAACAGCGGCTCCTCCTCCGCGTACGCCGCACAGGCCAGCAGGAAGTCCTGCCAGGTCAGCAGACCGAGCTCGTCGGCGGCGTCGTAGAAGTCCTCGCTCTCGAAGATTCCACCGCCCCAGACGCGGATGAGATTGATGTTCGCGTCGGCGGCCTGCACGAGTCGCTGCCGGTAGCGCGCGGCGTCGACGCGGTGCGGGAAGGTGTCGTCGGGGATCCAGTTGACGCCCTTGACGTACACCGGCTCGTCGTTGATGACGAGCACGAAGGGTGTGCCCGCGGCGTCCGGGGTCGTGTCGGCGCGCACGGTGCGGAAGCCCACGCGGTGGGAGCGGCTGTCGAGGACCTCGCCGGACACCTCGAGGGTGACGTCGAGGTCGTACAGCCTCGCCTCGCCGTAGCCGCGCGGCCACCAGCGTTCGACGTCGGGCACCGTCAGGGTAAAGCGCGCTTCGCCGTCGGTGACGGCGGTGCGCTGAGTGACCCCGCCTACCGACGCGACGACCTCGAGGCGCGCCTCACCGGTCTGCTCGACTGCGACCCGCAGGGTCACCAGCCCGTCGGTGCCGTCGACGGTCGCCGAGACCACGGAGTCCTGGATGCGCGCGACTGACCACGATTCGAGGCGGATCGGGCGCCAGATGCCGCTCGTCGAAGTGTCCAGACCCCAGTCCCAGCCGAAGCTGCAGGCCATCTTGCGGAGCGCGTTGTACGGGTGGTGGTTGACGTGCGGTCGGTACTCGAGATCCAGCGAGGCCTGGTCGGCCTCAGGGACCGGCGCGGCGAAGTGCACTTCGAGGCTGTTCTCACCGTCCACAAGCAGCTCGCCCACCGGCACGCGGTAGCTGCGGTGCTGGTTGTGGCTCTCGAGGACGACCCGGCCGTTGAGCCGTACCGTCGCGACGGTATCGAGACCCTCGAACACGAGGTCGCGGCGTTCGGCGCCGTCGCCGGTCGTCTCGAAGGTGGTCGTGTAACGCCACGCGGTGCTGCCGATCCACTCCTGCAGCTTCTCGTTCGTGCCGACGTACGGGTCCTCGAGGAGGCCAGCGGCGAGCAGGTCGGTGTGCACGGTACCCGGTACGACTGCGGGGACGGCTCCGGCGTCGCGGACGTGACGGGGGACGGAGTGCAGGTCGGCTGGCTCGACGTTCCAGCTGTCGTGGAGGTCTGTGCTGATGAGTCGACGCGTGGTCACTTGGTGGCTCCTCGGGTGATGCCGTTGTAGATGAAGCGCTGCAGCGAGAGGAAGATCACGAGGGTCGGGATGATCACGATGATCACGCCGGCCGCGATGATCTGCTGCGACGAGCTGAACGGGCCGATGAAGCGGAACAGGGAGGTCGAGACCATGTTCAGCTCCGGTGTCGGCATGTACAGCAGGGGTATGTAGAACTCGTTGTAGATGGCGATGCCCTTGATGATGATCACCGTCACGATCGCGGGCTGCAGCAGCGGCAGGATGATCCGCCAGTAGATGCCGAAGCGGCTGGTGCCCTCGAGCATCGCCGCCTCGTCGAGACTCTTCGGGATCGACTGCATGAACTGCACGAAGATGTAGATCGAGACGATGTCGGTGCCAGAGAAGAGGAGTACCGCCGCCCAATAGGTGTTGACCAGGCCGAATCCGTTGATCACCTGGTACGTCGCGACCTGGGTCGTGACACCGGGTACCAGGGTGGCGATGAGGAACAGCGCGAACACGAGCTTCTTCGCCCGGAACTCGAACCTGTCGAGGGCGTAGGCGGCCATCGTGCCGATCAGGATCGTGACGACGATCGAGAGCGTGAGCACCAGGCCGGTGTTGACGAACCCGCGGAGCATGTCGCCGCCGACCCAGGCCGTGGCGAAGTTCTCGAAGTTCAGCCAGTTCTGCGGCGGAGCGATCGGGGAGGTCGTGGCGTACTCCTGCGCCGTCTTGAAGCTCGCGAACACGATGACGACGAGTGGCAGCAGGAGGAGCATGCTGAAGACGATCAACGACGCGTACTTGCCGAGGACCGCGAGGAACCGCCGGAGGGGATGCGGGGTGAGCAAGCGATCGTGGGGCCGCTCAGGCGCGGCGAGAGTGGAGGTCATGACGTCTCCTGTCGGGGTCAGTTGAGGGCCACGTCGTCGTCCGGCACGAGCCGACGCTGGACGTAGGTCACGAGCAGGACGATGATCAGCAGGATGACCGCCATGGCGGAGGCGAAGCCCACCCGCTGGAAGACGAAGGCCTGCTGGATCGTCGTGATGACGAAGGTGGAGCTGCCGTTCGAGCCGCCGGTCATGATGTACGGGATCTCGAACACCGACAGGGACCCGGCGATCGCGAGGATGAACGACAGGCTGATGATGCGCTTGATGCCCGGCACGATGATGAAGCGGAATTTGTGCCACGAGTTGGCGCCGTCGAGGTCGGCCGCCTCGTAGATCTCGTCCGGGATCGACTGGATCGCCCCGAGGAACAGCACGAAGTTGAGCCCGGTGTAGCGCCAGATCGAGACACCGCCGAGGGAGACGTTCACCCAGTCCGGGTTGCCGAGCCACTGCGGTGTCGTGCCGAGGGCGCCCAGTCCGAGCCCGGCGAGAGTCGCGTCGAGCGTGCCTCCCGGCCGGAAGAAGAAGAGGAAGACCAGCGCGACGGCGACGCCGTTGAGCAGGTACGGGAAGAAGATGACACCTTTGAAGAAGTTCCGGAAACGGGTGTCGAAGCTCAGGATCGTCGCGAAGTAGAGCGCGATGAACATCTGCACGAACGAGGCCGCGAAGTAGTAGAGGCTCACGAAGAAGACCTGGAAGTACTCGGGCCGGGTGAAGATCTGAAGGTAGTTGTCGAGACCGACGGTCTCCTTCTCGAGCGAGATGCCGTCCCAGTCGGTGAACGAATACCAGATCATGTTGCCGACCGGGTAGTAGGTCAAGGTGATCAGGAGCACGAGGGGAACGACGAGGAAGAGGAGCGGAGTGATCCGCAGCTCGCCGTTCGGACCTCGGAGCCCGCGACGTCGTCGCGAGGCCGACGCCTCTTTGCTGGTGGCTTTCGCGAATCTGACGCCGGTGGCGGCGTCGCCGGTGATCTCGGTCATTTCTTGACTCCCGCAGTGATGAAGGTGATCGGGGGCGTCCCCGGGGCGGGGTCGCGGGTCTCGCGCGACCCCGCCCCGGGTTCGATCAGTTCGTGGAACTGATCGCGTCGGCCCAGCGCGAGTCGAGGTCAGCGAAGGCCGACTCCTTGTCGCCATCGGCGGCACCGCGGGCGATGTCGACGAGCTTCTGGCGGTAGATCCCTCCGGTGAGGTCGATCTGCGACGCCTTCATGAGGTCCGCCTGCAGGCTCTCCTCGCCGGCGGGGGCAGCGTCCTGCTCGAGGTACTCCACGCCGAGGTCGGAGAACTCTGAGAGGTTGGCCGGGTTCTCGCTGTCCAGCGCCGTTCCGATGGCGCCCGACTTCGTGGCGAAGTCCGACTCGAGCGTGAACCAATTGATCCAGGCGAGCGCGGTGGCCTTGTTGTCCGACTTCTTGTTGATCGCGCTGTAGTAGTCGGGCGCGAGGGTGGCGACGAACTTGCCGTCCACCTGGTAGGGGAAGGGCATGTAGCCGATGTCGTCCGGGTTGGTGCCCGCCGTCGTCGCCGCGTCCCTCATCTGCTGGATCGCCCACGATCCGAGGTACATAGTGCCGATCTCGCCGGTGGCGAGCATCGCCTTCGAGCTCTCCCAGGCGGTCGTGGTCGGATCGGGCTCCGAGAGTCCCGCAGCGACGACGTCGAACAGCAGGCCGTCCGAGACGCCGACGTAGGAGTCCCCGCTGGTCCACGGGGCGTCGTCCTTGTTGACCGCGTTGTTCGCGTTGCCGTCGCCCTGGACGCTGGGGTCGCCGTTCCACTGCGAGAGCGGCCAGGTGTCCTTGTAGTTCGTGTAATACGGGACCGCGTCCGTGTTGGCCTTGATCGCCTCGAGTGCGGTGAGGAACTCGTCAGGCGTGGTGGGTGTCTCGGTGACTCCCGCGTCGGCCCAGACCTTCTTGTTGTAGACGAAGCCCATGGTGTTGCCGAAGGTGGCGATGCCGTAGGAGGTGCCCTCGTACGACTTGCCGGACATGAACCGGTAGGTTCCGGCCAGCTCCGACTCCTCGCCGAGCGGCTCGAAGAATGAGGAGAACTGCTTGGGCGAGACCGTGGTCGGCAGGGCCAGCACGTCGCCGATGTTGCCCGAGGACAGACGAGTGGTGACGTCCTGCTCGTAGTTGGTGACGCCCTCGAACTTGACCGACGTGCCCGGGTACTTCTCCTCGAATTGAGAGGCGTACTCGTCGAAGGTGCCGTCCTGGATGAGGTCGGTGCGCTGGGTCAGCACGGTGATGTCACCGCTGACCTCACCGTCCAGACCGCCGCCGGACGAGCCTCCGGAGGAGCAAGCGGTCATACCGACCGCGAGCGTGAGGACCCCGAGGCCCGCAATGGCATGCCGAAGCTTCATTGTTTCTCCTAGATCTTCGTTGACCGACTGAAAGACCGTCGAACGGCTGCTGTCCCGGTGGACGGTACACGCCTGACCCAGGAGCGTCAAGCAATTTTGACTATCGTTGTCATTGCGGAGAACTCCAGTGCTGACGCTCTCGATGGCCGCACCGATCCGGTCACGCAGCTTCACGGCGCCGGGATCGCGACCTAGGATGACATCGTGGGTCAAAAGAACGCGTCACGGGAGCTGCGGCCCGTCATTCCTGCCGAGCGGCCCCTCTCGGGCCTTTTCCGCTCGCTGCGGCCGGCATGGCTCCGGATGGCGATCGCTGTCCTCGCCTACTTGGTGAAGGACAGCCCGATCTGGGTACTTCCGGTGATCACCTCCGCGGTGATCGACACGGTCGTCGCCGACGGATCCCCGAGCACCCTGCTGCTGCTCGGTGCGGCCGCTCTCGTTCTCGTGGCGCTCAACTACCCGGCGGCGCAGCTGTTCATCCGCCTGTTCATGTCGACGGTCCGCGATTTCGGCGTGGCATTGCGCAACCAGCTCGCCCACCGGCTGCAGGAGCTGTCGATCGGATTCCATACGCGCTCGAGCTCGTCGGTCATGCAGACGAAGGTCGTGCGCGACGTTGAGAACGTCGAGTTGATGATGCAGCAGGGGGCGAATCCCCTTCTCAGCGCCTTCGGCGTCATCGTCGGTGCCCTGGTCGTCGTGGCGGCGCAGGTCCCCGGCTTCCTCGTCCTCTTCCTGCTCGTCGTGCCCGTCGCGGTTCTTCTCGTCCGCGGGGTGCGCGCGCGGTCGGAGAGCCGCAACGAGCGCTTTCGGCGCGACGTCGAACACTTCTCCTCCCAGGTCGGCGAGATGGCGTCTCTGCTGCCCATCACCCGGGCGCACGGTCTCGAGGGCGTCGCCGCGCATCGCATGGTGCAGAGTGCGCGGTCCGTTCGCGACTCAGGGTTCTCGCTCGACCTGCTCAACGGCCGTTTCACGGCTCTCGCCTGGGTGGTGTTCCAATGTCTCTCGATCGGCTGCCTCATCGGGGCGGCTTACCTCTCGGTGACGGCGGTCCTGCCGATCACGGCGGGACAGGTCGTGCTGCTGAGCACCTACTTCGTGATGCTGACCAACTCGATCGTCAACCTGCTCAACCTGGCGCCGATCATCACGAAGGGGCGGGAGTCGCTGCGTTCGATCGCCGAGGTCCTCGAGGAGCCGGACGTCGAGCGCAACGAGGGCATGCGTCACCCTGACCGCGTTGTCGGCCGCCTGAGCTTCGAGGGCACGAGCTTCCACTATCCCGAGTCCGAGACGCCCGCCGTGGTCGCGATGGACCTCGATGTCCGCCCCGGTGAGACGGTGGCCTTCGTGGGCCGGTCGGGCTCGGGCAAGTCGACGATCCTCAACCTCGCGCTCGGCTTTCTGCGCCCCACAGAGGGGCGAATCCTCCTGGACGGCGTCGACATGAACAGGCTCGACCTGCGCCAGGTGCGGCGAGCCGTGTCGGTCGTGCCGCAGGAGTCGGTGCTCTTCACGGGATCGATTCGCGAGAACGTCACCTACGGTATGGAGAACGTCGACGACGAGCGGGTCCGCCAGGCGTTGCGTGACGCGAACGCATGGGACCTCGTGGTGAGCCTTCCGGCCGGGCTGGACACCCTGCTCGGGGAGAAGGGAGCGCGGCTGTCCGGGGGTCAGCGTCAGCGCATCTCGATCGCTCGCGCCCTCATCCGCGACCCGCGCATCCTCCTGCTGGACGAGGCGACCAGCGCGCTCGACAGCGAGTCGGAGAAGCTCGTCCAGGACGCCCTGCTGCGACTGCGCCGGGGCCGGACGACCCTCGTCGTCGCGCATCGGCTCTCCACCATCCGCTCGGCGGACCGCATCATCGTGCTCGACGGCGGCCGCATCGTCGAGCAGGGCACGCACGACGAGCTAGTGGCGGCGGGTGGCGTCTACGCCGGCCTGCACGCCATCCAGGCCGGCTGACCAAGGAGCACCATGGCATTCTTCGATCTCACCCTCCCCGAGTTGCAGGTCTACATGCCCGACCGTGAGGAGCCGGACGAGTTCGACGCGTTCTGGTCGTCGACGATCGCCGAGTCACGCGCGCTCGCCGCCGAGCCCCGCTTCGAGGACGTCGACGCCGGGTACAGCGAGTTGATCACTCAGGATGTTCGATTCAGCGGCTTCGGTGGGCAAGAGATCTCGGGGTGGTTCATCGCGCCCCGCCATCGCACAGGACCACTTCCGGTCGTCGTCTCCTACCTCGGCTACGGCGGCGGGCGCGGACTGATCGGATCGTGGTCGCAGCTTCCCTCCGCGGGCATCGCGCAGTTCGTCATGGACAGTCGCGGCCAGGGCAGCGGCTACCGCCCAGGATCGACGCCCGACGGCGAGTTCACCGGGCCGTCGGCAGGCGGAGTGATGACGCTCGGCATCGAGGACCCCTCGCAGTACTACTACCGCCGGCTCTTCACCGACGCCGTGCTGGCTGTCGATGCGGCCCGTCGGCACCCTCTCGCCGACCCGGATCGCATCGTCGTGAGCGGCGGAAGCCAGGGCGGCGGAATAGCACTTGCCGCCGCCGGGCTCAGCGAGGGCCTTGCCGGCGCCGTGATCGACGTGCCGTTCCTCTGCGGCTTCCGCCGAGCGACCGGGCTGGTCGACACCTTCCCCTACGGCGAGATCGTGCGCTACCTGCACGTCCATCGCGGTGATGAAGAGAGGGTGTTCCGCACGCTGTCCTACTTCGACGGCATCAACTTCGCCGCTCGGTCGAGCGCCGACGCGCTCTTCTCCGTCGGCCTGATGGACCAGGTCTGCCCGCCTTCGACCGTGTTTGCGGCCTTCAACCACTACGGCGGGGCGAAGCGCATCGAGGTCTACCCCTACAACGGGCACGAGAACGGCGAGGAGTTCCAGGGCCAGAAGACCGTCGAATTCGTCCGTGATCGCGTCTCGCTCTGACCGCGCGGCGGTTCGATCAAACCGCTGGGAAACCCAGATGCGAGCGGCGCAGGACGAGTTGGGTCGGCAGAACGATCTGCTCCAGGCCGCCGTCGAGCGCGTCGATCCGGCGGAGCGCGAGGGTCGCCGCCACCCTCCCCATCTCCTGCGGACTGTGCGACACCACCGAGACCCCGAGGGGCTCAGCGAACTCGAAGTCGTCGAAGCCGATGAGGGCGGTCCCCCGGCCCGAGCGCTGAATGGCGCGGAAGGCTCCGAAGGTCGCGCGGTTGTTGCCGGCGAAGATCGCGTCGGGTGGATCGGCTAGAGCCAGCAACGCCGCTGTCGCCGCATCGGCCGACTCGATCGACGCCGCGTCCTCGCTCACAAGGGTCTGCTCCTGATCGAGTCCCCGCATGACGAGCGCGTCGTGATAGCCCAATTGGCGTTCGCGGTGCGTGTAGAGGTGGGAGGAGCTGCCGACGAAGCCGACCCGCCGATGACCGGCGTCGATCAGGGACAGCGTCGCAGATCGGGCCCCGCCTCGGTTGTCGAAGACCACGGAGTCGCTGGCAGCGTTGGAGAGCGGCCGGTCGACCGCGACGATAGGCGTGCCGAGCTGCCGTTCGCCCTCGAGATAGGAGTGGTCCTCAGCGATCGGGACCAGGAGGAGCGCGGAGACGCGGCGCTCGAGCATGCTGCCGACGATGGGGCGCTCCCGGCTCTCCTCGTCGCCGGACGCGGCCATCACCAGCGTGAAGCCGCGCTCGTTGGCCGCCGCGCTGACGCCTGTCGCGACCTGCGCGTAGAACGGGTTGGTCAGGTCGCCGATGACGAAGGCCACCGCGGTCGTCGGGCGGCCCTGGCGGAGTTCTCGGGCCATCGCGTTCGGGCGGAACCGCAGGGCGCTGGATGCCTG
This sequence comes from Rathayibacter sp. PhB186, assembly GCF_003751825.1. Classification (NCBI taxonomy): domain Bacteria; kingdom Bacillati; phylum Actinomycetota; class Actinomycetes; order Micrococcales; family Microbacteriaceae; genus Rathayibacter; species Rathayibacter sp. PhB186. The sequence goes on along the minus strand of NZ_RJKO01000004.1, from coordinate 124,878 downwards.
GAGCACCCGCGAGCGCGTGCTGCTCTTCACGCTCGGAGAGTTGTTCAACGCCCGAGACGCCGTCTTCAAGCTGACGCCGGCCAGCCGCGCGACATCGGCCACCGTGGCACGGACCGCCGTGGCTGCGGGGTCGACGATGTCTTCATCAGTCATGCGCCCAGCGTAGGGCCGACGCCCCTCCCGCGAAGCCGCGTATTCGCGCGGCGAGTACCGACCAGCTCTTCTTGACAACGTGAGACATTCGTCACAGACTTGACCGGCCCGCGCGGCTCGAACCGCGCCAGTTCGAGAGTGTCTCTCTGAGCGGACGGGCGACCAGAGAACGGGAGTACTGATGCTCGCTGGCATTGAGACCGGTGGCACGAAGGTGGCCTGCGGCGTCAGCGACCCCGCCGATCCGACCGAGCTGCTGATGACGCGCCGATTCCCCACGACGAGTCCCGGCGAGACGATCTCCCGCATCGTCGAGTTCATTCGCGACGCAGACGACGCCCTCGGCCTCGACGCTGTCGGGATCGCCTCGTTCGGCCCGGTCAACGTGGACCCGGACCGAGAGCGATACGGCTGGATCACCGGCACGTCGAAGCCGGGCTGGGCCAACACGAAGCTGCTGGAACGCGTCTCGCAGCAGGTGGCGAAGCCGCTGGCGCTGCTCAGCGACGTCAGCGGCGCCGCCCTCGGCGAGCAGCAATGGGGTGCCGGGCGGGACGTCACCTCCGTCGCCTATGCGACCTTCGGAACGGGTGTCGGAATCGGCGTCGTCATCAGGGGGCACGTCCTGCACAGCAACGGCGCTCCGGAGGTAGGCCACCTGCTCGTGCGCCGCCACCCGTTCGACGACTTCGCAGGCTGCTGCCCGTTCCACGGCGACTGCCTGGAGGGCCTCGCCGCCGGACCGGCGGTGCAGGCCCGCTGGGGAACGGACTCCTCGCACCTGCCGTCGCGCATCCGAGGCGAGGCCTTCGAGATCCTCGGCTTCTACATGGCACAGGCGATCGCGGCGATCGCCTACAGCACGGGGGTCGAGCGCGTCGTCGTCGGCGGCGGTGTGCTGAACGCTCCGGGCCTCCTCGACGAGGCGCGCCGCCAGCTCGCAGCAGTCACAGGCGGTCCCCTCGCCGGCCACCCCATCTCCTCGGATCCCTGGGACTTCGTGGTGCCCCCTGCGCTCGGCGAGAGGTCTGGCGTACTGGGGGCGATCGCTGCAGCTCGGATGCTCTCGGCCGCACCAACCGCTCTGGCCTGACCCGCCGCTCTGGCCTGACCCGCCGCTCTGGCCTGACCCGGTGCTCTGGCCTGACCCGGTGCTACCCCTGGCGCGGCCAGGGGTAGCGGTGACTTCCGCGGCCAGCAGCCGACGAGCATACGGTCCGCTTCCATACCCAGCGCGTCCGGCATGGGGCGGAGTGGTCAGTACGGCTTCGCGTACACGGTTGCGGTGAGAGATCCGGGCGCCGCGGTCAGCGCCGAGAGCAGTTCCGTTTCGGGGGTGTCCACCGCCGGCAAGCTGACGGGTCCGAAGCGCTGCGACGGAATGACGGTGTCGAGGGATGTCATCGCGCCCGTTGAGAATCAAGGAGAACCAGCCGTCGTTGGCACAGAGTTCCGGAGGGCACATCCGATCGCAGGACCAGGTGTCGCGCGGTCGAGGATCGGCCCCTCGCTCCGCCACCCGAAGAGATCGGCCGACGACCACGACTCGATGCCGTCGACCGGTCCCGCCCAGTACGGTACGGGTGTCGCCGTCAGGTGGCAGCGGCCGGCCTGAGCCACTGCAGACGGGTCGCGCAGCGGGCCGGGAACGTCCGCTCGAGACCGACTGCTCCACATGCAGCGACGGCGGCCGGATCGCATTCATTCAGCCGCCTCCGGCGAACCGTCGGTCGTCCACTCCAGTAGAACGGTGCCGGGGAGAGACGGCATCGTCAGGCGAGCGCCTCCTGGCACATCCAGTAGCGTCGCGCCGCTATCGTGCGGGAGTCGGATCCATGCGTCGGCGGGCACACCCGGCAGCAGGACCGAGTCGCCGGTCGACGTCTCCGTGAGCGCCCATCCGCCGAGCGCCGCCGGGAACGCGCCCTCTGCGAAACGACCCGGGACGGGCCGTCGCCACACGGTCAGCCAGGATCGGGACGCCGAATGCAGCCCGAGCGCTACCCATTCGTCCTCCCACGCTGGCAGGCCGAGCGGCCAGAACGGCAGCGCGTCGCGCACGAACGGTCGCAGGCTCTTGTGCACGCCGATCCACTCGGCGACGCGGGCAATCTGCGGCGCGGAGAGCAGGTCGATCCGTCCGCTCAGATGCACCCGCTGCAGCACCGACTGCGCCATCGTCAGATCGATCATCGCGTCGCTGTGCTCGGGCTGCGGATACGACCACACGGCGGCCTGCTCCGGCAGCACAGCGGACGGCGCAGCCGCGGCGATCGCCACATTCGACAGCGGATTCTCCTGATCGCTCGTCGACTGCAACTGCGATACCGAGAGCTGTCCGTAATCGACGCGCATCCCTCCCGACGAGCAGTTCTCCAGCACGAGTGCCGGGTGCCGGTCGAGCACCCCGGCAAGCCATGCGAGGTAGGCCCGGTTGTGGCCGAGCAACCCCTCCCCGAGGGAGGCGGCCTCGATTTCCGTCCCCTCGCCGATGTTGATGTTGTGATCGAGCTTCAGATAGCCGACGCCGTAGTCCGCGACAAGCCGGTCGACGACACCGTTCATCCGGTCGACGACCGCCGGGTGGCGGTAGTCGAGATGGTACCGACCATGCTCGGCCACAGGGCGCCCCTCGCGAGTGAAGTAGGCCTCGGGCGGGAGCTCCGTGAGCGCCGGCGATTCGACACCGATCACCTCCGGTTCCAACCAGAGCCCCGGCGTCATCCCGCGATCGCGGATGCGGTCAAGGACGACCGTGAGCCCGCCGGGGAAGCGCTGTGTCGACTCCTCCCAGACGCCGACCGTCGTCCACCAGCCCGCATCGTCGGAGTACCAGCCCGCGTCGATCACGAAGCACTCCGCGCCGATCCGAGCGGCCGCGTCGATCAACGGCAGCAGCTTCTCCGTGGTCGGGTCGCCCATCAGGGCGTTCATGTAGTCGTTCAGAATCACCGGTGCGGCGTCGCGATCCGGATGCGGTCGGACGATGGCCCGGCGATGCTGCGTCAGAGCACCGATCGCATCGTCGAACGAGCCGACGACCACGGCCAGCCCGACGGTCACCGTCTCGAAGCCGTCGCCGGGGCTCACGCGTGTGCGCCAATGGTGCTGGCGGAACGTCGGTCCGCTCACAGAGACGGCGAGATCGATGCCGATGTCAGAGAACTCGGTGTGCCAGGCCCCGTTGTGCTCGAGCTGCCACGCCCACGCGATACCGCGCGCCGGCGCGGTCACCACCGCGACAGGGAGATGCGACCCGGTGGACCAGGCACCGATCGCACCGATGCTCTCGCTCGCTCGGACATTGCTCGTCGAGGGCCCGATTCCGCCGTCGACGAAGCCGAGCTCCGCCAGGCTTCGCGCCGACCAGCGGTATTCGGCTGTCCAGGTGTTACGCGCCGTGTGCACCATCAGTTCGTCGAGTACCGGCCCGTCGATGACGGCCGAGAAGCCGCCGAGAATCAGGGTGCTGAGGTACTCCACGACGATCTCGCCCTTCCCCTCGTTGACGACCCGGTTGCGCAGCTGCACCGCGTCCGGGGCGGTCGCGACGATCGAGGTGGTCACCGTCGCTCCGGATCGCGCGTCGTGCTGGGTGATCGCGAGTGCGCGTCCATCCGGTTCCGTCTTGTGCGAGACGTAGCGCAGTCGCCGGCTCGCCGCGTAGTTGCGATGGCGAGCATTGTGGCTGTGCCGCACGTGACTCTCGCCGCCGAGGGAGAGTTCTACCAGCACGGGTTCGCTGCGTGCGTCGAGCTGAGCCGCAAGGGGAGGCTCGGTACCGGAGGGTGTTGCGGAGGTGAGCCACACCGGCTGCTCCGGGCCGTATCGGAGCGTGAAGTGCACGCCGCCTACCGTGATTGCGAGGTCGGTCGTGGTCATAGTCGTCGCTTCCTTCCGAGGAGCTGTCACGAGATCTGCGCGCGATGAAGCCGCGCGTACGCGCCGTCGACGCGCAGGAGTTCGTCGTGCGATCCGACCTCGACGATGCGCCCGTGGTCGAGAACGACGATGCGGTCGGCCGAGCGCACCGTCGAGAGCCGGTGAGCGACCACCAGAGTCGTGCGCCCCGCCATCAACCTCTCGAGCGCCTCCTTGACCAGGCTCTCCGACGTGCTGTCGAGCGCCGAGGTCGCCTCGTCCAGCAGCAGGATGCGCGGGTTGCGCACGAGCGCCCGTGCGATGGCGAAGCGCTGGCGCTGCCCGCCCGACAGGCGGGCACCACGTTCGCCGACCATAGTGTCCAGGCCCGCGGGCATCTCTTCGACGATGCCGAGAGCGTTGGCGTCGCGCAGGGCGGCCAGCACCCGGTCATCGCCCACTCCGTCGAGTCCGTAGACGATGTTGTCTCGGATCGAACCCTCGAACAGCACCGACTCCTGCGGAACGACTGAGACGAAGCGCCGAACCGTGCGCAGGTCCAGTTCCTCCATATCGCGACCGTCGAGCAGGATGTGACCCTGCGTGGGCCGGAGGAAGCCGAGCACGAGGTTCAGTAGGGTCGACTTGCCGGATCCGGAGGATCCGACGAATGCGACGGTCTCCCCCGGCTCGATCGAGATTCCGATGTCGTCCAAGGCCGTGCGTTCGTCGTCGGGATAGCTGTAGCCGACCCCCTCGAGCGTGATGGCTCCGCGCACCGCGTCGACCTCGACCTTGCCGTGGTTGTGTTCGATGTCCGGATCCTCGAGCACCTCGGCGATCGAGCGGATCGACTCGAGGCCCCGCGTGATGACCGGGGTGAGGCCGAGCAACGAGACCACCGCGCTCGTGAGCAGTGTGAAGTAGGTGCTCAACAGCACCACCTGCCCGGGTGTGATGGGCAGGGTCGCGGTCAACGACGCCCAGGACGCAGCGACCAGGCAGCCGACGCCGAGGATCTGGAACGAGACCCACGACACCGCGCCGAACCCGCTGTTGACGCGGTCGAGCGAGGAGCCGGCGTGCCGTACCGTCTCGGCGACGTCGTTCACGCGCGTCGTCGCCACCCGCTCGAGCCCGTGAGCTCGTGTGATCGGCAGCAGCGTCGCCATCTCTCCGACCCGAGCTGAGAACTGCTCCACCTGACGCCTGAACTGCTCGTTGCGCCGCCTCGACCTCTTCCGGACCAGCACCACGAGCGTGACGGAGAGCGGCACGGTGAGCAAGAAGATCGGTACGAATGCGGGCACGCTGATCGCCGTCATCGTCAGCGCTCCCATGAGCACGCAGATCGCGGAGGCGGCCGGCGGGAAGGACTGCTGAAGCATGAGTTCGAGGTTCTCGACGTCCCGGACGACCTTCGTCTGAATGACGGAGGAGCTGGAGCGGGCGTGGAAACCGATCGACAGGCTCTGCAGGCGAGCCGCCAGGGTATTGCGCAGACGTGCACCCAAGCCGCGGTACACCCCGCTGAACAGCGTCGTGAACACCAGCTGGCTCGGGAGGTTCTGCAGCAGCAGCACTCCCGCGATCGCCGCGGTGCCCCAGAGGTGCGAGACGTCGCGCCCCTGCACGACCGTGTCGATGATGTTCGAGGTCAGCACCGGCAGCAGCCACAACGGACTGTCCTTGAAGATGAAGGCCACCGCCGCACCGGCCAGCCGGCCGCCGGACGGTGCGAGGAGCCGCCGCAGCGTCGCCACGGGGCGGTCCCCCTGGAATCGGATGTCGCGCATGTGCTGCCCTCGTGCTCCCGGCTCGTCATCGGATTCGTCGTATCTGCGGGACGGATGGAGCGGATCGTCAGTGCACGCCCAGCACCCCGTCAACGCGGCGCACGATGCCCAGCGGATTGCCATCGCGCAGGGCGGCGGGCAGCACAGCCGCGGGTGCCGTCTGGTAGGTGACGGGACGGAGAAACCGTCGTATGGCAGTCGCCCCGACCGAGGTGAACACGGAGGTGCTGGCCGGGTACGGCCCGCCGTGCTGCTGTGACCACGTCACCGCGACTCCCGTCGGCCAGCCGCCGAAGAGCAGACGCCCCGCCTTCGACCGCAACGCGTCTACCAGGTCGCCGAGGGGTTCTTCCGGCTCGGCGTGGACGGTCGCGGTGAGAGAGCCCGGCACCACGGCGAGCGTCGCGAGCAGCTCGGCTTCGGAGGCGTACTCCACCAGCACCGTGACCGGTCCGAAGCACTCCTCCAGCAGTACGTCGGGTCGTTTCAGCAGCGTGGCGACATCCGTGCGGAGCGCGACGGCCGTCGCGCCGTCGGCGCCCTGCTCCGGGTCGCCCGCGACGACGGAGACACCGGGCTCGGCGGAGAGCGCGGCGAGCCCGCGTGGGAAGGAAGCGCGGATGGATTCGGTGAGCAGGACCGCGCCGCGTCGGGTCGGGATCTCCGGTGCGAGCGCGGCGGCGAAGTCTGAACCGGAGGGGACGAATACGAGGCCCGGCTTGGTGCAGAATTGGCCCGCTCCCATAGTGAAGGACCCCGCGAGGCCCGCCGCGAGCTCCGCTCCACGCGCCGCCGCCGCCGCCGCCGTGATGACGACCGGATTGAGGCTGCCCAGCTCGCCGTAGAAGGGGATGGGCACCAGACGAGACACCGCCCTGTCGAAGAGTGCACGTCCACCGCTGACCGAACCAGTGAATCCGACCGCGGTGATCAACGGATGCTCGACGAGCGCGATCCCCGCCTCGTGTCCGGAGACGAGGGCGAAGAGGCCGTCCGGCGCTCCCGCCGCGACGAGTGCTGCCATGACGATCTCGGCCGTCAACGTCGACGTCTCCGGGTGCCCGGGGTGCGCCTTCACGACGACCGGGTTCCCCGCAGCGAGCGCCGACGCGGTGTCGCCACCGGCGACCGAGAATGCGAACGGGAAGTTCGACGCGGCGAAGACGGCGACCGGTCCGAGCGGCACCAGGAGTCGACGCATGTCGCCGTTCGGCGGCGTGTTCGCGGGGTCGGCGTGATCGATCGTGGCCTCGAGGTAGGAGCCTTCGCGGATCACGGCGGCGAAGAGGCGCAACTGCGCAGTGGTGCGAGCGAGCTCGCCGGGGAGCCGCGGACTGCCGAGGTGCGTCTCCGCGTCGGCGATCGCGACGAGATCGTCGGAGCGCGAGTCCAAGGCGGTCGCGACGGCCTCGAGCCAGAGAGCACGCTCCTCCTCCGTCGCCCGGAGTGCGGCAGCGGCCGCGTGGTCGGCGCGCTGCATGACGATGTCGAGCTGCTCGCGGGTGGTTTCGGTGCTCGTCAGGATACTCATCTCGGGTTTCTCTCGTTTCCGGATCTGAAGGAGGGGTCGAGGACTGCTTCGGGCCGAGCGTCTAGGCGAAGGCGAAGCCGAGGCCGGACGCCGTCCGCGCCGTCAGTCGCCCGCCGGCCACAGTGACGCCCGTCGGACGGCGGAGCAGGCCGAGGCTCTCGAACGACGCGTCCTCCACGTCCTCCACCCAGCACTCCGCGGGCAGGGTGAGCGCCAACTGTCCGGAGAGCTCGGGGAGCAGGTGCGGCGCGATAGCGACTCCGTGCACGCGCGCCAGCTCGGCGATGCGCAGGAACGGGGTGATGCCGCCGACGCGGACGATGTTGGGTTGGACGATGTCGCACGCGCCGGCCTCGATCAGATCACGGAAGCGGTACAGCGTGTGCGCGTTCTCACCTAAAGCGACCGGGACGTCGATCGACGCGCGCAGCTGGGCGTAGGCCCACGTGTCATCCGCGCGCAGAGGTTCCTCGATCCAGTCGAGTCCGAACGGCGCTAGTGCGGCGACGGCGCGACGCGCGGTCGGGAGGTCCCAGCGCTGATTCGCGTCGATCATCAGCCGGCGACTCGGGCCGAGCACCTCGCGCACGGCGGCCAGCCGATCGACGTCCTCCTGCACGTCCGGCTTGCCGACCTTCACCTTGACCGCGCCGAACCCGGATGCGACCCAGCGACGCACCTGAGCGACCAGCTCCTCGAGCGTGTAGTGCAGATTCACTCCACTGCCGTACGCCGCCACGCTGTCCCTGCGCCGGCCGAGATGCTCGACCATCGGGAGTCCGGCGGCGCGTGCCTCCCTGTCCCACAGCGCGAGGTCGACGCCGGCCATGGCGATCGTCGTGAGGCCGCCGGAGCCCGCTTCGTGCAAACGGGCCCAGAGCGCATCCCACATCGGGGCGACGCTCACCGGCCGGTCGAGCACGAAGGAACGGACATCGTCTTCGATCAGCGCGAGCAGAGCGCGCGGACCGATGGTCGGGGTCCACGAGAATCCCGTGCCGGTGCTGCCGTCCGACGCGGTGATCGTCGTCTCGACTACGTGCGTCTCGGTGACGTCTTCGCCCCACGGACGCCGCAGCGGCACGGAGCGCAGCCGCGCATCCAGCCGCGCGATCGTCGGAACGGGGACCGATTCCATCATGCGGCCGAGGCGGCGAGCACCGGTGCACCGACGTTCTCGAAGCCGGCGTCCAGTACACGTGCCAATTCCGCCAGCTGCTCCGGATTCGGGTCGACCAGTGGCGCCCGAACCGAGCCCACCGGAAGGCCGCGCAGTCGCAGGCCGGCCTTGATCAGGGAGACGCCGAAGCCCGGAACTTGATCGCGCAGACGGACGAGAGGACGGTAGAAGGCATCGAGGAGCTGCATTCTCCGCACGTCGTCACCCGACGTGTACGCATCGTAATGGGCGACGGCAATCTCCGGTGCCATCGCGAAGGCGGCGGAGGAGTAGAGCGGCAGACCCAGCCCTCGGTACGCACCCTGGGTCAGCTCCGCGGTGAGGAGCCCGTTGAAGAATTGGAAGTCGGTGCGACCGGTCGCCGCGACGGCCAGCACGATCTCCTGAGCGCGGCCGACATCGCCCGTGCCGTCTTTGAAGCCGACCACCTTCGGATTCGCAGCGAGGCGGGTCACCGTCTCGGCCGTATAGGCGGCGGTGCCTCGGTGGTACAAGATGACGGGCAGCGGTGAGGCGGAAGCGATCGCCTCCACGTACGCCACCAAGCCGTCGCCGGTTCCCGAGACGAGATAGGGCGGCAGCACGAGCAATGCGTCGGCCCCCACCTCCGCGGCATCACGGGCGATTTCGATCGCGTTGCCCAGCGACCCGCCGGTACCGGCGACCACGGGCACGGCGCCGCCCGCCGCGGCGACCGCCTCGACCGTCGCTGCCACGACCGTGCGCACCTCCGACGTGGAGAGAGCGTGGAACTCGCCCGTCCCGCAGGCGGGGAACACCCCACCCGGCAGATAGGGCAGACGGGACGCGACGTGCTCGCCGAGCAGCGCCGTGTCGACGCTTCCGGACGGGGTGAACGGGGTGACGGGGAAGAAGAGCACGCCGTCGAAGTCGAGAGTGAGAGTGGTCATGATCGTGCGGATCCTCCAGTGGGTACGGACAGCGGGGAGCGGGATGCGGAGCCCGCCGGCGGCGCCGAATCCGTGCGTGGATCGATCAGTTCGCTGCGCCAGCTGCGCTTAGCCCGCCATCCGAGGAGGCGCTCCGCCTTCGCCGAGCTGAACGCGGGACTCGTACCCACGAGGGGCGCGGCGAGGTCCGACGCGCCGTCGAGATAGCGAGGTACGAGCTGGTCGAGCGATTCCCGGGCGAAGGCGTCGGCTGCCCCGACGAAGAACACCGACCCGTTCGGAGCGTGTTCGGCGCGCTCGATCCATGTGAGCACGAAGTCCGCGGCATCGCGGGCGTCGACGTAGTTGAACAGAGAGACCGCGGCGTACTCCGGCTGGTCCAGGCGCTCGTGCAAGGTGTGTCCTTGCTGCGTCGGCGCACCGTGCCATTCCTCCGGAGCGATCACGAAGCACGGGCGGAAGGCACCGAAACGCACGGCATCCCCCTCTCGGGCGACCGCCATGGCGATCACCTCCTCGATCACCAGTTTCGAGAGCGCGTAGGCGTTCCAGGGAGCGCGCGGGTGCTCCTCGTCGATCGGCAGATACTCGGGGAGCCAGCCCTGCGGCGAGCCGTACCCGATCACGGTGGGCGAGGATGCGGCCAGGACTCGCGAGGCGCCCGCGGCGACGGCACCGTCGACGACGTTCCAGGTCAGGGCCGTGTTGGTACGGAGGATCACATCCTCGGGCGCGCTGAATGGAACGGCGATCGCGGCGAGGTGCACCACGGCATCCGGTTGCGCGGCGACCAAGGCGTCGCGAGTGGCGGCCGTGTCCGTGAGGTCGAGCACCCGTTGCTCGGCCGGCAGTCCGTCGATGCTCTCGCGATCGATCGAGATCACCTCGTGCCCCGCCTGCGCGAGACCGATCACCACGCTGCGGCCGAGTCTCCCTGAGCCGCCAGTGACGATGATGCGGCTCACTCTGCGCCTCCCGAGGGGGGCGCAGTGCCGACCAGGTCGGTACCGAGGTCGAGATCGCGGACGAGCACGGCCTGCCCGGTATCGAGGGAACGATTTCCCGCAATTCCCACGGCAACGGAGCGCACCCCGTCGAGATATCCGGCCGGACGCTTGAGCTCGTCGTCGTCCGGGCCGAGGAAGACGTCGCGGAGCAGGATGACGTCGCCGCCGCCGTGCGCCGAATCGCCGTCGCCCTCGATGATGACCTCGCGCGCCGTCTCCCAGTGCCGCTGCACGATGAGGCGTTCGCTCGGCGGGCGGATGCTCGCCGCCTGGCCGTTCTCAGGAGAGGCGCTCGGATCGATCGTGTCGTGCGCGAGCACGGAGCCCCGCTCGACGACGGTCAGCTCGGCTCGCCCCAGCGTGCCGTTGACGACGACCGTGTAGCCCTCCCACGGGGCGTGGGCGTTCAGCGAGTACGACATCGTCGGGCCGCCGGAGTAGTCGACGACGAGCGCGAGATTGTCCTCGATCGTGATACCCGCGTCGAAGACGTCCTTGTCGCGGCGGTAGCCGTCGAGGTGCTCGTTCTCGAGATAGAGCGCCGCCAGCGTCTCGTCGCTTCGCAGATCGAGCAGGAACGGATCCCGCTCGAAGCCGTCCACCGTACCGCGCTCGGGTCGTTCGCCGAGGCCGCGGGCGACGGCGTTGTCGCGCCCGTAGAAGCGCAGGCCCCCGGACGCGAACACTCGCGACGGCACATCGTCGATCCACCAGTTGACGAGGTCGAAATGGTGGGACGCCTTGTGAATCAGAAGTCCCCCGGAGCTGGCCTTGTCGCGGTGCCAGCGGCGGAAGTAGTCGGCACCGTGGTTCGTGTCGAGCACCCATTCGAAGTGCACGGAGGTGACGGTGCCGATCTCGCCGGAGTGGATCAGCTTCTTCAGCGCAGTGTTGCGCGGCGAGTACCGGTAGTTGAAGGTGACGACGACCGACTTGCCCGTCCCTTCGCTGGAGGCGATGATCGCCCGGGTGCCCTCGGCGTCGATCGTGAGCGGCTTCTCGACCACGACGTCCGCGCCCGCGGCCTGCGCGCGGACAACCATCTCCGCGTGCGTGTAGTCGGGTGAGGCGATGATGACGCGGTCGATGCGCGACTCGCGGATCATTTCTGCAACCGCGTCCGGATGATAGAACGCGGGGCGCGGCGCACCCGCCGCCACGACGGCATCCGCGTGGAACGCCATGCGGCCGTCGTTCACGTCGCACAGCGCGACGAGTTCGGCGACATCGGAGTGCTCTCCCGTGATGGCGCCCACGTACATGCGGGAGCGCATCCCGGCGCCGATGATGCCGTAACGAGTCTTCGTCATTGAGTCCCTCCGAGAAGTCCGTCCGCCGCGCCGGCCCCCGACGGCGTCATCCGTCGGGCCGGCCGCGCCCCGCGGACCTGAAGGACCTGCAGGCTGAGAAATCGATTCCCGACACAGCGTGAAGCCATTAGACCAGGAATAGGAGGGCCCGTCAAACAAGTCCGAAGCGCCTTTCGGGCAATGCGGCGCCGCGTGGACCGGGTCGCGGTAGCCTCCTGTGAAAGGGTTTCCCGATGGCGGGTCGCCCTCCCGGAATCCCAGGAGTCGCACCATGGCCCGCGCAGCACGCACCAAGTCCGCCACCATCAATGCGGTAGCGAAGCACGCGGGCGTCTCCCCCTCGACCGTGTCGCGCGTGATGAACGGCAACGTCACGGTGGATAGGGACATCGCGACCAGGGTGAAAGCCTCCGCACGGGAACTCGATTATTCGCCCAGCCCGCTGGCGCGGTCGCTGGTGCTCGGGCGGACGATGACCGTCGCGGTGCTGGTCCCCGATCTGGCGAACCCGACCTTTCAGAGCATCATGCGCGGCGTCAGCTGGGCCGCAGCGAAGGACGGCTACCGGGTGCTGGTCGCCGACTCGATCGAGACCGCGAGCGAGGAGTCCATCCTCGCGGTGGAAGTGCGGCGGCGGTGCGACGCCCTCGTGCTGTGCGCCCCGCGCATGCCGGAGGCGCAACTCATCGCACTGACCGAGGAGTTGGCCCCCGTGGTGCTGATCAACCGCGACAGTCCGGCCGTCGTGGTGCCCATCGTCACCGCCGACTACGAGGCCGGGATCCGGCCGCTCGCCGAGCACCTCTACGGCCTCGGCCATCGGCGCATCGCCTATCTCGAAGGCAACCCCGAGTCGGCCTCCAATCGATCGCGCGCCGATGGCCTCGCAGCGTTCGCGGCGCTGCGAACGGATGCCGAGATCGTGACCATCCCCTGCGGAGTGACCTTCGAGCACGGCCATTCGAAAGCCGACGCCGTCCTCGCGTCGGAGGCGACCGGTGTGCTCGGATTCAATGACCTCGTCGCGATGGGCCTGCTCTCGGGCCTGCATGAACGCGGGATCGCCGTGCCGCAACAGGTCTCTGTGACGGGCTTCGACGACATCCCGTTCGCGCGGTACACGACTCCGCCGCTGACGACGGCCTCCGTCCCGGTGGTCGAGCTCGGCGAACTCGCTTGGAAACGCCTGCATGCGTTATTGGAAGGCGAGACGCCCGATCACAACATCAACTTCCGGCCGCGGCTGGAGATCCGTGGGAGCACCGGTCCGGTTCCACAGTGACCCGCCCGAACACGGCGCCCGTGAGCGCGGGCGTGCCCGCAGTCGCGCACGCGAACAGTCCGAGCTCGGCTCCGACCCAGTGCCCGGCCGTCACCTCGAACCCCTCGAGTGCGCTCACCCACTCGCCTCCCCCGCGACGGTAGTCCAGTCCGGCGACGGCTTCCGAGCAGAATCGGTCCGCGACCGTCGTGCGGATACGCAGCTCGACGGTCTCCTCCGGCTCTGTGGGGCCGAGATCGACGGTGCGTTCGTCGACGGAACCGGAACCCGTCGAAGGATCCGCCGCGGTGCCGACGCGCAGCGTCGTCCCGCTGAAGGTTCGAACGAGGCCGATCCAGGCATAGCTGCGTCCGAGCAGCACCAGGCCGGCCCGCACCGCACCGTCGGCTGCGGCGCCGTCGAGCCGCACCGACGTGCTGAACACCGACGAGACCCCGGGCAGCTGCTGGCCGAGCACACTCGGAACGGCGCGCAGCGACCCGAGATCGCTTGTCGTCACCTGCATCCGCAGGAAGCCGTCGCCGCGCAACTCCGCCGCGTCCTCCGGTCGGTTCGCCTGCCAGCGCCACTGCAGGCCGAGCGCGGTGCCGCTCCAGTCGTCGGAGCGCGCCGGGGAGGAGGGCACCGCACCGACCGCACCGGCGGGCAACGGATGCTCCAGCACCGGCTCGCCGTCGATGCCCATGACCGGCCAACCCGCGTCGTTCCACCGCATCGGCTGCAAATGCAGCACACGGCCGAAGACGCCGCGATCCTGGAAGTGCAGGAACCAGTCCTCCCCCTCCGGCGTCGTCACCCAGGCACCCTGATGCGGCCCGTTGACCGCGGTGTCGCCCTGCTGCAGCACGATGCGGCCCTCGTACGGCCCCAGGATCGAGCGCGAGCGGAACACGGACTGCCACCCGTCCGTCACTCCGCCCGCCGGCGCGAAGATCCAGAACCAGCCGTCGCGCCAGTAGAGCTTGGGGCCCTCGAGCGTCGAGTACCCCGGAAGTCGATCGGCGTCGATGACCGTCACGGGAGCGCTGAGCACGCGCCGCGCATCCGGACTGATCTCGACGACGCTCAGGCGATTCGCCACACCGCTCCGGCTGCGCGCCCAGCCGAACACCATCCACGCCCGCCCGTCATCGGTCCAGAGCGGGCAGGGGTCGATGACACCGAGACCGGGAAGCAGGGTGTGCGGTGCCGACCACGGCCCCGCCGGGTCCGTGGCGGTGGTGACGAGGATGCCGCGGTCGGGATCCGGTACGAAGAGGAAGAAGACTCCGTCACGGTGGCGAATCGCCGGCGCCCAGACCCCCGCGCCGTGCCGCGGCAGCGCGAAGTGCTCGGCGGGCTCGATTGTCGGCAGCGCGCGAGCGAGCAGGCGCCAGTTCACGAGGTCGCGCGAGTGCAGGACGGGCAGCCCGGGGGCGGTGGAGAAACTCGACGTCACCAGGTAGTAATCCGCTCCTACTCGGATCCCGTCCGGGTCTGGCCAGTCCTCGTTCAACAGCGGATTCGTATAGGTCCCCCGTGCGGCTTCGGCTGCTCCGCCGCCGCCCTCGAACTGCTCGGTCATCGTCGTCCTCCCGGAGTGGTACGCGTCGGCGCCGTTGACGGTGGCTGGCGCGCACGGGTATCGTATCTGAGAAAACGTTTCCTCGTTGGGTACGATCTGCACCCGGTCGGCTGCGAGGGATGAGGGAGACCACGATGACCATGACCGCGCCGATCACCCCGCCCCTTGCCCTACCGCCGACGGCGCCCCCGAGAGAATCCGCCGCACTGCGTTCGCGAGCAGGGGCCGAACATGCCGCGAAACTCGTGGCCGTGCGGCGCATCCTGGCCGATCGTGAGGCCGAGGCCATCGCTCTGACCAGCCCCGGGGCGGTGGGCTGGCTTCTCGCCGGCGCGCGCGTCCAGGTCTCCCTCGCCGGAGATCCGGTGGTTGCAGTGGTCGTCACGGCCGATGAGGAGACCGTGTTCGTCTTCGCGAACGAGGTCGACCGGCTGCAGCAGGAGGAACTGCCTCCCGGCGTCGAGACGGCACTCGTCCGGTGGGACCACTCGCTCCTGCCGCCGCACCGCCGGGCAGGCGCGGCAGGAGTCCTGCACGAGCAGGACATCCTCGCCGCGCTGCGTGCCGCCCGCGCCGCGCTGGTGCCGGACGAGATCGAGCGCTACAGCCGCCTCTGCCGAGACTCCGCCGCTCTCATGACCAAGGTTCTCGCCGACGTGCGCCCGGAGCACAGCGAGCGATCGGTCACCGCACGCCTCGCCCACGCCGTCCAGGACGTCGGCGCCGACGTCCTGGTCGCGCTCGGTGCCGGCAGATCCCGCTTGGGATTCCGGCACCCGCTGCCCACCTCCGCCCCCGTCGGCGACCTCGCGATGTTCGTGCTCTGCGCACGCCGAGACGGCTTGATCGCGAACCTCACCCGCTGGGTGCGGTTCGGGCCCGCGTCCGTCTCCGAGCTCGACGCGCAGAAGCGCATCCTGAGCGTCGAAGCCGACTACTTCGCTGCCACCCGGGCAGGCTCCGTGCTGGCCGACGTGTTCGCGGCCGGTTGCGCCGCCTACTCCCGGCACGGGTTCGCCGCCGACGAGTGGACCCGGCACCATCAGGGCGGCCCTTGCGGCTACAACGGCCGCGATCCGCGAGCGAGCGCCGACGTGCCGGATCTCATCGTCCTCGATCAGGCTTTCGCCTGGAATCCGAGTGCACCCGGCGTGAAGGTCGAGGACACGGTCCTCCTGACCGAAAACGGGATCCGCGTGCTGACGGCTGATCCCGGATGGCCGACGGTCACCGTCGGCGGCATCGCCCGGCCGACGGTATGGGAGCTCTGAGCGCCGTGGTCGGCCTGAAGATCCGCTCTCGAGCGACGATCTCGGAACTCCGGGTCACACCGATCGCCTTCGCGGATCCGCCACTGCTCAACTCCGACGGCGTGCACGAGCCGCACGTCCTGAGAGCCGTGCTGGAGCTCGTCGTCGACGACGGACGCGGTGGCGAGGTCATCGGTCTCGGTGAGTGCACCGGGCATTCCTTCCAGCTCGATTGGCTGAACCTGGTGGGCGCATATCTCGTGGGCCGCAGTGTCTTCGACACCGCCGGTCTGCGCGCATTGGTCGACCGCCTCCTCCTCGGCGAGGACGAGTCCGTCGATGCGAGCCCGAACGCATCCTGGCGCCGCTGGGCCGATCGACCGCGAGCCGAAGGGTCGCCGAGTGCCGAATCACGGGGCGCAGCGCCCCTCCCCGCCGCCCTCTTCGACCGGCGTCGGGTGTACTCCGCTCTGGAGGTCGCGTGTCTCGATGCGCAGGGGCGCCTCCTCGGCGTCCCGGTCGTCGATCTCCTGGGCGGGCGCGTGCGAACCGCCGTTCCCTACAGCGGCTACCTCTTCTACAAATGGGCCGAGCATCCAGCAACCGGTTCCGCCGCCGCGATCGCAGACGAATGGGGAGCCGCTCTCGATCCTGCGGGGATCGTGCGCCAAGCCGAACGGATGATCTCCCTCTACGGATTCGGATCGCTCAAGCTGAAGGGAGGTGTCTTCCCTCCGGACGAGGAGGTCGCCGCCATCCGCGCGCTGAACACCGCCTTCCCCGGTGTGCCGTTGCGTATCGACCCGAACACGGCATGGACTCTGAAGACGTCGCTGCGCGTCGCCCGAGAATTGGAGGGCGTTCTTGAGTATCTAGAGGATCCGGTGCGCGGCTTCGAAGCGATGGGGGTCGTCGCGCGGTCCACCTCCATACCTCTCGCGACCAACATGGTCGTCGTATCGCTGGAGACGATCCGTCCGGCGATCGAGCACGGCTCCGTCCAGATCGTGCTCGCCGACCACCACTACTGGGGCGGTCTGCGCGGAACGACCACCCTGGGCGATGTCTGCATCGCCGCGGGATTCGGGCTCTCGATGCACTCGAACTCGCACCTCGGGATCAGCCTCGCCGCGATGACGCACGCCGCGGCGGCCACCCCCAACCTCGCGTACGCGTGCGACACCCATTACCCGTGGAACGCGGCGAGCGACATCGTGCTGCCCGGCGCGCTGCGCTTCGTCGACGGCGCCGTTCCGGTGCCGGACGAGCCGGGCCTGGGCGTCGAGATCGACGGAGCGCGACTGGCCGAACGGCACGCCGACTACCTCGCGCTCGGCCGCGAGCACCGTAACGACACCGCCTACCTCCGCCGGGTGCAGCCCGGACTGGACCTCGCGCTGCCTCGCTGGTGACGGGTGCGGCCAGCGGCCGCCCGTCGCTGAACTGCGCGTCGATGCGCGAACGGCACAGCGCGTCGGCCCGGATGACCGCCTCGGAGAGGCGACCCTCCGGGCCGACGCGCTGTCGCCGGACGCTACTGCAGCGAAGCCGTGGTCTCGTCGATCAGGCCCTTCGCCGCGTCCGTCGTCGACATCCTGCCGAAAAGCACCTCGGATGTGTAGCGGCGCATGTTCTCCTGGAATGACGCCGAGCCGGGGGGCGAGAGCGGCGTCGACACAACATCGGGGGCGAGTGTGCTGATGAAGGTGACCACCTGCGCGTCGCCTTCGCTCAGCAGCGGGACGACCGCATCACGGACCTCGCTGTTGACGGGCGAACCGCGGCCGACGAGCAGGAGCTTGCCCGCCTCCTCCGAGTTCGTGAGGTAGTCGATGAGCATCTGCGCCTCGGCCGGGTGCTCGGTCCGCGATGCGGCGGACCAGTACTGCGAGGCACCGAACGCCAGTTCCGCCTTCTTGACGTCTCCGGCGACGCTCGGGAAGCGGAGCAGCTTCAGCCCCGACTTCGACACGACCTCCAACGAGGTCAGCTGGTTGGACGCCCAGAATCCCATCGCATAGCGGTTCAGAGCGGTACCGGTCTGCTCCAGGCCGAGACCCGTCTGCTCGGTCGCCTCGTCGGCTCCGGGGGCCGCCCCCTCGTCGACCATCCGCTTGGTGAGGTCGTAGAAGGAGGCGATGGTCTTCGTGCTGACGCCGAACTCGCCGTCCTCGGTGAAGAGCTGTTCGCCGTTCTGGCGGGCCCAGATACCGAGTTGATTGGAATCGGTACCCAGCGCCTGCGAGCCGTAGGTGCCTTCCGGGCTGTTCGCCGAGATCTTCTCGGCGATCTCCTCGTAGTCCTTCCACGTCCATGTGCTGTCGTCGGGCATCTCCACACCGGCTGCGGCGAACAGAGTCGGGTTCGCGACGATCGCGATCGAAGCGATGCCGGTCGGCACGCCCAGCTGCTCGCCATCGATGTTGGTGACCTCGGTCGTCGCCTTGTCGACGTTCGTCACGTCGACATCGGCCAGGTCCAGGAGGGCTCCACGCGAGCCGTATTCGATCACGAAGTCGCTGGTGAGCTGCTGCACATCCGGAGCGTCGTTCGCCGCGACCTGGGTGGAGAGCTTGTCGAAGTAGCCGTCGAACGGCAACGACTCGGTCTCGACGGTGATGTTCGGGTGTTCGGCTTCGAAGGCGTCGACCGCGGCGTTCGTCACGGCGGCTCGATCATCGGAGCCCCACCACACCAACCGGAGGGTGACGGGCTCCGTGCCTTGCGGGTTGGCTCCGGCGTCGTCACCGGAGCCGGAGCAGCCGGCCAGGAGCAGAGCGCTCGCGGCGAGGCCGACGAGGAGGACTCTCGAGCGGCTGATGAAGGAACGGGACACTGCGGATCTCCTTTGATCGTGATCGGCGCGGAGAGCGCCGTCGTCATCCACCGATGCTGGGTCGGCGGGCCTCCCATTCGCGGACGAACTAGAAAGCGATTTCTGCACCGTACAGAAATCGCTTTCTGGTGTCAAGGACGCGGGCCAGGCGGAGATGACGCGGGATGGGACGATGCGCCGTGCCGTCAGTTCGACCCGTCTTTACACCCCTCTTGTTACCAAAGGGCGCCGGCGGGCCTGCGCCGTGTTGACGGCCCAGGGGAATGCTGGTCTAATGGCCGCTGTTCAGGAAACGATTCCCGAGGCAGATTCAAGCCCATGCGGTCTCCGGAACACCCGAGACGAGGAGGTCCCGCCTGTGGCGACCACGATCAATGAGCCGGCGGCCATCTCTACGCCGGCCTCCGAGCGGAGTGCGGCGACATGAGCGCGCTGGGCGAGCTCGGCAAGCTGAGCAAGAAGAAGGGTGGCGCGCCTGCCGCCAGCGAGGGCCGCCACGAGAACAGAGCCGCGTACCTGTTCCTGGCGCCCTGGCTCATCGGGCTCGTCGTCATCACGATCGGTCCGATGCTCGCATCGCTCTACCTGTCGTTCACGGACTACAACCTCATCCAAGCTCCGAAGTTCGTCGGCTTCGACAACATCGTCGAGATGTTCAACGACAAGCGGCTCGCGAACTCGCTCCGGGTGACCTTCACCTACGTGATCGTGTCGGTCCCGTTGCAGCTGATCTTCGCGCTCGCCGTAGCGATGCTGCTGGATCGGGGAATGAAGGGACTGGCCTTCTACCGGTCGATCTTCTACCTGCCATCGCTGCTCGGATCGTCCGTCGCGATCGCGATCCTGTGGCGGAACATCTTCGGCAGCTCGGGCCTGGTCAACGAGATCCTCGCTTGGTTCGGAATCCAGGGACCGGGATGGATATCCAATCCCGATACGGCGCTCTCGACGATCATCATCCTGCACGTCTGGACCTTCGGCGCCCCGATGCTGATCTTCCTGGCCGGCCTGCGGCAGATCCCGACGATGTACTACGAAGCCTCGTCGATGGACGGAGCGACGGCCTGGCAGAGGTTCCGGCTCATCACCCTTCCGCTGCTGAGCCCCATCATCTTCTTCAACCTGGTGCTGCAGATCATCGGCTCCTTCCAGTCCTTCACCCAGGCGTTCATCGTCTCGGGAGGAAGCGGCGGACCCGCCGACTCCACCATGTTCTACACGATGTACCTCTACCAGAAGGGCTTCGCGCAGCTCGATATGGGCTACGCCTCCGCGATCGCGTGGGGCCTCGTCGTCATCATCGGCGCATTCACTGCGGTGAACTTCATCGCCTCGAAGTATTGGGTTTTCTATGACGATTGAGACCGACCGTCTGGAGCAGACGGCAGCAGACGCCCGCCCCGTCCGACCGCGGAACGAAGTCGGGAAGGCCCCTCAGCGGCGTCGGCGCTCCGCCGAGCAGCGCACTCCCCTCTCTTCGATCATCCGGCACGCCGTGATGATCGCAGCCGGCCTCGTGATGATCTACCCGCTGCTCTGGATGATCGCCTCGTCGCTGCGACCCAACGACGAGATCTTCGCCCAGCCGGGAATCCTGCTGCAGGACTTCGAGACGAAGAACTACACCGATGGCTGGAACGCGCTGACGCATCCGTTCGGCCAGTATCTGCTGAACTCGGCGATCCTCGTCCTCGGATCGATCGTCGGCAACCTCGTCTCGTGCGCGGTGACCGCCTACGCGTTCGCGCGGATCAACTTCCGCTTCAAGAAGCCGCTGTTCGCGATCATGCTCATCACGATCATGATCCCCGTGCACGTGGTGATCGTTCCGCAGTACATCATCTTCAGCCAGCTCGGCTGGGTGAACACGTTCATCCCGCTGCTGCTGCCGAAGTTCCTGGCGACGGATGCGTTCTTCATCTTCCTGATGGTGCAGTTCATCCGCGGGATCCCGCGCGACCTCGACGAAGCGGCACGGATCGATGGGCTCGGCCACGTCGGCATCTTCTTCCGGATCATCCTGCCGCTGATGGTGCCCGCGCTGGCCGCGACGGCAGTGTTCACGTTCATCAACAGCTGGAACGACTTCTTCGGCGCGCTGATCTACCTGACTTCGCCGGAGATGTTCACCGTGCCCGTGGCACTGCGCTCCTTCCTCGATTCGACGGGCAGCTCGAACTACGGCGGGATGTTCGCGATGTCCATCGTGTCGCTGCTGCCGGTGTTCCTCGCCTTCCTCTTCGGTCAGAAGTACCTCGTGAAGGGCATCGCGACCACCGGCCTCAAATAAGCGAGTCCGCTGATGCGTCAGCTCGGTGCCGGGACGGTGCTGGCTCGTACGACGAGCTCCGTGGCGATGGTGCGATCCGCCACCGCCACGGAGCTCGCCTCGTCCCGGCCTCCAGCTCGTTCGAGGTGCATCTCCACGGCGGCCTCCCCTGCCCGCATCCGCGGCACCGACACCGTCGTCAGGGCGGGCGTCGCGACCGCGGAGACGAGGATGTCGTCGAAACCGACGACGCTCACGTCCTCCGGTACCCGCACTCCGCGCGCGGCGAAGCGGCTGAGCAGCCCGACGGCGACGAGGTCGTTGAAGGCGATCACGGCGCTCACACCGCTCGCCAGCACGGCATCGGCGCCGGCGAGTCCTCCGCCGAAGTCGGGCGACACGGGGCCCAGTTCGCGCAGTTCGATGCCGAGGTCTTGCGCCGCCGAACGCATCCCCCTCCCCCGTTCCCGTCCGGACCACGACGCGGTCGGCCCGCCGAGATACGCGATGCGGCTGTGCCCCAGCGCGTGCAGGTGCGTGATCGCCTGCCGCATCCCGTCGGCGATGTCCGCCACGACGCTCGCGAATCCTTCCGCCCGCCGGTGCAGCAGGACGGCGCGGTCGGCGATGCCGAGTGCCTGCAGCCCCTCGTCGCTCATCCGCGGGGAGCAGATGAGGAGGCCGTCCACCTGCGGGGACAGGTCGTCGATGGCGGTGCGCTCCAACGACGGGCTCTCGTCGGCATCGCTGACGAACACTGCGAATCCGCGCTCTCGGGCCCGCGTCTGCACGCCCTTGGCGACGTCCGCGAAGAACGGATTCCGCAAGTCCGGCACGATCAGCCCCAGGTTGCGGGTGCGTCCGGTGATCAGGCCCTGCGCGGAGCGGTTGACGCGGTAGCCGAGTCGCTCGGCGGCCTCCGCGACGCGCGCCTTGGTGGCCCTCCCGATCGAGCGGTCGTCGGCGAGGGCCCGCGACACGGTCGACGCGGCGACCCCGCACTCGCGAGCGATGTCGCGGATGGTCACCGCCACGCGATCAACTCCTCGGGGCTCGGCGTTCGATCGCCGCCCGTCCGGCGCTCACGCGAGTCTGACCATAGTCCAGGATCCGCTCGGGAGGTCGATGCTCATCAGGCCGGCCTCGCACTGCGCGGAGTCGTTCGGGCGGGGCACGACCCGGTCCGGTGCCGCCGCGGAATTGCGAGCGTACGGATCGTCATCGTGCAGTGTCAGCGCCTCGACGACCGCGGTGAGCCGGAGGGCCCCCAGGGGGATCTCGACGGTCTGGGCCTGCGTGGTCGAGCGGTTGACGAGGAACACCGCAGCTGTACCGCCCTCCTGGTCCCAGGTCACGACCGCATCGACCATGTCGACGTCGCCGTACTTCGCCGTCGTGACGAGCGGTGTCGAGACGCGGGCGTCGAGGACTGTGCCCCCCGCATAGCGAGCGGTCAGGGCGAAGGGATGGAAGATCGTCTGCGTCCAGGTCCCTCCGCCGCGTTCCGTCATGATCGGCGCGATCACATTGACGAGCTGGGCTTGGCAGGCGACCGTCACTCTGTCGTTGTTGCGCAGCAGGGTCATCAGCATGCTGCCGACCACCACCGCGTCGGTGACCGTGTAGTTGTCCTCCAGGATGGGCGGCGCCACGGGGTAGCCGGGGACCTTCTCCGACGCTGCGCCGCCCAAGTACCAGACGTTCCACTCGTCGTACGAGAGCATGATCTTCTTCGTGCTCTTCCGCTTCGCTCCCGCGGCATCGGCGATGGCGACGACGTCGCGGATGAACTTCTGCATGTCGACGGCGGATGCGAGGAAGCTCGCGCGGTCGCCCGACTCCTGGTAGTAGGAGTGCAGGGAGATGTAGTCGACGAAATCGTACGCCTCGTCGAGAACTGCCTGCTCCCACGCGCCGAACGTCTGCATCTGCGACCCGGAGGAGCCGCACGCCACGAGTTCGATGGAGGCATCGGCGCGACGAAGCGCACGCGCCGTCTCGGCGGCAAGGCGCCCGTATTCTTCGGCGGTCTTGTGTCCCAGCTGCCAGGGTCCGTCCATCTCGTTGCCGAGGCACCACAACCGGATGTCATGGGGATCGCCCGTTGCGCCGAGCGCTCTGGTGTTCGCTACCCGAGCGTCGGCGAGGGTGCTGGAGCCGCTGTGGTTGCTGTACTCGAACAGGTCGATCGCGGCCTCGGTGCCGCGGGTGCCGAGATTGATGGCCATCATCGGCTCGACCTCGGCGACTCGGCACCACTGCATGAACTCGTCCAAGCCGAACTCGTTCGTCTCGGTCGTGGCCCAGGCCAGGTCGACGCGCGTCGGCCGCTGGTCGCGCGATCCGACGCTGTCCTCCCACCGGAAGCCCGAGACGAAATTGCCCCCGGGATAGCGCACGAGGGTGACGCCGAGCTGCTTCGTGAGCTCGAGGACGTCCTGCCTGAAACCGTGCTCATCGGCAGTCGGATGTCCGGGCTCGTAGATCCCGGAGTACATGCACCGTCCGAGGTGCTCGACGAAGGAGCCGAACGTCCGCTTACTGACCGGCGCGACCGAGAACGCCGGGTGCACGGTGACGCTCGTGCGTCCGGGCTCTGTCGCCGCGGTTCCGGTACGGGCGGGGGAAGGGGAGGTCGAGGTCACGGCAAGGCTCCAGTCGAGTATGCAAACGTTTGTGCTTGTTGCGCATTCACCGTAACGCGTCTCGATGCGGGACGCCAGGAAGCGGTGGCGATCAGGGCAGCTGCCGGACCGCGGCGACGACGGCATCGAAGCGTCGGCGGGAGACGAGACCCAGGTGGTAGATGCAGAGTTCGTCGTAGCCGAGGTCGACGAGGCCCGCCCACCGGGTCGCGAGTTCGTCGGGCACGGCGGGCGGCAGAGCGGAGACGTAGACCCCGAGGGCAGCCGAACCGGCTTCCGCACGGGCACGCGCGTACTCCCGCTCGCCACCGGCGGCGACCCCGCCGGGCAGAACGAAGGCGTCGGCCGCCGCCGCCGCCCTGCCGGGCTGATCGAGCAGCGCCGCGAACGGACCGACGGCCCACTCCTCGCACTGGGCGTGGAACGACAACCGCCCCGCGCCTCCGGCTCGGGCGGCGGCCGACACCGCACGTGTCAGCGCCGCTCGCGCCGATGTCCGTGCGGCGAACGCCACCCGCGCCGCGTCGCCGAGCACGTCGTCCACGTCGCCGGGCGCGGGAGAGCGCACGGCTTCGCGGACCCGCGCGGCGAGAGCATCGGGGTCGACACCGGCACCCGTGAGCGCTGCCGCGCAGCGAGCGCAGAAGCAGATGGAGAGCAGTGCCTCCTGGACCTCCGACCACTCAGCACCGGAGGTCTTCTCGTGGTGCCCGAGGTGACCGACGCCGAGCGGACCACTCGCTTCGATCATGAACGCCTGCACCCCGCCCAGCGCGATCGTCTCCTCGACGAGGGTGACCGCGTAGTCGACCACCGACGGGTGCGCTGGACAGAGCGCGTAACGATAGACGTCGCCGAACGCGTTGCGCACGCAGAGCTGTGGCCTGGTTCGACCCAGTTCGCTCGAATGGGTGAGCACCATCCACGCCTCGACGTCGAGGCCGCAGGATCGCACGACCTCGGCCGCGCGACGGAACGAATCGTCTCCCGCCCACGCCGTCGCCTCCTCCGGCACCAGATCCGACCCGCTCCAGACGCTCTCCCGAACCGGGAGGTAGAACGCGGCGTGCCGGGCGTCCACCACCTGATGATGGGGGTGCATCGGTGTCGCCGCCCGGACGGAGTGATACGCGGCCGCGATGGCCACGGACGTCACGCCGGCCCCCCGCAGCCGGGCGAGGCGATCGCGGACACCGGGATCGCCGAGAAGATCCCACGGGTAGGCGCAGACACTCGTCCTGGTCATGCAGCTACCGTAATCTAGCGTCATGAAACGTTTTCTCATCACGGGAGGAAGCGGGTCGATAGCGTCGGCCGTCCGGCCTCTCCTGGCCGAGGCGGGCCACGGCGTCCGCTTGCTCGACCGGGTCGAACCGACCGTCGCGCCGTCCGGGATGGAGGATTTCGTTCAGGCGGATCTCGATGATGCCGTCGCGCTCGGCGCCGCCTGCGCGGACGTCGATCTCGTGATCCACCTCGGCGGGCTCTCGACCGAGCGGAGCTGGGAGGACATCGTCGCCGTCAATGTGACGGGCTCGCGAACGGTTCTCGAGGCCGCGCACCTGGCCGGAGTCCGCCGCGTCCTGCTCGCGAGCTCGATCCACGCCGTCGGAATGGCCACTGCGGGCGACACCCGGAACACTCCCGTGGTGCCGGCTCGTCCCGACACCTTCTACGGCGTCGGGAAGGTCGCGATGGAGGCACTCGGCAGTGTGTACGCGGACCGCCACGGTATGAGCGTCGTATCCGCCCGGATCGCGAACTTCGCCGATCGGCCCGATGGGCACCGTGGGCTCGCCTTCTGGTTCTCCGCCGCCGATATGGTCCGCCTCATCGACGCCTGTGCCGATCTCGACTCCCCCGGCCACCGGATCGTCTGGGGTGTGTCCGCGAATACGCGCGGATGGGTCGATGTCGACGCCGGTCGGGAGATCGGCTTCGAACCCCTCGACGACGCGGAATCCTTCGCCGATGAGATCCTCGGCGCGGCGGGCGACCTCCCCCTCACCGGGGAGTCGCTGCTCGCAGGAGGCTTCCTCGCACCCGGCCGCGAGCTCGGCGTGCCCTGGAAGTGAAGCTCGGGCGAGTTCGTGACCGTCGAACCCCACCAGCGAGACGTCCTCCGGCACCCGCGATCCCGGTTCGTTCACGGACGTTCGGCGGACGCCCCGCCGCCCTCGACGGTCAGCGGAGCCGCCGTGATCCGCGACTCGTCGATGTCGACGCTGCGAGCGACCAGTGCCTGGCGGAACCCCTCGGCGCGCTCGCGCATCGTGGAGACGCGTTCGTCACCGCTGACCATGGCGACGTGCCGGTGGCCGTGGTCGACCAGATGGCGGGCGACGGCCGCCCCCGCGCCGCCGTTGTCGAGCACGACCCGGTCGGTGTCCAGCTCGGCCGCGATCCAGTCGATCGCGACGACCGGGATCCCCTCGTCCTCCGCCTGCCGCAACGCGTCGAGATCGTGCCCGAGCGGGACGGCGATGATGCCGCCGACCGTCTTGCCCCGCAGGAACTCGACCGCGGCACCGGCTGCCGGACCGCTCGTGCAGACGAGGACGCTGACACCGTCGGTCCGCAGCGCCGCCTCGACGCCGCCGATGATCGCCAGGTGGAAGTCGTTGTCGAGGGCGGGCAGGAGCACGCCGACCGTGAGGGATCGCCGGGAACGCGACTGGAGGTCCTTGTGACTCGCCATGCCGCGTGGTCCTCCTTCTCGGCGCAGCGCCGTCGGCGCGGGCCGAGCTGCGAATCGTTTCGCTCGGAATCCACCGCGATGCGGCATCCTCAGAGGCTCCGGGCCGAGGACGATCGTTGACGCGGCCCGCGGGCCGAAATACTCTGCCGACAAGAGAAACGCAACGTTTCGCTTCTCTTCGAGCCAACCGGAAGCGACCGCTCATGACGCACTCCCTGCCCGCCATCGATCCTGAGCGTCTGCCCGCGGCCGTCGATGTCAGCGACAACAGCGGCGCGCTCGCCGCGGTCGATGCCGTGGTCGCGGCCGGTCCGTACGATGCCGACTGGGATACCCTCCGCACGTACACTCCGCCGCAGTGGTACCACGATGCGAAGTTCGGGATCTTCCTGCACTGGGGCGTCTATTCCGTACCGGCCTTCAACAGCGAGTGGTACTCGCGCATGATGTACCGCGAGGGTACCGAGGAGTTCGAACACCATCGGAGCACCTACGGCGAGCACCGGGACTTCGGCTACAAGGACTTCATCCCCTCCTTCACGATGGCCGATTTCGACCCGGATGCGTGGGCTCAGCTGTTCCGCCAGGCCGGTGCTCAGTTCGTCGTACCCGTGGCGGAGCACCACGACGGATTCGCGATGTACAACACCGAGCGTTCGCGGTGGAGCGCTGCTCGAATGGGCCCGGAGCGAGACGTCTTCGGCGACCTCTCGGCGGCGACGGATCGCGCCTGGATGATACGCGGCGCCTCCTCGCACCGGGCGGAGCACTGGTTCTTCATGAACGGCGGATCCCGGTTCGACTCGGACGTGCTGCTGCCCGAGTACCAGGACTTCTACGGGCCGGCCCAGCGGGAGGAGACGGCGCCGAACGAGCGCTTCCTCGAGGACTGGCTTCTGCGCACGGTCGAGATCATCGACCGCTACCGCCCGCAGGTGCTCTGGTTCGACTGGTGGATCGAGCACCCCGCGTTCAAGCCGTACCTCGCGCGACTGGCCGCCTACTACTACAACCGCGCCGCACAGTGGGGGCGCGAGGTCGTCATCAACTACAAGTGGGATGCCTTCGCCGACGGCTCGGCGGTCTACGACATCGAACGCGGCACGATGGGCGGCATCCGCCCGGAGATCTGGCAGAACGACACCTCCGTCTCGAAGACCGCGTGGTCGTGGGTGCGGAACCACCAGTACAAGTCCGTCGACGACCTCATCGCCGAACTGGCGGACGTGGTGTCGAAGAACGGCGTGCTGCTCCTGAACATCGGGCCGAAGCCCGATGGCACGATCCCGGCCGAGGAGCAGGAGATCCTGCGATCGATCGGCTCCTGGCTCGCCATCAACGGCGAAGCGATCTACGGCACCCGTCCGTGGGCGGTCGCCGGCGAAGGGCCCACGCAGGTCGCCGTCGGATCGTTCGTCGACGGTGAGGCCGCCGCCTTCACGGGTGCCGACTTCCGGTTCACGGCGCGTACGCATGTGACGGGCGACTACGTGTATGCGATCCCGCTCGCGAAGCCGGAGGACGACACGCTGCGGATTCGCGCGTTCGGAAGCGGTGCCGGGATGCTCGGCAGCGGGATCAAGAAGGTCACGCTTCTCGGCAGCCCCGAGCCGGTCGAGTGGTCGAGGACCCCGGAAGTGTTGACCGTGTACGGAGCCGGTTCGGGCGTGGTCAAGCTCTGGCTCGAGCCGGATGCCGTTCAGCCTCGGAAGGACTTCCTGCACCAGTGGTGACGGTCGCGCTGTCAGCGATGAGGCCCCCGGCGGCACTGCCCAGGCAGATCGGATGATGTGTGACGATCCGCTGCAGTCGCTGAAACGGGATAAGGACCTCCCGGCTGAGAGTGGAGCTGCGGGTTCGCCGACTTCGACCTGTTCGAGAACATCGGGCAGATCGTGACCGAGCAGGACGGCGTCTTCGTCCGCTGGACCCTGAACTCGATCCTGTACGCGGGTGTGGGCTCGTTCGTCGGGATGATGGCGTCGCTCGCGCTGCGATGCAGCGTTCTGGAAGTCCGGCGTCTCGCTCTGAGCGCTCACACGACGGGCGCGGGCGGACGGGCCCGTCGACGCGTGGACGAGCTCGGGGGCCGAGGCGATGGCGGCCGACGACTCGGTGGCTTCGTCCGCTGAGCGACAGGTGCAAGCTCACGGAGTGCACGCTGGGTCAGCTGTGGTGAGCGAGCCGGCGGGCGATGACGTTGATCTGGCTGCCGGGGACGACGTGCTGGTCGGCGGCGGAACGCCATGCCGCGAAGTGAGGCGCTTTCCGGTGCGCCTCGATCGCGTCCTGGTCGGTGTAGACCTCGTGGAAGACGAAGTGCAGCTCGTCGGAGACGTCCTGGCAGACGTCGAAGTAGAGGCATCCGGGCTCGTCGGTGAAGGTGCGGGTGGCGTTCTCGGTGATCGCGGTGAGGAAGTCGTCGAGGTGGCCGGGGCGGACGTCGAGGGCGACGGTGAGGGTGAGCATGGCGCTGCTTTCGGGGTGTCAGACGAGGGCGGGAGTGGCGTCGATGTGGTGGTGAGGTGTGGAGGAGGCGGCGAGGTCCTGACCGGAGGAGGCGCAGCAGGTGATGGGTGAAGTCCGTCAACGATCCCGCGGCAGGTCGAGGCCGGTCTCGGTGGCGAGCTTCTGCAGGTCCAGCCAGGTGTTCTCCGGCAGCAGGATTCCGGAGGCGCGGTTCGCGATCTCTGCGCGGTCTTCGAGCTCGCCGGGGTAGAAGATCTCGTCGTAGCCGGGGGCCAAGGGGGTCTGCTTCACTTCGTCGACCATCTGGTGCACTCGTCCCGCGAAGTCCTCCGGGTCGCCCATGGCGGCGACGTCGATGGCGATGAAGAGGTGGCCGGCGCCGCTGGGCTTGTCGGCCTCATAAGGCCCGTGGACGCCGCGGCCGACCTGTGATCCGGTGAGCGCTCCGGAGAGCACGTCCATCATGAAGCTGATCGCGTAGCCCTTGTGCCCTGCCATGGGCAGGATGACTCCGTGCACTGCCTGCTCCGCGTCGGTGGTCTCGTGCCCGTCCGGGGTCAGCGCCCATGTCGAAGGGATGGGGACGCCTTCCTGGCGGGCGAGGTAGATCTTGCCTCGTGCGACGGCGGTGTTCGCGATGTCGAGTGCGACGACCTTCTCCCCGTAGGGAGCGGCGATCGACCAGGGGTTGGTGCCGACGCCCTTCTCGCGGCCGCCCCAGGGGGCCATGGCGGGCGAGGCGTTGGTGGTGAGGATCGCTGCGCACCCCTCGGCGGCTGCGCGGCGGGTGAAGTACATCGCCGTCCCGAAGTGGTTGGAGTTGCGCACTCCCACCGCGCCGATCCCGTGCAGGCGCGCGCGGCGAACGGCTTCGGATCGAGCCCTGTCGGTCAGCACCTGACCGATCCCGTCGTGCCCGTCCAGCAGGAGGAGCGAGCCGGTGTCGATCAGGGTCGTCGGCTCGGTGACCGCCTTCATCGCTCCGGTGCGCAGCCGGTCGATGTACCACGGCAGTCGCAGCAGGCCGTGGGACTGGTGACCCCACAGATCGGCCTGGACGAGCGAGTCGGACACCAGTGCGGCGTCGTCAGTGGGGACACCGGAGTACTCGAGTACCTCGCGTCCGAAGTCGCGCAACGGTGCCGGCGCGATGCGGTCGCGCTCGGTGGTGGTCTCAGCCATGTTCGAACCTCTCGGCGGACGTGACCTCGTTGGCCGTCCCCGTCTCTGTATACCTCAGCGTATTCCCGAGGCGCAAGGCCCGGGACGGACCGAGAGGGTCAGTTCGCGAGGTCGACGAGGGCGCTGCTGGCGCGAGTCGAGGAGAGCAGGGTGTTGAAGATCCCCTGGTCGACGTGGAAGAGGTGCTGCGTGCAGGCGACGGCAGCGCGATCGGCGTCGCCGGAGATCACGGCCTGGCACATCTCGAGGTGCTCTCTGACCGATTCGGCGAGGCGCCCGACGTCGGCGTGCGCGATCAGGCGAAGGCGTGCGGTGTGCGGCCGGAGCTCGTCGATCGCACGGGCGAGGTACTCGTTCGGCGTGGTCGCCACGACAGCGTCATCGAACTCGGTCGCCAGCGCAGCGAAGGTCGCGGCGAAGTCGGAGGAGTACTCCACGCCGTTGATGGCCTCGAAGCGCTCGGCCAGGCCGCGGAATGCGGCGGCGACGGCGGGGTCCTGCCCGCTGCGGCGAGCGACCTCGCGCAGTGCCGCCGGCTCGAGGAGGCGACGGTAGTCGAACAGCGCACGAGCTCCCTTCAGGGAGAGCCGTGACACCGTCGGCGCCTTCCTGGGCGCGATGTCGACCAGCTGCTCGGCGGCGAGTCGGCGCAGTGCTTCGCGGACCGGTGTGCGTGAGGCGCCGGTGCGCTCGACGAGCATCACCTCGGGCAGCTGCTCCCCCGGCTGGTACACGCCGCTCTCGATGTCGGCCTTGATCTGCCGGTACACGACCTCCGTCTTGCCGAGCTTGCTGCCGGGGGTGGACGGGTCGGTCACCACCGTCAGCTGCGCGCGTTGGTTCGTCATCTTGTCAGTTTAGTTTGCAGCCAGGTATACCGGCGGGTATAACTAGATCGACCGATCTCCGCCGTCGCCTTCTGCAGCGTGACGGCCACCAACCTAGGGAGCAACGATGCTCGTCATTCTCGGCTTCGGCATGATCGCCGTGTTCTTGTATCTCGTCATGGCCAAGAAGGCGACCCCGATCGCCACCCTCATCCTCGTGCCGCTGATCTTCGGCGCCTTCACCGGTGCCGGTCTGGGCATGGGAGACATGATCGAGGAGTCGATCCTCAAGCTCGCGCCGACGGCGGCACTGCTGTTCTTCGCGATCATCTTCTTCGGCACGATGATCGACGTCGGCCTCTTCGATCCGCTGATCCGGCTGATCCTGCGCTTCGTCGGCGACGACCCCGTGAAGCTCGTCGTCGGAACGGCGCTGCTCACCTCGATCGTCTCCCTCGACGGCGACGGCTCGACCACCTTCATCATCGTCACCTCCGCGTTCCTCCCGCTCTACCTCCGCCTCGGGATGAGTCCCGTCACCCTCACGGTGGTCGCTGCGATGTCCAACGGCGTCCTGAACACCGTGCCCTGGGGCGGATCCACCGCCCGCGCGGCAGCCGCGCTGGGAGTCTCGCCGATCGACATCTTCGTCCCGATGATCCCCGCGATCGCGGCCGGCCTCGTCGCAGTCGTCGTGCTGGCGTACTTCCTCGGCCGTGGCGAGCGGAAGCGCATCGGCGCGCTCGAGCTGCGCCCCTCGCGGGGCTTCCTGAAGCGCCCGGAACTCGCCGACGAGTCGGACGAGACGTTCGTCGACGAGAACGCGGCCGCCCGGTCCCACACCACCGGCGCCGCCCGCCGCGCTGGGCGAGGCGGCGCCGGCGGCTCCTCCCCCGCCAGCGGCTCCAGCGTCGTCATCACGAACGACTTCGCCCCCGACCTGTCCCTCACCGGCGGAATCGCCGTCCGCCCGAACGCGCGCCCGCGACTGATCTGGTTCAACCTCGTCCTCACCCTCGCCGTGATGACGACCCTCGTCATGGACGTCGTCCTTCCCGCCGTGATCTTCATGGCCGCCGCGGCGATCGCCCTGGTCGTGAACTTCCCGAAGATCAAGGAGCAGTCCGCGCAGATCAAAGCCCACGCGGACAGCGTCATCAGCGTCGTCGGCATGGTCTTCGCCGCGACCGTCCTCACCGGCATCCTCAACGGCACCGGCATGGTGGAAGCGATGGCCGAATGGCTCGTCTCCGTGATCCCCAGCGGACTCGGCCCGTTCATGGCCGTCATCGCCGGAATCCTCTCGATCCCGCTGACCTTCGTGATGACCAACGACGCGTTCTACTTCGGAGTCCTGCCGATCCTGTCCGCGACCGCCTCGACCTTCGGTCTTGAACCGGTCGAGATGGCACGCGCCTCCCTCGTCGGCCAGGCTCTGCACCAGTCCAGCCCGCTCGTCGCGTCCTTCTTGCTGCTGATCGGCCTGGCGAACGTGAGCCTCGGAGACCACTTCAAGAAGGTCATCTGGCGCGGCACGATCGTCGCCCTGGTGATGCTCATCGTCGGCGGGCTGACCCTCGCCTACCCCCTCTTCTGACCCTCCCTTCCACTGCGACCCGCAAGGAGAACCACCCATGATCACAGCGATCGACCCGCGCAACGGTCACGAGATCGGCCGGTACGAGGCCCACACCCCCGACCAGGTGCAGACCATCCTCGACGAGTCCGTCGCGGCACAGAAGCTCTGGCGGAGGACCCCCGTCGCCGAGCGCAGCGCACTGCTGCGCCGCACCGCCGCCGTCCTCCGTTCCGGTGCCGAGCAGTACGCACACCTCATGACGAGCGAGATGGGCAAGCCCGTCGTCGAGGCGGAAGCCGAAGTCGAGAAGTGCGCGCTCACCCTCGACTACTACGCCGACCACGCCGCCGAATTCCTCGCCGACACCGTCGTCCCCTCCGGCGCCGCAGACAGCCGCATCGTGTACGAACCGCTGGGCGTCGTGCTGGCGATCATGCCCTGGAACTACCCCTTCTGGCAGTTCTTCCGCTTCGCAGCCCCCGCCCTCGCTGCCGGGAACGGCGCGATCCTCAAGCACGCCAACAACGTCCCCGGATCCGCGCTCGAAGTGGAGAAGATCTTCCTCGAAGCCGGCGCCCCCGAGGGCTTGTTCCGCACGGTCATGATCGACTCCAGTGCGGTCGCCGGGCTCATCGCCGATGACCGCATCGCCGCCGTCACCCTCACCGGCTCCACCGAGGTCGGCGAGATCGTCGCCGCACAGGCCGGAGCGGCCCTGAAGAAGCAGGTCCTCGAACTCGGCGGTTCCGACCCGTTCATCGTCCTCGCGGACGCCGACATCCCCGCCGCCGCGGCCGCCGCCGTCAAGGCCCGATTCACCAACAACGGCCAGAGCTGCGTCAACGCCAAGCGGTTCATCGTCGAGAACAGCATCGCCGACGAGTTCGTTGCGGCCTTCACGGAGAACGTTCGCGCGCTCACCGTCGGCGACCCCTTCGACCGTCGCACCTCCGTCGGGCCGATGGCCCGCGCGAACCTCCGTGCGACCCTCCACGACCAGGTCGAGCGCTCCATCGCCGCAGGTGCCGTCGTCACCATCGGCGGCGACGTGGTCGAGGGTGACGGCTTCTACTACCAGCCCACGATCCTCGACCACGTCACCCCTCAGCACGCCGCGTTCACCGAGGAGACCTTCGGCCCCGTCGCCGCGATCATCCGCGTCGCCGACGTCGACGAAGCGATCGCCCTCGCCAACACCACCGACTTCGGGCTCGGTGCCGCGATCTGGACCAGCGACCTCGGGCGCGCCGACCGGCTCGCCCGCGACGTCGACGCCGGCGCCGTCTTCATCAACAGCATCGTCGCCTCCGATCCGCGACTGCCGTTCGGCGGCATCAAGAAGTCCGGCTACGGCCGCGAGCTCGGGGTCGACGGCATCCGAGAGTTCGTGAACGTGAAGACCCTCTCCATCGGCTACGCCGCCGCCCCCACCACGCTCAGCGCGGCCGACGCCGACACCGAAGCGGATCTCCTCACCGTCGGAGGGAACTGATCATGCCCGACACCTTCGCGATCTCCAGCTCCTCACCGCGCGTCCTCCGTCTCGCCGATCTCCCCTCGAAGGACCGCGGCGCGGGAGCCAGGACCACACCCCTGGTCACCGCCGCGCGCGGCGGAACCAGCTACCTCAACGGCATCACCCAGTTCCAGCCCGGCGCGGCCATCGGCCATCACACCCACAACGTCGCCGAATCGGTGATCGTCATCCAGGGTCATGCGATCGTCGACATCGACGGGGCGGAGACCCCGCTCTCGACCTTCGACACGACCTTCGTTCCCGCGAACATCCCGCACCACTTCACCAACGCCTCCGACACCGAGCCGATGGCGATCTTCTGGACATACGGCTCGCTCGACTCCACACGGACCATGGTCGCCACGGGCGAGCACGGACGCATCGACGGCGAGCACGCCAGAGCGGCCGACGACGTGCGGATCGTGCGGGAGATCGCTCAGATCGACGTCCTCCCCGGCCACGACGAAGCATTCGAGAAAGCCGTCGCCGCCGCCGCCCCGCTGTTCCAGCAAGCCAGAGGTGCCCGCACCCTGCAACTCGAGCGCTCGGACGAATTCCCCCTGCGGTACCGCCTCATCGTGGGATGGGAGACCGTCGAGGACCACATGGTCGGCTTCCGGGGATCCGAGCAGTTCCAGGCCTGGCGCGCCCTCATCGGCGAGCACCTCGCCGGGCCACCACAGGTCGAGCACATGCGCAATGTGCTGACCGCGTTCTGAGCCCGGTCGAGGACCCGTCCACCACCGACGCCTCCGCAGCACTGATCTCGCCGTGGTCGCTCTCAGGTCGGCGCGGTCTTCGGAATCGGCACAGGCCGAGTCCCGTCGGCCGGCTCTAGAAGGCACGCCAGGAGTGCGGTTGCTTAGTGAAGGGCGTCGCTTCTCACTTCGCGGGCCGCGCTGCCGCTCCGAGGCGGTCGGAGAGCTCGCTCGCGGCCTGTGACACGTACATGCCGAGCTTGTCGAGCTGCTCGCCGATGCGCGCTTTCGGGGCGCTGACGTTCACCGCGGCGACGATGCGACCGGAGTAGTCGTGCACGGGTGCGGAGGCCCCCACCACTCCGCGCTCGAGCTCCTCGTCCAGGGTCGCGTAGCCCCGCTCGCGGATGCGCGACAGCTCCTGGAGGAGCGACTCGAAGTCGGAGACGATCGCCTTCTCGGCCGGGGGCTCCTCGAGCACCGAGAAACCCGCTGCCGCCATCATCGGATCGACCGGGCCGACGACCGGTCGGTCGTGGCCGTGCTCGTCGTACCAGGCGCTGAGGGAGGCGCGGTCCCAGTCGCTGATCAGCACCCGGCCCGACGGCGTGCGCCAGGCAGCGGTGATGACGCCTTCCCAGCCGGTGGTCCGCACCTCGTGGGGACTCAGCTCGCTGAGGACGGTGAGCACGTTGCCGCCGCGGAGCACGCAGAGGTGCGTGGTCTCCCGGGTCGACCGGGCGATGCGCCGCAGGAGCGGCCGGGACTCGGCGATGAGCGCCGCCTCCAGCGTGCGGGCGGCGAGGGAGAAGATCCGGCTGCCGAGGCGGTAGTTCAGTGTCGCCGGGTCGCGATCGAGCAGGCCTGCGTCGGCGAGAGTGGCGAGGCTCCTCGAGATCACGGCTTTGTCGCGTCCGGTGAGCTGGGCGATCCGCATCACACCCAGGCCGCCGGCCTGCTCGGCCTCCGCACCGCCGAGGAGCTCGAGGATCTCGACGTCTCTCGCGAGGCCCGAGGAGTTGCGCCGAGGTGCTGTCGAATCTGCATCCATCAGGCCACGCTAAACCCCCTGTTGTCATATCGACAACTGCCATTGTGTTTATGGCACCACCGTTCGTACTCTTTCGGTGTCGCCACCCCGGCGGCCCCACTCGATGAAGAGAAAGGGAGTCCGCTGTGCCTGGACCCGACGTCTCCGGATTGATCGTCTTCCTCGGCCGCCGCTGGGACGACATCGCCGAGCTGCTCGTCGAGCACGTCCTCGTCGTGGCGATCTCGCTGGCGATCGCGCTCGTGCTGGGGGTGCTGATCGGCCTCCTGGTCTGGGACCGGCCGATCGCCCGCTCGCTCTCGATCACCGCCGCCGGGATCGCGATCACCATCCCGTCGCTCGCCCTGCTGGCGATCCTGAGCCCGGTGCTCGGCCTCGGCTGGGCACCGACGGTCGTCGCGCTGGTCTTCTACTCGCTGCTGCCGATCATCCGGAACACGGTCGTCGGCCTGCGCGAGGTGCCGCCGCACGTGCTGGAGGCGGCTCGCGGCATGGGGATGGGACGGGTGCGGGTGCTGCTGACGACGCAGCTGCCGATCGCCTGGCCGATCATCCTCACCGGGGTGCGGGTCGCCGCGCAGCTCACGATCGGGATCGCGGCGATCGCGGCCTACGTGGCCGGTCCGGGGCTCGGCCAGTACATCTTCAAGGGACTCTCCTCCCTGGGCTCGAAGAACGCCCTCAACTACGCCCTGACCGGGACCGTCACGGTCGTGATCCTCGCCCTGCTGGTCGACGGCGCCTTCATCCTGATCACCCGCTCCACCACCTCGAGAGGACTGCGTGCCTGACATGAGCACCCCCGAACCCACCGACACCGGCTTCCTCTCGGCCATCTCGCAGCAGCAGGGCGGTGTCGCCATCGAGCTCGAAGGCGTCACCAAGACCTACCCCGGGCAGAGCGTCTCCGCGGTCGAGGACTTCTCGATGCGGATCGAGCCCGGCGAGCTGGTGATGTTCGTCGGCCCCAGCGGCTGCGGCAAGACGACCACCATGAAGATGGTCAACCGCATCATCGAGCCGACCAGCGGTGTGATCCGCATCGACGGCAAGAACGTGCTGAGCCTCGACCCCGATCAGCTGCGCCGGCACATCGGCTACGTGATCCAGCAGATCGGGCTCTTCCCGCACCTGACGATCGCCGAGAACATCGCCGTCGTGCCCAAGCTCCTCGGCTGGACGAAGAAGCGGACGGCCGAGCGCGTCGACGAGCTCCTGCGCACGGTGCAGCTCGATCCGGGGCAGTTCGCGCAGCGCTACCCCAAGCAGCTCTCGGGTGGGCAGCAGCAGCGCGCCGGAGTCGCCCGGGCGCTCGCGGCCGACCCGCCGGTGATGCTGATGGACGAGCCGTTCGGCGCGACCGACCCGATCACCCGCGAGAAGCTGCAGGCGGAGTTCCTGCGGCTGCAGAGCGAGATCGGCAAGACGATCGTCTTCGTCACCCACGACTTCGACGAGGCGATCCGGCTCGGCGACAGGATCGCGGTGATGAGCGAGCGCTCGCGGATCGAGCAGTTCGACACTCCCGCGAACATCCTCGCGGCGCCCGCGAACGACTACGTCGCCTCCTTCATCGGAAGCGGAGCGGCGCTCAAGCGGCTGGCGCTCATCCCGGTCCGCAGCGCCCGCCTGGCCGGCGCCGGCCCCTCCGGCTCGCCCCGCGTCGGGCTGTCGGCGACGCTCCGCGACGCGCTGGATCTGCTGGTGCTCACCGGCGCTCCCTCGGTCGACGTGGTCGACGGGGGCGGTGCGGTGCGCGGCTCGCTCGACCACGCGGCGATCTCGGCTGTGCTGACCGGCGACGGCGACGCGCTGCCGGTCGCGGGCGCCTCCGGACGGGTGCTCTGAGATGGCCGCCACCGACACGGCCGTGCTCGCCCCCGTCGCCGCCGACCCTCTGGTGCGGAGCGGTCGTCCCGGCCGGGTGCTCCGCCGCGTCGCCGCACCCGTCGCGGTCGCGGTCGTCCTCGCCGTCACGGTGCTCTGGCTGAGCAGCATCGCGCTCGACTCGATCGAGCAGCGGACGCTGAACCCGAGCTACATCCTCGCCCGCGTCGGCGAGCACGTGCTGCTCACGGTGACCGCCTCGGCCCTCGTCGCGGTGCTCGCCATCCCGGCCGGCATCCTCGTCTACCGCGCGAAGTCGCGAGTGTTCCACGGAGTCGTCCTCGGGCTCGCGAACATCGGCCAGGCCACGCCGGCCGTCGGCGTGGTCATCCTGCTCGCGATCGTCTGGCAGACCGGCTTCACCACGGCGCTCGTCGCGCTCGTCGCCTACTCCTTCCTTCCCGTGCTGCGGAACACGCTGACCGGCCTGGAGCAGGTGGATGCCGGAGTGCGCGAGTCGGCGCGCGGCATGGGCATGACGCCGAACCAGGTGCTGCGGCGGATCGAGCTGCCGCTGGCCTCGCCGGTCATCCTCGCCGGGCTGCGCACCTCGCTCGTGTTCTGCGTGGGGGTCGCGACCATCGCGACCTTCATCAACGCCGGCGGTCTCGGCGACATGATCATCAACGGCCTGAAGCTGCAGCGCTACCCGGTGCTGCTCGTGGGCGCCGTACTGGTGGCGTGCATCGCGATCCTCATCGACTGGGCCGCCGGTCTCGTGGAGGACGCCGTCCGACCGCGCGGGCTCTGACCCGCCGCACCACCGTGCTCTCCGCTCCGTCCCGCCTTGCTCGACCTCCCTCGACTCAGCCCGCTCCGACCCGCCCACCACAGAAGGAACACTCATGAAGAAACGCACCGTCGTCATCGTCGCCGCGGCCGTCTCCGCCCTCACCGTCCTCAGCGGCTGCTCCGGCGGCGGCGGAGGCGCCGCCTCGGGAGGCGCCGGGAACGAGCTCGAGGGCCTGACCGGCCAGATCGGCTCGAAGGACTTCTCGGAGCAGTACATCCTCGCCCACATCACCACCGACCTCCTCAACGCCCACGGCGCCGACCTCGAGGCGAACACCAAGCTCGTCGGCTCGGCCAACGTCCGCCAGGCGCTCGAGAACAAGGACTTCGTCGGCTACTGGGAGTACACCGGCACCTCCTGGATCACCTACAACGGCAACACCGCGCCGATCCCCGGTGCCGAAGCCCAGTTCGACGCGGTGAAGGAGGCCGACGCCGCCAAGGGCATCGCCTGGCTCGACCCGGCGCCGCTGAACAACACCTACGCCTTCGCGATCCGCTCCTCCGAGGCGGAGAAGCTCGGCGTGAAGACGCTCAGCGACGTCGCGAAGCTGCCCGCCGACGACCAGACCTTCTGCATCGAGAGCGAGTTCTCCACGCGCGACGACGGCTGGCCCGGCCTCAAGGCGGCCTACGGACTCGACGTCCCGGACTCGAACGTCACCCTGCTCGACACCGGCGTCATCTACACCGCGACGCAGAAGGGTGACGACTGCAACTTCGGCGAGGTGTTCCAGACCGACGGCCGCATCTCGGCCCTCGACCTCACCGTGATGGAGGACGACGAGCAGTTCTTCCCCGTCTACCAGGGCGGCTTCACGCTGCAGCAGTCGGTGCTCGACGAGTACCCGGCGATCGCCGACGTGATGGCCGAGGTCTCCCCGCTGCTCACCACCGAGGAGATGCAGAAGCTGAACGCGCAGGTCGACGTCGACGGCGAGGACCCCGAGGACGTCGCGAGCGAGTGGCTCGAGGACCAGGGGCTCCTCGGATGACCGCCGCTCCGCCCGTCCTGCAGCTCGGCGAGAGCTTCGTCGGCGACGGCGTCGACGCCGCCCACATCAACACGGTCTACGGCGCCCGCTCCGGACCGGCCGGCACATCGTGGGCCACGGCGCTCGCCTCGCCCAGCGCCGGGCACGTGCCCTTCGTCGCCGTGCTGCGCCCGTCGCTGCCCGTCAAGCCGCTCACTCTCTTCGTCACCAAGGCGGCACCGGCGAGCGACGCGCACGGCCTGATGATCTGGGGACCCGCCCAGGCCGGCGTCGCCGCAGGAGTCGCGGACGCCGTCGCCGAGGGCTCGATCGATCCGTCGCTCGTCGACGAGTCGGTCGTCATCGCGGCGGTCTGGGTGAACTCCGGCGCCGCCGACGCGGACGCCGTGTACCGGAACAACCGCACGGCCACCGCCACCGCACTGCGGAACGGGGCACAGAGCCTGCCCGCGCTGGACGACGTCCTCGCGGCCCGCTCCGCTCCCGCGAATCCCTTCTACACGGCACCCGCCGCATCCTGACAGGAGAACCGATCACCATGGCCCCAGGCACCACCGGGAAACGAGGCACCACCCCGACCGTCGGCTTCGTCGGCCTCGGCAACATGGGCTCCGGCATGACCCGGAACCTGCAGCAGGCCGGCTTCCCGCTCGTCGTCACCGACATCCGGCGCGAGTCCGCTGACGAGCTGGTGGCCGGCGGCGCGATCTGGGCCGGCTCGGCCGCGGAGGTCGCGGCCGCCAGCGACCTGGTCATCACCATGCTGCCGACCCCGCGGCACGTCTCCGACGTCGTCCACGGCTCCGCCGGCATCCTCGCCGGGATCGCCGACGGCGGCACCTGGATCGACATGTCCACCTCGGTGCCGGAGGTCGCCGACCGGGTCCGTGCCGAGGAGGCGGACCGCGGACTGCGGATCCTGGACGCCCCGGTCAGCGGCATGGCCGTCGGAGCGGCGAGCGGCATGCTGCAGATCTTCGTCGGCGGCGACGCGGACGACGTCGCTCGCGTGCGGCCCGTACTCGAGGCGATGGGCGATCCGGAGCGGATCCTGCACGTCGGCGGGCACGGCACCGGCTACGCGGTGAAGCTGATGATCAACCAGCTCTGGTTCTCGCACCTGGTCGCCACCGCCGAGGTGCTCGCGATCGGGACGCGAGCGGGCGTCGACCTGGGCGTGCTGCGGGACTCGCTGATCGCGAGCCCGGCCAACAGCAGCTTCGTAGAGCGCGACGTGCTCTCGATCCTGACCGCCGGAGACTACGACGAGGGCTTCGCGATCGCCCTCGCCTGCAAGGATCTCGGCCTCTCGATCGACCTCGCCCGCTCGGTCGGCGTCCCTGCCGAGCTGAGCGGGCTGGTCGAGCAGATCTACCGCCGCGCTCGGGCCTCCTACGGCGACCGGGCCGGCGAGATGACGCCCTTCCGTCTCTACGAAGACCTCATCGGGCAGGAGCTGCGGCTGTGATCCCGGCCGAGAGCACCCCGAGTCCCGCCACGACCACCACGACCACGACCACCCAGGAGATCCGCATGACCACCGCCGCCGACGAGGCCGGGCTGCTCGCCCGAGTCCCCACGCAGCTCCTGCTCGGCTCCGGCTGGAGCGATTCCGCCGACCGCTCCGTCTTCGCGGTGCAGGACCCGGCGACGGGCCGCACGCTCGTCGAGGTCGCCGACGCCCGGCCCGAGGACGCAGTCCGTGCGCTGGACGCGGCCCACGCCGCCCAGCGCGACTGGGCCGCGACCGCACCGAGGCAGCGGGCGGAGATCCTCCGCCGCGCCTTCGAGCTGGTCACCGAGCGCACCGAGGACTTCGCGCTGCTGATGACGCTCGAGATGGGCAAGCCGCTCGCGGAGTCGCGCGGGGAGGTCGCCTACGGGGCGGAGTTCCTGCGCTGGTTCTCCGAGGAGGCCCCGCGCATCTCCGGCCGCTACGCGACGGCGCCCGACGGTGTGAACCGGCTGCTCGTGCTCAAGCGGCCCGTCGGACCGTGCCTGTTCATCACCCCGTGGAACTTCCCGCTGGCGATGGCGACGCGCAAGATCGCCCCGGCGATCGCGGCGGGCTGCACGATGATCCTCAAGCCCGCGGCGCTGACTCCGCTCACCGCGCTGCTGCTGGCCGAGGTGCTCCGCGAGGCGGGGCTGCCGGACGGCGTGCTGAGCGTGCTGCCGACCACGAGCGCCGGAGCGGTGACCGGACCGCTGCTGCGCGACCCGCGGCTGCGCAAGCTCTCCTTCACCGGCTCGACCGAGGTGGGCCGGCGCCTGATCGCCGATTCGGCGGAGCAGGTGCTCCGGGTGTCGATGGAGCTCGGCGGCAATGCGCCGTTCCTGGTCTTCGACGACGCGGACCTCGACGCCGCGGTCGCCGGGGCGGTACTGGCGAAGATGCGCAACGGCGGCGAGGCCTGCGTGGCCGCCAACCGCTTCCTGGTGCAGCGCGGCATCGCCGAGCGCTTCACCGCGGCCTTCGTCGAGCGGATGCGCGGCTTCGTCGTCGCCCGCGGCACCGAGCCCGGCTCCACCCTCGGCCCGCTGGTCGACGCCTCGACACGGGACAAGGTGGCCGGGCTGGTCGCCGGCGCGCTCGAGGACGGCGCCACCCTCGCCCTCGGTGGCCGCGCCGTCCCCGGGGCGGGCTACTTCTACGAGCCGACCGTGCTCACCGACGTGCCGGCCGACGCCCGGATCCTGGACGAGGAGATCTTCGGCCCCGTCGCTCCGCTCGTCGTCTTCGACACCGAGGAGGAGGCGGTGGCCCTCGCCAACGCCACGCCGTTCGGCCTGGTCGCCTT
This sequence comes from Rathayibacter sp. PhB186, assembly GCF_003751825.1. Classification (NCBI taxonomy): domain Bacteria; kingdom Bacillati; phylum Actinomycetota; class Actinomycetes; order Micrococcales; family Microbacteriaceae; genus Rathayibacter; species Rathayibacter sp. PhB186. The sequence goes on along the minus strand of NZ_RJKO01000004.1, from coordinate 82,788 downwards.
CGCCTTCACCCAGGACCTCGACCGCGGGCTGCGGCTGGCGGAGGAGCTGGAGACCGGGATGCTCGGGCTCAACGCCGGCGTCGTCTCGAACCCCGCGGCGCCCTTCGGCGGCGTGAAGCAGTCGGGGCTCGGCCGCGAGGGCGGTGCCGAGGGGATCGAGGAGTACCTCGAGACGCGGTACGTCGGCATCGCCGATCCGCACCGCGCCCATCCGACCTCGCCGGTCGCCGCCTGACCCCGCCCGTATCCGGAAAGGAACTCCGATGGAGATCACCGACTTCTCGACCGACTGGTTCTCGCTCGCCGGCCGCACCGCGGTGGTGACGGGGGGCAACACCGGCCTCGGCCGCGCGTTCACGCTCGCTCTCGCCACGGCCGGTGCCGACGTGCTGGTGCCCGGCCTCGCCGACGACGACGGCACCACCCGGCGCCTCGTCGAGGCGACCGGGGCGCGCTACGAGTTCCTCGAGGCCGACATCACCGCCCGCGGCACCCCCGCCCGGATCGTCGAGACCTGCGTGGAGCGCTTCGGCGCACTCGACGTCCTGGTCAACTCCGCGGGCATCTGCCTGCTCGCGGACGTGGACGACTTCGGCCGCGAGCAGTGGGACCCCATGCTCGCCGTGAACCTCACCGCCCCGTTCGAGCTCGCCCATGAGGCGTCACAGCGGATGCGCGAGCAGGGCGGCGGGAAGATCATCAACATCGCCTCGCTGTTCTCGTTCCTCGGCGGCAAGGGCTCGCCGGCCTACGCCGCCACCAAGGCCGGCATCGTCGGCTTCACCAAGGCCTACTGCGACGAGCTGGGCCGCGACGGCATCCAGGTCAACGCCCTCGCGCCGGGCTACTTCGCCACCGCGATCACCGCCGCCACGCGCGCCGACCCGGACGCGGACCGCCGGGTGCTCGAGCACATCCCCGCCGAGCGCTGGGGCGACCCCGCCGACCTGATGGGTGCGGTCGTCTTCCTCGCCTCCCGCGCCTCCGACTACGTCAACGGCCACGTCCTGGTCGTCGACGGCGGCTACCTCGTCCGCTGATGACCGCTCGCACACCTCTCTTGCCCGGCACGACCCTCCCGAAAGCGCAGGCCATGACCGCCTCCCGTTCCTCCCTCGACCGCGCCGCGATCGTCGACGCCGTCACCGCGCTGCTCGGCGCCGAATCGGTCGACACCGACCCGCGCGAGCTCGAGCTCGCCTCCGTCGACCGCTTCAAGAAGTACCAGTCGGTGCACGGCATCTTCGACGGCCCCATCCCCGCCCTGATCGCCTACCCGCGCGACGCCGAGCAGGTGGCCGCCGTGCTCCGCTTCGCGAACGAGAACCTCGTCAACGTCGTTCCGCGGACCGGCCGCACAGCGACCGAGGGCGGCCTCGAGACGGTGATCGAGGACACGATCGTGCTCGACGGCTCCCGGATGGACGCGATCCTCTCGATCGACCCGGTCGACATGATGGCGACCGTGCAGTGCGGAGTGCCGCTGCAGCGCCTCGAGGACGATCTGCGGAAGCAGGGCCTGACCACCGGGCACTCGCCGCAGTCGAAGCCGCTCGCCCAGTACGGCGGCCTGGTCGCCACGCGCTCGATCGGCCAGTTCTCGACGCTCTACGGTGCGATCGAGGACATGGTCGTCGGGCTCGAAGCCGTGTTTCCGGACGGGACGGTCGCCCGGATCAAGAACGTGCCCCGTCGTGCCGCCGGCCCGGACCTCCGCCACATCGTGATCGGCAACGAGGGCGCGCTCTGCGTGATCACCGAGGTCACGATCAAGGTGTTCCGCCATCAGCCCGAGAACAACCGCTTCTTCGGCTTCCTCGTCGACGACTTCGCCGACGGCGTCGACGCCCTGCGCGAGCTGGTCACGGCCGGCTACCGCCCGTCCGTCTGCCGTGCCTACTCCCCCGAGGACGCGAACCAGCACTTCGCGCACTTCGCCGGCGGGAAGAGCGTCGTGATCCTCGTCGCCGAGGGCCCGAAGCGGATCGCCGACGCCACCGCCGAGGCGATCGAGGAGCTGTTCGCCTCGCGCCCGCACGAGCGCGTCGAGACGGCGCTGATCGAGCGCTGGTTCGACGGCCTGAACTGGGGCCAGGACAAGATCGACGCCGAGAAGGAGACGATGCTCCGCGAGGCGCACCTCGGCTACACCACCGAGGTCTCGATCGACTGGTCCCGCGTACGCGACCTCTACGACGCGATCATGACGCGGATCCGCACCGAGTTCCCCCGCGCGGACGACCTCACCATGCTCGGAGCGCACTCGTCGCACAGCTACCAGACCGGCACGAACCTCTACTTCGTCTACGACTACGCGATCCAGGTGCCCCCGCGGGAGGAGATCGTCGAGTACCACGTCCCGCTCAACGCGATCATCGTCGAGGAGTCGCTGCGCCTGGGCGGCTCGATGGTGCACCACCACGGGATCGGCAAGTACCGCACGCCGTGGACGCAGCAGGAGCACGGATCCGCCTTCGGGATGCTGACCACGCTCAAGGCCGCCTTCGACCCGCGCGGAGTGATGAACGCGGGCACGCTGATCGCCCTCGACTCGTGAGCGACGCGGACAGGACGCGCTACGTCGTCGCGGTGGACAACGGCTCGCAGAGCACGAAGGTGCTGGTCATCGACCAGGACGGGGTGGTGCACGCCTCGGCGCAGCGCCGACTGCTCCCCTACCGGACACCCGAGCCGGGCCGCGTCGTGCATCCCGGCGACGACGTGTGGGAGTCGATCGTCGAGGCCTGCGCGGAGGCGATGGCCGCGTTCCGCGGGGACCCGGCTCAGGTCGTGGGGCTGGGATTGTGCACGATCCGGTTCTGCCGCGCGCTGCTCGACGCCGACGGGCGCCTGGCCGAGCCGATGCTGAGCTGGATGGACGAGCGCGTCTCGCGTCCGCACGTCCAGAGGCCCGGGGTCGCCTTCGTCACCACCTCCTCCGGCTACATCACCCACCGCCTCACCGGTGAGCGCCGGGATGCGGCGGCCAATCACCAGGGCGTCTGGCCGATCGACCAGCGGACGCGGCGCTGGTCCGAGGATCGCGCCGCCTACGAGGCGACCGGCATCCGGCCCGAGCAGCTGTTCGAGCTCGTCGATCCCGGCGAGCTCCTCGGGCAGGTCAGTGCGGAGGCGGCCGAGGCGCTGGGACTGCCCGCCGGACTCCCGGTGTTCGCGACCGCGAACGACAAGGCCGTCGAAGCTCTGGGCAGCGGTCTGCGCACCGACGACCAGCTGCTGCTCTCGCTCGGCACCTACATCGCCGCGATGTCGACCGGGCCGTTCGCTCCCTCCTCCGAGGCGTACTGGGTGAACTTCGGCAGCGAACCGGGCCGCTACCTCTACGAGAGCGGCGGGATCCGCCGCGGGATGTGGACGGTGAGCTGGTGGCGCGAGCTGCTGGCGGGCGGGCTGACGGACGAGGAGCTGAACGCGGGCGCAGCGCTCGTCGCTCCGGGCTCGGACGGTCTGATCGCGCTGCTCGACTGGCTGGCCCCGGACGACGCCGCGCACCGGCGCGGGGCGCTGCTCGGCTTCGACGGACGACAGGGCCGCTTCCACGTGCACCGCAGCATCCTCGAGGGCATCGCGATGACGATGCGCGGACACGTCGACCGGATGGAGCAGGCGCTCGGCCGGCGGTTCCGCGAGATCGTCATCTCCGGAGGCGGCTCCCGCTCCGACCTGATGATGAGCATCGTCGCCGACGTCTTCGACCGGCCGGCGCGCCGCGTCCAGGTGAACGACGCCGCCGGGATGGGCGCCGCGATCTGCGCACTCGTCGGCGCCGGTGTCCACGACGGTTTCGACACGGCGATCGACGCGACCGTCCGCGAGCGGGACACCTTCCCGCCGCGCTCGGAACCCGCCTCGACCTACCGGAGGCTCACCGCACGGTACGCAGGTGTCTCCGAGTTCGCCGACCCGCTCTTCCGCCACCTGCTCGACGAGGACAGGTAGAGACCCGTCCTGGGCCTCTTCTTCGACGCTGACGACATGCCCGATCTGCAGGTGGCCCTGAACGGCGACACCGACCATCCCGCCATGCCCCGCACGGCGGAGGAGATCGCCGAGGACGCCGCAGCCTGCGTCGCCGCCGGAGCGACGCTCCTGCACCTGCACGCCTTCGACGACGACGGCCAGGAGTCGCTGGCGGCCGGGCCGGTCGGGAGAATGCTGAGCGCGGTGCGCCGGACCTGCCCGGGCATCGCTCTGAACGTGACGACCTTCGCCGAGATCGTCCCCGATCCGCGGCAGCGCCTCCGGCTCATCGAGGGGTGGACGGAGCTGCCGGACCTCATCGCCGCCAACCAGGGCGAGGCGGGCATCGACGACGTGACCGCCCTGCTCGCGCGCCGCGGAGTGGGAGTGGAGGCCTGCGTCCTCGCACCGTCCGACGTCGAGAAGCTCGTGCGGGCGGGAGCGCCGTCGCGATTCGTGCGTCTCGTGATCGAGCCTCTCGAGGCCGATGCCGACGACGCCGTCGCACTCGATGCCGAGATGGAGGCGATGGTCGCGGCGGCGGGCATCACTCTGCCGCAGCTGCACCACGGCATCGGCCGCGCCTCCTGGCGGGTGAGCCGTCGCGCGATCGCGCGAGGACACAGCATCCGCACCGGGCTCGAGGACACCTCGGTGCTGGAGGACGGCACGCGGGTCTCCTCGAACGCCGAGCTGGCAGCAGCGGCAGCGGCCCTGATCGGCGCCGGCGGCTAGGACCCGAGTGGCTGGGTATCGCCGACGAGCAACGGAGCACACGACCGCACCGCGGGTCGCCCGCACCTCGTCGCGGACGGCGCCCGCGATCCGCGGATCATCGTCTCGTCACTACGCACCTCGTGCCCGGCACCGAGCGCACGCGAGCCACTCCCTCGACCACGATCGCGCTGCCGTGGCCGGTCGAGCCGTACGACATCGTCGCCGGCATCGGAATAGTGGGCGAGCGCACCCTCGAGATCGACATCGCGGTGCAGAGCGTCACCCTCACGCTGGTTCGTCGAGACGATCACGACGCTGGAGCGCTTCGACCTGGTAGCGGTCGATGTCGAGCTGCCCCGAGACCGAACGTGACTGCCATCACGGCACCGCGACTCCGCAGTCGCCCTGGTCTGGTCACCGAACCAGCGGTCCGCTCGTCGCTCGGGCGACGGCAGGGCAGGCGGGGTGAGGTTGTCGTCGGGGCGCACCGAGTCTCATCCCTCCCCCGACCGAGTCTTCGGGACGGCCCGCCGATGTCGTCGCCGTGAACGGGACGGTGCCGCCTCCGGTCCGGTGGTCGGAGGGCGGCACCGATGCACCGCGTCCGTGGCCCTACTGCACCGTGACAGTCATCTCCCGCGTCGAGGTGGAGCCGGCCACATTCGCCAACTCGGCCTGGTAGACATACCTGCCGGCGGGTTTTCCGGAGATCGTCGTGACCACCTTCTGCGCTCCCGGCGTCGCGGCCGTCAGCGTCCGGGTGTCCACGGGCGACCCGTTCTCGAACAGGGTGTAGTCGGTCCCGTTCGTGCCCCACCAGAGGTCGAACGTCACCGCGTAACCGCCGTCACCGTCCCAGTTGTCGTTCGAGAGCACGCCGATGCCGGGCGAGGCGTCCTGCACCGTCACGGTCGTCGACGACGTCGCGGTCGAGCCGAACCGGTTGCTCAGCACACCGGTATAAACGTAGGTGCCGTTCGGTCTGCCCGAGATCGGCACGACCACCTTCTGGGCGGACGGCGTCGCGGCGGTGAGGCGCTCGGTGTGCACCAGAGTCCCGTTCTCGAACAACTCGTACGTCGTGGCGTTCTGGCCCCACCACAGATTCATGTCGACGGAGTAGTTCCCGTCGCTGAGTCCCGTCTCGTGACCACTGGTGTTCGAGAGCGTGCCGATCCCGGGGGCCGCTGTCGCGGACCCGTCCGGTGCGTTCCAGCCCGCATCGGAGGCGCGGAGGGCGACGGCGCTGCCGGCCGGGACCGCGCCGCTGAGGCTCGATCCGTCGGCGCTGACGCCGCCGGCGGCATCCAGCCACTCGTCGCCGCTGCGGTACTGCAGCCGCACGTCCGACACCTCTGCCCCGGTCGCGGTGTAGGGCACCTTGACGGTGATCTCGGCGTCGGCCGAGTACTGCAGTCCGTCATCGGTGGCCTCCAGGCCCGCCGCGACCGTGGCACCGGACCCGGCGCGGATGCCGTAGGAGCCCGAGGCCAGCTGAGTGCCGGAACCGAGGTAGAGCGAGACGAAGCCCGGGGCGTTCTCGGTCGCCACACCGTACTTCCCCTGGAAGAGCACGCCGTCGGCCGGGGTGTGCTCGGCATCGTCGGCGGAGGAGAGCACGGTGTCGGTCCGTCCGTCGAGCCCACCCTCGCCGTCGCTGCTGACCTTCAGGCCGACGAAGGCGCCGTCGCTGCCGAAGTCGGCGATGTCCTGCACGGCGTTCTCACCCTCCTCGTAGGCCTCGAAGACGGAGGCGAACGGAGCGGACTCCGCGTTGTTGCCCTCCTGGCGCACGATCACCGTGGGTGTCGTGTCGGGAGCAGTGTTCACCCCTCCCGGGGTGAGGCTGCTGAGGATCGTGGTCGGCAGGCCCTCCGCCGTGTACACGGTGCGACCGTCCTGCGCGAGCATCCACATGTCCGTGACCAGATCCGGCTGATCGGCGTCGCCGTCGATCGTCCATCGAGCGCGGACATCATCGGTCACCGCCGCGGACTCGGTGTCGGTGAAGTACGTGTAGGCCGGATCGTTCGCCGTGCCGAGCGACTCCGTCGGGGTCGTGGCGATCGGCTCCCCCTCCGCGTCGAGCAGCTGCACCCCGTCGCCCAGGTTGTGCCAGAGGTAGTCGTTGTCCTCCTGGTCGGAACGAAAGACGTCGACGTAGAAGCCGGTCGTCGGCGAGGTGCGCACGAGCGCGAGCTGGCGCCGCTTCTCCGCCGCTGAGACGTCGGAGAACTGCTGCGAGGCGGAGATCGCCGAGTCGTTGGTGAACCCGCCTTTCGCAGGGGCCGGCTCCATCGCGTTCACCGTCACCGGTCCGGTGGTGTATCCGGGCACGACGGTGTTCGCGCCGGCGGGACCGCTCGAGTACGCGTAGTCGTCCGTCCAGTACGACTCGTACGACTTGGCGTTGGGGGCGATCGCCCAGCCCTTCGCGTAGATCTGCGCGGCGAGCCCGTTCGCGTTCAGGTGATCGCCCGTGACGCCGCCGTAGAGCGTCGCCATCATGCCGTCGGCCGGATCGTTGCCGTTCTTCATCGTGATGTGCTGGTGGTGCTCGGAGTACGCCGTCCGGGTGTCGTCTGCGCCGGAATCCGACGCGGCGAGGGGGGCGTTGTCGAGGATGTCCAGCCAGCCGAGGGTCGAGCGCGAGTACTGTCCCGCGTCCACGGCGTTGCGCACGACCTGCGAGACGCGCGCGGCGTTGGCGGTGTCGCCCTGCTCCTCGTAGTAGGAGTTCAGCCGTTCGAACGTCGTGTAGCTGATCGGTCCGCCGCGGCCGTCACCGAAGACGACCGTGTTGCCGCGGGCATCCAGCCACGGGATCTGCGCGAGCGCGGCCTTCTGCAGGATCGGACTGTCCGCGATGGTGTCGAACCCCGCCCGGCCCACGGGCACCGAGTAGTCGAGGAGGATGTTGACCGTCCCGAACGCGTACCCGGGGGACTCGTGCCACAGCCCCGTCACCTCGTCGTAGCCCGACAGGATGTCCGGGAGCGACTGATGGTACTGCGTCGTCTTCGAGGTGTAGAGCTTGAGGTAGTGCTCCTTCCCCTTGCCGTCAGGGTAGTAGTCGTTCGATTCGAGCGCGACGATCGCGGGCAGGATGCACCCCCAGCCGTTCACGTTCCAGTTGCCCTCGAATCCGCCGCGGACGATGCCGATGTCGATGAAGCGCTTGAGCACCTCGCTCGAGACGGCGTTGAGGTCCTTGCCGGTGTCCGCGATCCGCGGGTCCTGGTGCTCGTTGAGGTAGTCGTAGAGGAAGTCGAACACCGTGCCGGCGATCCCGCCCATCGGGTCGTGGATGACCTCGTAGTCGTAGTAGCCGCCGATGCCGCCCGGGGCGTAGCCGCCCGGGCCTCCGAGGGACTCGTCGGGGTCGAGCGCCGGGTTCATGTAGTACACGCCGAGCAGCCACTGCTGGTAGATGTCGCTGGCGAACTTCGCGTACTTCTGATCGTCGGTGACGTGGTAGAGGAACGCCGCCTTCTGCGCGAGCGTGAGGATCTCCTCGTTGTTCAGGCGCACCATGTGCCCGGTCTCGGTGTACGGGACGACGACTCCGTTCTGGTTCATCATGGAGCCGTCCTCGCTGTAGGGGATGCGGTCCTCCAGCGGGGCGTTCTTGTTGTCGTTCCAGATGCGCATGGCGGGGTAGCGCAGCGTCGGCACCGGGGCATCGCCCTCTGCTCGGTCGAATCTCTCTGCCGTGATGTAGACCTGGGTGTAGTGCTCGCCGTCCTTCCAGAACATGCCCATGCGGGACAGGATCCAGTCCGGATCCGTGACGTGTCGGTCGGCGAGCGGGTCGATCGCGGCTTCGAGGTTGGCGAGTGATTCCTGCGCCCAGCTCTCGCTTGCGATCTTCGAGAGCAGCGCCGGCTTCTCGGCGTCGGACGTGTAGGACTGCGGATGCGAGGGGGTCACCTCGTACGTTCCGCGCACCGTCACCGGGAACTCCCTCGTCCGGACGGAGTCGCCAGCGGTGATCGTCGCGGTCAGGACGGCGGTCGCATCGGTCGCGGTGCTCGGACGGGTGATGACGCCGGCCGCGGTGACGACCGCCTCATCGCTGGAGGTCCAGGTGATGCCCGAGCCGTGGCTGCCCTCCGAGGGCAGGCTCAGATCAGTGTAGAGCGGATCCTCGGCGAGCCCGTCGAGCTCGTCGTAGTCCGCGGCGACGACATCGGCGACGTCGAAGCTGGTCACGGTGAGCTTCGGCTGCTTCGTCGCATCCGGCCCGCGCGAGGAGAAGAATTCGCTCGCGTTCTGAGCGGCGGAGCGGGTGAGGTGCAGAGACAGGTCAGCCCGGTCCGCGGCGGCCTTCCGTACGGCGGCCGCGAGGTCGAAGGAATACCAGCTGCCGGCCCCGCCGACCGAGGCTCGTGTGAGCTCCGCTCTGCGGGCGGGCATCGTTGAGGAGGTGACGGAGCTGGTCCAGGTCTCCTCGATCTCGCTGACGACGATCACCGTCGACGGACCGGAGGTCTTGTAGAGGTCCAGCGTGGCGCCGGCCACGACGGAGTCCTCGGGCAGGGAGTCGAGGTCGAAACGGAGGACCGCGTCGCGACCTCCGCCGACGACGAGCTTGTCAGTGACGAAGCTGCGCGTCGCGTTCGAGCCGCCCGCCTGCACGTACTGGTCGCCGCTCGGTGCGATCGTCGTCGTCGTCCCGTGAGGTTCCGTCGGGGATTCCGCGGCCGTAGCGAGGCTCGGTACGGCAGAGAGCAGCAGCGCGGCGATCACCCCCGTCGCCAGTGTCCGCGTCGGTCTCATCGTCGATCCTCCAGCTGTGTGAACGGTCATCGAGGCGACGGTGGTTCCACACTGCCGGCGGCCATGCTCGCCGAACTGGGACGCCGTCGTCTCACCGGAATCGGGTCGACCCGACCGGCGGGGCCGACGCTAGCAGCGTGGCCTCGGACGGGCAATCGTTTTCCGCAAGAAAGGTTAGCGCGCGCATATCAAGGGATAACGGAATGCGCGCGAAGTGCCATCTGGCGGTCGACGTGGTAGGTTAGCGCGCGCTGACCGATGTCACCCGGAGCGTCGCGCCTAGCACTGCCGAGGGGAGACCGGATGAGAGCGGCGTTCGCGATGCGGGAGGGACTGCAGTTCCAGCTCTTCGCTCCGCAGGATCTCGCACGCCTCGATCGCGCTGTCGAGATCGACGTGACGCAGACCGTCACTTCGTTCGCCGGCGCCGACCTCGCTGACTGCGAGATACTCGTCACCGGATGGGGATGCCCCTCGATCGACGAGGTCGTCCTCGAGGGACTGCCGGCGCTGCGGGCGGTCGTGCACGCCGCCGGCTCGGTGAAGCACCACCTGCACCCTGCCGTCTGGGAACGAGGGATCACCGTCACCTCCGCGGTCGCCGCCAACGCTCGGCCCGTTGCCGAGATGACACTCGCGCTGGTCCTCCTGGCCGGCAAGAAGGCCGTTCCGGTCGCGCGCGAGTTCGCCCGCTCGCAGGAGTTCATCGATCTGCCGATCGCGTACCCGACCATCGGCAACTTCCGCACGCGGATCGGCATCATCGGCGCCTCCACGATCGGCCGCCTGGTCATCGAGATGCTCCGGGGCTTCGACGTCTTCGTCGACGTCTTCGACCCCTTCCTCACCCCTGACGACGCGGCGAGGCTCGGCGTCCGATCGCGGCCACTCCGCGAGCTGCTGACAGACGCCGATGTCGTCAGCGTGCATGCACCCGCGCTACCGGAGACGCATCACCTGCTCGGTGCCGCCGAGCTGGCGCTCCTGCGCGACGGAGCGACCGTCATCAACACGGCCCGCGGTTCGCTGATCGATCACGACGCGCTCCTGCCGCAGCTGCGTTCGGGGCGGCTCGACGCGATGCTGGACGTCACCGAACCGGAGCCCCTCCCCCGCGGCCACGAGCTCTTCCGCCTGCCGAACGTGCTGCTCACCCCCCACCTCGCGGGAGCCCAGGGCACCGAGCTGCTCCGCCTGGGCGCGAGCGCGACCGACGAGGTCGTCGCGCTCGCGACTGGCGGAGCCGCACGCCACCCCGTGCCGGCATCCTCGCTGAACTCCATCGCCTGAACCGGCCCACCCCGGCGCGGCCCGGGCCGGGCCGGTCACGCAGCAGGCCGGGTCGAACGGGCAGCCGCCTCCACCTGCCCGCCCGACCCGGCCCAGCCGTCCTGCGCGCCTATTCGGTGACGTCGATACCTGACGAGGTGAGGTCGTCGACGATCCACTCCTGCAGCTGGGGCGCGATGTCGGCGACCTTCATCTGCCCGTCGAGCGCCTTGCCCCAGAGATCGGCGAGCACCGTGAACGCAGCCGAGGCGTTCGGTCCGTAGGTCCAGTCGCCCTTCTGCGCCTGCACCGCATCGGTGACCGTGGGCTCCCACTCCGGTGCGTACTCACCGATGAGCTGGGTCGGCTCCGAGATGCTGATGTACGGGGCGGGGTCGGCGACGGCCGGGAACCAGGAGGTGCCGTCGATGGGGTCGGCGAGCTTGGCGACCGAGGCGTCATCGGTGGCGAGCCAGTTCGCCGCGAACGCGGCGGCGTCGGCGTTCTTCGTCTTCGAGTTGACGGCGAACGCGCGCGTGAACGACACGTTCGCTGCGTCCTCACCGGAGTAGGAGGGGTACGGGGCCGGCTCCCACTGGCCGAGTCCGGTGGTCAGGTTGGCCTGCATGCCCTTGGTCTGCCAGGTGGAGAGCTGACGCGAGGCGATCTTGCCGTCGTTGAAGTCCTGCATCAGCGCCGCGTACTCGGCGAAGGACACCTTCGAGACGATGTCGTCATCGATCATCTGCTGCAGGATGTCGGCACCCTTCGCGGTTTCGGGGCTGTCGACATCGACCGTCCAGCTGTCGCCGTCGAGGTGCCACCACTGCGCTCCGGCCTGCCAGGCCATGTAGACGTAGTTCGTGTAGTCCTCGCCCGCGAGGTTGGTGATCTTGGAACCGCGCTCCTTCAGCACCAGGCCGTCCGCGATGAAGTCGTCCCACGTTTCCGGGTACTCGGTGATCCCCGCGTCCGCGAACACCTTCGCGTTGTAGATCGAGAACTGCGGGATGCTCGAGGCCGGAACCGCGAAGACGCGACCGTCGGTCGTCACGGCGTCCCACGCGACCGGCGAGTACTTCGATTCCTCGCCCCCGATGAGATCCGTCAGCTCGAGGGCGATCCCGTCGGAGGCCAGGCTGTTAATCCCTTCTGTCTGAGTGTCGAAGATGTCGGGGCCGCCGCCGGCGGCGAAGGCGTTACGCAGGTTGGTAGCGAGGGTGCCTGCACCTGCCTGCTCCGTGAAGTTCACCGTGATGGTCGACTGGCTCTCGTTGAAGAGATCGACGGCGTTCTTCAGGTTGGGGGTCGAGCCCCACATCTCGAGAGTCACCGGGTCGCCGGTGTACTCCGTCGGCAGCGGGGTGGCTTCGTCCTGACCGGCCGTCGATCCGCCGGAACAGGCGGTGAGGGCGATCGCGAGACCGGCCGCGAGGCCCGCCGTCATCCAACGCTTCTTTGCGTTCAGCATCAGTGCTCCTTCGGTGATGTGCTGCAGGGTGCCCTCGGCGTTCGGTGATCGAACTGGGAAGACGGTTTCCATCCTGAAGGGTGCGCGCTAACATGTCAACGCGCACATCATGCGGCAGGGAGTGTTCCGGCCCTGCGAAACCGAGCGAAGGAGGTCGGCAATGGTCCCAGGTGGATGGTCGGCGACAACACTGCATCCGTGTCACCGGACGAAGGATCGCCGCGGCGCTCTCGCGCAGACGGGCGGCGCCCATGGCCATCGCTGAGTCCCCGCGCTCCGTCCGCGGGAAGCGCCCGGCCGTGACCTGGGCCAGGCTGCGCAGCGTGAAGGGCTTCCTCTTCACACTGCCGTTCGTCATCGGGTTCGTCGGCGTCTTCGTGATTCCGTTTCTCTATGCACTCGTGCAGAGTGTGCTCATCGAGCGCAAATCCGGCTCCGGTTTCGGCGGCGCGGTCACCGAGTTCGCGGGCCTCGACAACTTCGTGCGCGGTCTCGGCGACGAGGTGTTCTGGGCCGGCGTCCTGCGCGTCACCGTGTTCGCCGCGGTGCAGATCCCGATCATGCTCGTTCTCAGCCTGGTGATGGCTCTGCTGCTGGATGCGATGACCGGACGCTCCGCGCGCTTCTTCCGGCTCGGCCTGCTCATCCCGCACATGATCCCGGGCATCGTCGCCGCACTGATCTGGCTCTACCTGTACTCGCCGCGGCTGGGGCCCCTGACCGCCTTCGGGGAGAGCCTCGGGCTCAGCTGGAACTTCTTCGGCTCCGAGCTCCTCCTGCTCTCGATCGGCAACCTGCTCACCTGGGGCGCGATCGGCTTCAACATGCTGATCCTCTACTCGTCCCTGCGTGCTGTGCCGCGCGATCTCTTCGAGGCCGCGCGCATCGACGGCGCATCGGAGGCGCGCATCGCCTGGTCGATCAAGATCCCGTACGTCCGGGGCACCCTCGTGCTCACCGGGATGCTCTCGATCATCGGCATGCTGCAGATCTTCAACGAGCCCCTGGTGTTCCGCACCTCCTCCCCCGAGACGATCACCGCGAACTTCACCCCCATCATGCGGATCTTCAACGAGGCCTTCGTCTCCGGCAACTACAACTACGCCGCGGCGCTCTCGGTGATCCTCGCCCTCCTGGTCGGACTCGTCTCGGCCATCTTCTACAAGCTGACGAACAGGCCACAGGCATGACAACGACAGATCAGATCACGTCTCGGACGGCGCCGGTCGCCACCGAGCCGACCCTCCTCTCGCGCGCGAAGAGGCGTCGCGACTCCGACGACGAAGGCGCCGACCGGATCGGAGTCGGCAAGCGCCGCAAGATGCTCGTCGCCGCAGGCCTCACCCTCTTCCTGCTCTACTCCGTCGCGCCGGTCTGGTGGCTGGTGGTCAATGCGACGAAGAACCAGCGCGACCTCATCACCACGAGCGGCCTCTGGTTCGCCGACTTCAACCTGTTCGAGAACATCGAGCAGATCGTGACCTACCAGGACGGCATCTTCGTCCGCTGGACCCTGAACTCGATCCTGTACGCGGGTGTGGGCTCGTTCGCCGGGATGGTGGTGTCGCTCGCCTGCGGCTACGGCCTCGCCCGGTTCGAGTTCCGCGGCAAGAAGCTCATCCTCGGTGCCGTGATCGCGGCCTTCCTCGTGCCCTACGCGATGCTGACGCTCCCTCTCTACCTGCTGTTCTCGCAGGTCGGCCTCGTCGACACGGTCTGGTCGGTCCTCATCCCGACCGCGATCTCGCCGTTCAGCGTCTACCTCTCGAAGGTGTACGTCGAGGGCGCGATCCCTCCGGAATTGCTGGAGGCCGCTCGGATCGACGGCGCGGGTGAGTTCCGCATCTTCGTCACCATCGTCGTCCGCATGCTCGGCACCGGCGCCGCCACGGTGTTCCTGCTGGCGTTCATCGCCTCGTGGAACGGCTTCTTCCTGCCGCTGACCATGCTGCAGGGCTCGGACAAGTGGACGATGACGCTCGGGCTCTACAACTGGCTCGTGCAGAGTCAGGCCAACAATTCGTCGGGCTTCGACTACACCTCGCTCGTGATCACCGGCGCACTGCTCTCGGTCATCCCGCTCGCGGCGATCATGCTCGCGATGCAGCGGTTCTGGAAGTCCGGCGTCTCGCTCGGAGCGCTCAAGTAAGGTGCGCGAGCGGGTTCGGCGCGGCGTCGGCTAGGCCGATGCCGCGCCGACCGGGCCCGTCGACGCGCGGACGACGAGCTCGGGGTCGAGGACGACGCGCGGGGTGGAGCCCGCGCCTCCGAGCATGTCGAGCAGCGCCTGGAAGGCGCGGTAGCCCTCGCCCTCGAAGTCCTGCCGCAGACTCGTCAGAGGCGGATGGAAGTGCGCGGCTCCGTCGATGTCGTCGTAGCCGATCACGCTCACCTCGTCGGGCACGCCGATCGAGTGCTCGTCGAAGGCGTGCAGCACGCCGAGGGCCATCTGGTCGTTGCCGGTGAAGACCGCCGTGAAGTCTCGCTGCGCCGCGAGCTCGCTGCCGAGTTCGTAGCCCGAGAGCGCTGTCCACTGCCCCTGCAGCACGCGCGGCTCGACGCCGACGCGGGCGAACCCGGCACGGAAGCCGAGTTCGCGCTGCGCCGCCTCGAAGCTGTTGGCCGCCCCGCGGACGTGAATGACGCGACGATGACCCAGTGCTATCAGGTGCTCCGCGGCGATTTCGCCGCCGCGGAAGGAATCGATGACGGTCAGGCCCAGCCCGGGGGTCTCAGGGCTGGACAAGAGCATCACCGGAAGGGTCGCCCCGTGCGCGATCACCACGTCGAGCACGCGAGTGAAACCGGACAGCACGATCAGGCCGTCGATGCCCGCCGAGAGCATGTTCTCGAGCGCCGCCGCAACGGAGATCTCTGCGGCCGGCGCGTCGGGATCCACCTCGAGGTTGACGATCGTCACCGAGTAGCCGGCCTCCGTGGCCGCACGCCCGATGCCGTGCACGATGTCCTCGAAGATGCCGTTTCCCGGTCCGCGCACCGCGAGGAGACCGACCGCGTCGGACTTGTCCAGCGCGAGGGAGCGGGCTATGCGGTTCTGGCGGTAGCCGAGCTGCTTGATCGCGTCCTCGATGCGGGCGCGGGTCTCCTCCTTGACGTAGCCCTTGTCGTTCAGGAAGCGCGAGACCGTCTGGTGAGTGACGCCGGCGAGCCTGCCGACGTCATCCATGTTCGGCCTGGTCTTCGCTCGAGCCACGTCGACGCCTCCTCAAGGATCCGGTCCGACCTCCCGGCGGGAGATGTCCGGGTTCACAGTAGCCGCAGTGCTGCAGAACGCGGCCCCCGGCGCGATCGGCGGACGGATCACAGCCGGCCGTCGGGGATGCGCGCGCTAACGGACACGTCGAGCAATTGACGATGCACCCGTTCGCAGCTACTTTAAGTGCGCGCGCACATATTCTTTCGCTTCGCGCCGTCACCATCGAAGGAGTTCCCATGACCCTCGAGACCCTGCGATCGCCGGCGGGCCGCGAGGCCAGCCCCCTGGCGACCCGCGCGGACGCATCGGGAGTGCCGCTCCGGCACTTCTGGAACGTCGTCGTCGGAGCTGGTCGGGCCAACGAAGGTCTCCGCGCCGACTGGCAGGGGCAGCTGCAGGAGGTCGTCGACGTGATGGGCTTCCGGTACGTGCGCTTCCACGGCCTCTTCCACGACGACATGTTCGTCTACCGGGAGGTGGGCGGCCGCGTCGAGCCGTACTTCCAGTACGTCGATCAGCTGGTGGACCGCCTCCTCGAGATGGGCATCCGCCCGTTCGTCGAGTTCGCCTTCATGCCGACCGAGCTGGCCCGCGAGACGGGCACAGTGTTCTGGTGGGGTGCGAACGGCGCGCCGCCGACGGATTACGACAAGTGGGAGCAGCTGGTCCGCGCGACGACCGAGCACTGGGCGCAGCGCTACGGGTTGGACGAGATCCGAACGTGGTACTTCGAGGTATGGAACGAGCCGAACCTGGAGCCGTTCTTCCGTGGCACGCGGTCGGAGTACTTCGAGCTCTACCGACGCACCGTTCGCGCCGTGCGCGCCATCGACCCCGCGTTGCGCGTGGGCGGACCGGCGACGAGCAACTTCGTTCCCGATGCGCGGTTCGCCGGCGAGACCGAGGACATCTCGCTGCACACCGTCGGCCTCGATTCCGAGCAGCTCGATCGCCTGGACTGGCAGCCGGTCTGGCTCCAGGAGTTCCTGGAGTACGCCGCGGCGGAGTCGCTGCCGGTGGACTTCGTCTCCGTGCACCCCTATCCGACCGACTGGGCCCTCGACGAGCACGGCCGAGGCGCGCGACTCACCCGCGGCGTCGATGCCACCGCCACCGACCTCGCGACCGTGCGCGGGATCGTCGACGCCTCCGCGTTCCCGACGGCGGAGATCCATTTGACCGAGTGGAGCTCGAGCTCGAGCCCGCGGGACTACACGCACGACCATCTGCAGGCCGCGACTTTCATCGTGAAGACGAACCTCGACTCGATCGGAACCGTCGACTCGCTCGCCTACTGGACCTTCACGGACATCTTCGAGGAGAACGGAGGCGGACAAGAGCCCTTCCACGGCGGCTTCGGGATGCTGACGCAGCACGGCATCCCCAAGCCCAGCTATCACGCCTACCGCTTCCTGTCCTCCCTCGGCGACGAGGTGCTCACCCTCGGGTCCCACGGCGTCGTGACGCGCGACTCGGCTACGGGCCGGCTCACGGCGCTCCTGCACCACTACCCCGACGACGTGACCCAGTCGGTGCCCGCCTCGTTCGATTCGCGCGATGTCGCGGAGGCGACCCTCCGCCTGGGGAGCGTCACCATGCTCCCGTTGCGACTGGAGGGACTGGAGCCGGGCTCGCGGTTCGTGATCGAGATCGTCGACGAGGTCTCGGGCAACGCGATGCACGAGTGGCGCCGCATCGGCTCGCCGCTCAACCTCTCGAGGACGGAGGCCGCCGCCATCGACGCGTTCGCGCGCGCCACTCGCCGACTCGAGATCGAGGTCGACGCCTCCGGCGTGCTCGAGCTGTCGCTCGCGGTCGAGCCGTGGTCGATCGTGCTGGTGCAGCAGGAGTCGTGAGCGCGATCGACTTCGGTTACGTCGAATCGCGCGCTCCGGGCGCCGGCGTCCTCCCGCCGCGGACGGATGCGAGCTCCGACGCGGCACGAGTGAGCCTCGACGGCGAGTGGCGCTTCCGGTTGGCCTCCGGGCCCGCGGCCTGCACCGCTGGTTTCGAGGCACCCGGATTCGACGACGCCGACTGGGACGTCATCGCCGTGCCCGGGCACTGGCAGTTCGCGGGCCTGCCCGGTGAGCCGCGCTACGGGGGACCTGCCTACACGAACGTGCAGTACCCGTTCCCGCTGGACGCCCCGCCCGTTCCCGACGACAATCCGACCGGCGAGTACCGTCGACGGTTCGAGCTGACGGATCACCCCGGCCGCGTGCTGCTGCGTTTCGACGGGGTCGACTCGGCGTTCGCCGTCTTCGTCAACGGTATCCGGATCGGGGACGCCCAGGGCAGCAGGCTGCGGCACGAGTTCGACATCTCTGACGCCGTCGCCGCCGGCTCCAACGTGATCGCCGTGCGCGTGCACCAGTTCTCGGCGGGCAGCTACCTCGAGGACCAGGACATGTGGTGGCTCTCCGGTCTCTTCCGCAGCGTCTCGGTGGAACTGCGTCCGATCGGCGGGATCGAGGATCACACGATCGTCGCGGACGTCGACCCCGAGACCGGTCGTGGATCGCTGACGATCTCGACGCGCTCCGACGCCACCTTCTCCCTCCCTGAGCTCGGTCTTCACGACCGCCCCGTCGGCACGCCCGTCGACGACCTCGTGATCGAACCGTGGAGCGCGGAGAGCCCGCGTCTGTACCGAGGCGAGCTGAGCACCACGACCGAGTCCATCGCGCTCACGATCGGCTTCCGCCGCGTCGCCGTCGAGGACGGACTGATCAGCGTGAACGGCCGGCCGCTTTTCTTCCGCGGTGTCAACCGGCACGAGTGGAACCCTCACTCCGGCCGCGCCCTGACCGAGGAGGATCACCTCGCCGACATCCTGCTGATGAAGCAGGCGAACATCAACGCGGTCCGCACCAGCCACTACCCGCCCTCGACCCGCTTCCTGGAACTCTGCGACGAGCACGGACTCTGGGTCATCGACGAGTGCGACGTCGAGACCCACGGCTACTACGACCTCGGCTGGGCCGGCAATCCCATCGACGATCCGGCCTGGACTCCGACGCTGCTGGACAGGATCACCCGCACCGTGGTGCGCGACCGCGCGCACCCGTCAGTGATCATGTGGTCCCTCGGCAACGAGGCCGGCTCGGGGCTGAGCATCGGGCTGATGGCGGCGCGCGCGCGGGAGATCGACCCGACGCGCCTGATCCACTACGAGGGCGATCCCGACAGCGCCTCGGTGGACGCCTGGACGCCGATGTACCCGACCGTCGAGCAGGTCGAGCGCATGGGCCGCGGCGAGGAGCCGCCGGCATCGACGCCCGAACACGACGAGCGGCGGCGCACCCTGCCGGTGTTCCTCTGCGAGTACGCGCACGCGATGGGTACCGGGCCGGGGGGTCTTGAGGAGTACGACCGCGCCTTCGAGGGGTCCCGCCGGCTGCAGGGCGGTTTCGTCTGGCACTTCATCGATCAGGCCATCGAGCGGAGGACCCCGGACGGCTCCGGGACCTTCTGGGCCTACGGCGGCGACTTCGGCGAGGCGCACCACGACGGCAACTACGTCGCCGACGGGCTGGTGTTCGCCGATCGCACGCCGCAGCCCGCGCTGGCCACGGTGGCCGCGGTCTTCTCTCCGCTCCGAGTGAGCCGCAATGCCGAGGGCTCCCTCGTGATCCGCAGTCGCTACGACTCGATCCCGACTCCTGCGGCGACCATCCGCCTTCGCGCGCAGACCGACGGCGAGCAGTCGGCGACCCTCGACCTCCCCCTCCCGCGGATCGCGCCCGGCGAGACAGCCGTCCTCGGCCTACCCTCCGGCTTCGGCCCCGAGGCGGAGGCCGCGAGCGACGGCCGCGCCTGGCTCCTGGTCGACATCCGTCTCGACGAGGCGACCAGCTGGGCTCCGGCCGGACACCGGATCGCGGCCTGCGCCCTGCCGCTCGGCCCCGCGCCGGCGCCGAGCACTCCCCCGGTCTCGAAGAGATCGACCGGACCGACCGGATCGCTCGAGACCGCGCCGAACGGACCGGTCCGCTTCGGCTCTGCCCGGGTCGAGCTCTGGCGCGCGCCCACCGACAACGATCGCGGCTTTCTGGGTTCCGGCGTCGTGCGGGAATGGCGCGAACTCGCCCTCGACCGGCTGGCACACCGCACCGAGACCATCACGACCGACAGCGGCGAGGTCACACGGGACACGGCGATCGGCACCGGACGCAGCAGTGGATACCGGGCGGACTTCGGCGTGAGCGGGACGGAGTCGGACACGTGCCTCCGCATCGACTTCGAGCCCCTCGGCCCCTGGAGCGTCGGGCCTCCCGTCCAGGACGAGGTCGTCGCGGTCCCGCCGCCGCTGGTCGGCGTGCGGATCCCCGTCGACCCGCAGATCCGGCACGTCGACTGGCTCGGCCTGGGGCCTGGGGAGTCGTACGCCGACACCGCAGCCGCCGCCCGGTTCGGACGCTACGCATCCGACGTCGACCAGCTCGTAGTGCCGAACGTGCGCCCGCAGGAGAGCGGTCGCCGCGGCGGCTGCGTGATGCTGCAGCTCATCCGCGAGGACGGCACCGGCGTGCGCATGGACTTCGACGCGCCCGTCGGCTTCACACTCGGGCGGTGGACACCGGCCGAGCTCGACGCCGCCGCCCACCCGTTCGAGCTGCCCCCGTCCGATCTCCTCTGGCTGACCGTGGATGCGTTCCACCACGGCATCGGTTCCAACTCCGGCGGCCCGGGGGTCCTGCCTTCGTACCGCGCCACGGCACGGTCCGCCACGATGTCCTTCACAATCCGTCGGCTGGGTTGACCGGTGACTGAAGCAGGGTGGCTCTCACCTCTCAGCGGCTACGGTGAGCGGGTGGCTGATCCTCGGTGCGCGCTCCTCACCGGGACGGGCCGCTACAGCGACCCGTGGCACCCCTTCGCCGCGACGACACCCGCGGTCGAGGACGCCCTCCGCGACGGGGGGTACCGCGTCGACGTCGCCGACGACGTGGATGCCGCCCTGGCCGCCCTCGCGACCGGGCCGCTCCCCGACCTCCTGGCGATCAACGTGGGACTGCCCCGCGACGGAGCCGACGTGCCCGCACGCGACGCCGCCGTCGGTCTGCGCCGCTACCTCGGCAGCCGGCGACCGCTGCTGGCCGTCCACGTCTCCTCGACGAGCTTCACAGGACTCGACGAGTGGGAGTCCGCACTCGGCGGTCGATGGCTGCGCGGCGTCTCGATGCATCCCGACCAGAGCCTCGCGTCGGTGCGCGTTCGGCCGCATGCGCTGACCGAGGGCATCGACGACTTCACGGTGGACGACGAGCGCTACTCCTACCTGCGCGTCTCACCGGATGTGCAGGTGCTCGCCGCGCACGAGCACGGAGGGATCGAGCATCCGCTCGTGTGGGTCCGCGAGGCCGACGCACAGTTCGGACGCGCCGCGTACGACGCGCTGGGGCACGACGCGCAGTCCTACGCATCCCCGGAGCACCGGCGCCTGCTCCGCCGGCTCGTGCGCTGGCTGCGCGACGGCGCGCGGTCGAGCGTCTCGGCATGAGAGTCGCCCGTCGCTCGACAGCGGCCGCCGGGCGGGATCGAGTGCTGACTGCGCGCCGTCATCGCACCGGGAGGACGACGCCCCGCCTCAGAGCGAGCGACGGCCCTCGATCCACGGTTCGCGCCGGGGCAGCGCGCATTTCTCGAGGCGGCCCGGATTCACGAGGCTGCGACCCACGAGAGTTCTGCAGAGCTGTGCTGAGGTCGATGCTCAGCACACCGGACTCCGGCTCGTCAGCCGAGGCCGAAGGGCTCACAGTGCCGACGCCGTCACCGTCGTGACACCTGCTCGGTGGCGGATCGTCGAGCGCTTCGGAGTGACCGGGAGGCGTCTGCTGGCGCAGAACGGGCCGTCGGCACGGTACCTGGTCGCGATCGAGGGCAACAGGGGCGGTCATGGCGATGCGAGTAGCGTGGCTGGTCCCGACGACGCGGACCGAGTGGCAGGGCTGGATGAAGGAACGGGCCGGAGAGGCTTCGACGCCCTGGGCCGCGGCGGGCACCGTCTCGAGGTCGTATGGTTCTGCTTTGAGGGAAGTGGGTGGCGCATGGCTCCGGTCACTGTCGCGCGGCGGCGCCCGACCATCTACGACGTGGCCGATCGCGCGGGGGTCTCGCACCAGTCGGTGTCGCGCTATGTCAAGGGCACGACCATTCGGGACGCGACCCGCGCCGCCATCGAGGCGGCGATCGAGGAGCTCGGCTTCCGTCCCAATCAGACGGCCCGTGCCCTCGCCACCAACCGCTCCTATCGTCTGGGCGCCCTCGTCTACCAGCTGCACGAGCTCGGGCCGAACCGCATCGTCACCGGAGCCGCGCGGGCGGCGCGCGAGGCGGGGTACCTCCTCGACATCATCAGCCTCGACCCCGAGGACGACGTCGAGATCGCCCATGCCATCGACCTCCTCGAGGACCAGCAGCTCGCCGGAGTGTTCGCGATGGCGCCCACGCGCCGCCTGCGCGATGCGCTCGCCGGCCTCGAGCACCGCGTTCCGTTCCTCCCAGACACCGAGCCGCTCTACGACGGCACTGCCGCGACCGAGAGCCTGAACACCCGCGGCGCGCGGCTCGCGATGGAGCACCTGCTGGGGCTCGGGCACCGCCGCATCCTGCACGTCTCGGGCCCGCGCGACTGGATCTCGGCGATCAACCGCGAGGCCCTCTACCGCGAGGCACTGGAGTCGGCCGGCCTCCCCCTAATGCCGGTGGTGGAGGGGAACTGGACGGCGGAGTCGGGGTACGAGGCGGTCCGCGGCCTCTCCGATCCACTCGAGGCCACGGCGATCTTCGCGGCGAACGACCAGATGGCGATGGGCGTGTTCCGCGCGCTGTGGGAGCGGGGCGTCGACGTCCCCGGCGAGGTCAGCGTGGTCGGCTTCGACGATGTGCCCGAGTCGGCGTTCACGGTGCCGCCGCTGACGACGGTGCGGCTCGACTTCGCCGAGCGCGGCCGATCGGCGGTCGAGCAGCTGATCGGGATGATCGAGGGCCGGGGCGATGCCGAGCACAGCCCGGGGGCTCCCGACGAGGTCGCGCTCGTCGTCCGATCCTCGACCGCCTCCCGGTAGCGGACCACTCCCGCCCTTGCGCTCGATGGCGGGTGCGCCTACTCTCGCAGTTGCGGTTACCGGTAACAGCAACTGTTACCGGTAACCGATCTCACCGACGAGGCGACGTCCGTCGGTCACCCGCCGCCGGCTCCGACAGGGGACCGACGGCCGATCGAAAGCAGTGAACATGCGCTCTCCCTCCCGCCGCGCAGCGACGATGCTGGCGGCTGCAGCTCTCGGCTCCGTCCTGGTGCTGACCGGATGCTCGACGCCGTCGGCCGCACCGGCGGCTGCGGACGTGTCGCAGGACGACATCGACACCGCGATGACGACTCCGACCACCATCACCTTCTGGACCTGGAACGACCTCTCCGCCGAGGTCGCCATGTTCGAGGAGGAGTACCCCGACATCACTGTCGACCTGGTCAACGTGGGCTCGGGCAGCGACTACTACACGAAGCTGCGCAGCGCACTGAAGGCGGGTAAGGGCGCCCCCGACGTCGCGCAGATCGAGTACCACAACATGCCCTCGTTCATCCTCGAGAAGCAGTTCGCCGACCTCACCCCCTACCTCGACACCGACCTCTCGTCGCAGTTCCAGGACTTCGCCTGGGACCAGGTCGCCACCGAGGACGGCATCTGGGGCGTCCCGCAGGACACCGGCCCCCTCGGCCTGCTCTACCGCAACGACATCTTCTCGGCCAACGGCATCACGACCTCGCCCGCCACCTGGGACGAGTTCGCGACCGACGCCGCCACGATCCACGCGGCCGACCCGTCGACGTACATCGCCAACATCTCGCCGAGCAATGCGACCGCGACGCTCGGTCTGTTCTGGCAGGGCGGCGCCACGCCGTTCAGCTACGACGGCGAGCAGACCGTCGGGATCGACCTGACCAGCCCGGAGATGGAGAACGTCGCCGAGTACTGGCAGGGGCTCGTCGACTCCGACCTCGTCTCGACCGACCCCGACTTCACCGACCAGTGGTACCAGGGCCTCGCGAGCGGCAAGTATGCCTCCTGGGTCGCCGCCGCCTGGGGCCCGCAGTTCCTGCAGGGCACCGCGGCCGACACGGCCGGCAAGTGGTCGGCGTCGAAGCTCCCGCAGTGGGAGGAGGGTCAGGACGTCTCCGGCAGCGTCGGCGGATCCGCCAACACGGTCATCGGCACCAGCCAGAACCCGATCCCGGCCGCGAAGTTCGCCGAGTTCATCAACAGCGACCACGACTCCGCGCTCGCCATGGGCAACGACCTGTCCCTGTTCCCCGCGGCCACCTCGGCCCTCGAGGACCCGGCGTTCACCGACGCGCCGGTCGAGTTCTTCGGCGGCCAGAAGACCAACGAGCTCTACTCCGAGATCTCGCCGACGGTCAGCGCCGACTTCCAGTGGCTCCCGTTCATGGACCCGGTGGCCGAGGCCTACCAGGACACCTTCGGCAAGGCGCTCACCGACAAGACCAGCCTGACCGACGCCCTCCAGGCGTGGGACGACCAGGTGACGGAGTACGCGACCAGCCAGGGCTTCACCGTCAAGTAAGAGAGGAGGGCCCCGGGGCGCGAGCTCCGGGGCCCTCTCATCGACCTCCAGCAGGAAGAGCACCATGACCGCACACGCCACCGCTCCGGCGCCGGCCCGCCGCGCGCCCGAGCGCCGGCGCGCGTCGCCCGCGACCCGCCAGAAGACGCTCGCCGCCTACGGCTTCGTCGCACCGTTCATGATCGTGTTCGCGCTCATGCTCGTCGTCCCCCTCGTCTACGCGTTCTGGCTCAGCCTCTACCGCGTGCAGCTCGTCGGCGGGCAGAGCTTCGTCGGCCTCGCCAACTACGCCCGCGCGCTCACCGACCCCGACTTCCTCGGCGGACTCGGACGCGTCGCGCTGTTCCTCGTGCTCCAGGTGCCGGTGATGCTCGCCCTGGCGCTGGTCTTCGCGCTGATCCTCGACACCGGGCGCCTGCGCCTCTCGGGGTTCGTCCGGCTCAGCATCTTCCTGCCGTACGCCATCCCCGGCGTCATCGCGGCGCTGATGTGGGGCTACCTCTACGGGCAGGACTTCGGTCCGTTCGCGCAGATCGCCCGCAGCATCGGGCTGCCGGCGCCCGCGTTCCTCTCGAGCGAGTGGGTGCTCGGCTCGATCGCCAACATCGTGACGTGGTCGTTCGTGGGCTACAACATGATCGTCATCTACGCGGCGCTCCGCTCGATCCCCGAGGAGCTCTACGACGCGGCGAGGATGGACGGCGCCGGAGCGATCCGCGTCGCCTGGAGCATCAAGATCCCGGCGGTCCGCCCCGCCCTGATCCTCTCGGCGATCTTCTCGGTGATCGGCTCGTTCCAGCTCTTCACCGAGCCGCAGCTGCTCAAGGCCATCGCGCCGACCGTGATCGACGGCTCCTTCACCCCCAACCTCTACGCCTACACGTTGGCCTTCGGTCGCAACGAGCTCAACTACGCCGCCGCGGTCTCGTTCCTCCTCGGCTTCGTGATCATGGTCGTCTCGTACGTCGTGCAGCTCAGCACCACCAGGAAGGAGCGGTCGCGATGACTGCCACACTCCCGCCTCCCGCCGCGGTCGCGACAGCAGCGGCCCCGGCCCGCCGGAAGTCCCGCCGACCCCGGTTCGACCGCCCGAGCTTCCCGCTCACGGCGCTGATGCTGCTGGCCGCCGCCTACTTCCTGCTGCCGATCGCGTGGCTCGCCATCGCCTCGACCAAGACCAACAGCGGGCTCTTCAACTCGTTCGGGTTCGCGTTCGGCTCCGACTTCGCGTTCTTCCAGAATGCGGCCGACGTCTTCACACGCGACGGCGGGATCTTCACCCGCTGGCTCCTGAACACCGTGGTGTACGCCGGGGTCAGCGCGGTCGGAGCGACGCTGCTGTCGACGCTCGCCGGCTACGCCTTCGCGAAGTACGCGTTCCGCGGGCAGAAGGCGATGTTCAGCATCGTGCTCGGCGCGATCATGGTGCCGGCCACGGCGCTCGCGATCCCGACGTTCCTGCTCTTCAGCTCGGTCGGGCTCACCGACACCCCGTGGGCGATCATCCTGCCCTCGCTCGTCAATCCGTTCGGTGTCTACCTGATGCTCGTCTACGCGCAGGGAGCGATCGACGACAGCATGCTCGAGGCGGGCCGGATCGACGGCGCGCGCGAGTTCCGCATCTTCCGCACGCTGAGCTTCCGCCTGCTGGCGCCCGGCATGGTGACCGTGCTGCTCTTCTCGCTGGTCGCGACGTGGAACAACTACTTCCTGCCGCTGATCATGCTCAACGACAAGAACCTGCTGCCGCTGACCGTCGGGCTCGCGCAGTGGCAGGCCTCGGCGACCCGCGGCAACGGCGGCGAGGCGCTGTTCTCCTCCGTGCTGACCGGCTCGCTGATCTCGACCCTGCCGCTGATCATCGCGTTCCTGTTCCTGCAGCGGTACTGGCAGTCCGGCCTCACCGCCGGCGGAAGCAAGGGCTGACGCATGGCGCTCAAGTACGGCGGCGACTACAACCCCGAGCAGTGGCCCGAGGAGGTCTGGATCGAGGACGTGCGGCTCATGCAGGAGGCGGGCGTGAATTTCGTCACCGTCGGCGTGTTCTCGTGGGCTCTGCTCGAACCGGAGGAGGGGCGCTACGACTTCGGCTGGCTCGACCGCGTGCTCGATCTGCTGCACGGGGCGGGCATCGGAGTCGACCTCGCGACCGCGACCGCGTCGCCTCCGCCGTGGCTGTTCGCCGCGCACCCCGAGATACTCCCAGAGGACGACCACGGTGTCCGGCGGTGGCCGGGCTCACGGCAGCACTACTCGCCGACGTCGCCCGCCTACCGCTCGCACGCCGCTCGGCTCGTCCGCGCGATGGCTGAGCGCTATGGAGCGCATCCGGCGGTCGTGATGTGGCACATCAACAACGAGTACGGCTGCCACACCAACCTCGACTACTCCGACGATGCGGCGCGGGCGTTCCGCGTGTGGCTCGAGGAGCGCTACGGCGACCTCGACGCGCTGAATGCGGCCTGGGGCACGGCCTTCTGGTCGCAGCACTACACCTCCTTCGAGCAGATCCTGCCGCCGCGCATCGCACCGAACTTCCGCAACCCCGCGCAGCTGCTCGACTTCCGCCGCTTCAGCTCGGACGCGCTGCTCGAGTGCTTCCTGATGGAGAAGGCGATCCTGCGCGAGATCACGCCCGGGATGCCGGTCACCACCAACTTCATCGGGGCGTTCAAGCCGCTCGACTACTGGCGGTGGGCGCCGCACCTCGATGTGATCTCGGACGACAACTACTACGACCCGTTCGAGGAGGCGAGCCCCATGAAGGCAGCGTTCTCGCGCGATCTGATGCGCTCGCTCGGCGGGGGCAGGCCGTGGCTGCTGATGGAGCAGGCCACCTCGCACGTGCAGTGGCGGACGACGAATGCGCGCAAGCCCACCGGGCAGATGCGGTCGATGTCGCTGCAGGCCGTCGCCCGCGGAGCCGACGGGATCAACTTCTTCCAGTGGCGGCAGTCGGTCTCGGGCGCCGAGAAGTTCCACTCGGCGATGCTGCCGCACGGCGGCACCGACACGAGGATCTGGCGCGACGTCGTCGAGCTCGGGGACGCGCTCTCGCGGCTCGGCTCCGTCGAGGGAGCCTCCTCGAGAGCCGACGTCGCGATCGTGCTCGACTGGGACAGCTGGTGGGCGATGGAGGCCGGCGCTCACGCGCAGACCTTCGACTACCTCGCGGGTGTGGAGAGCTGGTACCGCGGGCTGTACGCGCGCAACGTGCCGGTCGACTTCATGCCGCCGTCGCGCAATCCGAGCGGGTACCGCGTCGTCATCGCTCCGCAGCTCTACGTGCTGCCGGTCGAGGACGCTGCGCGGCTCGAGCGGTTCGCCGCCGAGGGCGGGGTGCTGCTCGTGGGGTACTACTCGGGCGTCGTCGACGAGGTCGAGCGGATCCACGACGGCGGCTATCCGGGACCGCTGCGGCGGGTGCTGGGGGTGCGGGTCGAGGAGTTCGCCCCGCTGCTGCTCGAGGGCGCGGTCGACTCGACCGTGGTGGTCGACGGACTCGAGCTCGGTGCGTTCGTGGGAACGGTGTGGTCGGAGATCGTGGTGCCGACCACGGCGACGGTGCTCGCGAGCTTCGTCGGCGGCGATCTCGACGGTCTGCCGGCGGTCACGCGCCGGGTGCACGGCTCCGGAGCGGCCTGGTACGTCGCGACCCAGCCGTCGCCGGAGGGCGTCGACCTGCTGCTCGACGCGGTGCTGACCGCCGCCTCGGTGATCGTGCCACCGGCGGCTCCGGCGGGCGTCGAGATCGTGCGCCGCGGCGACCTGCTGTTCGTGATCAACCAGGGGTCAGCGCCGGTCGACGTGCCGCTCGAGGGCTGGGGCGTCGACTCGGCGGTGCAGCTGCCTCCGTACGGCACCGCCGTGCTCGAGGCGGGCGAGCCCGTCATCGCCGTGTCCGCGCGCTCGACCCTCGTCGAGGAGCGAGCCGACTGACACGCATCACCACGCGGCGGCGCTGGCGTTCCCCCTTCTGTCGGAGTGGCGAGCATGCTCACCGACCGCCACCCGTGGACGTCGACTGATCGATGCCGTTGGAGATCGACCGGCCCGCACCGCAGAGGTCTGCCAGTCAGCCGACGACGCGGAAGGTCGTGGCTACGACTTCGTCCTCGACGAGGGCTGTCCCCGTCCTGACGCTGCCCGGTTGTCCGAGTGACTCCTCCAGGGTGGAGAAGTACTCGAGGTGGCTGCGCAGCCATTGCTCACGATCAGCGACCTCGTGCACGACATACGAGTCCGGAACCATTCCGAGCGGGGCTGTAAGCACCGAGCAGTACTCGATCACGACGGCTACTCGGCCGTCGGAGTCGAGGACGGAGCGGCGGTCCCCGACGGCGGGAACAGGTGAACCCGCCTTCTCGTACGAGGCACGAAGAGTCGTCGATCCCGACTTGGCGCCCGATCGTATCCGCTCGATGAACTCGTCCCGGATGCGACCAGGAGGACCGAACTCCAGCGGCGGTGCGGAGGTGGGGACAGGAGTCGACGCATCGAGGATCCGCTCGCACAGCTCCATCGTCCGGACGTTGCTCCAGGCGTCGCAGTCTGCGCGTCCGTCGAGCGAGAAAGCCTGCAGCTCGTCGACGAATCCGCGCAGATGAAGATCGCGGCCGGCGCCGGACATGGCGCTCTCAGCGGGGGTGAGTGCCTCGGTCGACTCTGTGAGGCGCCCCCAGGACGCTTCGCTCTGCGCGCGATGGATCTCGAGCCGGTGAAGCTCGGTGCTTTGCATCCACCCGCCGTCGGCGTCGACCCGCACGCTCTCGGTTTCTGACGACCGCCCAGGCAGGCCGACCAGTTCGAGAGTGCCGACGGCACCGGACGCCATTGTGACGGAGGCTGCGATCGCTACCCGCGGGCCGTCGGTCGACCGTGTCGCCGAGAGCGACGCCACTTCGCCGAAGAGGAATCGCACGAGATCGACCATGTGGATCGCTGCGAGCGTCAGGAATTCCCTCTCGTTCGCGCAGAAGGGCGTGCTGTCGCAGCCGAACGAGATCGAGAACGAGCGCACGGTCCCGAGCTCCCCTGTGCGCATGCGGTCCCTCAGCTCGCGGTACACGGGTGCGTGCCGCTTCATGAAGGCCACGGAGACGGCGACGCCGGCGGCGTCCGCCGCGCGTGCGACGCGGCGCGCGTCAGCGGAGGTGAGACCGAGGGGCTTCTCGACGAGAACGTCGCAGCCGGCAGCGACGGCAGCAAGAGCGAGGTCGACCTGATCCTCGGGCTGAGCGCAGACGAGCACTCTCCCGACAGCCGGGTCGGCGACGAGACTGACCAGCGAGTCGTGGCCACGGGCATCGCTGCCGAGTTTCTGCAGAGCCTGGGTCGATCGCTCAGCATCGCGGGTGGCCAGCCCCGCGATCGGAACGCCGCCCAGGAGGAGAGCGGGATGGAGGTTCGTGGAGGCGTGGAAGCCTGCTCCGACGAGACCGATCGACCGGAAGGGTCGGTGATTACTGGCTTGGGAGTTCATGACGAGGATCCTTGCGACAACTGCGGGTGAGAACGGGACGAGGACGAGCCTCGCTACTCGTAGAAGTCGCTGCGGAAGGAGTGATCGCCAAAGACCACAGCACTCCGGCTGAGGCGCGCAGGACGGCGGATCACGAGGTCGAGTGTACGGGGCGCCGCGCCGAGACCGGCCGTGGCTGCTCGGCTCACGAACGCGGTGCTCCCGCAACGACGTTCAGGAGAGTCTCGCCGGACTCGAGCCGGTGGATCTGGCGCGACAGGAGGTCCACCAGATCGGCCTGCATCGTCGAGACCCTGCCTCCCACGTGAGGTGCGATCAGGGTGTTCGGGCAGGTCCACAGCGGGTGTCCTGCGGGCAGTGGCTCGGGATCGGTCACGTCCAGCGCGGCGTGCAGCCGACCGGTGCGCAGCTCGGCGATGAGGGCCTCGGTCACGACGACCGGCCCGCGCGCGACATTGACCACGAGCGCCGAGTCGGGAAGAGCTGCGAGGAAGGCGGCGTCGACGAGACCTCGTGTCGAGTCGTCGAGGGGAACCGCGAGGACGAGGACGTCCGCCTCTGGGAGCAACCCCTCGAGACCCGCGCGCTCGACGACGTCACCGGCAGCGTCGGTCCGTGAGCTCCGGCCGACACGGATGACCTGGACGCCGAAGGCGGTGAGCATGCGGGTGACGGCCGTGCCGATCCCGCCGGCACCGACGACGACCGCGCGCTGCCCGCGGAGCCCGAGCGTGAACCGTTGCTCCCACCGCTCCTCGTTCTGAGCCTGGAGGAACCCGGGGAGACCTCGGCGTGAGGCGAGGATGAGAGCCAGCGCCAGTTCTGCCGTGGCTTCCTCGTGAGCGCCGGCCGCGTTGCAGATGGTGGTCGAAGCACCGGCCACCGCGGCGACGCCGTCGTAGCCGATGCTCTGCAGGTGGAGGACATCGACATCCGACTCGGCGACCGGCGCGAGGTCCGCGGCCGGTGCCATGTACGGGGCGATCACCATGTCGATCCGTTCGGCCGGCGCCGGTCCGGTCAGATCCCAGTGCAGCACCTCCGCCGTCGGCGCGCGGAGAGCCAGAGCATCGGTCAGTTCGATGGTCGGGGCGGTGACGGTCGTAGTCATGCTGTGGTGCTCTCTGTGCTGCGCCGGTGACGGCGGATGAGTCCCTCGGTCATCACGAGGCGGAGGTCCGCCCGACCGAGGGAGTAGAGAAGATCGCTGCGGACGCGATCGAGAGTGAGACCTCGAGGATGGGAGACGGTGAAGACGATCAGATCTGCGGCTTTGCCTATTTCGAGGCTTCCGATCCTGTCGTCCCAGGAGAGCGCGCGCGCCCCGTCGATCGTCGCGGCGCGCAGCAGCGCTGCTGCCTCGGGCATCCACGGCCGCTCGTGGCGGATGCGCTGCAGCAGGGAGGCCTGCCGCGCTTCGTGGAGGACGTCCTGGCCGTTGTTGCTGAGCATGCTGTCGGTCCCGAGGCCCACGGTGATGCCACGGTCCCTCATCGCGAGCAAGGGCGCGATGCCGGAGGCGAGCTTCGCGTTGCTCGTGGGGCAGTGCGCCACTGCCGCTCCCCGCTCTGCTATGAGATCGAGATCGTCGTCGTCCAGCCAGACGCCGTGCGCGAGGAGCGTGCCGGGACGCAGCGCTCCCGTCGCGTCCAGCCAGCGCGCCGGACTCAGTCCCGTCGCGTTGCGCAGTTCCTCTGCTTCGCGCTGCGTCTCGGCGAGATGGATCACGAACGGGAGCCCTCGTTGCCTAGCCTCCGCATCGATTTCGCGGACGAGATCGGGCGTGCAGGAGTACGGGGCGTGCGCTCCGAGGTAGAAGCGAGCCAGCGGATCGCCGGAGTGAGCGGCCATGGCCGCGTCCGTCTCTTCGAGCGCGAGTGGCCAATTCGGTCGGCCTACCGGTCGGAGCTCCGGGGAGTTCGCGAGCGCACCGGAGAGGCTCCTCAGGCCGCGCGAAGACGCAGCGTCGGAGAACTCTCCTGCGCCGTACCGGGTGCAGTCGCACGCGCAGGTGACGCCCGCATCGAGCATGGCGTCGACCGCGATGGCGGCTCCGCGGCGGACGTCTTCGACGGAGAGAACGGACGTGTGAGGGGCGATCGCGGCCACCCAGCCGGGGAAGTCCTGGTCGTCCGCGAGCCCGCGCCAGGTCGAGAGCCCTGCATGCGTGTGCGTGTTGACCATGCCCGGGAGGACGACGCTGCCGGAGCCGTCGAGAACACGTGCACCGGACGGGCGTTCCGGGGCAGCGTCCGCAGGGCCGACCCAGGCGATGTCGGCGCCGTCGATGAGGACGGTGCCGTCCACGTAGGCGTCGTCCTCGGCGTTCATCGTGAGGACGACGGCGTGCTCGATGACGGTGATCATCGGATGCCGCGTCCGTGGAAGTCGAGCGAGCTCGCCGGGCGGAAGGATTCTGCTCGCTGCGCCCCCGGGGAGAGCTCGAACGGCGAGACGGCGGTACCGCGTGGTGCGACCGATCCGGAGTCGAGGTCGAGTGCGACATCGTGACCCGGAAGCACGGTGTCGGCTCCGGCGATGATGCGGCGCGCACTCTCGATCCATGCGTCGTCGTCGGTGGTCGGGCCCGACGGCGATCCAGCGGCGATGTCGGCCCGACCTTTGATCGCATCACCGGTCACAAGGGTGCGTTCCTCCGCGTCGACGAGCACCGAGATCGAGCCGGGGGTGTGGCCCGGGGTGTGCAGGACGACGACACCCGGCGTGAGGAGCAGCTCGGCCACTGTGCAGGCCTTGAGTCCGGCGTGATCAGCGACCGCTGCAGTGATCTGGGCCGAGTATCCCGCACCGTGCGGACTCTGAGTCGCGTGAGCGAGCTCCGCCTCGTGCACGACGAGGTCGGCCCGAGGGAAGAGCTCTGCGTTGGCGGCGTGGTCGAAGTGCAGGTGAGTGAGGACCACCGTGTCGATGTCCTCGAAGCGAAGGCCGGCGGCTGCAAGACCGCTCTCGAGACCGGGGCGATCGCCGAGTCCGCCCGTGTCGATCAGGATCCGTCGTTCTCCGGACGAGACGAGGGCGACCGTCGAGACGCCGGCGAAGCCTCTGCTCGAGGTCACGGGCGCCCCGGCGAGCAGGACATCGACGCGCGGGCGGATCATGCCGCCGATTCCGGCATCCGCCAGTCGTCGAGCCAGTCGGGGCGCTCCCCGAAGTAGGCGGAGTCCAGCGAGGCGTGGCAGGAGCAGTCCGCCTGGTGGTCGATCATCCCGGCAGCTCCTGCGATCGCGTCCTCGACGCGCTCGTGCAGCCCCGAGCTGTAGTAGAAGTCGTTCATCGCTGCGTGATTGACCTCCGGGGCGAGTCCGGAGCCCCAGTTGATGATGGGGGCGATCGATGCGAAGCACAGCCCCGCCTCCTTCGCCAGGATGGTCTCGGTCGCAACGGGGGTCCCCACGATGTCACCGCCCTCGCGAGCGAGCGCCCTGACCTCGGCCGGAGTCTCGAGTCGCGGTCCTTGGAAGCACGCGAACGTCCCGACCGGGAAGTACCGCTCGGTCAGTGCCGCTGTCGCATCGATCAGAGGGCTTCGGATGCGGTGGCAGAAGGGAGTCGTCATGTCGACTCGCACCCAGGCGTCGAGTTCGTCGAAGAAGGAGCTCTTGCGCCCTTGCGTGCGATCGAGGAGATCGTCGGAGATGACGATGTCCCCGGGCCGCAGCATGCGGTTGAGCGAGCCGATCGCGTTCTGGGAGATCACCGACCGCGCGCCCAAGGAGCGCAGCGCCCAGATGTTCGCGCGGTAGTTGATCTTGTGACTCGGAATGCTCAGCTGGGGCCCGTAGCGCTCGAGTGCCACCGTCGGTACGCCGGCTACTTCGCCGGTCACGACGATCGCTTCGCCGAACGGGGTGGGAACGGTCCGGGACCGCGCGTCGGCGATCAGGCGATCGCTGAGACGACTCGTGATGAGGGCGAGAGGGTACGTCATGGTGTCCTTCGGGATCGCGGTGGCACGTGGTGAGAGGGACCCCTCCTGAAGAGAGGGAGGGGTCCCGGTCGTCAGGAGGCGTCGTCGAGGAGCGAGGTCGAGTCGCCGTAGACCTCGTCCAGAACGGACTGGTCGAGAATGTCGTCGACTCCGGGGACGTCGGTCATGCCGTAGAGGTCGACGAGAGACTCGGTGATCGGGCCGGAGATCTTCTCCGGGTCGACGCGGAGAAGACCGTGCTGGTCGGTGTACTCGCTGTTCATCGCCTCGGCGAGATCCTCCGCCTGGAGCTGTGCCGACTCAGGATCCTGGCCGAGGTCGGCACCGTAGACGTTCACCGATGCCTCGGCGACGGCGGTGGGGTCGGCTTCAGCGCGCTCAGCACCCTTCGTCAAGCCGCGCATGAAGCCGACGACGGTGTCGCGATCGGAGTCGAGGAACTCGCGCGTGGTGATGATGTAGATGTTGTAGTCCGGGAAGCCCAGCGACTCGGCGCTGAGCCAGTCGGTCTCGTAGCCCTGCAGCTCGAGTTCGACAGGCTGGCTCGTCTGGAAGGCGCCGATTCCGCTGACCTGGCCCTGGACGAGTGCATTGGCGTCCGAGGTGGCGATCGCGGACCACGAGTCGGGATCGATCCCCTCCTTGACCATCGCCTTCTTGTAGCGATCGGCGGCGGCGGGATCGATTCCGAGCGTGCGGCCCTCGAAGTCCTCGAGGCTCTCGATCGGGTCGTCGGAGAGCGAGACCACACCGCTGAGCGTGGTCTGGATGACTGCGCCGAGGACGACGATGTCGGTTCCGGCCTGCTGTGCCGAGACGATCGAATACAGGTCGTCCGAGGTCGCGATCTGCGCCGTTCCGCCGGCCAGTGCCTGCTCGCCCTTGATCGCGTTGGATCCGCCAGGAGCGAGGTTCACGGTGAGCTCCTCGTCGGCCCAGTAGCCCTCCTGGTCGGCGAGCTCGAACGCGCCGAACTGAGGATTCAGCACCCAGCCCAGCTGCACGTCCACAGTGGTGGAGCCGGGAGCGGACTCGGTCGTGCCGGCCGAGCACGCAGCGAGGCCGACGGTGAGGACACCGACGGCAGCCGCCGTCGTGATGGTGCGCAGAAGGCTCGGTCGAGTGATTGTCACGATGGTGGTCCTTTCGAGGACAGGGGAAGGAGAGGGGAACAGGAAGGGCGATCTTCCGCGCACCACGGCGGGTGCGGGTCGGTCGAGCGGCAGGACGGTCGATCAGGCGAAGCGGGAGGCGACGCGTTGAGCCAAGGCGTGGAAGAGTGCGTAGCTGAGTGCGGAGAGCAGCGTGGCGAGGATCGCGATCCCCCACGGCATCGCGGGATTCGAGAACTCGCGGCGAGCGAGGGCGAAGAGACCGCCGAGGCCCCAGCCGCCCTGCAAGTACTCCGTCGCGAAGCTGCCGAGGATCGCCAACGTCGCTCCGAGCTGAAGGGCGACGAAGAGGCTGGGAAGTGCGGCGGGCAGAGCGACATGGCGCAGGAGCTGTCCTCGCGTAGCGCCCAGGGCGGCCATCACCTGCACGGAGCTGCCGGGAGGCGAGGCGAGCGCGGTCCCCACGATCACGTAGGTGGGGAACAGCGTCGAGAGCGTGGTCAAGGTGATCACCGCCCCGTATCCGTAGCCGACGAGTCCGGAGACCACCGGGATCAACGCCGTCATCGGGATCGCCTGCAGGAAGTAGACCAGGGGGCGCGACGCGGCGTCCGCCGATGCGGACCACCAGGCCGCGACGGCGAGCACAAGGGCGATCACGGTTCCCAGCAGCAGCCCCCCTGCGGCCGTGAGGATCGTCTGCCCGAGTGCGAGCGTGTACCGGTCTCGGGAGACCCACAGGTCGCCGAGGACGACGAACGGGTCGGGAGCGATGATCGCGGGCACGGAGAGCACGCGGACGACGAGCGCCCAGAGCAGGATGATCGACAGGACGAGCGCGAGCCAGCCCAGCATCGGGCGGACGTCGAGCCGACGAGGAGGGACCACCGCGAGAGCACGCGTCGCGGTCACGCGGCCAGGATCGAGCCGCGTCATGAGAACCTCCGTGCGGTGATCCGGGAGAGGGCGCCGGCGACGATCAGGAGCACGATCGCGAGCGCTGTGGCGACGAGGGCGGCCGACCAGAGCAGGTCGACCTGGAAGCGCTGCCAGGAGACCTGGATGAGCACGCCGAGGCCGGTCGAGGACCCGAACCACTCCCCGAACATGGTGCCGAGGAGGGCGTTGGGGGCTGCGAGCCGGAGGCCGTCGACGAACCCCGGGAGAGCAGCCGGCGCCTGCACGTAGCGGAACAGGGCCAGACGTGAGCCTCCGGTGGTTCGGACGTAATCGGCACTCGGGCGTGGGGCGGTGAGGAAGCCGCTCGACGTCGTCACGAAGACAGCGAAGAAGACGCCGAGCGTGCCGACCACGACCGGCACGCGAGCGACCCCGAAGAGCGTGACGAGAATCGGCGAGAGGATGACTGCCGGTACGGCGTCCAGGAGGGACGCGAGGCGATGCACTGATCGTTCTGCTCGCGGGATCAGCAGCTGCAGGAGGGCGGCGCCGACGCCGAGCACCACGCCGAGCAGGAGCGCGATCCCGGCTTGCGGCAGGGTCGCCGCGAGCGCGCGGCCGATGATCCCGTTGAGTACCGGATCGCTCATGCCGACGACGATCGAGGACGGGGTGGGCAGACGCGCGCCGAGAGCTCCGCTCGCTGCGATCGCCTCCCAGGCGAGGAGTGAGAAGACGGCGCCGACGGCGCCGATGGCGGTCCGCGCGGCGGGGCGCGTCGGGCGCCGGTCGATGAGGTAGCGGCTCATGCGGCGTCCGTGCGATCGCGGCCGTCGAGGGCTGCCGTCAAGCTGTCGACGAGCTCGTGGAACTCGGGCGATCGAGCGATCTCCTCACCTCGAGGCCGAGGGAAGTCGACGACTCGCTCGAAGAGGACCCGTCCCGGGCGCCCCGTCATCACGACGATGCGATCGGCGAGGCTGACCGCTTCCTCGACCGAGTGGGTGACGAGGACCGTCGTGACGGCCTCCGCCATCCAGATCCGCTGCAGCTCGCCGTTCAGATGACGCCTGGTCACCGCGTCCAGCGCCCCGAACGGCTCATCGAGGAGAAGCAGCTCGGGGTGAAGCATCAGGGCGCGGGCGATGGAGACGCGCTGACGCATCCCCCCGGAGAGCTGCGAGGGTCGAGCGTCGGCGAAGCGGGACAGTCCGACCAGAGCCAGGAGCTCGTCGATGCGCTTCTCATCGACCGGGCGTCGCGCGACCTTGAAGGGCAGCCGCAGGTTCTCGCGCACGGACGCCCACGGCAGGAGGGCGTGGTCTTGGAAGGCGACGCCGACGCGATGGTCTTTCACCATCGCTGCTGGCGCGGCGCCCTCGATCCGGACCGATCCCGATCCGATCGTCTCGAGGCCGGCCAGGGCGCGCAGGAAGGTCGACTTGCCGCAGCCCGAGGGGCCGAGGATCGCCACGAACTCGCCCGCTGCGGCGGAGAAGTCGAAGCCGTCGAGAGCGCGCACACTCTCCCGCTTCTTGACCTGGTACTCGACGACGACATCGACCGCCGAGACCATCGGCGGGACGACACTCCGGGCATCCGTCGCCTGCATCGCGTCCATCTGTCTCCTCCTGGTCCGGTGTCCACCGCATCGGGCAGCCCGACCTCAGGAACGGTACGCAGGAGAAATGCCTCCGGAAGGCTGAGCAACGAGACCGTAACGACTCGAAACAGGACCGTAACCAGAACGGAACGGTTGTTCCGCATCATGGAACTATGACCGATCGATCCTCGAGCTCGAACTCCGTCCAGTCCGTCGATCGAGCGGTCAGCATCGTGGAGGTGATCGGCGACCGCGGCGGAACGGCGAGCCTCGCGGACATCAGCTCGGCACTCGGGCTGCCGAAGGCGACGATCCACCGGATCGCCGCGACCCTGACCGACCGCGGCTACATCCGCCAGCTCGACGACCGTCGCTACGCACTCGGACCCGGGCTGATCCGGATCGGAGAGCGCGCTAGCCGGCTGCTCGGGACGTGGGCTCTTCCCGAGCTGACTGCCCTGGTGGATGAGCTCGGCGAGACGGCGAATCTCGCCTCTCTCGACGGGAGCATGGTGACGTACATCGCTCAGGTCCCCAGCCGCTACTCGATGCGAACCTTCACCGAGGTCGGACGTCGCGTGCATCCGCACTCCTCCGGCGTGGGAAAGGCCCTTCTGGCCGCCCTGCCGGACGAGCGGATCCGCGGAGTGCTCGCTGACAGCGGCATGCCCCGATACACGGACACCACGATCACCGACGTCGAGTCGTTCATGGCGGAGATCACCATGGTGCGACAACGGGGGTTCGCGGTCGATGAGGGAGAGTACGAGACCGGGTCCCGCTGCTTCGCTGTCGCCGCACCGTCGACCTCGATCGCCGTCGCCCTCTCGGTGTCCGGTCCGGCGCACCGTGTCGCTCTCGAGAACAGCGAGCGCTGGGTGGCGGCACTGCACGCTTCAGCGCTCAGGCTCGCCGCGACGCTCGACGGCTGACGCTCGTCACGAGCGCGAGCACGCACGGTCGCGGGTCGGCGTCAGTGCTGAAGCACACCCTTCCGCTCGTCGCCGAGTGAAACTGGGTCGAGGAACCAGACATCGTATGGGCTCACCAGCAGCCCCTCATTGAGCCGGTTCAGCTCGGCGAGCGGAGCTCCGGAAGCGTGAGCGTCGAGGTCCGCTCGCGTGCTCCAGCGTTCGATCATCACGACGGTGTCGCCGCCCTGCTCGAGATGCGCGGCGTAGAGCTCACAGCCCTGCTCCTCATGAACGAGAGGTGACACCTGTCGGAAGGACTCGATGATGCGGCCACCGCAGCCGGGTTTCCCGGTGAGGATCGCCACCACGTGGACAGGCCGCTCCTGCTCCCCCACCTCAGACGCTCCGGAAATCGATGCCGAGCAGAGAGGCAGCGGCCCGGTAATCGCCTGCTCGATGGCCGATCGAGAGCGACCAGTGGTGGCCGACGCCTGTCGCGGACCAGTCGTCGACCCATTCGCCGGGATCCCGGCCGAAGTCGACCCGGCTCGTGGTGTTCCCGATCGCGAGGAGCGGGCCGGGGACGACCTGCCCTTCGGAGGCGATGAAAGAGAGGCGCCCGTCGGCGTCCTGGCCGAGGCCGAGGAGGGTGACGGGTCCGTGCTGCACGTCGAACTCGACGGAGATCCCCCAGCCGCGCTTGCCGTGGTACGTCCCGAGGCCGCGCAGGAGGGGGTCGCGCGAGGAGACAGCGAGGTGCGCGGGGCCGTCATGGCCCATCTCGACGACGCCGTCGTCGAAGTTCAACGCCTGGATCTCGCAGAACGAGCCGCCCGCGCCGATCACCTGCGTCGCGAGCTGCGCGACGGTGGTTCGCAGCTCGTACTCGCCGGTGACCGGAAGACCACGCGCGGTGAGGAGTGAAGCGCCAAGGATCATTCCGGCTCCGAGCCGCTCGTGCTGCTCACCGTCGAGGCCACGGTGGTAGTAAGCGAGAGTGTCGAGCTCGAAGTCCTCGACGAGGCGATCGAGCCCGACCGACACCTGCGCACCCCACGCGAAGTCCTCCTCCGAGACCGAGTCGTCGAGAGTGAACAGCTCGCGCGCGAGAGCCATCCGGTCCTCGACCTCCGTGGCGGTGACCTTCTCGACTCGGACCCGCAGGTCGTCGAACTCGAGCACTTCGACATGCGAGCCGAAGGTGACCGGGAGCAGGGTGAGATCGGTGGAGACGTCGAGCATTCCCGGGTAGAGGTGACCCATCAGCCCGTGGCGGGCATGGCGCACGGCCGCTCTGATGTGCGCGGCGTTGATCCACTGCTCGATGCGCCGCCATGCGGACTCCTGCTTCAGGTAGCCGGAGACCGAGCGGAACGGGATGCCCGCGCGCCGGAAGACGTTGCCCACCTCGGGGACCGGGCACTGCCCGCAGTAGGCGAGCCACGCGCCGGTGTCGAAGGAGGCGTGGTCCATCTTCTCGGTGGGCTGGAGATCAATGACCAGCACCGGGGTCTTCGACCGCTGTGCGATCGGCAGCACCATCGACGAGGTGAGGTAGGTCGTGAGGAACAAGACGATCAGGTCGCAGTCCGCGAGACGAAGCTTTTCCGCAGCCGCGCCACCCTCCTGGGCGTCGGAGATGAAGCCGACATCGACCACTTCGGCGTCCATCGCTGCGAAACGCTCCGAGACGTAGCGGGATGACGCCTGCAGCTGCGGGAGCAGCTCGGGGAACTGCGGCCAGTAGGTCCCGAGGCCGCCGGCGACGAGGCCGATGCGGGTTCGGCGGCGCTGGACCGGCGGCAGGAGTGCAGGAATCGGCTTCGAGAGGTCGGGCATCATTCTTCCGTTCGAACGTTCAATCGATTAAATGTGGAGCACAGAGGAGTGCTTGCGGCGCGAGCTCGGCGTTGCGATCTAAGGGCGAGTCGTGCTGCGGGGTACGAGACCGGGCTGGAAGACGGTGGCGCGGTGCCGGTGGCTGCGGCCTTCGCTGATCTCCTCGAGGAGGCGGAGCACGGCTGTGCGGCCCATCTCCTGCTTCGGCTGACCGATCGTGGTGAGCCGCAGCGCCTCCTCCGTGCCGAGTGCGAGGTCGCCGTAGCCGACGACGGTGACGTCGGCGGGTGCATGCAGTCCCTCGGAGGCGAGTCCGCGCAGGACCCCGACGGCGAGCTGGTCGTTCGTGCAGAACACGCGACGAGGCAGATCCGATCGAGCGATGCGGATGCCGACGGCGACGCCCTCCTCGATCGTCATCTCCGGCACTTCGATCTCGGTCAGGGCCGATCCCGGATCGGCGGTGGCGAGTGCACGCGCGGCGCCGCGGTGGCGGTCCTCGCACTGCGTGATCGATCGCGATCCGTTCACAAGGGTGATCCCGACACCGGGCTGGGTGAGGAGGTGCTCGATGGCGAGCTGGCCTCCGAGTACGTCGTCCGTCGAGACCGAGCACATGGTCGACTCGTCGGCTTTCCGGTCGACCAGGATGAGTCGCGCTCCGACCACCTGCAGTTGCGAGAGCCGGGAGGGATCCGCTGTGACGGGGACGACGAGCGCACCGGCAGCGCGGTGCTCGGCGAGGATGTCGAAGTGGCGGAGCTCCTTGTCGGGATCCTCGTGACTGACGCACAACGACACGGCGTAGCGCTCCCGGTCCGCGGCCTCGACGACGGCGTCGACGATGGCGGCGTAGAACGGGTTGACGACATCCGGGATGACGAGCCCGATGAGGCGGCTGCTCCCCGTTCGCAGCGTCGCCGCAGCTCGATTCGGGACGAAGTCGAGCTCGTCGATGGCCGCCCTGACTTTGGCCTGAGTATCGTCGGAGACCAGATGCGGGCGGTTGATGACGTTGGAGACGGTCGCGGTCGACACGCCTGCTAGACGAGCGACGGCAGCCACGCCGATGTCGCCGGCGCCTCTCACGGCCTACGGCTCTCGCTGATCAGAGCCAGCTGATCCTCGAGGTGGAAGGCCTCCTCGAGCGGAGTGAAGCCCTCGTCCGGTGCTCCATCGAGCTCGAGGAAGAACTCCGCCATCTCCGACTGCCACCGGGCGTTGACCTCCGTCTCGGCCATCCCGGAGAGCGCTGCGTCAAGGTCCTGTGTCTCGAAGTAACCGACCAGGAGCCCGTCGTCGCGGACGAACAGCGAATAGTTGTGCCAGCCGTTCGCCGCCAGGGCGTCGAGCATGTCAGCCCAGACGGCGGCGTGGCGACGCTTGTACTCCGTCAGCCGTGCCGGATCCAACTGGAGAGTGAAGCAGATGCGCTTCATCGCGAGCTCCCGGGGGTCGAGGTGCTGCAGGGGCGAGCGCGCCGGAGTGCGCCCGCCTCTGCTTCTGGGTCAGAAGGAGATGTAGTCGTACTGGTCGATGTTCTCGGCGTCGAACTTGAGCAGCTCGCCGACGATGACCAGGCCGTCTTCTCCCACGGTGTAGGAGCCGAGCTCCCCTGCGTCGAACGTATCGCCCTCGGCGCCGGTGATGGTGCCGTCGAGCAGCGCCTTTCCCGCGAACGCCGTGAGGTAGCCGACCTGCGACGGGTCCCACAGGGCGAAGGCGGTGACGGTGCCGTCCTCGATGTACTCCTTCATCTGGCCGGGCAGCCCCAGTCCGACGAGGGCGACCTTCCCCTTGTACTCCGACGTGGAGAGGTAGCGGGCAGTCGCGGCGATCCCGACCGTGGTGGGCGAGATGATGCCCTTCAGGTCCGGGTACGACTGGAGCAGGCCCTGGGCCTCCTGGAACGACTTGGTGTCGTCGTCGTCGCCGTAGACGGTGGTGACGAGGTCCCACTCGTAGTCCGGGTTCTCGGCGATCTGCTCCTCCATCGCGGCGATCCAGGCGTTCTGGTTCGGCGCAGCGGCTGTGGCGGACAGTACCGCGATCTCGCCTGTCCCGCCGATCTGGTCGTAGAGCTGCTCGAGCTGGCCCGCGGCGACGCCCTCGACGGAGGTCTGGTTGATGAACAGGTCGCGGCATTCGGTCGCTGAGTCGGAGTCGAAGGTGATGATCTTCGCGCCGCCGGCACGGGCGTCCTCGAGTGCGGGGCAGACGGCGTCGGGGTCGTTCGGCGAGACAGCGATGATCTGCGTGCCGTTCTGGACCTCGGTCTGGATGAACGGGATCTGGCTGTCTGCGCCCGCGTCCAGAGCGGCGGCCTCGTTGTAGGTGAAGCCGAGCTCCTCGGCTGCGTCCTTCGCGCCGGAGAGCTCGAGGCTGATGTAGGGGTTGTTCAGGTTCTTGGGGATGAACGTGATGCTCGCGCCGTCGCTCGAGCCGGATCCTCCCTCGGAGGTGCCTGCGTCACCGCCGGCACAGGCGCTGAGGGTGAGGGCGAGCGCTGCTGCGGCCGCGATCGCTGCTGCCGCACGGCCGGGTCGGCGCGGCGTGGAGTGAGTGAACATCGTTGTTTCTCCTTGGTGGTGGGTTGTGTCTCGGAAGGGGGGCGGTGGGGAAGCCGGGACTGCGCTCGGCTCGGCACTCTCAGGCGTGATCGGCCGAGGGCAGGGAGCGGTGGGTTCGTCTGACGTGCATCCTCCGGGTCAGGGAGGCGGTGACGGCCGGCGCGACGACCGACAGGATGAGCAGTGAACCGGTGATGATCACGAGGGTCACGTCGGGGATCCGCTGGAGCCGGAGGACGTAGTTCACGGTGGCGATGAGCAGGACGCCGCAGACGGCTCCGAGGATCGATCCGCGCCCGCCGAAGATGGAGACGCCTCCGAGCAGGACCGCCGCGATCACCGTCAGCTCGAGGCCTGATGCACTGTCGCTGCGGGCGCTGT
Organism: Rathayibacter sp. PhB186; assembly: GCF_003751825.1. NCBI lineage: Bacteria > Bacillati > Actinomycetota > Actinomycetes > Micrococcales > Microbacteriaceae > Rathayibacter > Rathayibacter sp. PhB186. Next base: position 40,012 of record NZ_RJKO01000004.1, on the reverse strand, counting down.
AGTAGACGCCCCAGAAGACCCCGACGAGGCTGCAGGTGAGGCCGCTCGCGACGTAGAGCCAGAACTTCGAGAGCGGGACGCGGATGCCGACGAAGCTCGCCGCTTCCGCGCTGTAGCCGAGGGCGTACAGGCCGCGGCCGAAGGGCGTGATGTGCAGGATCGCCGCGAACACCAGAACGATGAGCAGGACCGGCAGGATCAGCACGGGGATGCCGGTGGCGCCGAGCTTCGAGTTGACGAATCCGACGAAACCCTCCGGATACTGACTGCTCGACACGGAGACGTCGCCGATCACGACGAGGGTGAATCCTCGGTAGAGCGCGAGCGTTCCGATCGTGACCGCCAGAGAGGGGAGCCCCACGAAGGCGATGAGAGCCCCGTTGACGGCTCCCGCCAGAAGACCGACAGCGATCGCGGCGAGCACGGCGGGGACGTAGTCGACTCCGGCCACCGTCAGGGATCCGATCGTCGTCGTGCTCAGTCCGACGATGCTCGCGACCGACAGATCGATCTCACCGGTGATGATGATGAGAGTCATCGGGAGGGCGATGAGCAGCGCCGGTACCGCATTGAGCAGCAGGTAGCCCGCTGTGATCGGAGAGGCGAAGCGTGGCTGCAGCAGTGCGGCGGCGATCAGCACGACCAGCAGGAGGGCGACGAGGAGGCCGTCGCGGCTCGCGAGGACGCGGAGCGGTCGAGCACGCCGACGGGCCGGGCCTGTGGTGACGGTGCGGAGGGATTCGGTGCGGGTCATTTCCGTGCCTCGCTGATTCGGTTGCGCCTGGCGGTGCGGAGAGCGGCGATCCGATCGACGATGATCGCCAGGAGGATGAGGGCGCCGACCACGGCCTGCTGCCAGAACTTGTCGATCTGCACGGCGGTCAGAGAGCTGGTGATCGTGGTCAGCAGGAGCGCGCCGATCGCTGCTCCTATGACGGTGCCGGAGCCACCGGAGATCGCGACCCCGCCGACGACCGCCGCCGCGACCACGTCGAGCTCGAGCCCGGAACCGGTGGTCGCGCCGACCGAGCTGAAGCGGGAGGCGTAGAGGACGCCGGCGAGCCCGGCCAGGGCGCCGTTGACGAGGAACGCGGTGAACACGCGGGTCCCGCTCCGGATGCCGAAGGCGGTCGCAGCATCGGGGTCGGAGCCGATCGCGTACAGATCGCGGCCCGGCCGAGTGCCGGCCAGGACGACGGCGAGCACGGCGATGACCAGCACGGCCACGATCGTGATGAGCGGGACACCGAGGAAGGTGTCGACGGAGAGGTCGCCGAACGCCTGCGGCCGATCGCCGGAGAAGTACTCGCGTCCACCGGCCCAGGCGTTGTTGACACCCCGGTAGATGTAGAGGGTTCCGAGGGTGATGACCAGGGCGGGCACCTTGACGCTCGTCACGAGGAGTCCGTTGATCCCGCCGAGCAGCGCCCCGATCGCGATCCCCGCGAGGAAGACCAGAGGGATGGGGATCCCCGGTGACGACGCGAAGAGGGTGCCGGTGAGGAAGCCGCTGATGCCGAGGATCGATCCGACGGACAGGTCGACGTTCCTGGTGATCAGGACGAGCGACTGCCCGGCGGCGAGGATCATCAGGATCGTCGCGTTGAGCATCAGATCCTTGACGCTCTGCGGGGCGAGGAAGCGGGGGTTCACGAGGGTCGTCGCGACGACGAGGACGATCAGTCCGGCAGCGACGGGGAGCTCGCGGAAGCGCAGCAGTCCGGCGGCGCGGGTCGTGAGGCGTGTGGGAGTGGTCGTCGTGGTCACAGGACGACCTCCGCTCCGGCGGTCGCGGCGTGCATGACGACCTCAGGGGTGGCATCGGCGCGCTCGAAGCGGCCGGAGACTCGGCCCTCGCGCATGACGATCACGCGATCGGCCATGCCGAGCACCTCCGGGAGCTCTGACGAGATCATCAGAATGGCGATGCCCCGGCCGGCGAGATCGCTCAGGAGGCGGTGAACCTCTGCCTTGGTGCCCACGTCGATACCGCGAGTGGGCTCGTCGACGATGAGAAGTGCCGGATCGGTGGCGAGCCACTTCGCCAGAACGACCTTCTGCTGGTTGCCGCCGGAGAGCGTCGACACCGCGATGTCCTGCGTCGCCGTCTTCACCTGGAGTCGCTCGTTCCACTGTGCAGCGAGTGCCCGCTCGCGCCGTCCGTCGATGATTCCGAAGCGGGCGACGCGATTGCGCAGCGTCAGGGCGGTGTTGCGGCCGACCGACAAGGCCATGACCAGACCCTGCTTCCGTCGGTCCTCGGGCACGAACCCGATCCCTGCGGCGATGGCCGCACGTGTGCTGTGCGGGGCGAGCGGTCGACCTGCGAGGGTGACCGATCCGGAGTCGTACTTGTCGATGCCGAAGACGGCTCGGGCGACCTCGGTGCGCCCCGCCCCCACGAGACCGGCCAGACCGACGATCTCGCCCGCCCGGACGGTCAGGGAGACATCCTGGAAGACCCCCTCCCGGGTGAGCGACTCGACCTCGAGGACGGGGGCGCCGATCGTCGCGACCTGCTTCGGGAAGAGCGAGTCGATGTCTCGTCCGACCATCTCCCGGACGATCGCCTGAACAGTCGTCTCAGCGGTCCGGTGCGTGCCGATGTACTGGCCGTCGCGCATGACGGTGATCCGGTCGCAGAGGGCGAAGACCTCGTCGAACCGATGGGAGATGAAGAGGATGCCGGTGCCCTGATCGCGCAGGGAGCGCGCAACCGCGAACAGCCGCTCGACCTCGACGCCGGACAGGGCTGCGGTCGGCTCGTCCATGACGAGGATCTGCGCCTTCAGCGAGATGGCCTTCGCGATCTCGATGATCTGCTGATCCGCGATCGACAGACCCTCGGCGAGGCGGTCCGGATCGATCGGGACGCCCAGGTCGCTGAAGAGGCGACGCGCATCACGGCGCATCTGCGATCGACTGATGAGCCCGAGCGGACCCCGGGGCTGACGTCCGACGAAGATGTTCTCGGCGACGGTGAGGTCGGGGAACAGCGTCGGCTCCTGGTAGATCACGGAGATCCCCGCGCGCTTGCTGTCCGCGACGTTCCGGAAGACCACGGGCACGCCGGCGACTCGGAAATCTCCGGAATCAGGAAGGTGCAGGCCGGCGAGGATCTTCACCAGGGTGGATTTGCCGGCGCCGTTCTCGCCGACGAGTGCGTGCACCTCGCCGGGGAGGATCTCGATCGTCCCGTCCTGAAGGGCGATCACCGGGCCGAAGCTCTTCGCCGCGTGCCTCAGCTCCAGGGCCGGTGTATCGACGGAACTCACCATCGGATCCCTCACTCTTCTTCGAGATGACTTCGATTTAATCGATTAAATCGGCTGGGTGAGACTGTAGGGGTCCGAAGTGCTCGCCGTCAAGACGAGCCCGCCCGACTGGGCCTCGACGCCGCTGCACGTCACCTCGCTGCTCGTGGTCTCGCCACGCCGCTCTCGTCGATGTCGACCGCACAGCCGTCTGCTCGGGCCCGGGCCGGATCGCTTTCCAACCGTCCTCTCCGATCGGGAAGGTCGACGGACCGCGGTAGTCGATCACGATGCAGTCCGGGTTGGACACCTCGAGAGCGGTCGTCCCGAGCGGGCATCGCGCCGAGCTCGTCCACGGTCAGGATCCGCTCGCTCGTTCGACATCATGACGATCGCGCCCGAGCCACGCACCGGACCGCCACCCTCTCCCTGAGAAATCAACGAGGAGACGCAGATCCATCGCGCACCTACCGTCGAGGGCGACCCTCCCCGACCCGACCCCGGAGCGCCATGACCCCCCTCGCCCCCGCCGCCCTCGCCGGCGGCACCGCCCCCGCGCATATCCGCCCGACCGTCACCGCGGAGGCGTCCGCATGAGGGTCACCGACACCAGCGACCTGTGGTGGCGCGCCGCCGTCTACTACAACCTCGACGTCAAGACCTTCATGGACTGGGACGACGACGGCGTCGGCGACCTCGAGGGTCTCGCGCACCGGATCGACTACCTGGCCGAGCTCGGCGTCGGCTGCCTCTGGCTCGCGCCGTTCTACCGCTCGCCCGGCAAGGACAACGGCTACGACATCAGCGACTTCTACGGCGTCGACGAGCGCTACGGCCACCACGGCGACGTCGTCGAGGTGATCCGCACTGCGCACGACCGCGGGATGCGCGTCATCGTCGACCTGGTCGTCAACCACACCAGCGACCAGCACCCGTGGTTCCAGGCGGCGCGCTCCTCCCCCGACAGCCCCTACCGCGACTACTACGTCTGGCGCGACGAGCCGCCGGCCGACCAGCCGGCGAACGTCTTCCCGGACGTCGAGGACGGCGTCTGGTTCTTCGACGAGGAGGCCGGGCAGTACTACCTGCACAACTTCTACCGGCACCAGCCCGACCTCAACACCGACAACCCGGCGGTGCGCGACGAGATCGCGAAGCTCGTCGGCTTCTGGCTGCAGCTCGGGGTCGACGGCTTCCGCGTCGACGCGGTGCCCTACCTGATCGAGCCGGGCGCCCGCGACGAGCACGAGTGGCTGCGCCTGCTGCGCCGCTTCATCAGCCGCCGCTCGGGCGAGGCGATGCTGCTCGGCGAGGTGAACACGACCCGCGACGAGCAGCTCGCCTTCTTCGGCGGCGAGGACGCCGACGAGCTGTCGATGCAGTTCGACTTCATCGGCAATCAGCGCCTCTACCTCGCGCTCGCGCGGGAGGACGCGACGCCGCTCGTCGAGGCGATCGCGAGCCGCCCGCCGATCTCGGTCGGCAGTCAGTGGGCGAACTTCGTCCGCAATCACGACGAGCTGACCCTCTCGCAGCTCACCGACGACGAGCGCGACGAGGTCTTCGCCGCGTTCGCGCCGGAGGAGTCGCAGCGGATCCACGGCCGCGGCATCGTGCGCCGCCTCCCGCCGATGCTCGACGGCGATCCGCGCCGTATCCGGATGGTCTACAGCCTGCTGTTCTCGCTGCCCGGCTCACCCGTCCTCTACTACGGCGAGGAGATCGGGATGGGCGAGAACGCCGACATCCCCGGCCGCAGCGGCGTCCGCACGCCGATGCAGTGGACCTCCGCCGCGAACGGCGGCTTCTCGCGCGCCGACGCCGACGACCTGATCGCCGCCCCGCCCGGCGGCGGCTTCGGCCCGGAGCACGTCAACGCCGCCGCCCAGCTCCGCGACCCCGGCTCGCTGCTCGCGCACATCAAGGGCCTCGCCTGGCTCTACCGCCGCTCCCCCGAGATCGGCTGGGGCGAGTACACCCACCTCCCGGCCGACCAGCCCTGCGTCTTCGCGCACCGGATGTCCGCGTCGACCGGCACGACCGTCGCCGTGCACAGCTTCGCCTCGAGCCCGCGCACCGTGAGGATCACGCTCCCCGACTCGGAGCCGGGCTCGCGCCTGGTCGACTCCCTCGGCGGCGAGTCGCAGCCGATCGGCGACGACGGCACGGTCACCGTCGGCATCGACGGCTACGGCGCCCGCTGGTTCCGCGTGGTGACGGCGGAGTCGCGCCGCCTGGTCTGATCCGGGAGCGCGACTGGTCCGATCCGGGAGCGCCGACAGGTCCGATCCGGGAGCAGCGGCAGGAGAGGTCAAGCCCCTTCTGAGCGCCGAAGGGCCCTGCCTACCGTCGAAGGGCGGGCGACGAGGTCCGCACCGACTGCTCCCGGAAAGGTACGACCGCATGTTCTTCCACCGTCAAGAGCTCCAGTTCACGTCCTCCCCCTCCAAGCCCGACGCCGTCTTCGCCCGCCGGTTCCAGGAGGTGCTCGGCGGCCAGTACGGCGAGATCACCGTCGCCATGCAGTACGGCTTCCAGGCCTGGAACGCCCACGAGCCCGGCAAGTACCGCGACCTGCTCTACGGCATCGGCGCCGAGGAGTTCGGCCACGTCGAGATGATCGCGATCATGATCGCCCAGCTGCTCGAGAAGGCTCCCGTCGAGCAGTCCGAGGACGCCATCAAGAAGGACCCGGTTCTCGGCGCGGTCATCGGCGGCACCGACATCCAGGCCGCGATCGTCGCCGGCGCGGGCGTCCGCCCCGTCGACAGCAACGGCAACCCCTGGCAGGGCTCGTACATCACGGCGAGCGGCAACCTGCTGGCCGACTTCACCGCCAACGCGAACGCCGAGATGCAGGGCCGCCTGCAGGTCGCGCGGCTCTACCACATGACCGACGACCACGGCGTGCGGGACCTGCTCTCGTTCCTCCTGGCCCGCGACACGATGCACCAGAACCAGTGGATCGCGGCCGCCGCCGAGCTGCGCGCGGAGGGCGCGGAGGACCTGCCGGTGCCCTCGAACTTCCCGCTCTCGAAGGAGGAGCGCTCGGTGTCGTACGAGTACATCAACTTCTCGGACGGCGCCGCGGCCGCCGAGGGCAGCTGGGCCTCCGGCCCCACGCCCGACGGCAAGGGCGAGTTCAGCTACCGCACGGCGAGCCCCGACGACGGCGTGCCGATGCCGCCGCCCACCCAGCCGGACGAGCGCTTCTACGGCACCTCGCCGAAGCCGAACATCGTCGAGAAGGCCGTCGGCGCCGTGAAGGACGCGGTGACCGGCAAGTAGCAGTCGAGGCCGTGGACGCCGGGAGGCGAAACGATTCGCGTCGTTTCGCCTCCCGGCCCTGGTCCGACGAGTGGGGATGCACCTAGGCTGACTGCGAATCGTTTCGCCTCACGACCCCGAGGAGTGGCATGGACGCCGCCGTCACCGCCGCCGACCCCCGCACCGCCGCTCCGCCGGCGCACCGCACCCTCGCGAGCGGTCGCCGCATCCCCTCGATCGGCGCCGGCACCTTCGGCTCCGACCGCTACGACGCCGAGACGGTCGGCCTCGCCGTCGAGCACTCGCTCCGGGCCGGCTTCCGGCTGCTCGACTGCGCCACGGTCTACGGCAACGAGCCACGCGTCGGGCGAGCGATCGCCGACTCCGGCGTGCCGCGCGAGGAGCTCTTCGTGATGTCGAAGATCTGGAACGACGCGCACGAGCCGGACGCCGCGGTCGCCTCGGTCGAGCGCTCGCTCGAGGACCTCGGCCTCGACGTGCTCGACGCCGTCTTCGTGCACTGGCCGTTCCCCAACCACCACCCGCCGCACGCCGAGACCGACGCCCGCGACCCGGAGGCGCGCCCCTACGAGCACGCCGCGTTCCTGCGCACCTGGGCGGCGCTCGAGTCGCTCGTCGACCGCGGGCTGGTCCGGCACCTCGGCACCTCGAACGTCACGATCGCGAAGCTCGAGCGGATCCTCGCCGACGTCCGCATCGCGCCCGCGCTCAACGAGATGGAGCTGCACCCCTGCTTCCAGCAGCCGGAGCTGTTCCGCTACTGCCTCGATCACGGCATCCAGCCGATCGGCTACTCGCCGCTGGGCTCGCCGTCCCGCCCCGAGCGCGACCGCGTCGACGGCGACCTCGTCGACATCGAGCACCCCGCCGTGCAGGCGATCGCCCGCGAGCGCGGCGTGCACCCGGTCGTCGTCTGCCTCGCCTGGGCCGTCAACCGCGGCCAGATCCCGATCCCGTTCGCGGTGAAGCCCGAGCAGATCGAGGCCAATCTCGCCGCCGCGTCGCTCGCCCTCACCGCCGCCGAGCAGGAGTCCCTGCGCGGCGCCGAGCGCAACAACCGGCTGATCAAGGGCCAGGTCTTCCTCTGGCCGGGCAGCACCGACTGGCTCGACCTCTGGGACGCCGACGGCACGATCCCCGGCTGGGACGGCTACGGCTCGCCCGCGCTCTGAGATGGCGACGTACAAGGACCTGCAGCGGCTGACCGGGCTGTCGCTCTCGACGATCTCGAAGCACTACAACGGCCTGCCGGTGCGCCCCGAGAACGCCGTCGCGATCGAGGCGGCGGCCGAGCGGCTCGACTTCCGCGTCAACGGCTTCGCGCGCGGGCTGCGCTCGCGGCGCTCCCGCACGGTGGGCGTGCTGCTGCCGGCGCTGGACAACGAGTTCCACCTGTCGATCATCGCCGGGCTCGAGCGGGCCCTGCGCGGCGACGGCATCGGCGTGCTGATCGGCGTCAGCCTGCCCGAGCCGGGCGCCGCCGTCGGGCTGCTGCTCGAGAAGATGGTCGACGGGATCGTCGCCGTCCCGACCCGGGGCGACGTCGACGCGCTCCGCAGCGCCTCCGAGCAGGGCACTCCCGTGGTGACGGTGGACTGGGTCGACGACGAGCTCGAGACCGACCGCGTGGTGCTCGACAACCGCGCGGCCGGCGCCTCCGCCGCCCGGCACCTCGCCGACCACGGCCACCGCGCGATCGCGGTGCTCGGCGGCGATCCGGACGTCTCGACCACCCGGGAGCGCACCGCGGGCGTCCTCGACGAGCTCGCCTCCCGCGGCCTCGGGCCGGCCGAGGTCGAGCTCGGCCCGCTGAGCGTCGAGAGCGGCATCGCCTCGATGGAGCGGATCCTCGCCCGCCGCGACCGGCCGACCGCCGTCTTCGCCAGCAACCGCGAGCTGACCGTCGGCGCGCTGACCGCGCTCGGCGACTCCGGCCTGCGCCTGCCCGCCGACCTCTCGATCGTCGGCTTCGACACCGTCGAGCTCGCGCGGGTCGTCCGACCGCGGCTGACGATCGTCGAGCAGCCGACCGACGCCATCGCCGCCGAGGCCGCCGCGCTGATCGAGCGCCGGCTCGACGGCAGCCCCGAGCCGTTCGAGACGCGCACCCTTCCCGGCCGGCTGATCGCCGGCGCCTCCGTCGCCCACGTCCACCACTGACATCCACCCCCCCTCACCGAGGAGCACCATGCTGACCACGACCCTCCTGCACCCCGAGATCCTGCACGCGCTCGCCCGCGCCGGCCACGGCTCCCGGATCCTGATCGCCGACGGCAACTACCCGGTCGGCACCACGCTCGGGAAGAACTCCGCGCTCGTGCACCTCAATCTGCGCCCGGACATGCTCACCGTCGACGAGATCCTCGAGGCGCTGCTGACCGCGATCGTCGTCGAGGAGGCGACCGTGATGACGCCCGCGCCCGGCCTCGACGTGCCCGCGCAGGACGCCTTCCGCGCCACCCTCGACGGCGTCCCCTTCACTTCGGTCGAACGCCACGCCTTCTACGCCGAGGCCCGCACCGACGACGTCGCCCTCACCATCGCCAGCGGCGACCGCCGCATCTACGCGAACCTGATCCTGACGATCGGCGTCCGCCCGGCCGACGCCTGACCGAGCCGCCTTCCGCCACCCACTCTCCACAAGTTGCGGTACTCGCCGCCGAGTACCGCAACTTCTGGAGGACTGGAGCCGACGGAAGGCGCGCGGCCGCCTCCCTCCAGAACTTGTCTTAGTCGGCACGCCAGTACGACAACTTCTGGACAGCGGACGCACCCCGCCCGACGCCCGCCCGCCCACTTCCCAGAAGTTGCGGTAGTCGGGCGCGACTACCGCAACTTCTGAGGAGTGAGGGTGGGCGGGGGCGCGCCGCCGCCTGAGAGGGCGCGAGGCGTTCTCCGAGCGGGCGTCCGTACTCTGAGCACCGTGGATCTGGACACCCTCCTCAACATCGGCCTCGTCGTGCTGTTCGTGCTCATCGGCGGGGTGTTCGCGGGCACCGAGATGGCGATCGTCAGCCTCCGCGAGAGCCAGGTGCGCGCGATCGAGGCGGGCAGCGAGCGCGGCCGGCGCATCGCCGAGCTGGTGCGGAACCCGAACACCTTCCTCTCGGCCGTGCAGATCGGCGTGACGCTCGCCGGCTTCTTCTCCTCGGCGTACGGCGCCTCGACGATCGCGCCGGATCTCGTGCCGCCGCTCGAGTCGCTCGGTCTCTCGAACGGCGCAGCCTCGACGGTCGCGCTGATCCTGATGACCCTCGTCATCGCCTACCTCTCGCTCGTGCTCGGCGAGCTGGTGCCCAAGCGCCTCGCCATGCAGAAGTCGGTCGCCTTCACGAAGGTGCTCGCCCCGCCGCTCAACATGCTCGCGCGTCTCATGCGCCCGATCATCTGGCTGCTGTCGGTCTCCACCGATGCGGTGGTCCGCCTCCTCGGTGCCGACCCGCGCGAGAAGGGCGAGAGCGTCTCGGCGGACGAGGTGCGCGACATGATCTCGAGCAACACCGAGATCGCCGAGGACAGCCGGCAGCTTCTCGCCGACGTCTTCCGCGCGGACGACCGGCGCGTCGCCGAGGTGATGCGCCCGCGGCCGGACGTCGACTTCCTCCGCGGCGATCTGCCTGTCGCCGAGGGCTACGCGGAGGTGCTCGGCCGGCCGCACTCGCGCTATCCGGTGGTCGGCGAGAACCGCGACGACGTCCTGGGCTTCGTGCACGTCCGCGACCTGATGGCCGCGTTCCCGGAGGCGGGCCGCGACGGCACCGCGAGCAGCGTCGCCGACATCACCCGGCCGATCCTGGCGGTCCCCGGCACGACGAAGGTGCTCGCGGCCCTGCGCACCATGCGGCAGGACGGCCACCAGATCGCCGTCGTCATCGACGAGTACGGCGGGACCGACGGCATCATCACCCTCGAGGACCTGCTGGAGGAGCTCGTCGGCGAGATCTACGACGAGTACGACGGCGCGCGCCAGGACGTCGACGCGAAGGCCGCCGAGCAGCTGCAGGACCTCGACGGCGGCATGATCCTCGAGGACCTGGAGGAGCTGCTCGGCATCGAGCTGCCCGAGGGGCCCTACGAGACGGTCGGCGGCTACGTGCTCGACCGCATCGGCCGGGTCGCCGTCGTGGGCGACACCCTCGTCGTCGGCGACCACGTGCTCCGGGTCGCCGAGACCGACCGCTACCGGATCTCGCGGGTCACCCTGACGCCGCAGCCCGCGTCGGACCCGGCCGCGCCGGTCGACGCCGACTGACCGCGGGTCCGAAGGTCCGGCCCCGGTCCGTCGCTGCCCCGCCCCGAAGCGACCCCCGGCCCCGTCAGGGCAGCGGGGCCTCGACCCAGCGCGGCGCCGGCAGCCCGGTCGCACCCGGCCGCGCGAGCCACAGTCCGCCCGCGAGCGGGTACCGCGTCCGCTCGTCCGCCGACAGGTCGCGCGAGGCCGACGACACGACGGCGACGTCGAGCGCCTCGCCCGCGAAGGCGATGCTGGAGGAGTGCGGCGCGTCGATCGCGATGCCCTCGGCCTCGAGGCGGCGGCCCTCGAAGTCGTAGACGCGCACGCCGCTCCCGCCCCAGACCGAGCACCACAGCCGGCCCTCGGAGTCGACGGTCATGCCGTCGAGGAAGACGCCCTCCTCCGGCTCGAGGAAGGTCTCGCGCGGGCCGTTCACCCCGTCGAGGTACGGGCGCCGGTAGACGACGCCCGACTCGGTGTCGACCGAGTACATCACCGCGCCGTCGGGCGACCAGCCGAGGCCGTTCGAGAGCCGCAGGTCGTGGTCGAGGACGGTGACCGCTCCGTCGTGCTCGAGGCGCAGCAGCACGTCGTCACCGACGGACTCGCCCAGCGTCAGCGAGCCGACGACGAGCCGGCCCTGCGGGTCGATGGAGCCGTCGTTGAAGCGGTGCCCCTCGGGCAGCAGCTCGGAGCCGCGGGTCAGCGAGCCGTCGACCTCCAGGATCGCGAGGCGGCGGGTGAGCGCGACGAGCACGCGCCCATCGCCGAGCGGCAGCGCGCAGCCGACCTGCTCGCCGACGTCCGTGCGGGTGATCGCCCCGAGCCCGTCCGCGGTGAGCGGCGCCGACAGCACCGCGCCCGCCTCGATGTCCACCCAGGTCAGCCGGCCGGTCTCCCCGTCCCAGACGGGCCCCTCGCTCAGGACGTAGGCGGGCGTTCCGGCGGGTGTCGCATCGATCATCCCCCCACGCTACCCACCCCCTCGGCGCCCCGCCCCTCCCCCTCCGCGAGATGCCACTTGTGCACGCGACACGCCGAGAAAGGCGTGCACAAGTGGCATCTCGCGGAAGCGGGCAGGCGCGCACGTCGCCGGATACACCCGGCAGGCGCGCCGTGGCCAGGGGTGCATAGCCCGGCGATGCTCGGGTCTATCGTCGTCTCGCCGCGTCCGGGACCGCGCGCATCAGCAGCGCAGCCGGGGCGACAGGAAGGCGCGAGCCATGTCCACCGACACCGAAGAGCGCGGCCCCGTCCGGAGCCTCGTCCCCGCCCGCATCGACCGGCTGCCGTGGACGCGGTTCCACTGGTCCATCGTCGTCGGCCTCGGCTTCTCCTGGGTGCTGGACGGCCTCGAGATCCAGATCGTCGCGAGCGCCGGCTTCGCGAAGGAGTTCGACCTCTCGGCCGCGCAGGTCGGCGTGCTCGGCACGGTCTACCTGGTCGGCCAGATCGTCGGCGCGCTGATCTTCGGGCGGCTGAGCGACCGGCTCGGGAGGCGCAAGCTCTTCATCCTGACGCTGGTGATCTACCTGGTCGCGAGCGGCCTCGCGGGCCTCGCGCCCAACTACCTCTTCCTCGCCGTCTTCCGCTTCTTCGCGGGGATGGGCATCGGCGGCGAGTACGCGGCGATCAACTCCGCCATCGACGAGCTGATCCCCTCGAAGTACCGCGGCCGGGTCGACATCGCGATCAACGGCACCTACTGGGGCGGCGCGGCGCTCGGCTCCGCGGCGAACCTCTTCTTCCTCAACGACCAGCTCTTCGCCGAGAACGTCGGCTGGCGCCTCGGCTTCTTCCTCGGGCCGATCCTCGGGCTCGCGATCATCTACCTCCGCCGGCACATCCCCGAGAGCCCGCGCTGGCTGATGACCCACGGCCGCGAGGAGGAGGCGGAGCGCACCGTCGACGAGATCGAACGCCGCGTCGAGTCGGAGGGCGGTGTCCTCGAGCCGGTCGACGACTCGCAGGCGATCACGGTGAAGGCGACCGAGAGCATCCCGTTCAGCACTATCGCGCGGGTGCTGATCAAGCAGTACCCGAAGCGGACGCTGGTCGGCGCGACGATGATGATCACCCAGTCGTTCCTCTACAACGCGATCTTCTTCACCTACGCGCTGGTGCTGGAGAACTTCTACGGGGTGGAGCAGAACGCCGTCTCGTACTTCTTCTTCCCGTTCGCGATCGGCAACCTCGTCGGTCCGCTGGTGCTCGGCCACCTGTTCGACGTCTGGGGCCGGCGGAAGATGATCTTCCTCACCTACGGCGTCTCCGGGGCGGTGCTCGCGCTCTCGGCGCTGCTGTTCAGCATGGACGTGCTGACCGCGACGACCCAGACGATCCTCTGGTGCGTCTCGTTCTTCTTCGCCTCCGCCGGCGCCTCGAGCGCCTACCTCACGGTCAGCGAGATCTTCCCGCTGGAGCTGCGCAGCCAGGCGATCTCGTACTTCTTCACCCTCGGCCAGATCGCCGGCGCCGTCGCGCCCACCCTCTACGGCGTGCTGATCGGCGACGGCAGCGACCGCGGCCCGCTCACCGTCGGCTACTTCGTCGGCGCGGCGGTGATGATCGTCGGCGGCGTCGTCGCCCTGATCTTCGGCGTCGACGCCGAGCGCCGCAGCCTCGAGAGCATCACCGAGCCCCTCTCCACGGTCCGCGACTGACCCGCCCCTCCCTCCCGCGAGATGCCACTTGTGCACGCGACACGCCGTGGAAGGCGTGCACAAGTGGCATCTCGCGGCGGGGAGGGAGGCGAGGCGCGTACGCTGAGGGGACACCCCCGGACGCTTCGGCTACCGGGCGCGGGGCCCCTTCTCCGGAAGGGGCCTCAGCTCTTTCCGCCCCACGCAGCGGGGCGACGGAGGACGCCGCGGTCGTCGTGGAGCACATCCGGAAACCGGCTCCGCTCGAGCACACCGCGGCGGATCTTGCGGATGTGCGCGGGCGCCACCGCGAGCAGCGAGGCCGACGGTCTGTCGGTCGGCGAGATCAGGCCGATCTCCTTGCCCGCCTCGTCGCGCACCATCCGGAAGGCCTCGGTGAAGTCCGAGTCGTTCGACAGTAGGAAGAACGTCTCCGCCTCGCCCCGGAAGGCGTCGACGAGCATGTGGGCGGCCAGGTTGACGTCGGACCCCTTCTCCTCCGTCCTGCGCACTCCGACCGTCACGAGCCGGCCGCCGTCGTCGAGCCGCGCAGGATGCACGGGCATGGTCCGACGATCTATGCGGAACATCCCTTCGTGGACGGTGATCCGCGGAGAGGTCCGCAGAGCGCGCACGTATGCCTGCTGTCGAGCCGGCGCCTGCGGATCGGTCCCGAGCGTCGCCCGGATCATGGCGGTGAAGTACCGGACCCGGACCACGTCGAAGGTCGGCAGAAGGAGATCGCACAGGCGTGCGAGATCGAGCCACTTGAGCGTCGGCTCAGACTCCAGGACCCTCCGGTAGAGGTTGAACCCGTCGACGTAGACGGAGGCCGTCGGTCGCGCTTCGTCCGTCGCGACGCCGGGCGAACGGAAGACGATCATCGCGGGAGGCCACCCACCCCTCCACGCTCCCCGTCGACTCCCCGTCGCCGAACGTCGGGTGCGCTCAGTCCCCTCCCTCCCGCGAGATGCCACTTGTGCACGCGACACGCCGTGGAAAGCGTGCACAAGTGGCATCTCGCGAAGGGGGGCAGGCCGGGGCGCCGGGTCAGCCGACGTGGACGCCCGGGCGGCGCTCGCGGCGGGGCTCGGCGCGGCGCAGGACCTCGCGGGTGACGGGGGCGACCTCGCCGGTGCCGGTGATCAGGAAGCGGAACATGTTGGAGAGCGGGCCGCCCTCGGTCCACTCGAAGTAGACGTCCGGGACGACGCCGGTCAGGGCTCGGATCTCGAGAAGCACGGTGGCGATCGTGTTCGGGATGTTGCCGCTCGTCACCGTGAGCACGCGGAAGCCGTGGCAGACGCGCCCCTGCACCACGAGGTCCTCCTCGAAGTCGGACGAGTCGGTGGTGTGCACCTCGAGGAAGAGGACCGGGCCGCGCATCGGCAGGTTGCTGTCGCGCTGCTCCTCGGCCAGCTTGTCGCGGTACTCGCGCTCGGAGCCGTCGTCGGGCTCGTTCGCGAGGACGCGGATCACGCCGTAGTCGTCGGCGTCGGTGCTGAGGAAGTCGAGAGCCTGCGCGTCGAAGGTCACCGAGGTCGCCCGCAGCTGGAACGAGCGCTGCACCCGCGAGATCAGCGACACCACGAGGATCCCGAGGATGAACAGGCTCGCGATCCGCACGCCGTCCGGCCGCTCGACCACGTTCACGACCGTCGTGTACACGAAGACGAGCGCGATCACCGCGAAGCCGACAGCGCGCTTGCGCTGCTTCTTGCGCTTGGCCGAGAGGAACACGGCGACGGAGGCGGACGTGATCAGCACCAGCACCCCGGTCGCGTAGGCGCCGCCCTGGGCGTCGACGTCGGCCCGGAAGAGGATCGTGATCAGGAACGCGACGGCCGTGAAGACCAGCACCAGCGGGCGCACCGCCGCGGCCCACTGCGGCGCCATCCCGTAGCGCGGGAGGTAGCGCGGCACGATGTTGAGCAGCCCGGCCATCGCCGAGGCGCCCGCGAACCAGAGGATGCAGATCGTGCTGACGTCGTAGGCGGTGCCGAAGGCGTCGCCGAGGTACTCGTGCGCGAGGTAGGCGAGGGCGCGGCCGTTGGCCTGCCCGCCCGGCTGGAACTCGGCCTGCGGGATCAGCAGCGTCGTCACGAAGCTCGAGGTGATCAGGAACGCCGACATCGTCACGGCGGCGGTGATCAGCAGCCGCTTCGCCCCTCGGATCCGGCCGACCGGGGCCGCGTCGGTGTCACTCGCGTCGCCGCGGATCTGCGGCATCACCGCCACGCCGGTCTCGAAGCCGGACAGCCCGAGCGCCAGCTTCGGGAACACGATCAGCGCGATGCCGACCATGATCAGCGGATTCCCGTGCTGCGTCGTCAGCGCCGACCACCAGTTCCCGATCACCACCGGGTTCTCGGCGACGTGCGCGATCGCGACGACGATGACGACCGCGTTCAGCGCGAGGAACACCGCGACCAGCACGACCGCGATCGAGATCGCCTCCTTGAAGCCGCGGAGGAAGACGATCCCGAGCAGCGCGACCAGCCCCAGCGTCAGCGGCACCTCCGCGCCGTGGAACCAGGCCGGCGCGAACGGGTTCTCGACCGCGTGCGCGGTGGCGTCGGCCGCCGAGAGGGTGATCGTGATCATGAAGTCCGTCGCCGCGAAGCCGAGCAGCACCAGCACGAAGAGCTTGCCGCCCCACCAGGGCAGCAGCCGCTCCAGCATCGCGATCGAGCCCTCGCCGCGGAAGCTCTCGCGGGCGACGCGGCGGTAGACCGGCAGCGCGCCGAACAGGGTCAGCAGCACCAGGACGATGGTCGCCAGCGGCGAGACCAGGCCGGCCGCGAGTGCGGCGATCGCGGGCTGGTATCCGAGCGTGGAGAAGTAGTCGACGCCGGTCAGGCACATCACGCGCCACCAGGAGTGCGTCTTCTCGGTGGTGGAGTGCGGCCCGGGGTGCGCGCCGGAGTCGCTCCGCAGCCCCTCGAGCAGCCAGGCCTTCACTCCGCCGCGGCGCCCGGAGGAGGGCGCTGAGGAGAGGGGCGAGGGTTCGAGGGCGTCGGCGTCGCCGCGGACGAGAGAGGAGGTCACTGGACGTGTCTACTCGGCGGAGGCGGCTCCGGAGCCGAGAACGCCCGGATCCATACGGTTCCCTAACGGGCAGTTCGCGGGCGGGCGGCCCGCCGGAAGCGGGTCACCGCCGCGACGCGTGCACAAATAAGGCTGGAGGCCCGGATCGGCCCGAGAAACGAGCGATCGCGGCCATCCAGCCTTAGTTGTACATGGGGTGGGAGGACTACTCCTCCACGACGATCGTCGTGATGACCGGGTTGCGACGGTGACGGCGGGTCAGCCAGCGGCCGAGGGTGCGCGTGATCAGCTTCTCGATCGCGTCGCGGTCGGTCGGCTGGCCGGCGGCCTGGAGCACCGCGTCGTCGATCGCCTTGCTGGCGTTCTCCTTCCAGCTCGGCTCCTCCACGAAGCCGCGGGTGAAGAACTCGACCGGCTCGCCGAGCGTGCCGCGGTCCAGGTCGACGATGGCGAGCACCGTGATGGTGCCCTCCTCGGCGAGGACGCGGCGGTCGATCATCGCGTCCTCGGTCGCGACGCCGATCGTGGTGCCGTCGACGAAGACGAGGTCGGCCGGGATGCGGCCGCTCATCCGCGAGCGCCCCTTGACGAGGTCGATCGAGACGCCGTCCTCGACGACGAAGACATTCTTCTCGTCGATGCCGGTGCGCGTCGCGATCGCGGCGTTCGCCGTGAGGTGGCGCCACTCGCCGTGCACGGGCAGGACCGCGGTCGGGCGGAGGATGTTGTAGCAGTAGGCGAGCTCGCCGGCGCTGGCGTGGCCCGAGACGTGCACCTTGGCGTTGCCCTTGTGCACGACCGTCGCGCCCCAGCGGGTGAAGGCGTTGATGATCCGGTAGATCGCGTTCTCGTTGCCGGGGATCAGCGAGCTGGCGAGCAGCACGGTGTCGCCGGGGCCGATGTCGATGATGTGGTCCTTGTTGGCCATCCGCGAGAGCGCCGCCATCGGCTCGCCCTGCGAACCGGTGCAGATCATCACGATCTGGGTCGCGGGCAGCTTCTCGAGCACCTTCATGTCGACGACGAGGCCGGCCGGGATCTTGAGGTAGCCGAGCTCGGCGGCGATGCCCATGTTGCGGACCATCGAGCGGCCGACGAAGGCGACCTTGCGGCCGTGCTTCTGCGCGGCGTCGAGAACCTGCTGGATGCGGTGCACGTGGCTGGCGAAGCTCGAGACGACGATGCGCCGCGGGGCGGTGCGGAAGACCTGGTCGATCGCGGGGGCGAGGTCGCCCTCGGAGATCGCGAAGCCGGGGACGTCGGCGTTGGTGGAGTCGACCAGGAAGAGGTCGACGCCCTCGTCGCCGAGGCGCGCGAAGCCGGGGAGGTCGGTGGTGCGCCCGTCGAGCGGGAACTGGTCCATCTTGAAGTCGCCCGTGTGCAGCACGAGGCCGGCCTCGGTGCGGATGGCGACCGCGAGGCCGTCGGGGATGGAGTGGTTGACCGCGAGGAACTCGAGGTCGAAGACGCCGGCGTCGATCCGGTCGCCCTCCTTCACCGGGCGGGTGCGCGGGGTGATGCGGTGCTCGGTGAGCTTCGCGGTGATCAGCGCGAGGGTGAAGGTCGACGCGATGATCGGGATGTCGCCGCGCTCCTTGAGGAGGTACGGCACGCCGCCGATGTGGTCCTCGTGGCCGTGGGTGAGCACGATCGCCTCGATGTCCTTCAGGCGCGATCGGATCGCGGCGAAGTCGGGCAGGATCACGTCGATGCCGGGCTGGTTCTCCTCGGGGAAGAGCACGCCGCAGTCGACGATGAGCAGCTTGCCCTTGTGCTCGAAGACGGTCATGTTGCGACCGATCTCGCCCAGGCCGCCGAGCGGGGTGATGCGCATGCCGCCCTTCTCCAGCGGCTTGGGGGCGGGGAGCTCGAGGTGGTGGCGCGCGGGCTTGGCGGTTCTGGCGTTTCGCATGGGTGCTTTCCGATGGGGGACGTGGCGTCGTGCTGGTGCGCGCGGCCCCCGCTTCGTGCGGAGCGCCTCGGCGCAGGTGGTCTGTGTGGTCGCAGCCGCCGGGTGGTTCCGGTGCTCTGCACGGCCTCGTCCGCGGCCACCCGGGTCGTGCTCCGCGCCGCATCGTGCGGCACCGGGAGCGGTGCGGGTGGGGGCGCGGGTCGCGGTGAGGAGGTGGATCCGGAGTGTGCGGATCGCTGCAGAGACCGCGGCGGCCGCGTCCAGCATGACAGCATCCGCCGCGAGTTGCCCGCACTGCGCCGGATCCGACGCCCGGGCACAGAAACGCGAGATGCCACTTGTGTACGCGACACGCCGTGGAAAGCGTGCACAAGTGGCATCTCGCGGGAGGGAGGCGGGGGGTCAGCGCAGGGAGTCGAGCACGGCCTCCAGCTCGTCGACGGCGGAGTCGATCTCGGCGGCGGTGACGACGAGGGGCGGGGCGAGCCGGATCGTCGAGCCGTGGGTGTCCTTCGCCAGGACGCCGCGGGCCATCAGGGCCTCGCAGACGGCGCGGCCGGAGGCGAGGGCGGGGTCGATGTCGATGCCGGCCCAGAGTCCGGCGCCGCGGACGGCGACCACGCCGCGCCCGATCAGCGCGGTGAGGCGGGCGTGCAGCTGGGCGCCGCGCTCGCGGGCCAGCGCCTGGTACTCCCCGGTGGCGAGCAGCTCGACGACCGCGAGGCCGACGGCGGCGGCGAGCGGGTTGCCGCCGAAGGTCGAGCCGTGCTGGCCGGGCTGGAGCACGCCGAGCACGTCGGCGTTCGCGACGACGGCCGACACCGGCACGATGCCGCCGCCGAGCGCCTTGCCCAGCAGGTAGACGTCCGGGACGACGTCGACGAGGTCGCAGGCGAAGGTCGCGCCGGTGCGGCCGAGGCCGGACTGGATCTCGTCGGCGATGAAGAGGACGTTGTGCCGCGCGGTGATCTCGCGGACGGCGGGGAGGTAGTCGGCCGGCGGGACGACGATGCCCGCCTCGCCCTGGATCGGCTCGATCAGCACGGCGACGGTGTCCCCGTCGATCGCGGCCTCGAGGGCCGCCGCGTCGCCGAACGGCACCGTCCGGAAGCCGGGCGTGAACGGGGCGAAGCCGTCGCGCGCCTCCGCGTCGTCGCTGAACGAGATGATCGTCGTGGTGCGGCCGTGGAAGTTGCCGGCCGCGACGATGATGTTCGCGCGGCCGGGCGCGACGCCCTTCACCCGGTAGCCCCAGGCGCGGGCGACCTTGATGCCGGACTCGACGGCCTCCGCGCCCGTGTTCATCGGGAGGACCATGTCCTTGCCGGCGAGCGCGGCGAGCGCCGTCACGAACGGGCCGAGCTTGTCGTTGTGGAAGGCGCGGCTGGTGAGGGTGACCCGGGAGAGCTGCGCGCGTGCGGCGTCCAGCAGCACCGGGTGCGAGTGGCCGAAGTTGACGGCGGAGTACGCGGCGAGGCAGTCGAGGTAGCGGCGCCCCTCCACGTCGGTGATCCACGCGCCCTCGCCGGTCGCGGCGACGACGGGCAGCGGGTGGTAGTTGTGCGCGGCGTGCGCCTCCTCCGCGGCGATCAGCTCGGCGGAACGGTCGGTCTCGGTGATGCTCATGTCGTACCTCCTGAGGACGATCGACTCCTCAGAAGTTGTCGTACTCGAGTGCCGAGTACGACGACTTCTGCGGAGTGGGTGAGGGAGAAGAGGAGCGGCTCAGCGCCGCAGCTCGAGGGTGCAGCACTTCACGCCGCCGCCGCCGAGCAGCAGCTCGGACAGGTCGACGCCGATCGGGTGGTAGCCGCGCTCGCGCAGCTGGCGCTCGAAGCCGGCCGCGCGCGAGGCGATGACGACGTTGAGGCCGTCGGAGAAGGAGTTGAGCCCGAGCACGGACGCGTCCTCCTCCGAGACGAGGATCGCGTCGGGGTAGAGCTCGCGGAGGACGCGGTTGCCCTCCTCGCTGAACGCGCTCGGCAGGTAGGCGATGTTCGTGTCGTCGAGCACGGCGATCGCGGTGTCGAGGTGGTAGAACGACGGGTTCACCAGCTCGAGGGTGACGACCTCGCGGCCGAAGATCCGGGCGACCTCGGCGTGCGAGTCGGAGGCGGAGCGGAAGCCGGTGCCGGCGAGGATCCGCTCGCCGACGAGGAGGAAGTCGCCCTCGCCCTCGTTGACCTCCTCGGGCACGCGCACGTCGAAGCCGGCGCCGCGGAACCAGTCCATGTACGCGGGGCCCTCGGGCTGGCGCTCGGGGTAGGTGAAGGAGGCGCCGTAGGCGATGCCGTCGATCACGAACCCGCCGTTCGCGGCGTAGACCATGTCGGGCAGGCCGGCCTCGGGCTCGATCAGCTGCACGTCGAAGCCGAGCTCGACGTAGGTGTCGTACAGCGTCTGCCACTGGCGCACGGCGAGGGCGGTGTCGGTGGGGACCTGCGGGTCCATCCAGGGGTTGATCCGGTAGACGACGGTGAAGTGCTCGGGGCGGCACATCAGGATCGCCTTTGCTACGGGGGTACGTGCGACGGGGGTGCGGGTCGGGGCGGTGGCGAGCACGGCGGTATCGGTCATTCGAGTCCTCCTGCGAAAGGATGCGGATGAGCGGACCGGGTCCAGTGGCTCCGTCCCCGCGGGGCGGGTGGAGCACGCTCGCAGCCAGTCTCGCACGCGCGGATCCTGCGAATTCCGCTAAGAGACGCACGAAATCGCTCACTATCACGGTCTCGCGCGCAGGATCGCGGCGACGGGGGTCGGGACGCTCCGGAGGGGTGGATCGACGATCCGTGGCAGCGGAGGCGGCACCGCGGTAGAACGGGAGTCCCGACGAGAGGCGCTTCCGTGATCGATCGCGACGGCCTGGCGACGTTCCTCCGACTCCGCCGCGAGGCGCTGCAGCCCGAGGACGTGGGCCTCACCCGCGGCCCGCGCCGCCGCACCGCGGGCCTGCGGCGGGAGGAGGCCGCCACCCTCTGCCACATGTCGACCGACTACTACGCCAGGCTCGAGCGCGGCACCGGTCCGCAGCCGTCGGAGCAGATGATCGCCGCGATCGCGCAGGGACTGCACCTCTCCCTCCGCGAGCGCGACCACGTCTTCCGGCTGGCCGGCCACCGCCCGCCGGCGCGGGGCAGTGCCGGCGAGCACATCGGGCCGGGTCTGCTGCGCATCCTGGACCGGCTGCAGGACACCCCAGCCGAGATCATCACCGAGCTCGGCGAGACGCTCCGGCAGACCCGGCTCGGCGCGGCACTGCTGGGCGACGCGTCGCTCCGCACCGGGCTCGAGCGCAGCCTCGGCTACCGCTGGTTCACCGACCCCGCGGCGCGCGAGGCGTATCCGGAGGAGGACCGGGCGCAGCTCTCGCGCGTGTTCGTCGCGGGGCTGCGCGAGGTCGCGACCCTGCGCGGGCCCAACTCGAGGGCGGCCGAGCTCGTCGACGTCGTCGCGGAGCGGAGCGAGGAGTTCCGGTCGCTGTGGGCCGAGCACCAGGTCGGGCTGCGACCGCCGGCGACCAAGCGCTTCCTGCATCCGTCGGTCGGGCTGCTGGAGCTGGAGTGCCAGACGCTGCTGGATCCGGAGCAGTCGCACCGGCTCCTCGTCTACACGGCGGTGCCGGGGAGCGAGAGCGCGGGGAAGCTGGAGCTGCTCGCGGTGGTGGGCGCGCCGGTCTGAGCGGCGAGCGGCGGGCGGCGGGCGTGGGACCGCAGCCGTGGACCGCGCATCGGTGGATCGGCGGGCCCTGCCTCCGCTCGCCGGATCGGCCGAGCATGGGATCACACCCACCAGCGACCGCCCACCGGCACCGAGGAGCCCCCATGACCCGCAGCATCCCGATCCCCGATCTGTCCGGACGGCTCGCCGTCGTCACCGGCGCGAGCGACGGCATCGGCCGCGTGATCGCCACCCGGCTCGCCGCGGCCGGCGCCGAGCTGATCCTGCCCGTGCGCTCGGCCGCCAAGGGCGAGGCCGCCGCGGAGGGGATCCGCCGGGCGATCCCCGGAGCCGCGGTGAGCACGCGCCCGCTCGACCTCTCCTCCCTCCGCTCGGTCGCCGCGCTCGCCGAGGACCTGCTGGCCGCGGGCCGCCCGATCGACCTGCTCGTGAACAACGCCGGAGTGATGCAGCCGCCCCAGCGGCAGCTCACCGAGGACGGCTTCGAGCTGCAGTTCGGCACGAACCACCTCGGGCACTTCGCGCTGACGCTCGGCCTTCTGCCGCTGCTCGCGCACGCCCGCGTCGTGCACCAGACGAGCATCGCGGCGCGCAGCGGATCGATCGCCTGGGACGACCTCGACGGCGCCCGCGACTACGACGCGATGCGGGCCTACGTGCAGTCGAAGATCGCGGTCGGCCTCTTCGCCCTCGAGCTCGACAGGCGGAGTGCCGCGGCCGGCCGGGGGCCGACGAGCACCCTCGCGCACCCCGGGATCTCGCCGACGAACCTCCTGGCGGCGCAGCCCAGCCTCGGCCGCGCGCAGCAGGTGCGGGGCCGCGGCCTGATCGTGCTGCTCGCGCGCCTGGGCGTCGCCGGGACCGTCGAGAGCGCGGCGCAGCCCGCCCTGCTCGCGGCGACCGCGCCCGACGGCGGCGGCTTCTTCGGCCCGACCCGCCTGATCGGCGGACCCGCCGCCCGCCGCGAGCCCTGGGCGCCGCTGCGCAGCGCCGACGACGCCCGCCGCCTCTGGGACGTCTCGGAGCAGCTGACGGGCGTCCGCTCCCCGGCCTGAGCGCGTGTATTTCTTGGGAAGAGGCGCCCGCAGACATGCTGGTCGAGTAGCCCCGCAGGGGCGTATCGAGACCCACCGTCCTCAGCAGGGCGGGCCTGCAGACCCGGCTTCTGACGACGGTGGATCTCGATACGCCCGCTGTGCGGGCTACTCGATCAGCACAGATGCGGCCCACCGCGACGGCGGGGTCGCCCGCCGCCAACCCCCCGCCGATCCGCGACGGGCCCCCGGATGGGGGTCTGCGGGGCGGCGCCGCGAGAGTTCTCGAGGCACCCTGGCAGCTAGCATTCAGGCACCGTGTCCGCCCGCGGTCCGCCGCGGATCCTCTCGAAAGATCTGCCGTGACTCCTCGCCGCCGTCGGCCGCTCGCTCCTCTCACCGCACTCGGCGTCTCCGCCGTGCTGCTCACCGGCCTCGCCGCCGGTCCGGCGCAGGCGCAGGAGGACGCCCCACTCGGCACCGTGACGCAGACCGCGACCACCGACGCCTTCGATCGCGCGCTGTCGAACGCCAAGACCCAGCGCGACGCCGTCGCCGCCGACCCGGCCGCCGAGATCGTCCTCTCCGGCACCATCGCGCTGAAGGACACCGACGCCGCGCACCCCGCTCCGACCGGCGCCGCCTACCGCCTCCGCGTCGAGAACGGCGCGGGCACCGAGATCCGCACGATCGCCACCGAGGCCGCCTTCTCCCTCACCCTCCCGGGCGGCGAGGCCTACTACCTCCTCGCCTCGGTCGACGGCGACGACAGCTGGTACCCGACCTGGTTCGGCGACACCCCGATCGACGTCGAGGCGGACGGCGTCGGCGAGTCCCGCACCGACCTCACGATCAGCCTCCCGCGCGCGACCGCCGCCTCCGGCACCGTCACCGCCGGCGCCGCGTCCGGCGTCTCGACCACCTCGTTCGTCGTGCAGCCCTACTGGTACGAGCGCGAGACCAAGGCCTACTACCCGTTCGCCGAGGTCCGCACCTCCGGCATCCCGGGCACGGCCGACGCCTGGACCACCGCGCAGAAGGCGCTCCCCGCCGGCGAGTGGGTCTTCCGCCTCGCCGAGCCCGGCTACCCGTCCTACGACGACCAGTACTTCTCGAACCTGCCCCGCCTCACCGGCGCGGCGATCGTCCCCGTCCCCGCCGCCGGCCGCACCGGCGTCGACTTCGCCCCGACCGCGTACCAGTCCGAGGTCGGGCGCCTGCAGGGCGACGACCGCATCGCGACCGCCATCGCCGTGACCCGCTCCTACTTCGGCGACGACCTCCCCGTCCTCTACATCGCGAGCGGCGAGAAGTGGGCGGACGCGCTCAGCGCCGGCCCGGCGGCCGCGACGCAGGACGGCGCCCTCCTCCTGACCAACCGGGACGACGTCCCCGACATCCTCGCCGCCGAGATCACGCGCCTCTCGCCGAAGAGGATCGTCGTCGTCGGAGACGCGCTCTCGGTCAGCGACGCCGTCTACGACCGGCTCGCCACCTTCGCCCCGACCTCCCGCGTCGCCGGCTCGGACCGCTACGACACCTCGCGGAAGATCGTCGAGGGCGCCTTCCCCACGGCCGGCTTCGGCACCGTCTTCCTCGCCACGGGCGGCAACTTCCCCGACGCCCTGTCCGTCGCGCCGATCGCCGGCCGCACCGACCAGCCGGTGCTGCTCGTCGACGGAGCGCAGCCCGGCCTCGACGCGCCGACCCGTGCCGCGATCGACCGCCTCGACGCCGGCCGCGGCCAGCTCATCGGCGGCACCGGCACGATCTCCAGCGGCATCGAGTCCGAGCTCCGGGCCTCGGGCCTCACCGGCTCCGTGAACCGCATCGCGGGCAAGGACCGCCACGACACCAGCCGCCTGCTCAACGCGGCCTACCCGCCCTCGCCGCTCGTCGACACCGCCTTCCTCGCGTCGGCGACCGGCTTCGCCGACGCCCTCGCGGCCGGTCCCGCCGCCGCCTCGATCGGCGCCCCGCTCTACCTGAGCGAGCCGAACTGCGTCCCCGTCGAGACCCGCAAGGCGATGCAGGGCCAGGACCTCGACCGGATCTTCCTGCTCGGCAGCGTGCGCACGCTCACCGCGGACGTGGCGTCGCTCCGCGGCTGCTGACCCGGAACCGGCCAGCACTCACCAGAAGTGCCCCGGTCGGGGGACAGATCCTCCGACCGGGGCCGTTAGCATTCGAACCATCGTGTCCGCCGCGGCCCGCCGCGCTCAACGGAAAGCCACACCGTGACTCCTCGACGCCGCCGCTCCTCAGCGCTCTCGCTCTCCCTCTCCTCGCTCGCGGTCGGCGCCCTCGCCGTCACGGGCCTCGTCGTGGGGCCCGCCTCCGCGGCGATGGCCGCCGACGGGGCGATCAGCGGCAGGGTCACGGTGCCCGCCGTCGCCGGCTCGCACCGCTTCGTGGTGCAGGCCTGGGACGTCGCCGGCGACCCGAGGGACGCGGACCTCGTCGCCTCGACCGAGAGGACCCTCGGTGCCGGCGCGACGTGGGACTACTCCCTCACGGGACTCGAGAACGGCTCGTACGTCGTCCGCGTGGTCGAGGAGCCGACCGGCAGCGGTGTCCCCACCGTCGGCGACCAGTTCTGGCTGCGCACCGACTGGGTGGGTGACTCCACGAAGGTCGCCGTCACCGGCGGCCCGGTCACGGCCGTCGACTTCGCCCCCGAGGCGTGGTCCTTCTCCTCCGCCCGCATCTCCGGCAGCGACCGCTACGGCACCTCCGTCGCCAGCACCCAGTCCGTCGATCCGGGCGTGCCGGTGCTCTACATCGCGAGCGGAGGAGGCTGGGCCGACGCGCTCAGCGCCGCACCCGCCGCCGCGGTCCAGGGTGGCGCGCTGCTCCTGACCGACCCGGACCAGCTCTTCCCCGTCACCAGCGCCGAGATCACGCGGCTCGCCCCGAAGAAGGTCGTCGTCGTCGGCAGCGAGCTGACCGTGTCGGCGGCCGTCTTCCAGCAGATCGACGCCGTCGCCGGCACGGTCGTGCGGATCGGCGGCACCGACCGCTACGACACCTCGCGCAAGATCGTCGCCGACGCCTTCCCGGCCGGCTCGGCCGAAGACGTCTTCCTCGCCACCGGGGGCAACTTCCCCGACGCCCTCTCCGTCGGACCGGTCGCCGGCCGCCTGGGCGAGCCCGTGCTCCTCGTCGACGGCGCGAATGCCGCCCTCGACGCCGCCACGCGCGCGGCGGTCTCGCGCCTCGACCCGACGACCGCGGTCGTGCTCGGCCAGGAGCCGTCGATCTCCGCGGGCATCCAGGCCGAGCTCACCTCGGCCGGCCTCGTCGACCGGACCACGCGCATCGGCGGCGAGAGCCGCTACGCGACCAGCCGCCTGATCAACGAGGCCTACGCGCCCGCCGAGCTCACCGACACCACCTACCTCGCCTCGGGCGAGGGCTTCGCCGACGCGCTCTCCGGAGCCGCGATCGCCGCCGCGGCCGGCTCGCCGATCTCGCTGAGCCGGCCCACCTGCGTCCCGGCCGAGACGGTCGACTCGCTGAAGCGCCTGCACCTCGACTACGCGGTCGTCCTCGGCAGCGAGCTCACGCTCTCGGCCGAGGTCGGACGCGTCGCGGCCTGCTGACCCGGTGACCACCGGAACCCGCACCCTCCTCCTCGGCATCGAGACCGGCGGCACCAAGGTCGTCGCCGCGGTCGCCGCGCAGGAGGACCCCGAGCGGATCCTCGCGAAGACGACCCTGCCCACCCGCGGGCCGGCGGAGACCCTCGGCGACCTGGCCGCGTTCACCCGCGACCACGGCGTCGAGGGCTCCGTCGCGGCGATCGGCGTCGCCTCGTTCGGCCCGCTCGACATCGACCCCGCCTCGCCCGGCTACGGCCGGCTCACCTCCACGCCCAAGCTCGGCTGGGAGGGCACCGACGTGCTGTCCCCGCTCGAGGCCGCGGCGCCCGGCGCCCGCGCCGCGCTCGTGACCGACGTCAACGGCGCCGCTCTCGGCGAGGCGCGCTGGGGCGCGGGGCAGGGCGAGCCGGACTTCGTCTACCTCACCGTCGGCACGGGAGTCGGCGGCGGCATCATCGCCGGCGGCCGCCTCCTGGCCGGCAGCGGCTGGCCCGAGGTGGCGCACGTGCTGCCGCGCCGGCACCCGGAGGACCGCTTCGAGGGCACCTGCCCGTTCCACGGCGACTGCCTCGAGGGGCTCGTCGCCGGCCCGGCGATCTCGGCGCGCTGGGGCGTGGACGGCTCGAGCCTCGGACCGGAGGACGCGGCCGCGAACCTGCGCTTCAGCTCCTACTACCTCGCCCAGCTCGTGACGACACTCGCCTACGTCGCGGGCGTCCGCCTCGCGATCGTCGGGGGCGGCGTCGCGAAAACGCCCGGCCTGCTCGCCGCCACCGAGGCGGAAGTGGAGCGCCTGATGGGCGCCCCCGGTGCGAACGGCACCGGCGCCGCCCACCTCCGTCTGGTCCCCCCGGCCCTCGGCGACGAGGCCGGCGTCCGCGGCGCCCTCTCCCTGGCGCAGTCCCTGCTCTGACGCGCGCCCTCCGCCTCCTTCGCGAGATGCCACTTATGAGCGCGACACGCCGACGCGGGCGCTCACAAGTGGCATCTCGCGGGTAGTGAGGAGGGGCTACAGCGCGTCGAGGTCGCGGAGGGCCGCCAGGGCGCGGTCGAGGCGGGCGGGCTCGGGCTCGTCCCACCACTTGGGGCCGCGCTCGCCGAGGCCGTGCTTGGCCAGGCCGGTCCGCGTGCGAGCGGCGGCGACCGCGTCCTCGTCTCCGGCCTTCTTCGCCGTGCGCACGCCGGAGCGGCCGCGGCCGAGGTGCGACTTCAGCGCCGCGACGACGTCCTCGGGGAGGCTCGGGTCGGTCCGGCGCCAGCGGCGGCCGTTGACGACGAGCCAGCGTCCGTCAGCGGTGGGGCCGTCGGCGACGGGCCCGTCGGCGCCGGACTGATCGGTGCTCACGACGCGGCGTGCGCCAGGGCCGCGTAGGCCCGCTCGGGGCCGGTCGTCCCGGTGAGCGCCGCGGACAGCTCGTCCAGCCGCTCCCGCGCCGCGCCGTCCAGCGCGAGCATCCGCCGCGCGGCGTCCGCCAGCTCATCGACGGTCGCACCGTTCGGATCGAGCACCTCCGCGACCCCCGAGTCCTCCAGCGCCGCGGCCCCCGCGAACTGATCCGTCGAGAACGGCAGCACGACCAGCGGCACCCCGGCCGTCATCGACTCCGTCACGCTGTTGTTGCCGCCGTGCGTGACCGCCAGCGCGGCCCGGCCGAGCAGCGTCACCTGCGGCAGGAAGCCGCGGACCAGCCAGCCGGCGGGCACGTCGCCCAGGGCCGACGGATCGGTCGCGCCCGAGGCCAGCGCGACGCGCACCGGCCGCCCGTCGACGGAGACGCCGGCCAGCGCCGCGACCACCCGCGCGAGCACGTCGTCGCGCACCGAGAGGAAGCTGCCGAAGCTCACGTAGACGACCGGGTCGTCCGAGGCCGCGAGCCACTCCTCCACCTCGGCGTCGCGCGGCTCGCCGCGGACGGCCGAGCCGAGGAAGGCGTGCGGCGGCAGCCGCGCCGTCCGCGCCGCGTCGTGCAGCTCGCCGGGGTAGTTCAGCAGCAGCACGTCGCCGCTCTCGGCGAACGCGTCGAGGCTGAGCGGCGCGGCCGGATCGAGCGCGGTCAGCGCGGCGTTCCACTCCGCCGTGAAGGAGTCTCGGACCCGCTCGCAGAGCGCCCGCAGCCGAGCCAGATCCTCGGCCGGCGGCTCGAAGGCGTCGGGCCAGACCGGCGGGAAGCCGTAGACCTCGCCCGGCACCGTCAGCGCGCTCGGGTGCCCGAGCACCACGTCGCCGTAGGGCACGCCGAGCGCCCGCAGCGCGACCCGCGCGGTGAAGGCGAGGTGGTCGACGACGATCGCGTCGGGCCGCACCTCGTCGAGGATCTCGCGCAGCCGTGCGGCGACGCCGGCCGGGTCCCAGAGCAGGTCGGTCAGCCGCTCGCCGGCCTGGTACTCCAGCGTCGGAACCATCCCGCGGCGGGTCGCGTCGAAGAAGCCGCGGAGCGAGTCGCCCTCGTCGGGCGCCTGCTCCTCCGCCCGGATGGTGCCCGGGTTGGAGCCGCGGCCGAGCCGGAGCGGGACGTGCTCGAAGCCGAAGCCGTCGACGATCGAGCGGGTCGCGTCGCCCGTGGCAACCACGACGCGCTCGCCGGCCGCGCGCCAGGCGGTGCCGAGGGTCGCCAGTGGCAGCAGGTGCGAGGCGTAGTCGGGGCTGACGATCAGCAGGGTCACGAGGCGCCCAGCACGAGGTCCGAGCCGAGCGGGCGCTCCTGCTCCGCGGTCGCCCGCGCGTAGACGGCGGCGAGCGCGTGCGCCATCGCCTCGATCGTGTAGCGCTCGCGCACCATGGCGCGGCCGCGCTCGGCGGAGTAGTCGGCGAGCGGACCGGCGGCGAGGTCGAGCGCGAAGCAGGCGGCGACGGCGAGCGCCTCCTGATCGGAGGTGTCGACGAGGAAGCCGGTCACGCCCTCCTCCACGTAGGTCGCCGGGCCGCCGGTGGCCGGAGCGACCACCGGCAGCCCCGCGGCGAGCGCCTCGAGCAGCGCGATGCCGAACTCCTCCTTGACGCTCGCGCAGACGTAGGCGCCGCCGGCCGCGGCGAGCCCGGGGCGGCCGTGACGCACGGCGCCCAGCCAGCGCGCGACGGTGCCGTTGGGGCGGTGCCCGGCGAGCAGCAGACCGCCCGCTGAGCCGGGCCGGGCGGTGACGGCGCGGATCCGGTCGAGCTGCTCCGTCTCGTCGGGGGTCGGCGCGTCGAGGTCGCCGCCGACCAGGAGGAGGTTCGCGCGGTCGCGCAGCGGCGAGCCGGCCCAGGCCTCGGCCAGCGTCGCCATCCCCTTCACCCGGTGCAGCCGCCCGACGCTGAGCAGCAACGGCAGCCCGCGGCGCTCGGCCGGCAGCTCGGCGAGGAGCGCGTCGAGGGAGGAGAGGTCGTCGCCGGCGTCGAGAGCGACCGGCTCACCGGCCGCGGCGGCGCGCGCCGCCTCCTCGCCGCGCTCGACCAGGCGGACGTCGATCCCCTCGGGGACGATCGTGTGCCGCTCGGGGTGCGCGGTGATGTCGATGCCGAGCATGTCGCGCATCGTCTCGGCGAGCTCGGCGCGCGGGAAGAGCACGGTGTGCGCGGCGTCGGCGGCGAGCCGCTGCACCAGGCGCACGCGGAACCAGAAGTGCTCGACGGCGTCGCGGTCGCCGAAGTCGGCGCGCGAGAGGGTGCCCGCCTCGTCGAGCCCGGCGATCAGGGCGTGCGGGTCGGGTGCGACGGTGAAGACGACGGGGATCTCCAGCTCGCGCGCGACGGCGGCCGCGGCGAGCGAGCCGACGTCCGCCATCCGCAGGTGCACGACGTCGACGCGGCCGGCCGCGCGGAGGTAGCGGCGGATCCCGCGCTCGGCGGCGATGCGCCGCGGCCAGGCGAGCGGCATCGGCACGGCGGCGCCGACGAACGGCACCGGAGCGAAGCCGTGGCCCGCGGCGGGCAGCTCGGCCAGCGCGCGCTCCGCCTCGGCCCAGGTACCGCGGGAGAGGGTGAGGACGCGCTCGATGCAGTCCTCCTCCGTCAGCGCGTCTCCGAGGCGGACGAGGAGGGTGGCGATGCCGCCGTTGTCGCCCGCGCCGACGCGGGTGAGCGTTCCGTCGATGTCGGCGTGCACGAAGAGCTGCGCGACGGTGGGGCCGGCGTCGGCGACGGGAGCGATCGCGCGGTCGGCGAGGGCGACGCGCGCGACGGGACCGAGCGGCTCCGGCATCTCGCCGAGGCGGGCGAGCATCAGCGCGGCGTCGTCGGAGGGCCGCTCGCCGAGCGCGTCGGCGGCCGCGGCGCGCGCCTCGAACACCTCGCCCTCGTCGGCGGCGGTGTGCAGGAGGGTCCGCTCGGCGATCGCGCCGGGGACCAGGCCGATCGTCTCGACGTAGCGCGCGCGGACGTCGCGGTCGCGCTCGCCGATCAGCGCGCCCTCGAGCGCGAGCGCGACGAGGTCGGGGGTGGAGGACGCCCAGAGCAGCAGGGTGCGCTGCGCGAGCATGCCGGCGAAGCCGCCGTCGCGGACCATGCGCAGAAGCTGGCCGACCGCGGCCGGCCGGGGCAGGCGGCCGCCGAACGCCCAGGCGGCGTGCTCGCGGATGAAGGCGCGCTCGTCGGCGAGCAGCCGCAGCAGCGCGAGGTCGGCCTCCTCGTCGAAGACCTGCGCGAGCGAGTGCACCGCGGCGATGGCGGTGAGCTGGTCGGCGGGGTCGAGGGCCGCGCGGGTGAGCAGGCGGACCGCGCGTCCGCCTCCGTCGCTCACGGCGGCGATCGTCAGGGCGTCGGCCGCCCGGATCGCCTCGAGGAGGGTGGGCGCTGCGCGCACGGCGTCGAGAACGGTCTGCGTGGCCACGGGATCACCTGGTCTGGTCGGAGCGGAGGAGGGCGCGCCTCGGAGACGGCCCCCACGAGCATGCCGCTCCCGACGCTGGGAAATCACTACTTGCGCCGGAACTCCCCCCGCGCTAGCTCCTCCTGTCAAGGGGGTACCACCCGCGACTTCGCTTTCCGCGAGATGCCACTTGTGCACGCGACACGCCGACAAAGGCGCGCACAAGTGGCATCTCGCGGCGGGGATCAGGGCGCGAGCCAGTCCAGGAGTCGCGGGAGGGGCCACGTCGTCACGATGCGGTCGGGCGGGACGCCGAGGCGCTCGGCGCGCTCGGCGCCGTAGTCGAGGAGGCCGAGCTGGCCGGGGGCGTGCGCGTCGCTGTCGATCGAGAAGAGGCAGCCGGCCTCGAGTGCCAGGGCGATCAGCTCGTCCGGCGGGTCCTCCCGCTCGGGGCGGGAGTTGATCTCGACCGCGGTCCCGTGCTCGGCGCAGGCCCGGAAGACGGCGCCGGCGTCGAACGTCGACGTCGGGCGGGTGCCGCGCTCCCCCCTGACGAGCCGCCCGGTGACGTGCCCGAGCACCCGGGTCCGCGGATGCGCCGCCGCCGCGACCAGGCGCGCCGTCATCTCGCGGCTCGGCATCCGCAGCTTCGAGTGCGCGCTCGCGACCACGACGTCGAGCCGCGCGAGCATCTCCTCCGACTGGTCGAGCGCGCCGTCCTCCAGCACGTCGACCTCGATCCCGCTCAGGAGCCGCAGCGACCCGGTGTCGAGACCGGCCAGGTGCTCCAGCTGCTCGGCCAGCCGCTCGGCGCTCAGCCCGTGCGCGACCCGCAGCCGCGGCGAGTGATCGGTCAGCGCGAGGTACTCGTGCCCGAGCGCGCGGGCCGCGTCGGCCATCGCCGCGATCGGCGTCGCTCCGTCCGACCACTCGCTGTGGCTGTGCAGATCGCCGCGGAGGAGGCTCCGCAGCGCGCTCTCGGGCAGGGACGCGGTGCCGCGCAGCTCGGCGAGGTAGTCCGGCACCCGCCCCTCGAGCGCCTGGCGGATCACGGTGAAGGTCGTGTCGCCGATCCCCGGCGCCGCGCGGACCAGCGCGAGGTCGGCCCGCTCGCCCTCGGCCATGCCCTCGAGCACGGCGAGCGCCTTCCGGAACGCCTTCGCGCGGTACTTCGACGCCCGCTCCTGCTCGAGCAGGGCGGCGATCTCCTGCAGTGCCGCGAGCGGATCCATGCTCCCGGTCTAGCAGACGCTCGCGCTCCCCTGGGTGATCGCCGAGCATCCTTGCCCGCGGCGCAAGACGCGATATATCGTGACTTCCATCGACTCGCGCTATATCGCGAGTCGTCCCGGCATCACCAGCAGCAGGATCGCCCCACGAGGGCACAGGAGGAGGAGCACCATGTCGCTCGAGAAATGGCTCGTGCAGGCGGGCGAGACGAAGGTCATCGACCTCGACGTCGTCCGCTCGATCAAGATCGCCCTGGTCGGCGGTCAGATCGACGTCATCGGGCACGACGAGCCCACCGCCCGCGTCGAGGTGCACAGCGTCTCCGGCCGCCCGCTCAAGGTCTCGATGGACGGCGACCGGCTCGAGGTCGACCACATCCAGCTCCGCTGGGACACCGTCGTCGACGTCGCCAAGGGCCTCGGCCGCAAGGGCGACCGCGCCGACATCAGCCTGCTCGTCCCCCGCGGCGTCGCGCTCAAGTTCGACACCGTCTCGGCCGACGGCCTCGTCTCCGGCCTGCATTCGGACGCCCGCGTCTCCACGGTCGGCGGCGACATCGTCATCGACGGCCTGCGCGGCGACATCGAGGCGAACACCGTCCACGGCGAGCTCTCCGTCCGCAACCACACCGGCCGGGTCACCGCGCACACCGTCTCCGGCGACGTCACCACCGCCGGCGCGCTCACCCGCTTCTCCGTCGACGGCGTCTCGGGCAGCGTCTTCGTCGACGCCGAGGACGCACCGGACGAGATCCAGTGCAACACCGTCAGCGGCGACCTCACCATCCGGATCGACGAGGGCCTCGGTGCCCGCTACCGGATCAACACCGCCACCGGCACGCTCCAGCTCGACGGCGAGGTCGTCAAGGGCACCTTCGGCCGCGGCTACACCGCGACCACCGGCTCGCTCGACTCGAAGTGGGTCGACGTCACCGCCAACTCGGTGACCGGCGCCGTCACCGTCGTCCGCCGCTCCCCCGCCGCTCCCGCCGCGCAGCGCCTCACCGACGCGAGCGCGCTGTGAGCCCCGTCTTCGCGCACGGCCGCCTGCGCCTCTACCTGCTCAACCTCCTCGCGGAGTCGCCCAAGCACGGCTACGAGCTGATCCAGGCGCTCAGCGAGCGCTTCGGCGGCACCTACGCCCCGAGCGCCGGCACGGTCTACCCGCGCCTGGCGAAGCTCGAGGAGGAGGGCCTGGTCACCAAGGAGGCCGACGGCCGCAAGACCGTCTACTCCATCACCGACGCCGGCCGCGACGAGCTGGCGAGCCGGGCGACCGACCTCGGCGACATCGAGGAGGAGCTGACCGACTCCGTCCGCCGCCTGGCCGACGAGGTGCGCCTCGGCGTCGCGGAGGCGATGAAGAGCCTGCGCGCGGATCTGGCGAGCGCCGCCCGCGACTCGCGTCCGTCGCGCGGCGGTCCGGAGCACTCGGCCGAGACGCCCGCCCCGGCGGAGTCGACGTCGGACTCGACCTCGGGCTCGACCACCGGCGAGCGCCCGCAGGACGCCCCGCCCGCCGAGAACCCCGCCGCCGACACCGCCGCGGTCGACGCGCGCACCGCCTCCCGTCTCGCCCTGCGCGACGCCGAGGTGCTGCTCACCGAGTTCCGCGACGAGCTGCGCGCCGAGCTGCGCACGGCCGCCGCGCACGGCTCGGTGAGCGCGGCGAGCACGGACGCCCTGCGCAGCGCGCTCGACCAGGCGCGCGCGGCCGTCCGCTCCACGCTGAGCTGACACCCACCGCACCACCGCACCACCGCTGACGGCGGGGATCCCCTCGGGGGTCCCCGCCGTTCGCGCGTCCGTGCCGGAGCAGATTGCGCGTGCCGGAGATGGCCGGGCGGACTTTCGGCTCGCGAAATCAGCCTCGGCTCGCGAAGCGGAGCGGGGTCAGCGAGCCGGAGTGATTTCCGCGTGCCGGAGATGACCGGGCGGATGTTCGGCTCGCGATTCAGGCCCGGGCTCGCGGAATGGGGCGGATTCAGCGAGCCGGAGCAGATTCCGCGTGCCCGGGATGGCCGGGCGGATGTTCGGCTCGCGAAATCAGCCTCGGCACGCGAAGCAGGGCGGTTTCGACGAGCCGGAGCAGATTCCGCGTGCCGGAGATGGCCGCAACGGATCTTCGGCTCGCAGTTCGGGCCCGGGCTCGCGAACTTGAGCGGTTTCCGCGAGCCGGAGTGATTTCCGCGTGCCGGAGGTGGTCGGGGCGGCGGTCCGTCGACCGCTCGGTTCGGGCGAGAGCGTCGCCCGACCACTCGGTTCGGGCGTACGCATCGCCCGCCACCCTCGCCGCATCGCCCGCCACCCTCGCCCAACGGCCCGCCGCCCTCGCCGAACCGCCCCCGCCCCTCCGCGCCCGACGCCCCCCTTGCGCTCCGCCGCTCCAGGACTATATTTCCTATAGGATCTTTTGTGCGACCAACGCCGGTCGCAATCGAGCGCAATGGAGCACTGATGAGCGAGAGCACACCCGCGCGGACCGTCCAGGGGGCGCCGAACCTCCAGGGGGCGCAGTCCTGGGACGGCGTCGACTGGAACCCCGACAGCTGGACCGCCGAGACCTGGCCGATCGCCACCTGCCTGCACGGCATCCCGCCCGTCGGCCGCGACGGCGTCGCCCTGCACGACGCGGCCCCCGAGGTCTGGGACGACATGTTCGCCCAGGTCGAGCAGGTCGGCTTCACCCTCGCCGAGCTGGCCGACAGCCACGTCCGCCCGGCCGATCTCGAGCCGTCGCGCCGCGACGAGTTCCTCAGCATCGCGAAGTCGCACGGCATCGGCATCCCCTCGGTGCACCTGCAGCGCCAGAGCGTGATCATGCCCGGGCACGAGGAGAAGAACCTCGCCTACGCGCACCGCACCATCGACGCGGCCGCCGAGTGGGGCATGCAGGTCTTCTCGACCGGACTGCACCAGCCGTTCAGCGCCGCCCAGAAGCGCGCGCTCTGGTTCTGGACCGCCGAGGGCCCCAAGGACCCCGACGACCCCGACGTCTGGAACGCCGCCGTCCGCCGCATCCGCGAGCTCGGCAAGCACGCCGCCGACGTGGGCCTCCCGCTCGCACTCGAGCTCTACGAGGACACCTACCTCGGCACCGCCGACAGCGCCGTCCGCTTCGTCGAGGAGGTGGGCCTCGACAACGTCGGACTCAACCCCGACGTCGCGAACCTCATCCGCCTGCACCGCCCCGTCGAGGACTGGCGCGAGCTGTTC
Organism: Rathayibacter sp. PhB186; assembly: GCF_003751825.1. Classification (NCBI taxonomy): domain Bacteria; kingdom Bacillati; phylum Actinomycetota; class Actinomycetes; order Micrococcales; family Microbacteriaceae; genus Rathayibacter; species Rathayibacter sp. PhB186. The sequence continues at coordinate 4,088 of NZ_RJKO01000004.1, read as the reverse complement.
GCCAAGACCCTCCCCTACGCCAACTACATGCACGTGAAGAACTACACCCGCGACGAGTCGGCCGACGGCTCCTGGGCCACCTCGGTCCCCTCGACCATGGAGGCCGGTCTCATCAACTACCGCCAGGTCCTGCGCGACGCGGTCGAGGGCGGCTTCCGCGGCATCCTCCTCGCCGAGCACTACGGCGGCGACAGCCTCGGCATGTGCTCGACCAACCAGACCTACATCCGCTCGCTGCTGCCCCGCGCGGCCCGGGCCTCGCAGTAAGGAACGACAGACATGAGCGACACCACCGGCACCACCACCCCGACCGCACGCACCATCGCCGTCGTCGGCTCCGGCTACATGGGCGGAGGCATGGCCCAGGTCCTCGCGCTCTCCGGCGCCACCGTCGTCATCGCCGACATCTCCGAGGAGATCGCCCGCAGCAACTACGAGCGCCTGCTCACCGAGACCGCGCAGTTCGTCGCCGACGGCCTCTTCCCCGAGGACGCGGTCGAGCGCATCCGGCGGAACCTCTCCCCCGCCGCCTCGATCGAGGAGGCCGTCGCGACCGCCGACTTCATCGAGGAGGCGGTGCCCGAGAAGATCGAGATCAAGCACGAGACCCTCCGCCGGATCAGCGCCGCCGCGCGCCCCGACGCCGTGATCGGCTCGAACACCTCGACCATCCTCATCGGCTCGCTGGCCGAGGCCGTGACGAACCCCGAGCGCTTCCTCGGCGTGCACTTCTCCAACCCGGCGCCGTTCATCCCCGGCGTCGAGCTGATCCCGCACGAGGGCACCGCCGAGAGCGCGATCGCTCTGGCCGAGGAGATCGTCGCGGCGACCGGCAAGGAGACCGCGCGGGTCAAGGACTCCACCGGCTTCGTGCTCAACCGCCTGCAGTACGCGCTCTTCCACGAGGCGACGCAGATCGTCGAGGAGGGCATCGCCACCCCCGAGGACATCGACACGATCGTCCGCACCACCTTCGGCTTCCGCCTCCCCGTCTTCGGCCCGTTCGCGATCGCCGACATGGCCGGACTCGACGTCTACGCCTTCTGCTACGCCTCGCTGCAGACCCGCTGGCCCGAGCGCTTCGCCACCCCGGAGTCGCTGGCCGCGCTGGTCGACGCCGGGAAGTTCGGCACCAAGTCCGGCGCCGGCTACCTCGACGTGCCCGCCGAGCGGACCGCGGAGCTGATCGCGTACCGCAACCGCGCCTACGTCGCCATCAAGAAGCTCATGGACGAGCTCGGCCCCGCGCCGATCGCCTGACGCGCCGACCGAGAAGGAGCACCCTCATGACCGCATTCCCCGAGTCCCGGACCGTCGTCCTCACCGGCGCCGCGTCCCCGCGCGGCATCGGCCGCTACTCCGCCCACCACCTCGCCGAGCTCGGCTGGAACGTCGGCGTCATCGACCTCCACGCCGAGGCCGCGCAGGAGGTGGCCGCCGAGATCGCCGAGCAGCACGGCGTCCAGGCCGCGGGCGCCGGCGCGAACGTCGCCGACGACGCGCAGGTCCGCGCCGCCTTCGACACGCTCGAGGCCGCCCTCCCGCCGATCGTGGCGCTGGTCAACCTGGCCGGGATCGCCTCCCCCGTCTCCTACCTCGAGGTCACCCCCGAGGAGTGGCAGCGGGTCCTCGACGTCAACCTCAACGGCGTGCACTTCAGCACTCGCCGCGCGGTGGAGTCGATGGTCACCCGCGGAGTCGGCCGCGTCGTCAGCCTCTCCTCCGTCTCCGCCCAGCGCGGCGGCGGCACCTTCAGCAAGACCGCCTACTCCGCGGCCAAGGCCGGCGTGATCGGCTTCACCCGCAGCGTCGCCCGCGAGCTCGGCGGACAGGGGATCACCGTCAACGCGATCTCCCCCGGCCCGATCGACACCGACATCATGGGCGGCACCCTCACCGAGGAGCGCAAGACGGCCATGGCCGCCGACGGCGTGCTCCCGCGCATCGGCACGCCCCGCGACATCGCCGCGGCGATCGCGTACCTCATCAGCGAGGACGCCGGCTTCGTGACGGGTCAGACCCTGAACGTCGACGGCGGCCTGTACATGCACTGATCCCCGATCCCTTCTCGCCCCGACTCGAACGGACACCCCATGAACAAGCTCACCGGAACCTGGTCGCTCGGCCGCTGGATCTTCCTCGGCGTCGGCGTGATCCTCGTCGCCGTCGGCATGGCGCAGATCCTGCCCGCGCTCGGCTCCTGACCCCTCCCACCCCTCACCGCATTCGGCCGACTCAAAGGAGAGCGCCTTGACCACCTCGTCCCCAGCCCTCGGATCCACCCGTGATCCCGCGCTGAAATCCGCCATCTCGAAGGCGTCGCGGCATCTGATGCCGATGCTCGTCATCCTCTACTTCGTCGCGTTCCTCGACCGCACCAACGTCGGCTTCGCCGAGGAGGCGCTCTCGGTCGACCGCGGCATCTCGGACGGAGCGTTCGCGCTCGGCGCCGGCATCTTCTTCATCGGCTACGCGATCTTCGAGATCCCGAGCAACCTGCTGCTCAAGCGCTTCGGCGCCCGGTTCTGGCTGGCCCGCATCGCGGTCACCTGGGGCATCGTCGCCGCGGCGTTCGCCTTCACCACCGGCGACACGATGTTCATCGTCCTGCGCTTCCTGCTCGGCGTGACCGAGGCCGGGCTCTTCCCCGGCGTGATCATGTTCCTGTCGGAGTGGTTCCCCAACAAGGTCCGCGTGCAGATGTTCGCGATCTTCTACCTGGCGCAGCCCTTCTCGCAGATGCTCGGCGCCCCGCTCAGCGGCGGCCTGATCAGCGTCGGCAACCAGATCACCCCGTGGGAGGGCTGGCAGGTGATGTTCTTCACCGAGGGCGTGCTCGCGGTGCTCGCCGGGATAGCGGCGCTGAAGTTCCTGACGAACCATCCGCAGAAGGCGAAGTGGCTGACGCAGGGCGAGAAGGACTCGTTGACGGCGGCGATGGAGCGTGAGGACACCGTGCGCCAGGCCGACGGCCCGACCGGCATCTGGAAGGCGATGGCCAGCTGGAAGGTCTGGTACTTCACGATCATCTACTTCTGCCTGCAGATCGCGGTCTACGGCACGACGTTCTACCTCCCGCAGCAGGTCGCGAATCTGATCGGGCAGGACGTCGGCTTCCAGGTCGGCCTCGTCTCGGCCATCCCGTGGCTGGTGGGCCTGTTCGCCTGCTACTACGTGGGCCAGCACGCCAACACGATCCGCCGCCGCCGCTCCTGGGGCGCGATGTTCTACATCTTCACCGGCCTGTCGATCTTCGGCTCGGCCTGGGCGGGCTCGGCCGGCCAGCCGATCCTCGGCCTGCTGTTCATCACCCTCGCGGTGGCGAGCTTCCTCTCCGTCGGACCGATCACCTGGGCCTACCCGACCGCGTTCCTCACCGGAGCGGCGGCCGCGGCCGGCATCGGCCTGATCAACTCGCTCGGCAACCTGGGCGGCTTCGTCGCCCCGCTGATGCGCAACGGCTTCAACGAGGCCGTGCCCACCGAGAGCGGCGTGTGGGGAGTCGTCTCCCTCGGCGTCTTCGCCTTCCTCGCCGCGGCCATGATGTTCTGCACCAAGTTCTTCCGCGGCTCCAAGGCGGACGAGCTGCTCGAGACCACGAGCGTCCAGGCGGGCCACTGACCCGCCGCCACCCCGGAGGGCCCGACCGCACCGCGCGGCCGGGCCCTTCGCCGTCCCGCCCTCCTGATCGAGCAGCCCGCACAGCGGGCCGCCCCTGCCGATCAAGCAGCCGTGCAGTGCGCGGTCCATCCCGATCAAGCAGCCCGCGCCTCGCGCGGCCCATGCTGATCGAGTAGCCCGCGCAGCGGGCGTATCGAGATCCACCGTTCTGCAGGACTTCGGGTCTCGATACGCCGCTCCGCGGCTACTCGACCAGCATGAGTCGGCTCACCTCCTGCAAATCGGACAGCCCGGCCGACGGCCGGTCCCCCTGCCGATCGGACAGCCCGCGCCTCGCGCGGCCCATGCTGATCGAGTAGCCCGCGCAGTGGGCGTATCGAGCGGAGGGGGCGCCTTCGGCGCCAGCGCAGGGCGGGGAAAGGATCTTGTGGCTGGCTCGTTGTGGTTGGACGATGGAGGGGTCGCGG
>NZ_RJKO01000003.1:0-393346 GCF_003751825.1 Rathayibacter sp. PhB186 | reverse complement strand
ACGAAGACCTCCGGTGACGATGCGTGTGTGGTAACCCACATCGTCCCGGAGGTCTTCTTCTACGTCACCCGTTCACAACGTCCCGAGGAACTACAGCTAGAGGACGTTGCCTCCACGACCCGGAGCCTGCCACTGTCGCAGAGCGACCGATGACGGTCCACGACTCGAAGGACCGGAGTTCACCGATGAGCGATTCCCTGTCGACCGATCACCCCACGAGCGAGATGACGCCTGAGGTGCTGGCGGCGTTCAGCGACGCCTGGTCCCGCCACGACCTCGAGGAGCTGATGAGCCACGTCACCGACGACTGCGTCTACGGCGCGTCCGTCGGTCCCGAGCCCGGCCGGACCTGGTCCGGGAAGGAGCAGGTCCGCGAGGGCTTCGCGCTGATGCTCGCCTTCGACACCGGCCAGGAGCGGCACGAGGAGGGAGAGCCCCTCATCGCCGGCACGCGCGGCGCGGCCACCTGGTCCTTCACCGGGACCGGCCCCGACGGCGAGCCCCAGGTCACCCGCGGCTGCGACATCTACGAGTTCCGCGGCGGCAGGATCGCCCGCAAGGACGCCTTCCGGAAGGTGTACAAGGCCGACGCGCCAGAGTGACCCTCGAGGAGCTCTGGCCCCTCGCACGACGACATCGTCCTCGCTCTCGATGTCTGCGAGACACCTCTGCGAGCGGCCTTCTTCTCGGTGCGGACGTCTCGCGACAGATCGGGACGATGCTCCCCTGCATGCCTGCTCGCCCGAGCCGCTGACAGGTACACTCATGGCAGCCCGGGCCGATGAGTCCCGGGAAGTGAACCCGAGACCCGTCCGGAATGGACGCGGCGCTCGGGTTTCGCGCTTTCAGGACCTGAGGTCGATCACCTCGCCGATCATCGGCTGAGCGCGTCGCCGCCAGTCGCCACCGCGAGCCCACGCCCACCCCACAGCATCCGGGATCGCGAGCAGCGGCTCGCTTGTCCCGCCGCTGTCCGCGAGGCGAATCGGCGTCATGTTGGTCGAGCAGCCCCGCAGGGGCGTATCGAGACCCGCCGTGATCAGCAGGGCAGGTCTGCAGACTCCCCTTCTGACGCTGGTGGATCTCGATACGCCCGCTCCGCGGGCTACTCGATCAGCATGCCTTCATCCGAGCGATCCCGGCGACTCCAGGCCCGTTCCGCGAGCCGGACGGCGCCCGCCACCACCCCCGGCACGCGATCCGAACCCCGGCTCGCCATCCCACGCGAATCCAGCGAGCCCGGGCCCGTTCCGCGAGCCCAAGCGCGCCTGCCACCACCTCCGGCACGCGATCCGAACCCCGGCTCGCCATCTCACGCGAATCCAGCGAGCCCGAGCCCGTTCCGCGAGCCCGAGCTCACCCTCCGGTACGCGAACCGACCCCCGGCGTACCGAGCTCAGAAGAATCTTGCGGCGCGGATGAACGCTCGCGGGGGCCGGGCAGTACCCCTCTTCGAGTCGCCGATCTGCGGCGACCGGAAGTCTCGAGGAGTTCATGATGAGCAGGACCTTGAAAGTCGGCATCACCGCTGTCGCCGTCGCGAGCGTGATGGCCGTCGCCCCCGTGCTGGCCGGCGCGAGCACTGTCGCTCCCGCCGCCGCGACCAGCGATGCCAGCAGCGCTCTGGTCAGCGCCGCCCGCTCGGTGGCCGCCAAGCTGCGCGTCGTCGGTCTCGCCGACGAGGGCACGGCGCTCGTGCAGTTCAACCCCCTCAAGCCCGGCACGGTCTCCGGCAGCGTCGCCGTCACCGGTCTGACCGGCGGCGACACCGCGCTCGTCGGCATCGACTACCGCGTCCAGGACGGCGAGCTCTACGGCGTCGGGAACACCGCGGCGAGCGCCGGCGTCTACTCCATCGACGCGACCACCGGCGTGGCCACCCCGGTCACCCGCCTCACCGTGGCGCTCAGCGGCACCACCTTCGGCGTCGACTTCAACCCCGCCGCCAACGCCCTCCGCGTGATCAGCGACACCGGCCAGAACCTCCGCCAGCCGTTCGCGACTCCGGGTGCCGCGACCGTGGCCGACGGCGCGCTCAGCTACGCCGCGCCCGCCGTCGCCACCGGCGTCAACGGAGCCGCGTACACGAACAACGATCTCGACCCGAACACGGCGACGACCCTCTTCGTCCTCGACACGGCGCTCGACCAGATCGCGATCCAGTCCCCCGCCAACGCCGGCACGCTGGCGCCGACCGGGAAGCTCGGCGTCGACGCCGCCGGTGTCACCGGCTTCGACATCTACTCCGTCCTCCGCAACGGCGGCTCGATCGGCTCGATCGGCCTGGCCGCGGTCAACGGCTCGCTCTACGAGGTGGGCGTGCTCAACGGCACGGCCACCCGCCTCGGCACGATCGGCGCGGACGTCACCGACATCGCGATCCCGCTCGTCCAGCGCTGACCCGACCGGTCAGGCACGGCACCGACGCCGGCCGGCGCTCCGCGGGGAGTGCCGGCCGGCGTCCTGCTCGGCATCGACGTCACTGCTCCGAGGGGGCGGTGCGCGCCCGGAGGACGCCGAGGGCGACGAGCGCGGCGGCGAGGCCGGCCAGGACGAGCCCGGCGACGCCGACCGCGCCGGAGAGCTGCTCGGCCCCGGCCGCCGTCGCCCGGGCGCTCGTGATGCTGCCGGCGACGAGCGCGCTGAGGATCGTGCCGCCGGCGGCGATGCCGACCGCGGTCGCGAGCTCGCTCGCCGTGTCCACGAGGGCCGCGCCGACGGAGGTGCGCTCGGCCGGGAGCCCGCGGAGCACGTTCGTCCCGGCGACGACGCCGACCACGCGCATCCCCGCCGCGACGAGCACGAGGGCGACCAGCACCCCGCCGTAGCCGAAGCGGCCGAGCAGCCCGAAGACGGCGAGCCCGGCGACCACGGCGCCCGCGCTCAGCGCGGCGGCGCGCTCGAGGCCGACGCGCGCGACGAAGGGGCCGACGAAGCGACCGCCGGCGAGGAGGACGACGACCTGCGGGAGCAGGCCGAGCGCCGCGGCGGCCGGGCTCCAGCCCCAGGCGAGCTGCAGCTGGAGCGTGACCAGGTAGGAGAGCCCGCCGACGGCGAGACCGGTCGCGGCCTTGAACGCCAGTCCGCTGGAGACGAGCGGCAGGGCCACGAGGCGCAGGTCCAGCAGCGGATGCCGGGCGGTGCGCTGGCGGAGCACGAAGCCGGTCCCCGCGAGGACCGCCGTCGCCACGGCCGCCCACGGCGCCCACGGTCCGATCCCGGTCCCGGTCCCGTCGGCGTCGGTGCCCGTGGATCCGGTGCCGACGAACAGCGTCGGCGCGACGAGGGCGGCCGCGATCGTCACCGTGCCGAGCAGCGCGCCGACGACGTCCACCGGGTCGCGGTGCAGGTCGGCCTGGGCGTCGGCCGGCACGCCCAGGCGGATGCCGATCAGCGCGAGCACCGCGATCGGCACGTTCACGAGCAGGAGTACCTGCCACGGCGCGACCGCCAGCACGAGACCACCGGCGGTGGGACCGACCGCGAGTCCGACGAGTCCGGCGGTCGAGACGACGGTCAGCGCCCGGACCCGGAGGTCGTCGGTCCCGAACAGGCGGAAGGCGAGCGCCATCGACCCGGGCGTGGTCATCGCCGCCGCGACCCCCATCACGGCCCGGACGGCGATGAGCTGCTCCGTCGTCGTCACGGCCGCGGTCGCCAGGCTCGCGGCGGCGAGCAGCACCAGGCCGGCGAGCATCACCCTGCGGCGTCCGAAGCGGTCGGCGATCGCGCCGAAGAGGAGCATGAGGCCGCCGAACGCGACCGAGTAGGCACCCGTCACCCACTGCAGGCCCGCGGTCGACGCGTGCAGCTCGCGACCGAGCGTCGGCAGGGCGACGTTCAGGACCGAGTTGTCGAGCATCTCGAACAGGAAGACGGCCGAGAGTCCGGCGAGGGCGATCCAGGCGTCGCGCAGGCGGCGGGGAGCCGTGTCTCGCGGGGCGAATCGGGGGGTGTCGAGCACCATGGGCGCACTCCTTCACAGGGAAGAAGTGGCGGATCTCTCGATGCCGCGTGCGCGTGCAGACCGGCGCGGCCTGCGTTTTACCTCAGATGCGACGACCGTACACCCGACACGGGGGTGCGCGCGACGAGCGCCCCGCGGCACCTTCTGCTGAGGACCGGAAGGCGCCCGGGCGGGGATACCGTCGTGAGCGGGCCGAGCGGGTGGCGCTCGGCGAGACGAGGAGCGAGCGCATGCTCACCAGACATCGGGACCGCGAGCCCGTGATCCATCCGACCGCGTCCGTCGCGTCGTCCGCCGTGATCGCCGGCGCCGTCCGCCTCGGGCCGGGCGCTCGCGTCCTCCACGGAGCGGTGCTCTCGGCGGAGGACGGCGAGATCGTCGTCGGCGAGGACACGATCGTGATGGAGAACGCTCTGATCCGCGCCCGGGCGGGCCACCCGGTGAGCATCGGGGCGGCCGTCATGATCGGCCCGCACGCGCACGTGAACGGCAGCACCGTCGAGGACGAGGCGTTCATCGCCACGGGCGCCTCCCTCTTCCCCGGCAGCCGCATCGGCGCCGGCGCCGAGGTCCGGATCAACGCGGTCGTGCAGGTGAACACCGTCCTCGAGCCGGGCGCCGTGGTCCCGATCGGCTGGGTCGCGGTGGGGACGCCGGCGACGATCCTCCCGCCGGAGCGCCACGACGAGATCTGGGCGATCCAGCGCGGGCTCGACTTCGTCGGGACCGTCTACGGCGTCGGCCCCGGAGTGTCGATGCGCGAGCTCATGCGGCAGCAGTCGGAGTTCTACGGCGCCCACCTCGGCGATCAGGAGATCGACGGCCGCGAGCGCTGAGGGCCCGGTCCTCCCGCGGGCGGATCTTCATACGCCCGCGGTGCGGGCTACTCGATCAGCATGAAGCGCAGCCGGCCGGCCCCATGCTGGTCGAGTAGCCCCGCAGGTGCGTATCGAGACCCACTGTCGCCAGCACGGCAGGCCTGCAGACCTCTGTTCCGACACCGGGGGGATCTCGATACGCCTGCGGTGCGGGCCACTCGATCAGCACGAGACGGCCCCTCGCGGCCGCGAAGGCGACCGGGGTCGTCCGGATCAGTGCGCCGCGTCGTACGCGGCCTGCACGTCCGAGGGCACCCGGCCGGAGCGCGGGACCTCGTAGCCGTGCCGCCGCGCCCAGTGCCGGATGGCGGCGAGCATCTCGGGGCTCTTCCGCCCGGCGCTCGCGGCGATCGACGTCACCCGGGAGCGGGCCGGCGCCTCGGACAGCGGCCGGGCCGCGTCCACGAACGGAGCGAGCGCGCGGTGCAGGTGCCCGATGTTCGCCGCCGACAGGTCGATCTCGTACGCGTCGTCCCCGACGGAGAAGGACACCGTCCCGCCGCGCCCGGCGGCGATGGGCGCACCGGTGAGATCGTCCACGAGCACGACCTGGGAGACCACGGATCCGACGACCTTTCACGGGAGGAGCAGTGCGACCGGACGGACGCACGCGCACGTCCATGGAACCAGATGCGGGCGCACGGTGGGGCCCGGCGCGGTCATGCTCCTCCGATCAGGTCGCGGCACCGTGGAGTCGGGTCCAGGTGGCGGTGCGTCCGGCCCCGTCAGACCTGACGACGCCGGCGACGCGGAGCTGGTCGAGGGTGAGGCGGATGGTCTGATCACTGACGCCGGGGAGGGCGGTGCGGATGTCGGCGATTCGGAACGTGGCGGCGGCGTGATTCGTCACGTAGTCGCGGACGCGGTCCTGCTTGCTCCCCGTGGACCGGTTCGCGGCAGTGATCTCGCCGAACCGGTCGTAGGAGTCGTTCAGGACGGCGACGAAGTAGCGCAGCCACGGCCAGGGGTCGTGCCGACCCGCGTGCCAGTCGTGGGTCGAGGACAGGAGACCGGCGTAGTAGGCGTCGGCGGTCTGAGCGATCCGGTCCTCGAACGAGACGTACCGAGTGACGTCGTAGCCGACGTCCTGCAGCAGGGCGTTCGTGACGGCCCTGCTGATGCGGCCGTTGCCGTCGAGGAAGGGGTGGATGGTGAGCAGGTCGAGGACGAACAGGCCGATCAACAGGACGGGGTGGTGCCGATCAGCAGCGATCGCCCCGCTGTAGCGGGCGATGAGCTCGTCGAGGTAGTACGGCGTCTCGGACGGAGCGACAGGCGTGAAACGTGTCGTCGTGCTGCCGTCGGGGTGGCGATCGACGACGAGGTTCGCGGAGGACTTGAATCCGCCGCCGGGTACGTCGGTGTAACGGAACAGCAGGCGGTGCAGGTGCAGCAGCAGGCCGATGTTCAGCGGGCGCCACGACTCCTGGTACAGGTAGTCGAGCGCTTCGCGGTAGCCGGCGAGCTCTTGCTCGCTGCGGTCCCGCAGACCGTGGACGTCTCCGGAGAGGATGGCGGCAGCTCGAGCCTTGTCCGCCACGACGACGCCTTCGATGGCGGAAGACGCTTCGATGCTGGCGACTCTGGCTCTCGCGGCGAGCGACGTGAGCAGCGCGGGAAGCTTGTCGCGGAACAGCGCCTCGCTTCCCCGGCCGGTGTCGACCACCCGCAGCGAGGTGACGATGTCGAAGGGCACCGAGCCGATGAAGGTGTCGAGGTCCTCGAACGATCTCATCAAGCTCCAGAAATCCGCTAAACCTACTAATTTCGCCACCAGATTAGAACCTTTAGCGGTTCCCTGGGGGATCAGCGCCTAGCTGTGGCGCGCAGCCCGTCGGGCGAGCACCCGACATGACGCCCGACTGGAGCGCACTCGCCTTTCTCCGTCTCCTCAGAGACGTGGCACGGGCGCACGAAGTCAACTAAGTTGACTTCACTGCTCGACCGCCTAGAAGGAGGACGTATGTCCACGACCGCCCCACTCACCGCCCAGAGCTCGATCGGGGAATGGCTGAACCACCCCGAGGGCTCCGCACTCATCCGCGACGTGCTCGGCGGCGCCGCCGGCGGCTTCGACGAGGCGAAGCTGGCGCCGGTGCGCTCGCTGCCGCTGCAGCAGCTGGTCGCGCTGAGTCAGGGGCAGCTCCCGCAGAGCGTCGTCGACGATCTGGTGCTGCGGGCGAACGGCGGCGTCGTGCCCGAGGCCGTGGAGAGCACGGGCTGGCGCGAGAGCGTCACCCCCGGGCGCTTCGCGGGGAGGACCGTGATCGTCACCGGCGCGGCGTCCGGGATCGGCCGCGCCACCGCCTCCCGCATCGCCCGCGAGGGCGGCCGGGTCGTCGCCGTGGACATCTCGGCCGAGCGGCTCCAGGAGTTCGCGGCCTCGCTGCCGGACGCCGAGATCGTGCCCGTCGCCGGCGACATCACGAAGCAGGACGACATCGACGCGATCGTCGCGGCGGCCGGCGAGCGGATCGACGGCCTCGCCAACATCGCCGGGATCAACGACGACTTCTCCCCCGCCCACGAGACCTCGGACGCGGTGTGGGACCGGGTGATCGCCATCAACCTCACCGGCAGCTTCAAGCTCTCCCGAGCCGCGCTCCCCGCGATGCTCGCGGCCGCGGCCGGATCGATCGTCAACGTCGCCTCCGAGGCGGGACTGCGCGGCAACGCGTCCGGCAACGCCTACACGGTCTCCAAGCACGGCGTCGTCGGTCTCACCAGGAGCGCCGCGTTCATGTACGCGGGCAGCGGGATCCGCGTGAACGCCGTCGCGCCCGGCGGTGTCGCCACCGGCATCCCCTTCCCGCCGAACGTCTCCGAGGCCGGCAGCGCCCGGCTCGCCCCGTTCCAGAGCGCGATCCCCTCCGTCGCGTCGGCGGAGCAGCTGGCGGCGTCGATCACCTTCCTGCTCAGCGACGACGGCGTGAACATCAACGGGGCGATCCTGCCCAGCGACGGCGGCTGGTCCGTGCAGTAGTCAGGCGGATGCCGGCGGGCCGGACCGGTCCGCGGGAGTGAGCAGGCCCTGCAGCGCGTCGCCGTAGCGCTCGACGATCTGCTCGTGGTCGGTGGCGAGGAGCACCTCGTCGCCGACCACCCACATCGAGTGCAGCAGTCCGCCGACGAGCGCCGCCGCCAGGCGTGCACGCAGGTCCGCGTCCGGCCCCGTCATGCGGGCCCGCAGCGGAGCCACGAACGCCTCCTCGTGCACGGCGTGCAGCCGGGCGCCGATCGCGGGCTCGCTCCCCCCGCGCACCAGCGCGAGGAACACGGCCTGCGTGTCGCGCTCGTCCGCGAGCAGGGAGGCGACGAAGCTGCGCCCGAAGTCCCGCAGCGGCACGTCCAGCTCCGGGCGGTCCTGGATGCTCACCTGCATCACGTCGAGGAACAGCGCCTCCTTCGACCCGAACCGGCGGACGACGACGGCGGGATCCACCTGCGCCTCCGCCGCGATCTCGCGGACGGTGACCCGCGAGTAGCCGCGCTCCCGGAACAGCCGCTCCCCCGCCGCGCGGATGCTCGCGCTGAGGGCGGCAGGAGAACGGCGAGGCACGGTGGTCGATCGTATCCGAACGGCTGCACCGGCCCTCCGGCGACGACAGCCGCTCCCGCACGACTCCCCACTCCGGCGGAGCGAGGCGCCGGCCCTCCCGCCGGAGCGCGACCCCGCAGGGGGCGCGACAGGCACGGACGACCCGGTGCCCGACTGCGGAGTCGGCGCGAGCCCGATGCTCGTCGTCGTCACGAGGACACCACTCCTGTTCCGACGACCACGGTCAGGAGGGCCGACGGTACCGGGCGCCTCCGGCTGGTCCAAGACGGCCTCTTTCCGAGCACCGCCCTGCCCGGCGGTCGATTCGGACGACAGCACGGCGAGGAAGGGACCGTCCGCGTCGATTCGGTCACCCGCTCAGGGAAGGGCGGGCCGGCGGGCGTGATGCAACCGAGACGGGCGACAGCTGAACGGCGGATGTGGAACAGCCCCCGGCGCTGATAGACATCAGCCAGATGCCCTGCGAGCCCGCAGTCGATGCCTCTCCTCCCGCTTCTCGGGACGGGGACAGGCGGCGGACGGCGGCTCGACGACCCGCATCGCGCCCGCCACCACCGATCGAAAGAGCACTGCGATGACGCCTTCCCTCTCCCGTCCCCTCGCCTCCGGCCTCGCCGCTCTGGCGCTGACCGGCGGCCTGCTCGCCGGCGCGGCTCCGGCCTTCGCCGCGAGCGCGCCGCCGGCGATGACGACCGCCTCCGAGGCCGCCGTCTACGAGCCCGCGAACCTCAGCCCCGGATCGCAGCTCGTCAAGGGACAGGGACTCCTCTCCGCGAACGGCGCCGTCCGCTTCGTGCTCCAGGACGACGGCAACGCGGTCGTCTACAACGCGGGCCGGGCGACCTGGAGCTCCGGCACCCAGGGCCGCGGCGAGCGCCTCGTCATGCAGACCGACGGCAACCTCGTCATCTACGACGCCGCCGGCCGTCCCGTCTGGTTCACCGGCACCAGCGACTTCGGTTCCACGCTGTGGATCCAGGACGACGGCAACCTCGTCGTCTACCGCTACAGCGGCTCCCCCGCCTGGGCCAGCAGCGTCAACGGACGCATCGCCGCCCCGGACGACCCGATCCTCGAGTCCGGGCAGACCCTCTTCGCCGACCAGCAGCTGACCGCCGGACCCGAGATGGCGGTGATGCAGGCCGACGGCAACTTCGTCCTCTACGGCCCGCAGGGAGCGCGCTGGTCCACCGGCACCAGCGGCGTCGGCAACCGCCTCGTCATGCAGACCGACGGCAACGCCGTGGTCTACGGCGACGGCGAATCGGTGAAGTGGGCGTCGGGCACCGCGGGGAACCCGGGGGCCGAGCTGTACCTCGGCGGCGACGGCCTCGTCATCGACGGCCCGCGCGGACCCGTCTGGACGAGCCTCAGCCAGACCCGCCGCGACACGCTGCGGGACGGCAGCGTCCTCGTCAGCGGCGACCAGCTGACCTCGACGAGCGGCGCCTGGCGCGCCGTGATGCAGGCCGACGGCAACTTCGTGGTCTACGGACCCCGCGGCGCCGACTGGTCCACGGGCACGTCGATCCGCGGCAGCTTCCTCACTCTGGCCGGCGACGGCTTCCTCGTGATGAACGCGCCGGGCACCCAGGAGGGCGAGGGCCACTGGGGCAACGTCCCCGACGTGCTCTTCAGCACCGGCCCGTTCCGCCTCGTCATGCAGAACGACGGCAACCTCGTCGAGTACGACGCGACCGACCGCGTCATCTGGGCCAGCCGCCGCTGACCCCGGCGCTCCGCGCGAGCGCGAAGGCCCGCCTCCCGACCCGGGGGCGGGCCTTCGTGGCCTGCCGCGTCCCCCGGGCGCTGCGCCGCCCCCTGCTGACCGAGGAGCGACCGCAGGGCGCGCATCGAGATCCGGCGTCACCGAGAGGGGTGGGTCTCGAGACGCCGCTGCGCGGCTACTCGACCAGCATGCAGGGCCGCGCGTCGGCTGCGGGCGCCCGGGGAGGTCGGACGCCGCAGACCCGACGTCGACCGAAGTGGGCAGGGTCGCCTCAGCGCGCCAGCAGCCCGAACGACCCGATGACGACCGGCACCACCGCGACGGCCAGCAGGAGGTAGGACAGCACGAGCCCCACCGTCGACTCGCGGCGAGGACCCTCGCGTCGTCGCGCCACGTGGCCGACGACGACGCCGGCCAGCGGGAGGACGTACTGCAGCGTCGTCGCGATCCCGATCACCAGGGGATCGCCCCGCCACAGGTGAGCCACCGCCAGGTATCCGATCGCGTACGACGCGACGGCGAGAACGCCCAGCACGAGCGAGGCCCGCGTCCACCCGCGTCCGGTCCGCCGTGCGGTGCCCGTCTCCTTCATCACACTCATGCCTCCACTGTACGAAGCGACCCTCGCTGTCCACTGGCTCGGACCCGCACGAGGGCGAGGCGGAGGCGCGACGGCTCCCTCACTCGAGCCAGCCGGTGATAGCGCCGACCACGCGGTCGAGATCGGACTCGAGCAGGAAGTGCCCGCCGTCGACGAGCTCGACCTGCGCGTGGGGCGCGTCGCGCGTGAAGGCCCGAGCACCGGCCGCGGCGAAGATCTCGTCGTTGCGCCCCCAGACGGCGAGGACGGGGACCCGGGACGTGCGGAGCCAGGCCTGCACGGCGGGGTACAGCTCGCGGTTGGTGGCGTAGTCGCGGAAGAGGGCCAGCTGCACGTCGTCCTGCCCGGGGCGGGCGAGGAGCGCGAGGTCGTGCTCCCAGGCGTCCGGGTCGACGGTGCCGGGGTCGGGGACCCCGTGGGTGTACTGCCACTCGACGGCCTCGCGGCCGAGGGCCGGCCGGAGGGCGTCGCGCGTCGCGTCGGTCCGCTCGTCGGCGTCGGCCCAGATCGGATCCCAGAAGCCGGAGACGAAACCCTCCTCGTAGGCGTTGCCGTTCTGCGAGATCACGCCGACGACCGCGGCGGGGTCGGCGAGGGCGAGGCGCCAGCCGACGGGGGCGCCGTAGTCCTGGACGTAGATCGTGTACCGGGACACCCCGATGGTCTCGAGGAAGCGGCCGGTCGTCTCGGCCAGAGCCGCGAAGGTGTAGTCGAAGTCGTCGACGGAGGGCGCGGACGAGCGTCCGAAGCCGATGAGGTCCGGGGCGATGACGCGGTAGCGCCCCGCGAGGGCGGGGATCAGGTGGCGGAACATGTGCGAGCTGCTCGGGTAGCCGTGGAGCAGCAGGAGGACGGGGGCGTCGACGGGCCCGGCCTCCCGCCAGAAGACGTCGAGCCCTCCCACGGAGACGGTGCGGTGATGGACGGTATCCATGACTAACCCTTTCAACTAGATTTACTGGTTAGCAGGACGCTAGCATGGAGGGACGGGCCACTCGGCGCGGGAGAGCGGGGAGCGATGGACCGGGACGAGGAGCTGCTCCTGGCGGTGCTGAACAGCTCGCCCGTGGTCGACGGCCGGCCGACGGACGACCTCGGTGACGCGTCCGGGCCGGAGCTCGCGCGACGGTGGGGCGGCGTCGGCACCGAGCACGAGCTCGAGCGGCTGCGCGGTGCCCGCGACGCGCTCCAGGCCGTCGTGCGCTCGGGCGCACCCGCGGCCGTGGCGGAGCTCTCGGGCGTGATCGCCGACGCCGTGCGCACCCCGCGCGTCACCGCCGAGGGCGTCGAGTGGGAGCTGAGCGCTCCCGAGGCCGATCGCCTCGCGGTGGAGGCGGTCCTCGCCTGGTCGACCGTCAGCGCCCGGTTCCCGGGGCGGCTCCGCGCCTGCGCGAACGACGAGTGCAACCTCTTCCTCCTCGACCGCAGCCGACCCGGCACCGCGAAGTGGTGCTCGATGGCCACCTGCGGCAACCGGATGAAGGCCCGCGCGCACGCGAGCCGGTCGCGGGGCTGACGGCGCCCGCCCGAACCCCACCGGAAGCGGTCCGCACAGCACCGACCGGGCGGCCTCGCCCCTGCCGGTGACGGTGCCGGGGGTCGCCGACCGGAGGAGGCGGAACTTCCGGCCGGGCCTCCCGTCCGATCCTACACCGGGACGGCGCCCGGCCCAGGGTCCTGGTGTGAGCATCGAGCACGACTCCCTCCCGCCGAGCGGTGAGCCGCCCGCGGAGGCCGGGCCTCCGCTCGACGAGCGGCTGACCGAGGACGAGCTCCGCCGCTGGTACCGGCTCCGCGACGAGCTCGCCGCCTTCGCCCGCGCCTGAGGGTCCTGGCCGGACGGCGCTGCGGCCGACCCGGAACGCGCTTGACTCTGACGCTGCGTCAACCCGTAGCGTCACTTCCATCGCCCCGGGATCCGCCCGGCAGGCGGGAACGGAGGACGCGGTGGAGCACGAAGGGCCGGCGCAGGAGTGGTCCGCGCAGGAGTGGTCCGCGCACGAGGTGGCGCGGCTGGCCGGCACGACCAGCCGGACGCTGCGGCACTACGGCGCCGAGGGGCTGCTGCCGCCGAGCCGGCTGGGCGCGAACGGGTACCGCTACTACGACGCGGCAGCGCTGGTGACGCTGCAGCGGATCCTGCTGCTGCGCGACCTCGGTGTCGGGCTGTCCGAGATCGGGCGGATCCTGCACCGCGACACCGAGCCGGCGGCCGCCCTCGAGCGGCACCTCGACGTGCTGCGGGAGGAGCGGCGGCGGCTCGACCGCCGCATCCGCGCGGTCGCCGCGACCGTCGCGGCGATGAGAGAAGGGACCGGGCCGATGGCCGAGGAGATGTTCGACGGGTTCGACCACGCGGAGCACCGCGAGGAGGTGGAGCGCCGCTGGGGCGCGCCGGCCTACGCCGACGGCGATCGCTGGTGGCGCTCGATGACCGCGGAGGAGCGGGAGCAGTGGCTCCGGCGGCAGGCGGACCTCGCCGGCGCCTGGACCGCCGCGGCGGCGAGCGGCGCGGACCCGGCCGGCGAGGAGGCGCTCGCGCTCGCCGAGCGGCAGCGGGCGTGGCTCGCCGACGTGCCGGGCACGCCCCGCGACGCGTCCGGCGCTCCGAGCGACGAGTACCTGCTCGGCCTCGGCGAGATGTACGTCGCCGACGAGCGCTTCGCTGCGCACTACGGCGGAGTGGCCGGCGCCCGCTTCGTCCGCGACGCGCTGCGGACGCTCGTCGAGCGGGAGGGCTGACGCGACGGCGCGTCCGGCGCCGCACCTCCGGCTCGCGGAACCCCCTCCGGCACGTCGATCCGCGCGTTTCCAGCGAGCCCGAGCGCATTCCGCGAGCCGGAGCGCACCCGCCACCACCTCGGGCACGCGATCCGCCCTTCGGCACGTCGATCCGCGCGAATCCCACGAGCCCGAGCGAATTCCACGAGCCGGAGTACGCCCCCACAGGGACCTGCGGACCTGCACTCTCCGCAACGGGTCCTCGATGCGCGCCATGGCCTTGGCAGGACCACGGCCGCCGAGTTGGATGGCAGGATGCTGACCCTCCTCCCGCCGATCTCGGAGCCCTGGACGGTCACGGGCCTGGGCCGCACCGACGACGGCCCGCTCGACGAGGTGCTGATCGCCGTCGACCGGGCGACGCCGGAGCACCGCGTCACGATCCGCACGATGCGGCGCACCGGCACCCGGCTGGGACCTCGAGGCTCCGTCCACGGGACGGTGACGGACTCGGTCGCGACCGCGAGCCTGGCCGTCGGCTGCCTGCTCCTGGACGTGCTGCCCACCGACCTGCCGACGCAGGAGGCGCGCGCCGCGATGAGGGCGACGGAGGAACGAGCTCAGGCTCTCGCCCGCGACCGGGACGGGTGGAACGTCACCGCGCTCCCCCTCGACGGCGTCGACTACGCCCTGTTCACCCGCGGCATCCCCGAGGGGAGCGTCGCCCACTCCGACCTCGGCTGGGCCACCGTCGCGATGTGGAGCCGCGGCCCTCTCCACGAGGGCCCCTTCCGACTGGCGGACGTCGAGCCGGGCGACGACCTCGGCGAGCACTGACATGCCCGGTCCCCGTTCGGGACCGCGCGGCGCTACTGTTCGGGCATGATCTCCCCCGAGCACTTCCTGGCGTTCGCCCTCGCGTCGGTGGCCCTGATCGTGATCCCCGGGCCGAGCGTCCTCTTCACGATCAGCCGGTCGATCGCCTACGGACGCCGGGCGGGGGTGCTGAGCCTGCTCGGGAACGCGCTCGGGATCATGCCGGCCATCTTCGCCGTGGCCTTCGGTGTGGGCGCCGTCGTCGCGGCGTCGGTCGTCGCCTTCACCGTCCTCAAGCTCGCGGGAGCCGTCTACCTGGTGTGGCTCGGCGTGCAGGCGATCCGCCACCGCCACGCTCACGTCGGCGCCTCGACCACTGCCCCGGCGTCGTCGTGGACCCTCCTGCGCCAGGGTTTCGTCGTCGGCCTCACGAACCCGAAGACCGTCGCCTTCTTCGTCGCTGTCCTCCCCCAGTTCGTGGACCCGGCCGCCGGCCCCGTCTGGGCGCAGCTGCTGCTGCTCGGCTTCACCTTCCAGGCCCTCGCGCTGGTCTGCGACAGCGTCTGGGCGCTGGCCGCGGGTACCGCGCGCTCGTGGTTCGCGTCGTCGCCGAAGCGGATGTCGACCCTCACCGGCACCGGCGGCGTGATGATGATCGGCCTCGGCGGCACGCTGGCGCTGACGGGGTCCAAGAGCTGATCGGGTCCAAGAGCTGATCGGGTCCGCGGGCTGACCGGCGAGGTCCCGGGCAGCGCGAAGGCCCGCTCCCGGATCCGGGGGCGGGCCTTCGTGCTCGGGATCGTCCCGGGAAGCTACACGCCGCGGCTGGCCCAGACGGCGACGCCGAGTCCGTCGTACTCGACGAGGTTGCCGTCGTTCTGCATGACGAGGCGATAGGGCTCGCCGGTCTCACTCGGCTTCGGCGTGTTCTCCCAGTAGCCCTGGCCCTCGCCGGAGCCGGGGGCGTAGACGACGAGGTAGCCGATGTCCAGGCCGACGATGCTGCCGGGGATCGAGGTGCCGGTCGACCAGTCGGCGCCGCGGGCACCGTAGACGACGAAGTTGCCGTCGCGCTGCATCACGGCCCGCCAGGCGCCGTTCGCCGAGGTCAGCTGCTCGTTGCTCAGCAGGAGGTAGTTGTTCTGCAGCGTGTCGCGGCGGAGCTGTCCGGAGCTGCTCCAGAGCGGACCCCGATCGCTGGCACCGATGACGAGGTTCCCGTCGCCGCCGAGGGACATGGTGGCGCCCGGGTTGCCGGCGGTTCCGGAGGACCACTTCACAGAGCCGTCGGCGCCGTAGATCACGGCGTTGCCGTCGGTCTGCATGACGAGGCGGTTGCCGGCGCCGCTGGTGCCGGTGAACCACAGCGGGGTGCTGCCGGTGTAGACGACGAAGTTGCCGTCGGCCTGCATGATCGCGCGGCTCGGCCCGGCGGTCAGCTGCTGGTCCGCGGCGAGGGTCTGCCCGGACTCGAGCGTGAGGACGTCGGGCGCGGCGATGCGGTTGTTGACGAAGCTCGCCCAGGCGGGGGTGCCGGTGGCGCGGTAGACGACGAGGTTGCCGTCGTCCTGGATCGTGAGGGTGGAGCCGGGGTCGTTCGTCCCGGTGAACCAGACGGGACGGCCGGTGGCGTCGTAGATGACGACGTTGCCGTCGGCCTGCATGATCAGGCGGTCGCCGCGGCCCTGGGTGGCGGACTGCCAGACGACGCCGAAGGCGTTGTAGACGACCGCGTTGCCGTCGTCCTGGAAGGCCAGACGGACGGTGCCGTTCGGGGAGACGATCGACTGCCCCTTGGCGAGCTGCTGCCCGCTGCCGAGGACCGATCCGTCGGCGGCGGTGACGGCTGCGGCGGCGATCGACAGCGGCGCGCTCGCGGCGAGGGCCGGAGCCGCGCCGGCGAACAGGCCGCCGGTCAGCGCCAGGGCGGCGAGTCCGGAGACGAGGGGACGGGAGAGGGAAGGCGTCATCGCGATGCTCTTTCGGCTGGTGGTGAGTGGTGAGAGACGGGCGATCGAGCGCGGTCCGCGGGCTCGCCGCACATCCGACCGATGTCTATCAGCGCGGTGCCCGGGTGCACATCCGTCGTCCGGGGGGCGCCGATCTCGGTTGCATCACGACCGCGGGGCGGGGGGTGCGACCGCCCTTCCCAGCAGTGCCTGCTCGCCCCCCTCCGGAGTCAGCCGACCTCGACGCGGCTGCCGAGGAGGCGGCGCAGCCGGGACAGCCGGTTGCGGACCGAGCCGACCTGCACGTCGAGCTGCGCGGCCGCGTCGGCGTAGGAGAGGTCCTCGACCAGGCAGAGGCGGAAGATCTGCTGGTCGATCTCGGGCAGCCGCGAGACGGCCCGGGTGACGTCCTCGAGCACGAGACGGGCCTCGACGAGGCGCTCGGCGGAGAACGCGGTGCCGACGTAGGCGTCGGGCTGCTCGCGGGCGACCTGGCGGATCGCGGCGCGCAGGACGTTGTTGCACTCCAGCCGCGTGGCGACGAGCATCCACGGCAGGGCCGAGGTGCCGACGAAGTGCGTGCTCGCGCGCTTCCGCCAGAGCGCGAAGAAGACGCTCTGCAGCACGTCCTCCGCGTCCTCCTCGCTGCGCAGCCGCGCGACGGCGTAGCGGTAGACGGCCAGCGCGTGACGGCGGTAGAGCACGCCGAACGCGTCGCGGGACCCTCCCGCCAGCTCGCTCAACAGGGCGACGTCGTCCGCGGCGGCGCTCTCGCCGGTCATCGCGACTCGAGACTGTCGAGGCCCAGACGGGCACACCACTCGGCGTCGGGCTCGTCGCGCGCCGTCGGGAAGACGGCGGCGAGACCGTCGGGGCGGACGCAGACGGCGCTGACCGACTCGTCCGAGCCGCACATCGAGGTCGCGAGTGCGACGCGCTGCGTGATCTCGTCGGGCAGTCCCTCGACCATGATCGCCACCGCGAGATCGGGCTCGTTCAGGTCGGCTGTCGCGTAGCAGGCGGCGCCGTCGCGGACGGTCCGGGAGGTGGCGGCCTCGAAGGTGGTGATCCCGGCCGCCACGCCCGCGGCCACGACGCCGAGCCCCACGAGCACGCCGGCGGTGCGCCGCTGCCGGGCGACTCGCGTCGCCCTGGTGATCCGCACCTCGAGGCGCTCCTCGACGCGCGCGAGCACCTCGTCGTCCCGAGTCGATGCCGTCATCAGTCCCCCCTCTGAACACTCTCACTCGGTAACGTCCGCAGCGCCGCTTTCGTCTCACCGGAATGCGACAGCCTTCGGGGCGACTCCGGGACGAGTCGTAGGGTTCCGGTCATGGAGCAGACCCCCTCCCCCGACCGCCCAGTGGATCCGCATCGAGCCCAGCTCGACGCACGATGGGCCGACTACCTGCGCACCCGAGCGCAGGCCGACGACCACAGCGACTGGATGCTGGAGGCGATGGGCGGATACCGCGACGAGATCGTGCACTTCGGCGGGCAGCTCCTCAACGACGTCGCGATCCGGGAGTGGGACGAAGCACGCGCGCGCCGTGCGTACGACCGGTACCGGGCGGCCGCGGACGACTACGACCAGAACCCCGCCGCCTGGGAGGCCGAGTTCTGGCGACGGATCCGAGAAAGGTCCGAGGAGGCCGAACGCGAACGACGCCGTGCGGAGAAGTGATCGCCGATCGAGGTGGAGTGTCGTGGGGCGCCGGACGACACTAAATCGGTGACTCCTCTTTCGCACCCGACACGACGTCCGCTTTCTCGTCGCGGAAAGACGAAGGCCCTCCGCATCGTGGCGTCGATCGTCGCGTTCGGCGTCGGCCTGTGGGTGCTCGTGGACTACGCCGAGGTGCCGCCTGAGACGGCCCCGGCCGCTCCCGCCGTCGAGCCGACGTTCTCGCCGGACGGCGCGGTCTACCGCCACGGCTACTGGGGCCCCATCGAGGATCCGACGTCGGCGCTGCCGATCCAGTGGCGGGACGACGGCCGCTCGTTCGTGATCACCACGGGAGGGAGCGGGCAGTGCCTGAACGAGCCGGTCCTGCTCGAGGTGCTCGCTCCGGACAGCTTGCGCGTCGAGACGAGGCTGCAGTCGGATCCGGAGGGGATCGGCTGCAGGGAGAGTCACGTCCTCGCGAGCTACGTCATCGACACGCCACCCGGGATCGACCCGACGCGGACCGTGAAAATCGAACGCACGAGCGCCGACCTGGCCGGCACCTCGAGCCTGTACCTCGACCCGCTCCCCTCAGGCTCGTAGGGCGCGATCCCGTCGTGATCCGCGAGTCCGGGGTCGTAGTCGGCGCACGGAGAAGGGGGCGAGACCGGGCCCGACCCCACCCCCGTGGAATCCAGGCGACGCAACCGGTCTGTGGCGGGTCGTGAGACCGGAGGGCGGATTCCACCTCTCGAGCGGCGCGTGCGCGCGTGTGCTCGAGAGTCGAAGGAGACGGGGGCCGGGTCTCACGATCGCCCCCAGTTTTCCGCACGGCCGCGGTCGTGTCCAGAGGGGCAGCCCGACGGCATCGCGGGCGCGACCACCCGGCCCCTAGGCTCGCGGAATGGCGAGGCGGAGGGTGTCGGAGCGCGCGCAGGCGCTCCTCCTCCGCCACCCCTGGACGCTGGCGGTGCTCAGCGGCGTGTTCGTGGCGATGATCGTCGTGCTCGCCGCGGACGTGGGCTGGGACCCGGCCGCGGTCGTCGGCGGGGGCCGCCGGCACGCTCCGCTGTGGCTGGTGGCGGGGATCGGACTGCCGTTCTTCGGCATCGGAGTCGTCGTGGGAGTCGTCAAGCAGGTGCAGCTCGTGCGGCGGCGGCGCGCGCCCGTGTCGCCGAGCCCGGAGGTCGAGCAGCTGCGCCGCGACGGACCCGGCTGGCTGAGCCGCCGGGAGGACGAGGCGCGCGAGCGGGAGGAGTCCGTGGTCGTTCCACCGGAAGCGGTCGGCCGGCGCGCAGGGCGAGCAGCCCGACCGAGGGGGCCGTCGTGAGCAAGCAGCGGCCGGCGGCGCTCGCCCAGCGTGCGGTCGCGACCCGCAGGGAGCGGACGGGAGCGGTCCACCGGTTGGACCGCCGGAACGCGCGCTCGTCGCTGACCGAGTAGCCCGCGGAGCGGGCACTGCATGCTGATCGAGCAGCCCGCCTCGCGGGCGTCTCGAGATCCACCGATTTCAGTACCTCGGTGGAGGCGCGCCTGCTCACCCGGGTCTCGATACGCGCTGCGCGCTACTCGACCAGCATGAACAGGCGCCCGGGAGAGGATCGGCGCTCCGTGCTGACCGCGCAGCCCACGAAGCGGGCACTGCATGCCGCCTGCGCAGCCATGAAGCAAGCACCGCATGCTGACCGCGCAGTCGCCGGAGCGGGCACTGCATGCTGATCGAGTAGCCCGCATCGCGGGCGTATCGAGATCCACCGTCGTCAGAACGGTGCGGGCACGTCGACGAAGCGGGGCTCGGGTGGCGGGTCGGGCGGGCGCCCGGGCAGAGGCGGCGGCCGGTTGCTGATCCGCCGGCCGGTGGGGCTCGTCCAGACGATCGTTCCGCTGGAGTCGACCGGGTCGTAGCTCCACTGCTCTCCGTGCCGGACGTGGTGGTGGGAGGTGCAGAGCATGACGAGGTTCTCGAGGCAGGTCTCGCCGCCGTTGCGCCACTCGAGGGTGTGGTCGGCCTCGCTGGTACTGGCGGAGCGGGTGCAGCCGGGGAAGCGGCAGGTCTGATCCCGCAGCTGCAGGTGGAGGCGCATGCGGGCGGGTGGGAGGCGCTGGGTGCGTCCGACCGAGACGACGACACCGGTGTCCGAATCAGTGAGGACCCGGGTGAAGGAGGCCGCGGTGCGGATGAGCTCACGGGCGATCGGGGCGGGGACGGGTCCGTAGCCGTCGAGGTCCGCGGGCGCCTCGTCGAGGCCGACCGCTGTGGATGCGGCGAGCGTCAGCCGCACCTCGGCGCGGACGCCGGGGACGAAGGTCGGATCCGGCCGGTGCTCGGCGTTCGGCGTGGTCCCGGCGATGTCGCCGTCGCAGAGCAGGTCGATCGCGGCGTCGGCGCTGAGCTGCTGCAGGGTGCGGGGGTCGCCCTCGTCGCGGAGCGTGCGGGCGATGCGGCGCAGCCGGTCGTGCGCGCCCACCACCGCGGGTGCCGGGCCGTGGATGCAGAGCGTGGCCATTCCGTCGATGTCGGGGGTGACCCAGGCGGCGCGGTCCTCGCGGGCGCGGGCGTGCCGCTGGGCGAGGGGATCCTCGTGCAGCTCCTCCCGCCAGCGGCGCAGGGCGCGGCGCAGCTGCGTGAGCGTCATCGACGGCGCCGCTTCGGCGGCACGCTCGTCGAGAGCGGCGCGGGAGGCCTCGGGGAGACTGCCGGCGGTCGCGCAGATCGCCTCACCTTCCTCCCAGTGCAGGCGCGCCTGCGCGAGCAGCGCCCGCGTGAGCGGCAGGTGCTCCATCAGCAGCTGCGCGTTCTCGAGACGGCGCGCGATCACCTGCTCCGGCAAGCCCTCGGCGACGGCGAGCTCGGCGCGGATGGAGCGCTCGACGAGGTCGCGGGTCTCACCGGGGGTCGCACCGCGGGCGAAGACGTCCTGGTGGGCGAGGGCCGTTCGGTGGAAGTCGTAGAGGTCCTCGGCCTCGGTGAGGCGGCGCTGCGCCGCGGCGCGGGCGTTCACGGCGGCGCGGGCGCTGAGCACGCGCATGTGCTCGAGCGCCTCTTCCGTCGATCCGAACTCCGTCATACGAGTATTGAATCAGGGACCACCGACACTGGGGCCGGCTCGTGGGGGCAGCGGGACGATCGGGGGCTGAACCGGGGCTGTGGAGGAGGCACTGCGTCGGCGGGTGGGTCTCGATACGCCCTTCGGGCTACTCGACCAGCAGGCAGCGCCCCGCCGCCTCCTCGACCAGCAGGCAGCGCCCCGCCGCCTCCTCGAACGGCAGGCAGCGCCCCGCCGCCTCCTCGACCAGCAGGCAGCGCCCCGCCGCCTCCTCGAACGGCAGGCAGCGCCCTGCAGCCTCCTCGACCGGCACGCTGCGCCCTGCGAGCTCCTCGACCCGGTCGACGCCCCGTGAGAGGCTCGCCCGGTGGACGGCGGGGACGATCGGCGCGACGGCGCGGAGCCGAGCCCGGTCGAGACGACCGAGCGGCTCCTGCTCCACCGACCCGCCGAAACGGACCTGGACGAGCTCTTCGCCCTCTATTCGGATCCCCGGCTGGCCGAGGGCGATCCCCTCCTCCTGCACCCCTCCCGCGCGCACACCCGGGCGGTGCTCGACCGGCGGCGGGAGCAGTGGGCGCGCGACGGCCTCAGCAGCTGGGTGGTCCGCGAGCGGAGCCCGCGCGGCGGACCCGGACTGATCGGCATCGGCGGCTGCTCGCTCCTCGCGGGCACGGCGTGGAACGTGGCGTTCACCCTCCACCCGGACCACTGGGGCAAGGGCTACGCGCAGGAGATCGCCAGCGCGGGCATCGACCGGGCCCGACTCCTCCGCCCGGAGCTGCCGATCACCGCGGTCGTCGCGGAGCAGAACCGGCGCTCCCACCGCGCCGTCGAGCGCCTCGGCCTCGTGCGGGCGTGGACGGGCCCCGACGCGCACAGCCCGGACCCGACGGCCCGAGTCGTCCTGTACGCCGACCGCCCGCTCTCGGCGGAGCGGATCGGCCTGCTGACGAGCTGACGCGTCCTGTGGTTGGGTTGCCGCACCGACCACACCTGGAGGACGACGATGCCCGACCACGACGAGACCTGCGCAGCCGAACTCCGGAGCCGAGCAGCGGCGGTCCCGGCATGAACGGCGTCGGCCCGATCGACGTCGCCTTCACCGCGCCGATCGGCGTCACCGTGAAGGGCGACCTCTGGTCGTGCGTGGAGGTGCCGGACTCCGCCGCGCTGTTCGGCACCGGCAAGTCCGTGAAGGTCGTCGCGACCGTCGACGGCGAGCCGCTCACCGCCGGCCTGATGCCCACCGGCGCCGGCGGCCACATGCTCTCGATCAGCGCCAAGCTCCGCAAGAAGCTCGGCAAGGACCTCGGCGACGACGTCGCCGTCCACCTGACGGAGCGCCTGACCTGACGGCCGGACCGCGGGAGAACGGTGGATCTCGATACGCCCGCGGTGCGGGCTACTCGATCAGCATGCACTCCCCGCCCGGCGAGCAGCCACCCTTCCATGCTGGTCGAGTAGCCCCGGAGGGGCGTATCGAGACCCGCCGCCGTCAGCAGGGCGGGTCTGCAGACTCGACTTCTGACGCTGGCGGATCTCGATACGCCCGCTGCGCGGGCTACTCGATCAGCAGGAGACGGCGCTGCGGGCTGCTCGATCAGCAGGGGACGGCGCTGCGGGCTCCTCGATCAGCACTGGGTCAGGGCAGGACGCCGTCCGGGCTCCGCCACTCCGGGTGGCGGGCCTCGACGGCGTCGGTGGTGGCGTACTGGGTGTCCGTCGTCAGGGCGAACGGGCTCTGGACGTCGATCTGCACGTAGTCGAGGCGGTCCCAGACGGAGACGTGCCAGTCGCCCGGGGAGTCGCCGTCCCAGGTCGCGGTGCCCTCGGCGCCCGGCCGGGTGAACCACAGCTCGGCGCCCTCGCCGGTCTCCGCGGCGTCCTGCGTCAGCTCGTCCGCGACCCAGCCGTCGGCGAGCAGCTCGCCGCCGATCGCCTCCTGGATCTCCCGGCTCGCCTCGGGCCCCGCCTCCTGCGGCACCAGGCGGAGGAACAGCTCCACCCAGCGCTCGTCGTCGTGCCGAGCCGAGGGCTTGCCACCGCGCACCGACACCCGGAGGTCCGCACCGATCAGCACCGGATGCAGCGACTCCGCGGCACCCACCGCACTGTCGCCGAGCTCCTCCGCGGCGAGGATCTGCTCGTCGACGCCCGCCGTCGGCCCCGTCGCGCAGCCGGTCAGCAGGCCGAGCAGCACGACGCCCGCGACCGTCGCCCGCCTCGATCTCATCCGCCCACCGTATCGACAGGTGCAGTCGGGCCCCGCGAGGGCTAAGATCCGCGAGACGCGACCCGACGCGGATGGACGGATCCTGGCCGGCCACGATCGTCGGTGCGCCCGGATCCGGAGACCCCTTGGACGCTCGACGACGCCTGCTGGTGGGGGCCGGAGCGGTCGCCCTGCTGCTGGTCGCGGGGGCCCTCGTGCTCGACGCGACCGCCGGCGGCCCCGGCGACGGCAGCCCGATCAGCGCGGGAGCGACCGGCTCCGCGGGCACCTCCTCCCCCGGCGCACCCTCCTCCAGCACCACCTCCTCCCCCGGCACCCCCGCGTCCCCCGGCGCGACCTCCGCCGCCACCGTCACCCCGCCCGACCCCTCGAACCCCGCCGCCGTCGCCGACCCCTCGGCCCCGCTCGAGGTCTCCGGCCCCGCCCCCGTCGACACCGGCCTGCCCGACTCGACCCCGCACGCCGCCCTCGTCTCCCTCCCGCTGCCGGCCGCCGCGAGCGCCACCCGCGCGCTGGTCGCCGGCTACCCCTCCGCCGTCGTCGCCCCGCTGCCCGACTCGGTCGTCGCCTCGAGCTCGGTCGAGCCCGCCGGCGACGCGCTGCGCTCGGGCCTCACGGCGACCGTCGCCCTCGACGCCGAGCAGATCGTCGAGAGCTACCGCCGCTCGCTGGCCGCGCAGGGCTTCACCTCCGCCGCCGTCGACGCGCCCGCCGACGGCGCCGCGATGGTCTTCACCGCGGGCGAGGACAGCGTGAGCCTCTCCGTCACGCCGACCGGCACCCCGCGGATGAGCTATTCGCTGATCGCCGTCCTGCACCCGAACGGCGGCTAGACGTGTACATCTCCCTGTCCGACCGACCCGAGGGCGCCGCGGAGCAGCCCGCGCGCAGCACCGGCCCGTCGCGCATCGCCCCCGCCGTCATCGCCCTCGGCATCGTCAGCCTCTTCACCGACATCTCCTCGGAGTCGACCGCCGCGATCCTCCCCTTCTACATCACCGCCGCGCTCGGCATGTCGACGCTCGCGTACGGCTTGCTCGACGGCCTCTACCAGGGCGTCAGCGCCTTCGTCCGGATCGGCGCCGGCTGGACCGCCGACCGCACCGACCGCCCCAAGCTCGTCGCCCTCGCCGGCTACGGGTTGTCTGCGATCGCGCGCCTGGGCCTGCTGGCCGGCAGCGGCCCGGCCGCGCTCACGGCGGTCGTCACCGTCGACCGCCTCGGCAAGGGCATCCGCACCGCGCCCCGCGACGCGATGATCTCCGCCTCGTCCGAGCCCGCGTCGCTCGCGCGCTCCTTCGGCGTGCACCGGATGCTCGACACCGTCGGCGCGACGATCGGGCCGCTCCTGGCCTTCGTCGTGCTGCTGCTCGTGCCGGACGGCTACTCCACGGTCTTCGTGCTGTCGGCCGCGTTCGCGACGCTCGGCGTGGTGGTGCTGCTGCTGTTCGTGCCGGACGTGCGGACGCGCATCGCCGGCGGCGCGGCGCGAACGAAGCTGCCGTGGCGCCGCCTCTGGGACCGGCGCCCCCGCCGCCTCCTGCTCGCCGCCGGCCTGCTCGGGCTGCTCACGGTCGGCGACGGCTTCGTGTACCTCGTGCTGCAGAGCCGCAGCGGCTTCGCGGCGCAGTGGTTCCCGCTGCTGTACGTCGGGACGAACGCCGCCTACCTCGCCCTCGCGATCCCCTTCGGGCGCCTCGCCGACCGCTGGGGGCGCGCGCGGATGTTCGCCGCCGGCCACGTGCTGCTGCTCGCCGTCTACGTGCTCGCGGCGTCGCCCGCCTCCGGGCTCGCGGTGACCATCGCCTGCCTGCTGCTGCTCGGCGCCTTCTACGCCGCGACCGACGGAGTGCTCGCGGCCGTCGCCGGGGCGAGCGTGCCCGCCGAGATCCGGGCGAGCGGGATCGCTGCGGCGCAGACGGTCGTCGCGGTCGCGCGGCTGTTCGCCTCGGTCGGCTTCGGAGCGCTGTGGCTGTGGCTCGGCCGGGAGGGCGCGATGATCGCGGTCGCCGTGGGTCTTGCGGCGGCACTCCCCCTGGCGGCGCTGCTGCTGCGCGAGCGCTTCGCGGAGAAGAAGGGATGACGGCCGGTCAGGCGGGCCGCCTCTCGGACCGCGCGCGCTGGATCATCGCGGTGGTGGCCGCCGTCGCCCTCCTCGGCGGCGCGGCTGTGTACGGGGCCGGCGCCTGGGCGCGGTACCAGGCGCGCGCCTCCGCCGACTCGGCCGTCGCCGTCTCGACCGACGCCCCCACGGACGGCGACCGGATCGTCTTCCGCAACACCGCGAGCGGCCAGGGCTACGGGCTGGTCGCCTCCGTACCGCTGGCCGACCCGGGTGCCGCACGCACCCTCACCGACCGCGCTTGCGACCGCGTCGCCGCGACCGAGTCGATGGAGCTCTGCCTGCGCACCGACCGCGGCGTGCTGACCACCTTCGAGGCCGTCCTGACCGGCGCCGACGGCGAGACCCTGCAGAAGTGGCCGCTGCCCGGCATCCCCAGCCGCGCCCGCATCGGCGACGGGATGCTGAGCACCACCGCGTTCGTCACCGGGCACTCGTACGCGCCGACCACCTTCTCGACGCAGACCGTGATCCGCTCCCTCGACCCGGCCGTGCCGGACCCGGGGGATCTGGAGTCCTTCGCGCTGAGCGTCGCGGGGGCGCCGCTGACGGCTGCCGACCGGAACCTGTGGGGGGTCACCTTCGCGGACGACGGGGACACGTTCTACGCGACCGCGGCCTCGGGGTCGCGGACATGGCTGGTGCGCGGGAGCATGTCGGCGCGGACGATGACCGCGATCCACGACACGGCGGAGTGCCCGTCACTGTCGCCGGACGAGACGCGGGTCGCGTACAAGAAGGACGTCGGGGACGGGGTGCCGGACTGGCGGATCGCGGTGCTCGATCTGGCGTCGGGGGTCGAGACGGTGCTGCCGGAGGAGCGGAGCGTGGACGATCAGGTGGTGTGGCTGGATGACGGGACGCTGCTGTACGGGCTGCCGCGGGAGGGGGCTGCGGGGGATACGGACGTCTGGTCGATCGCGGCCGACGGTGCGGGCGACCCCGAGCTCTACCTCGAGCACGCCTGGTCGCCGTCGGTCGTCCGGCGGTGAACGAGCGCGGCCACAAGTACTCGACGAGCTGCTCGATTCCGGTTCCTGCACTTCGGGCGGTTCCGGGGTGCGCTCAAGCGGTTTCCAGAAGCTCGTGATCGGCAGTTGCTCCTCCGCGAGGCGGTCGGCGGAGATGAACGCCGGCCACCCCGAGCTGAACAGCGCCTCCATCTGCGCGTAGTCGCGCGGGCGCGCATTGAGTAGTTCTACCGACGTCATCGGCCCAGTCTGCGCGGAGGGTGGCAGCTACGCGATCTCCTACTGGGACGCTGCCTGCCCTCCCGCGGCTGCACGGCGAGCAGCGTCCGCCTGGTGACGATAGAGCGACGCACGACTCCACCCGACGAGACGAGCAGCATCCTCAGCAGTGCGCCCACGCGCTCGCGCGTCCGCGGCGATCGCGAGCTTGTCCGCGACCACCAAAGGATCCGACAGAGGACGGCCGAAACGCGTTCCGCTCGCACGTGCGGCGGCGATGCCTGCGTTGACTCGCTCGACGATGAGCTCCCGCTCGTACTCCGCGAGCGTAGCGAGCATGTTCAGCATCAGCTGGCCCGTCGACGTCGACGGGTCAATGCCGTCCGAGATCGACCGGACCTGCACCCCTCGCTCACGCAGCAGGTTCACCGTGTTGAGAACATCGATCAGTGACCGGCCGAGCCGGTCCACTCGCCAGACGACGACGGTGTCCCCGTCCTCGGCGTACTCGAGCAGCTTCTTCATCCCGCGGCGCTCGGCCGCGGTCTTGCTGCCGGACGTTACGTCCGCGAACACGTCGCGCTTCTGCACGCCGACCGCGACGAGCGCGTCTAGCTGCAACTGCGCGTCCTGGCTCGAAGTACTCACACGCGTATCACCGAGATGCCTTACCAGCACATTCTGACTCGGAAAGTCTCTTCGGGCACTCCGCTGAGACGAAGTACAGCGAGACAAGTTGTTGAGACAGCAAGGCCCCCGCCGTTCCGACCGAACGGCCGACCACGAGTCAGCCCATATCATTATGTCTCAGACAGCAAATGTTTCACGAGGCGGAATGCTGACGAGCGACGACGACCGTGTCACAACAGACTGCGACGCGACTGGTACGCGACGCAGTAGCACGAATCGATGCGGGACCGACGGTCTCGTATCCGCGTCCGCGACGGAAGGTACACGGCGTCGACCACCAAGACGTCGGAATTCACGGCGATACAAGACAGACCGCCCAACATCGCAGCACATTCGGCTCGACGCCGCTATAGCCTCTGGTAATGAAGGTCTGCATGCTGCTGCGCCGTCGAGCGTCGGCCGCTGCTCGACGTTCCGCGTAAAGCCCCACCGCGAGCGCTACGCCTCAGCGCAGGGGGAGGTGTCCCTGTTCACTGAGAGGATGGACTGCTACAGGTGAGCGGAGATGGAGGACCACGGGTGAGCAAAGGGGCGGGGAAGCTGCTGCTGCATGCTGCGCAGACGATCGACTGGACTGGCTCGGCCCCCGCAGGAGCATCGCTCGAGAAGGTGTACATCGGTCCTGATCCAGACGGCCTGGGGGGCATCCAGATCGCCGTCGCCACCGTGACTGCCACGCCAACTGCGCACCTCCGTCAGAAGCTGCACGCACTCCGAAAGGGCAGCCGCGCGATCACCCTGATCGTGGCGACGACTGACGGGACCAACGTATGGCTGCAAGGCCCCGACACTGCTGCGTGGGACGCGATCCCACTTGACCGCGCCGCAAGGCAGCTGCAAGCCGTTCTCAACGAGCCAGATTCAACCGCCGCCTTCAATCATCTTGCCTCCCTTCGCCGCCAGGTCGAGCAGGGTGGTGTTGGCTGGACGAACAACGGCCTCTTCGCCAAGTACCACCTGGAGCACAACGTCCCTCAGCGTCCCGACTGGACAGCCAGAGGGGACCTTGCGCAACCTCTTCGCGACCTGCGCGGTCAGCGGCTCATCGAGGCGCTCGGCTTCCACACGACGGGCGGTCCGGGCGGATCGCAGATCCTCACACCAGCAGAGGGCGACTCTGACGCGCCCCGTGCAGTCGCGGTGCTACTTGATGAGTCAGAACATTTCGACGCGAAAAGCGCACGCTACCAGCTCACACCGATCGCTTTCGCACTCGCAGTTGCTCAGCGCCGCGAGTTGCCATGGGCAATTGGACTCCACAAAGATTTCCTTCGGTTGTATCCCGGCAAGGACGGCATCGGCGTCGGGCAGAAGGGGCAAGTCGAGACCTTCTTTGAGATTGATCTCTCCGCAGTCAACGACTCCCAGGCCGCTTTAATTACCCTTGTCTTCTCTGCTGCGGCACTCGCGAAGGACGGCACAACCGACGAACTGCTCCGTGACAGCGCGCGATACGCCATCGGGCTCGGCAACCGGCTTCGCCAACGTATCTATGAGGACGTTGTACCGCCGATCGCAAAAGCGGTTGCCGAGCGCATGCCGAGCATCGGGGAAGTACTCGACGCCGACGGGCTTCAAGTTGCGTACAAGCTGACGCTCCGCATTCTGTTTCGACTATTGTTTCAGGCTTACGCTGAAGATCGCGGCCTATTACCGTATGGGCGTAACGATGAATACACCTCACACAGTCTGAAGACCATCGCCCAGCGCAATCTAAACGTCGACGATACGGACTTCGGCGAGGCCACCTCGATCTGGCTTGATCTCGTGCAGGTTTGGGACGCCATTGATCAAGGAAATAAGCAGTGGCAGGTACCCGCCTACAACGGCGGATTGTTTGCTGCCGATGCAGGCCGCAGCGACGAAGGCGGTCTACTCGCTCGCCTGAGCCTTCCAGATTCGGTACTCGGACCCGCGCTCCAGCATCTCCTAGTCGACCTTACCCCAGAAGGCAAACCGGGCCCTGTCGACTTCCGTGCTTTGAGCGTTCGCGAATTCGGCACTATCTATGAAGGATTACTAGAGTCAAGCCTTTCCATTGCCAGCGCCAACCTTGCCACCGACAAAAACGG
The DNA here is from genome assembly GCF_003751825.1 of Rathayibacter sp. PhB186. Taxonomy (NCBI): domain Bacteria; kingdom Bacillati; phylum Actinomycetota; class Actinomycetes; order Micrococcales; family Microbacteriaceae; genus Rathayibacter; species Rathayibacter sp. PhB186. The sequence goes on along the minus strand of NZ_RJKO01000003.1, from coordinate 364,103 downwards.
TGCTTGGGCACCTGCCGGCATTGGCGACATTGTCGAGGCAGAAGAGGGCAGCGTTTACTTCCACGGCGCGTCGGGAGAGCGGAAGGCGACAGGCTCATACTTCACGCCGAAGATCGTCGTCGACCACCTCATTGAGCGCTCCATCGTCCCAGCACTCGCCAAGCATCTGAACGCCCTTGCCGTGAAGCTAGAGAAGAAAAGGCAGGTTTCCCGCGCTGAGTTCTTTGACTTCCGGGTGGCCGACCTCGCGATGGGTTCTGGCCACTTCCTCGTCGCTGCAGTAGACAAGATCGAAGCATTAATGCGGACCTTCCTCACGGAACATGACGTCCCGGACGTGCGCGACGAACTATTGAAAATTGCGAGCGTTGCTCGGCAGGCGCTCGGCGACGACGAGATTGCGAAGTCTGATGTCGAAGAGATTGGACTACTGCGCCGACAGGTCGCCCGCCGCTGTATATATGGGCTAGACATCAACCCGCTCGCCGTCGAGCTCGCTCGGCTCGCCCTATGGATTCACACCTTCGTTCCCGGTCTACCAATGTCAAACCTGGACCACGGCCTCGTTTGCGCGAACAGCCTCACTGGGATTGGCACCATCGACGAGGCGATCGATTCCCTCGTCGGCACGCCTCAAGGGCGGAGTGGCTCAAAGACAGTTGTTTTGACCAATGACGGCTTTGACTTCGAAGTGGAAGGCGGGCGACAGGAGTCCGGGCATCAGCTCATGATCCGCCGCGCCGTCACCGACTACCTCAAGCAGTCCCTCCCCTTGCTCGCTGACGTAGCGAACGCCTCCGAAGCGAGCAAAACCGAAGTGCAAGAAGCCGCAGCACTTCTGGGAAAAGCAAAGGCCGCCGCCGCCCCAGCAAGCCGCATCTTTGACGCCGCCGTTGCTGTGCGGATCGGAGCATGGTCCACGTCGATCACGAAGGAGGAGCACGTCACTCGCCTCGTGGAGACAACCGAGCCGACGAAGTTCGTCGAAAGCCTCAACCCTGCGCATATGCCGGTGCTGTTCCCAGAAGTCTTCGTGCGAGACAACGCTGGCTTTGACGTTCTCCTCGGCAACCCGCCATGGGAGGAAGTGATGGTCGAAGAGCCGAAGTTCTGGCTTCGGGTGCGACCCGGGCTACTAGCGTTGAAGCCTGCGGCACTTAAAGCTGAGATCGAGCGACTACGTATTGAGCGGGCCGACTTGCTACCTGAATTGAAGCGCGAGACGGATGCTGTCGATGCATTGCGTAAGGTTCTTCTTTCCGGGCCGTACCCGGGCCTCGGTACGGGTGACGTAGATCTCTATTCCGCCTTCGCTTGGAGATATTGGCTTTTGCTCCGCGACCGTGGCACCCTAGCGATCGTCACCCCGCGATCTCAGTTCAATGCTGCGGGCGGTAAAGAGTGGCGCTTTAAAGTCCTGCCAAGAGCGACGACAGAAGTGATTGTTCTGCTGAACAATCGACAGTGGGTGTTTCCCATTCATCCCCAGTGGTCAATTGCCCTGACAACAATGGAGAAGGCGGGCGATGGCAAGATCTCGATTGCCGGCCCATTCTTTAGTGAAGCTGATTTTCTTGCCGGACGCGATTCGCTCGGCACCCTCGATTTTGCGGCGCTCGCGGCAGCAAGCGAAAATGCAGCATTACCGAACCTTCCCGATGCCGCAAGCGTCGAAGTCTTCACCCGGCTTCGAAACGCTCCTCGGCTCGACAGTCGGCGTCCCGGGTGGGACTTCAGGCCCGTTGCTGAATTCCACGCAACAAATGACCGACCGACTTTCGACGCCGGACCGAAAGCTCCCGGACGCCTACCGGTACGAGGTGGTGCCGGATTCGAATTATGGAAACCAGAAACCGATGAGGTCTACGCCTGGGCTGACCTAGCGATTGTCGAGGCGGCGCTACAAGCGAAACGGAAGCGGCAGATCGCGCTCAAGTCATCGGCGTTCTACGGCAAGCCTGCCGCCTGGGCCACCGATCGCAGGACTTTGCCGTTCCGCCACCCGCGAATTGCCTTTCGCGATGTCGCGAGAGCTACCGACACCCGAACGAGCATTGCCGCACTCATTCCGCCGGAAACAGTTCTCACAAATAAGGCGCCCTGGGTCTTTGCATATGACGCTGACGCGCGAGCCACGGCCTTCCTCCTCGGCGTCCTTTGTTCGATTCCGCTCGACTGGTATGCACGCAAGTACGTAGAGCTCGGCATGAACCTACACATCTTCAACGGCTTGCCAATTCCGACCTATCGACCCAGTACACCCCTCGTCGACCGTGTAGTACAGATCGCTGGATCTCTTGCCGCGGTGGACGGCCGTTACCGTGAATGGGCTATCGCGGTCGGCGTGAAGGTAGGGTCGGTGAACGATGACACGACGAAGTCAAGACTAATTGCCGAGCTAGACGCGCTGGTGGCATTGCTCTATGGGCTCTCAGAGAGTCAAGTGCGACACGTGTTTGCCACATTCCACCGCGGATGGGACTATCAGAAGCGGCTCGATGCCGTGCTTGAGCACTACAGGAACTGGAAGGCAGTGGCATGACCCAAGAGCAGCTTCCCGCTTTCGCGACGAATAATTCGTCGATGACGGTCGCAGATGAGATTAACAAGATGTATCGGATAATCCGGTCCAAGTTCGCGGTGACTCCTCCCGCAGCAATCGCTACCGCTTACATAAACCCTGCGGGGTTCGCACTGCTTGCCCACGAACTAGATCAAGTGCCGCGCGTTCGGCTGCTCCTCGGTGCCGAGCCGCAAGAGGACATCGTCCGAGCTATCGTTGCGGACGACGCAGGCACCGCTGAGCGGGTTGCCGGCGCGCTTGCTGAGCACGATGTCTGGATGAAGGCGGAGCGAGACACGATGGGCTTCGAGCGGCTTTCGTCGTCCAACGCGCAGCGCATGGTTGCGTGGCTCCGCAGCCGCAACGAGCACGATGCGGTACGCGTCGAAGTGCGCAGGTACACCGAAGGCTTCTTGCATGGCAAGGCCTATGTCAGCGACGACTCGATGCTCGCCGCAGTGCTCGCCGGCTCGTCAAATCTTACGCTCGCTGGGCTGTCACGGAACGCCGAACTGAACCTCGGGTATCCGGCAGGCGATCCGAACTACGTCAAAAATGTCCGCGACTGGTTCGAGGACCTTTGGTCCGCGAGCGAGACCTACGATCTTGCGGGTTACTACGAGCAGCAATGGGCGCCGCACGCGCCCTGGGCGGTATTCCTCCGCATGTTGTGGGAGCTGTACGGATCGCATCTCGATGAGGAGGCGCAACCCAAACAAACCGCCTTTAACTTGACCCGCTTCCAGGCCGACGGTGTTGCCCGCATGGAACGCCTTCTTGATGAACTCGGTGGTGTGCTCGTTGCAGACGAGGTTGGCCTCGGTAAGACCTTCTTGGCCGCTGAGGTCATCCAGCGCGCCTCCGAGGTGAATCGGCAGCGCGTTCTAGTTGTCGCACCTGCCGCGCTTAGAAACTCGATGTGGGAACCGTTCCTGAGGAAGCACCGCTTCAGCCGTGGGGTCGACGTGATGTCATACGAGGAAGTCCGGAACAGGGTCGACCCGGACTCGAGCAGTTACGACGAAACCTTCGTCCATCAGGCCGAGGAGTACGCACTCATTGTCATTGATGAGGCGCACAACCTCCGCAATGCGGGCACCGCCCGCTCCGAAGCCATTGATCGGGTGCTACTGAGAGGCAAATACCCGAAGAAGACCGTCCTACTTTCCGCAACGCCAGTAAATAATTCACTAAACGACCTAGAAACGCTCATCAAGTACTTTGTCCGCGACGACGCGCACTTCGCCTCAAAGGGGATTCCGTCAATTCGCAAGTACATTGCCAAGGCGCGCGAAATCGATCCTGCAAATCTCACGCCCGAGCACCTCTTCGACCTTATGGACCAGGTTGCCGTGCGCCGTACCCGAAAATTCGTCAAAGAACTGTACCCAAACGAAGAAATAATTGGTCCGGACGGCAGACCCATGCTCATCCGCTTCCCTGAGCCTCAGGTTCGGCGCATCGACTATGACCTTGACGCCTCAGACATCGCCCTAATCGACGCGATGATCTACGCGCTCGACCTACCCGACTTTGACGACCCGCACGACCTCTACCGCAAGCAGTCCGCCAACCCAAACCGGCTCATCCTGGCTCGGTACGTCACAAGCGCTTATCGCTTCGACAACGCAATGGAGGCTTATCAACTATCGAACGCTGGCCTACTCCGGTCCGCGATGCTCAAGCGACTTGAGTCCTCCCCTCACGCACTCCGGTCAACTCTGGGCACTCTCATCGGCGCGCACACAGCCTTCCTAAATGGGCTCGATAAGGGTTATGTGCTCATCGGAGAGACGCTTCGCGAGTGGGGCTCATCCGAGTCGGACGACCTGGACGAATTTGTGAAGGCTCTCGACATTGACGATCACGACCAGGCGCAGTCCGTCGCTCTGTTTCGCGTTGATCAACTTCGCTCCGACGTCGAAAGTGACCTTGAGCTCCTGCAACGACTTCGAGCGCTCGCCGCTCAGACGATCGCCGAGGGGGAACCCAAAGCAGCACGCCTCGTGGCCGAGCTTGTTGCAATTGCCACCGCGTCGCGCGCGGTCGACGCTCGTGGGGTCTCGTCTGGCGACCGGCGCAAAGTAATCGTGTTCTCCACATACTCCGACACTGTCGTCGCACTCCACGACGACGTCAGTGCTGCGATTGCGGCGGCACCAGCGGGATCACCGCTCACCGACTATAAGGACAGGCTTGCTCCACCCATCCTAGGCACATACGCATCAACACAGAAGCGTGGGGAGTCTGGTGGCGTTGATCAGGGCGGGCGTGCATCTACCATCGCCGGCTTCGCTCCGCGAACGGCCGGAGCGCTGAACGACGAGGGTGAGCCGTTGCACTCAGACGACTTCGATATTCTGATTACCACCGACGTGCTCGCCGAAGGTGTCAACCTCCAGCAGGCCGCGCAGATCGTCAACTACGACCTGCCATGGAATCCGATGCGCATCGTTCAACGCCACGGCCGAGTCGACCGGATTGGCAGCAAGCACTCCACCGTCGACCTCGGCTTGTTTTTTCCATCCTCCCGGCTCGATGATCTGCTCGGCCTGGAAGAGACGCTGGAACGCAAGCTCGCTCAAGCCGAGGCAGCAGTCGGAGCGGGTGAAGTGCTACCCGGACGCAAGGGCCGCGAAGTCGTACTTGCCGACGCGGCGGGTGCCGACGAGATCGTCGAACAGATCGGTGACCTCGTCGAATCGCGCGGATCCTCTGCGGCACTCTCTGGCGAGGAGTACCGGCGCCGCCTCTGGAATGCCTTTGAGCAGGATCCACTGCTCGGGCGCGAGGCGAAGGACTTGCCCTACGGGTCCGGTAGCGGCTACGAAAACGCTCGCTATGACGGCAACGCCTACGTCTTCTGTGTGAAGATCGCTGGTCACGAACAGCCATGGTTTCGCCTCGTGCCAGCGACCGCCGAGTGGGAACCGGTCTACATCGACGGGGTCGCCGCCGTGCAAGCTGACCCGCAGAATTCTGACACGCTCCGCGCGCTGATTGCGGCCGACCCCGGTGGCGCACGCACTCCGCGATGGATGACAGACTCCGTTTACGACCGCGCTTACGATGCTTGGGCCGTGGCACAAGAGAGCGTCCACGAGCGATGGCAGGAGTTAACTGACCCAAACAATCTTCAACCAGAGTCCCCGAAGTCGTTTCGCGACGCCTTCGACCTCGTTCGCGCCGAAGGCGGCTTCCTCAGCGACCAGCGCGGCATACTCGCCCGCCTCCGAGCGGTCCCATCTACGAAAATTGCCAAGGCCGTCCGGCGCGCGATGCGCGACGGCAGCACCGCACGCGAGCAAATCGAGCTCGTCCTCGCCGCGCTTGACACCGCTGGCATCCAAGCGCCTCCACCCGTCAAGCCTTTGCCGACGGTCACCCTCGGCGAGGTGCGACTAGTCGCATGGATGGCTGTGAAGGGACGGCGCTCGTAGCAGGCGTGTTAGCCGCGATGAGGCCTCTAGAGGGAACTCGAAGCGAGGCCGAGCGTGCAGCAGCGGTCACCTGAGCAGCATCGTTGCAGCCTTGCTCGAACCGAAGTCGCCTTGGGTCCTCCGCCGTGCTCGACGCCTGGTCAACATCCATAGACTCTGATCATGGACGACCATAGGTGCTCGTACTCACACGTGATACCGCGGACAGGAGCGCTGAGCCTCTCAGCACCTACTGCATCAGGTCAAATTTCAAGAAACGGGGGAGCTAGGCATTGCCAAAACGCACTATCGGATTAGAAACCATTCAGGTCAGGCCGGGGCACAACCGGAAGAAGAACTTCTTAAACTTGTCTGATCTAGAGGGCGTCGAGCTTCTTCACGTTTTCCACGGGTGGGCAGCGTCGATCCCGCCTGACGACCTCGTGGATCATCAACGCGGTCGCTACACCAAAATTGCGAAGGTCACTCCTACCGGACGCAGTGTGTTGGTCGAGATCGAAGCTGGTTACTTCGGTACGGCTGGACAGACGTTCGACGTCGCGACTCATGCCGTCTCTCATAGTCGCTCCGCGCAGGAGTCAGCGACTGTCATGACTCGCCTGCTTTTCACGGTTGCGCCTGGCAGTACCATCGGTGTGTTCACCTCCGAGCGTGAAGGTCTGAACGGCGCCGGATCTACGCTGGTGAAGCGGTTTCGCCACGACTTGGTCTCGCACTTTCCGGGTTATTCCTTCGATGTCGAGACCGTCGTCGAGTCTGCTGCGTGGGCACAGGGAGCTGAGCTGCTGGCGGTAACAGCTGTTGCGTACTCGGTGCCGGTCGATCTGGCGAAGGGGGTGATCGCGCAACCTCAGGTGCTCGGCCAGATGGAGCAGCGCTTGGAACCGATGAAGGGCCAGAAGGTCCTGCCTGCTGCGATGCTCAGCGCCCTTCAGAAGGGCACGATCAAGGCGTCGGACTTCCTCGGCTTCTCGGACGGTCAGAAAATCGACGACACCTTCGTGACCGTGAGCAGGGACGGCCGCCAGAAGACTTACGCGCTGGACAAGGAGCGGGTACCGTCGGTTCGAGTAGTTGTCAGTGATGACGGTGCACCGCCGCTCACTCCGACGCCCTTCATCCGCAAATGCCAGGACGAAGTACGGGACTACTACGAAGGGATGGGGCTGTCGTGGAACGACTCATGGCGGAGCGGCACGTGGGCGCCGGAGAGCCTCGTAGTGGTCATGCCTCCAAGAACATGATATTTGATCACCTTGCGACTCTTCGAGGAGTGCGAGGCGCGCCTCTGTGGTGGCAGATTGCAGCGCAGTTCGCTCTGCCCGTCGCTTTCGGGGTGGCGATTTGGCGGTTCGAATTTCGTGTCACGATCGTCGGCGATCTGATCGCAGGATTTTCTGTGCTCGCCGGTTTCCTTTTTGGTCTGGTCATCTTTGTGTTTCAGCTGCGGCTCGGGATGAGCGCTGATCCCCGCGTGCAGACCAAGACGTTGCTCCCGACGTTGATTGACCAGCTGTTTTCCAACGTTCTCTATGCGGTCCTCGTTGCCTTCGCACTAATCACAGTTACTGTTGCCGCTGCGGCCACGGAGCCTCATGCAATTCCGGCCGCAACAGACCCGACCAGCGAAGCAACCCGAATTGGTTCTGCCCAATCGGTCGCCCTCGGTCTTGATCCTTGGGTGTCTGCTGTCGTCATCGGTCTCTCGATTCATTTGCTGGCCGTCGTCGGCATGTGTCTCCGTCGGACCCGTCGCGCCTACATCGAACTTAAGAGCTGACCACTCGGCGGTTTCGTACAGCTGGCGCAGAATTGGGCCGACGTCGTGACGCCGACGTTCGAATTATTGAGTTATGGGACGTATTACGGAAACTCATCGAGGATTACCCGCCCGAGCGGGAGGCGGTCGTTAATACCAAAGCACTAACGTCTTTATTCTGTTCGGAGAAACACCTGATAGCCTTGAAGCTGACCCTGATCGATGACCTGGACGGCTCCCCTATTGATGGCGCTGGTGGCCCTGTCGCCTTCTCTGTCGACGGCGCAAACTACGAGATTGATCTGTCGGAAGAGCACACCGACGAGCTGCGCCGCGTGTTCGAGAAGCACATCGCCGCCGGCCGCAGCACGCGTCGCGACGGCAATACGACGGCGTCCGCCTCGTCCGCTCGGGCGAAGAGTGACCCGGAGCGGTTGAAGGCAATCCGGGAGTGGTCGGCCCAGAACGGCCGAAACGTCTCCGACCGAGGCCGCATCTCTGCGGAGGTTCAGAAGGCGTACGACGCCGCCCACTAGATCGGGCACGTGGCCGCCTCCATAAGCGGTTCTACGTGGCGACTGGTTCAAGCTCGAGTGACCAGCCGGCCGGCTTATCGACGGCAGGTCCGTTGTGGTCGGTGAAGACGTACAAGTAGAACGTAAAGAGCCGCTTGTCGTTGCTGCCCGACAACGCGCCGGCTGCCTAAAGGCGCGTCGACCACTGCTCCCCCACAACGGCCTGTGCCGAGGCGGTGTACTCGTCGGATTCGAGGATCTCCGAGTTGGCAACGAGGAGGTTGAGGCCCTTCACGGACACGCTCACCAGTGAGAGCGTCGGGTCGGCGCCGGATTCCAGGTCGAGTTCCGCGGGCGGTCCGCGGTCCATGAGGACGGATACCTCGGCGCGCCGGTTGGTCAGGGATCGTCCGCGCAGGCGGGGAAGTTGCCTTGTGCGGGCGTGTGCAAGCTCGTGCAGCTGGGCGCCGTTGAGGCCGGGCTGCGAGGTGATCCGCTCTCCGGCGTCGGTGAAGAGGGTGCGTTGTATCACCCGGATTTCGCGCTCGTACTTGTTGACGATCTTGCGGACGAGTGGCGAAACCACGCCCAGATCTTATGAGCGAGACGAGACACCACTTGGTCAGATTTAAGACGCTGACCCCATGCCGGCGCCCCACGCTCCTCTGGTGTGCGCTGTGTTGTTCCCGAACGGCATGGTGTGGTTCGGGGCGTTGATGATGTTCTCCACGATCGCTGGCGAGCGGACGCGTGCGGCGTTGACTGGTGCCACGTCACCTCAGTCGCAGTAAGTACCTCGGTTGTCGACGCTGGCGCTGCAGGATGGTCCGTCCTCATTCGAGGGCATGAGCTGAGTGCCGGCGATCAGCAGGATGCCGCCCACGACGATCCAGGAGGCGGTGTGCCATCGTTTCACCGCAGCGGATTTCGAGACAGACGGTGTGGGCGTCGTGACCAGCAGCCCCATCAGAGTCAACGCTGCTGCCGCGAGGAAGTCGAGCACAATCCACGTCGGCTTGCCGAGTACCAAGGGGATCAGCGCATTCCAGGTCACGAGAACTAGGCCAGTCAGAAGACACCACCATCGTTTGCCCGCGTCCCACGCGATGATGCTGAGCAACACCATGGAGAAAAAGAGGACTACGCGAAGTAGCTGGTAGTACTCGGCAGGCAGTGGCACCACGGCAACGAGCAGCAGCCCCGCGGAGAGTAACGCGGCAACGAGCGCCGGACGCCCGGCTGCGGACGAGCCGGGCGCGGGCAACGAAGCCGACCCTGGTTCGCTCGATCGAGGAGGTCCGTTCGTTAACCACTGCTGGTAGGCGGACCGGGACACCTCGGCGTCGGCCGCCATCCACTCGGCGGTCGAGTCGTCGAGGTGAGTGAATCCGAGGCTGTGTCGAGCTTGTCGGTTGCGAAGCGCGGCCCGGAACTGGTCGAAGGAGGTAGTGCTCGGATCGGGCATCGGTCTCCTGACGATCGGCTCATCGTATGAGGTCCGGGCTGGCGGACGGCAGCACGGTACTGCCCGTACAGAATGGTGGCATGGCGCATACGGATCCCGACCCTGTCTTGATACCGCCGCAGATGAGCGCCTACGACGCGGAGACGTGGAAAGTGCTCAACGCCCACTGGGGTCGCCGCGCGAACGCTCGCGGGCTGCCCAATTGGATGAGCACCGCAATCGAACGAACGGGCAAGGTGGTCGGAGGGGTCACAGCCCGGGTCACAGACGCCCTTCCCGACGCCATCAGCGCTCCACTTCAGCGCGTAGGTGACGTCATTGCGGATAGGGCAGCGCAGCCGGCCTTACACGCCGCGATCGGACTCCTCGAGCTGTACAACGCCTGGGCGCGAGAGCTCAACAATCCTGCGACCGTCGAGAAGCTCGCTCGCAAACACGGCCTGATGGTCGGCGGCTTCACGGATCTACGCGAACACGACCTGAAGGATTGTGATCGCCTGCTCCGACGGAACACGTTGACGTGGCGGACAGCTGGAGCCATCGAAGGCGGCTCCATGGGCGCCCTCGCCCTCGTTCCCGTTGTTGGCATCCCGGTCGCGATCGGCGCGGACATCCTGGTCATCCAAGTGCTGAGTACGGCGATCGCGTCCCGCGTCGCGTACTCCTACGGCTACGACGCGAAGGACCCGGCAGAGCAAGCGTTCATTCAACGGCTGGTACGTCGCTCGTTCATCACGCAAGCCGCGAAGGCGAAACCGGTCCGCGACGCCACCCGCGCCGCGCAGGCCATCCGCGGTCGAGTCAGGTGGTCCGAGAAACTCCGCCACGATCATCGGCTACTCGCGGTCCTGGAAAAACTGATGGGGCAAGTAGCACCCTCAGGCACCAAAGTCTCCGTCCAAGCCGTCGCCAAAGCCGCTCCCTTCGTTGGCATTCTTATCGGCGCCGGAGCGAACTCCTCGGTCCTCGGCAATATCGCCGCTGACGCCCAGCGCTACTGCCAGACGCGGTTCTTGTGCGAGAAGTACGGGCTTCCGTTGCCCTCAGCCCTCTTGGCAGAAGACGACGACGATATCGACGCCGACACCAGCTAGACCTGCTCCGTCCTCAACAACTCGCCCAAGTCAGCCGAACCTGCGACGCTGACGGTATGACCGCTCCCCGCACTCCTCTGGCGCGAACCGCGTTGTTTGCAAATGGCATGGTGTGGTTCGGGGCGTCGGTGATGTTCTTCGCGATCGCAGGCGAGCAGACCTATGCGGCGTTCACCGGTGAATGGTTTAACGTCCTCGGCTGGGCGCTGATCATCGCCGTTGCCGTGGGGCTGGCGGTTGTGGGTGTGATCGAGAACCGGAACGTACGCGCGGGGAAGACGTGCAAGCCGCGTCCCCGCCGCTAACCACCGCTCGAGCGCGGGTGGCCGTTCCACGCGCGTGACCGGGGGTCGAGGGGGCTCTCCCCCTCGTGCGGGCCTGCCCGTTTCCAGTTGGCCCGCAAGCATGCTCAGAGCGCGAGCGTGTGGAGCCTGAACACGGTGGAGCCGATGGCGGTCCGAAATCGGTGTAGTCCTGGGTCGCTCGGTGGTTGGTGATGAGGTCGAGGGCGACCAGCTCCTCTTCGGCTTCGTCGGTCATCGGGTAGGGGTCGTCGTCCCATGCTCGGAGCACGGTCCGATCGGCGTCGAGGACTCGCAGAGTCCCCAGACTCCGGCTACGGGGCCGTTCGTCTCTTACTTGAACACGAGAGCGGTCGCGGTGGGCTAGCCGTGCGCGGCCGCGGCGACGATCAGCGCACGCGCGGCCGCGGCAGTTGTGGCTTGGTCGCCGGAGGCGGTGGCCGCTTCGACGGCGGCATGCGCGTCGCGCAGCGCCGGCGTGTATCCCTACACGTCGACGTCGACGGTGTGAGTTGTGGTGGTGGTCATGTGTGGGCTCTTCTGCAGAGTCGAAGGAGGAGGGGCGGGGACCGGCGGATGCCGGTCCCCGCGGAGCGGACTAGCTGAGGCCCGCAGCGTCCGCTGCGGTGGTGTCGCCGGTGACGACCTGCTCGACCGGAGGGAGCGCGTATTCCCAGGCCGCGAGCTGGCGGAAGTGAGCGGCGGCGCACTCATCTCCCCGGCTCCACGACTCCTTGCTCGTGTTCGCCTCCTGCCCTGCGAGAACGACGGCCAGCGCGACCAGCCGGGCCTTCGCGGGGTTCGCCTCGACCAGCGCGCCGGGAGCGTTGGCGTGGTAGCCGGAGGGCTGCGCGATCCCGAGGAGGGCGTGCGCGAGCGCGTTGCCGCCGCTCATTCCGGAGGACACCGCGAAGCGGTTCGCGCCCTGGAACGGGGCACCGGGGAGGCTTCAGTACGAAGCGGTCTTACCGCTTGACAGGCTACCGCCGCACGGTTGCCGCTTTCACCTTCGCCGCTCGCCCAGGGCTCAAGCCTGCCGATCGAAAGCTTCTTCAGCGCTTGCTGATGGCGCGGTCCAGGTCGGCCTCGGACGGCAGCGCCGCCTGGTCCTCGGGAGGGAGGAGGTCGTAGGTGGCGATCGCGATGGGATGCGTACTACTCGCCAGCGCGTATCGCACGACGCGATCGTTCTTGTCGGTGCAGAGCAACAGACCGACAGTGGGCGCGTGCGCCGCACGGCGCAGATGGTTCTCCACGACTTCTACCTAAAAGCCGAGTTGGCCGACATACTCAGACTTGAAATTTCCGACCTTCAGCTCCACGACGACGTAGCGCAGCTGCTCGATGCGGAAGAAGAGGAGGTCGACGAAGAACCCGTCGCCGTCGACGTCGAACGGCACTTGCCGGCCGACGAAGCTGAATCCGCGTCCGAGTTCTCCGAGGGTGGCGATGATGCGATCGACGAGTGCTTGCTCGATCTCTCGTTCCGCGTGGCCGGGCTCAACGGTGAGGAAGTCGAAGATGTACGGGTCTTTCGTCATCTGTTGAGCAAGATCTGAGGCTGTCGGCTCGAGCAGACGATCGAAGTTCGTGGAGGCTGCACCGAAGCGCTGGTGCGCGTGTCTCTTGATGTGGTTCTCGAGGGTGCTTCTCGTCCGTTGGTGACCGCGTGTGCGGCGTACCATTCACGGTTGTCCCGATCGGTGAGCTTGTCGAGCAGCACGGTGATGTGGCCCCACGGCAATCGGGCAACAGCGTGTTGCCCGATCTCCCTGTCGCCAGCATCACTTGCGCCGCCTCGCTGCCTGTGTCGCCGTCCGCGGCACACCAGCGACAGCCGATCGGACAGCTAGAGCTCGAGCACCCCGCCCCACCCCCACCAAAGGACCCCACATCATGAGCATGGAAGGCGTCGCCTGGAGCTCCCTCTACCGGATCTCCTCCGCCCAGAGCGGCAAGCACGGCATCTCCCGCGAGTCCGTGCGCCGCATCATGACCTTCGCGGTCCCCTACCGCGCCCGCCTCCTCCTCTTCATCGGCCTCAGCGTCGTCGGCGCGTTCCTCGCCGTCGCGACGCCGGTGCTCGCCGGCCGCGTGGTCGACACCATCGTCGCCCGCGGCGCCGTCGGCACGATCGTCCAGCTCGCCGTCGTCATCGCCCTCGTGGCGGTGGCCGACGCCGGGGTCTCGCTCGTCACGCGCTGGTACTCCGCGCGGATCGGCGAGGGCGTCATCCTCGACCTCCGCACCGCCGTCTTCAACCACGTGCAGAAGATGCCGATCGCGTTCTTCACCCGCACCCGCACGGGCGCCCTCGTCAGCCGGCTCAACAACGACGTCATCGGCGCGCAGCAGGCCTTCAGCGGCACGCTCTCCGGCGTGGTCACGAACGTCGTGGCGCTGGTCCTCACGCTGATCGTCATGCTCAGCACGTCCTGGCTGGTCACCGTCCTCGCGGTGATCATGCTCCCGATCTTCCTCATCCCCGCGCGCCGAATGGGCAGCCGTCTGGCCGCGCTCCGCCGGGAGGCCGCCGACCACAACTCCGCGATGAGCACGCAGATGACCGAGCGCTTCTCGGCGCCCGGCGCCACCCTCGTCAAGCTGTTCGGCCGGCCGGACGAGGAGGCCGAGGAGTTCCGCGTCCGGGCCGCCCGCGTCCGCGACATCGGGGTCCGCACGGCGATGCTGCAGCTCGTCTTCGTCACCGCGCTGACCCTCGTCTCCGCGCTCGCCCTCGCGCTCGTCTACGGGCTCGGCGGCGTCCTCGCGCTCGGCGGGCAGCTCGACACCGGCGCGGTGGTCACCCTGGCGCTCCTGCTCACCCGTCTCTACGCACCGCTGACCAGCCTCGCGAACGCGCGCGTCGAGATCATGAGCGCGGTCGTCAGCTTCGAGCGCGTCTTCGAGGTGCTCGACCTGCAGCCGCTCATCCAGGAGAAGCCCGACGCGGGCACCGTCCCCGAGGGCCCGGTGTCCGTCGAGTTCGACGACGTCCGCTTCGCCTACCCGTCCGCGGACAAGGTGTCGCTCGCCTCCCTGGAGGAGGTCGCCGTCCTCGACACCCGCGGCGGCGAGGAGGTGCTGCACGGCCTCTCCTTCCGGATCGAGCCGGGGCAGACCGTCGCCCTCGTCGGCACGTCCGGGGCCGGCAAGTCCACGATCGCGCAGCTGCTCTCGCGCCTCTACGACGTCGACAGCGGCGCCGTGCGCCTGGCCGGCACCGACGTCCGCGACGTCACCTTCGCCTCGATGCGGCACACGCTGGGCATGGTGACGCAGGACGGCCACCTCTTCCACGAGACGATCCTGTCCAACCTGCGCCTCGCCCGGCCGGAGTCGACCGACGACGAGGTGTGGGACGCCCTCCGCCGCGCGCGGCTCGAGCCGCTCATCCGCTCGCTGCCCGACCAGCTGGACACCCTCGTCGGCGAGCGCGGCTACCGGCTCTCCGGCGGCGAGCGCCAGCGGCTGACCATCGCGCGGCTCCTGCTCGCCCAGCCGCGCGTCGTCATCCTCGACGAGGCGACGGCGGCGCTCGACTCCACCTCGGAGGCCGCGGTGCAGGCGGCGCTCAGCGAGGCGCTCGAGGGCCGGACCGCGATGGTGATCGCCCACCGCCTCTCCACCATCCGCAGCGCCGACCTGATCCTGGTGATCGAGGACGGCACGATCGTCGAGCGCGGCACGCACGAGGAGCTCCTCGCCGCGGCCGGCCGCTACGAGGAGCTGCACCGGACGCAGTTCGCGGTGCAGAAGGACGTGGCGGCGGAGGAGGAGGCGCTCAGCGGGTCCTGAGCGCGACCGAAGTCGCTGGGGCGGGCGGGTCTCGATGCGCCCCTGCGGGGCTGCTCGACCAGCACGTCTGCGGGCGTCTCAAGCAGAGGAGTCCCACCGTCGTCTGTGGGGCTGGTCTGCACACTCGCTTTCGACAGGGACCGCGACGGACGCACGAGGAGCCCTGCTTCAGTGGCTCTCGGCTCGGCCCCGCCCCTGCTCCTCCCCGCCTCCGGGCGGCCACTGCCCTATCGTTACCGCTAACACGGGATCAGGCGGCGGGGGACGAGCATGGCCGACAGGCAGCAGCGCGCGGCGACCATCTACGACGTCGCCCGGGCGGCGGGGGTCTCGCATCAGACGGTGTCGCGGTTCCTGACGGGGACCGGCGGCATCCGCCCGGCGAACCGGGTCCGGGTCGAGGAGGCGCTGCGGACGCTGAACTACCGGACCAATGCCACCGCCCGCTCGCTCGCCACCCGGCGCACGCACCGCCTCGGGGCACTGGTGCACGAGCTGTCCGGGACCGGTCCGGGCAAGACGATGCAGGGGGCGAGCGACGCCGCCCGCCGGGCCGGCTACTCGCTCGACATCATCAGCCTCGACACCTCGGACGACGTCGAGCTCGCCGACGCTTTGGACGCGCTCGGCAGCCGGGACCTGGAGGGCATCCTCGCCACGGCGCCCACCGACGAGGTCGATGCGGCGCTGCGCACGCTCGATCTGCCGATCCCGATCCACATCGACCGCGGCGGCGAGCGGACGGACGGCTCGTCGGTGGTCGGCACGCGGCTCGCCGTCTCGCACCTGCTGGAGCTCGGCCACCAGCGCATCGCGCACCTCGCCGGCCCCGAGCGCTGGATCTCCGCGCAGGACCGCGCGCGCACCTACCAGCAGTGCATGGCCGAGGCGGCGCTGGCCACCCGTCCGCTCGTGCACGGCGACTGGTCCTCCCGCTCCGGCTACGCGGCGGCTCCGCAGCTCTTCGCGGAGGCCGGCGTCACGGCGGTCGTCGCGGCGAACGACCGGATGGCGCTCGGGCTGCTGCTCTGGCTGCACGACAACGGCCGGCGGATCCCCGAGGACGTCAGCGTCGTCGGCTTCGACGACATCGCCGAGGCGGAGTTCTTCCACCCGCCGCTGACGACTGTGCGCCAGGACTTCACGGCGATGGGCCGCGCCTCCGCGCTGGCGCTGATCGCCCTGGTCGAGGAGTCCGACCGGGCGGGCGCCGTCGACTACCCGGCGCCGGAGCTCGTCGTGCGCGCGTCGACCGCCCCTCCCGCCTGAGGGATCCGCGAGCCTACGGAACCACGACCGCGGACTCTTCGATCCCCGAATCGTGACCGGTAACGATTCACCCTTGCGGAGTCGCGGACGGCGCTCTACGGTGATCCTGTCGCACAGTTCGTTACCGGTAACGAAATCCGGATCCACGACGCGACGCGCCTTCTGCAGAGCAGCAGAGGATTCACGCAGGGATGAAGACACCGATGAGAACGACGAAGTTCCGCAGGCCGCTCGCGGCCGTGACCGCCCTCGCCGCCGCCGCCCTCCTGGCGGGCTGCACCGGCGCGACCGGCGACGCCGCGACAGGCGACGCCGACGGCCCCGTCACCCTCGAGTACTGGTCGTGGGCGCCCAACATCGAGAAGATCGTCGACGTCTGGAACCAGGCGAACCCCGACATCCAGGTGGAGGTCAACACCTCGACCGGCGGCGCGGAGATCGTCGCGAAGCTCAGCGCGGCGAAGCAGGCCGGCACTCTGCCGGACCTCTCGAACACCACCTACGAGAACCTGCCGAACCTGATCACGAGCGAGATCGCCTCCGACGTCACCTCGATCATGGGCGACCGGGAGGCCGAGACGGCCGGCCCCGCCTGGGAGCTGACGACGTTCGACGACGTGAACTACGCCGTCCCGCAGGGCACCGCGCCGATGTTCCTCTACTACCGCACCGACATCTTCGAGGCCAACGGCCTGGCCGTCCCGACCACCTGGGACGAGTACGCCGACGCCGCCCGCGCCCTGCACGCCGCGGACCCGACGAAGTACCTCGCCACCTTCCCCGCGAACGACGCGCAGCTGTTCGCCGGGCTCAGCCAGCAGGCCGGCGCCGAGTGGTGGAGCCAGGAGGACGGCACCTGGACGGTCGCGATCGACGACCCCGCCTCGCAGAAGGTCGCCGACTACTGGCAGGGCCTGGTCGACGACGGCAGCCTCGCGACCTTCAAGACCTTCACTCCGGAGTGGCAGGCCGCGCTGGCCGACGGCACGCTGGCCAGCTGGCTCGGCGCGGTCTGGACTCCCCCGCTGCTGCAGAACAACGCTCCCGACACGATCGGCAAGTGGGCCGCGGTGCCGATCCCGCAGTGGACCCCGTCCGACCCGAGCTCCGGAGTCCTCGGCGGCAGCGGCACTATCGTGACCACCGGCTCCGACCACCCGGAGCAGGCGCGCGAGTTCGCGCTCTGGCTGAACACCTCGACCGAGGCCCTCGAGGCGTACATCGAGTACGCCAGCATCTGGCCCGCCGCGCTCTCCGGCCGCGAGCTGCCCGAGCTGCAGCAGGCCCCGGCGCTGCTGCCCGAGCAGACCGACTTCTACGCCACCGCCGACGAGATCGATCAGATCACGGCCTCGGTGACCTGGGGGCCGAACGTCTCGGTCGCCTACGACGCCTTCAACAACGCCTTCAGCGCCGCCGTCAACGAGAAGGGCAGCTTCGCGGAGGCCCTCGCGAGCGTGCAGGAGGCGACCGTCGCGGACCTCGAGAAGTCCGGCTACGACGTCGCCGGGCAGTGAGGCTCCCGTGACGGCCACCGCCGCGCCCCGGACCGGGCGCCCCTCGACCCTCGCCCCGCGCGCGGCACCCTGGTTCTTCGTCGCCCCCGCGGTCCTGCTCGCCGTCGCGCTCCTCGCCCTCCCGCTGCTCTACACGGTCTGGCTCAGCTTCCGCGGCAACACCGTCAGCGGCAGCGGGCTGGGCGTGAAGAAGGAGACGTTCGTCGGCTTCGACAACTACGCGCGGACCCTGTCCGACCCCGCGCTCTGGGCCGGCTTCGGCCGGATGCTGACCTACGCGCTGCTCTCGGTCCCGGTCACGATGATCCTCGCGCTGGTGTTCGCGCTCCTGCTCGACAACCTCTCCACCCGCTTCGGCCGGTTCTCGCGGATCGCGATCTTCGTGCCCTACGCGGTGCCGGGCGTGATCGCCGCGCTGATGTGGGGGTTCCTCTACCTCCCGGGCGTCAGCCCCTTCGTCGACGCGGCGACCGCTCTGGGGCTGCCCGCTCCGGTCTTCCTCGGACCGGACTCGGTGTTCCTCTCGGTCGCGAACATCGCGATCTGGGGCTCGGTCGGCTTCAACATGGTGATCCTCTACACCTCGCTGCGCGGTCTGCCGTCCGAGATCTACGACGCCGCCCGCATCGACGGCTGCTCCGAGCGCCAGCTCGCGCTGCGCATCAAGCTGCCGCTGATCGTGCCGGGAGTGATCATGACCGGGCTCTTCTCCGTCATCGGGGCGCTGCAGGTCTTCTCAGAGCCGAACACGCTCGTGACGCTCACCACGGTGATCGGCTCGGACTGGGTGCCGATGATGCTGATCTACCGCGACGCCTTCGTGACCAACGACCTGTTCTCGGCGTCCGCGACCTCGGTCGTGGTCACCCTCCTCACCCTCATCGCCTCGCTCGGCCTGCTGCGGTTCCTGCAGTCGCGCGCCTTCGGAGAAGACTGATCATGACCGACACCCTCACGAAGCTCCCGCCCGTCCTCGAGGATCCGCGCCGGGCCGCGCAGTCGGTCCGCTCCCGTCGGCGGGGACCCACGGTCACGCGGCCGCGGGCCGCGTTCTGGCCGACCGCGGCCCTGCTCGTCGGAGCCGTCTACTGCCTCCTGCCCGTCTTCTGGCTCTTCACGGCAGCCACCAAGCGCTCGGGCGAGCTGTTCACCACGTTCTCGCTCTGGCCGAGCTTCACCGGCGGGTTCCAGGAGAACTTCGGCCTGCTGCTCGGGGTCGGCAACGGCGCGTTCTGGTCCTGGTGCCTGAACAGCCTGATCTTCGCCGGCGGCGGCGGGCTGCTCGGCACCGCGGTCTCCGCTCTCGCCGGCTACGGCCTCGCGAAGTACTCCTTCCGCGGGAAGAAGCTGGTCTTCAACTTCCTGCTGATCGGGGTGCTCATCCCCGGGGTGATCCTCGCGATCCCGCAGTACCTGCTGCTCTCCTCCGTCGGGATCGCCGGCACCTACTGGTCGGTGCTGCTGCCGTGCATGATCAGCCCGTTCAGCATCTACCTCTGCCGCATCTACGCCACCGCGGTCGTGCCCACCGAGATGCTCGAGGCCGGGCGGATCGACGGGGCGAGCGAATGGCGGATCTTCTCGCGGATCGCCGTGTACCCGATGGTGCCGGGGCTGATCACCGTGTTCCTGCTGCACTTCGTCGGCATCTGGAACAACTTCCTGCTCCCCTTCATTATGCTCTCGCGCACCGACATGTTCCCGCTGACGGTCGGCTTCTACTCGCTGATGAACCAGGGCAACGACCAGCCCAACACCTACAACGTCGTGATCATGGGCTGCCTCGTCTCGACCATCCCGCTGATCGCGCTCTTCCTCTTCCTGCAGCGCTACTGGCGCCTCGACCTCGTCAGCGGATCCCTCAAGGGCTGACCGCCCCGCCCCGCCGACCGCCCTGTCCGACCGCTTCTCCGCGCCGACCACCTCTCTCACACCGAAGGATCGACATGACCACCACCGAGACCGCCACCGCCCCGACGGCGACCGGCAGCATCCTCCCCGACGGCGGCTGGCCCGTCATGCTCACCCCTTTCCGCGAGGACCGCTCGCTCGACTTCGAGCAGGTCGACGCCCTCACGGACTGGCTGATCGACAACGGCGCCGCCGGCATCTTCACCGTCGCGCTCTCCAGCGAGATGTACGACCTCACCGAGGAGGAGCGCCTCGCCCTCGCGACGCGGGTCGTCGCCCGCTCCGCCGGCCGCGTTCCGGTGGTCGCCTCCTCCGTCTCCTCGGGCACCCCGGAGGAGCAGGCCGCGTCCGCCGCAGCGATGGCCGCGACCGGGGTCGACGCGGTCGTGCTGATCTCCTCGCTGGTCGGCGGGCTCACCACCACCGAGGAGGAGTGGCGCGCGACGGTGCAGCACATCCTCGACACCGTGCCGGGGGTCGACTTCGGGATCTACGAGTGCCCGGTGCCGTTCAAGCGCCTGCCCTCGACCGAGAACGTCGCCTGGATGGCCGGGACCGGCCGCTTCGTGTTCTACAAGGACACCTCGCACTCGCTCGAGACCATGCAGGAGCGACTCGCCGCGATCGCGGGCACCCGCCTGAAGCTCTACAACGCGCAGATCTCCTCCCTCACCGACTCGCTCCGTGCGGGCGCCGCGGGCCTCAGCGGCTACGCCGCGAACATCTACCCGGAGCACGTGGCCTGGCTCTGCGAGCACTACGACGACGAGCCTGCCGAGACGGCCGTCGCCGTGCAGCGCCTGCTGACGGTCGCCGAGCACACGATCAACTCCCGCTACCCGACCTCGGCGAAGTACTACCTCCGGCACAGCTCGCGTCTGGCGATCGAGCCGATCAGCCGCTGGAAGCCCGAGGGCATCGGCGCGCACGAGGGCGCACCGCTGCTGGAGCTCGCCGCCTACATCCGCGACCTGCGCCTCCCCGGGGCGGCGCGGGTCGACGGCGCCCGCTAGATGCTCGTCGGGGCGTACCCATCGCTGCCGGAGCACGCGCGTCGCGACGCGACGGCCTTCGACGCCTTCCACGAGCGGATCGCGCTCGTCACCGGGTGCTCGGGGTTCGAGATCCCGTTCGGCAGCGCCTTCGTGCCCGACGAGGCGGAGCTGCTGCGGCTGCTGCGCCGCGGGGGGACGCACGTGCTCACCCTGCTGCCGGCGGTGCTCGAGCGCGGGGTCGGGCTGGCGGATCCGGTCGAGGAGCGCCGGGGCGCGGCGGTCGCCCTGGTGCGGCGGGCCATGAGGGCGGCCGCGGCGGCGAACGACCGCGAGCAGCGGTCGGTCGTCGACGCCGTGCTGCTCCACTCGGCGCCGCGGACGACCCGCGGCTCCGCAGGGGCGGCCCGGGCGGCGTTCTCGCGGAGTCTCGCCGAGATCGCCTGCTGGGACGCACACGGCGTGCGGTTCGTGATCGAGCACTGCGACTCCTTCGAGGGACCGGACCCGGCGAAGGGCTTCCTCGACCTGCCGACCGAGCTCGACCTCGCCGCCCGCCACGGCTTCGGCACCGCGATCAACTGGGGCCGCTCCTACCTCGAGACCCGCCGCCTCGACGGTCCGCTCGAGCACGCGCGGGCCGCGTGCGACGCCGGCACCCTGGCGATGCTCGGCGTCTCGGGAGTCAGCGACACGGCCACGCCACTCGGCCCCGCGTTCAGCGACAGTCACGCCCCCGTCCGCACCGACGACACCGTCCCGAGCCTGCTCGATCCCGACACCCTGCAGCGCTTCCTCGGGGTGGATCCCGGAGCGCGTGTCGTCACCAAGGTCGCGGGCGGACCGCACGCACTCGCCGCCTCCGCCCACGCCGCCCGCCGGCCCTTCCTGCCGACCGAGCAGCCCCGCAGGCTTCCCCTGCCGGTCGAGCAGCCCCGCAGGCCCCACTTGCTGGTCGAGTAGCCCCGCAGGGGCGTATCGAGACCCACCGTCCCCGGCAGTTCCGGCCTGACGACACGACGCCGACCACATCACCGCTCTCTGGAGACACGCCATGACCCACCACCCCGCCGACACCCGCTACGACCGCATGACCTACCACCGCTCGGGCCGCAGCGGCCTGAAGCTGCCCGCCCTCTCGCTGGGCCTGTGGCACAACTTCGGCGAGACGAAGCCGATCGAGACCCAGCGCGCGATCGTCCGCCGCGCCTTCGACCTCGGGATCACCCACTTCGACCTCGCCAACAACTACGGCCCGCCCTACGGCTCCGCCGAGACGGCGTTCGGCCGGATCCTCGCGGAGGACCTGCGCCCGTACCGCGACGAGCTGGTTCTCTCCACGAAGGCCGGCTACGACATGTGGCCCGGCCCCTACGGCGATCACGGCTCCCGCAAGTACCTGCTCTCCTCACTCGACCAGAGCCTCGGCCGCCTCGGCGTCGAGTACGTCGACGTCTTCTACTCGCACCGCCCCGACCCCGAGACCCCGATCGAGGAGACCATGGGCGCGCTCGCGACTGCGATCCAGCAGGGCAAGGCCCTCTACGCGGGCGTCTCGAACTACTCGCCGGAGCAGACGATCGCCGCCCGCGACGCGCTCGCCGCGCACGGGGTGCCACTGCCGATCCACCAGCCCCGCTACTCGATGCTCGACCGCCGGCCCGAGGAGTCGGGGCTGCTCGATCTCGTGGAGCGGGAGGGCATCGGCGCCATCGTCTTCTCCCCGCTGGAGCAGGGGCTGCTCACCGACCGCTACCTCTCCGGCGAGATCCCGCCGGACTCGCGCGCCGCGGTCGGGCACTTCCTCAAGCCCGGGGCCCTCGAGGGCGACTACCGGCGGCTGATCCAGGGCCTGAAGGAGGTCGCGGACGGGCGCGGCCAGAGCATCGCCCAGCTCGCCCTGAACTGGGTGCTGCGCTCCTCCGCTGTCACCTCGGCGATCATCGGCGCCTCGAGCGTGCAGCAGCTGGAGCAGAACGTGGCGGCCCTCGACGCGCCGCCCCTCTCGGCGACCGAACTCGTGGCGATCGAGGATCTGCTCCCGCACTGACACCGTGCCGACCGGCGAGCTCGGATGCATCCACACGTCGGTTCCCGGCCCCGCGAGTCGAGGGCGTCCTGAGGGACGAGGCGCCACGCGGCATCGGACATCGACGTCCGCTAGCCGATGATCCTGTCCAGGGTCGCGGCGGGAAGATCGAGCCGGTTCAGCAGGCGGAGGACGACGAAGACGCTGGGGTTGTCCTGGTCGCCGCGCTCGATGCGGCGCAGAGTCGCGGTTCCGACGCCTGCGTCGCGCGCGAGGTCCTCCTGGCGGAGCCCCCGCTCCAGCCGGGCTCGGCGCAGGTGCGCTCCGAGCCGGCGTGCGGAGTCGGTGGTGGGGTGGAGAGGTCGAGGCATCGGCGATCGGCCCTTCGGTGCTCAGTCGGACGGGATCGGGGTGCCGCGCCGGCCGTAGGCGCCGGCGGCGAGGAACGCGGCGGCCAGCAGTGCGGCGACGAGCCAGAAGGCGTTGAGGAGCCCGAACGACTCCGAGAGGCCGCCGATGACGGGCGGGCCGGCGAGGTTCGCGAGGTAGCCGACGGAGGCGACGATGCTGACGCGGGCGGCCGGGTTCGGACCGCTGTCAGCGGCGGCGGACATGCCCAGGGGGAAGCCCATCGAGACGCCGACCGCCCAGAGCACCGTCCCGAGGAGGATCAGCCAGGTGGGCCCGCCGAGGATGAACAGCACGAGCCCCAGCACCCCGACGGCGGCCGTGATCCGGATGGTGGCGACGCGGCCGATGCGGTCGACGACCGGGCCGCCGACGACGCGGGCGATCGTCTCACCCAGGGCGAAGACCGTGAAGAAGAGCGCGGCGACCGTCTCCGTCTGTCCGTGGCCGTCCCGGGCCGAGAGCGACAGCCAGCTGTTCGCGGTCCCCTCCCCCAGCTCGGCGCCGAACATGACCACGCCGATGAGCAGAAGCCGCCAGTCGGCCAGGACCCGCAGCCGCTGACGCCAGCCACTCGAGGCCGGGGCTCCCGCGGCGCTCGCCTCGACGGCCTCCGCCGCCGGAAGGTAGCGGACCGCGATCAGGCCGGCGATCGCGATCAGCACCGCCTCGGCGCAGAACTGCCACTCGAAGCGGATCCCGGCCGCCGATGCGCCGGCGCCGATCACGGAGCCGAGGATCGCGCCCGCCGACCAGGCCGCGTGCAGCAGCGGCATCAGCGTCTTCTGCACGGCGGCCTCGACCGCCGCACCCTCGACGTTGATCATCACGTCGAGCGAGCCGACCCCCAGGCCGACCGCGACGAAGCCGACGATCGTGACGCCGAGGGAGCCTGCGACGCCGGCTCCGAGACCGACGACGGCCACGCCCGCGGCCGTCGTCAGGAGAGCACCGAGGATCGCGCGCCGAGCACCGAGCCTCGCCAGCAGCAGCGCCGCGACGCCCAGGCCGGCGATCGAGCCGACGGTCACGCCTGCCAGGGCGAGGCCGATCACGGCGTCCCCGATCCCCAGGGAATCGCGGATGCTCGGGAGTCGCGGACCCCAGGTGGAGACCGTGACGCCCCCGAGGGCGAACATCACCATGACGGCGTTCCGCCACGCGGCGGTCGAGTGGCGAGAGGGGGCGAGGGCGGTGCCGTGAACGTTCACAGGCCAGACGCTAGCAGAGGTCGGCGCAGAACCGTGAACGTTCCGATTTCTGCAGAGAAAGAGAGCCCGGGCGAGCGCATCGGTGCGCCGACCCGTGCAGTCGCGGTCAGGCGGAGTCGCGCAGGAGGAGTGTGAGCCCGACGACGGACTCCCCCACCGGCCCCGTTCCGCCGTCGGAGAAGGCCCGCTCGAGCAGCGTGACGGCCGCCTCCGCGAGCCGAGCCTTGTCGATCGCCAGGGTCGTCAGCTCGGGCGTGACGAGTCGGCCGATGTCGAGGCCGTCCACGCCGATCACCGCCACCTCTTCGGGCACGCGGCGCCCGGCCCTCGCCAGCGTCTTGAGCACGCCCAGCGCCATGATGTCGTTGTAGACGAGGACCGCGTCGAGCTCCGGGCACTGCTCCAGCAGCTCGCCGGCCCCGCGCATCCCGCCCTCCATGCTCTCCTCCGCGACGAGTGCCGGCAGGTCCCGCCAGGACAGGTCGTGCTCCTCGAGACCTGCGCGGAAGACGTCGCGGCGGACGTCGGTCCCCACCTCTGAACCGAGGAACGCGATCCGGCGCCGGCCCTGCGCGACGAGACGATCGACGGCCGCCCGGACCCCCTGCTCGACCTCGAGCACGACCCGCCCGTTCAAGCGCTCGTCGGCGGGCCCGTCGATCATCACCAGCGGCAGTCGCCGCTGCCCGCCCCGCAGCACGTCCTCGGGCAGCAGCGACAGGGTGTCCGTGCGGCAGCCTGTGAGCACCAGCGCGTCGACGCCCGAGACGATCGTCGCGAGCTGCCCGCGCGCCTTCCCCCGGTCCGTGCCGACGTCGCAGAGCAGCACGCCCCAGTCCCGATCGGCCGCGACCCGGTTCACCGCCGCGGCGAGTTCCGCGAAGTACGGGTTGCTCAGGTCCTCGAGCACGAGCCCGATGATCGTGCGGCGCCCGCGGACCATGCTCTGCGCCGCCCGGTTCGGACGGTAGTTCAGCTCCCGCGCCGCCGCGATCACACGCGCCTTCGTCGTCGCCCGGACATCCGCCATGTCGTTGAGAGCACGGCTAACCGTCTGCCGCGACACGCCTGCGACCCGCGCCACGTCGATGATCGTCGCCGGAGCAGGAGGAACGGACATGGCACGAGGGTACGCGCTGGGCGCGCCCCCCTCTCAGGGCCGTCGGAGTCGCTCTGCGTCCGCGACCTGCTCGTCGGTTGCGCTCTCGACGTCCAGCAGCAGCCGTTCCGAGGTCCCCGCCGCTCAGAACAGCCGGACCGCGTCCTCCGGTTCGTCCAGCCCGCGGACCAGCGTCGGGATCCGCTTCTTGAAGGCGAAGAACCCGCGCGCGGCCGACGGCCACGCGGTGCCGTCCCAGCGGCGGCGCACCGTGACGAGCGCGATGCCCTCCTGAGCGAGGGCGGAGCGGAGCGCGTCCAGCCGCTCCTGCACGGGACCGACCGGCGCGTACGGGACCACCACGGTGTCGAGCCGCTCGGACGACGCCCAGTCGACGACCGTCGAGGGCAGCGCATCGGCCAGCACGCGCGCCGGCCGGCCGCCCTTGTCCGCCGTGTGCTCGGCGGCGTCGGCGATCGCCGCGGCGGTGAAGTCCTGCACCGCCTCGGAGATCGCGAACGGCGAGCGCTCCCCCGGGTCGGCGACGACCGCGGTCGCGATCAGCCGCTCCGGCAGTCCGGGCTGCTCGGCGAGGAGGCTCGCCGCGTCGAGGTCCTCCTCGTGCAGCAGGAGGCCGGGGCGGGTGCCGAGGGTGCCGACGACGTCGTCCGGCTCAATCGGCGTGCGGGGCGGGAAGTGCTCCTCGCTGAGCGCGGGCGCCGACGTGGCGAGCCCCTGCGGCGAGAAGCGGCCTTCGGTGTACTTCGCGATGTTGGACGCGGTCGCGAGGTAGGTCTTGCCCGGGGTCTGCAGGCCGGCGACCCAGCGCCAGGAGAGGGTGTTGGAGGCGGCGTCGCCGTCGAGCAGGTGCCGGTAGAAGAAGTCGGCGCCGAGCTGCCAGGGCAGGCCGAGCGTGAAGATCCAGATGCTCGCGAACCACATGCGCGTGTGATTGTGCAGGTAGCCGGTCTCGACGAGCTCCTGCACCCAGGCGTCCATCGCGTCGATGCCGCTCCGGCCCTCGATCGCGTCGCGGTAGCCGGTCGGGAGGTGCCCCTCGAAGTCGCTCACCTCGCGGCGGTAGCGGCGCCACACCTCCGGGTTCTGCTCGAGCCAGCCCTTCCAGTAGGTGCGCCAGAACACCTCCTGGACGAACTTCTCCGCGGCGGTCAGCGTGTGGCGGGAGAGGACCGCGGCGACGACCTCCCGCTCGGTGACGAGCCGGTGGCGGAGGTACGGGGAGAGCCCGGAGACGTTGCTCCGGGACGGTCCGCGGTCGTGATTGCGCTCGCGCGTGTAGGCGGAGCCGGCGCGCGCGACGAAGTCGTCGAGCGCCTCGAGACCGGCGGCTCGGGTCGGGATGAACATCCCGCCATCATGCGACGTGCTCCGGGGCGGGGGCTGACAGCGTCGGAGTGAGCACGAGCCACCGGTGCGGAGAGCGGGCGGTTCGCCGCGCATGCTCCCGGGCGCGAAGAAGGGCTGCCACCTCTGGAGCAGGTGGCAGCCCTTCGTCGCGCGAGTCGGAATCCCGGTCAGAACCGCCCGGCCATGGTGAAGCCGTTGGCGTCGACGTGCTTCTCGATGATCGTGATGCCGAGGGCGCCTGCGATGGAGGTCCATGCGGTGAGCTCGTCGCGGTTCTCGAGACCTGTGCTGGTCTGCACGAAGCCCCGTCGGGGAGTGATGACCGCCGTGCTCCCGTAGCTCGGGCCGCGACCGCTTCCGGCGTCCTGGTAAATCACGATCATGTTCATTTCGTCATCCTCTGTGTCGGGGCCGATGGTCGATGTCGAGCCTGTGTACTGCCAGTGCCAGGGTTCGCTCGAGAAGGTCTGCGTGAAGTCGAATTCGCGGGCATGACGGACGAGCCAGTCGTGCTGCCTGTTCCAGATGTCGACCGCTGTCCCGAAGCCGTGCGTCGACGAGCCCGGGCGGGCGATGGACACCGGGCCCTCGGGGTGCTCGTAGCGGTACTGCTGCTGGACGAGGTCCCGGTAGCCGCCGTCCGGAGAGGTGACGACCATCGTGACTCCCGTCGCAGCCCTGCACGCCGCGACCATCGCCGTCCACTTCGCAGCAGTCGATCGTTCGAGCAGCACGGTCCCCGCACTGCCGGCGACCGTGGTCAGTCTCGCCGGGTCGACAGCACCGTTGCTCTCCGGAGGGGAAGCGGCGCGAGCGGCCGCTGCCGGGCCGAACAGGTGCTCCACCGTCAGGAGCGACAGGCCTCCGGCGGCCCCCGCGACGACCAGTCGTCTCGATAGCGAAGTCATGTTCTCCCCGTGCGTGAGTCGGTGGCCCGCCGATCGGACCCGCGAGACGCTCTCGCTCGATGCAGACGCGGATCGGCCGAGAGGAACGTGGGTCGGGATCGGATGAATCAGTGAAGAGACATCGGGCGGCGGGGGGCTTCCCCCTGCGAAAGGCGGCGTCGTGGTCGACGTCGAAGGCATCACCTTCGCATTCGAGCCAGGCTGCGACGGTGGCGTGCGCGTTCCGTGGCGCGTCATACAGCTCTGCACACCCGGGGCGGCGATCGGTGTCGGTCATGCTGGTGGCGTGGAGAGCGTCGCGGAGTGGCCGACCGGCGAGTGGGTCGTGGATCCGGTGACCCAGGTGGAGTGGCCGGTGCCGGAGGGGATCAGCCCCGAGCGGGTCGTCGAGCACGCGCGCCGCGCCGACGCGGGTGAGCTCGTCGACGTCCGCTTCTTCCTGGGGCCCGGGCACGACGGCGCACTGTGGGACGACGAGGGTCCACGGGAGCCGAGCGACTTCGGGGTGTCCTCCGCCTTCACGACCGATCTGCAGGCCTGGATCGACGTCTGACTCACGCACCGCGACGTCTTCGACGGGTGGGACGGGAGCGTCGATACCACTGAGTGGCTGCGCGAGGGCGCGCGGCTCGTGCGCTGGCTCCAGCGGGAGCTCTACGACGTCGCCCGCGTGCTGTCGTCGTACGGGCCGTGAAACGTCGTCCTCCGGTCCCGCTCCTGCGCGGCACTTCCGCGACGACACCCTCGCGAAGCGCCAGGACGCCGCTCGAAGCGCCATTGGAGCGTCGGCATCTTCACCGTCTCTGCGGCCGATCCTCGCGCATCAGCGGCGCGGGAGCCCGGCGACGCCCGCATGAGCCCGCGGAGAGCGGTGCACGTCGACCATCCGTGGCCGGCGCGCTGATCGCGGAGACCTCAGCCGGTGGCGGTAGTTCGATCAGGGAGACGACGTCGAATGCTAATCTCGTCGAGAACAATGGCAGACAGGATCTGCTCGTTACTAGTGTGAAAGCCCCACGTCATGTGGGGCTTTTGCAGTTTCCGGGGGACGCGATGCCGCAGAGGTTGATTGCCGCAATGAACGACGCACGTCTGGCGACCTACGTCGATGAGTGGGCGCGGGCAGCGAGTCTTGCGCCAGCAGATGTCAGCCGACCCGCGATCGCTGCTCTCTACGCGTGGCAGGTCTCGCTGAGCTCCGCCTGGTACGAAACCCTGGCCTACACCGAAGCAGTCGTCCGGAACGCTGTGGATCGCGCCCTTCGCGAGTGGAATCTGCGTCAGGGTCGATCAGAGAACTGGCTCGACGACGCCGCCACTCCGCTGTCCGGTCTGGTCAAGAAGACGGCAGGCGCCACGTCGTACCGAGCGAACCAAGCGAGCCTGCGTCGCGCGAGCACGCATCCGCGCCATGGAGCCCCGGTCACGTTCGACGATCGCGTTGCGCAACTGGAATTCGGAAGCCTCGTCCACCTCTTCCCCGTGGACCCACCGGCTCGGAGAGCCCTGCGCGGATCCGGACTGAGCGGACGCGAGAACTTGTGGATCCACGGAATCGCTGCCGCCTTCCCCGGGCTCACACCTGATGTGACGAAGAGTTGGCAGCCCCACCTGCCGTCGGGTCTGCCTACGGCTGTGGAAGACGGGTACGCGGTCGGCCTCGCGCTGGAGCGTCTGCGTCGCCTCCGAAACAGAGTCGGTCATCACGAGCAGACCTTTCGCGTTCAACACGCGCGGCGGCTCAAGGACACGACCCTGCTGTTGCGCGGCATCAATCCCGGGGCAGCGCTCGCTCTCAAGGATCTCGATCGTGTTCGCCGCGTTCCTGCGCTGCGGCCTCACGCTTGAATCGTGGACGAGCGGGCACGGGAGACCACCGAGGAACGGAGGACCCCGCCATGAGCAGCACCCCACAGACGGACCCGCTGATCGGCGGACCGGTCAGCGACGACGAGCAGCGCGCGTACTCCGCCTGGGCGGAGCGGATCGAAGCCGGACGGTACGAGCCCGCCGCTGACGGCGAGGTCTTCGAGGGAGCAGCAGCGGCCGAGAGGGTCGCCCGCGTGCTGTCGTCGTACGGGCCGTGAGACCTCGTCGTCCTGTCGGACCCCTAGGAGACGAGCTACTCCGCCGCTACGCTCACGACATCCGGGACGGACTCGAGACGGGGTTTCCGATGAGAAGCACGCGGATCGCGCTGGGCATCGCCGGCGTGCTGCTCGCGGCAGGCGTGGTCGCGGCGACGACGACGAGCGTCTCCGCCGTGAGAGCCGGCGAAGACGCCGCACGCGGCCCCGAGCAGATCGCCCACCACGACGCCGCGGGCGGCGAGCCCACGATCTCCCCGGAGGAGGCCGTCGCGGAGCGGGTGGCGGACTTCCCGGCTCTGCAGCCGTATGACACGACCGAGCCCCTGGTGCCGGTCTCCGAGCTCGTCGGCTCCCTGCGAGCGGGCAGCGACGACGGCGCCGAGAAGATCCCCGTCTTCGCCGCCGCCCTGGCCTACGGAGATCTGCGGAGGATCGCTCCGGGCTTGGGCTCCGACCTGCAGATCGCAGCGGACCGCCCCGTCTGGGTCCTGACGGTGCACGACACCGTCCAGAACTACGGCGCGATCTCCGGCACGGTGGCGAAGACCTGGGACGTGTACACGGTCGTCGTCGACGGCCCCTCGGGCGACATGATCGAGTCCGGGACCGGCCTGGACATCGAAGCGCTCGGCGTCGAGGGGGCGTACGTCGACTAGCCGCCCGGAGGAGGATCTCGACGCACTGCTCCCCCGCCCCTACCCCTTCGCCTGGAAGTACACGTCCACGAAGTAGTTCGTGGAGTTGTACGACGACGACGGCATGACCCCGCCGGATCCGTAGCGGTAGACGCCGTTGTCGCCGGCGGCCGAGGTCAGCGCGCCGTTCGTGACCGGCGACGCCAGCCCGGCTCCCGTGGCGGCGTAGTAGCCCGCGGGCGCGAGGTACGACACCGTGTAGCGCGCGCCCGGCACGAGCTCGACGGGCGAGGCGAACGCGGCGCTCTGCCAGCCGGTCGCGGTCTCGCCGGTGAAGGTCACCTGCGCGATCCGCGTGCCGGAGGCGTCCCACAGCGAGCCGACGTGGGTGCCCGTGTTGCGGGAGCCCTTGTAGAAGGCGATGCCGGTGGCGCTGCCCGCCGTCGACGCGGTGAAGGACATCCCGACCTCGACCGAGGACGAGTCCTCGGCGGAGGCGGTCGCGGGGGTCGCATCCGCGAAGAGGCGCGTGCCCGACGGGGTGGTCGGCGTCGGGGTCGGAGTGGGCGTGGGTGTCGCCGACGGCGTGAACGAGACGTCGACCAGGTAGTTCGTGGTCGAGCGCTGCCCCGCGAAGCCGCCGGAGTAGGTGTACGCGCCGGAGTCGCTCGCGGTGACGAGCGGGCCGCGCGTGGATCCGGAGCCGAAGCCGTTGATCGTGGCCGAGTAGTTGCCGGTGGTCGTCGTGTAGGCGGCGACGTAGTCGGTGCCGCCGGTCACGGCCACCGGAGTGGCGAACGTTACCTGCTGCCAGCCGGCAGTGCTCTCGGCGGTGAAGGTCGCCCGGCCGATCTCGGCGCCGGTGTCGGCGTTCGAGAGCGTGCCGACGTGCGTGCCGGTGTTGCCGGGGCCCTTGTAGAAGCGGAGCGATGTGATCGTGCCGTCGACCAGCGGGGCGAAGCGCGTGCCCAGGGTGACGGGCGTGCCCTCGGCGACCTGCGCGATGCCCGGGGTCGTCGAGTCGTCGAAGAGCCGGCAGGGGCAGGCTCCCGCGACGGCGTCCGGCGCCTGGGTGGTGAAGGTCCAGCTGCCGCCTGCGGTGACGGTGCCGCCGCCGGTCGCGGTGCCGGCGAGGGTCGCGGTGTACCCGGTCGACGCGGCGAGCGGGGCGGTGGGCGTGAACACGGCGGTGCGGGTGGTGGCGTTGTACGCGGTGCTGCCCGCGACGCTCGCGCCGGCGGCGGTCTTCAGGGTCATCGCGACGGTGCTCGCCGTGACCGCCTTCGAGAAGACGGCCGAGACCTTCGTCGACGGTGCGACGCTCGAGGAGCCGGCCAGCGGCGCCTGCGACCCGACGCTCAGCGGCGTGGCGTCGACCGTGCTGTAGACGGCGTCGACGTAGTAGTTGTTCGCGCGGTAGCTGTCGGTCGGGAAGCCGCCGGTGGTGCTGTAGACCCCGGCGGGCGTCGCTCCGAAGCCGCCGGCGACCGTCAGCGGGGCGGCGGCGTAGCCGGTGCTCGACCAGAACCAGTCCGCGGACGAGTAGTGGCCGGTCGTGGTCGTGTACGAGACGACGTAGGTGGTGCCGGCGGTGACGGCGACGGGGGCGCCGAACGTGGCGGTCTGCCAGCCGCTCGCCGACTCGTTCGCGAAGGCGACGGTGGCCAGCTGCCGGCCGTCGACGCTCCAGAGGGCGCCGGTGTGCGGGCCGGTGTTGGCCGCGCTCTTGTAGAAGCGCACGCCCTGGATGAAGCCGTCGGTGCTCGGGGTGAAGCGCAGGCCGAGGGTGGCCGGATCGACGTCGCCGGAGTCGGCGGTCTTCGGCACCTCGGCGCCGAACACGGTGGCGGTGCCGGTGATGGTGACGGCGCGGCTGGTGACGGCGCCGATGTTGGCGCTGTCGTCGACGGCGCGCACCCGGATCGAGCCGGTGCCGGCGCCGTGCTGGACGTAGCTGTACGACCAGGACGTCGTGCCGGTCGCCGGGTGCCAGGTGGCGCCGTCGGTCGAGACCTCGACGCCGGCGACCTTGCCCGCGGCGTCGGTCGCTGTGCCCGAGACCGACACCGTGCTGCCGTTGGCCTTGCTCGTCGCGCCCGAGGGGTTCGAGACCGCGACGGTCGGGCCCGCGGTGTCGGTGCTCTTGGTGGCGGCGACCAGGCCGCTCATCAGCGTGGTGGGCTGCACGCCCATGTCGGCGAAGAGGTTCACCTGCGCCTGCTGCATCCGGACGTCGGCGGCTGCTCCGTCGCCGTCGTGCTGCTGGTCGAGGCCCCAGGTCCACTGCACGGAGCCGGCCGAGAAGACGAGCGCGCCGCTCGCCGCCTTGTACAGGGTGAGGTTGTGCCGGGTGGTGCCCGCGGCGACGGTGGTGCCGAAGTCCTGCAGGTACTCGGGGACGGCGCCGGTCGTCGTCGAGAGGCGGATCAGGCCGGGCGGCCGGGCGCCGTTGTCGACGTCCTCGTTGGACTCGTAGCCGATGGTGTGCGGCGCCAGCGCTGCGCTGCTCCCGGTGGCGAGGCCGGTGAGCGAGGTGTTGCGCCAGAGCCGCAGCTTCCCCTCCGCGGCGCTGACGGTCACCGGCAGATCCGAGTAGTTCACCATGTAGAGCGTGCCCGCGAGGGAGTTCTCGGGCCGGCCGCCGCCGTTCGCCACCGAGGCGAAGCGCGGGTCGCGCCAGGTGCCGGTGGACTCGGGCGACGGGTCGGTCTTGGCGTTCGCCCAGGTCTCCTTGTAGGTGACGACGGTGCGGTAGTCCTTGCCGCCCGCGGTCGGCGAGGGCTCGTAGCGGGTGCGCCAGTAGTTCTCGTTGCCGGAGAGGAACTGGAGGTTCACGCCGGCGTCGCGCGCTGCGGTGACGTTCGCGCGCTGGGCGCCGGACCAGTACTCGTCGTGGCCGACGGAGAGGAAGGTGCGGTGCTGCTTCAGCGCCGAGCCGAAGCGGTCGGTGTCGACGCCGCTGAAGTAGCTGACGTCGTAGCCGTTGCGCTCGAGGAAGCGCACCAGCGGGAACTCGTTGGCGAAGTAGAAGTCGCGGCCCTGGTTGTCGCCGCGGGTGGTGACGGGCCGGTTGTAGCTGAGCTTGTAGGCGCGGCCGTTGGCGCCGCCGCTGTAGAAGTTCGAGCCGCCGTAGGTGTTGTAGGCCTGCCAGGTGGGGTCGGAGGTCTGGAAGAGCACGGCCGAGGTGCTGGCGGTGTCGCGCACGACGAAGGTGATCTGGCTCCGGCCGCCCGTGTCGGCGCGGGTGAGCAGGGCGACGTAGACGCCGGAGACGGCGGTGCTCGGCACGTCCCAGCCCGCCGAGACGGCCCAGGTGCCGCAGTCGTAGAGCTCGGTGGTGACGTCGGAGAGGCACTCGGGCTGGAGCTGCGGGAGGGCCGCGCTCGGGGTCACCGAGGTGATCAGGCGGGCGCCCTTCCCGGCGTACCAGCCGGTGCGGTAGACGTCGATGGAGTACGCCGCGGCGTCGGTGTCGATCTTGAAGTCGATGCGCTGACCGACGTTGACGCTGATGTC
Organism: Rathayibacter sp. PhB186; assembly: GCF_003751825.1. NCBI lineage: Bacteria > Bacillati > Actinomycetota > Actinomycetes > Micrococcales > Microbacteriaceae > Rathayibacter > Rathayibacter sp. PhB186. Next base: position 330,214 of record NZ_RJKO01000003.1, on the reverse strand, counting down.
GGTGGAGTAGCCCTGGATGGACGGGTCGCCGGCTCCGGTGATGTCCCAGACCGACGGGTCGGTGCCGGGCTTCGCGTTCTCGCAGACGATGGGGTTCTGCCCGGGTGCGCAGGCGGTGTCGGCGCTCGCGGTGGGCACGACGAGGCCGACCACGACGAGGGCTGCTGCGGCGGCGATCGCGAGGAGCGACGCGCGGAGGCGGCCCCGGCGGGTCGGCGGGAGGAGCCGCGGCGTCAGGGGGATGCGCGGAGCGGGGGCGGGGTCCATCGGGGACGCCTTTCGGGGGTCGTTCCCGCGTCGGGTACGCGGGAGCCGGCGACGGGGCGCGTCCGGGGACGGGCCGAGCCCGGGTCCGCGAGGGTCCTGCAGCTCCCCCGCCAGGATCGGGGAAGAGGGGGACGCCGGGCGGGTGGACCGGGAATGCCGAGCAGAACGACGGTACCGGAAGCAGAACGCGCCAGGGGGTCGATTCGGCAACGATTCGTGGTAATGCGCTGTGCGGCTCCGGACTTCCGATGCCGACGTGACCGGGGCGGGGACGTTCCTGGCCGCTCGTCGCCGATCCGACGCCGGATCGTTACCGAGAGAGCGCTCTCTCAGGACGTACTCTGGGCAGACGCAGCTGGGGGGCTACTCCCCCTCGTCGCTCCATCACTCAACGAGGAGGAACCATGCGGTCATCCCTGCACCGTCGTCTCACCCTTCCGGTCGCCGTACTCGCGGCCGCCGGGATCGCCCTCGCGGGCTGCTCCAGCAGCAGCGACCCCAACGACCCGAACGCCGGCGGCGGCGCGAGCTCCGGCGGCGCCGCGGGCGACGGCTCCGTCACCGTCTACGGCACCATCAACGGCGACGAGGCGACCCTGCTCGAGCAGTCCTGGGCGGACTGGGAGAAGGAGTCGGGCATCGACATCAAGTACACCGGCGACAAGGGCTTCGAGCAGCAGATCGGCATCAAGGTGCAGGGCGGTGACGTCCCGGATCTCGCGATCTTCCCGCAGCCGGGACTGCTCGCCGATACCGTCGCCTCGGGCAAGGTGAAGGAGCTGCCCGAGGGCGCCCTCGCGAACGTGAAGCAGAACTGGTCGGAGGACTGGCAGAAGTACGGCCAGGTCGACGGCACCCAGTACGGCGCGCCGCTGATGGCGAGCGTGAAGGGCTACGTCTGGTACTCGCCGGCGAAGTTCAAGGAGTGGGGCGTCTCGGTCCCGACGACGTGGGACGAGATGGAGGCGCTGGGGAAGACCATCGCCGAGAAGTCGGGCGGACCGTCCTGGTGCGCAGGCTTCGCCTCGGACGCCGCCTCGGGCTGGCCGGGCACGGACTGGATCGAGGACGCGGTGCTCCGCGAGTCCGGCCCGGACGTCTACGACTCGTGGGTCGCGGGCGACACCCCGTTCACCGACCCGAAGATCAAGGCCGCGTTCGACTCGGTCGGCTCGATCCTGCTCGACCCGACGCTCGTGAACGCGGGCTACGGCGACGTGTCCTCGATCAACTCGACGGCCTTCGGCGACGTCGCGCAGAACATCGCCAACGGCTCCTGCGCGCTGACCCACCAGGCGTCCTTCTTCGAGGGCTTCCTCACCGGAGCGGACGCGACCGTGGCGGAGGACGGCGACGTCTGGGCGTTCCTCACCCCGCCGATCAAGGCGGACGACGACCAGGCCGTCACCGGCGGCGGCGAGTTCGTCGCCGCTTTCGCGGACGACGCGGACACCGCGAAGGTGCAGGAGTACCTGGCCAGCGCCGACTGGGCGAACAGCCGCGTGAAGCTCGGCGGCGTCATCTCGGCGAACACCGGCCTCGACCCGGCGAACGCGAGCAGCGACCTGCTGCGCAGCTCCATCTCGATCCTGCAGGACCCGGGCACCACGTTCCGCTTCGACGCCTCCGACCTGATGCCCAAGGCCGTCGGCTCCGACAGCTTCTTCAAGGGCATGGTCGACTGGATCGACGGCTCGAGCACCGACCAGGTCCTCGACACCATCCAGGCGGGTTACACGTCGTAGCGCGCGGGCCGGTCGCGCGTGCCGAGCACACGCTGATCGAGCAGACCGCTCCGCGGGCCTACCTTTCATGCTGATCGAGTAGCCCGCGCAGCGGGCGTATCGAGATCCACCGTCCCCCGCCGGGTGGGTCTCGATACGCCGCCTGCGGCGGCTACTCGACCAGCATGAATGCCGCACGCTGGTCCGTCTGCATGCTGATCGACCAGCCTGCGCAGCGGGTCCCGCGCGTGCCGATCGAGCACGGCTTGCTCCTGCCGCAGCGTCATGTGATCTGCTCGAAGCACGTCCCGTCCCGCTTCGAGAGGCCCGCCATGCATCCGTTCCCGACCCCGCCCCGTGAGGTCCTGATCGGCGACGCCGCGGCGTTCGTCGGCGTCACGCCCCGGACGATCCGCCACTACCACCAGATCGGCCTGCTCCCCGAGCGCGAGCGGGGCGGCGACGGGCGCCGCCGGTACGGGCACGCGGAGATCGTCCGGCTGCTCTGGATCCGCCGCACGGCCGACGCCGGGATCGCCCTCGACGACATCCGCGACGCGTTCGCCGGCGCGGAATCGCTCGCCGCGGACGACGAGGACGAGGTCGCCGCCGTCCTCGCCCGGCTGGAGGAGACCCTCGCCGCGCAGGAGGCCGAGCTGCAGCGGCAGCGGGCGTCGGTGGAGCGCATGCGCACGCTCGGCAGCCGGCTGGGCCTGCTCGACGACCTCGTCTCCGGCCGCCTCGAGGGCGCGCCCGAGGGCTCGCTGCGCCAGGACGACCTGGACGTCCTGCTGGTCACCGAGCGGGTGTTCGGCCCGCTCGGCGCCGCGATCCAGGCCGGCCGCTTCGCCGCGCTCGCTGCGCACCCCGACCTGCGCGCCGCGTCCGACCGGGTCGACGCGGCCGAGGAGGCCCTGGACGATTCCGTCGCCGTCGACGACCCCCGCGTCGCGCAGGTGGCGGCCGAGCGGCACGCCTTCGAGACGGAGCTGCTGCGCGTCTGCACGGAGTCCGGTCAGCTGGAGGAGGACGACGCTCTCGCCGACGCCTGGGACGAGCGGCACCCGCCCGAGGACGCCGAGACGCCCGCATCCGCGGCCGATCCGCGCGCCAAGAGCGCGGCGGACGTCATCCGGAGCCTGCCCTACGACTTCTCCCCCGCCCGCGTGCGATGCATGGAGCTGGCCGTGCAGCTCGGCGTGGAGGAGCCGCCGGCGTCCTGACCGCCCGGGTCAGCCCGCGCGGATGCGGTCGGCGAGCGCCCGCGCGTCCTCGTCGCCGGGGAGGATCTGCACCGAGTCGCCCTCGATCGCCTGCATCACCGCCACGGCCGAGACGACCACGTCGCCGGCCCGCAGCAGCAGGCGCGCGTCCGGGCCGGCGCCCGCCGCCTCCGCCGTCGCGTCCTGGAAGAGCGCGGCGCCGTCCTCGTCGAAGCGCACATCGACGGTCCGGGCGTCGCCGGTGCCGAACACCTCGACCGAGGCGACACCCGCCCGGGTGAACGCCGCCGGGTCGACGAGCACGTCCTGGCCGCCGACCGCGGTGCACTGCGGATCCGCGCCCGCCTCGCAGACAGAGGAGACGGCGAGGTCGAGCCCGCCGCCGGTCGCCTCCGGCGCGGGCGGCGTGCAGCCGGCGAGCGCGAGCAGGAGGACCCCGGCGGCTCCTGCGGTGACGTGCGGACGGTTCACGATGCCCCCTCGGGTCTCGGAGCGCGCCACGATACCGAACGCCTGCGGGCACCGCACCCGCCTGCCCCATCGACCCCTGTCGATCGAGCAGCCCCTTCATGGTGATCGAACAGCCCGCATCGCGGGCGTATCGAGCGGAGGGGGCGCCTTCGGCGCCAGCACAGGGCGGGGACGCGACCGACGTGCATGCGGTGGTGGGTCTCGATACGCCCCTGCGGTGCTACTCGACCAGCATGTGTGCGGGCGTCTCTTCCCAGTAGATCCACCGTCCCCAGCAGCCCGGGTCGCGATACGCCGCCGGCGGCGGCTCATCGACCAGCATGGGGCGAGCGCGCGAGTGGACCCGGAACGGGCCCCGGCACGGGCGCAGGGCCCGACGCGCGTCGACTCGCGCGAGCCGGCCCCGCCGAGTGGACGCGTGCAGGGGCCTGCTCGCGACACGAGGCCCGTCGCGGGTCCACTCGAGGACTCATGCTGATCGAGTGGGCCGCGGAGCGGGCGTCTCGAGATCCACTGTGCCCAGGAGGGCGGGTCTCGATACGCCGCCGGAGGCGGCTACTCGACCAGCATGTGCCGGACGCGTGACCTCCCGCACGGCCGGCCCGCTTCATGCTGAGCGGCCTACCCACAGGCGGGCGCGCTTCATGCTGGTCGGGCAGCCCGGGCGGCGGGCGCGCTTCATGCTGATCGAGTAGGCCGCGCAGCGGGCGTATCGAGCGGAGGGGGCGCCTCCGGCGCCATCGCAGGGCGGGGAAGAGACCGACGTCCTTGCGGTGGTGGGTCTCGATACGCCCCTGCGGGGCTACTCGACCAGCATGGCTGCGGGCGTCTCTTCAGAGTAGATCCACCGTGTCCGGCACGCCGGGTCTCGATACGCCGCCTGCGGCGGCTACTCGACCAGCATGACGGGGCTCACTCGAAGAGGGAGAGGGTGAGCGTCGAGCTGTAGTCGCCGGCGTCGACGGTGGTGGGGGTCTTGAGGGTCAGGGCCGCGTCGGCGGTCCAGGAGCCCTCCTCGGCGACACCCGCGGAGTCGTTGGTGATCGCCAGCAGCTCCTGATCGACGAGGCCGACGCCGTCCGGGCCGCCGTCGATGGCGGTGTCGACGACGTCGCCCTCCGCGACGAGGCCGGAGTCGCCGCCGTCGATCAGGTTCGGCGCCCAGCCGAGGTTCTCCGCGCCGATCGTGTCGCCGGTCGACGAGGTGAAGTCACTGGCGGTGCCGAGCACGTACCAGCCGGCCTCGGCGGGGATGTCGGCCGGATCGCGGGTGTCGGTCACCGTCACGGTCGGCAGCGTGCCGGTGAACTGGCGGACCACGCCCGTCGAGCCGTTCTCGGTCAGCGCGGTGGAGTCGCTCGCGACCGTCATCGAGAGCGAGCCGGGCGTGGTCAGCGGCGCGATCTGCACGTTCACGTCGACGTCGTCGGCGCCCTGCTGCTCGTCGGCGAAGGCGGTGCCGGCGACGCCGAGCAGGAGCAGGCCACCGGCGATGCCGGCGGCGCCGCGGGTGAGAAGGGGGCGGATCCGTGTGGAGCGGGTGGTCATGGCGGGGGTTCTCCGTTCTCCGGTCGGCCTCGTCGCCGACTCGTCGTCGCACGCCCCGACCCTCTCTTTCGATCATTATCGATCATCGAGAAAGAGCGTTCCGCGCTGCCGAGCAGACTATCCCGTGGTCGCTCCAGGAAGAAAGACCCTGCTCGCGCGCCGCTTAGAGCCGTTGCGCCCGCGAAACCGCTCGGATACGGTGACCACAGCGATCGCTCTCCGCATGTTCTGAAATGATCGGAGTTGGCGGATCGCTCATCCCATTCGACTCGACGACGAGGCGCACTCATGCTCAACCGCTCTCCCCGGCACGCTCGAGGCTCGCAGCCCGAGCCCCCCTCGCACAGCAGGCCGCACCGCAGGAAGGAGGGGAGGGGGCGGACCCTCGTCGCGGCGACCGCGCTCGGCGCCCTGCTCGCCGCGGGGCTCGCCCAGGTGCCGGCCGCCCAGGCCGCGCCGTCGGACGTGCAGGCCGTCGCCGTCACCGCGGCCGACGTCGCCGCCGCGGCGGAGAGCGTCAACGCGCTGACCTTCAAGGGCTTCGGCATCCTCTCCGCGAACTCGACCAGCGCCCTGCTGCTCGACTACAAGTCGCAGCACCCCGAGAAGTACTGGGAGCTGATCGAGACGCTCTTCGGCGGCGAGCACCCGATCATGACCACCATCAAGATCGAGATGGGCAACGACCGCAACACCTCGACCGGGCCGAACGTCGCGACGATGCGCTCGCGCGACGAGTACCCGAACGTGCAGCGCGAGCCCGGCTTCCAGCTGGCCGCGGACGCCCAGAAGGTCGCCGAGGGCGACGTGCACGTCAGCATCCTGCGCTGGAGCCGCCCCACCTGGGTGACCAGCGACGAGGACCAGTACATCTGGTTCAAGAACACCGTCCTGGCCGCGGAGCGCGAGTACGGGATCATGGTCGACTCGATCAACCCGGACACCAACGAGACCACGAGCCCGAACGCCGCGCTCTACAAGAAGTTCTCCACCTGGCTCCGCACCGACACCAAGGGCTACGAGGGCGCGAGCGCGCAGGATCCGAACAACGGCTTCGCCTCGGCGGACGAGGGCGAGCGCTACCGCGCGATCCGCACGGTCGCGGCGGACACGGTCGGCACTCCCCCGACCTCCTTCGGCGACCAGCTGAACTCGACCACCGACCCGTCGCTCCGCGACGCCGTCGACGTCGTCGGCTTCCACTACGCCACCTCGGACGACGCGAACGGGAACCTCAAGAAGTTCGCGCAGACCTACGACAAGGAGATCTGGAACTCCGAGGGCCAGGCGACCTTCTCCAACTCCGCCGACCGCCCGAACAACACCAACCCCGACGGCCAGGGCGGCACCGGGACGGAGTTCGGCGGCACCAACAGCGCGCTCGAGATGAGCAACTGGGTCACCTCCGGCTTCGCGAAGTCGCTCCGGACCCTGAACATCTTCCAGCCGGCGATCGGCTCCTTCTACGACGGCTTCCAGTACTCCTCGAAGGAGCTCGTCAGCGCTCGCGACCCGTGGTCGGGCTGGCTGTACTACGACGGCGGCCTGGCCGCGGTCGAGCAGTACACGCAGTTCGCGCAGCTCGGCTGGGAGAACGAGGACAACACCGCCGGCGTCTGGCGCGGCATCCCGCAGGCCTCCGGCAGCGCGCTCGGCGGCGGCAACCCGCCCAGCGGAGCGTCGACCGGCGCGGTGTCGTACACGACGCTCGCCGCGCCCGACGGCTCGGACTTCTCCACGGTGATCGTCAACGACAGCCCGTTCGAGAAGACCTACGCGATCTCCGCGGAGGACCTCGACCTGGGCGACGACCGCACGATGGAGGTCTGGGAGACCCGCGCGGCCGACGCCGGTGAGGCCTACGACGCGAACTACGTCGTGCCCGTGTCGGAGCTGTCCGCCCAGGGCGGCGTCTACACGGTGACGGTGAAGCCCTGGTCGACGGCGACCGCGACCACGCTCGACCACGCGGCGAGCGCCGGCGGTGTCCTCACTCCGCGCGAGGGCTACGGCTCGACCCTGCCGACCTCGCCCGAGTACACCGACGCCGACGGCGGCCGCGACGTGCTCGACACCGACGCGAGCGGCGACGTCAACGGCGTCACCACCGACTCCGTCCTCTACGCGGACGACTTCGACTACGCCGAGGCGGCAGACATCCGCTCCTACGACCCGGCGACCGGCGCGCTGAGCGACTCCGGCGAGTCGTTCCTCGACAGCCGTGGCGCGAAGGCGAAGCCCGCCGGCACCCCCGCGGTGCAGCCGGAGGACGACGGCGCGATCCCGCGCTACACGAACGACACCAACGGCGCCTTCGAGTCCGTGGCCACCGGCGATGCCGCGCGCGACCGCGTGCTGCGCCAGCAGGTCGGCCCGGGCATGAACGGCTCGGCCTGGAACGGCGGCGACCCGAAGACGACGATCGGCGACTACCGCTGGGCGAACTATCGCGCCTCGGTCGACGTGCTCTTCGAGAACGGCGGCACCCCGTACGCGACCCTCGGCGCCCGCGAGCAGGGCGGGACGCCCAACGGCCAGAACGTCTCCGCGGCCGAGCTGCGGGTCGACGCGACGGGCGCCTGGAGCCTGCTGCGCTACGGCACCTCCGTCGCGTCCGGCACCGCCTCCGCCACCCCCGGCACGGCGTTCCGCACCGGCACCGGAGTGTGGAACCGGATCGCCGTGCAGGTGGCGGGCGACCGCTACACCGCGTACCTCAACGGCGTGCAGGTCGCGGCCTACACCGACCCCGCGCCGCAGGCCGCGGGGCGCGTGCAGCTCGGCTCGGCCTTCACGTTCACGCAGTTCGACGACCTCGTCGTCGAGCAGGTGCCCGGCTTCACTCCCTACTACTCCACCGTCGTCGACGGCATGCACCAGACCAGCTGGAGCGACGGCTCGACGCCGATCCTCGAGTTCGACGAGCAGTGGACGCACGTCAACGGCCAGGGCATGTTCGAGTGGCAGCGCACGGCGTCGAAGAGCACCGGGAAGGGCGCGGCGCTGAGCTACTCCTTCACCGGGACCGGACTCGACGTCCTCGGCAGCAACACCGGGGCGGCGACGCTGAACGTCACCGTGGACGGCGTCCGGGTGGCGACGAACGCGCCGACCTGGGCCGCAGGCAGCGAGCGCACGGCGTTCCAGCTCCGCGGTCTCGCGGACGGCGAGCACACGGTGGTGCTGGAGACGGCGAACGACGGCGTGCTCAACGTCGACGCGGTCGGCGTGGTCGTCGCGAACGCGGACTCGTCCGCGGTCGACACGGCCGTCCTCGCGGCGGCGCTGGCGACGGCCGAGCGGTTCGTCGAGGCGGAGTGGAGCGCCTCCTCCTGGGCTCCGTTCACGAGCGTCGTGGGTTCCGCCCGATCGGCGCTGGCCGACCCGGCCGGCTACGGACTCGACGCGGAGGGGGCCGCCGCTCTGGTGGCGCGCCTCAGCCGGACCGCAGCGGAGCTCGTGCCCGAGGGCGTGAGCACCGACGTCCGCGACCTCGGCCTGATCGCCGGGACCGCCTCCGCCGGACTGCCGAAGACCGTGACCCTCGAGGGCGCCGAGCGCGCCGTCACCTGGGACGCGGGAGCCGCGCAGGCCCTCGCCGGGACGGCCGAGCTCGGCACGGTGCGGCTGACCGGCCGGACCACCGAGAAGGTCGCCTCGACCGGAGTGTTCCAGCGCTTCTCGGTACCGCTGCTCGTCACTCCGGCCGACCTGCGCTACTTCGTCGACTCGGGGTCGAGCGGCTCGGCAGCCGGATCCGCCTACGCGGCCGTGAAGGCGAGCCAGCCGGGCGTCCTCAACGACGCCGCCGACCGGAAGTGGGACGGCGTCTCCGCGGGGAGCACGTGGGGCTACTCGACCACATCGACCGGCGCCGTCGCGCCCGGCAACCCCGCGGACTGGAGCTCCTCGTACGTGCCGGCCGACTTCGGCAAGCCCGTCGTGACGCACCTGACCCTGCCCGCCGGCACCTACGACATCGTCGCCGTGCAGGCGCCGCGGGCCGGCCTGACCACCAACGTCGTCTCGACCGTCACCGCGGCCGGCACGACGAAGCGGGCCACCGCGGTCTCGACCGGGGCGGCGACGCCGGTGCGCCAGCAGGTGACCCTCGCGGCGCCGGGCGTCGTGGACGTGTCCTTCGGGACCGACGGGACGAGCGGCTACAACGCACGGCTCGCCCTCGTCTACGTCCAGAGCGTCACCCGCGACCTCGGCTACCAGGGCGCGCTCACCGCGAGCGCCGCGCTGCCGACCACCGTGACGGTCGACGGTGCCTCGACCGGCGTCACCTGGGACGCGGACTCCGCGGCCCAGACCCGCACCGACTACGCGCCGGTGACCCTGCGCGGGACGCTCGCGAACGGCGCGAAGGTGACCGCGCGCTACGAGATCGTGCCCGAGGGGCTCGTCTACTACATCGACTCCGGCACCGCGGCGACCTCCTCGCCGCAGTACGGCGCGGTGCAGGCGGCCGTCCCGTCGCTGCTCAACGCCGTGTCGGACCGGGCCTCGACCGCCGCCGACCAGTGGGGCTTCGCGCCCGAGGGCATGAAGGTGAAGACCGGGACGGACGTCAACGACAAGTTCTCGACCGGTCTCTACCAGGACACGACGCAGCTGATCTACCGGCTGCCGCTGGCCGCCGGGACGTACACGCTGACGGGCGGGTTCACCGAGTGGTGGAACCTCAGCCGGACGATGAACCACACGGTCTCGGCCGGGGGCGTGGAGCTGGCCAAGGGCAACATCCCGCTGTCGGGCACGAGCACGCCGCTGACCGGGGCGCTGACCTTCACCCTTGCGGCGCCGACCACGGTGGAGTACCGGGTGACGAACGAGGGCGCGGGCGGCGAGAAGCCGGTGATCTCGTGGCTCGGAGTCGCGGCGGTCGCCCCCGCCGCGCCGGCACTGCCGGACCTGGACGTGACGGTGCAGAGCCGGTGCGTGGCGGGCAAGGTGCAGCTGGGCGTCACCGCGGTCAACACGGCCGACGTGCCGGTGGGGATCACGATGACGACGGCCTACGGCGAGAAAGCGTTCACCGCCGTCGCGCCCGGCAAGAGCGTGTTCCACTCCTTCACCACCCGGGCCAAGACGGTGCCGGCCGACGCGGTCGACCTGACCGTGACGGGCACCGTCGACGGGGAGGACGCGACGCGGGAGCAGAGCGAGGAGTATCCGGCCGCGAGCTGCTGAGGACCGGTGCGGGAGCCGGCGTCGCCTTCGTGAGGAGGGCGGCGTCGGCTCCGGCGTGTGCGGGGGCTGGAGCCTGGGGTGAGCCTGTGCGAGTTCTCAGTGTCCACTCCACGGCGCTCGTGCGGGCGGCGGTCGCGCCTACGGTCGACCACGAGCACGACGGCGTGCGGCACTCCCCCTCGAGATCCGCTCCGACCGGAAGGCACGCCATGACCACCACGCTCGACCGCCCGACCACCTCCTCCACGGCCCGCCGCGGCGCGCTGCCGGGGACCTCCGCCGGGCTGCTCGTCCTCCGCCTCGCGCTGGGCGCCGTGTTCCTCGCGCACGGCTGGCAGAAGATCGCCGTCGACGGCCTCGCGGCGACGACCGAGGGCTTCGGAGCGATGGGGATCCCGTTCGCGGCCGTCCTCGCCCCGGTCGCCGCCTTCACCGAGCTGCTCGGCGGCGCCGCGATCATCGTCGGCCTGCTGACCCGGATCGCCGCCGCCGGCCTCGCGATCACCGCGGTCGTCGCGCTCGTCGTCGTCCACCTGCCGAGCGGATTCTTCGCGGCCACCGGCGGCATCGAGTTCGTCCTGGTGCTGGCCGCCGGCGCGGTGGCGCTCGCGCTCACCGGAGCAGGCCGCCTCTCGGTCGACGCCCTGCTGCGCCGCCGCCGCTGACCCCGGATCTGCTCGCGGGAGATGCCCGCAGATTGCTGGTCGAGTAGCCCCGCAGGGGCTGCCCATGCTGGTCGAGTAGCCCGAAGGGCGTATCGAGACCCACCACCGCCCGCTCGGTGGTCTGCCGGCTCCGGTCTCGGCCCGGGTGGATCTCAATACGCCCGCTGCGCGGGCTACTCGATCAGCATGGGGGGCGCAGTCCGCGGCCAGGGTGCCTGGCCGACCGCCTCATGCCGGTCGCGCAGCCCGCAGGGCACTCCCTGCGGGTCGCGCAAGCCGCAGGTCGATTCATGCTGGTCGAGTAGCCGCCTCCGGCGGCGTATCGAGACCCACCCTCGCCGAGACATCCGGGAGCGAGCCTCCTCCCCAGCGCCCGATCCGCCTGCGCTCTCCCCGATCGGCCTCTGCCCCCGCCCCGATGTCGGTGGTCCCTGATTCAATACTTGTATGTCAGAAGATGAGGATGCGGCAGCACTCGCGAAGGTGCGCGACTGCTTCCACGACGCCGCGGCCGCCGAGCGCGCCGCCTCCCCGACGCGCCTGAGGGCGGCGGAGCGGATGAACCGCGGGTACCGGCTCGCGCTCAGCGTCCCCGAGGCGTTCGCCCGCGGAACGTCCCGCAGCGAGACCCGCGACCTCGTCGAGCGCTCCATCCGAGCCGAGCTCGCGACCACGTTCGGCGTCTCCGAGCGGGAGGTCTCACGCCGCCTCGAGACCGCGCAGATGCTGATGGAGCACCTGCCCCTCACCCGCGCGCTGCTGCGCGACGGCCGGATCCTGTGGGATGCGGGCGAAGTCATCTGCAGGACGGCCAGCAGTCTCCCGGAGGCGTCCCGAGAGGCGCTCGACGAGCGCGCCGCCGACGCCGCCGTCACGATGACGACGACGCAGCTGCGCCGAGCCCTCGGTCGCTGGCGCGAGGAGCTGCACGAGCAGCCCCTCGCCGAGCGGCACGCCCGCGCCCGGGAGGACCGCGCCGTCTGGGTCACCCCGGACGTCGACGGGATGGCGACGCTCTGCCTTCACGCTCCTGCACCGGTCGTCTCCGGCGCCTACGACCGGTTGCGGCGCATCGCCCGCACCCTCCGCGACGACGGCGACCCCCGCACCCTTCAGCAACTCAGCGCCGACGCCGCCATCGACCTGCTCTGCGACGGCGACGTCGCCGGCACGACCCCCGATTCCAAGAACCGGCCGGACCCGACCTTCGTCCCCGGCGTCCGCGCCGAGGTGCGCCTCACCCTCGCCGCGTCCACCGCCGCGGGTCTCGACGACGCACCCGCGGACCTCGACGGCTACGGACCGGTCCCCGCCGACGTCGCTCGCGAGCTGATCCGCACGGCGGCGTCCTTCACCCGCGTCCTCACTGATCAGGACACCGGAGCCGTCGTTTCCGTCGGCCGCACCTGGCGCGTCCCACCAGCGCAGATGCGCCTCCACCTCCAGCTCCGCGATCAGACCTGCCGCTTCCCCGGCTGCACCCGCACGGCCTCCACAGCCGAGGCCGACCACACGATCGAGTGGCGCAACGGCGGCGAGACCTCGCTCGAGAACCTCGTCATGCTCTGCACGAGCCACCACCACGTCCGGCACGGAGAGCAGTGGAGCTACGACCGGATCGACGACCACGGGACCATCGAGTGGACGAGCCCGACCGGCCGGCGGATCAGCAACCGGCCACCGCCTCTGCCCGGGCGGCCGCCGGACCGGCCGCCGGGGCCCCGGTTCGACAACGTGCCCGCGCCGTTCTGACGGTGGTGGATCTCGATACGCCCGCTTCGCGGGCTACTCGATCAGCATGGTGTGCCCGCTTCGCGGGCTACTCGATCAGCATGCAGCGCGTGCGAGGCGCGCTGCTCGATCAGCTTGCGTGCGCCCTTGCGGCCTGGCCGGGCAGCGCGCATGCGGACCGCGGACCGCCTTCATGCTGGTCGAGTAGCGCGCAGCGCGTATCGAGACCCGGGCCCGGCAGACGGTGGATCTCGATACGCCCGCGAGGCGGGCTGCTCGATCAGCATGGAGGGCCCGCACCGTGGGCTGCTCGATCAGCATGGAGGGCCGGCACCGTGGCCTACTCGATCAGCATGCAGGGGAACCGACAGCCCGGCGGTCCGGCGGGGCAGGGGTCAGGCAGGGCGGGGGTCAGGCAGGGCGGGGGGTCAGGCAGGGCGGCGCTCAGGCGCGGGCGGCGGTCAGGCGCGGGCGGCGGTCAGGCGCGGGCGGCGGCGAGCAGGGCGCCGAGGCGGTCGAGCTGGGCCGGGTCCTCGAGGGCGGAGCCGACGGCGGCGACGCGGACGCCGGCGTCGAGGAAGTCGGAGACGTTGGCGGCGTCGAGGCCGCCGGTCGCGACGAAGCGGATGCCGGGGAAGGGGCCGCGGATGTGCTTGAACCAGCCGGCGCCGAGCCAGGTCGCGGGGAAGGCCTTCAGCCAGGTGAGGCCGAGCGAGGCGGCGAGCTGCACCTCCGAGGGGGTCGCGACTCCGGGCAGCAGCGGGAGGTCGACGGCGCCGGCCGCGGCGAGGATGCGCTGGTCGAGGCCCGGCGAGACGAGGTAGCCGGCGCCGGCCTCGCGAGCGAGCGCGACCTGCTCGGGGCGGACGATGGTGCCCGCTCCGACGGTCTTGCCACGCTCGGCGCCCAGGCGCGCGACCTCGCGGAGGGCGACCTCGTCCTCCGCGGTCTGCAGCGGCACCTCGACCGAGTCGATGCCGAGGTCCCAGGCGGTCGTCGCGAGGGCGATCGAGCGCTCCACGCCCATCCCGCGCAGGATCGCCATCAGCGGGGCGCCCGCGAAGACCTCGTCGAAGGGGCTCGCGGTCGGGGTGGTCGGGGTGGTCGCGGTGGTGGTGGTGGTGAACGCAGTCATCGTCGTGCCGTTCTCTCGTCGAGGGAGTCGCCCGCCACGGCGAGGGTGAGGGCGGCGCGGTCGTGGCCGCGGCGCAGGCGCGCGCCGTGATCCGCGCCCTGGAGCAGGGCGGCCAGGTAGCCGCCGGCGAAGGCGTCGCCTGCGCCGACCGCATCGAGCACCTCCACCTCGTGCGAGGGCTCGAAGACCCCGCCGGCAGCGTCGGCATCGGCGCAGAACACCGTCGCGCCGATGTGGCCGTCCTTGACGACCAGCTCGGCGACGTCCGGGAACAGCGCCCGGACGTCCTCGGCGGTGCGGGTGCCCCACAGGGTCTCCGCCTCGTCGCGGCCGACGAAGACCACGTCGGCCAGCCGGACCAGCTCGGCGAGGACCGGCGCCGCCCGATCGACGCTCCAGAGCGCGGCGCGGTAGTTGACGTCGAGGCTCACCGGAATGCCCAGCTCGCGGGCGCGCAGGGCCGCGCGACGGAGGAACCGGTCGGCCGGCTCCGAGAGCGCCGCGGTGATCCCGGACAGGTGCAGCAGCGCCACGTCGTCGAACGGCGCGGCATCGGCGTCGGCGGTGTCGAGGTACGCGGCGGCCGAGCCCGCCCGGTAGTAGGAGACTCCGCGGCCGGGGTCCTTCACGTAGACGCCGGTGGGATGACCGGGGTCGCGGACGACGCACGAGACGTCGATCCGCCGCGCCGCGAGCTGCCGGAGCACCCGCTCGCCGAGCGCGTCGGCGCCGAGCCGGCTGTGCCAGCGCACGGGGACGCCCAGCGCCGCCGCGTGCGCGAGCACGTTCGACTCCGCACCGCCCGCGTCGACGAGGAAGTCGTCCGCGTCGGCGACCGAGCCGCCGCAGGGCACCAGCACGGCCATGGTCTCCCCCATGGCCAGCAGCACGCCGCCGACAGCGGATCCGGACGTCACGCCAGGTCCTTCACCGGCGCCGCATCCATGTCGTCGAACGCCTGGTTCTCGCCCGCCATCGCCCAGACGAAGGAGTACGCGGCGGTACCGACGCCGGAGTGCAGCGACCAGCTCGGCGAGAGGATCGCCTGGCGGTCGGCCACGACGAGGTGCCGGGTCTCCTGGCGCTCCCCGAGCAGGTGGATCACGCGGGCGTCCTCTGGCAGGTCGAAGTAGAGGTAGCACTCGGTGCGGCGGTCGTGGGTGTGCGCGGGCATGGTGTTCCACATCGAGCCCTCGTGCAGGGTCGTCACGCCCATCACGATCTGGCAGCTGCGCACGCCGTTCTCGTGGATGTACTGGTTGAGCGTGCGGCGGTTGCTCGTCGCCTGCTCGCCGAGCTCGCGGACGGTGCCCTCGCCGGGCGCGACGAGCACCGACGGGTAGCTCGTGTGCGCGGGGGCGGAGAAGAGGTAGAACTGCGCGCCGGAGTCACCCGAGCCCGCGTCCTCGAACGCCACCGCCTCGATCCCGCGGCCGAGGTACAGGCAGGCGCCCGGGACGAGCGTGTACGTCTCGCCGTCCGCGGTCACCGTGCCGGTGCCGCCGACGTTGACGATCCCGAGCTCGCGGTGCTCGAGGAACGTCTCGCTGCGGATCTCCTCGTAGCCGGTCAGCTCGAGCCGCTGCCCCGCGGGGACGGCGCCGCCGAGCACGATGCGGTCGTGGTGCGTGTAGACCAGCCGGATCTCGCCGGCGACGAACACCTCGGGGACGAGGTACTCGCGGCGCAGATCCTCCGTGGTCATGCCCGGGATCTGCGAGGGGTTGGTGGCGTAGCGCTGCTCCATGCGGAGACTCCTGTCGGTCGGTTCTGGTCGGGAGGGTTCGGGGAGGCGGTCGGCGTCAGCGCACGAGCCAGCCGCCGTCGACGGGGAGGATCGTCCCCGTGACGTAGGCGGCGGCGTCCGAGGCGAGGAACACGAAGGCGCCCTGCAGGTCGGCGGGGGTGCCCCAGCGACCGGCGGGGATGCGCGCGACGATCGACGCCTCGCGGGCCTCGTCGGCGCGGATCGCCGCGGTGTTGTCGGTGGCGAGGTAGCCGGGGGCGATCGCGTTGACGGTCACTCCGGAGGCGGCCCACTCGTTGGCGAACGCCTTGGTCAGCCCCGCGACCGCGTGCTTCGACGCGGTGTAGCCGGGCACCGTGATCCCGCCCTGGAAGGACAGCATCGAGGCGACGGTGATGATCCGCCCGGAGCCCTGCGCGATCATCCGCCGGCCGGCCGCCTGGGTGAGGTGGAAGACCGAGTCGAGGTTCACCTTCAGCACCTCGTCCCAGTCCGCGGCGCTGTGCTCGGCCGCGGGGGTGCGCTTGATCGTGCCGGCGTTGTTGACCAGCACATCGATCCGGCCGAGCTCGGCGACGACCTCGTCGATCGCGGAGTGCAGCTCCCCGGGCGTCGCGGTCGCGAAGTCGCGGCGGATCAGGTGCGCCCGGCGGCCCAGCCCGCGGACCAGCTCGGCGGTCTCGCTCGCGTCGCCCCGGTCGATCAGCGCGATGTCGGCGCCGACCTCGGCGAGCGCCAGCGCGGCGCCGCGGCCGATGCCCCGGCTGGTCCCGGTGACGGCGGCGACCCGGCCGTCGAGCCGGAAGGCGTCGAGGGTGAAGGCGGCGGCGGGTGTGGGCACGTCGGCGGTCATGGTCGTCCCTTTCGGAAGGTCGTGGTGAGGGAGCCGATCCCGTCGACGCGGATCGTGACCGCGTCGCCGTCGGCCAGCGGGCGGTGCACCGCGAGCGCCTCCGGCAGCTTCTGCGGGCTGCCCGTGGCGATCACGTCGCCCGGCTCGAGTGTCATCCCCTCGCTGAGGTGGTGGACGAGCGCCGCCATGCTGAAGACCAGGTCGGCGGTGCTCTGCGAGACGGTGACGACGCCGTCGCGGACCACCTCGACGCGGAGGTCGCCGGTGTCCGCGATCTCGTCGGGCGTCACGAGCCACGGACCGAGCGGGGCGAAGCCGTCGGAGCACTTGCCGAGCGTCCACTGGCTGGAGCGGCCCTGCCAGCTGCGCTCGGAGACGTCGTTGATCACGGTGTAGCCGGCGATGTGCGAGGCCGCCTCCTCGAGCGGGATGTCCCGCCCGCCGTGGCCGATGACGAGCGCGATCTCGCCCTCGTAGTCGACGTCGGTCGCCGTCAGCGGCAGCGTCACCGGATCGCCGGGGGCGCCGAGCGTGTTCGGCGTCTTGACGAACACGTCGGGGGTCGTCGGCACGGGCCGGTCCTCGCCGCCGGCGGGCACGTGCCCGCGGTAGTTGTAGCCGATGCAGAGGATCTTCCCCGGCGCGACCGGCGGCAGGAGGCGGAGCGAGTCGAGCGGCACCGTCGCAGCGCCGACCGCCCGGGCCGCGGTCAGCAGCGCGCGGTCGGCGAGCAGCTCCGTGACGGTCGCGGCACCCAGATCGAGCACGCGGTCACCGTCGCGGTCGCCGTCGCCGTCCAGCACGACTCCGGTCCGAGCGCCCTCGGCACTCTCGAATCGGACGAGTCTCACCAGTAGGGCCGCCATTCCGGTCGCGAGACGCGCATCAGCGCCTCCAGGTAGAAGTAGTCGCCCCAGAGCGTGCCCTCGTCGACGCCGACGTTCTTCGGCAGGTCGTAGACGCTGTGCAGCAGGACGGTGTCCGCGGCCTCGGGGCTCTCGGGAGCGCACTCCCGGATCAGCGCCGCGAGGATCCGGTGCGCGGCGTCGCGCCAGCGCGCGGCGCACTCGGCGTCGGTCTCGACCAGGGCCAGCTCGAGCAGTCCGCAGACCGCGATCGCCGCCGCCGAGCTGTCCCGGGGCGCATCGCTGCCCTCGGCGTAGACGAGGTCCCAGTAGGGCACGAGGTCGCGCGGCAGGTGCGCGAGGAAGTACTCGGCGCAGGCCCGCGACGCCTCCAGCAGCGCCTCGTCGCCGAGCACGCGGAAGCCCATCGCGAAGCCGTAGACGCCCCAGGCCTGCCCGCGCGCCCAGCAGGAGTCGTCGAACGCGCCCTGCTCGGTGCCGCCGCGCAGCGGCTCGCCGGTCTCGGCGTCCCAGTAGAAGGTGTGGAAGGTGGAGGAGTCGGGGCGGAGGATGTTCACCCGCAGCGCCTCGATGTGGCGCGCGACGGCCTCGGCGTAGCGCGGGTCGCCGGTCTGCTCGCCGGCCCAGGTCAGCAGCGGCATGTTCATCAGCGAGTCGATGATCGTGCGGCCGCGCTGCTTCGGGTCGCGGAGGTCGCCCCAGGCCTGGACGATGCCGGCCGTCGGCAGGAACCGCGTCATCAGGTGCTCGGCGGCCTCGAGCGCCGCGGTGCGGCCGAGCTCGTCGCCGAGGAGCCGGAAGGGCGCGACGCAGGAGAGCGTGTAGAGGAAGCCGAGGTCGTGGGTCTCCAGGTCCTCGCCCTCCCGCACGCGGCGGGCGAAGTCGTGCAGGTGGCCGCGGGCGGCGTCGAGGAAGACGTCCTCGCCGGTCGCCTCCCAGGCGATCCACTGCATGCCCGGCCAGAAGCTCGTCGTCCAGCCGCGGTTGGCGCCGGCCGCGAAGCCCTGTGCCGCGGGGCGGATCGGGTAGCGGCCGTCCGTGGTGGTGTCGTCGGGGTAGGCGGAGCCGAAGGCCCCGATCATCCGGCGGACGACCTCGAGGGCGTCCGCCACGGCCTGCTCGGTGGTCGTCCTCCCCGTGGTGGGTGGAGTGGTCGTCATGGGGAGAGTCCTTCGTGGGAGGTCAGGCCGCGACCGGCTGGTCGGCGGCGAGCGCGGGGCGGAGGGTGAACCGGGCGTTCGCCCAGACCAGGTAGAGGGCGGGAGCGGCCGAGACGCCGAGGGCGAGCGCGGGCGAGGCGGTGAAGAGGTACGCCTGGAACGCGAGGACCAGCAGTGAGACCACCGACAGGTGCCAGCGGCGGGCGGCGAGGAACACCGCCGCCTTGACGGCCTGCCGCAGCGTCGAGGTGCCCGCCTCCGCGAGGGCGACCAGCGCCACGGGGACGCAGCCGACGACGAGGAGGGCGATGATCGCGAGGAACGGGATGACGACCACGCCGATCTGCATCGGCGCGAGGAACCGCACGTCGACGAGCACCAGCACGACGACCGCGGTGGCGGCGGTCAGCAGCCACACGGGGCGGCGCCAGCTCGCGCGCCACGCCCGCCAGAACGTCCGCACGACCGCGGTCTCGCCGCGCGAGTGCGCCGCGAAGACCGCGGCGGCGCCCATCAGGGCCGGCGCGCAGAGCGGCAGCGCCACCGCGAGCAGCGGCCAGGAGAGCACCGGATCCGTCGTCACCAGCAGCAGCACGAGTGGCAGGCAGGCGACCAGGAGCAGCACGTTCGTCACCAGGATCAGGTAGGCGACGCCGAAGAGCGAGGCGTAGAGGCCGTTCGGGATGCGGCGCACGATCAGCCCTTCAGTCCGCTGGTCGCGATGCCCTCGACGAAGTACTTCTGGCCGAGGAGGAAGATCACGGCGATCGGGACCACCGAGATCACGAGGCCGGCGAACAGCAGCGCGTAGTTGGCGTCGTAGAGCGTGCTGACGAAGCTCTGCAGGCCCAGCTGGATCGTCCAGAGGTCCGGGTTCCGCAGGTAGATCAGCGGTCCGAGGTAGTCGTTCCAGGTGGCGACGAAGGTCAGCAGCGTGAGGCTCGCGATCGCGGGGATCGACAGCGGCACCATGATCCGCGCCCAGATGCCGTACTCGCTCAGGCCGTCGATCCGCGCGGCCTCGGAGAGCTCCTCCGGGATCGTCTCGTAGAACTGCTTCATCAGGAACACGCCGAAGGCGCCGAAGGCCTGGATCAGGATGATCGCCCAGAGGGTGTTCGAGACCTTGAGGTTCGACAGCAGGATGAACTGCGGGATCATGTACGACTGCCACGGCACCGCGATCGTGCCGATGTAGACCAGGAACAGCACGTCGCGGCCGGGGAAGCGCATCCGCGAGAAGCCGTAGGCCGCGAACGAGCCGGTGACCACCTGCAGGATCGTGACGACGACCGCGAGCAGCAGCGTGTTCCGGATCCAGGTGAGCATGCCCGACTGGGTCCAGATCTGGACGTAGTTGCTCCAGACCCAGGTCTCCGGGAACCACTTCACCGGCACCGAGAAGACCTCGTTCGGCGTCTTCACCGAGCTCGTGATCATCCAGAAGAACGGCAGCAGCAGCGCCGCGGCGGCGATGATCATCACCGCGTAGCCGAGGACGCGGCCCGCCCTGCGCGCCGGGGAGCGGCCGGCCTCCTTGCGGCGCGGCGGCAGCGGCTCGTTCACGCCGACGACGGTGGGAGCGCCGTCGGGGATGAGAAGTCCGGTCATCGGGACTCGCTCCTTCGGTTGAGGAAGAACTGGGCCAGCGTCACGAGGATGCAGAGCAGGAAGAGCACGACCGAGACCGCCGACGCGTAGCCGAACTGGTTCTCCTGGAAGCCCTTCTGGTAGATGAACTGCGAGAGCACGAGGGTCGCCTGACCCGGGCCGCCCTGCGTCATCACGAGGATCAGGTCGAAGATCTTGAACGAGTTGATGGTGAGCATCACCGTCACGAAGAAGGTGGTCGGCCGCAGGCACGGGATCGTCACGTTGACGAAGCGCTGCCAGACCGAGGCGCCGTCGACGCGGGCGGCCTCGTGCAGCTCGCGCGGCACGGTCTGCAGCCCGGCGAGGAACAGGATCATGTAGTAGCCCATGTCCCGCCAGGTGCTGATGATCACGACCGCGGGCATCGCCCACTCGGACGAGGTCAGCCAGCCGGGCGGGTCGGAGATGCCGATCAGGCCGAGCAGCTGGTTGATCGGGCCGTACTCCGGGCTGAAGAGCAGGTTCCAGACCACGGCGATCGCGACGATCGAGGTGATGTAGGGGAAGAACGCGGCCGTGCGGAAGAACGCGACGCCGCGGAGCTTGTTGTTGAGCAGCAGCGCGAGCCCGAGCGAGACGACGAGTGTCAGCGGGATGTGCAGCGCGGCGTAGTAGAGCGTGTTCAGCAGCGCGATGCGGAAGCTCGCGTCGCCGATCAGGCGCTGGAAGTTCGCGATGCCGACCCAGTTCGCCTGGCCGAAGACGTTCCAGTCGGTCATCGACATGTAGAAGAGGGTGATCACCGGCACGAGCGTGAGCGCGGCGAAGCCCAGGAAGTTCGGGAGGATGAAGGTCCAGCCGATCAGCATGTTCCGGACGGCGTACGCGGAGCGTCGTCGTCGGGGCGGCAGGGGCGACGGCGTCGGCGGAGTCGACGGGCCGGCGTCCGCGGCGGCGAGGGTCGTCATGAGACCTCCAGGGTCCGAGGGGGAAGAAGAGGGGGGCGGTGGCCGGCCCGTGCGGGGCCGGCCACCGCGGGGAGTCAGTTCGTGCCGACTTCGTTCTTCACGCGGTCCTCAGCGGTCTTCACGGCGTCGTCGAGGCTCGTCGAGCCCGACATGACGGCGGTGTGCAGGTCGAGGAGCACGTTCTGGACGGCGGCCGTCTTGGCCGAGGTCGGGTTCTCCGGCTTGGTGTCGTGCGACGACCAGGCGAACTTCGAGACCTCGTCGGTCGGCGCGCTGTCGACCGCGAAGTAGGTCTCGGCGACCGCGTCGCTGGTGAGGGCGGGGGTGATGCCGAGGGAGGCGACGACCTCCGCGCCCTCCTCGCTCGACGCGAACTCGAGGAACTCCTTCGCGGCGGCCTGCTTGCCCGAGTCGATGCCGGCGTTGATGCCGAAGCCGGTCGGGTCGCCGAAGGTCACGGGGGTCTGGTCCATGCCGGTCGTCGACTCGTCGAACTGCGGGATCGGTGCGAAGCCCCAGTCGAAGGTGTCCGAGTCGCCGGACGCCTGCTGGGCGATCAGCGACGCGACGAACCAGGTGCCCATCGGCATCATCGCGGCGTTCTGCTTGCCGAACTCGGCCTGGTAGGTCAGCTTGTTCGCGACGATCGTGTTGTACTCCGCCTGCGCACCCGCGTCCTGGAGCGCGAGGGCGCGCTCGTAGTAGGGCTCGAGGTAGCCGTATTCGGCGTCGAGGATGTCGATGTCCGGGGTCTGCGCGCTCGCGAAGCCCTGCACCGTCGACTGCCAGCTGTGCTCGTAGGTGCCGGCGGCGCTGCTGCCGGCCGCGGCGAGCGCGGTGGTCAGCTGCTCGGCGGTGGCCTCGTAGTCGTCCCAGGTCCAGGAGCCGTCGGGGTAGGCGACGCCGGCCTGGTCGAAGAGGGCCTTGTTGTAGAAGAGGACCCAGGAGTCCTGGCGGTAGGGCGCCGCCCACTGCTTGTCGTCGACCTGGTAGGCCTCCACGCCGCCGAGGTCGTCGGGCAGCTCGATGTCGGAGACGTCGAGCAGCTGGCCGCCGGCCTGGTAGGTGACGACGTTCTTGACGTTCTTCTGCGTGACGATGTCCGGACCGCTGCCGGCCGCGAGGTCCGCGGTCATCAGGGTGTCGTAGTTGGTCGCGTCGTACTCCTTGACCTCGATCGTGACGTCGGGGTCCTTCTCGTGGAACGCGTCGGCGAGCGCCTGGAACTCCGGCGTCGTGCTCAGGCTCCAGCCGGAGAGGCTGAGCGTGATCGGGCCGTCGGCCGCGGGGGCGTCACCGCCGCCTCCCGCCGAGCAGGCGGTGAGGGACAGGGCGGCGACCAGGGCCACTCCGGCTGCGGTCAGTCTTCTCTTCATGCGTGCTGCTCCTTTGCATCTGCGTCCGGGACTCCACCTCGGGTCCTCGGGTACCGGAGCTGCCGAGCGGCGCGTCCGGAATCTGGGAGTCGGTGCTCGGTGACGAGGCCGTCGGGCCAGGTCGCCGTCACGGACAGGGCGTCGCCGTCGAGGGCGTCGCCGACGTCGACGTGGGCGGGGCCCGCGGAAGGGGCCTCCGCTCCGGCTGCTTCTTCACCGGTGAGGCCGATCAGCGCGACGACGAGAGCGTCGACCTCCGCCGGGAGGGTGATCGTCGGCACGCCGACCGCGGGGCCGAGCGGGCTCGCACCGTCGCGGGCGACGACCTCGAGGGCGGCGCCAGGGGTGAGGGAGGTCAGGGTGCTCGTGAGGACCCCCGCGGTCGCCCGAGCCGTCGCGCCGTCCGCGGTCGCGTCGATCCGCTCGCCGGCGATGGCCCAGCCGCCGATGCGCAGGGAGATCTCCTCCGCCCGCACGCCCTCGGCGAGCTCGTCGATCCGGACGAGGCGCAGCTCCCACGGGCCGCGCACCAGCGAGTGCACGCTGATCCGGCCGGCGGCGCGGACGGCTCCGCGCAGGCCCTCGCCGTGGCGGTGGCTGCTGCGCTCCGGAGTGATCCAGTGCGCGTCCCCGCTCGAGCCGGCCACGCCGACCCGGCCGTCCGCGTCGAGGCGGACCTCGGTCAGCGTCATGCCGGTGCGGTGGGTCGCGTCGCCCGCGGCGTCGACCAGCGCGACGCTCTGCTCGAGCGCCTCCGCCCAGCCGCGCTCGTCGAGCAGCGGCGCGGTGGCGGTGGAGTAGCCCAGCCGCGCGTAGAGCGGGGAGTCGCCGGTCGTCGTGCCGGGCAGCGCCTTGTCGGTGCCGTGGTTGACGACGCGGACGATGCCGTCAGCCCGCGTGCCGGAGACGATCCAGCCGGGCGAGACGATCGCGCGGAGGTCGTCGCCCTGCTCGATCGGCAGCGGCTCGGAGGCCGCGGACCAGACCGGGTGCTCGGCCGGGAGCAGGATGCCGAGCATGCCCTTGACCGCCCAGTACGGCGAGCCGGGGCCGGAGTAGGACTGCGCGAGCTCGCGCCACGGGTCGTGCCAGCCCATCGAGAGCAGGCCGTCCTCGCCGGGCGCGCCGTTCTCGGCGAAGTGCCCGACGATCGCGCTCGCGGCGCGGCGGAGCCGGCCCGGGGAGTGCGAGGGGACCTCGGCGATCACGCCGGCCCAGAACGGCGCGGCGGCGGCGAAGCGGTAGATCAGGCTGCGGCCCTGCAGCAGCGGCGAGCCGTCGCCGCCGACCAGCGCCAGCGCGTCGTCGAGATAGCGGTCGAGCCGGGCGACGTCGGCGGCGGCGCGCGGGGCGGCCAGCTCGGCCGCGCCGGACATCCGCGCCCAGAGCACGGGGTAGACGTGCAGCGCCCAGCCGACGTAGTGGTCGAAGGCGCGCTCCGCGCCGTCGGCGAGCCAGCCGTCCTCGCGGACGAAGGAGTCGTGGCGGGCGAGGTCCGCGGCGACGTCCTCCGCCGACCACGGGCCGCCGACCGAGCGGAGGAAGGTCTCGACGACCAGGCGGAACCAGACCCAGTTGGTCTGCGGGTAGCTGTCGTCGCCGACGACGGGGGCGAGGTAGTCGACGACGCGCTGCTGGGTCCGCGCGTCGAGGCGGTCCCAGATCCAGGGGCGCGTGAGGTCGAGCACCAGCGCGATCGACGCCGCCTCGACCTTGGCCTGGGCGTGCTCGTCGATCCGGACCCAGCGGTCCTCCGCGTCGGGGTCGACGCCGGTCTCGACGCCGCGGCGGTAGAAGTCGATCAGGTCGTCGACGCCCTCGCCGCGCGCTCCGGCGATGCGGAAGCCGGCGAGCAGGAAGGTGCGGGCGAAGCCCTCGAGGCCGTCGACCGCGCGGCCGTAGCCGCCCTCGGCGCCGGGGAGGGTGATCCGCCCGTGACCGGCGCTGGCGTGGGGGGCCACCGCGGCGAGGAGCGCGTCCGCGACGGCGAGCCAGTGCTCGCGCGTCCAGTCGGCGCGGAGGTTCCCCTCGTTCACGGCGGTTCTCCTTTGAATCGTGATGTCCACGCTCTGTCCCACGCTGACGTGAGCGGCCCACGCTGACGTGAGCGGCACTGAACAGAACAGGACTATACATACGGAAATCGATCACCTCAATGTTTTGGTTGGAGCAAAATGATTGATTATGATCAGTTGCATGCCAAAGCACCCCGTCCCGGCATCGTCGCCGGGCGTGATCGAGTCCTTCCGCGGCCCGCTCGCGGCCGCGTTCTCGCCCGACCGACCGCTCTCGGCGCGCGGGGTCCTCCTCTCCCCCGAGCAGTCGCTGCCGGTGCCGACCGCCGCCGACCGGGACGCGTGGGCCGCGGCCGATGCTCCGACCCTCGCCGCGGTCGCCGAGCGCGCCGCCGCCGATCTGCTCGTGCCGTGGCCGCAGCCGCTCGCGAGCCAGGCCGTGCGCGTGCACCGCGACGGGAACCGGGACGGCTGGGAGCAGCGGGCGTTCGAGCGGCAGCGGCGCCTGAGCCGCGCGGTGCTGCTGGCCGCGAGCACGAGCGGCGGCACAGCAGACGGCTCAGCAGACTTCTGGCTCGATCAGGTCGCCGACGGCGTGCAGCTGCTCTGCGAGCAGAGCTCCTGGTGCTGGCCGGCCCACGACGACGCGCTGCGCCGCCACGGCTCGGTGCTCGCCGACGTCGCCGACCCCTTCCTCGACCTCGGCGCGGGCGAGGTCGCCGGCCAGCTCGCCTGGCTCGACCACGTCCTCGGCGAGCGCCTCGACGACCGCTACCCGGGGCTGCGCCGCAGGATCCGCCGTGAGACCCGCGAGCGCGTGCTCGCCCCGTTCCTGACCCGCGACGACTGGCACTGGCTGGGCCTGGACGGCGACGTGCACAACTGGAACCCCTGGATCACCGGCAACGTGCTGGTCGCCGCCCTGCGCCTGCTCGACGCTCCGGGCGAGGAGGAGGAGCGCGCCGCCGTCGTCACCCGCGCGGTCGCCGCCCTGGACCGCTACGTCGCCGTGCTCCCCGAGGACGGCGCGATCGACGAGGGCTACGCCTACTGGTGGAACGGCGCCTGCCGCGCCCTCGAGGCGCTCGACGTCCTCACGCACGCGACCGGCGGCGCCTGGGACGCCTCGGCCGTGCCCGCCCTGCGCGCGACCGTCGCCTTCCCGCACCGCTCGCACCTCGGCGGCGACTGGTACGTCGCGCACGCCGACGGCCAGGCGCTGCAGTCGCGCGACCAGCCCTGGCACGCGGTGCACCGGGCCGGCCGCCGGGTCGGCGACACCGCGGCGATGGCGCACGCCGCGGCGCAGCGCTCCCCCGGCGAGCCCGCCGCCTCCGAGAAGGAGGGACTCGGCCGCCTGCTGCGCGGAGCGACGGACCCGCTCTGGACCTCCGCCCCCGCGGCGCTCCCGCCACTCCCCCGCGAGGTCTGGCTCGAGTCCGTGCAGGTGCTCCTGGCCCGCACCGTCGAGGGATCGCCGGCCGGCCTGACCCTCGTCGCCAAGGGCGGGCACAACGCCGAGCACCACAACCACAACGACGTCGGCGCGTTCCAGGTGGCGAGCGACGGCGTGCCCGTCGTCGTCGACGCCGGCCGCCCCACCTACACCGCCGCCACCTTCGGCCCGGAGCGCTACGGCATCTGGACGATGCGGAGCGAGTGGCACAACCTGCCCGTCGTCCGCGGCCGGGGGCAGCCGCCCGGGCGGGAGGCGGCCGCGGCGGACGTCTCGGTCGCGCTGAGCGACGCGTCCGCCGCGTTCTCCGCGGAGCTCGCCGCCGCCTACCCCGGCACGGGCCTGCGCTCCTGGCGCCGCACCGTCTCCCTCGACCGCCCGTCCGCAAGGGTCGTCCTCGAGGACCGCTGGGACCTCGCCCCGTGGGACGATCAGGACGATGAGCCCGGCACCGCGATCCGACTGCTCCTCGCGGGAGACGTCGTGACCGAGCGCGGAGCCGCCCGGGTCCGCCCGCTCGGCGGCGCGCGGCCGCTCCGGATCGCCTGGGATCCGTCCTGCGAGCACCGCACCGTCGTTCGGGAGCTGGACGATCCGATGCTCACGAGCGTCTGGGGCGAGCGGCTGACGCTGCTGGAGATCGACGCC
Organism: Rathayibacter sp. PhB186; assembly: GCF_003751825.1. NCBI lineage: Bacteria > Bacillati > Actinomycetota > Actinomycetes > Micrococcales > Microbacteriaceae > Rathayibacter > Rathayibacter sp. PhB186. The sequence continues at coordinate 303,569 of NZ_RJKO01000003.1, read as the reverse complement.
ACGGCGCGCAGGGAGCTGCGGATCGCGATAGACCTGGACCCACCGATCGGAGAGCAACGATGAGCGACCAGACCCAGTCCCCACCCCTCGCCGCCGAGCGACGGGCGCACATCCTCGCGGCCCTCGGCGTCGACGGCGCCGTCCGCATCTCCCAGCTCACCGAGGCGCTCGGCGTGGCGACGGTCACGCTCCGCCGCGACCTGGTGCAGATGGAGCGCGAGGGCCTGCTGAGCCGCGTGCACGGCGGCGCGGTCGTCCTCTCCGGCTCGGCCGGTCACACGGCGCCCGCCCCGGAGCCGGAGGAGGTCAAGCTCGGCTCGATCGCCGTCCTGGTCCCCTCGCTCAACTACTACTGGCCCGGCGTGCTGCACGCGATGGAGGCGACCGGCCGCAGCCTCGGCTACGACGTCGTCCTGCGCGGCGCCTCCTACGAGCTGCAGGACGAGCGCCCCGTGCTCGAGCGCCTGCTGCGCTCCGGCGACGTGCGCGGGCTGATCGTCGCTCCCAACACCGACACGGAGCACTCGGGCGACGTCCTCCGCTGGCTCGCCGACTGCGGCGTCCCATCGGTCCTGGTCGAGCGCGACGCGGTCCTCGAGCCCGAGGGCACGCCCGCCGAGTCGGTCACCACCGACCACGCGCTCGGCGCCGTGCTCGCCGCCCGGCACCTCGCCGAGCTCGGCCACCGCAAGGTCGGCCTGATCCTGTCGCGGAACTCGCCGACCTCGCGCAAGATCGCCGCGGGCTGGCTCTCGGCCTGCGAGGCGCTCGGCCTCACTCCCGCCGACCACTTCGAGGAGACGCTGCCCGACCGCGGCAGCGCCGACTTCTCCGAGGTGGTCAACGCGGCCCTGGAGACGGCCCTCGAGACCGGCGTCACCGCGCTGCTCGTCCACTCCGACCCGGAGGCGATGGCCTTCGTCGACCTCGCGCTCAACCGCGGCATCTCGGTGCCCGGCGACCTCTCGGTGATCGCCTACGACGATGAGGTCGCCCAGCTCTTCACCCCCGCGCTGACCGCGGTGAGCCCGCCGCGCGCCGGCGTCGGCGAGGCCGCGGTCCGGCTGCTCGTCCAGCGGATCGAGGACCCGGAGCGGCCGGTGCACCGCGTGCAGCTCAACCCGAGCCTGATCGTCCGGGCCTCGACGGCGGCGCCCGGGCGCCCGGCGGACGGGCAGCCGGACGGCGCGCGGTGATCGACCGCCACGAGCACTCGCCGTGGGCGTTCTGGGCCGAGGCCTCGCCGGAGCAGCGGTCCCGCCAGCTCGAGCTGCAGCGCGAGCTCCTGGCCGCGCACCCCGGCTGGAGCCTCGGCGCCGACTGCTTCGTCGCGGAGTCGGCCGCGGTCGACCCCGAGCGCCTCGTGCTGGGCGACCGCTCGTACCTCGCCGCCGGCGCGTACCTGACGGGCGACGTCGAGATCGGCGCCGACTGCTCGCTCAACCCCTACACGGTGGTGCGCGGGAGCGTCGTCCTCGGCTCGGCCGTCCGGGTCGGCGCGCACACGTCGATCCTCGGCTTCAACCACTCGATGACGCCCGGCACCGAGGTGTTCCGCCAGCCGCTGAGCTCGCGCGGCATCCGCATCGGCGACGACGTCTGGATCGGCTCGCACGTGGTCGTGCTCGACGGCGTGACGGTGGGCGACCACGCGGTGCTCGCCGCCGGCGCGGTCGTGACGAAGGACGTGGCGGCCGGTGCGGTCGTCGGCGGCAACCCCGCGCGGCGGCTGCGCTGGCGGGTGCCGCCCGTCGCCGCGGAGGTCTCGGACGCCGCGCGCCTGGCGGATCGGGCGCGCGAGGAGATCGAGGGGATCCTGCGCGGTGCGCTCGTCGACGGCGGGCCGGCGCCTCAGGACGGACCTGCACTCCACGACGAGCCCGCCTTCCGCGACCGGCCGGGCGCCGCCCCGACCGACCGCGCGCTCGGCGACGCGGTCGAGCTCGCCGACCTCCTGCTCGGCTCGCCTCCTCCCGGCGTCGATCCCGCCGCGGTCGTCGCGCGGCTCCGCGGGCTGCCGGTCCCGGGGGCCGACCTGTGGACCGATCCGGAGGCCGCGTACCGCGTGCTGAGCGCGGGCTACGCGCTCGACCTGCTCGGGTCGGAGTTCGCCCGGCCGCTGACCGCCGTGACCGAGGAGACCCCGGAGGGCCTCGTCGCGCGGCTCGACGGGCTGCGCTGGCGCGACGACCCGTGGAACGCCGGCCACCACGTCGACGCGCTCGGCACCGCGCTGCACTGGACGCGCCGCCGCGGCGATCCCGTCCCGGTCGGCCTCGAGGAGGCGCTCTACGGCTGGCTGCTCACCCGCGCCGATCCCCGCAGCGGCATGTGGGGCGAGGCGTCGGCCGACCGCGGACTGCTCCTGCTCGTGAACGGCGCGTACCGCGCGACCCGCGGCACCTTCGTGCAGGACGGCCGCCCGCTCCCCTACCCCGACGCCGTCCGCGACACCGTCCTCCGGCACGCCCGCGACGACCGCTGGTTCCGGCCCGAGCGCGTCGACGCCTGCGCCGCCCTCGACCTCGTCCACCCGCTCTGGCTCACCCGCGGCAGCACCTACCGCGCCGCCGAGGTGGAACCGCTGGCGAGGACACTGCTCGCGGACGTCCTCGGCCAGTGGCGCCCCGGCCGCGGCTTCGCCTTCCGCCTGCACGCCGCCGACGCCGGCCTCCAGGGCACCGAGATGTGGCTCGCCGTCCTCTGGTACCTCGCCGACCTCCTCGGCGCCTCCGACACCCTCGGCTACCGCCCGCGCGGCGTCCACCGCCCGGAGCCGGCCCCGCCCCGCCCCATGCTGATCGAGTAGCCCGCGCAGCGGGCGTATCGAGATCCCCCACCCCCAGTACGCCGGGTCTCGATACGCCGCCTCCGGCGCCTACTCGACCAGCATGTGTCGGCCCGCGAGTGGACCCGAATCGGGGCCCGGCACAGGGCCAGACCCCGAAACGCGTCCCCTCGCGCGCCTCACCGCCTCCGACCGGACACGCACCGGGGCCCACTCGGGGCGCGAGGCCCCTCACGGGTCCGTTCGACGATCCACGCTGATCGCGCAGCCCGCAGAGCGGAGCCCACCCACGCTGATCGCTCAGCCCGCGGAGCGGACCCCACCCACGCTGATCGCTGAGCCCGCCGAGCGGAGCCCACCCACGCTGATCGCTGAGCCCGCGGAGCGGACCCCACCCCTGCTGATCGCGCAGCCCCCAGAGCGGAGCCCCATGCTGATCGAGTAGCCCGCGGAGCGGGCGTATCGAGATCCACCACCGTCAGAACGCGAGTCTGCAGACCACCCTGCTGACGACGGCGGGTCTCGATACGCCCCTGGCGGGGCTACTCGACCAGCATGAGGCGGCGCAGCCGCGTCCCTTTCCCTCACCACCGAGACGCGAAACGACTTCGCCACTCGATACGCCGCCTCCGGCGCATACTCGACCACCATGCGGGGGCGGCTACTCCGCAGGCGTCGTGGGCTGCAGCTCCGCCAGCAGCGCCTGCACGCGGGCGCGGATGTCGTCGCGGATCGGGCGGACCTCCTCGAGGGGGCGGCCCTTCGGGTCGGCGAGGTCCCAGTCCTCGTAGCGCTTGCCGGGGAAGACCGGGCAGACGTCGCCGCAGCCCATCGTGATGACGACGTCGGACGCCTGCACCTGCTCGGTCGTCATCAGCTGCGGCACGGCCTGCGAGATGTCGATGCCCTCCTCCGCCATCGCCGCGACCGCGACCGGGTTGATGCTCTCGCCCGGCTCGGAGCCGCCGGAGCGCACCTGGACGGCACCGCCCGAGAGCTCGCGCAGATAGCCGGCGGCCATCTGCGAGCGACCGGCGTTGTGGATGCAGACGAAGAGGACGGTGGCGGCGGTCATCCCGGGCTCCTGAGGGTGAGGGGCTGCCCGCGTCGATCGACACCGGCGCGACCGAATCTACCGACAGCGCCCGAAGCCTCCGCGTTCACCGGGCTCCGGCGGCGAAGGGCCGGCGCGTGACGGCGGACTCCGCCTCGTCGCCTCGGCGGAGTCCGCGGCTCAGGAAGGCAGATCCGGCGCCGGGTAGGCGTCCCAGCCGCCGTCGCCGGCATCATCGCTGGCCTCGGCGGCGAGTCTGCGGCGGATGTAGGCGCCGAGATAGGGAAGAGAGAACTGCACATGGCCGCGACCCGCGGCATGGACGTAGCCGCTGTCGATGAGGCGCTTCTTGTAGACCTGGACGTACGCGTCGGAGACGTCCATGCGCTTCGCGATGTCGGCGATCTTCGTGCGGTCGTCGTCCTCGGCCATCGCGTCGAGGAACTTCTGGTCGACATCGGAGAGATCGCCGTAGACGCGGCTGATGACTCGACTCTCGACCGCCTTGATGGCCCTGTCCTGCGCGACGGTGGCGTCGGCGAGGCTGATCGTGGGTGCAGTGGAGCGGTTCCGCCAGGCGTAGTCGCCGGCCAGCTGCACCAGGTACGGATAGCCCTGCGAGAGGGAGACGAGCACGGCGAGCGCCTCCTCGTCGATCCTCCGTCCGCCGAGGCCGGCGGTCTCCGTGAAGACTCGACTGGTCTCCGGCGCGGACAGCCGCTCGAACTCGACCTCCCGGGAACGCCGGAGGAAGGTGGTGTGCTCCTCGGCGAGGAGTGCGTCGAGGCCGACCTTCACCCCGGCGAAGACGACCATGATCTGCGCACCGTCCTGAAGCGCGTGCGAGACCTGCAGCGCGAATCGGCTCAGCTCCCGCAGGCGGACCTTGCCGGAGGAGACCTCGTCGATGGTGATCAGGATGCCGCCCTCCCCGCCCAGTGCGGAGGACAGCGCGACGAGGTCGTACCGCAGCTGAGGCTTCACGCTGCGGTGCCGGTCGACGTACTCGATCTCGGCGCTGAACTCCCACAGCCCGAGCGAGGTCAGTCGTGCGCGGCTGCCCGGGGCCATGTCGTTGATCAGGGCGGGGATCGTGGAGTCCATCACCCGATCGAGGAGACCGGCACTGGCGTCCTCGCTGATCACCAGCCACCCGGCGGCGCGAGCGTCGTCCTGGAGGGTGGTCAGGAAGGAGGTCTTGCCGGCGCCGCGCAGTCCCGAGACCAGGACGGAGTGGTTCTCGCCGAAGTCCAAGGTCTCGAAGACGGCACGGAGCTCCGTGAGCGCTTCCCCGTGGCCGCCGAAGACGGCAGGCTTCTTCCCGTAGCCCGGGGTGAACGGGCTGGGGGCTGTCTCCGCCATCGTGATCTCCGAATCGTATTTATTTTATTCTATTCCGCCTCGACGGTGAGAGTGAGGTGCTGGCGCGGCAGTCCGCGCAGATCAGCAAGGCGGCGGAGACGAAGCCTGCTCACGATGCGAGGCCTCTCACGATGCCGATCGAGCGGGCCGTTCATGCTGATCGAGTAGCCCGCGGAGCGGGCGTATCGGGATCCACCACAGTCAGAACGCGAGTCTGCAGACCCGCCCTGCTGACAACGGCGGGTCTCGATACGCCCCTGGCGGGGCTACTCGACCAGCATGACCCGGCGCCGCCGTGGACCAGCGGCCGCCCGCGCTTCTGGAGTCGCGGGCGCCCGCCCGCTCGACGCACACTGGCCGGGCCCCCTCCCGCGACGACCCCTCGGACGGATCACCGTGCTCACCGGACTCAGCGCCTTCCCGCTCACCCCGCTCCGCGACGACGCCGTCGACGAGCCGGCCTTCGCCGCCCGCGTCGAGCGCCTCGCCGCGGCCGGCGTCGACTCGATCGGGGCGCTCGGCTCGACCGGCTCCGCGGCCTACCTCGACCGCGAGGAGCGCCGCCGGGTCGCCTCGCTCGCGGTGCGGCACGCGGGCCAGGTGCCGGTCGTCGTCGGGATCAGCGCACTGCGGACCTCGCAGGTGCTCGCCCTCGCCGAGGACGCGCAGGAGGCGGGCGCCGCGGCGGTGCTCCTCGCCCCGGTGAGCTACCAGCCGTTGACGGACGACGACGTCCTCGGCCTCTACGAGGACGTCACCGCGCAGCTCTCCGTGCCGCTGGTCGTCTACGACAACCCCGGCACCACGCACGTCACGATGACCGACGAGCTGTACGGCGCGATCGCGCGGCTGCCCCGGGTCGCCTCGATCAAGATCCCCGGCGTCCCCGCCGATCGGGCCGCCGCGGCCGAGCGGGTAGCCGCGATCCGAGCGCAAGTCCCGGCGGGCGTCACGATCGGCGTCTCCGGCGACGCGTCCGCGGCCCGCGGCCTGCTCGTCGGCTGCGACGCCTGGTACTCGGTGATCGGCGGCACGCTCCCCGGCCCCGCGCTGACGATCGCGCGCGCCGCGCAGTCCGGCGACCGTGCCGCCGCCGAGGCCGAGTCCGCCCGGCTGCAGCCGCTCTGGGACCTCTTCGCCGTGCACGGCGGCAGCTACCGGGTGATCGCCGCGATCGCCGAGCAGCTCGGCCTCGTCGCTCCCGGTTGCCTCCCCCGCCCGATCCGCGGCCTCGACGCGCCGGCGCGCGCCCGGGTCGCCGAGGTCGTCGCGGCGCTCGACCTCGGCACCCCCACCGGCTGAGCTCACGGCACGTCCACCGTCCCCGGCGCGTCCAGCACCACCCGCCCGTCCAGCTCCAGCCGATCGAGGAACGCGTCGTCGTGGCTGACGACAAGCAGTCCGCCGCGCCAGGCCCGCAGCACCTCGACCAGGTGGTCGGCCGTCGCCAGGTCGAGGTCGTTCGTCGGCTCGTCGAGCACGAGCAGCTGCGGCACCGGGCGCGCGAGGACCACTCCGGCGAGCGCCACCCGGAAGCGCTCCCCGCCCGAGAGCGTCGACACGGGCCGGTCGACGATCGCGCCGCGCAGCAGCAGCCGCGCGAGCGCGTCGCGCAGGGCCGGGATCGGCAGGTCCGGCGCGGCCCGGGCCACGTGCTCGAGCACGGTGCGGTCGTCGTCGAGCATGTCCTCGCGGTGCTGGGCGAGGTAGCCGATGCGGTCGGTGAGCGCCCGCGCGTCCGTGCCGGGCACGGGATGCGGGCGGTCCGGCTCCGCGCCGACGAGCCGCTCGAGCAGCAGGGTCTTCCCGGTGCCGTTGGCGCCGATCAGGCCGAGGCGCTCCGGGCCCTGGAGCACCGTGGTCCGGCCGCGGACGGTCAGCTCGGCGAGCCGCCGGGTCGCCGGCACGCCCGGATCGGGCAGGTCGAGCCGCACCGCGTCGTCGTCGCGGCGCCGCCCGGACGCCTCGTCGACCCGGTCCTTCGCGCGCGCCTCGGCCTCGGCATGACCGGAGCGGAGTCGTCCCGCGGTCCCCTCCGCGCGGCCGCGGCGGAAGTCGGAGGCGCCCTTCGGCATCGACCGCCCCGACTTCTCGCCCGCCTTCGCGCGCCGGGCGATCGTCGTCTGCGCCTCGATCCGCTGCCGCTTCTCGGCGCGCAGCACCTGCTCGGCGACGCGGACGTCGCGCTCGACGGCCGCGCGCTCGACGGCGAGCCGCTCCTCGAAGTCGGAGAACGTGCCCGCCGAGGTGCGCAGGTCGCCGTCGCGCAGCTCCGCGATCTCGTCGACGTGCTCGAGCAGCTCCCGGTCGTGACTGACGACGACGAGGGTGCCGCGCCAGCTGTCGACGAGCGCGAGCAGCAGCTGCCGGGAGCGCCGGTCGAGGTCGTTCGTCGGCTCGTCGAGGACCGCGATCGGCCGGCCGCGCAGCGCCACCCCCGTCACGGCCGCGAGGACCGCCTGCCCGCCGGAGAGCATCGAGACGGGGCGGAGCAGATCGGCGGTGTCGAGGTCGAGTCCGGCTGCGCCCAGCGCGGCGACGGCCCGGGCCTCGACGTCCCAGTCGTCGGCGAGTGCCTCGAACCGGTCCGCCCCGGCGTCGCCGGCCAGGATCGCGTGCAGCGCGTCGAGCCGGCCGCGGATCCCGAGCAGATCGGCGACGGTGTCGTCGGCGCCGCGCGGCAGGCGCTGCGGCAGCAGGTCGACCGCGCCGGTCACGGTGACGGTCCCGCCCGTCGGCACGAGGTCGCCGGCGACGAGCCGCACGAGCGTGGACTTGCCGGCGCCGTTCGCTCCGACGAGGGCGGTGCGGCCGCGGCCGAACGCGGCGGTCACGTGGTCGAGGACGACCGAGCCGTCCGGCCAGGCGAACGAGCAGTCGGTGAGGACGAGGGACGGAGGGGTCGGTGAAGAGAAGGGCACGGTGCTCCCGGTGGTCGCGTCGGCGCACGACGACCACCGCTCTCCGCCGGGGCGGGAGCGCGCGTCCGCCCGGTTCAGCGGGCGGGAGCAGGGGTCGTCAGTGCGAGGGCAGCTGCTGCGTCGTGGACGCAGTACCGGTGCTGGTGCGCACGAGACCGTCTTTCCTGCGGGGAGCCCCCGTGTCCGCGAGCCGATCGGCCGGCCGGTGAGGTGGCCGCCCCGACGTCGCGGCTCGCGACGAGGTACGCGTCGACGGTACGCGCGGTGCGGGGGCGGCCGCAAGGGAGGGTGTCTCTTCGCTACTGCACCAGCGCCAGCAGCGCGCGGATGTCGGCGGCGAGCAGGTCCGGCTCCTCGTGCGGGGCGAAGTGGCCGCCGCGGGGCATGCGGGTGTACCGGACGACGTCGTAGCTGCGCTCGGCCCAGCTGCGCGGCGGGTACGTGAGGTCGAAGGGGAAGACGGCGAGCGCGGTCGGCACCTCGACCCGGCCGACCCGCGCCGTCCGCCCGGTCGCGTACTCCCAGTAGGGCCGGAGCGACGTGGCGATCGAGTCGGTGAACCAGTAGAGCGAGGCGAGGGTGAGCAGGTAGTCGTCGTCGAAGCGGGTCGCGAGGTCGCCGCTGGTGTCGCTCCAGGCGCGGTGCTTCTCCAGGATCCAGGCGAGCAGGCCGACCGGCGAGTCGGACAGCGCGGGCGCGAGGGTGAGCGGCCGGGTCTGCTGCTGGTGCTCGTAGGCGCCCTCGTCCGCGAACCAGGTGCGCTGCTCCTCGAGGTGCTCGCGCTCCTCGGCGGTGAGGGAGTCGTCCTCGACGTGCCGCGGCGAGGCGACGGCGAGCAGATGGATCCCCGCCACCGCCTCCGGGTGGCTCTCGGCCAGCCGCGAGGTGATGCCCGCACCCAGGTCGCCGCCGTGCGCTGCGTAGCGGGCGAACCCGAGCTCCTCGGTCATCAGCCGGTGCCAGAGCTCGTGCGTCTGCTCGTCCAGCCCCGGCCGCTGCGGCGAGAACGGGAAGCCCGGAAGCGCGGGCACGACGACGGTGGCCGCCTCCGCCGGGTCGCCGCCGAACCGCGACGGCGAGGCGAGCCGCTCGGCGAGCGCCACCAGCTCGAGAGCGGTGCTGGGCCAGCCGTTCGTCAGGACGATCGGCAGGCGACCGGACTTCTCCGCCTCGAAGCGGAGATAGGCCACCGGCGTCCCGTCGAGATCGGCCTGCGCCCACGGCAGCTCGCGCATCCGCCGCTCCTGCGCCGACCAGTCGAACTCCTCCGCCCAGCGCCGGGCCAGCCGCCGCAGCTCGGCCTGATCGGTCCCCGCCGACCAGCCCTCGACCGGCCACTCCGGCGACCAGCGGGTCCGGCGGACGCGCTCGCGGAGCTCGGCCCACTCCTCGGCGGAGACAGCGGGAACCGGAGAGTCGGAGCGAGACCAGGTCATCGCTCGACCGTAGCGGCGGGGGCCGACATCAGAACAGGTCGGAGCTCTCCTGCTCCCGCGCCGTCGACGACTCGACGTCGGCGACCTCGTGGCGCAGCGACGCGGTGACGTCGCGGGCGCCGGCGACGGACTCGACCCGCACCGTCACGCGCTCGACGGGGACGACGGTCCGGGTGAGGGCGATCCGCTCCTCGTGCAGGACCACGACGATCGGCTCCTGCGGGGCCGCCGCGATCGCGTCGGGCAGCGGCGGGCCGTCGGCGATCGGCTCGCGGGTGACGCGCAGCTCCTCGCGGCGGACCTCGACCGTGATCGTGCGCTGCTCGGTCACGACGACCCGCCTGACCCGGACGCGCTCGGTGGCGTGCCTGCGCGTGCCGACGAGGAGGCGCTCCTCGTGCAGGACCACCTCGGCGGTCGGCGCCGGCTCGGACGCGGTCGGCTCGGTCGGTGTCGGCTCGGTCGGTGTCGCGCTCATGCGGTCCCCTCGATCTGCTGCGGACGCGGCCGGCCCTGCTCGGAGCGAGCGGAGCCGGCCGCGGGTGGTGCGGGTGGTGCGGTCGTGCGCCTAGCGGGGGCGGCGCGCGGTGGTCGCCGGAGCGGCCTGCTTCGCCTGGTCGGCGGCGCGCTTCGCCTGCTCGGTGACGGAGGGGGCGTTCTGCGCCTCCTGCTGGATCTTCGGCGCCTCCTCCTCGGCCTTCGTGAGGATCGCCTCCCAGCGCTGCTGCATCGGCTTGATCAGGCCGCCGCCGGCGCCGACGATGATGACGCCCGCGATGATCGCGAGGACGGCGATGAGGATCGGCGTGGTGACCGTCGTCGCGACCTCGATCTGGTTGAGAGCCGCGGTGACCCCGAGGAAGAGGATGAACACCGCGACGATGTTCCCGAGGGCCTTGCCGTAGGAGAGACCGCCCAGGGTGTTCTGGATCAGGCCCTTGGCACCCGCGGCGATCGCGGCGGCGAGGACGACGATGATGATCGCCACGATGATCTTCGGCAGGAAGCCGATGATGCCCTGCAGCAGGTCGCTGACCGGGTTGGGGCCGAAGACCCCGAAGGCGAACTGCAGCACGAAGAGCACGAGCGTGTAGTAGATGATCTTCGACACGATGTCGGAGGCGTCCAGCGTCGAGTTCGCGAGCGCCTTCTTGATGCCGCCGCGCTCGACGGCGCGGTCGAAGCCGACCTTGGTGAGCAGGCGCGAGAGGCCCTTCTCGATGAGCTTGGCGACGATCAGGCCGACGATGAGGATGAGCAGGAACAGCAGCGCGAGCGGGACGAACGCGATGACCGCGGCCAGTCCGTTCTGCAGAGCGGCGGGGAGATCCATGGGGGAGCCTTTCGGGCACGGTCCGGAGCAGGACGGATGAGGGTGGTGCAGGGGGTCGTGCGGGATGGTGCTGGTGCGGCGGCCGGTGGGCGGAGCTGCCCAGCGGCCGCCGCGGGGATCGCTAGGAGCGCGCGTCGCGGTCGGCGACGGTCTCCTCGGCGGAGGTGCGGGTGCCGGTGGCCTCGGGCTCGACGAGCTCGATCTCCTCGTGCGAGACGTCGGCGTCGACAGTGCGCTGCTCGGTGACGGTCTCGGTGCCGAGCGACACGCGCTCGACGGGGACCGTCTCCTTCGCGGTGACGACGCGCTCCTCGGTGAGGATCACCTCGTGCTCCTCCTCGCTGAGGTCGGGACCGGCGAGCGCGTCGCCGGCGTTCGCGTCGGTGATCGGCTCGCGGGTGAGGGTGACCTCGTCGTGGCTGACCGGGACCGTCTTCGAGACCTGCTCGGTGACGATGTGCTTGCGCAGGCGGGCGCGGCCGGCCTCGACCCGCTCGGTGCCGACGCGCAGGCGCTCCTCGGAGCGGGTCATCGCGTCGTCGGTCGTCGGGCCCGAGGTGTCGTGGCCCTCGGTGCCGCGGTCGCGGTCGGCGGCGCTGTCGGCAGTGCGGTCGACGCCGCTGTCCGTGCCGGCGCCGCGGTCGGCGTCCTGGTCGTAGAGGGGCGCCTCGGTCGGCGCCGCGTCGGTGCCGCCGAGCCCGTAGTACGAGTAGAGGGCCTGCTCCTCGTCGGCGGAGAGCTGTCCGTCGTCCTCGATGCGCGGGGCGTCCTTGACGAAGGCCTTCTCGTAGCCGACGCGGAGGACGCCGCCCTCGTAGCTCGCGTCCGCGAGGGGCGCGAACGACTCCGAGGAGCCGAACAGGCCGGTGCGGACGGTGACCCAGGTCGGGGTCTGCGTGCTGTCCTCGACGTAGACCTGGCCGACGGTGCCGATCTTGGCGTCGTCGCTGCCGTGCACGTCGGCGCCGATCAGGCTGTCGATGCTGCTGCTGTCGATCATGGTGCTCTCTCTTCTCTCCCGGGACGGTGCCGCGGGGTCGCTGGTGCGGGGCGGAGGCGAAACGGGGCGCGGCCACCGGCGCAGCGGGTTCTGCGGGGTGGTGCGCGCTCCTCGGGGAGGCGGACCGGCGCGGGGATCGCAGGGAGCACGGTCCGGCAGCGGCACACTTACAGCGTAAGCCTGGTCAGAGCTTACGGTGTAAGCGTTGTTACGGTGGAGGTGCTTGCCTTCGCGGCGCCGCACCTGGTATCCGGGCGGGCGGGCACTGCAGGAAGGCGCGGTGCATGACCGACAGCGAGAAGCCGAAGCGGAGCGGCTCCCCCGCCCGCAAGCTCAGTCGGGACCTCATCGTGGAGACCGCGCTCGCGATGATCGACCGCACCGGCCCCGAGGCGCTCTCCATGCGCACCCTCGCGCAGGAGCTGGGCGTCGAGGCGATGTCGCTCTACCGCTACGTGCACGGCAAGGAGGACCTCCTCGAGGGCGTCATCGCGCTGCTGATGCGCGAGCTCACCGTGCGGCTGGACGAGGCCGAGAGCCGGCACTGGCAGGAGTTCCTGCAGACGGCCGCCCACGAGGTCCGGCGCATCGCGACCGACCACCCGAGGGCCTTCCCGCTGGTCGCGACCCGGCACCCAGCGGCGCCCTGGCTCCGCCCGCCGCTGCGCAGCATCGAGGCCGTGAACACCTTCCTCCGCTCGCTCACCGGCAGCGGGCTCACCGACGCGCAGGCCGTCGGCGCCTACCGCTCGTTCAGCAGCTTCCTGCTCGGCCAGCTGCTGCTGCAGGCCGTGGTGCAGGGCGCCGAGACCTCGCCGACCGACCTCCCGCTCGACGAGGGCGACGCGACGATCCCGCAGGGCGACGGGAACGTCTCCCTCGACGTCGCGCCCGAGGTCCGGCGGCTGCGCGGCCTGCTCAGCGAGGACCACAGCGACGAGGAGTTCGAGATCTCGCTCGAGGTGCTCCTCGACCGGCTCGACCGGGAGCTCTCGCAGTAGCCCTCTCCGGCTCCGCGGGGCACGGCGACCCCCAAAGACCCGTTTGACGGTGTGCGGGGCCCCGCGTGACGATGGCCGCATGTCCACTCTCGAGGAGCTGCGCGCCACCGCCCACCCGATCCGGCTCCGGCTGCTGTCCCTGGTGACCGGCGCCGCGGCGAGCGCCGCCGAGGCCGCGCGCGAGCTGGGCCTCTCGCAGGCGACCGCGAGCTACCACTTCCGGGTCCTCGAGCGGGCCGGGCTGGTGCGGGTGGTCGAGACGGTGCGGCTGCGCGGCGGTGAGGCGAAGCGCTACCGGCACGAGTCCTCCGGGCGGCCGTTCGACGTGACCGCGACCGTCGAGGCCGGGCCGGCGGAGGACCGGCAGCTGTACCTGGAGGCGCTGATCGAGGAGCTGCGGCGCCGATCCGCGGCCCGCGCCGACGGACCGCAGCTCTCGACGGACGCCGAGCTCTGGGTCGACCCGGAGACCTGGCGGCGGGTCGTCCGCCACGTCGGCGAGGCGTCGGCGCTGCTGCACGCGGCGGCCCGGCCGCCCCGGTGCCCGGGCACGGTGCCGGTGTCGATGACGACCGCGCTGTTCCCGCTGCGGCGGCCGTGACTCCGCGCGGGACTCCCCGGCCCGGCCCCCTCGCGCACCGCCCGTTCCGCCGACTGCTCGCCGCCCGGACGACCGCCGTGCTCGGCAACGCCGTCGCGCCGATCGCCCTGGCCTTCGCCGTCCTCGACCTGACCGGCTCGGCGACCGACCTCGGCCTGGTCGTCGCCGCGCGCTCGCTCGCCAACGTCGCCGTGCTGCTGCTCGGCGGCGTCCTCGCCGACCGGCTGCCGCGCTCCGTGATCCTGGTCGGCACCTCGCTCGCCGCCGCCGGCACCCAGGCGGTCGTCGCCGCCCTGGTGATCAGCGGGACCGCGAGCATCCCCGCCCTCGTCGTGCTCGGCGTTCTGAACGGCGCCGTCGCGGCCGTGAGCCTGCCCGCCGCGTCGGCCCTGGTCCCGGACACCGTCCCCGTGGGCGAGCTGCGCCCCGCGAACGCGCTGCTCCGCCTCGGCCTCACCGCCGGGACGATCGTGGGCGCGTCGGGCGGGGCGGCCGTCGTCGCGCTCGTCGGGCCGGGGTGGGGGCTCGCGATCGATGCGGCCGGGTTCGCGCTCGCCGCTCTCCTCTACTCCGGGCTGCGGCTGCCCGCCTCGACTCGCGCGGGCGCCCCCGGCTCCGTGCTCGCCGACCTCCGCGAGGGCTGGCGGGAGTTCTCCGGCCGGCGCTGGGTCTGGATCGTCGTGGCCCAGTTCACGGTGCTGAACGCGGCGTTCGTCGGCGCGACCACGGTGCTCGGGCCGGTGATCGCCGACCAGTCCTTCGGCCGCGCGGCCTGGGGGCTGGTGATCGCCGCGCAGACCGTCGGCCTGGCGATCGGCGCCGTCCTCGCGCTGCGCTGGCGGCCGCGGCGGGCGCTGGCCATCGGGGTCGCCCTGATGGCGGTGACGGCCGTCCCGGTCGCGGTCCTCGGCGTCGTCCCCGCGCTCCCCGCCCTGATCGTCGCCTTCGCGCTCGGCGGCGTCGCGCTGGAGGTGTTCGCCATCGCCTGGGACCAGTCGCTGCAGACCCACGTGCCGCGCGAGGCGCTGGCCCGGGTCTACTCCTACGACATGGTCGGCTCGTTCCTCGCCGTTCCGCTCGGCGAGGCGCTCGTCGGGCCGCTCGCGGACCTCGTCGGCACGCGGGCCGTCCTGCTCGGCTGTGCGGCGGTGATCGTGGTGGCGTCGCTCGCCGCGGTCGCCAGCAGGAGCGTCCGCGGCGTGGGCAGCGCGCCGGCGGGCACAATGGCGGGCATGGACCCCGAGAACAGCCCGGCCTCGACCGAGACCAGCCCGCCCGACGCCGCCCCGGCCGCGACCGGCCGCTACGCGCACGGCCACCACGAGAGCGTCCTCCGCTCGCACCGCTGGCGCACCGTGGAGAACTCCGCGGCCTACCTGCTGCCGCACCTCGCGCCCGGCGTCTCGATCCTCGACGTGGGCTGCGGCCCGGGGACGATCACCGTCGACCTCGCCGAGCGGGTCGCCCCCGGCCGGGTGCTCGGCGTGGACGCCTCGGCCGAGGTGATCGCGCAGGCGGCGGCCCTCGACTCCCCCGCGGAGTTCGCGGTCGCCGACGCCTACGCGCTGCCGTTCGCGGACGACTCCTTCGACGTCGTGCACGCGCACCAGGTCCTGCAGCACCTCACCCGTCCGATCGACGCGCTGCGCGAGTGGGGCCGGGTCGGCCGCCTCGTCGCCGCCCGCGACGTCGACTACGCCGGCGTGCTGATCCACCCGTTCACCGAGGGCCTGCAGGCCTGGGCCGCGCTCTACCAGCGGGTGCACCGCGCCTCGGCCGGCGAGCCCGACGCAGGCCGGCGCCTGAAGGCCTGGGCGCGGGTGGCCGGCTTCGAGAGCGTCGAGGTCACCGCGTCGCTCTGGGTGTTCGAGAACGCGGAGGACCGCGCCTGGTGGGGCGGCATGTGGGCGGACCGGGCGGTCTCCTCCTCCTTCGCCACCGTCGCCCTCGAGCGCGGCCTCGCCACCCAGGCCGAGCTCGAGGCGATCAGCGCCGCCTGGCGCGCCTGGGCCGCCGACGAGGACGGCTGGCTCTCGATGCCCCACGGCGAGCTGCTCGCGCGCTGAGCGTCGCCGCGGCAGAGGTGCCTTCAGCGTCTGGACTCGTCCGACGTCTTCCGCGGCGCTACGAGCTGGCTCATCCGCTGCGGGGTGATCTGGAGCACTCGTGCCGCCTCCGCTTGCGTCAGCCGGTGATCGGCGAGCAGGGACCGGGCGGCCTCCCGGCGGAGGCGTGCGCTGCGGGCCATCGCCGCCCGCCCTTCGCGCTCCGCCGACTCGGCCTCGGAGAGCAGCCCGGACACCTCGGCCGGCAGTTCGATCACGACGTCGACTGCGCCGTCCCAGCTCTCGAGATCCAGCCAGAGCGCGGCGACGTCGCGCACGTCCTCGTCGAGATCCTTGAGTGAGCGCGACTGTCCCATCGCGACGATCTCCGCTCCGGTCGGACCGGCGCTCGTCAGCGCGGGGATCGTGAACACCCACCAGCGGCCCTCCCGGTGTGCGCGGGCAGCGATCGTCTCCTCGGTCATGCCGACCGACCTCCTCGTTCTCGTGTCATCGCCAGCTCGGCGGCGTCGCGGGGAAGACGGCGACGATCTGCCGGACCACTCCCGCCGACACCTCGCCGTGCGCTGGAATGCTGATCCGGCCCTTCCCGTCCGGGTCTCCCCACCATTCGTGGGACCCCTTCGCATCGCGGAGCCGTTCCCAGCCCTGCGAGCGGAGGAACTTCGCCACGTCGCGATACTTCTGCGGCTTGGTCATGGAATCTACCCCCGCTTGTCAACGGCATCAAGTGGCGCTGAATTCGAGGGCACGACTTCGCACCTCGGATCGGCGCTCTCGGGAGAGAATCCTGACGACGGGAGAGAGGTACCGGCTCATCTGGCGCAGAACGTCGCGCTGCTGGATGAACGGGGAGGCAGAGGGATGACGTTCGCGCTGCTCGTGTGCTGAACCGTTCCGCTGCCGGCGGACACGGCTGCGGAGCGGAGCGGTGATCCGGTTCAGTGGGGGCATGCGCAGAGTCCTGATCCTGGGTGGCAGCGGATGGCTGGGGCGCCGTCTCGCGGAGCGGGCGGTCGCGGCGGGGGACGAGGTCACCTGCGTGGCCCGCGGCGAGGCGGGAGCGGTTCCGGGCGGCGCGCGGCATCTTCGCATCGACCGGCGCGATCCGGGCGCCTACGACGGCCTGCGCGGCGAGTGGGACGAGGTCGTCGAGCTCGCCCACGCTCCCGAGCTCGTCGGGCCGGCCCTCGACCGCCTCGCGCCGGCCGCCGCGCACTGGACGCTCGTCTCCTCCGTCTCCGTGTACGCCGACGTGGAGCGGCCCGACGCCGACGAGTCCGCCGCCCTGGTCGAGCCGGCCGACCCCGGGCAGTACGCGGACGCGAAGGTCCTGGCCGAGCGCGCCGCCGCCGACGCCCTCGGCGGCCGGCTGCTGATCGCGCGCCCCGGCCTGATCGCCGGGCCCGGCGACCCGAGCGACCGGCTGGGGTACTGGCCGGCCCGCTTCGCCCGCGGCGGCACGGTCCTGGCGCCCGAGACCGACGGCCGTTTCGCGCAGGCGATCGACGTCGACGACCTCGCCGACTGGCTGCACGCGGCGGGCTCGGCGGGAGTGACCGGAGCCGTCGACGCCCTCGGCCCGGCCGCGCCCCTGTCCGACCTCCTCGCGACCGCCGCCGAGCTCGCCGCCTTCCGCGGCGACGTCGTGCCCGCCGACGACGAGACCCTGCTCGCGCACGAGGTCGGCTACTGGGCCGGCCCGCGGTCGCTCCCGCTGTGGCTGCCCGCCGAGGCGGTCGGCTTCAGCCGGCGCAGCACCGCCTCGTACCTCCGCGCCGGCGGCCGCCACCGTCCGCCCGTGGAGACGCTGCGCCGCGTCCTCGACGACGAGCGCGCCCGCGGACTGGACCGGCCCCGCCGGTCCGGCCTGGAGCCTCGGGACGAGCGGGCCGTCCTCGACGCACTGCGCTGACCGGCGCCCTCGGCGAGCCCGCCCACGCGCCGCCGCCGCACAACATCAGCTGAGACGGGTGGGCCTCGCCCCACAGAGGAGGCCTCCCCTTCTCAGCTGATGTTCTGCGCGAGTCCGCCCCGCTCCGCCCCCTCGTTCGCCGACACCCGTCGGTGAAGAGCCGCGGATCGGCGCCGATCGGGCGCCGCGCGCGCCTTCTGTTACGGCGAGCGTCGGCCGCCGTCGCGCCCGCCCGCCGCACCCCGCCATCATCATCAGCACACCGACGCGGACGCCGTCTCCGAGCACCCCGCGCCCCCTCTCCCACCCCGTACCGGGCGCTCTCCGGCGCGCCCGCGCACCCTCCCGGAAGGACCGACGCCATGATCCGCCTCGAGCAGCTCACCAAGGTCTACGGGCAGGGCGCCGACGCCGTGACCGTGCTCGACCGCCTCGACTTCTCGGTCGGCACCGGCGAGATCTTCGCCGTCGTCGGGCCGAGCGGCGCCGGCAAGAGCACGCTCGCCGCCTGCGTCAACCTGCTCGAGCGGCCCACCTCCGGCACCGTCGTCGTCAACGGCGACGCGCTCTCCCAGCTGTCCGAGGCGGAGCTGCGGGTCGCCCGCCGCCGCATCGGCACCGTCTTCCAGTCCGACGGCCTCTTCAGCCGCCGGACCGCGGAGCAGAACGTCGCCCTCCCGCTCGAATACCTGGGCGTCACCGCGGCCGAGACGAAGCGCCGCGTCGCCGAGCTGCTGGAGCGCGTCGGCCTCGGCGACCGCGCCCGCTACTACCCGCACCAGCTCTCCGGCGGCCAGCGCCAGCGCGTTGGCATCGCCCGCGCCCTCGCCCTGCGCCCCTCCGTCCTGCTCTCGGACGAGGCGACCTCGGGCCTCGACCCCGCGTCGACCACCGCGATCACCACGCTCCTCAAGGAGCTGCGCGACGACCTCGGCCTGTCGATCCTCTTCATCACCCACGAGATGGAGACGGTCCGCCAGGTCGCCGACTCCGTCGCGCGCCTCGATCACGGACGCATCGTGGAGTCGGGACGCCTCGTCGACCTGCTGCGCGACGCGTCCTCGCCGCTCGGCCTCGCGCTCAACCCGGTGCGCCCGTCGGTGCTGCCGGGCGCGGGGCTCGACGAGTGGGTCGTCGGCTACGCCCGCGACGGAGTGCCGGCCGACTGGGTGACGCGGCTGTCCGACGCGGTCGGTCCGGTCGCGCTGCTCGGCGCGGCCATCGAGACCGTCGACGGACGCGCCGTCGGCCACGCGACTATCGGCCTCGGGCCGGTCGAGGAGCGCCGGCTCGCGCACGCCGCCGACGCTCTCGGACTGTCGGTGCGGCGGAGCGCGGTCCGGTCGGACGCCCTCGTCGAGGAGGCGGCGGCATGAGCGCGCTCATCTCCTCGGCGGCCCTCGGTGCCCTGCGCCTCGACAACAAGGTCCCGCTCGCCGACATCCCCGCGCTCGTCCTCCCCGCGCTCGGCGAGACGCTGATCATGGTCGGCATCGTGATGCTGATCGTCGTGCTCGTCGGCGTCCCGCTCGGCGCCGCCGTGCACAACCTCGCTCCGGGCGGCCTGTTCGAGAACCGCGCCGCGCACCAGAGCCTCAGCTGGATCATCAGCATCGGCCGGTCGCTGCCGTTCCTCATCCTGATGGCCTCGATCATGCCGTTCACCCGGCTGATCACCGGCACCAACATCGGCATCGCGGCGGCCGTCGTGCCGATGTCGATCGCCGGCATCGCCTTCTTCACCCGCATCGTCGAGAACGCGCTGCGCAGCGTGCCGCTCGCGCTGACCCGGGTGGCCCGCGCCTCCGGAGCGTCGCGGCTGCAGGTGATCCGCTCGGCGCAGCTCAGCGAGGCGGTGCCGCAGATCCTCGGCGGTCTGACGATCAACACCATCGCGATGATCGAGTACTCCGCCATCGCCGGCACGATCGGCGCGGGCGGCATCGGCTACGTCGCCGTCACCTACGGTTACCAGCGCTTCGACACCACCGTGATGCTCGCGACGATCGTCATCCTCGTCGCGACCGTCGCCGTCGTGCAGCTCACCGGCGACGCCCTGGTCCGCGCGACCACGCCGAGCGCCTCCCGGTCCCGGCGGGCCCCGCGCGTCGCCGTCACGGTCTAGCCGCAGCTCCCCTGATCCCGCCCCGGGCCCTCCGCCCGGGCGTCCCTCCCGCGCGCCGCAGTCCGGCCGCGACCGCTCGAAAGGCACTGCCATGTCCACTGAGAACCACGGCCCTGAGAACCCCCGCTCCGAGAAGTCCGGCACCGAGGAGTCCGGCGCTGCGAAGTCCGGCGCTGCGAAGTCCGGGCCCGAGGACCTCGGCTTCGAGCTGAAGAGGAAGCGCCGCTGGCCCTGGATCGCCGGTGCCGCCGTCGTCGTGGTCGGCGTCGGAGCCGTCGTCGCCGTGCCGCTGCTCTCGCCCGCCGTGTCGGCGAACGAGCAGGAGGGCGCGACCCTCTACGTCGCGACGGCCGAGGGCAACGCCTCGGAGCAGGCCCTGGTGGACTTCGTGGCGGAGGAGGTGGCGCCGCGCTACGGCATCACGGTCGCCTTCAAGGGCCTCTCGGACAGCAACACGATCAACCGCGCCGTCAGCGAGGGCGAGGTGGCCGCGACGGTCTACCAGCACGAGCTCTGGCTCGGCCAGGTGCTCGAGGCCAACCCCGACTTCGAGGAGGAGGCGGCGACCCCCGTCTTCCGCTGGGGCTTCGGGCTCTGGAGCGACAAGTACGGCGACGTCTCCGAGATCCCCGACGGCGGCACGATCTCGCTCTACTCCGACCCGGCGAACGAGGCCCAGGGCCTCTGGCTGCTGCAGTCGGCCGGCCTGATCACGCTGAAGGAGGGCACGGAGCCCGGCACCGCGACCCAGGACGACATCGCCTCGAACCCGAAGAACCTGCAGTTCACGCTGCTCGACTTCGCCGCCCAGTCCCGCGCCCTGCCCGACCTCGATGCCGCCGTCGGCTACACCGAGTACTACCTCGCCGCCGACATCCCGATCGAGAAGCAGATCTTCGCGCCCCAGGCCCCCGACGACTTCGCCGGCCAGCTCACCATCGGCTCGAAGTACAAGGACACCGCCAACATCGAGAAGCTCGTCGCCGCCTTCCAGGACCCGGCCGTGCAGGAGTTCCTGGCCACCGACGAGACGGTGAAGGGCATCCTGCTGCCGATCGAGGGCTGACCGGGCGGATCCGCGCGGGGGTGCGGCCGCGGTCCTCCGCACGACATCAGCTGAGAGCCGGTCTCATCGCTGATGGGAGATGAGACCGTCGCCCAGCTGATGTTCTGCGCGAGTCCCGCGCCGCCGCCCCTGCCGCCTCCGCGCCTCCGGCACGCGGAACCACCCCCGGCACGCCGAAACCTGCAGATCCCGCGAGCCGGAGCGGGAATCGCGAGCCGAAGGTCGACCCACCGGCCACACCCGAACTTCCGGCACGCGAAACCACCTCCGGCACGCTCGAAACCGCAGATCCCGCGAGCCCGAGTCGAAACCACGAGCCGAAGGTCGCCCGACGGCCACCCCGGCACGTCCGGCACGCGAATCCACCTCCGGCACGCTCGAAACCGCAGATCCCGCGAGCCCGAGTCGAAACCACGAGCCGAAGGTCGCCCGGCGGCCACCCCGGCACGTCCGGCACGCGAAGCCACCTTCGGCACGCCAGAACAGGCTGATCCTGCGAGCCCGAGCCGGTTCCACGAGCCGGAGCCGACTCCCCGGGCAACCGACCACCCGATACCGCCGCCGCGGGAACACGGAGGCCGCCGCCCGCGTTGGCTCTCTCATGACCGTTCCCCTCTCGATCCTCGACCTCGCCCCCATCGCCCCCGGAGAGACCGCGCGCGACAGCTTCGCCGCCTCCGTCGCTCTGGCGCAGCAGGCCGAGCGGAGCGGGTACCGGCGGGTCTGGTACGCCGAGCACCACAACATGGCCTCGATCGCGTCGAGCGCCACCTCCGTGCTGATCGCGCACGTCGCCTCGCAGACCTCGACCATCCGCCTCGGCTCCGGCGGCGTCATGCTGCCCAACCACTCCCCGCTGACCATCGCGGAGCAGTTCGGCACCCTCGAGACGCTGCACCCGGGCCGCATCGACCTCGGCCTCGGCCGCGCCCCCGGCAGCGACCAGGCCACGTTCCGCGCCCTCCGCCGCGAGCACGACTCGTCCGAGCGCTTCCCGCAGGACGTCCTCGAGCTGCAGGGCTTCCTCGCCGGCGAGTCGCGCATCCCCGGCGTCAGCGCGACGCCCGGCGCCGGCACCCGCGTCCCCCTCTACATCCTCGGCTCGTCGCTCTTCGGCGCCCAGCTGGCCGCCGCCCTCGGCCTGCCGTACGCCTTCGCCTCGCACTTCGCGCCGGATGCGCTGCACCAGGCCGTCGCCGAGTACCGCCGCGGCTTCCGCCCCTCGGAGCAGCTCGACGCCCCCTACGTGATCGCCGGAGTGAACGCCATCGCCGCCGACAGCGAGGAGGACGCGCAGGAGCAGTTCGCGCAGATGAAGCGCGCCCGCCTGATGATGCTGCTGCGCCAGAGCGGCCAGATCCCCGTCGACCAGCAGTTCTCCGAGGAGGAGCTCGACCACCTGCTGACCGCCCCGGTCGGCGCGCACGTCGCGAGCATGACCCACTACACCGGCGTCGGCACCGGCGAGCAGGTCGCGGACTACGTGGCCGAGTTCGCGCGCTCGGCGGAGGCCGACGAGGTCATCGTCGCCCACGCCTCGCTCGCGACGCCCGCCCGCCTGCGCTCGGTCGCACTGCTCGCGGAGCACTCGCTCGTCGCCGCGTAGCCCGCGGAGGTCCTGCCGACCCGCGTCCGATCTGCAGGCGATCCTGCCGACTACGCGCTGACGCCCACCCGGCAGCCGCTCCCGGTACAAGATCTCCTGCACAACGGACCACCACCCACACCGAGCAGCCCCTAGGTCCGATCTGCAGGCGAACGCGCCCACAACGTGCTGAAGCCCGCTCGGCACGCGCGCCCCGTGCCGGATCGCCTGCACAACGGACCGCCACCCACCCCGAGCAGCCCCTAGGTCCGATCTGCAGGCGAACGCGCCCACATCGCGCTGACGTCCACCCGGCAGGCGCTCCCGGTACGAGATCACCTGCACAACGGACCACAGCGCGCACGGCGGACGGGACCCGGTCCGGTCTGCAGGTGATCGCGCGCAGAATACGCGGGGGCCCGCTCGGCACGCGCGCCCCGCGCCGGATCACCTGCACAACGGACGGCACCCTGCACAACGGACCAGCAGCCGTCGAATCGGCGCCACGCGGAATGACAGCGCCCCGCCGGAGGTTGCACGGGTGGGCTCCGACACGCCCGATGGAGGCTCCCCCGTGCAGATCGTGGACTGGCTGTTCGACGCGCAGATCGTCATCGGCGACCAGACGGTGCTCTGGCGCGAGGTCATCGGCAACGTCTTCGGCCTCCTCAGCGCCCTCGGCGGCATGCGGCGCAAGGTCTGGGCCTGGCCCGTCGGCATCTTCGGCAACGCGCTGCTCTTCACCGTCTTCATGGGCGCGCTGTTCGACACCCCGAACCCGGTGAACCTGCTCGGCCAGGCCGGCCGCCAGATCATGTTCATCATCGTCAGCATCTACGGCTGGTACCGCTGGACGCACCGCCCCAGCGACGCGACCACGCTGATCTCGCCGCGCTGGGCCTCCTGGCGCACCCGCGGACTGCTGGTGCTCGGCATGGTCGGCGGCACCGCGATCCTCACCCCGGTCTTCCGCGCGCTCGGCTCCTACGAGCCCGTGTGGAGCGACGCCTGGATTTTCATCGGCTCGCTGCTCGCCACCTACGGCATGGCCAAGGGCTGGGTCGAGTTCTGGCTGATCTGGGTCGCCGTCGACATCGTCGGCGTCCCGCTGCTCTTCTCGGCCGGCTACTACGCCTCCGGCCTGATGTACGTCTTCTACGGCGCCTTCACCCTGCTCGGCTTCTTCGTCTGGATGAAGGAGGGGCGCCGCCCGTCGGCCGCCCCGGTCACGGTCGGCTGACCGCCGCCCCGCCGCGCCGACCCGTCACCAATGGTCGCCCGACTCGCGCCAACACCGCCGTTCCTGACGGATCGATGGCGCCCGGCGTCGCGAATCCAAGACGGAGGGGGTTGGATCGACGAATGAGGACGACGATGACTCCCCCGACCGCCTTCGTCCTCGCCGCGCTCTGGGCGGCTCTCGCCGCCTGGGGCACCGCGATCGGCAGCACCCCCTTCCTGATCGGCGGCCTCGTCATGGCCGTCGCCTTCGCCGCGCTCGGCGTCGTCCTGCGCCGCCGGGCCCGCCGCTGACCGCGGAAGCACATGCTGGTCGAGTAGCCGCGGAACGCGGCGTATCGAGACCCACCGTTCTCAACAGGGCGGGTCTGCAGACTCACCTGCTGACGGCGTCGGATCTCGAAACGCCCGCTCCGCGGGCTACTCGATCAGCATGGGAGGGCCGCTCGGTCAGCAGGCGAGCGACCACGCTGAGCCATGCTGGTCGAGTAGCCGCGGAACGCGGCGTATCGAGACCCACACCGTTCGGAGGGTGTATCTCGATACGCCCGCTCCGCGGGCTCCTCGATCAGCGTGAGGGCGCCCGCTCCGCCGAAAGGCGCGAGCGCCGCGTCAGTGACCGCGCGCGATCCACGCCTCGCGATCCGGCTTCTCGGTGCCGATCGTCGTCGTGGGGCCGTGCCCCGTGCGGACGACCGTGTCGTCCGGCAGGGTCAGCAGCCGATCGGTGATCGAGTCGATGATGGTCGGGAAGGAGCTGTAGGAGCGGCCGGTCGCGCCCGGTCCGCCCTCGAACAGCGTGTCCCCGGTGAAGACCGTGCCCAGCTCGGCGGCGACGAAGCAGACGGCGCCGGGCGTGTGCCCCGGCGTGTGCCGCACCTCCAGCTCGGTGCCGCCGACGCTGATCCGCTGGCCGTCCTCGAGCACGCCACTGGGGGCGGAGTCGGGGTAGAACGCGTCCCAGAGCACGCGGTCGCCCTCGTGCAGCAGCACCGGCACGTCGACGGACTCCAGCAGCGCGGCGACCGCGTCGATGTGGTCGGTGTGCGCGTGCGTGAGCAGCACCGCGCGCAGCGTGCGGTCGCCGACGGCCGCGAGGATCGCCTCCGCGTCGTGCGCCGCGTCGATCACGACGCACTCCGTGTCGTCGCCGACGATCCAGACGTTGTTGTCCACGTCCCAGGTGCCGCCGTCGAGGGCGAAGGTGCCGCTGGTGACGAGGTGGTCGATGCGGGCGGCCATCAGAGCACCACCACCGAGCGGAGCACGTCGCCGCCGGCCATCGTGGTGAAGGCCTGCTCGATGTCGCGGATGCCGATCCGCTCGGTGACGAACTCGTCGAGCGGCAGCCGGCCCTGCAGATACAGGTCGGTGAGCATCGGGAAGTCGCGCTCGGGCAGGCAGTCGCCGTACCAGCTCGACTTCAGCGAGCCGCCGCGGCCGAAGACGTCGAGCAGCGGGATCTCGAGGGTCATCTCCGGGGTCGGCACGCCGACCAGGACGACGGTGCCGGCGAGGTCGCGGGCGTAGAACGCCTGGCGCCAGGTCTCGGGGCGGCCGACCGCGTCGATCACGACGTCGGCACCGAAGCCGTCGGTCAGCGCCTGCACGGCGGCGACGACGCCGTCCTCGTCGAGTCCGCTCGAGTCGATCGCGTGGGTGGCGCCGAGCTCCTCGGCCTTGACGAGCTTCTTCGGGTCGCGGTCGATGGCGATGATCGTGCTCGCGCCGGCCAGCTTCGCGCCGACGACGGCCGCGGTGCCGACTCCGCCGCAGCCGATGACGGCCACGGAGTCGCCGCGGGTGACGTTGCCGGTGTTCATCGCGGCGCCGAGGCCCGCCATGATGCCGCAGCCCAGCAGGCCGACGGCGGCGGGGTCGGCGGCCGGGTCGACCTTCGTGCACTGCTTGGCGTGCACGAGCGTCTTCTCGGCGAAGGCGCCGATGCCCAGCGCGGGGCTGAGCTCGGTGCCGTCCGTGAGGGTCATCTTCTGCGTCGCGTTGAAGGTGTTGAAGCAGTACCAGGGCTCCGCGCGGACGCAGGCGCGGCACTCGCCGCAGACGGCGCGCCAGTTGAGCACGACGAAGTCGCCGACCGCGACGTGGGTGACGCCCTCGCCGATCGCGCTGACCCGGCCCGCGGCCTCGTGGCCGAGCAGGAACGGGAAGTCGTCGCTGATCCCGCCCTCGCGGTAGTGGTAGTCGGTGTGGCAGACACCGCAGGTCTCGATGTCGACGATGGCCTCGCCGGGTCCGGGATCGGGGACGACGATGTCGACGAGCTCGACGGGAGCCCCCTTCGACCGGGCGATGACGCCGCTCACAGTGGTGGGCATGGGGGCTCCTTCGGGCGGGGGCGGGTGGTGCGGGGAACCGTTCCACAGTACCGAGCGGCGCCTGCGCGGGGGCCGTCGTCGGGGCGCGGGCGGACGCGCGGGCCCGCTGCCGGCATCCCCTGTCCAGAAGTTGTCGTACTCGACCGCCCGGTACGACAACTCCTGTGCAGAGGCTTCCCGCCGATCGCGACTGCCGAGAGGGGGAAGGTGCCGGACGCGTCGCTGCTGCAGAGCCGGACGCGCTGGTCGTACTTCATGATCTGGTCGGAGCAGCTGCGCGGCAGCAACACGAACGCCGCCATCCAGAGCGCCTACTTCCACCCCCGCGTCCTCAACCAGGGCGAGCTGACGCTCCCCTGACCCTGCGGCTTCGGCGATCCGTCAGGAACGGCTGCCTCCCGCGCGGAGAGGGAGCCGTCCGCGACGGATCGCCGGCATCGTGCCCGGGAGTAGGGTCCTGCGCATGAGTGCTGCGGACGAGAGCGGGCCGTTCTTCCACGGGACGAAGGCGGACCTGCGGGTCGGCGATCTGCTGGTGGCGGGGCGGCGCTCGAACTACCGGCCCGAGGTCGTCATGAACCACGTGTACTTCACGGCGCTGCTGGACGGCGCGGGGCTCGCAGCCGAGCTCGCGCCCGGGGAGGCGGAGCCGCGGGTCTACGAGGTGGAGCCGACAGGGTCGTTCGAGGACGACCCGAACGTCACGGACAAGAAGTTCCCGGGGAATCCGACGCGCTCGTACCGCAGCGTCGAGCCGCTCCGCGTCGTCCGCGAGGTGCACGACTGGACCCGGCTGACCCCGGAGGCACTGCGCGCGTGGCGCACGCGCCTCGCCGAGCTGCGCGACGACCCGCGCGGCGAGATCCTGAACTGAGCGGCGAGGCGTCCGCCTGCAGGCGGGGTCTGCGGCTCTGGTGCTGACGACGGTGGATCTCGATACGCCCGCTGTGCGGGCTACTCGATCAGCATGGAGGGCCGCCGCGCGGGCTGCTCGGCCGGACGCGCATCATGCTGGTCGAGTAGCCGGCCGAAGGGCGGCGTATCGAGACCTACCTCGCCGGAGATGCCGGCAGACCTCGTCCCACACTCCAGGAGTTGTCGTACTCGACCACCCGCTACGACAACTTCTGCGGAGCGGAAGAGCCGCTACTCCACCGTGTCGATCACGTCGATCCGCCAGCGGCCGTCGAAGACCAGGCCGATCCGCACGCGGTGGATCAGATCCGCCTGCTCGGTGCTGCGGAACGTCTCCTTGCCGTTGGCGAGGACGCGGATGCCCGTCGTGTCGAGGAGCGCCCCGACGACGGCGTCGGAGCTCGAGTACGACAGCAGTTCCACCTCGGAGACGACCATGCTCCCGACCTGCCTCACCTTCCCCCGCGAGTACCAGCGCGCATCCGAGTCGAGACCCGGAAGCCCCTTCTCAGTCACCGCGTTCGCCAGCTCCTCCGGAATCCTCCGCGTGTAGCCCCGCTGGGCCCATTCGTCGTAGGCGTTCACGAAGGCCCACACGGCCTCGACCGGTCCGACTTCTTCGACGCACACAGCTCCGTCCCTCCTCTTCTCCTCCTCGGCGAGGAGACGTGACGAGGGTGCCGGAATCGCCGCACGAGCTGCCGACCCAGGCGCGGAATCCTCGCCGAGGGCTCCGAGCAGAGATCACCTGGTGAGCGGGGAGCTCCCTGCTGACCAGGAGAGGCCACCTCGTCAATGCGGGGAGCTCCGTGCTGACCAGGAGAGGCCACCTCGTCAGAGCGGGGAACTCCATGCTGATCGAGTAGCCCGCACAGCGGGCGTATCGAGATCCACCACCGTCAGAACAGGAGTCTGCAGACCCGCCCTGCGGACGACGGCGGGTCTCGATACGCCGCTGCGCGGCTACTCGACCAGCATGTGGCGGGCGTCTGACGGAAGGCATCGCAGCCTCCGGCTGCTCCCTATCTCATGCTGATCGAGTAGCCCGCGCAGCGGGCGTATCGAGATCCACGTGCACGACCATGAAGGGGACGCCGCCCCACCCCTCATGCCAGCCCCGCGCCGCCGATCGCGAGCGACACGATCACCGTGAGCACCGTCGTCCACAGCGCGATCGCGATGCCCTGCCAGAGCAGGACGCGGCCCTTCGCGACGCCGGCGCCGGCGAGCATCACTGCGGTGAAGTGGGTCGGCAGTAGCAGCGGGCCGAGCAGGCTCACGCCGGGGACGCCGTAGCGGGTGAACGCGCGCTGGAACTTCTCGCGGCGGGCCGTGGCGCGCCTCCGCGGCTTCCCACCGGTGATCGCCGAGCGGACGCCCGCGCCGAGCAGCACGAGCAGCGCCACGCAGAGGAAGTTGCCCGCGGCGGCCGACACCGCGGCGACCACCGGGTGGATCCCGCCGATGATGCCGATCGTCGCGGCCCCTTCGCCCTCGATGAACGGCACGGCTCCGGCGAGCGCCACCACGAGCGGCTGGACGAGGTCGGGGACGTCCTGGATGAGGCCCTGGAATCCGAGGATCGCGTCGCTGACGATGGTCGACATGGCGGTGTCTCCTTCTGGCTGAACGGCTGAACCGCTGCCCCGTCGATCGGGACGAGTCCATCCCAGCCCGGCGCAGGGGGTGCCCGGCAGTGCCCTCCCGTCACCGCCGGTCGGGAGGAACGGCCGCCCGGGGGGTGACAACTGTCATGGTCGTACCCTGGCCGCATGCCGACCGCGCTGCTCCCTCCCGCCGAGACGACCGCCGCTCCACCCTCGGGCAAGGGCGTCGCCGCGACCTGGTGGTACACGCTGCTCTCGGCCGGCTCGTTCGTGCTCGCGGTGCTGTTCGTCTGGCTGGTGCCGCAGCTGGTCGGCGACGCATCGCCGTGGCGGGTGGTCGGCTACCTCCTCGGCGCCGCGCTCTGGGCGGCGGTCTTCACCGACTCCGCACAGCGCTACCGCCGGGCCGACCGGGACGCCCCGGCGCGCCTCGGCCCCGCCACCCTCGGACTCCAGGCCCTCGGTCTCGTCGGCGCCGCGGCGACCGGACTGGCGACGGGCAGCCCCACCCTCCCGCTCTCGCTCGCGTTCGTGCTCGTCGTGCTGCTGCCCTGGCCGCGCGGGATCCGCTGGCGGGTCACCACGTTCCTCACCGTGCTGCTCGCCGTCAGCGCCTGGCTCGAGCATGATCGGGCGTCGGGCACCGCGCCGCTCTCGCTCGCACCGGGTGCCGCGCCGGTCCTGTTCGCGTTCGCGGCCGCGCTGCCCCTCGCGATCGTCAGCATGCTCTGGTGGTGGGACATCGTCCGCGAGCTCGATCGCGCGCGGGTGGCGGAGGGCCGCCTCGCGGCCGCGCAGGAGCGGCTGATCCTCGCCGGCGACGTGCACGACCTCCAGGGACACCATCTGCAGGTGATCGCCCTGCAGCTCGAGCTCGCCGAGCGGCTGCTCCGCGACGATCCGGACGGCGCTCTGGAGCAGCTCCGCGCCGCTCAGCGCTCGGTCGACGGCGCGCGCACCGGCACCCGCGAGCTGGCGACGCGCTTCCGCAGCGTCTCGCTCGCCGACGAGCTCGCCAACGCCGCCGACCTGCTCCGCTCGGCGGGTCTGCGGGTCGAGCTGGCCGTCGATCCCGACGCGGACCGCGCCCCCGCCGACGTGCTCGGGCCGGTGGTCCGCGAGAGCACGACCAACATCCTGAAGCACGGCGGCGGCGAGTCGGCTCGGCTGCGGCTGGCGCGCGAGGCGGAGTCGTGGCGGTTCCAGGCCGTGAACGACGTGCCGGAGGGGGCGGAGTCAGAGGGCGTCGAGGCCGGCACCGGCTCCGGCGTCCTCGGCATGACCGAGCGGATCGAGCGGGCCGGCGGCACGCTGAGCACCCGCACCGCGCGCCGCTCCTTCGAGCTCGACGCGCGCCTGCCCGGCGGTGCCGCGTGATCCGGGTGCTCCTCGCCGACGACGAGGACATGATCCGCACCGCCCTGGCCGCGCTGCTCCGGCTCGAGCCCGACCTCGAGATCGTCGGCGAGTGCCGCGACGGCGCGGAGGCGGTCGCCGAGGCCGTGCGCCTCGAGCCCGACGTCTGCCTCTTCGACGTCGAGATGCCCGGCATGGACGGCATCGAGGCGGCGGAGCGACTGCGCCGCGTCTCGGCGACCCGGGTCGTCGTGGTCACCCGGCACGCGCGGCCCGGCGTGCTGCGCCGCGCGCTGGCCGTCGGCGTCAGTGGCTTCCTGCCCAAGTCGCGGCGGGTGGAGGACGTGGCGGAGGTGATCCGCCAGGTCGCCGCCGGCCGCCGCTACGTGGATCCCGAGATCGCCGCCGACGCCCTCGCGACCACGCGCAGCCCGCTCACCGACCGCGAGCTGGACGTGCTGAGCGCCGGCTCCCGCGGCGAGACCACGGGCGAGATCGGCAAGGCCCTGCACCTGTCCGCGGGCACCGTGCGCAACCACGTCTCGTCGATCCTGCGCAAGCTCGACGTCGACACCCGTCAGCGCGCCGTGATCGAAGCCCGCGAGAACGGCTGGATCTGACGCCGCAACCCGGCACTACCCCGTCCGATCTGCAGGCGATCCGCCCGTCCTGCCTCCCGCCCTCGCGCCGGTAAGCGGCTTCCCCGCCACATCACCTGCACAACGGACGCGCACCTGCAGAACGGACGGGCACCTGCACTGCGGAGGGCTGCTGTCCGATCTGCAGGCGATCCGCCCCTCCTGCCTGCCGCCCTCGCCCCGTTGAGTGGCTTCCCCGCCGAATCACCTGCACAACAGAGGAGCACCTGCACAACGCGCGGGCACCTGCACAACGGAGGAGCACCTGCACACCGGCCCGGCACCCTTCCGGAGGGGTTCTGTCCGATCTGCAGGCGATCACGCCGGCACGAGACGCACGGGCGCGGCGGAAACCGCGTTGCCGCGCGGATCGCCTGCAGATCGAACCGGCGCCGGGCTCAGAGCGCGATGACCACGCTCTTCAGCTCGCAGAACGAGCGCAGCGCCTCCTCGCCCAGGTCGCGCCCCATCCCGGACTCCCCCACGCCGCCGAACGACAGCGCCGGGTCGAACAGGTTGTACGTGTTGACCCACACCGTCCCCGCACGCAGCCGCCGACCCATCCGGTGCGCCCGCGCCAGGTCGTTCGTCCACACTCCGGCGGCGAGCCCGTAGGTCTGGTCGTTGGCGAGGGACACCGCCTCGTCCTCGTCCTCGAACGGGATGATGCCGACGACCGGCCCGAAGATCTCCTCGCGCGCGATGGTCATCGTGTTCGTGACGCCGGTGAAGAGCGTCGGCTCGACGTAGTAGCCCGGCCGGTCCGGCACGCCGCCGCCCACCGCGACGACCGCGCCCTCCGCCTCGCCCTGCGCGATGTAGCCGAGCACCTGCTGCCGCTGCTCCTCGGACACGAGCGGCCCGACGGTCACGCCGCCGGCCAGCCCGTCGCCGAGCGCGACCCTCCGCACAGCCGCGGTCAGCCGCTCCGTCGTCTCCTCGAGGATCGAGCGCTGCACCAGCAACCGGCTGCCCGCCGTGCACATCTGGCCGGAGTGGCCGAACGACGCGCGCATCGCGGTCAGCACGACGGCGTCCAGGTCGGCGTCCTCGAACACGATGTTCGGGCTCTTGCCGCCCAGTTCCAGAGTCAAGCGGGTGAAGTCCTCGCTCGCGGCGCGCATCACCTTCCGGCCGACCTCGGTGCTGCCGGTGAAGGAGACCTTGCTGACCAGCGGGTGCTCGGTGAGCGCCGCGCCGACCCGGCCGTCGCCGGTGAGCACGTTGACGACTCCCGCGGGGACGCCCGCCTCCTCGCAGAGTGCCGCGAGGCGCAGCATCGTCAGCGGAGTCTGCTCCGCCGGCTTCACGACCACGGTGCAGCCCGCGGCGAGCGCCGGCGCCAGCTTGAAGCTCGCCGTCATGATCGGGAAGTTCCACGGCAGGATCAGCGCCGCGACTCCGACCGGCTCGAGCGTCGTGTAGACGTGGTGCTGCGCGTCGACGGGCACGACCGTTCCGGTCAGCCGCGACGGGGCGCCGGCGTAGTAGCGGAAGACGCGGGCCGAGGTCGCGGTGTCGGCGCGCGAGCGCTCGATCGGCTTGCCGTTGTCGCGGGTCTCGAGCACCGCGAGCTCCTCGAGGCGCTCCTCGATCAGGTCGGCGATGCGGTTCAGGATGCGGCTGCGGTCGTGCGGGCTCATCCCGCTCCAGCGCGCGTCGTCGTGCGCGCGGCGGGCGGCGGTGACGGCCGCCTCGATCTCGGCGGGGCCGGCCTGCGGGACGCGGGTGAGCAGCTCCTCCGTGGCGGGGTCGACGACGTCGAGCAGCTCCGCGCCCTCGGGAGCGAGCCACGCGCCGTCGACGAGGAAGGGCTCGATCGGCGCGAGCGGGGCGAGGGTGTCTCTCATGGGGTCTGCGTCTCTCTCATCGGGGCTCATCGGGGGGCCGGGTGGGGCCGGAGTCGTCGGGGCCGAGGGGGCGGGATGGTCGGTCAGGGCCGGTCGGTCACGGCCGGTCGAGCAGCCGCGCCGGCTCCTCGACGCTCATTCGCCGCAGCACGTCGTCGGCGACGCCGAGCGCGCGGAGCCCCGGCAGGACGCGCGCGCCGAGGTGGTCGAAGCCGTGCCCGCCGAAGCGGCGCAGCTGGCCCTTCGTCCAGGTGCTGTGGCCGAGCACCCAGCGGATGCCGGGGTCGGTGCCGAGCAGCTCCAGCAGCGCATCCAGGCGCTGCGGGTCGCTCGCGTTGCGGATCCGGCCGACGTGCGCGCCCTCGTTGCCGAAGCAGAGCTCCAGCACGGCGCCGGCCCGGCCGAGATCGCGGAGGTAGGGCAGGTCGAGGAACTCGTCGACCGTGCTGAACACGACGCGGGAGGGATCCACTCCCTCGGCGACGACGTGCGCGAGCACCTCGAGTCCGTTGCGGGCGTCGGCGGCGAGCCGGACGGTGATCGCGGAGCCGGTGGCGGCGGCCGCGCGGGCCGCGGCGGTGAGGCTGATCCGCTCCTGCTCTCCGTCGGGAGTCGCGAAGGCGCCGGTCGTGCCCATCAGGCCGAGCAGTCCCGCGCGGTAGGTCGAGCCGGGGATCGCCTCCGTCAGCGCGCGGGTGAAGAGCTCGGTGCGGCCGTCGACGTCGAGCGCGAGGTACCACTCGGGCTGCAGCCGCGGGAGGTAGGCGCCGTAGCCGGCGACGATCGCGACGCCCGCCTGCCCGGACAGGGCGGGCAGGCGCGCATGGTCGGGCCCGAAGCCGAGCGAGCTGAGGTCGACGGCCAGGGCGAGACCGGCCGACGCTCCCACGCGCAGCTCGTCCGCGAGCAGCTCGACGTCGTCGAGGCGGAGGTTGTCGGCGAGCGCGAGCTGGCTCCAGCGCAGGGCGGCCGCGAGCTCGGCGGTGACCGGGGCGTCCGGATCGAGCGCCTCGACGCCGGGCCGCTGCAGCGCGCTCGCGTCGGTCAGCAGATGCTCGTGCATCGACACGACGCCGAGTTCCGCCGCCTCGACCGGGCCGAGGACCGTCTGGATGGCCATGCGCCGCCTCTCGCGCGGCACCCTGCCGCTGGATCCAATATAGAGCCGGATGGATCCAGAAGCGACGTGTCGGTACTCTCCCAGCCTCGCGATCGCACTACCTGAGTAGAATCGCAGACAGCAAGGGGAGTACTCCCGACTGCGGTGAGCCCGTCATGACGGACGCGAATGAGCGTCCCGGGCCATCGGCTCCGCCACCACCTCCGAGAGGTCGCGGCCGGAGTGGAGGAGACCTTGGTCCCTCATCGACCGACCCTCTTGGAGCACCCCCGTGCAGATCACACCCGTCATCTGGCTGATCACCATCGCCGTGACGATCGCCTTCTTCGTCTACGAGTTCTTCGCGCACGTGCGGAAGCCGCACGAGCCGACCATCGGCGAGTCCGCCCGCTGGTCGGCCTTCTACATCGGCCTCGCACTGCTGTTCGGCGTCGGGATCGGCTTCGTCGCCGATTGGCGCTACGGCGGCGAGTACTTCGCCGGCTATCTCACCGAGAAGGCGCTGTCGCTCGACAACCTCTTCCTCTTCCTGATCATCATGACCGGGTTCGCGGTGCCGAAGATGTACCAGCAGAAGGTGCTGATGATCGGCATCGTCATCGCGCTGATCATGCGCGGCGGCTTCATCGCGGTCGGCGCGGCCCTGATCGAGAACTTCTCCTGGGTCTTCTACCTCTTCGGCGCCCTGCTCTTCGTGCTGGCCTACCAGCAGATCAAGGGCGACCACGGCGACCCCTCGAACAACGCCTTCATGCGCCTGGTGCGCCGCGTCCTCCCCGTCACCGACGAGTACCACGGCGACAAGCTGACGGTGAAGAAGGACGGCCGCCGCTTCGTCACCCCGATGCTGCTGACCATCGTCGCCATCGGCTTCATCGACCTCGTCTTCGCGCTCGACTCGATCCCCGCCATCTACGGACTGACCAACGAGGCCTACATCGTCTTCACCGCGAACGCCTTCGCGCTGATGGGCCTGCGCCAGCTGTTCTTCCTGATCGGCGGTCTGCTCGAGCGCCTCGTCTACCTCAGCCAGGGCCTGGCCGTCATCCTCGGCTTCATCGCCGTGAAGCTCGTCTTCCACGCCCTGCACGTCAACGAGGTCCCGTTCATCAACGGCGGCGAGCCCCTGCTCTGGGTCCCCGAGATCCCGATCTGGTTCTCGCTCACCTTCATCGGCTCGACGATCGCCGTCGCCACGATCGCCAGCCTCCTGAAGACCCGCGGCGACCGCTCCAAGTCCGACCGCGCCACCGTCCAGGACGCCCCCTTGGAGACCCCGGCCGACGTCCCCTCCCGCCGCGAGCACTGACCCCCTCCGCGAGATGCCACTTGTGCACGCGACACGCCGTGAAAGGCGTGCACAAGTGGCATCTCGCGGCAGGCGCGTCAGAGGGTGGGCGTCCAGATGCGCATCGTGGAGGGGCCGCGGTTCGCCCAGCGGTAGTAGGGGTGGAACTCGGCGGTGAAGCGCTCGCCGAGCTCCGCCGGCACGGAGTAGGGCCACGCGGACGCCGGGGCGTCGCGGCGCACGAGCGCCACCCGGGCGCCGTCGCCGACAGCGACCGGCGAGACCTCGGCGTCCACCGCCACGTGCTCGGTGTCGAGACCCTCCGGCAGCTCGAGCGACTCCAGCGCCAGCACGAACGGCCCGCGCTCCACCGCGACCTGGCCGCGCACCGCGTCGATCCGCGGGTGCGGCGTCACGAAGCGCGCCGGCATCGGCAGCGACAGCCGCACGACGTCGCCGGCCGCGAACGCCCGCCGCACCGTCACCGTCGACAGCCCCGCGTCCACCGCCTGCCCGTCGAGCAGCGCCGTCCCGCGCGCGAACGGCGGGATCCGCAGCGTCAGCGCGAACTCCGCGTCCGCGAGGATCCGTACCGCGATCTCGCCGTCCTCCGGATACGCGGTCTCCACCTCGAGCGACACCTCGCCCGTCGTCACCCGGTAC
Source organism: Rathayibacter sp. PhB186 (assembly GCF_003751825.1). Lineage (NCBI taxonomy): Bacteria > Bacillati > Actinomycetota > Actinomycetes > Micrococcales > Microbacteriaceae > Rathayibacter > Rathayibacter sp. PhB186. The sequence goes on along the minus strand of NZ_RJKO01000003.1, from coordinate 268,304 downwards.
GCCCCGTACTGGTGCAACTGCACCCCGTCGTCCGTCGCCGTCGCAAAGCTCAGCTCGACGCTCGCGAGGGTCCGCGCCGTGTTCGTCGGACAGCAGGACACCCAGAACCACGGCGCCCGCAGGCTCGACTGCGCCCGGTCGGTCTCGACGCTCTCGTCCGGCGCCACCCCGTCGACCCGCTGCTGCAGCGTGTTCGTGTAGAAGAAGGCGCGCCCGTCCTCGCGCGTCGCGGGCAGCACCGCGTTCAGCAGCGTCCGCTCCATCAGATCCGCGTAGGCCGCGTCGTCCGAGCGCAGCAGCAGGCGCCACGACAGCATGTTCGACGCGATCGCCGCGCAGGTCTCGGCGTAGGCGCGGTCCGGCGGCAGCTCGAAGTCGGCGCCGAACGCCTCGTCCTGGTGGTGCGAGCCCATCCCGCCGGTCAGGTAGGTCCGGCGCGCGACCGTCGCCTCCCACTGCCGCTGCACCGCGGCCTCGAGCTCCGCGTCGCCCGTCTCCACGGCGACGTCGAGCGCCCCCGCGGAGAGGTACAGCGCCCGCACCGCGTGCCCGCGCAGCACCTCGGCCGAGCGCACCGGCAGGTCGTCCTGGAAGTACTCGGGCCCGAAGGCGATCGGACCGAGCGTCCCCGTCCCGCGCCGCTCGACGAACAGCCGCGCCTGCTCCAGGTACCGCCCGTCGCCGGTCGCCCGCGCCAGCTCGGCGAGCGCCGGCTCGATCTCGGGATGCCCGCAGACCGCGGCACGTCCCTCCGCCCCGAACACCTCGATCACGTGGTCGGCGAGGCGTCGCGCCACGGCCGGCAGCAGGTCGTCGTGCCCGGTGCGCAGCCGCGCCACGGCGGCCTGGATCAGGTGGCCGAAGCAGTACAGCTCGTGCCCCCACTCCAGGTCGGAGTAGCGCGCCCGCTGCCCCGGCCGGCCGAAGCTCGTGTGCAGGTAGCCGTCCTCGTCCTGGGCCCCCGCGACCCGCAGCACCAGCGCCTCGTACTGCGCGGCGAGCTCCGGATCATCGGAGCGGCCCAGCTCCCAGGCCATCGCCTCGAGCAGCTTGTAGACCTCCGAGTCGACGAACTCGATGCCCGCATGGAGGTCGCCGCCTGCCGCCGAGGAGATCGTGCCGTTCGCCGCGCGGTCGAAGTTGCCGGCCCAGCCGACCCGCTCGATCCAGCTCAGGCAGTGGCCGATCACGGCGTCCGCGCCGAGCCGCTGGTAGTGCTGCCAGAAGCCGCCGGTCAGCCGGATCTCGTCCTGGCGCAGCGGCCGGAGCGCGCCCGCGGTCGGGGCGACGGGGCCGCCGAGGGCGACGGTGGTGGTCAGGGTCACGAGGATCTCCTAGGAGGAAGAGGGTCAGTCCTTGACGGCACCGGCGGTGACACCCGCCGAGACGTACCGCTGAGCGACGACGAGGAGCAGGGCGGCCGGGAGCGAGGCGACCACGGCGGTCGCCATGATCGAGTTCCACTCCTGGTTGTTGTTGCCGATGTACTTGTAGATGCCGAGCGTGATCGGCTGGAGCTTCCCGCCGCTGTCGAGGGTCGACGCGAAGATGAAGTCCGACCAGGCCCAGAGGAACGCGAAGAGCGACACCGTGACGACGGAGTTGCGGCTGATCGGCATGATCACCGAGGTGAAGGTGCGCCAGGCGCTCGCGCCGTCCATCCGCGCGGCCTGAGTCAGCTCGTCGGGGATGCCGGACATGAACGCGGTGAAGATCAGCACGCCGAACGGCACCGCGATGGTCGAGTCGGCCACGATCAGCCCGGGGATCGAGTTCAAGAGACCCAGGTTGAGGTAGATGGCGTAGAAGCCCATCGCCATGATGATCGCCGGGATCATCTGCGCGATCAGCAGGACGAACGAGAGCCCCTGCCCGCCGCGCGGCCGCAGCTTCGCGAGCGAGTACGCGGCCGGAGCGGCGATCGCCACGGTCAGCAGCACCGTGCCGAGCCCGACGACCAGGCTGGTGCCGAGGTACGGCAGCTGCTCGCTCAGCACGGCCTGGTAGCCCGAGAAGGTGGGCGCGAACGGGAACCAGTCCGGCGGATCCTTCCGCATCGACCCGGTCTGCGTGAGCGAGACGTTGATCATCCAGTAGACCGGGAACAGCATGACCGCGGTGAGCAGCACGCCCACGAGGGTCAGCCACCAGGGGCGCCGGGCGCTCATGCGTCGGCCTGCTTCCGCTGGACGCGGATGTAGATCAGGCCGAAGACCAGCGCGAGGATGATCAGCAGGTTGCCGACCGCCGCCGCCGGGCCGAAGTCGGGCAGCATCGACCCGAAGCCGAGCTGGTAGGTCCAGGTCGCCAGGGTCGTCGACGAGTCGGCCGGCCCGCCCTTCGTCATGATCCAGATGATGTCGAACACCTTCAGCGTGTAGACGAGGCCGAGCAGGATCGTGATCGCCGACACCGGGCGCAGCAGCGGCAGCGTGATCCGCCAGAACTGCTGGGCGCCGGTCGCGCCGTCGAGCGAGGCCGCCTCGTAGAGGTCCTGCGAGATGTTCTGCAGCCCGGAGTAGAGGATCACCAGGTTGAACGGGATGCCGATCCAGATGTTGGCGATCAGCACCGCGATCAGCGAGGTCGACGGCGAGGTCAGCCAGTTGATCTGCCCGATCCCGAACGACTCGAGGAACGCGTTGACGATGCCGGAGTCGCTGTTCAGCATCCACGACCAGGTCGACGCCGAGACGATCAGCGGCAGCAGCCACGGCACCAGGAACAGCGCCCGGAGCGTGCTCGCGAGCGGGAAGCGCCGGTAGAAGAAGACCGCGAGCGCCAGCCCCAGCGTGAACTGGAAGATGAGCGAGACGCCCGTGAAGACCGCGGTGTGCAGCAGCGCGGGGCCGAAGGTCGGGTCGCGGAAGACCTGCACGTAGTTGTCGAACCAGACGAACGGGGCGTTGCCCTGGACGAAGGAGCGGACCGTGTAGTCCTTCAGGCTCAGCTCGAGGTTGCGGTAGAGCGGGAAGGCGTAGAACACGAGCAGGTAGACGACGAGCGGGGCGAGGAACGCCCACGCCGCGAGCTGCCCGCCCGGCCGCCGCCGCCTGGGCGCCGGGGCCGCGACGGCCGCGACCCCGGGCTCGGCCTCGCGGCGCAGCAGCCGCCCCGTCTCAGTGGCCGTCGTCATCGTTCCTCCCACATGCTGGTCGAGTAGCCCCGCATCGCGCCCCGCATGCTGGTCGAGTGGCCCCGCAGGGGCGTATCGAGACCCACCACCGCAAGAACCTCGGTTCTGCAGACCACCCTTCTGATGCGGGCGGATCTCGATACGCCCGCTGCGCGGCCTACTCGATCAGCAAGAGCCGCCCCAGCCCGGCGGTCGTCCCCCGCATGCTGGTCGAGTAGCCGCTGCAAGCGGCGTATCGAGACCCGCCCCGCCGGCCGCGTCATGCCGACCACACCGCTCATCACTGCGTCGCGGACTCGGCCGCCGACTGCGCCGCCTTCAGCGCGTCGGACGGCGACTGCGAGCCGCTCAGCGCGGTCTGCACCGCGGACCAGAGCTGCTCGGAGATCTTCGGGTACTTCGTCCCGAGGTCGTCCGAGGTGCGGCCCTTCGCGGCCTGGACGGCCTCGACCCACGGCGCGAGGTCGGCGTTCCCGGCGACCTGCGCCTCCTGCGCCGCGGCCGTCGGGGCGATGTACGACAGCGTGTCGTCGGTCGTCACCAGGTTGTCCGTCGAGGTGAGGCACTCGGCGATCGCGGTCGACGTCTCGTAGCGCGCCTCGTCCTTCTGCACGGGCAGGGTGAGGAACTCGCCGCCGGTCGGCGCGGGGGCCGAGCCGCCGTCCTTCGCGGGGATGGTGAGGATGCCGTAGTCGATGCCGGAGGCCTTGGCGTTCGCGAGCTGCCAGGTGCCGTTCTCGCCGAAGGCGTACTCGCCGGTCTCGAACTCCTGCCAGCTGGTGGTCTGGGTGTTGCCGATCACGGAGTTGGGCGCGTAGCCCTTCTCCAGCCAGTCGGTCCAGAGCGAGACCGCGTCCACGGCGGCGTCCGAGTCGAGCTCGGTCAGCTCGGCACCGGAGCCCCAGAACCAGGGCAGGAACTGGAAGGTGCCCTCCTCGGTGCCGATGCCCGAGAACGTGATGCCCTTGCCGCCCGAGGCGGTGACCTTCTCGAGCGCGGCGGTGAGGCTGGCCCAGTCGGTGATCGAGGAGACGTCGACGCCGGCCGTGGCCAGCACGGTCTTGTTGTAGTACAGCGCCAGCGTGTTCGCGCCGATCGGGACGCCGAAGGTGTCGCCGCCGACCTCGCCCGCGGCCAGGATGTTGGCGTCGATGTCGCCGGTCTCGAGGCCGTTCTCGGCGGTGGTGGTCAGGATGCCCGACTCGGCGAGCGTGGAGACGACCGGGTTGTCGACGAGCAGGATGTCCGGCGAGCTGCCCTGCTGCCCGGCGAGGAGCGCCTTGTTGGTCAGGTCGGTGGTGTCGTAGCCGGTGCGCTCGACGGTGACGCCGGCCTCGGCGCCGCAGGAGTCGATGAGCTTCGCCCAGTCGGACGACTCGTCGAACTGGGGGTACGGGTCCCAGAAGGTGTAGGTGCCGCCGGCGGCGGAGGAGTCGCCTCCCGAGCCTCCCGCGCAGCCGGTCAGTGCTGCGGCTGCGGTCCCGAGCAGGACGGCGGCGGCGAGGCCCCGAGTGTGCTTCCTCTTCATCGCGGATGTTCCCTTCGTCGTTGACGGGTGGTGCTGGCCGGTCTCGGCGAGCGCCGGACCGAAACTACTTTCTGCGGGTTCAAAGTAGACACGGCGGGAAGGTCGAGTCAAGAGTTGTCGCATTTTCGGTGTTTTCGGTTCGAGGGATCCTGTGCGAGGATCGTCCAGGGCGCACCGGCGTCCCGCGGAAGGAGGACGTCATCGCGCCGCGCAAGCCCACGGGCACCATCACGCTGACCGACGTCGCCCGCGAGGCCGGCGTCTCGATCGCCACCGCGTCGAAGGCGCTGAACGGCCGCGACCAGGTCCGTGCCGAGACCCGCCAGAAGGTGCTCGACGCCGCCGCCGCCCTCTCCTTCACGCCGAACCCGTTCGCGCAGGCCCTCAACTCGCGCCGCACCGGCACGATCGGGATGCTCACCAACGACCTCGACAACCGCTTCGTGCTGCCCGTGCTGCTCGGCGCCGAGGACGCGTTCGGCGCCGGCTCCACCTCGGTGTTCCTCTGCGACGCCCGCGGCGACTCGATCCGCGAGCAGCACCACATCAAGAACCTGCTGGCCAAGCGCGTCGACGGGATCGTCGTGCTCGGCCGGACGACCAACCCGCGCCCGTCGATCACCCCGACGATCCCCGTCCCGGTCGTCTACGCCTACGCGCCCTCCGAGGACGAGCGCGACTCCTCGTTCACGCCCGACAACACGCTCGCCGGCGTGCTCGCGGCCCGCCACCTGATCGAGCGCGGTCGCACGCGCATCGCGCTGATCAACGGCGAGCCCAGCTACACCGCCGCGCACGACCGCGCCCGCGGCGTCGAGCGCGCGCTGACGGAGGCGGGCCTCCCGCTGGTCGGCGGCGACGTGCTCTACGGCCAGTGGTCGGAGAGCTGGGGCCGGCAGTGCGCCGAGTCGCTGCTCGCCGCGCACCCCGATCTCGACGCGATCATCTGCGCGAGCGATCAGATCGCCCGCGGCGCCCTCGACCACCTGCGCGAGAGCGGCCACCCGGTGCCGCGCGACGTCGCCGTCGTCGGCTTCGACAACTGGGACCTCCTCGTCGAGGCCGCCCGCCCCCCGCTCACCAGCATCGACATGCAGCTCGAGGCCCTCGGCCGCGCCGCCGCCGAGGAGCTCTCCCACGCCATCCACGGCCGCGCGACGCCCGGCGTCCGCTCGATGCCCGTGCGCCTCGTCCCCCGCGAGTCCTCCGGCTGACGCCGGGTCTCGATACGCCGCGTCCCGCGGCTGCTCGACCAGCACGCATCCGGTCGGGCAGGCCTCTTCCTGCAGGTCGAGCAGCCCCGTCCTTGCTGGTCGAGCGGGCTTGTTCATGCTGGTCGAGCGGGTCTGTTCATGCTGGTCGAGTAGCCCCGCAGGGTCGTATCGAGACCCGCCCCCCCGACCGATCAGAACGTGTCGCGCCTGGCTGCCGGGCGCAGCTGACCCGCATGGCATCATGCGCTGGTGAGCGCCCCCGACCTGAACGCGGATGTCCTGGCTCCGTTCCGAGACTCCGGCGTCGATCGGCATGTCACCCTGCTGCTCGGTGCCGGTGCGTCGACGTCATCGGGGCTGCCCGGGTGGGACGAGCTCGCCGTTCGGCTCCTCCTGAAGAGCGGGGCCGTCTCCTCGGAGTCCGCCGCGCAGGAGCTCGTGCAGCGGCAGGACCCACTCCTCGTCGCCGAAGCCGCGAAGAGCACTCTGGACCGGTGGGACCAGCGCGTCAGGGCCGCGCTCTACCAAGGGCTGCAGGATCTGTCGCCCTCGTCGCTGCATCTCGCGGCTGCCGGCCACGCCCTCGACGGGAGAACCGACGAGACCACGGTGGCGACGTTGAACTTCGACGTCCTCCTCGAGGACGCCATCGACATCGAAGGAACCGCGGAGGGTCGCGTCGACGACGACGAGTCCTCGACCGCGTACGTCGTGCACCACCTGCACGGAATCGCCTCCCCTTCGCGGAGCGAGGGCGTCGTCCTGACCCTGTCCGACTACAACGAGCTGCTCGGCGACCAGGACTGCTGGCAGCAGCGCTTGCTCAAGAAGGCAGCGCAGGACGGCGCCATCGTCATCGCCGGAACGTCCTACCGAGATCCGGACGTCCGGCGCTGGCTCCACGTCGCTCTTGCCGACTCGCCTGACGGCAACGCGGCGCTGGTGCTTCTCGCGCGCCAGGCCTTCGGCGTCTCGAGAGAGCGATTCGACGAGATCAAGAGCGCCCTCGCCGGGCAGTGGAGAGCTGCCGGACTGCAGCCGATCCTTCTCGAGGACTTCACCGATGCCGCGCAGATCATCCGCGAGCTCCGTCATCTGCATCGACCTCGGTACCGCTCGCCGCAGCAGCGGGCGACCGCGCTCTGGGATCTCCACGTCGACGGCTTCGACGTCCGCCAGCCGGAGTACTCCGACGCACTGGACGACGACGCGCGGACGCTGCGCGACGCCTTCGACGTCGAGCAGCTCGGCGTCAGCCTGTGGCTCGCGGACGGAGCGGGCAGCGTCGGACGGTACGCCTCCCAGGACCGGACCTATCGAGCAACGTCCGACATCCGCCTCGTGCCGAGCGGACACGACAGCGCCTGGGTCGCCGGCCGGACCCTCGGTGCGGAGAGCATCGTGTTCCAGAATCTCGACCCGGCCGGAACGAATCGCTGGGGCACGGTGCTCGCCCTTCCGATCAGGGTGTCCTTCGCGGGTCTGCCGGACATCGCGACCGCGGTGCTGAGCGTCGGCCTTCCCGGCACCGCGGAGGCGTTCTCCACGTCGAAGGCGATGTGGTTCGACCAGGTGCTCGACATCGCGAACGCGTGGAGCGAACGGCTGAGCGACTCCCTCGTGTGAGCCGCCTCGCGCAACTACGATCAACGAAGGACAAGGAGACAGCGATGACGAACAGCAGCAGCAACTCGTTCCAGAGCCTCGGCAACGGCGGCTTCCGAGTCAGCGGCGCGCGGATCAGCCCGACCACTGGCCGGTACGTCACCCGCAGCAGTGCTTCCGTCGGGAAGTCGGCTGCGTCTCCCGCCCAGCCGAAGACGCAGCCGACTCCGAAGTAGCAGGGTCGGCCGTCCGCGGACGCGCGGGCACAGCCCGGCACGAACGCGACCGTCCAGCGGTCGCCGACGAAGGCACGGAGCCCGTCAGCGCTGCGACACCGGCGAGATCACGAGCTCGTCGATGCGGACGTGGGCCGGCGAGTCGAGGACGAACTCGACCGCGCGGGCCACGTCGTCCGGCGCGAGCATCCGGGCGCGGGCCTCATCATCCGGGACCTGCGGCCGGTGGCGGAGGAAGTCCGTCGCGACGTCGCCGGGGCAGAGGTGGCAGGCGCGGATCCCGGAGGCGGCCTCCTGCGCGTTCAGCGTGCGGGCGATCTCGGCCAGCGCCTTCTTGCTCGCGCTGTAGCCGACCCCCGCGATAGGGGCGAACGCCCAGGCCGAGTACGAGGAGACCAGCACGACCGCGCCGGCGTGCGCCCTCAGCTCGGGCAGCGCCGCGTCGATGACGCCCACCGGCCCCAGCAGGTTGGTGCGCACGATCTCCTCGAGCTCGCTCAGCCGCTGGTCCCCCCAGGTCCGCCGCGGGGAGTTGAGCCCGGCCGACAGGACCAGCGCGTCGATCCGGCCGGTCGCTGCCAGCACCGCGTCCCGGGCGGCGGGCACCGCCTCCCCGTCGCTCACGTCGAGGGGGACGACGAGGGCGTCCCCGCCGGCACTGCCGATCCGCTCGGCGACGGCGTCGAGGCGCTCGCGTGACCTCCCGCTGAGCGCCACCGTCCAGCCCGACGCCGCCAGGCGCTCGGCCGACGCGGCCCCGATCCCGGAGCCGGCTCCCGTGATCCAGGCGACTCTGCGAGCGACTTCGGTGTCCATGGGGCAGCCCTTCGATGCTACGGTGACGATCGATTAATCATACTAATAGGAGGCTGCCGTGCTCATCGATCTCACCGGTCTGGTCGTCGTGGTCACCGGAGGCGGGCGCGGCATCGGCCGCGCGATCGTCGACCGCTTCCTGGCGGAGGGCGCGCGGGTCGCCGCCCTCGACCTGGCCTTCCCCTCCCCCTCGGGCGACGCGCAGCAGATCGTCTGCGACGTCACGGACCCGGCGTCGGTGCGGGCGGCGATCGACGCGGTGGTCGAGCGGTTCGGCCACGTCGACGTCCTGGTGAACAACGCCGGCATCAACGTCGAGGGCACCGTCGAGACCCTCGATCCGTCGCGCTGGGACGCCGCGTTCGACGTGAACGTCCGCGGCACCTTCCTCGTCTCGCAGGCCGTCATCCCCGTGATGAAGGAGCGCGGCCGCGGCCGCATCATCAACGCCGCCTCGTTCGCCGCGATCGTCCCGAGCATCGGCGCCGCCGCCTACGGAGCCTCGAAGGCGGCCGTCGTGCAGTTCACCCGGGTCCTCGCCGGCGAGCTCGGGCCGTGGGGCATCACCGTCAACGCCTACGCGCCGGGCATGATCCCCACCGCGATGAACGGCTTCGCGGACATGCCGGAGGCGGCGAAGGCGCGGCTCCTCGACACGCTGAGCCTGCGCCGCTGGGGAACGCCCGACGACATCGCCGACCTGCTCTGCTTCCTCTCCAGCGACGCCGCGAGCTACATCACCGGCACGCTCGTCGACGTCAGCGGCGGCAAGCTCGCCACGCAGATCCCCAGCCGCGCGTACGAGGGCCTCGCAGCCGCGGAGTGATCGACGCCGGCGCCCGAGGGCACCACTGACCGCTTCGGCTCAGGCCGTCCCTCGGCTGCTCGCCGTCGCCCGGATCTCCTCGGCGGTGTCGCGGACGAGCGTGCGCGCCGCGCTCTCCGCGAGATCGGCGTCCCCGGCGGCGATCGCCTCCGCGAGCCGCCGATGCTGGTCGACCGCACGATCGGTCGCGGCGGTGAAGGTCGGAACGCCGCTGCCGTATCTGCTGTCGAGCGCGGCGGCGAGGGTGCCGAGCAGCTGGGCGAGCACCGCGTTGCCCGACCCCTCGACCAGGATCCGGTGGAAGCTCTGATCCGCGCTCGTGAACCGGGGCAGCGATCGCGCCTCGGCCGCGAGGGCCAGCTCCGCCGCCGCGGCCGACAGCTCCTGCTGCCGGGCGGTCCGGCCGCTCGCCGCGAAGAGCCGGGCCGCGGCCGGTTCGACCGCCTCGCGCAGCAGGAGGAGCTCCTGCAGCTGCGTCTCGCTCGCCGGCCCGGCCGCCCGCCACTGGATCACATCCGGATCGAGGAGGTTCCACGAGCTCTCCGGCTGGACCTGCGTCCCCGCGCGCGGGCGAGCGCGGATCATCCCGCGGGCCTCGAGAGCACGGAAGGCCTCGCGCACCACCGTGCGCGACACGTCGTACCGGCGGCCGATCTCCTCGGGCACGATCTGCGAGTCCGCCGCCCGGACCCCCGACGCGATCTCCCGCCCGAGCCCCTCGGCGACCCGGCGCTGCAGGCGTCTGCCGGAGCCGGAGGCCTCAAGGGCGGAGTCGACGGGCATGATGCGGCTCACGATACCCGCCCGCTCCGCGCACCCCTGCTGGTCGACCAGCCACGGAACGCGCGCTCCATCCCCGCCGACCGGCCGCAGGCCGCGCGCTTCATGCCGGTCGATCAGCCGCAGGCCGCGCGCCTCATGCTGGTCGAGTAGCCGCGGAACGCGGCGTATCGAGACCCACCCTCCAGGCCGCGGTGGATCTCGATACGCCCGCTGCACGGGCTACTCGATCAGCATGGAGGGGCCCGCCCCACGGGCTGCTCGGCGCCTCTACGAGCAGGCGATCATCGGCAGCGTGATGCGGATGTCGTCGTTCGCGTCGGTCCTCACTCCTTTTCGTCCGGGAACGATGAAGTGCCACATGAGCTGGACCGATCCCGTGGTGTTCGCCGTCCACCGGGTGGAGTAGTCGACGAACGAGAAGTCCTTGGTCAGCTGCACGTCGCCGTACTGACTCGTGTCGGTGCTGTAGTTCGGCGAGATGGGCACGTCGTCGATCTCGAGCCGGGCGTACTGCGGACCGCGAGTCCTGTCGTCGCCGGTCTGTGCGTACGAGCCACCGGCCCGGTAGAGGAAGGTGTAGGTGGTCCCCGCGACGACCGGCAGCCTGGCTCCCCACCAGACCTCCAGGTTGAACCCCTCGGCGGAGCCCGAATCGTCCGCCTGCTGGTAGAAGAAGACGGCGCCGTTCTTCTCCTCGATGCCGGACGCCCCGTGATAGCCGTAGCCGTTGTCGTAGCGCCGCCACTGAGCAGGATCGGTGACCGACGGGCAGGGCGCAGGAGACGCCGATGCGGCCGGAGCCGCCGTCGCCAGGGCGATGACGGGCACCGTCCAGATCCCTCCGGCGACGAGCGCCCGCCGGTGCACCGCGCCCTCACCGCTGGGCGTCTGTGGGAGGGAGTCGTCGTTCGTCATATGTGCATCTCCCGTGGTGTCGAGGTACGACCGCCGCCGCAGTCGGCATCGGCGTACCTGCACACCACGGTGGTGCCCCCACTTCGCGCAGCGAAATTCCGGGCGCTTGAAGCACAACGATGACGCGTTCACGTCACTGCTGACGGAATCGATGCCTCCCGACGTGTCGAGCAGTCCAGCCGCGGATGCGCACGCCCATGCTGGTCGAGCAGCCCCGCAGTGCCCCCTTCCGTGCTGGTCGAGTAGCCGCCTCCGGCGGCCTCTCGAGACCCGCCCGCCGCTACTCCGGCATCGAGAAGTCCGCGAAGTCGAAGCCCGGCGACACCAGGCAGCTCACCACCGCGTCCTCCGCCGACGGCAGCGTCCGCTGCCAGACGTCGGCCGGCACCAGCGCCTGCACCGGCAGCCCCTCGAACGCGGAGCCGAGTACGACCGTCTCGCCGTCCTCCGGCTCCTCGCCGAGCCCGCCGTACTGCAGCGCCACCCGGCCGGGCCCGTTCCAGATCCAGGTCTCCGCCGACGACACCCGGTGCCAGGCCGACGCCTCGCCCGCCGGCAGCAGGAAGACGATCAGCGTCGCCGCCGGCCGCTCCCGCACCGAGCCGTCCGCGCCGACGAGCGTCAGCCGCTCGGGCGACTCCCACGTCCGCCGGTACCAGCCGCCCTCGGGATGCGGCTCCAGCCCCAGCGACTCGGCGAGCGCCGGCCGCCGCACCCGCTCGAGCACCCGCCCGTCGACGCTCAGCCGGTCGACGAACCCGCTCAGCTCCGCGCCTGCCATCGGACCTCCCCGGAGATGATCGTGGCGAGGGCGGTCCCCTCGCCGGCTTCGACGACGGCGGCGAGCACGTCGTCGGAAGAAGAGCCCGACACGCCCAGGACCGCGAGGTCGGCGAGCGCCCCCGGCACCAGCGTGCCGAACGACTCCGCCGCCCCCATCGCCACCGCGCCGCCGAGCGTGGCGGCGGCCAGCAGCCGCGCGTGCAGATCCCGCCCCGCGTACCCCTGCGCCCGCGCGATCCGGCACAGCTCGGCCACGTCCCCGAGCAGGTCCAGCGACGGCGTCGACGACAGCGAGTCCGTCCCGACCGCGATCGCGTTCCCCTCGCGCAGGTAGTCCGCGACCGGCGCCTCGTCGAGCCCGATCACCGCGTTCGAGCGCGGACACAGCGCGACGGAGGTGCCGGTGCGCCGCAGCGTCGCGCGATCGTCCGCGTCCACGTAGATCCCGTGCGCGATGTGCACGTCGTCGCCGAGCGCCCCGATCGTCTCCGCGTACGCCACCGGCCGCAGCGCGCTGCCGCCGTTGCGCAGCAGGTGGAAGCCGTCGTAGCCCCAGCGGCGCCACTGCTCCGCCAGGTCGCCGCGGCCGTGCATCGTGTACTCCGCCTCCCAGGCCGACTCGGCCAGGTGCAGGTGCCGGCGCACGCCGAGCTCCTGCGAGAGCCCGGTCAGGTCGCTCAGCACCGGGGTGTCCAGCGAGTACGGCGCGTGCGGCGAGAGCCCGATCCGCGTCACGCCGGAGGTGCGCACCAGCTCGGCGGTGATCGCCCGCCCGCTGCCGCGCCAGTCGTCCTCGAGGAGGCTCATCAGCTCCCAGTAGGCGATCCCGTGCACCCGGCCGTCCTCGAGCACGCGCAGCGCGTCGAGGTCGGTGACGATGTCGGCGATCGCCGTCGTCCCGGTCGAGACCGCGATCTCGAGCCCGGCGGCCGCCGAGGCGCCCCAGTCGTGCGGCTGCTCGTAGACCTCCTGGAAGGCGCGCGACCAGTCCTCGAAGCCGGCGTACCGGCCCCGGCCGACCGCGGACATGCAGGTGTACTGCAGGTGCGAGTGCGCGTTGACGAGGCCCGGGACGATCGCGCCCGGCCACTCCCGCACTGCGGGCGACTCGTCGCGGAGCCCCTCCAGCACCTCGTCCCGCGCCCCGACCGCCACGATCCGCTCGCCGCGCACGGCGACCGCCCCGTCGCGCACCGGCTCGCCCGCCACGGGCAGCACCCACGGCGAGCTGTGCACGGTGAGCACCGAGGTCGAGCTCCCGGCGCTCTCGCGCCCGAGCGACACCGCGCCGCTCACGGGATCCACGCCGACGGCATCAGTCCCGAGAGACTCGCCGTGCTCGCCGCGACCGCCAGCAGCACCGCGCCGCCCGTCACCGCCCAGTCGACCGGCGTGTACCGGATCTCCCGCAGCCAGGTGCGCTTGCGCGTCCCGAAGCCGCGCAGATCGAGGGCGTCCACCGTGTCCTCCGCGTCCACGAACGAGGTGATGGTGACCGGCACCATCAGCGGCGCCACCTCGCGCAGGCGCCGGATCGGATTGCGGGTCTGCGTCCGCTCGTAGCCGCGCAGCCGCTGGGCCGCGGCCGTCTCCTGCAGGTTCGAGGCCGCGCTGGGCAGGAACTTGAAGGTCAGGTCGATCCCGTAGGCGAAGCGCGCCGGTACCCCGAGCCGCGCGAACGCGACCGCGAGGTCTCCCGGGCGGATGGCGAACGCGAGCGGGAACCCGACCGCGACCAGCGTGAGGAAGCGCAGCAGCAGGTTGACCGCGTACGACACCGCCCCCTCCGTGATCGCCAGCCCGACGACCGGCACCGTGAACAGCGTCGCGCCGGCCTCCGGCTCGCCGCTGCCGGTCGCGCCGACGATGAGCCCGTTGATCCCCGCGAAGACCAGCACGAACACGGCCACGACGGCCCAGTTCGAGCGGACCTCGCGGAACGGGATCCGCGCGCTGAGGTAGTACGCGAAGGCGACCACGGCAAGCGCCGCCATGCAGCGCAGATCGCGCACCTGGCTGGCCGTGACGACGAACATCACCGGCACCAGGATCAGCACGCGCGGATCCCGGCGGCCGAGGAAGGAGTCACCGCCGAGGTATCGAGGCGAGACCTCCATCCCGGGCGCCCGTCAGCGTCCGGCGAGGTTCTGCAGCGGCTTCCAGACCCGGTCGAGCACGGGCACCAGGATCACCGCGGTGATGCCGGTGGCGAGGATCGCCAGGAGGTAGGAGCCGAAGAACCAGTACTGGAAGGTCTGGCCGAGGAACAGGAAGTCGGTGGCGGTGAAGAGCAGTCCGACGACGACCGCGGCGACCGCGATGGCGGCGGCCCAGACGAGCTGGCGGCCGGTGGTGCGCGGCTCCTTCGCGTAGTAGCCGATCAGTCCGGCGAGCAGGCCGACGAGGCCGTTCGCGATGCTCCAGTTCCAGTAGGTGAGGAAGCCGTAGCCCATGATCTGGTCGACGATCGCGTTGCCGACGGCGCCGGTGAAGAAGCCGGCGACCGGTCCGAAGCGCAGGCCCACGAAGGGGATGATCGCGATCGCGGGGCGGATCGAGATCATCGTCCCGGGGATCACGAAGCTCAGGGCGCCGAGCGCGCCGTAGAGGGCGGCGCCGACGGCGCCGAAGACGATCGTGCGGGAGGAGACGGCCCAGGGGCCGGTCTTCGCGGCGGTGGAGGTGGTGGCGGTCACGGGTGTGTCCTTTCGAGGGAGGGAGAGGAGCTGCGGGGATCGGCGGTGCGTCCGGCGTCGGGGGTGCTGCCGGGGCCTTGCTGCGCACGGCGGAGGCGCCGGGCGAGGTCGAGCGGGCGCGGGAGGCGGCCGCTCGCGGGTCCGTGGCGCCGGGCGGCGCGCACGAAGTCGGTCTCGCGCAGCACCGCGCGGGAGTGGCCGGGGTCGACGCCCGGGCCGTGCCAGAGCGCCGCGTCGTGCACGACCTCGGCGGGGCTGGCGTCGGCGACGATCCCGCCGCCGTCGACGACCACCACGCGGTCGGCTCGGGCGAGCGCCATGTCGACGTCGTGGGTGATGAAGTACACGCTGTCGATCCCGTCGATCGCCCAGACCGCGTCGAGGAAGTGGCGGGAGGAGCGCTCGTCCTGCCCCGCCGTCGGCTCGTCGAGGATCAGCGTCCGCGGCCGCAGCGTGAGGGCGAGCGCGACCGCGAGCCGGCGCTGCTGCCCGAAGGAGAGCGTGCGCGGCGGCCGCTGCAGGATCCCCGGCACGTCGTCGAGCGACACGGCGCGCAGCGCGGCGTCGGCGATCGCGGGGATCTCCTCCGCCGGCACCCCGAGATTGCGCGGCCCGAAGGCCAGCTCCGCCTCGACCGTCTCGCTGAAGAGCGCCTGGCCCGGGTTCTGGAAGAGGTAGCCGCAGGTCGAGACGAGCTCGGCCGCGGTCAGCTCGTGCACCGGCCGGTCGTCGAGCAGGACGCGGCCGCGGGTCGGCGCGACCAGGCCGACCGCCGCGCGCATCAGCGTCGACTTGCCGGCGCCGTTCCGGCCGAGGATCGCCACCCGCTCGCCCGCGTGGAAGCGGCGGTCCACGGCGGCCACGATCGTCCGCGCGCCGTAGCCGAGCTCGGCGCCGTCGAAGTGCAGGCGGGCGGCACCGGCCGGGGCCGGACGCGCCTCCTCCTCGGGCGACTCCTCCCCCGCGGCGCCGGCGAGCAGCGCCTCGAACGGCAGCTTCACCGACTCCGGCGACGCGACCTCGAGGAAGCCGGCGACACCGCCCGAGTAGACGACCCGCC
Source organism: Rathayibacter sp. PhB186 (assembly GCF_003751825.1). NCBI lineage: Bacteria > Bacillati > Actinomycetota > Actinomycetes > Micrococcales > Microbacteriaceae > Rathayibacter > Rathayibacter sp. PhB186. The sequence continues at coordinate 252,706 of NZ_RJKO01000003.1, read as the reverse complement.
CCTCCTCCAGGTAGACGACGCGGTCCGGCTCGAGCGCGAGCACCTCGTCGACGCGGTGCTCGACGATCACGGCAGCCCCGCCGCCGTCGACGTAGGCGCGCACCGCCCGCAGCAGCACGTCCGCCGCGTCGGGATCGAGGTTGGCCAGCGGCTCGTCGATGACGATGACCCGTGGGTCGAGCACGAGGATCCCCGCGAAGGCGACGAGCTGCAGCTGCCCGCCGGAGAGCTCGTGCGGCGGCGTCGAGAGCAGCGCGGTCAGCCCGAGTCGCTCGGCGACCCGGTGCGCGCGCTCACGGATCTCGGCGGGAGGCGTCCCGCGGTTCTCCAGCCCGAAGGCGATCTCGGCGAGCACGCTGTGCCCGACCACCTGCTTGCCCGGATCCTGCAGCAGCGTGCCGACGACCTCCGAGATGTCGCGCAGGGCCAGCGGAGTCGCGTCCCGCCCCTCGACCTCGATCCGCCCGGTCACCTCGGCGCGGTAGGAGCGCGGCACCAGTCCGTTCAGCACCCGCAGCAGCGTGCTCTTGCCGCAGCCGGACGGACCCGCGACCAGCACGACCTCGCCGCTCGACACCGAGAAGCTCGCGTCGACCAGCGAGGGCTGCTCCGCATTGCGGTAGGTCACTCCGACGCCCTCGAGGCGCAGCAGCTCGGTCACGAGCGCGCTCCGTCCCGCTGCGGCGCGGCCCGGCGGCCGGTCGAGGTCCAGCTGCCGAGGAAGTCGCGCTGGGCGCTGCTCGGCGCGTCGATCCGCAGACCGAGCGCGTCGAGCTTGGCGCGGGCGACCCGGTCGTCGACCTCGGGCGGGAGCAGGTGCACAGCGGGAGCGAGGCTCCCCGCCTCCCGCGCGAGCAGGTCGACGGCGGCCACCTGGACGCCGAAGGACAGGTCCATGATCTCGATCGGGTTCCCCTCACCGGCGGTGCAGTTGATGCAGCCGCCGTCGTCGAGCACGACGATCGAGCGGCCGTTGGGCAGCGTGAAGCTCTCCAGCGCGTGGCCGATGCTCCGCCGGGTCGCGCCCGCGGCGAGCGCCGCGTCGATCGCGATCTCCTGCGCGACGCCGCCCGAGACGGCCACGGCCGCCCCCTCCGGCAGGGCGAGCAGGTGCTCCACGTCGATGGTGTGCGCGATGCCCGTCGCCGAGATCAGCAGGTCGGCGCTGCCGGCCGCCGACTCCAGCGCGTCGACGTCGTAGCCGGCGAAGACCGCCTCGAGCGCGCGGACCGGGTCGACCTCCGCGATCGTCACGCGGGCGCCGAGCGCGCGGGCGTGCTGGGCGACCCCGCGGCCGACCGGCCCGAAGCCGGCGACGACGACGTGCGCGCGGTCGAGCGGAGTCGCGAGCAGGTCGAGCATGGTCAGCAGCGTCGACTGCCCGGTGCCGTGCCGGTTGTCGAAGAGCGTCTTGCAGCGCGCGTCGTTGACCGCGAGCACCGGGATCCGCAGCGCGCCCTCGCGCTCCATCACCCGGAGCGGGCGCAGGCCGCTCGTGGTCTCCTCCGTCGCGCCGCGCAGGGTCTCGAAGACCGCGGGCCGGTCGGTGTGCGCGAGCCGGGTGACCGACGAGCCGTCGTCGACCAGGATGTCCGGGCGCCGGTCGAGCAGTCCGAGCGCGAACGCCCGGTCGTCGGCGGCGCTCGCGTCCGAGCGGGCGAAGACCGCGATCCCCGCGTGCTGCAGGGCGGCCGCGGTGTCGTCGTGGGTGTTGGAGGCGCCGCACATCACGCTGACGTCGGCGCCGGCCGCCGCCAGCTCGAGCGCGAGCGTCGCCGTCTTGGGCTCGAGCACGAGCACCAGCCCGATCCGCAGGCCCCGCACGGTGCCGCTCTCGCGGAGCTGTCCGGCGATCCCGCGGGTCACCGGCATGAAGCGCGCGGCCCAGTCGATCTTGTCCTGCCCCTGCCGCCAGAGCGAGGGGTCCCGGATCGGCGCGGTCATCGGAGCAGCTCCAGCGCGAGGGCACGGTCGGCGCGCTCGTGCAGGTCGGGCGACGGGTCCTGCTCACGGGCGGCCTCGACAGCGGCCGCGAAGCGCGCGGACAGCTGCTCCCGGGTGCGGCGGGCCGAGCCGTCGGCGACGTCGCGCGCCACGAGTAGGAAGAGCTCGCGCCCGGCGTCCGCGATCCGGTCGATCCCGGGGCGGCCGGAGGAGGGGTCGGTGACCGCGGTCACGGCCGGCCGCTCCTCCCCCGCGTCGACCAGGAGCAGCGGACCGCCGGTGCCGAGCAGCGCCGGGGCGACCGGCGCGCGGAGCTCGCCCGTCGCGAAGGCGATCGTCGCATCCCGCAGGTCCGCCGAGTCCGCCGTCTGCACCGTCAGCCCGAGCTGGGTGATCTCGACCAGCGCGATCGGGTCGTCGCCGACGACGATCACGCGAGCACCCGTCGCGGCGGTCCTGGTCGCCAGCTCGACGGCGAGCGGCCCGGTCCCGAGCACGGCGACCCGGGTGTGCGCGAACGAGAGGTTGGAGGCCGCGGCGACCGCGCGGAGCACGGCCTGCGCCCACGCGGTGCGGGTCAGCGCTCGGACGACCCGGGAGTCACCGGACGCGTCGGCCGCCGTCGCGGGCAGCGCGGCGCGGCGCAACGGGGTGAGGGTGGCGTGCATGACGCTCCAGGGGAGTCGGCGATTCTAAGCGGTTAGCGTGACCATAGTCGCGCCCTGTTTCCTCCACCCGCCCGTTTATTACGCCCATGTGAAACATTCCAGGCCGCCCCGCCCGCTCCTCGCCATCGAGCACCCGCGCTGCGGGCGCCCCCACCGATTGAGCACCCGCGCAGCGGGCGCCCCTCCCCTGCCGATCGCACCACCCGCCCAGCGGCCCCCTTCATGCTGATCGAGTAGCCCGCGCAGCGGGCGTATCGAGATCCGCCCCTCTGCAGACCCCCGGTCTCGATACGCGCTCCGCGCTACTCGACCACCAAGAACGCCCCACCCCTCATCCCGACCGAGCAGCCGCCCCCTCATCCCGACCGAGCAGCCCGCCCCTCATCCCGACCGAGCATCACGCGCACATCATGCTGATCGAGTAGCCCGCGCAGCGGGCGTATCGAGATCCCCCCACCCCCCTCCCATAAGCTGACCGGATGTCAGCCCGCCCCCGGCGCCCCACCCTCGCCGATGTGGCCCGCTCGGCCGGCACCTCCGCCACCGTCGTCAGCTACGTCGTCAACAACGGCCCGCGCCCCGTCTCCCCCGAGCTCCGCGCCCGCGTCGAGACCGCCATCACCGAGCTCGGCTTCCGCCGCAACACCCTCGCCGAGGCGCTCAGCGTCGGCCGCTCGAATCTGGTCGGCCTGCTCGTCCCCGACTCCTCCAACGCCTTCTTCGGCGAGCTGGCGCGCGAGATCGAGCACGAGGCCCGCCGCCGCTCGCTGCTGACCCTCCTCGGCAACACCGAGTACGACCCGGAGGTGGAGCGCGGCTACGAGCGCACCTTCGCCGACCTGCGCACCGCCGGCATCCTCCTGATCACCATCGATCCCGCCAGCACCGCCGACACCGCCCCGCGCGTCTTCCTGCACTCCGCGGCTCCCACCGACACCGAGCCGAGCGTCGTCTTCGACGACGAGCAGGGCGTGCGAGCCGCGGTCGAGCACCTGCTCTCCCACGGCCACGCGGACGTGCACTGCGTCACCGGCCCCGACGACTTCGGCCCCTCGGGCCTCCGCGCCCGCTTCTGGGCAGAGGCGAGGGGAGGCGCCGCAGGCCGCCTGCACCGCGTGCCGATGGACCGCGTCTCGGCCGAGGCCGCCCTCCGCACGATCCTGCGCACCGAGCGCCCGCGGGCTGTCTTCGCCACCACCGACGAGCACGCCCTCGCCCTCCTCCGCGCCGCCTCCCAGGAGGGGATCCGCGTCCCGGCCGAGCTCGCGATCGTCGGCTTCGACGGCATCCGCGAGGCACTGCTCGGCGGCGTCCGCGTCACCACCGTCGCCGTCCCCGTCCGCGAGATGGCCCGCATCGCCTTCGAGCTCCTCGACGAGACCCTCGCCGACGCCCCCGTCCGCCACGTCCGCCTGCCGACCACCCTCGTCCTCGGCGAGACCTGCGGCTGCACCCCCGCCCCCTGACACCGGATCCACTGGGAAGAGTCGCCCGCAGACCTGCTGGTCGAGCAGCTGCGCAGCGGCCCCTTCATGCTGGTCGAGTAGCCGCGCAGCGGCGTATCGAGACCCACCGTCCAATGAAGGCCAGGTCTGCAGACTCGTCCTTCTGGCGCTGCCGGCTCTCGATACGCCCGCTCCACGGGCTACTCGATCAGCATGGGGCGTGCCCGACAGTTCGGACCTGCAGACCATGCACCCGATCCGGACGCAGAACATCAGCCGGGAGTAACTCTCAGCGCCCCTCGGCGACGACGCACGTCCTCGGCTGACGTTCTGCCGCCGCCGACGCGCACAACATCAGCTGAGACAGGGGTCCCTCCGCTGACAGCGGAGGCCGGGTGCTCTCAGCTGATGTTGTGCGAGCAGCTCCCCTCCCTGCCGGTCGACCGACCGCGCAGCGCCCCTTTCATGCCGGTCGACCAGCCGCGCGGCGCCCCTTCATGCTGGTCGAGTAGCCGCGCAGCGGCGTATCGAGACCCACCCCGCGCCCTCAGCCGATCGCCGCCAGCCGCCCCACGACGCCCTCGCCCAGCCGCGCCACGTACGCCTCCGGGTCCGGCCCCTGCGGCGCGAGCTCGACCAGCGAGATCCCGAGCGCCGCGTACTCCTCCATCGCCCGCACGAACCCGTCCGGGTCGCCGACCGGGTCGCCGCCGCCGATGATCGTCTTCGTGATCGCGTCGTAGTCGCGCCCGAGGTCGTCGCAGTGGCGACGCAGCACGTCGAGCTTGTGGGCGATCCCCTCCGCGCCGATCGCGAACAGGTTGCAGGCGTCGCCGTACTCCGCGACCAGACGCAGCGTCTTCTTCTCTCCGCTGCCCCCGATCAGGATCGGCGGACCCGGCCGCTGGATCGGCTCCGGGTGGTTCAGCGTCTCCGCCAGCTGGAAGTGCTTCCCCGTGTACGGCCCGTCGTTCTCGCTCCACATCTGCTTGCAGATCTGCAGCGTCTCCTCGAGCCGCTCGAACCGCTCCTTCAGCGCCGGGTACGGCACGCCGAGCCCGAGGTGCTCCCGCTCGTACCAGGCCGCGCCGATCCCGAGCATCGCCCGCCCGCCCGACAGCACGTCGAGCGTCGTCACGATCTTCGCCAGCAGTCCCGGGTGCCGGTAGGTCACGCCCGTCACGAGCAGCCCCAGCCGCAGCCGCTCCGTCCGCCCTGCGACGAATCCGAGCGAGGTGTACCCCTCGAGCATCGGATCCTCGCTCGTCGCGAACTGCTCCATCTGGAAGTAGTGGTCCATCAGCGTGAACCATTCGCAGCCGACGTCCTCCGCCGTCCGCGCCGTGGCCCCGAGGATCGGCGCGATCCCGGCACTGCCCCCCGGCAGCGTGAAGTTCATGAAATGAACTCCCACCTTCATGCGAGCCCCTCCGTCCCGTCGCGAGGCGACCTTTGAACCGACTCGACGTGCGTTCCGACCTGCATGCGCGCGCTCCTGACTCCTCGGAGGCGGATGGTGCCCGGCGGGACTCCGCCGTCTCCACGCCCGCTCCCCTGCTGATGACTCGATCCGAGCCTCCCACGCGCCGCCGCCGGTCGGCCCCGCACTCCGCGGACTCCCATCCACGCAGTGGTCGGAACGCGCCACCCGGCGGTGACGGTCGCTCCAGCAGAGCACTGGGCCCCTACCGTGGTGAAACGTTCCACGAAGAGCCCGCTCCGCACCCGCAGAAGCAAGGCCCGGCCGCCGCCCACCCGTCCGTTCCACGTCGACCACAGGAGTTCGCACCATGTCCGCAGAGCGCGCGCGAGTCGCAGAGCTGCTTCCCGAGACCGTCCGTCGGCGGACCCGCGTCGGACTCGTCGCCGGCGGGCTGGGGGCCTACTGGCCCCAGTTCCCCGCCCTCCTGCCCCAGCTGCAGGAGTCGGCCCGCTACGTCTCCGACCGCCTGGCGGAGCTCGACGTCGAGGTGACCGACGCCGGCTTCATCAGCGACGCCCACGGCGCGGCCTCGGCGGCGGAGGCGCTGCGCCGGGCTGATCCCGATCTCCTCGTGGTCTTCCTCACCACCTACCTCACCGCGTCGATGGTCCTGCCGATCGCGCAGCGGTCCGGCGCTCCCGTCCTGATCATCGACCTCCAGCCCACGGCGGCGATGGACCACGAGAGCTTCGGCACCGGGGAGTGGCTCGCCTACTGCGGGCAGTGCTCCGTACCCGAGATGGGCAACGTGTTCCGCCGCGCCGGCATCCCGTTCCGCTCCGTCTCCGGCCACCTGCGCGACGAGAGCGCGTGGGAGCGCATCGGCCGCTGGATCGGCGCCGCTCACGTGCGCGCCGCGCTGCGCCACGGCAGGCACGGCCTCATGGGGCACCTCTATCCGGGGATGCTCGACGTCTCGACCGACCTCACCACGGTCTCGACGACCTTCGGCTCGCACGTCGAGGTCCTCGAGTTCGACGACCTGCGCGTCCGTGTCGAAGCGGTGACCGACACCGAGGTGGAGGAGCGCCTGCAGCTGGCACAGCGCGTCTTCACGGTCGACGACACCGTCGACGAGGAGGACTTCTCCTGGGCCGCGAAGGTCTCAGTGGGCCTCGACCGGCTGATCGAGGACTTCCGGCTCGACTCGCTCGCCTACTATCACCGCGGCCTGAACGGCGAGCAGCACGAGCGACTCGGCGCCGGCATGATCCTGGGCGCATCGCTGCTCACGGCCCGCGGTGTCCCGGTCGCGGGCGAGTACGAGCTCCGCGCGTCGCTCGCGATGCTGATCGCCCAGCGCCTCGGAGCCGGCGGCTCCTTCACCGAGATCCAGGGCCTGAACTTCCTCGACGGCGTGGTCGAGATGGGCCACGACGGACCCGCGCACCTCGCGATCTCGTCCGGCGAACCGCTGCTGCGCGGCCTCGGCGTCTTCCACGGCAAGCGCGGCTGGGGCGTCTCGGTCGAGCTCGACGTCCGCCCCGGCCCGGTGACCGTCTTCGGCCTCGGTCAGGAGCGCGACGGCTCGTACGTCTTCGTCGCCTCCGAGGGCACCGTGGTGCCCGGCCCCCTGCTGCGGATCGGCAACACCACGTCCCGCGTCGACTTCGGCGGCGATCCGGGGCTCTGGGTCGACGAGTGGAGCGCTTCGGGCGTCGACCACCACTGGGCGCTGTGCATCGGCCACCGCGCACGCGACCTCCAGGCCGCCGCCGACATCCTCGGCGTGGCCTTCCGCCGGGTCCGGCTCTGACCTCGGAGTCCATCCACACCGCACGACCACCTCGTTCAAGGGAGAACAGTCCAATGGCACGTCTCGGAGCGACCTCCACCACCGGCTGGAAGGCCACCGTCTCGGTGGCGATGTCGAACTACATCGAGGCCGGCTCGATCATCGCGATCGCCACCAGCCTCGGTTTCTGGCAGGCGGAGTTCGGCATCGACGACACGGCCGTCGGCCTGCTCGCGGCCGTCAGCGCGAACGCGTTCGGAGCCGCGGTCGGCGCTCTGATCGGCGGACCGCTCTGCGACCGCTACGGCCGCAAGTTCATCTACACCTACGACCTGATCCTCTACATGGTCGGGATCCTGCTGGCGGCGTTCGCCTTCGACGTCTGGATACTGGGAGCCGCCTTCGTCCTCACGGGGATCGCGGTCGGCGCCGGCGTCCCGGCGTCCTGGACGTACATCGCTGAGGAGGCACCGGCCGGCCGGCGCGCGAAGCACGTCGGCACGGCGCAGCTGGCCTGGTCGATGGGGCCGGTCGTCGGCTTCACGCTGGCGACCGTGCTCGCACCCCTGGGCCTGCTGGGCAGTCGACTCGTCTTCGTCCACCTGTTCCTTGTCGCGTTCGTCGTCTGGTGGATCCGCCAGGGACTCCACGAGTCGGTCCTCTGGAAGGAGTCGAACAGCAGCGCACTGCGGACCCGCGCACCGCGTCGCGGCCTCCGGGAGCTGCTCTCGAGGCCGACGAACGTCAGGGCCCTGGTCTTCCTCTTCGGGATCTACGGATTCTGGGGGGTGTGCGCCGGTCAGATGGGGATCTTCATGCCCCGGGTCTACGCCACGGCGGGAGTCGCCGACCCCGTCGCCCAGAACCTGCTCCAGGTGCTGCTCTGGAGCTTCACCGTCCTCGCGACCTGGCTGGGCTTCATGCGATTCGGAGACCGGGTGAGCCGCAGGCTGCTCTACACCGCCGGTGCGGCCCTGGGGATCGTCGCGTGGGTCCTGCTCGTGTTCGCCGAGGTCACGCTCCCGGTCCTCCTGCTGTTCGCGGTCTGCTGGGGAGTCTCCGCGGGCATCGGCGCGCAGGCGTTCTACAGCCTGTGGGCGAGCGAGCTGTTCGCCACCCCGTACCGCGCGAGCGCGCAGGGGGTCCTGTTCTTCGCCGCCCGCGTCGCTGTCGGGATGCTCAGCTCCTACTTCCCGACGGTGCTCGCCGCCCGCGGCGTCCCGGTGGTCGGTCTCGTCATGATCGCGCTGCTGCTGATCGCCCTCGCCGTCGGTGCGATCTGGGCCCCGCAGACCCGGGGGAAGACCCTGCAGCAGATCGAGCTCGAGCGCTACGGAGAGCTGATCGACGCGGACCCCCGCGCCGGCGAGACCGCACGTCCGACCCTCGGCTAGACGCCGTGTCTTCCGACGGGCCATCGGCGCTGCGCTTCGACCCGTCTCCTCAGGGGATGTGGTCGTGCTGATCGTGAGTGGTCTGCGGCGCGCGGAGTCCCCGCCAGAAGGGCTCGTGTGGTGAGTGCTCGACGAAGAGCGACGGAAGGATGGCTACGGCGCCTGCACCTCGAAGGAGGATGTCATCAAGCGACGCGACGACGTCGAGCACGGATCTCGGATCGAACTGCCCGGCCAGACGCTTCGCCTTCGTCCGGACGTTGTTCGGCGTCGGTCCGGCGTCGATGATCGAGTGGTTCCACAGCCGACTGTGGTGAGCACACCTGTTGCGGAGATACACGAGCGCCCGCACTCGGTACGCGAATCCCGCCTGAGCGACGCCGAGGCTCGAGGCGACTGCGCCGGCCAACGACCCGGAATCACCGCGTTCGATGCACTTCGACAGCGTGCCGAACGACCAAGCGTCGACTGCGGACCAGATCGGCAGCGCATCGAAGCGTGCAGTCCCCACCTCGCGAGTGTTCGCTGTGAACCGCAGAATATGCCTCTCCCGACTGCGTTCGACGTCTCGGAGGCACGCCTCCGCGGTCGGCTCCACAGAGGGAGCATCCGAGTAGAAAGCGGCCGAGAGATACGACCTGTAGGGGCCGTGTCGATCGGCGATGACATGAGCGGTGTGGCTGCGGAGGAGGATCTCGGCGTGCGCGAGCTGCGCGCTGAGCGACTGCCTCAGCTCTTCGTCTGCGTCGTAGATCCTCCGGATCCCTTCGAAGGAGGTGTCCTGGACGAACATGTCGTCGCCGTCCTGTGGGGCGCGCTGAAAATACCTTGCATAGCCGGAGAACCGGTAGTAGTTCTGCGCCGCTAGGAATCTCTCGCAGGCCGCTGGGTCACCGATGGCGAGGTCGCGCTGGCGAAGCAACTGAACCTGCTGCGCCCACGAAAGGCTCGGCTTCAGAGCCACTGCAGTACCCCGATACCCATAAAAAAGGCCCCTCCCATTTGAGCTTCAAGGAGAGGCTTGGGAGGGGGTCGATTGGTTCGACTTTACCAGGTGCCCACGCGGCGCGGACTGTCGGACCGGTACCGGCGCGGAACGTCGAGTCCTTGGCGTCCGACGCAGCAAGATGCTGCCGCTGCCCGTCAACGCGGCGCGTAGCGCGTCAGCACCGCGCCCTCCGGCAGCGGCTCGCTGCCGAGGAAGCGCAGCTCCGGTCGGAACCCCGCAGCGAAGTACGGCGTCCCGCCGCCCAGCACGAACGGCTGCACGTAGAGCCGGTACTCGTCGATCAGCCCGGCCGCGCCGAGCGAGGCGGCCAGCGTCGGCCCGCTCACCTCGATCGCACCGTCGGTCTCGGCCTTGATCCGCCGGAACGCGTCGACCGCGTCGGAGGCGATCAGCGTCACGCCCTCGGGCACCTCCGTCACCGTCGACGAGAAGACGACCTTCGGAGTCTCGATCCACGCCTGCGCGAAGTCCTCGGCGACCTCGTCCCACTCCGGATCGGGGCGGCCCCAGTACGCCATCATCCGCCACATCCGGCTGCCGTAGACCGACAGCGCGGCGGCCCGCTGCCCCTCGTTGAAGACCCGGTGCAGCGCGGGCCCGGGCGCGGGGAACCCGGAGATGTCGCCGTCCGCCGCCGCGACGAACCCGTCGATCGACACGAGCATCCCGTAGCTGACGAACCCCATCGGAGCCTCCTGACCAGTGCGACTCCGGCGTCGCACGCCCCGATGCTAGCCACGCACCCGCGGCGCCCGGAAGAGGAGACGTCCGGACGAGGAGACGTCCGGACGAGTCCTACGCCCCGACGCGGAACCGGCGCCCGCCGAACTCCACGACGTCGCCGACCACCAGCTGCCGCCCCCGCCGCCGGTCCACCTCGCCGTTCACGCTGACGAAGCCGTCCGCGACGGCCTCCTTCACCTCGCCCCCGGAGTCGAGGATCCCCGCGAACTTCAGGAACTGCCCGAGCCGGATGCTCTCCCCGTCGAGCGCGACCTCCTCGACCGGATCCTGTGCAGCCACGAGCGTCAGACCGCCGGGATGTCCGCGAAGCGGGAGAAGTGGCCGTGGAAGCCCACGGTCACCGTCCGGGTCGGACCGTTGCGGTGCTTGGCGACGATGAGATCGGCCTCGCCCGCGCGCGGGTTGTCCTTCTCGTAGGCGCTCTCGCGGTGCAGCAGGATCACCATGTCGGCGTCCTGCTCGATCGAGCCGGACTCGCGGAGGTCGGAGATGGCGGGCAGCTTGTCGGCGCGCTGCTCCGGTCCACGGTTCAGCTGCGACAGCGCGATGACCGGCACCTGCAGCTCCTTCGCGAGCAGCTTCAGTGCACGCGAGAACTCGGAGACCTCCTGCTGGCGGCTCTCGACCTTCTTGCCCGAGGTCATCAGCTGGAGGTAGTCGATGACGACCATCTTCAGGCCGATGCGCTGCTTGAGCCGCCGGCACTTCGCGCGGATCTCGACGAGCGTGAGGTTCGGCGAGTCGTCGATGTAGAGCGGAGCGTCGTTGATGCGGCCACGGGTGGAGGCGATGGTCGTCCAATCGCGCTGGTCGACCGTGCCCTTGCGCATGTGCTGCAGCGGAACGGACGCCTCGGCCGAGAGCAGGCGCATCGCGATCTCGCTGCGCCCCATCTCGAGCGAGAAGAAGATGGTCGCCATGTTGTGCTTGATCGCGGCGGCGCGGGCGAAGTCGAGCGCGAGCGTCGACTTGCCCAGCGCCGGTCGCGCCGCGACGATGATCATCTGGCCGGGGTGGAAGCCGTTGGTGAGGTCGTCCAGGTCGGCGAAGCCGGTCGGCACACCGGTGAAGGCGCCGTCCTTGTGCGCCGCGGCCTCGATCTCGTCGATGGCGACGGTCACCGCGTCGGTCAGCGGGACGTAGTCCTCCGCCGTCTCGGACCCGGTGACGTTGTAGATCTCGGCCTGCGCCGTGTTGACGAGGTCGAGCACCTCGCCCTCGCCCTGGTAGCCCATCTGCGCGATGCGGGTGCCCGCCTCGACCAGGCGGCGCAGCAGCGCGCGCTCGGCCACGATCGACGCGTAGTAGCCCGCGTTCGCCGCGGTCGGCACCATCGCGGTGAGCGAGTGCAGGTAGTCGGCGCCGCCGGCGCGCTGCAGCTCGCCCTGCTTGGTCAGCTCGTCGGTGACGGCGATGACGTCGGTCGGCTCGCCGTGCGAGTAGAGCGCCAGGATCGCCTCGAAGACGATCTCGTGCTTGGGGATGTAGAAGTCGGTCGCCTTGACGCTCTCCACCACGTCGGCGACGGCGTCCTTCGAGAGCAGCATGCCGCCGAGCGCCGACTGCTCCGCGAGCAGGTCGTGCGGGGGCGTGCGCTCGTTGCTGCGCGGGGAGTCCCCTCGGGAGTCCCGCCCGTCTCGTCCGTCCGAGCCGGGAACCGCCAGGTGCGCGATCGTCATGCCTTCGCCTCCTCCTGTCGGGTGCCTCGCGGAACGGGTGGCGACACGGTCGAGCCGTCTGTCGCGAGTGCCGGGAACAGGTCTACGCCCGACCTCCGACAGCGGACGCTCGGCGCCCGCCCCGCTCCCCTCGCGGGGCGCTGCGCCACACTACGGACCGCCCGCCGCCGGGGTCAAACCACCCTGTGGAGAGAACTGTGGAGAACGAGCGGGAAACGCCGCGGCCGCTGTGGGCAACATGTGGAGAACCCTGTGGGAACTCGACTGTCGGACAAGTTTTTTCGGCGTCCTGACCAGGCTTTTCCTTCTTTCCACAGGTGTGTGGGGAAAAGAGTCTCCAGACCACATTGAAGGTTGCCCTCCCGCGAGGGTGTATGTGGATGGAGCTGTGGAGAACCGCAACGACGAAGGGCGGTGCGAGGGGACCGTGAAGTCCCGTCGCACCGCCCTCCGCGGCGTTCTCGCGGCCTTACTTGGCCGCGACCACCTGCAGCTTCACGGTGGCCTGGATGTCGTCGCGCAGACGCACCACGGCCTCGTGCTCGCCGACGTTCTTGATCGCGTTCGAGATCACGATCTTGCGCTTGTCGAGCTCGCCGTAGCCGGCCGCCGCCACCGCAGTCGCGATGTCGGAGGTCTTGACGGAGCCGAAGAGGCGCCCGTCCTTGCCGGCCTTGACGGTCAGCTTCACGCGGTTGGCCTCGAGGACCTGCTTCGTGTGCTGAGCCTCCTCGATGGTCTTGTGCTCACGAGCGGCTCGCGCCGACTTGATCTGCTCGACCTGCTTCTCGCCACCGCGGGTCCACGCGACGCCGAAGCCCTGCGGGATGAGGTAGTTGCGGGCGAACCCGTTCTTCACGTCGACGACGTCGCCGGCGGAGCCGAGCCCGTCGACCTCGTGGGTCAGGATGACCTTGGACATCTTCTACCTACCTTCCGCTGCCGGCGTAGGGCAGGAGCGCCATCTCGCGGGCGTTCTTGACGGCGCGGGCGATGAGGCGCTGCTCCTGGACGGAGACGCCGGTGATGCGACGGGCGCGGATCTTGCCGCGCTCGGAGATGAACTTGCGAAGGGTCGGGACGTCCTTGTAGTCGATGACGCCCACGCGGACCGACTTCGCGGGGGCCGCGTTCTTCGCGCCCTTGCCGCGGATCGGCTTGCGGCGGTCGCCGCTGCTCTTTCCAGCCATAGTGGTTTCCTTAGATTCTGGTTCGCGTCCGTCGGCACCCCTCTCGGGGCGGGGACGCGTGATTCAGGTGAGGGCGCGCTCGAGCCGGAGGCTCAGAACGGCGTCTCGTCGTTGTAGCTGCCCGGCGTGCTCCACACGTCGCCACCGGCCGGAGCGCTGGGCGCCCACGGCTCCTCGGCCTGGCCGCCACCGCGGTTGCCGCCGCCGTTTCCGCCGGAGCCCCCCTGGTTGCCGCCGTTGCCGCCGCCGAAGCCGCCCTGGCTCGCGCCCTGGTTGCCACCGCCGCCGCCGACCTGACCGCGTCCACCGCCGCCACCGGCCGCGCGCGTGACCTGAGCGGTCGCGTAGCGCAGCGAGGGGCCGATCTCGTCGATCTCGAGCTCGATGCTGGTGCGCTTCTCGCCTTCCTTCGTCTCGTAGGAGCGCTGCTTCAGGCGGCCGGTCGCGACGACACGGCTTCCCTTGGTCAGCGTCCCCGCGACGTTCTCGGCGAACTCGCGCCAGACGGAGGCCCGGAGGAACAGCGCTTCGCCGTCCTTCCAGTCGTTCGCCTGACGGTCGAAGGTGCGCGGCGTGGAGGCGATGGTGAAGTTCGCGACCGCGAGCCCGCCCTGCGTGTAGCGCAGCTCGGGGTCGGCGGTGAGGTTCCCCACCACGGTGATGATCGTCTCGCCGGCCATCAGCGTTACGCCTTGGGAGCGGCCGGAGCCTTGGCAGCCTTGCGGGCGGCCTTCTCGTCGGCGAGCTTCTTGGCGGCGGCGACCTGGGCGATGCCCTCTTCGGCGCGGAGCACCTTGGTGCGCATGACGGCCTCCGACAGCTTCAGCTGACGGTCGAGCTCGTTCGCGGCGGCCGAGGTCGACGTGAAGTCGACGATGGCGTAGATGCCCTCGGACTTCTTGTTGATCTCGTACGCCAGACGACGGCGGCCCCAGACGTCGACCTTGTCGATGGATCCACCATCGGTGCGGATGACGTTGAGGAACTTGTCGAGACTCGGAGCGACGGTGCGCTCATCGATCTCGGGATCCAGGATGACCATGAGTTCGTACTGATGCGTCACTAACCCACCTCCTTCGGACTGAACGGCCACGGTATTTCCGTGACAGGAGGGTATGTAGCATCTGCCCACTCCCGCGGACGCGAGTGCGTCTGGTCATGGACAACCTGACGACCCTACCATCCGCGGGGCTCCGAGCCCAGGGCCGATCCGGCGGGATCCGCGGTCGCCCGCCGGATCCCGCCGTCACCGGGACGCGCTACCGCTGGATGAACGCCAGCAGGTCCGGGTTGAGCACGTCGGCGTGGGTGGTCAGCATGCCGTGCGGGTAGCCCTCGTAGATCTTCAGCGTCGAGTCCTGCAGCAGCTCGTGCTGCTTCAGCGCCGCGTCCTGGTACGGCACGACCTGGTCGTCGTCGCCCTGCAGCACGAGGACCGGGACGGTGATCGCCTTCAGGTCCTCCGTCTGGTCCGTCTCCGAGAACGCCGTGATGCCCTCGTAGTGCGCGAGCGCACTGCCCGTCATCCCCTGGCGCCACCAGTTGTCGATCACCGGCTGCGAGACCTCCGCGCCGTCGCGGTTGAAGCCGTAGAACGGACCCGACGCGACGGCCTGGAAGAACTCGGCGCGGTTCGCGGCGAGCGCCTCGCGGAACCCGTCGAAGACGCTCATCGGTGTGCCCTCGGGGTTCGCCTCCGTCTGCACCATCAGCGGCGGCACGGAGGAGACGAGGACCGCCTTCGCCACGCGGCCCTGCGGCTGGCCGTACTGCGCGACGTAGCGCGCGACCTGGCCGCCGCCGGTGGAGTGGCCGATGTGGACCGCGTCGTGCAGGTCGAGGTGCCGCACCACGGCGTCGACGTCGCTGGCGTAGTGGTCCATGTCGTGTCCGGTGCCGACCTGGGCCGACCGCCCGTGGCCCCGGCGGTCGGTCGCGATCACGCGGTAGCCGTGCGCGTGGAAGAAGAGGAGCTGCGCGTCCCAGTCGTCCGAGGACAGCGGCCAGCCGTGGTGGAACACGATCGGCTGCGCGTCCGCGGATCCCCAGTCCTTGTAGTAGATCTCGACGTCGTCGTCCGTGGTCACATACGGCATGGTCGTACCTCCGTGCTCGGGTCGGCCCGGGGCACGCCCGAGTCGACGTCAGCGTGCGCTCCTCCCCGAAGCAGGGGAGAAGTGGCTCCACGATAGGCCCGCCGCGTCGCGACACGGAGGGATCGCTCCGAAGTTCGAGAACCGTTCAGACGGTCGTCCGGAGGACGGGACGGATCTGGTGCCGGACGGCGCGGAGGGACAAGCTGAGCGCATGACGACGCAGCAGACGATCGACCCCTCCGTCCCACCGAGCGGCCGCGGCTGCGTCGAGTGCGAGCAGTCCGGCTCGTGGTGGCTGCACCTGCGCCGCTGCGCGCTCTGCGGGCACATCGGCTGCTGCGACGACTCGCTGAACCGGCACGCGACCGCGCACTTCCACGAGACCGGCCACTCGGTCATCCGGAGCTTCGAGCCCGGCGAGGAGTGGTTCTGGGACTACCGGACGGACGACTACGCCGACGGCCCGCGTCTCGCCGACCCGCAGAGCCACCCCGCCGACCAGTCGACGCCCGGACCGGCGGACCGGGTGCCGCGCGACTGGCAGTCCGTTCTCACGGACCGGGACTGATCGGCTCCCGATCCCGCGCGACGACGCTCAGCGCGCCGCCCACCACTCCTTCAGCCGCCGGGCGGCCTCCTCCTCGCCGAGCGGTCCCTCCTCGAGTCGCAGCTCGAGCAGGAACTTGTACGCCAGCCCCACCTCGCGCCCCGGCGGCAGCTCCAGGATCGCCATGATCTGCGTGCCGTCGAGGTCGGGCCGCTTCGAGGCGAGCTCCTCCTTCTCGGCGAGCTCCGCGATCCGCTGCTCCAGGTCGTCGTAGGCGTGCGCGAGCCGGTCGGCCTTGCGGGTGTTGCGGGTCGTCACGTCGGCCCGGGTCAGGATGTGCAGCCGCTCGAGCAGCGGGCCGGCGTCGGTGACGTAGCGGCGGACGGCCGAGTCGGTCCAGGCGCCCTCGGTGTAGCCGAAGAAGCGCAGGTGCAGCTCGATCAACCGGGCGACGTCCGCGATGGTCTGCTTGTCGAACTTCAGCGAGCGCAGCCGCTTGATCGCCAGCTTCGAGCCGACGAGGTCGTGGTGGTAGAAGCTGACCGCTCCGCCCGGCTCCAGCCGCCGCGTCGCCGGCTTGCCGATGTCGTGCAGCAGCGCCGCGATGCGGAGGGTGACGTCCGGCGCCGCGCCGGGGTTCCGCTGCCCCTCCAGCGCGATCGCCTGCTCCAGCACCGTGAGGCTGTGCACGTAGACGTCCTTGTGGTGGTGGTGCTCGTCCTGCTCCAGGCGCAGGGCCGGCAGCTCGGGGAGGAAGTAACCGGCCAGACCGGTGTCGACGAGCAGCTCGAGCCCGGCCCGCGGCGAGGCGGTCGCGAGGAGCTTCCGCAGCTCCTCCTGGATCCGCTCCGCGGAGACGTCCTCGATCCGCGGGGCCAGCTCGGCCATCGCCCACTCGACCTCGTCGGTCGTCCGGAAGCCGAGCTGCGAGGTGAACCGCGCGGCGCGCAGCATCCGCAGCGGGTCGTCGCCGAAGGAGAGGTCGGCGGCGGCCGGAGTGCGCAGCCGGCCGGCGAGCAGGTCCTCCACTCCCCCGGCCGGGTCGACCAGCACGATCTCGGGCAGCCGCAGCGCCATCGCGTTGACGGTGAAGTCGCGGCGCACGAGGTCGCCCTCGAGGCTGTCGCCGAACTCGACCTCGGGCTTGCGGCTGACCCCGTCGTAGCTGTCGCTGCGGTAGGTGGTGATCTCCACCGTCTCGCCGGCGATCCGCGCGCCGATCGTGCCGAACGCCCGGCCGATGTCCCAGTGCGCCTCGGCGATCGGAGCGACGATCCGCACGATGTCGTCCGGCCGCGCCGAGGTGGTGAAGTCGAGGTCGTGCACGCCGTGGCCCAGGAAGGCGTCGCGGACGGGGCCGCCGACCAGCGCGAGCTCGTGGCCCTGCGCGGCGAACGCCTCCGCGAGCCGGGCCACCGTCGGTGTCGCCGCGAGAGCTCGGAGGGTCTCGAGGGCGGTCTGGACGCTGTGCATCCGGCAGATCCTACCGGGGAGGCGTGACCGGGCCGCGGTGCGCGCCGGAGTGCAACCGCCTCGACCGGTTACGGCTCCTGAGCGACTCCGCAGCGCATCACGCGGCCCGGCAGACGGCCGCCCGAGGGCCTGCCCGTAGAATCACCCCCATGGAGGCCGAGTGAGTTCGATGCGTCGGCGCGACCTCACCCCCTCCGATCGCCCCCGCCCTCGGCGAGCGGTCCCGCAGCTGCTCCGCTCCGCCGGTGCCGCTGCGCTGTCGATCGCGCTCCTCGGCGGCGCCCTCCCCGCGGCGGCGGACGCCGCTGAGCGCACGGCCCTCGAGTCCGGGCAGGCCACCGTCACGGCGACGGTCGGCGCGGCGAACGACGGCGTCCTCCTCCCCGGCGACGACCTCCAGCTCGCGATCTCCGTGCGCAACGGCACCACCGAGTCGATCGACGGCGCGCGCGTCGAGGTCGCGATCGACGAGGACACCCTCGACTCCCGGGCCGAGCTCGCCGAGTGGCTCGACGGCGAGTCCGAGGACGAGGGCACGAGCACCGGCGACGGCGCCGACGTGCGACTGCTCCCCTCCAGCTCCGCCCAGGTCGGCGTCACCGTCCCCGCGGCCTCGCTCCCCTTCTCCACGGACTCGATCCGCGACCCGGAGGCGTTCGGCACCCACGCGATCTCGGTGACCGTCACCAGCCCCGGTGGCACCGTCGCGACCGCCCGAGGCGTCGTCGAGCTCTCGACCGGCTTCCCCAGCGAGCAGGAGACCGGCGTCAGCGTCCTCGTGCCGCTCACTGTTCCCGACACCGCAGACGGCCTGCTCTCCGCCGAGACGCTGCAGGACTACACCCAGACCACCGGCACGCTCTCGCGCCAGCTCGACACCGTCGACGGCCGCGCCGTGACCATCGGAGTGGATCCGCGCATCCTCGCGTCGATCCGGGTCCTCGGCGACACGGCACCGGAGTCGGCGACCGCCTGGCTGGACCGGCTCGAGTCGGTGCCGAACGAGGTCTTCGCCCTGCCCTACGCGGATGCGGACGTCGCCGCCCAGGCGCAGTCCGGCCTGTCCACGCTCCTGGCGCCGACCTCGTTCGAGTACGCGCTCGATCCCGCCCTGTTCGCGCCGACGAGCTCGGGGACGCCGACCCCGACGGCGGTTCCCGGCGACTCGACCGCCCAGGACCTCCCCGAGCGCCCGACGACCGAGTCGCTCCTCGCGTTCGACTGGTCGCCGACGGTCGGCCGCATCGCCTGGCCGGACGACGGCACCGTCCGCGCGGCGGATCTCGGCGTGTATGCCACCGGCGGCATGACCCGCACGGTCGTCTCCTCCGACAATCTCGAGCTGCCGGACGGCGTCACCACGACGACCCGAGCGGCCATCGACGACCACGACGTCATCGTCGCCGACAGTGCCCTCTCCGCCGCCTTCGACGCCGCCGTCAGCGCGAGCACCGACTCGGAGTGGCGCGCGAGCACGGCCGACCTCACCGCCGACCTCGCGCAGGTGCAGCGGGAGGACGAGTCGCCCTCCGTGGTCCTCGCGCTCGACCGCGGCGCAGCGATCGACGGCGTCCGCCTCGCGCAGACGCTCGACGCCGTCGACGCCCTGCCCTGGGCCGAGGGCTCGTCCCTCGCCTCCGCCCTCACCTCGCCGGCGACCGAGGACGCGACGATCGTCGACAGCCCGGAGTCGGACCAGCGCCTCGAGGGTGTGTCCGACCTGCTGACCGCGGCCGCCCGCGTCGAGTCGTTCTCGGCCGTGCTCACCGAGCCGGAGCTGCTCAGCGGCAAGCGCCGCAACGACCTCCTCGCCCTGCTCGCCGTGACCTGGCGCGAGGACACGGCGGGCTGGCAGGAGGCGGTCACCGCCAGCCGCGAGCAGGCCGACACCACGCTCTCCTCCGTCGCCATCGAGAGCTCCGACAGCGTCACCCAGCTCTCCCGCGACTCCAGCATCCCGGTCTACGTCCGCAACGACCTGCCGTGGCCCGTGACGGTCCGGATCCAGGCCTCGACCTCGAACGCCGTCCTCGACATCGACGAGTCCTCGGTCGAGCCGACGGCGATCGACGCCCGCTCGCAGGGCCGCGTCCTCATTCCCGTGAAGGCACGCGTCGGCAACGGCGAGACCGAGCTCCGGATGCAGCTGACGTCCCAGGACGGCACGCCCATCGGCGCTCCCACCGGCATCGTCACCAACGTCCGCGCCGATTGGGAGACCGTCGGCACCCTGGGCGTCGGCATCCTCCTCGTCCTCGTCTTCGGCGCGGGCATCCTCCGCAACATCCGCCGGCGCCGCCGCGGCGACACCCCCGAGGAGGACGAGGAGGACCCCAACGCCCCGCTCGCCGTCCAGCCGGGCCTCGACGACGACCGAACGGATCCCCGTGGCTAGCTTCTCCCTCGGTCGCGCGAGCGCCGTCCTCGCCTCCGGCACGATGGTCTCGCGGGTCCTCGGCTTCGTGATGTCGCTGGTCTTCACCCAGACGATCGGCCTCGTCGGCCAGGGCGCCGACGCCTTCACCGTCGCCAACGGCCTCCCGAACACGATCTACGCGATCATCGCGGGCGGTGCGCTCAACGCGGTCCTCGTGCCGCAGATCGTGCGCGCCGGTCTCCAGGCCGACGGCGGTCAGCGCTACATCAACAAGCTGCTGACCCTCGCGCTCCTCGTCCTCCTCGGCGCCGCCGTGATCGCGACGCTCGCCGCACCCCTGCTGATCCAGCTGAACGCCTCGCAGTACGGACCGGAGCAGACCCGCCTCGCCGTCACCTTCGCCTACTGGTGCCTGCCGCAGGTCTTCTTCTACGGGCTGTACACGATCCTCGGCGAGGTGCTCAACGCGCGCGGCTCCTTCGGTCCGTTCACCTGGACCCCGGTCGTGAACAACGTCGTCGCCATCGGCGGGCTCCTCGCCTTCCAGCAGCTCTTCGGCTCCGACGGCAAGGGTCTCCGTACCGCGACGGAGTGGTCGCCCGAGATGATCGCGGTGCTGGCGGGCTCGGCGACCCTCGGAGTGGCACTGCAGGCGATGCTGCTCGTCTTCTTCTGGAAGCGGGTCGGTCTGCGCTACCGACCCGATTTCAGCGTCCGCGGGGTCGGCCTCGGCCGCGCCGGGAGGATCGCCGTCTGGACCTTCGCGACCCTGCTCCTGACGGTCGCTGCAGGCTTCATCGAGAACAACACCGTGAGCGCCTCCTCGGGCGAGGACGCCTCCGCCACGGCGCTGCAGAAGGCCTGGCTCGTCTTCATGCTCCCGCACTCGGTGATCGCCGTCTCGATCGCCACCGCGTACTACACGAAGATGAGCGGCCACGCCTCGCGCAACGAGATGAAGGACTTCCGGAGCGACATCTCCACCTCGATCCGGGTGGTCGGGCTCTTCCTGTTCTTCGCCACGGCGGCCCTCGTGGTCTGCGCCCGCTCCTTCGCGACGATCTTCGCGCCGACCGATCCCGTCGCCGCCGGGCAGATGGCCATGATCATCACCGCCTACGTCATCGTGCTGCCGCTGTTCTCGACGCTCGCGATCGTGCAGCGCGGGTTCTACGCCCTCAACGACGGCCGCTCGCCGTTCCTCTACACGCTGGTGCAGACCGCGATCATCGTCGTCGGCTGCGGGATCGCCTTCCTCCTCCCCGACGACTCGACCGCGTTCTTCGTCGCGCTCTCGATCTCGGCGGGCGTCGCCGTCCAGGCGCTGATGGCGTGCCTGATGCTCCGGAAGAAGCTCGGCGGCTGGGGAGGGACGCGCATCGTGCTCCGCTTCGCCACCTACGCCGCCGCGACCCTCCCCTCGATCGGCGCCGGCGTCCTGGTGATGTTCGTCCTCGCCCAGGCTGACGACTACCCGGCCGCGGGCTGGCCGCAGGCCCTCATCTCGATGGTGCTCACCGGCGTCGTCATGGCCCTCGTCTACTTCGGCGTGCTCTGGCTCCTCCGCGTCCCGGAGCTGCGCGCGATGGCCGCGCCGCTCCTCCGCCGCCTCGGGCGCTGACGCCGCACGGGACGCCCGAGCGTTCCTGAGAGCCCCCGTCGCGACACTGGGACGTCACCGGACCGGTGGTGCGCCCCCGGGCGCGACGTGGAAAGGTGGGGGCGTCCTCCGGCAGAGCCGCCTCCCCCCTCCCCCCTCCCGCCGATCCGGAAGGCGCGATGCGCTCCACCTTCGTCCTCCTCCGCGTGCTCGTCGCGGCCGCCGTCCTCACCGCGACCACGGTGAGCTTCCTCGACTCCCACGCCTTCTGGGTCGAGGCCCGGTTCCGCGACCGCGCGACCCTCGCCGCCAACTTCTTCAGCTACATCACCGTCGAGGTCTGCCTGCTCGCAGTCGTCGTCCTGCTGATCGGCGCCGTCGTCCTCGCTCGCGGCGCCCTGCCGGAACCGCGCTGGTTCGCCTGGCTGCGGGCCGGAGTCGTCACCTACATGGTCGTGATCGGAGTGGTCTACAACCTCCTCCTGCGCGGCACGGTGGTCACCGGCGCCGGTGCCGGCCAGGACTGGACCAACGAGGTCATGCACGTCGTGGCGCCGCTCGCGCTGATCCTCGACTGGCTCTTCGCGCCCGGCCGGCGCCGCCTCTCCTGGGCCGTGGTCCCCGCGCTGCTCGCCTTCCCGGTCGCCTGGTTCGTCTACACGATCATCCGGGCGCCCCTCGTCTACGACCAGATGAAGCACGAGCAGGTCTGGTACCCGTACCCCTTCCTCGATCCGCGCCTGGCGGACCCGCCGATCGTCCCCGGTGGGATGATCGCGGTGGTGTTCTACGTCGTCGCGATGACGGCGGTCTTCGCCTCGGCCGGCTGGCTGACGGTCCTGATCTCGCGCCGGTCGATCGGGCAGCGCGGCACTCCCGCAGGCTCGGCGGAGAAAGAGCCGGTCAACGCGGCTTTCTGAGCCGCACCGCGGGGACTCGATCGGCGACCCTGACCGCGGGCCGAGTGCCCCGGACGCCACGGAATAGCCCCCGCCTAGGATGTGTTGTAGCCCCTGGAGCCCGGGAACGACAGAGCGAGCGGGACCGGCTCCGCGGATCCGCTCCCAGCACCGGATCCGGGCAGACCACCCCCTCCGGCGGACCGCCGGTCCAGCCCCGCTCAGCAGAGACCTCGAGGAGTTGCCGTGCGCGACATCGTCATCATCGGATCCGGCCCCGCAGGCTGGACGGCCGCCATCTACGCGGCGCGCGCCGATCTGCACCCGGTGGTCGTCGCCTCGTCCGTCGAGATCGGCGGCGACCTGATGAACACCACCGACGTCGAGAACTTCCCCGGCTTCCCGGACGGAGTCCTCGGCCCGGAGCTGATGACGGCCATGCAGAAGCAGGCCGAGAAGTTCGGCGCGGACACCTTCTACGACGACGTCGTCTCCCTCGACCTCGAGGGAGAGACCAAGACGATCCACCTCGGCTCCGGCGAGAGCATCGAGGCGAAGACCGTCGTCGTCGCCACCGGCTCCGCGTACCGCAAGCTCGGCCTGCACGACGAGGACCGCCTTTCGGGACACGGTGTCTCATGGTGCGCCACCTGCGACGGCTTCTTCTTCAAGGGCAAGACCATCGCCGTCGTCGGCGGCGGCGACTCCGCGATGGAGGAGGCGACCTTCCTCACCAAGTTCGCCGAGAAGGTCTACGTCATCCACCGCAAGGACTCGCTCCGCGCCTCCAAGGTCATGCAGAAGCGCGCCCGCGACAACGAGAAGATCGAGTTCGTCTGGAACACCGAGGTCACCGGCATCACCGGTGAGAACCACGTGAACGGCGTCAAGCTGCGCAACACGGTGGACGGCACCGAGTCGAAGCTCGAGCTCGACGGCCTGTTCATCGCGATCGGCAACGACCCGCGCACCCACATCGTCCACGGCAAGCTCGACCTGACAACCGACGGCACGATCGCCGTCACCGGCCGCTCGTCGCAGACCTCCGTGGCGGGCGTCTTCGCCGCCGGCGACGTGATCGACCCGACCTACCGTCAGGCCGTCACCGCCGCCGCGTCGGGCACCGTCGCCGCCCTCGACGCCGAGCACTACCTCGCCGCCCTCACCGATGGCATCGCCAGCACCGAGGGCACCCCGGCCGCCGAGCTCCTCACCCTCTAGCCCTCCCACCACCCGCACTCGAGTCGGCGCCGCCGGCTCACGAAGGAGAAAATCGTCATGTCCACCGCGAAGAGCGTCACCGACGCATCGTTCCAGGCCGATGTCCTCGACTCCGAGAAGACCGTCCTGGTCGACTTCTGGGCCGAGTGGTGCGGCCCCTGCCGCATGGTCGCCCCGATCCTCGACCAGATCTCGGCCGAGCACGGCGACAAGATCGAGATCGTCAAGCTGAACGTCGACGAGAACCCGCAGATCGCCGCGAAGTACCAGATCACCTCGATCCCGGCGATGAAGGTCTACCAGAAGGGCGAGGTCGTCAAGACCGTCATCGGCGCCAAGCCGAAGCCCGCCCTCGAGGCCGACCTGGCCGCGTTCCTCTGAGTTCGACTCCCGACGGTTCGACCGTCTGACGAAGCCCCTGCGCCCCTGTGGCGCGGGGGCTTCGTCGTTACTGGCCGCTCCTCATGTTTCACGTGAAACGGCCGCAGAAGGCAGGCCACGGGCCGCGCAGTGGCGTCCCGCTCCCCCGGTCCTCCCGGACCCCGCCGAGTAGTCTGGATCGATCCGGCTGACGGTCGGAGACCCTGTCCATCGAGCGGAGCGACATCACCGTGATCAACGCCGGCACCAACCTCGACCCCTGGTACGACTCCTACGCTGAGCGCACGGCCGGCCTCGCGGCCAGCGAGGTCCGAGCACTGTTCGCCGTCGCCTCCCGCCCCGAGGTGGTCTCGCTCGCCGGCGGCATGCCGTTCGTCTCCGCCCTCCCCCAGGACCTCGTCACCGACGCGATGGCGACCGTGATGCGCGAGCAGGGACCCGTCGCGCTGCAGTACGGCTCCGGTCAGGGCGTGCCGGTGCTGCGCGAGCAGATCCTCGAGGTGATGGCGCTCGAGGGCATCTCGGCCAGCGCGGACGACGTCGTGGTGACCACCGGCTCGCAGCACGCCCTCGAGCTCGTCTCGAAGCTGTTCCTCGACCCGGGCGACGTCGTCCTCTCCGAGGGCCCGAGCTACGTCACCGCCATGGTGATCTTCCGCTCGTACCAGGCCGAGATCGAGCACGTGGCGATGGACGAGCACGGACTGATCCCCGAGGCGCTTCGCGAGCACATCGCCCACGTGCGCGCCGCCGGCAAGCGGATCAAGTTCCTCTACACGATCCCCACCTTCCACAACCCGGCGGGAGTCACGCTGAGCTGGGACCGGCGGGTCGAGATCCTCGAGATCTGCAAGAGCGAGGGCATCCTCGTGCTCGAGGACAACCCCTACGGTCTGCTCTACTTCGAGGACGTGCCGCCGAAGGCGATGCGCTCCCTCGAGGAGGACGGCGTGATCTACCTCGGCACCTTCTCGAAGACTCTGGCGCCCGGCTTCCGCATCGGCTGGGCGCTGGCGCCGCACGCCATCCGCGAACGGCTGATCCTCGCGAACGAGGCAGCGGTGCTCAGCCCGTCGTCCTTCAGCCAGCTCGTGATCTCGCAGTATCTGGCGACGGCGGACTGGCGCGCGCAGATCGACACCTTCCGTGGTGTCTACCGCGAGCGCAAGGAGGCGATGATCCGCGGGCTCGAGACGCACCTCCCCGGTCTCACCTGGACGAATCCGAACGGCGGCTTCTACGTCTGGGTCACCCTCCCCGAGGAGCTCGACTCGAAGGCGATGCTCCCCCGCGCGGTGAAGGAGCTGGTCGCCTACACGCCCGGCACGGCCTTCTTCGGCAACGGCGACGGCCGGCAGAACATCCGGCTGTCCTTCTGCTACCCGACTCCCGAGCGCATCGGCGACGGCATCCGCCGTCTCGCGACGGTCATCAACGGCGAACTCGACCTGCTCTCCACCTTCGCCGACGCCCGAGTGCGGAGAAGCTCCGGCGTCGATCAACGCGACGCCGTCCTCCCGCCCCAGATCTCCTGACTCCGCGATCCACGAACGACAGAAGGCCCGGTCATGACCGATTTCTCCACCCTCGACCGCACCCTCGACATCGTCGTGATCAGCGGCGGTATCAGCCACGAGCGCGACGTCTCACTGCGCTCCGGTCGTCGCGTCGCCGACCGCCTCTCGGCCATGGGGCACCGCGTCACCCACCGCGAACCGGATGCCGGTCTCCTGACGGCGCTGCTCGACCAGCGTCCCGACGTGATCTGGCCCGCGGTCCACGGAGCGAGCGGCGAGGACGGCGCGCTGCTCGGCCTGCTCGAGGCGGCCGGCTTCCCCTACGTGGGCTCGCGCACGGACGCCGCCCGCCTCGCGTGGTTCAAGCCGACGGCGAAGACGCTCGTCGCGCGGGCCGGCATCGCCACTCCTCGCTCGATCACCCTCCCCCGCGAGACGTTCCGCGAGCTCGGCGCCGCAGGCATCCTCGATCAGGTCCGCGCGCACCTCCCCGGCCCGCTCGTCGTCAAGCCGGCGCAGGGCGGCTCCGCCCAGGGCGTGAGCATCGTGTCGGAGACCGACGAGCTTCCGCGTGCGATGGTCGACGCCTACACCTACGGCGAGGTCGCGCTCATCGAGCAGCAGATCATCGGCACTGAGGTCTCCGTCGGTGTCCTCGACCTCGGTGACGGCCCCTTCGCCCTCCCCCCGGTCGAGATCGCCCCGGTCGCGGGTCGGTACACCTTCGAGGCCCGCTACAACGCGGGCGAGACCCGCTTCTACACCCCGGCCCGCCTCCCGGACGAGGCCCTCGCCGAGGTCTCCCGTGTCGCGGTCGCCGTCCACGACCTGCTCGGCCTCCGCCACCTGTCCCGCATCGACTTCATCGTCGACCCCGACGGCCTCCCCTGGTTCTTCGACGCCAACGTCCTCCCCGGCATGACTGAGACCTCCCTCGTCCCCCAGGCCATCGAGGCATCCGGCCGCTACCTCGGCGACGTCTACTCCACCCTCGCCCGCCGGGCCCTCACCCACTGACCTCCGTTTCACGTGAAACATCCGTGCCCGCCGCTCCGGTCATACGCGGGCTATCGGTCACACCGCCGTTTCACGTGAAACGCTGCTTGATGGTCGAGTAGCCGCCTTTGGCGGCGTATCGAGACCCAGGATCATCAGTGCAATGACGGCCAGCATCGGAGGGTGTGGCCTCGATACGGCGCTCCGCGCCTACTCGACCACCATGTGGCTACCAGCGCCTTAGGCGGTGGTTGGACCCGCCAACACCTGACCAGCGACGTCCGCCCCGAACATGCTGGTCGAGTAGCCGGCCACGGCGGCGTATCGAGACCCCGTTCATGAGTCCGACGTTCGCCAGCATCGGCGGGCTCGGTCTCGATACGGCGCTGCGCCTACTCGACCAACATGTCGCTGATCGCGGTGATCCGCCAGCAGACAGGCTCCTGCCCGGACTTCCGCCGACCGAGCGTCCTGATCACCCGAGCACGGGCGGCAACAACATGCTGGTCGAGTAGCCGCCACCGGCGGCGTATCGAGACCCTCCCGCCGAGCAGCAACATCCGCTCCAACTGATAGCTCGGTCTCGATAGGTCGCTACGCGCCTGCTCGACCAGCATGTGCATGCTCTCGGGCAACCGATTGAGGGAGAGGTCAGCGCTCCTCGCATGTGCGTCCTACCACCATGCTGGTCGAGTAGCCGCGCCAGCGGCGTATCGAGACCCGACCCCGTACTCACGCCGTTTCACGTGAAACGGCCGCGCACCTCACGGCGCCAGCGACACCTCGGTCGGCTCACCGATCTCGGCCAGGATGCGGTTCAGATCGTGGATCGTCGCGAAGTCGATGACCACCTGTCCCTTGCGGGCTCCCAGCGTCACCTTCACCCGCGTGTTCAACCGGTCGCCGAGGTGGTCCGCCACCGTGCTGAGGTGCCCGGCATGACCGCCCTGCTCCTCTTCCGGCTCGCGCGCGGTGGTCTTCGGAGCCTTCATCTGCGCGGCAGCTGCCTCAGCGGCACGCACCGACAGGTCCTCGTTGACGATCTTGTCCGCCAGCCGGCGCATGAGCTCCGACGTCTCCACGGACAGCACCGCACGCGCGTGCCCCGCACTGAGCACGCCGGCCGCCACTCGAGCCTGCACATCGGCGGGAAGCCGCAGCAGCCGCAGCGTGTTCGAGATCTGCGGACGTGATCGCCCGAGGCGCGTCGCCAGTGC
Organism: Rathayibacter sp. PhB186; assembly: GCF_003751825.1. NCBI lineage: Bacteria > Bacillati > Actinomycetota > Actinomycetes > Micrococcales > Microbacteriaceae > Rathayibacter > Rathayibacter sp. PhB186. The sequence goes on along the minus strand of NZ_RJKO01000003.1, from coordinate 225,091 downwards.
CTCCTGGGTGATGCCGAAGTCGCTCAGCAGCTGCTGGTACGCCGACGCCTCCTCGAGCGGGTTCAGCTCGGCCCGGTGCAGGTTCTCCAGTAGCGCGTCCCGGAGCATGTTCTCATCGGCCGTGTCCTTGACCACCGCGGGGATGGTCTTCAGGCCGGCGGCCTTGGAGGCGCGGAAGCGCCGCTCCCCCATCACCAGCTCGTACTTCGCGCCCTTGCGCCCGGTGACAGGCCGCACCACGATCGGCTGCAGCACGCCGAACTCGCGGATGCTGTGCACCAGCTCGGCCAGCTCGTCCTGATCGAAGACCGACCGGGGCTGCGCCGCGTTCGGCACGATCTCCGACAGCGACAGCTGCGCGAGTCGTGCGCCGGGAACCTCCAGCAGCTCGTCCTCGGCGTTCGCCGCTCCGACCTGATCCGGGAAGAAGACGTCGACGGGCCGCGAGCGGGTGTCGTCGCTGACCGGGATCAGGGCGCCGATGCCCCGGCCGAGTCCTGTGCGCTTGGTCGCCATCAGCGGTCCTCTCCATCGGGCGTCGCCGCCGGGGTCTTGGGTACGCCGCGGCGGGCGATCTCCGCCGCCGCCTCGAGATACGCAAGCGAGCCGGACGACTGCGGGTCGTAGCTGATCACGCTCTGCCCGTAGGACGGCGCCTCCGAGATCCGCACGTTGCGCGGGATCACGGCGCGCAGCACCTCCTTCGGGAAGTGCTCGCGCACATCCGCCGCGACCTGGTTGGACAGGTTCGTCCGCCCGTCGAACATCGTCAGCAGGATCGTCGAGACCGCCAGGTTCGGATTGAGGTGCCGCTCGATCAGGTCGATGTTCTTCAGAAGCTGGCTGAGACCCTCGAGCGCGTAGTACTCGCACTGGATCGGAATCAGCACCTCGCGCGCGGCGACGAAGGCGTTGATCGTCAGCAGCCCGAGCGACGGCGGACAGTCGATGAAGACGTAGTCGAACGGCTCGTCCATCCCCTTGAGCATCCGGTCCAGCGCCCTGCGGAGCCGCTGCTCGCGCGCGACGAGGGAGACCAGCTCGATCTCGGCGCCGGCCAGGTGAATCGTTGCCGGAACCCCGTAGAGCGAGGCGAACTCCGGGCTCTTCTGCACGACGTCCGCGAGGGGCGTGTCGTTCACGATCACGTCGTAGACGCTCGCCGTCTCGGCCCGGTGCTCGATCCCGAGCGCCGTCGAGGCATTGCCCTGCGGGTCCAGGTCGATGACCAGGACCTTCGCGTCGCCCCGAGCGAGCCCCGCGGCGAGATTGACGGTGGTCGTGGTCTTGCCGACGCCGCCCTTCTGGTTGGAGATCGTGATGACGCGGGTCGTCTCCGGCTTCGGCAGCGGCTGCGCGTTGAGCAGCGCGCGCCGACGCGTCATGTCCGCGATCTCGCGGGCGAGCGGGGTCGAGGCGTCGAAACCTCCGGTCAGTCCGGCGGGGTCGGATCGTTTCACGTGAAACCTTCGCTCAGCGGGTGGAAGTGGGGCAGCACCGAGGAACCGACAGTCGAGGATTCAGGGGATCGCGTGCGACGTCGTGGCGATCATCCCACTGTAGCTCGGACGACCCTCGTCACCTCGGAGAGCACGCCGCCGCCGAGCACGACGACCTCGGGCGGGGAGAGCTTGAAGCGACGGATTTGCTTGGCCGCGGCCTCGATCTCCTTCTCGGCGTTGATGCCCTTCAGCAGGACGAGTTCGCCGCCCGGTCGCAGCAGCGGTGCCGTCAGCGGAATCAGCTTCGAGAGAGCACTGACCGCGCGCGCCGTGACCTGATCCAGCGGCTCCGCCAGCCGGACCTCCTCGGCGCGGGCCCGCAGAACCGAGACATTCTCGAGTTCGAGCGCGTCGACCTGCTCCTGCAGCCACAGCACCCGGCGCTCCATCGGCTCGATCAGCACGAACCGGACGTCCGGCCGTACGATGCCCAGCACGACGCCCGGGAGGCCGGCACCACTGCCGACATCACCCACGAGCCCCGGACGCAGGAGAGGGGCCACCAGGGCGCTGTTGAGCACGTGCCGCGTCCACAGGCGCGGGAGCTCCAGCGGACCGATGAGGCCCCGCTCCTCCCCCTCGCGGGCGAGCGCCTCCGTGAAGCGCCGCAGGACGGGCAGTCGCTCACCGGCGATCGCGGCGGCGGCAGCGGGCTCCGGCTCGAGGGTCGGCTCCACGGCGCTCAGCCGCGGGTGATGACGGTGTGGCGCTCGCGGGCCTCGCCGCGCGACTCCGACACGAAACCGCGCTCGCCGACCATGTCGTGGACGAGCTTGCGCTCGTAGGACGACATCGGGGGCAGCGACGCCGACGTCGCGCCTTCCTCGATGCGCTCGATCGCCCGATCGACCAGCTGGGCCAGCTCGGCCTCGCGGGCGTCCCGGGAACCGCCGATGTCGAGGATGAGCCGCGAGAAGCCGCCCGTCCTCGTCTGCACCGCGAGGCGCGTGAGCTCCTGCAGCGCCTGGACCGCGTCCGGGCGGGAGAGCACGCGCAGGTTGGTGTCGCCGGAGGCCGTGACCGACAGGTAGGCGCGGCCGTTGCGGACCTCGATGTCGATGTCGCCGTCGAGGTCGCAGATGTCGAGGAACTCCTCGATGTAGTCCGCGGCGACGTCGCCCTCCTCCTCGAGCTGCGACAGCGTCGGCGCGGCACCGCCGTCGGTGGAGGACGCCCGCGGAGCGAGCTCCTCGTCGGCCGGAGCCTGCGCGTCCGGGGCCGCCGGAGCACCGGTGAACATCTGCGTCGAATCGGTCATTCTGGGGGCCTACTTCTTTCCGGCTTGCTTCTTGGAGCGGTTCTTGCTGACGGGCTGCGCGCGCTGCACGACCTTCTTCTCGACGAGCGTGACGGTGCCGGCGTCGGTCGTCTCCTCGACGAGCTTGCCCTTGCGGCGCAGGCGCTCCTCGCGGGCCTTCGCGGCCTCGCTGCCGGGGGTCGGCATGTTCCGGATGACGATGAACTGCTGGACCATCGTCCAGATGTTCGAGGTCAGCCAGTAGAACATGACGCCGAGGGGGAAGGCGAAGCCCGAGAAGGCGAAGACGAGCGGGAGGATGTAGAGCAGGATCCGCTGCTGCTTGAACGTCGGCGAGGCCTTGGCCTCGGGCGACATGTTCTTCGAGACGATCTGCAGCTGGGTGATGAACTGCGAGGCGGTCATCAGGACCACCATGACGACGGCGATGACGACGACGAGCTCCTGGCCGCCCTCCGCGAGCGCACCCTGGATCGACTGGTGCAGCGGGGCGATGCCGAAGAGGTTGGCCTCACCGAACTGCTTCGCGAGCGTCTCGTCGAGCGGGCCGACACCCTGCTGGCTGTGCTGGGCCGCGTTCAGCACCGAGAACAGGCTGAAGAAGATCGGCATCTGGATCAGCAGCGGGAGGCACGAGGCGAGCGGGTTGGTGCCCGTCTTCTTGTAGAGCTCCATCGTCTCGCGGGACATCGCCTCGCGGGACAGCTGGTCGCGCTTGCCCTTGTACTTGTCCTGGATCTTCTTGAGCTGCGGCGCCACCTCCATCATGCGGCGCTGGCTCTTGATCTGCTTGACGAAGATCGGGATGAGCGCGGCGCGGATGACGAGGACCAGCCCCACGATCGACAGCACCCAGGTGATGCCGGCCGCCGCATCGAGGCCGGTGAAGGTCAGCAGCTGGTGGAAGGCGACGAGGAGCAGCTCGACCACCCACTTGAGGGGCCAGAGAATCGTGCCGAGGAGGTCCATGGGAGGGGGTCAGTCCTTTCGAGGGCCCGCGACGAACCCGAAACGCGTCACGGCGAAGCGGGTCCGGCCGGGAGCCGGTCGGTGCAGGGGGATCGAGGTCGGCACGTCGTCGACACCGCCGGCCGCCCACGGGTGGCAGCGGAGGAGTCGGCGGGCGCCGAGGACGGACCCGAGGACGAGCCCGTGGAGCTGGACCGCCTGGAGTGCGTAGGAGGAGCACGACGGGTAGTAGCGGCAGACGTCGCCGTACAGCGGCGAGATCACCGCCCGGTACACGACGAGCAGCAGGATGCCGATGTTGCGCGGCAGCAGGAGGAGGAACCAGCCCAGGCGGGCGGCCCAGGAGGCGCGCGACGATCGGGGAGCGGTGGCGACCGGCGCGGTCGTCGACGGAGCGGCCGTCACCGGAGCGCCTCGCCCGTGCGGACGGCGCGCGCACGGGTGACGGCGGCGACCACGTCCTGCCGCAGTGCGGACCACGGAGCGTCGGCGCTGCCGGGCAGCGCCCGCACGACCACGTCGGTCCCGGACTCCAGCTGCGGCACGAGCTCGAAGGCGACGGCCTTGAGCCGGCGCCGCACGGTGTTCCGCTTCACGGCCGTCCCGACCGTCTTGGCCACGATGAAGCCGAACCGCACCGGTGCGTCGCCGGAGGACCTCCGGACATACGTGACGGTGTGCGGTCCCGTGGACCGCACACCGCGACGGACGACTGCCCGGTACTCGCCACCGAGGACGATGCGATGGGCTCTGGCCAGCACCGCTGGACGGAATCGCTAGGCGCTACGCCGAGAGCTCGGTGCGGCCCTTGGCGCGGCGAGCGCTCAGGATGCCGCGACCGGCACGCGTGCGCATGCGCAGACGGAAGCCGTGCACCTTGGCGCGACGACGGTTGTTCGGCTGGAAGGTTCGCTTGCTCATAGTCAGATCTCCACGTACGGGTTCCGCGGTGCGAGCGGGGCTCCACGCCGGTGGCGGGGGCTCCGGTTCGTCCGGGAAGAGGGGGTGCCCGGGTGTCGATCGGCGCGATCCGCGAGGACCGTGCTCACGACGCCGGGCAGGCGTCAACTGACTTAAACTACGTCCTCCGCCGCCACCGGTCAAATGTGCGCCGGGCGAAACCTCGATTCTGCACACGGGACCGCGTGTTCCGCGCATTGACACGCGGGTGTCGCTGTGGTGGATTTGTCTCCCGTCGGCTCCGTTGGCTACGGTGTTGAGCCGCAGTTATCCACAGGCGCGAACCGCCCCCTCCCGCGTGATCGCGGGGATCCGGCGAGGCCTGTGGAAGCGCCTGTGCAGGGATCGGGCCCCGGATCTCCGCTGGAACCGAGGGCCCGCCGTGACGGACGACAGCCCGAGGCGGCGGCCAGGATTTCGAGAGCGACCGAGGACCGGAGACAGATGCCTGACGACACGTCGATGATCGACGCGTGGAACGTGATCCGCGGCGAGCTGTCGCGGGACGAGCGCATCACCGCGCCGATGTACGGCTTCGTCTCGCTGGTGGAGCCCAAGGGCATCATGGCGGGCACCTTCTATCTCGAGGTCCCGAACGAGTTCACCCGCGGGATGCTCGAGCACCGCGTCCGCGTGCCGCTGCTGAGCGCGATCGGCGCCCTCGACGACTCCTTCGGCGTCTCGACCTTCGCCTTCGTGGTGAACCCCGACATCGAGCACGAGCCGATGAACTCCCCGTCGTCGGAGTCGCTGAACCCGTTCGAGCCGGTCACCGGCTCCTCCGCCACGGTCGCCCCGCCGGTCCGCGTCGTCGAGGAGCTGCGCACCGTGCCGGCGACCGACACCCGGCTGAACCCGAAGTACAGCTTCGACAACTTCGTCATCGGCGGCTCCAACCGCTTCGCGCACGCCGCCGCGGTCGCCGTGGCCGAGGCGCCGGCGAAGGCGTACAACCCGCTCTTCGTCTACGGCGACTCGGGACTGGGCAAGACCCACCTCCTGCACGCCATCGGCCACTACGCGATGAGCCTCTACCCGGGCATCCGCGTGCGGTACGTGTCGAGCGAGGAGTTCACCAACGACTTCATCAACTCGATCGCGAACAACCGCGGCAACGCGTTCCACGGCCGGTACCGCAACGTCGACATCCTCCTCATCGACGACATCCAGTTCCTGCAGGGGAAGGCGGAGACGCAGGAGGCGTTCTTCCACACCTTCAACCAGCTGCACGACCACAACAAGCAGGTCGTGATCACCTCGGACCTGCCGCCGAAGGCGCTGACCGGCTTCGAGGACCGCATGCGCTCGCGGTTCGAGTGGGGCCTGATCACCGACGTGCAGGCGCCCGACCTCGAGACCCGCATCGCGATCCTCCGCAAGAAGGCCGTCAGCGAGAAGCTGCTCGTCCCGGACGACATCCTCGAGTTCATGGCGTCGAAGGTGTCCAGCAACATCCGCGAGCTGGAGGGGACGCTGATCCGCGTCACCGCGTTCGCGAGCCTCAACCGCACCCCAGTGGACATGGCGCTGGTGCAGACGGTCCTGAAGGACCTGATCACGCTCGACGAGGACAACGTCATCTCGCCGGTCGACATCATCAATCACACCGCGGACTACTTCAAGCTCACGGTCGACGACCTCTACGGCTCGTCGCGCTCGCAGGCCGTGGCCACCGCCCGTCAGATCGCGATGTACCTCTGCCGCGAGCTGACCAACCTCTCGCTGCCCAAGATCGGCCAGCTGTTCGGCAACCGCGACCACACCACGGTCATGTACGCCAACAAGAAGATCTCGGAGCTCATGAAGGAGCGCCGCAGCATCTACAACCAGGTCACCGAGCTGACCACCCGCATCAAGACCAACCGCTGACCGCCGGCCGCCGGCTGCTCCCTCTCCCTCTGGTCGAGCAGCCGCGCAGCGGCCCCTGCATGCTGGTCGAGTAGCCGCGCAGCGGCGTATCGAGACCCACCCTCCCGGTGACGCCGTCTCCCGCTGCGCCACCCTCGCCACCCCGCCACGCCCGCCGTCGTTCGCCACATCGAACGATTCCGGTCGATTTCCACACGTGTGAGCAACCTGTGGATAACTGTGGACAACCGCCCTCGATCTGTGCGCTCCGAGCACCAGCCTGTGCACTCCGGACGACCCGGTCGGATCCCTCCACAGGCCGTCCACGACCGCGCTCACACTCCGTCCACAGCTCGACCCCCTCCGCATCGCAGTCGTGAGTAGGGGTCCCGGACGTTTTCCACAGTTTCCACACGTGTTAACACTGTTAACGCAGTTCTCTCTTTAATCAGGGGCGGACCGGCAACCTCTCCACAGGGCTCGGCTGCGCCGGGAGGGCGCCGTGCTTCCGGGCACGTCGAAGCTGACGAGTACGATGGGCGTCGGTCTTCGTCCACGACTCGTCAGGGGTGTTCTCGTGAGGTTCCAAGCCAACCGCGATGTCTTCAGCGAGGCGGTGTCGTTCGCGGTCAAGCTGCTGCCGCAGCGCACGACTCTGCCGATCCTCTCGGGCATCCTCATCGAGGCGACCGCCGAGGGCCTCACGCTCTCCTCGTTCGACTACGAGGTCTCCGCGCAGACGCAGATCGCGGCCGACGTCGAGGAGACCGGCACGGTCCTCGTCTCCGGCCGGCTGCTCGCCGACATCGCGAACCGCCTCCCCAACGCCCCGGTGCGCGTCGCGACGGAGGAGTCGCGCGTCTCGGTCTCGGCCGGCTCCGCGCACTTCACGCTGCTGCAGATGCCCGTGGAGGAGTACCCGAGCATCCCCGAGATCGACGCCTCCACCGGCCTCGTCCCCGCGGACGCGTTCTCCGCCGCGATCTCGCAGGTCGCCGTCGCCGCCTCCCGCGACGACGTCACTCCCGTGATCACCGGCGTGCAGCTCGAGATCACCGAGAACACCATCGGCCTCGTCGCCACCGACCGCTACCGCGTCGCCGTCCGCGAGATCGACTGGGACAACGGCGACAACGCCGCTCCCAGCCAGCCGCTGACCGCGCTGGTCCCCGCGCGGACCCTGCAGGAGGTCGGCAAGACCTTCAGCCACTCCGGCACCGTCTCGGTCGCGATCACCCAGCGCGACGAGCGCGAGCTGATCGCCTTCACCGCCGACCGCAAGACGGTCACGTCGCTCCTGATCAAGGGCAACTTCCCGCCCGTGAAGCGCCTCTTCCCCGCCTCCGTCGAGAACTACGCGGTGATGGCGACGAGCGACCTCATCGAGGCCACCCGCCGCGTCTCGCTCGTCCTCGAGCGCGAGGCCGCCCTGCGCTTCAGCTTCAGCAGCGACGGGCTCACCCTCGAGGCCATCGGCTCCGAGCAGGCTCAGGCGTCCGAGAGCATCGACGCCATCGTGACCGGCGTCGACGTCGTCGTGTCGCTGAAGCCGCAGTTCCTGCTCGACGGCCTCGCGGCCGTGCACTCGGAGTTCGTGCGCATCGCGTTCACGAAGACCGAGAACCCCAACAAGCCCGGACCGGTCCTGATCACGGCGCAGACCTCGCGCGAGCAGCCCGGGAGCGACAGCTACCGCTACCTGCTCCAGCCGAACCTGCTCCTGCGCTGACCGCTCCTCCCCGATCGCAGCGCCGCGACCGCCCTGCTCCCGGCGAGCACCCGCCCGCCGGACATCGAATCCCAGGAAGGTTCACCATGCACATCGGACTCGTCGGACTCGGCAAGATGGGCGACAACATGCGCTCCCGCCTGCGGGAGAAGGGCGTCGAGGTCACCGGCTACGACCGCAACCCGGACGTCTCGGACGCCGCCTCGCTCGACGAGATGATCGCCGCCCTCCCCGCGCCGCGCATCGTCTGGGTCATGGTCCCGGCCGGCGCCATCACGGACGCCGTCGTCACCGACCTGTCCGAGAAGCTCAGCGAGGGCGACCTGGTCATCGACGGCGGCAACTCCCGCTTCACCGAGGACTTCAAGCACGACGCGCTGCTCAAGCCCAAGGGCGTCCACTACATCGACGCCGGCGTCTCCGGCGGCGTCTGGGGCCTCGAGAACGGCTACGGCCTGATGGTCGGCGGCCCCAAGGAGCTCGTGGAGTACGCGATGCCCGTCTTCGACGCGCTGCGCCCCGAGGGCCCCCGCGAGGAGGGCTTCGTCCACGTCGGCGAGGTCGGCGCGGGCCACTACGCGAAGATGGTGCACAACGGCATCGAGTACGCGCTGATGCAGGCGTTCGCCGAGGGCTACGAGCTCCTCGACACCCGCAAGGACATCATCAAGGACGTCACCGGCACCTTCAAGGCGTGGCAGCGCGGCACGGTCGTCCGCTCCTGGCTCCTCGAGCTGCTCGTCCGCGCGCTCGAGCAGGACCCGGAGTTCGAGCACATCGAGGGCTACGTCCAGGACTCCGGTGAGGGCCGCTGGACGATCGAGGAGGCCATCAACAACGCCGTCCCCGTCCCCACGATCAGCGCGTCGATCTTCGCCCGCTTCGTCTCCCGCCAGGAGGACTCCCCCGCGATGAAGGCCGTCGCGGCGCTCCGCAACCAGTTCGGCGGGCACAGTGTCAAGGCGGTCGACTGAGCGCAGCTCAGTCGACCGGTGAGGCCGGTCCCTGCCCGGCCTCACGGCGGTCGGCTTTTCGAAGCCGTCGCGTTTCGCAGAGCCGGTCGCGGACGGCGACCTGCGGCCCGCCGCCACCGTGAGGCAGGGATGCTCTCACGGCGGCGGCGGGCCTCCGGCCGCCTGCACCCTGCGCGGGGAGCGCTCCATGCTGGTCGAGTAGCCGCTGAGCGGCGTATCGAGACCCTCTGTCGCAGGGACGTCGACCGGTGGCCCGCGGTTGCCGGAGGGTGCGATCTCGAGACGTCCGCTGCGCGGACCACTCGATCAGCAAGGCTCCGCCACCGTGCACTCCTCCTGCATGCTGGCTTGCGTCCTGCGGACGGCGGGATTCCATGTTGGCTGCATCCTGCGGACGGCGGAGTTCCATGCTGGTCGAGTAGCCGCGGAGCGGCGTATCGAGACCCACCGTCGCAGGGACGGCGGCCGCCCGAGTCGCCGTTCTCGGGGCCGCGGCCATCGTCGCCCCGCATGCTGGTCGAGTAGCCGCGGAGCGGCGTATCGAGACCCCGCGACCGGCGCAGGAGCATCGGGCAGAGTGGACACGGAGGAGGTGAGCGCGTGCAGGTGACGCAGCTGGCGTTGAGCGACTTCCGCAACTACGCCTCCGTGGACGTCGCGCTCGCGCCGGGCCCGAACCTCTTCGTCGGGCGCAACGGCCAGGGCAAGACGAACCTGGTCGAGTCGCTCGGCTACCTCTCCACGCTCGGCTCGCACCGGGTGTCCACCGATCAGGCGCTGATCCGCGCGGGTCGGGACAGTGCGGTGATCCGCGCACGGCTGCGCAACGGCGACCGCGACCTGCTCGCCGAGGTGCAGATCAACCGCTCCTCCGCCAACCGCGCGCAGATCAACCGCGGCGGCATCAAGCCGCGCGAGCTGCCCCGCTTCTTCTCGAGCGTCCTCTTCGCGCCGGAGGACCTCCTCCTCATCCGCGGCGACCCGTCCGCGCGCCGCCGCTTCCTCGATCAGCTGATCGTCCTCCGCTCCCCGCGGATGAGCGCCGTGCAGGCGGACTACGAGCGGGTGCTCCGCCAGCGCAACTCGCTCCTCAAGTCCGCGCGGGCGAGCGGCGTCCGCGATCCCGCGAAGCTCGGGACGCTCGACATCTGGGACGAGCGCCTCGTCGCCCTCGGCACCGAGATCATCCAGTCGCGGCTGACCCTGGTCGACGAGCTGAGCGGCCCGGTGCGCGCCGCCTACGAGGCGGTCGCCGGAGCGGACCAGCGCCCGGTCCTGCGCTCGCGCCTGAGCATCGAGGGAGCGGTCGACGACGACGAGGAGCCCGTCGCGACGGCCGAGGCCTCCGCGGCGCCGGCGGAGCTGGCCGCGGCCTTCTCCGCGGCCCTGCTCTCCGTGCGCCGACGAGAGCTCGACCGCGGGATCTCGCTGGTCGGGCCGCACCGCGACGACGTCCAGTTCGAGCTCAACGACCTCCCGGCGAAGGGCTACGCCAGCCACGGCGAGAGCTGGTCGTTCGCTCTGGCGCTCAAGCTCGGCGCGGCCGAGCTGCTCCGGCGCGACTCCCCCATGGGCGACCCCGTGCTGATGCTCGACGACGTCTTCGCCGAGCTCGACGCCCGCCGCCGCGAGCGGCTCGCCGCCGTGGTCGCCGACTACGAGCAGGTGCTGATCACGGCCGCGGTCTTCGACGACGTGCCCGCGGCGCTGGCGGCGCACACGGTCCGGATCGAGGCGGGCCGCATCGTCGAGTCCGACGCGGTCGTGGTCCCGGAGACGCCTCTGACCGCGCCCGAGACGGCCGCGCTCGAGTCGGCCGCCGCCGAGTCCGCGGCCGAGCCGGACCCCGAGCCCGCGCCGACGCAGGAGCAGGATTCGGAGCCCGAGCCCGATTCGGAGCCCGCGCCCGAGCCGGCGCCCTTCTCCGAGCCCGCCCCGGAGCCCGACCGTGGCTGACTCCCCCCGCCGCGGCGCGCCCTCCCCCGCGCCCGACTCCGAGGCCGCCCGCGTCTACCAGCACCTCAAGGAGGTCTTCGGCGGCGACGCCCCCCGCCGGGTGCGCAAGACCGTCGACCGGGCCGAGCCCAAGGGCGACGCCGCCCCGTTCGGCGGGGGCCGCGATCCGCACGACCTCGGCGACGTGCTCTCCTCTCTCACGGTGAAGCTCGGCTGGACCGCTCCCCTCGCCCAGGGCGACCTGATGTCGTCCTGGACGGCGATCGCCGGCGAGGAGACGGCCAAGCACTCCACTCCGGTCGGCGTGGTGGACGGCGTGCTCACGGTGGCGTGCGAGTCGACGGCCTGGTCGACGCAGCTGCGTCTGATGCGGATCGAGATCATGAACCACATCGCGGTGAACCACCCGGACGCGGGGATCACCGCGATCCGTTTCCAAGGGCCCGACGTCCCGAACTGGAAAAAGGGCCCCAGGTCGATTCCAGGGCGTGGTCCGCGCGATACCTACGGCTGAGGACGCATTTTCGGTCGACCCCGGAGAAATCGTTCGTCAGATCGCCACTGAGCGCCGCGCGACCGGCCGCCGCGCGATAGAATGGAGGGCCGCCGAACCGCAGCGTCGACCCCGTGCGCGAGATCTCCAGATCCGCCTGCGCGCCGCGACGGACCGTCAGAGGAGAACTCCACAGCTATGACACCCGAGCCGACCGACTCCACGTCAGCCCCCGCAGCGAACGACCTGGACGCGAACGGCTCCACCGGCCCCTCCGCTCCGGCCGCGGCCGCTCCCGCCGAGGCGGCACGGGGCGAGGGGATGTCGACGAAGTCCTCCGGCGACTACGGCGCGAACCAGATCCAGGTCCTCGAGGGCCTCGAGGCGGTCCGCAAGCGCCCCGGCATGTACATCGGCTCGACGGGCCCGCGCGGTCTGCACCACCTGGTCTACGAGATCGTCGACAACGCCGTCGACGAGGCGCTCGCGGGCTACTGCGACAACATCGAGGTCGTCATGCGCGCCGACGGCGGCCTGACCGTCGTCGACAACGGCCGCGGCATCCCGGTCGATATGCACCCCACCGAGGGCATCTCGACCGTGGAGCTCGTGCTGACCGTCCTGCACGCCGGCGGCAAGTTCGGCGGCGGCGGCTACGCCGTCTCCGGTGGTCTGCACGGCGTCGGCTCGTCCGTCGTCAACGCGCTCTCCACCCGACTCGAGGTCGAGGTGAAGCGCCAGGGCGCCTCCTACAGCATGACCTTCGCCGATGGAGTCCCGGAGGCGCCGCTCGCGAAGGGCGGGCCGAGCGACGAGACCGGCACCACCATCACCTTCTGGCCGAACGCCGAGATCTTCGAGACCGTCGAGTTCGACTACGAGACCCTCCGCGCCCGGTTCCAGCAGATGGCGTTCCTCAACAAGGGTCTCCGCATCGCGCTGACCGACGAGAAGGAGATCGAGTTCGACGGCGAGGGGGAGAACGAGACCTCCGGCCCGCGCAGCGACGTCTTCCTCTACGAGAAGGGCCTCGTCGACTACGTCGAGTACATCAACTCGCTGAAGAAGTCCGATCTCGTGCACTCCGAGATCATCGACTTCGAGTCCGAGGACACCGAGCGCCGCATCTCGCTCGAGGTCGCGATGCAGTGGACGACGGCGTACACCGAGAGCGTGCACACCTACGCGAACACGATCAACACCCACGAGGGCGGCACGCACGAGGAGGGGTTCCGGGCGGCGCTGACGACGCTCGTCAACAAGTACGCGCGCGCGAACAACCTGCTCAAGGACAAGGACGAGAACCTCTCGGGCGACGACATCCGCGAGGGCCTCACCGCCGTCGTGTCGATCAAGCTCGGCGAGCCTCAGTTCGAGGGCCAGACCAAGACCAAGCTCGGCAACACCGAGGCCAAGGCGTTCGTGCAGCGGGTCGCCGGCGAGCAGCTCGCGGACTGGTTCGACCGCAACCCCAACCAGGCCAAGGACATCATCCGGAAGGCGATCCAGGCGGCCTCCGCGCGGATGGCCGCCCGCAAGGCGCGGGAGACCGCGCGTCGCAAGGGCCTGCTCGAGGGCGGCGGCATGCCGGGCAAGCTCAAGGACTGCCAGTCGAAGGACCCGTCGATCTCCGAGATCTTCATCGTCGAGGGCGACTCGGCCGGCGGCTCCGCCGTCCAGGGCCGGAACCCCGAGACCCAGGCGATCCTCCCCCTCCGCGGCAAGATCCTCAACGTCGAGAAGGCCCGCCTCGACCGCGCCCTCGGCAACAACGAGGTCCAGGCGATGATCACGGCCTTCGGAGCCGGCATCGGCGAGGACTTCAACCCCGACAAGGCGCGGTACCACAAGATCATCCTGATGGCCGACGCCGACGTCGACGGCCAGCACATCACGACGCTGCTGCTGACGCTGCTGTTCCGCTACATGCGCCCGCTGATCGACCTCGGCTACGTCTACCTCGCGCAGCCGCCGCTCTACCGCCTCAAGTGGTCGAACTCGCCGCACGAGTACGTCTACAGCGACCGCGAGCGCGACGCGCTGCTCGCGCACGGCGCCGCGTCGAACAAGCGCATGCCCAAGGAGAACGGGATCCAGCGCTACAAGGGTCTCGGCGAGATGGACTACAAGGAGCTGTGGGAGACCACGATGGACCCCGCCACGCGGACCCTCCTCCAGGTCACCCTCGACGACGCGGCCGCCGCCGACGAGATCTTCTCGACCCTGATGGGCGAGGACGTCGAGTCCCGCCGCTCCTTCATTCAAAAAAACGCGAAGGACGTCCGGTTCCTCGACATCTGATCGGTTATCGCACCGCGATAACCGACAGATGTCGAGGTCGAGTAGGCCGCAGGCCATATCGAGACCCCCGCGCCACCAAGCGCCACCTCGTACCACCGCTTCACAAGAACTGAACTGACACCCAGCGCGACCCGCCCCCGTCACGACCCGGGGCCCGGACCCACCTGAGAAGACAGAGATCATGGCAGACGAATCAGACACCCCCACCGGACCGGACGACGGCGAGGACATCGTCACCGAGACCGGTGTCGTGATCCACGGGCACGACAAGATCGAGCCGGTCGACCTCCAGCTCGAGATGCAGCGCTCCTACCTCGACTACGCGATGAGCGTCATCGTCGGCCGTGCGCTGCCCGAGGTGCGCGACGGCCTGAAGCCCGTGCACCGCCGCGTGATCTACGCGATGTACGACGGCGGCTACCGCCCCGACAAGGCGTTCTCCAAGTGCTCTCGCGTCGTCGGCGACGTGATGGGCCAGTTCCACCCGCACGGCGACTCGGCGATCTACGACGCCCTCGTCCGGCTCGTCCAGCCGTGGAGCCTCCGCTACCCGCTGGCGCTCGGCCAGGGCAACTTCGGCTCCCCCGGCAACGACGGCGCCGCGGCCCCCCGCTACACCGAGACCAAGATGGCGCCGCTGGCCCTCGAGATGGTCCGCGACATCGACAAGAACACCGTCGACTTCCAGGACAACTACGACGGCCGCACCCGCGAGCCGGCGATCCTCCCCGCGCGCTTCCCCAACCTGCTGGTCAACGGCTCGGTCGGCATCGCGGTGGGCATGGCCACCAACATTCCGCCGCACAACCTCCGCGAGGTCGCCGCCGGCGCGAAGTGGGCGCTGGAGAACCCGGAGGCGTCGCGCGAGGAGCTGCTCGAGGCGCTGCTGCAGCGCATCAAGGGCCCCGACTTCCCCACCGGGGCGCAGATCCTCGGCGTCCGCGGCATCCAGGACGCGTACCGCACGGGCCGCGGCTCGATCACGATGCGCGCCGTCGTCTCGATCGAGGAGATCCAGGGCCGCACCTGCCTCGTCGTCACCGAGCTGCCGTACCAGGTGAACCCGGACAACCTCGCGATCAAGATCGCCGAGCTGGTCAAGGACGGCCGCGTCTCCGGCATCGCCGACATCCGCGACGAGACCTCGGGCCGCACCGGCCAGCGCCTCGTCGTCGTGCTCAAGCGCGACGCGGTCGCGAAGGTCGTGCTGAACAACCTCTACAAGCACACCCCGCTGCAGGAGAACTTCGGCGCGAACATGCTCGCGATCGTCGACGGCATCCCGCGCACGCTCTCGCTCGACGGCTTCATCCGCGCGTGGGTCGACCACCAGGTCGAGGTCGTCGTCCGCCGCACCCAGTACCTCCTCGACGAGGCCGAGGCGCGGATCCACATCCTGCGCGGCTACCTCAAGGCGCTCGACGCGCTGGACGAGGTCATCGCCCTCATCCGCCGCTCCCCCACGGTGGAGGAGGCCCGCGACGGCCTGATGGAGCTCCTCGACATCGATGAGGTGCAGTCGCGCGCCATCCTCGACATGCAGCTGCGCCGGCTCGCCGCCCTCGAGCGCCAGAAGATCATCGACGAGCACGACAGGATCCAGGCCGAGATCGAGGACTACAAGTCGATCCTCGCGAGCCCGGAGCGCCAGCGGACGATCATCTCGGACGAGCTCGACGAGATCGTCGACCGCTTCGGCGACGACCGCCGCACCGAGATCCTCTTCGGCTTCGACGGCGACATGAGCGTCGAGGACCTGATCCCCGAGGAGGAGATGGTCGTCACCGTCACCCGCGGCGGCTACCTCAAGCGCACCCGCAGCGACTCGTATCGCGCCCAGCACCGCGGCGGCCGCGGCGTGCGCGGCGCTCAGCTCAAGGCCGACGACATCGTCGAGCACTTCTTCGTCACCACGACGCACCACTGGCTGCTGTTCTTCACGAACACCGGCCGCGTGTACCGCGCCAAGACCTACGAGCTGCAGGAGGTCAGCCGCGACGCGAAGGGCCAGCACATCGCGAACCTCCTCGCGCTGGAGCCCGGCGAGCAGATCGCGCAGATCCTCGACATCCGCGACTACGAGGTGGCCCGCTACCTCGTCCTCGCGACCCGCGACGGCCTCGTCAAGAAGACGGCGCTGATGGAGTACGACACCAACCGCTCCGGCGGCATCATCGCGATCAAGCTCCGCGAGGGCGACGAGCTCGTCTCCGCGCTCCTGGTCGATGAGGACAGCGACGTGCTGCTCGTCTCCCGCAAGGGCATGTCGATCCGCTTCACCGCGTCCGACCAGGCCCTCCGCCCCATGGGCCGCTCCACCTCCGGAGTGATGGGCATGTCGTTCCGCGGCGACGACCGACTGCTGGACGCCAACGTCGTCAGCGACGAGGGCTACGTCTTCGTCGTGACCGAGGGCGGCTACGCGAAGCGCACCGCGGTCGACCAGTACCGGCTCCAGGGCCGCGGCGGTCTGGGCATCAAGGTGGCCAAGCTCGAGGAGAAGCGCGGCGACCTGGTGGGCGCCATCATCACGGGGGAGGACGACGAGGTGCTCGTCGTCCTCGCCAGTGGCAAGGTGGTACGCTCTGCCGTGGCCGAGGTACCGGCCAAGGGTCGCGACACCATGGGAGTCGTCTTCGCACGATTCGCAGACGACGACCGCATCATCGCACTCGCCAAGAACACCGAACGCAATCTCGACGCCCAGGACGAGGATCCCGACGCCGCGGCGTCGGCCGAGTCCGAAGCGGTGTCGGAGGAGGATGAGTCCGTCGATGAGTAGCACGGTCGCCGAGAAGCTCGCCAAGAAGTCCGCGAAGAGCCCGGCGGCGAAGCAGGTCAGACTCAAGCTGGTGTACGTCGACTTCTGGTCGGCCGTCAAGCTGTCGTTCCTGCTCGGTCTGACGCTGGCGATCATCACGATCGTCGTCGTCTACCTCGTCTACACGGTGCTCGCGCAGACCGGCGTCTTCGACGAGGTCAACGGCCTCGTCCAGGACATCGCCGGCGCGGAGGCGTTCGACCTCAACACGATCATCTCGCTGCCCCAGATCATGGGCTTCGCGGTCGTCGTCGCGGTGCTGAACACCATCGTCACCACCGCCCTCGGGGCGATCGTGGCGCTGCTGTACAACCTCAGCGTCAAGATCACCGGCGGCCTGCTGGTCGGCTTCACCAACCAGTAGGGCGGAGCGGCCGATTGGGATTCTGACCCGGTGTCGGGTAGAGTCACATCTGGCCATTTCGGGGGTATAGCTCAGGCGGTTAGAGCGCTTCACTGATAATGAAGAGGTCCCAGGTTCAAGTCCTGGTACCCCCACGTGCCGAACGGCCCGACATCGCGAGGTGTCGGGCCGTTCCACTCTCGCCGGCGTTCCGCCGCCGGTCCGGGGCCTTAGCTCAGTTGGTAGAGCGCCTGCTTTGCAAGCAGGATGTCAGGAGTTCGAATCTCCTAGGCTCCACACTCGAACCCGTCCGCGGGTCCTCCTCACCCGCTGTGCGTGCCGTGCCGCGGTCGGCGCGCTCTGGCGGCGAAGTCGTCGAGGGCCGCCAGGACCTCCAGGGCCTCGAACGATCGGTTCCTGCGTCCCGCTCGCGACTGGATGAGGACTCCGGCCTCGACGAGCTTCTGCACGGAGGCCTCCGCTGTCGGGAAGCTCACCCCGAGCTCGGCGGTGACGAGCGCGATCGTGACCACGGGCTGACGGAGCAGCAGCTGCCGCAGTGCATGCACCGAGGAGTCGCTCCGCGCGCGGATGCCGGCGTCCCACCGCGCTCCGATCGCCGCGATGTCCGCGGCGAGTCGCCGTCCGTTCTGCACGGCGGCGAAGGCGGCGTCGGCGAGTGTCTCGATGATCGGGCGGACATGCCCGGAGCGGTAGGCGGTCAGCGCGTCGAAGTAGCGCTTCATGTCGCCGAGCAGCCCGGCTGAGACGGGGACGGTGACGTTCTCCGTGACGCCGGCAGCGCGGAGCATGCCCTGGACGAGCGCGCGACCTGTCCTGCCGTTGCCGTCCGGGAAGGGATGGACGGTCTCGAACTGCGCATGCGCGATCGCCACCTGCGCGAGGACGGGGACGTCGACCCGGCGCGCGAACTCCATGACATCGAGCATCAGCGCCGGGACGCGCTCGTGATGCGGAGGAACGAAGACGGCTCCGTGCGGAGACACCCCGCCTCCGCCGATCCACACCTGCTGGTCGCGCCAGTGCCCGGCGATGTCGGGGGCCGTGCTCTCCAGCAGGACGCGATGCATGGTGAGCACGGCATCGGTGTCCAGCTCGTCGGACAGCGCGATCGCCGCTTCCATCGCGGCGACGTTGCGGACGACCAGCTGAGCGTTCGTCGACGAGGAATCGCCGAGCTCGGCGAGCGCGACCTGCTTGGCACTCGCGGTGAGCTGCTCGACCTCGGAGCTCGATGCGCTCTCGGTCCGCAGCAGGATGGAGGCGAAGGGCGCGGTGAGGGTGCCGACCTGAGCATCGAACCGCGTCAGCTCCCGGCTCGCATCCTCGCTGACGGCGAGCAGATCGGAGGGCAGCGAGACGTCGAGGTCCGCGACGAAGGGCGGGACCGCTGCTCGATACGGGCCGGGCGCGGCGCGGAGGAGTCGGCGCGACGCCACCTCGTCCCCGCTCCGCCGCCACGGTCGTTGCTCGAAGCCGACCGCAGGCCAGGATCCGTGGCTCTGAGGGCTCTCATCCTCGGTCATCCTCGGAGTGTACTCAAGGAAAAATGGATAAACCTTAATAAGGGCTCTCCGGACTGCGAGCAACTCGTCCTCTGGCGGGCGGCGGCGGGGTCAGCGGGGCTGACAGGCCAGGCCGAGGAAGTTCTCGACGGAGAGGGTCTCGGAGGTGCCGTCGCGGATGTCGCCGACGATGATCTCGCCGACGGACAGGGTGTCGAACTGCTCGGCGGTGAAGACCACGGGGCGGCCGATGACCGATCCGCCGACGGCGTAGGCGCCGAGAGTGAGGTCGACGCCCAGGGGGAAGCGCTCGATCTCCCGGTCGGCGGGCCAGACGGTGCGGCCGGCGAGGTCGGTCGCGCCGATGTCGTCGACGGGCTCCGGGGCGACCCAGCGGGTGATCCGCCGCGAGCGATCACCGATCAGCAGGGGAGCGGTGTCCTCGACGGCGAGGTCGAGGCCGTCGACGGCTCCCGAGCAGACGACGACGACGCCGAGCACCTCGGCGCGCTGCCCGCCGCGGCCGATGCCGACGGTCGCCTCCGAGACGGGCTCCGTGGCGCAGCCGGACAGCGTCAGCGAGGCCGTGGCCGCCAGCACGACCGCGACGCTGGCGACTCGACGACGATGCGGCACGAGGTCACCCTACGGCGAGGGCGAGCGCGGAGAGCGCCTGGGGGAGCGATGGCGCTCCCTCCGCACGGAACACCGCGCGGCCGTCGGCGTCGCGGACCACGACCGTCGGGGTGGAGCGGATGTCCGCGGCTTCCGCTGCCTCGGGCGCGAAGGCGACGTCGAACTCGCGGATCTCCGCCGCGGGGACGAGCTCCGCCGCGCGCTCGAGCACGCTGCGGGCCGCGGTGCAGGCGCCGCAGAACGCGGACGTGTAGAGCTCGACGATCACAGGGGAGACAACGCCGGCGGGCATCAGACGATTCCTCGGGAGGCGGATCTCGATACGCCCGCTGCGCGGGCTGCTCGATCAGCATGGAGCGGCCGGACCGCGGCGGACCGAGGCTGACGCGGAGGAGCATCGCAGTCCGTCGGCGATGCAGCACGGCCGGCCGGCGCTGCATGCTGGTCGAGTAGCCCCGCAGGGGCGTATCGAGACCCGTCGTCAGCGCAGCGACCAGGCCTCGTTCATCGTCAGGGCGACGTCGATCAGCTCGACCCGCTCGAGGCCCTCGACCTCGGCCAGGGGGAACCACGCGGCGGCGTCGGTCGACCCGTCGACCTCGTGGGTCAGCTCGCCGCCGGTCACGCGAGCGCGGTAGACGACGCGGATCGCGTGCAGCGGGCCGGCGTCGGGGTCGCTGCGGCGATGCGCGGGGATCACGTGCGAGTCGACGCCGATCAGCCCCTCGAGCTCGGCGTGGTAGCCGGTCTCCTCGAAGATCTCCCTGACGGCAGCGTCCGCGGGCGACTCGCCCTCGTCGATCCCGCCACCGGGAAGCGTCCACGCCTCCCAGGGCCCCTGACTCCAGTGCGCGAGGAGCATGCGCTCGCCGTCGATGATCACGCCGTACGCGGCGACCCGGATGTCCACCTCAGCAGCCTAACCGCGTACCGCGCACCACCGGACACGCGTGAGGCCCGGACCCGCAGTGCGGTGTCCGGGCCTCACGCGGCGACTCAGGAAGCGGTCGACGCCGGCGACTGCGCGGCGCTGGCCGGCTCGTCCTCGGCGACCCACAGCTCGTCGTCGGCGCGGAACGTCTGCCAGACGGCGTAGCCGATGCCTCCGACGGCGACGAGGGCGGCGCCGATCGCGAAGACCGTGCCGACCTTGTTCTTCTTCTTCGGGGGAGTGGTGAGCTCCTCCCAGCGCGCCTTCGAGATCTCGGCGAGCTTCGCGCGGTTCTTCGAGTCCTTGGCGGCCTCGAACGCGGCCGCGGCGGTGCCGCCGACAGCGGCGAAGGTCGGGAGGACCTTGTGCTTGTAGGCGTCGCGCGCGGAGGAGTACGTGCCCTCGACGGCGGAGACCCCGTTGTCGTAGACGGGCTTCACCCGGCTCGAGTAGGCGTCCTTGACGGCCGGCACGACCTCCTTCTTCGCGTACTTGGTCGCGTGGCGGCGGCTCTTCTCGAGAACGGAGGCGGCGTGCGCCAGCACCTCCTGCTGCTCACTCCAGACCGCCTCGGCGTTCTTGCGGAGGCGCTTGAGATCCTTCTTGTGCTTACGTGACAGACCCACTTGGTCCTCCATCGGCTACGAGCGGCGAACAACGGCTCAATACTGCCACTCATCCCGCGACCCGCGCATCGCGCACCCAGCGCATTGACACCCGGCGTTGCGGAGCCCTACAGAGCCGCTGTGCGAGAATCCACCCATGCCTTTGCACACCGCAGTCGCGACGTTCCACACGACCAAGGGCGACATCGTCGTCAACCTCTACGGCAACCACGCGCCGAAGACGGTCCGCAACTTCGTCGGTCTCGCGACCGGCGACATCGAATGGACCCACCCGGCGACGGGCGCGAAGACGAAGGAGCCGCTCTACAACGGCACCGTCTTCCACCGCATCATCCCCGACTTCATGCTCCAGGGCGGCGACCCGCTCGGCCAGGGCATCGGCGGCCCGGGCTACCAGTTCGACGACGAGATCAACTCGGAGCTCGACTTCACCCAGCCCTACATCCTCGCGATGGCGAACGCCGGCAAGCAGGCGGGGCGCGGCACCAACGGCTCGCAGTTCTTCATCACCGTCGCGCCGACCACCTGGCTCCAGGGCAAGCACACCATCTTCGGCGCCGTCGCCGACGACGAGTCCAAGAAGGTCGTCGACGCGCTGTCGGCCGTGGCGACCGACGGTCGCGACAAGCCCCTCGAGGACGTCGTCATCGAGAGCGTCGAGATCACCGAGGTCTGAGCGCCTCTCCACCACTCATCGAGGGTCGGGTCCGTCTGGGCCCGGCCCTCGTTCTCTCTCTCCCGGAGGAACGTCCGTGACCCAGGTCCCGCCGAGCAGCAGCACCTACACCTGCTACCGCCACCCCGATCGCCAGAGCTTCGTGCGCTGCCAGCGGTGCGGTCGCACGATCTGCGGCGAGTGCCAGACCCCCGCCCCGGTCGGCGTCATCTGCCCGGACGACATGGCGCAGCAGCGCAGCGAGGCCCCGCGCGTCCGCGGACCGCTCGTGTCGCGGGTCCGGGCGATGACTCGGGCCGACCAGCCGACCGTCACCTACGCGATCATCGCGCTCTGCGTCCTGGTCTGGATCCTCGAGGTGCTCCCCTTCATCGGGAACACCGTGCTCAACGCGATCGCCTACTTCCCGGCGTACACGCTGCCCGGCTTCGGCGCGGGCTTCGAGCCGTGGCGGATGATCACGTCGATCTTCGCGCACAGCACATCCCTCTTCTTCGTGGTGCCCTTCCACCTCCTGCTGAACATGTACACGCTGTGGGTCTTCGGCATGGCGCTCGAGCGGATGCTCGGTCGCGGGCGCTACCTGACGCTGTTCCTCCTCAGCGGCTTCGCCGGCTCGGTCGGCGTCCTGCTCCTCTCCAGCCCGCTGACGCCGGTGATCGGCGCCTCGGGCGCCATCTTCGGGCTGATGGGCGCATACCTCGTGATCCTCCGCCACCTCGGCGGGCAGGCCTCGCAGCTGTTGGTGCTGGTCGGGCTCAACCTCGTGATCGGCTTCCTGCCCGGGATGAACGTCGCCTGGCAGGCGCACGTCGGTGGCCTGGTGGCCGGTGCTCTCATCGGGCTGGTCTTCACGCGGACGCGGCAGCGCTCGCAGCGGCGCACTCAGAACCTTCTCGTCGGGCTGATCGGCGTCGGCCTCGTGGCGATCACCGTCGGGGCGTACGTCCTGGCCTGAGCCGCCTCGGCGCCGCCCCACGAGCTCGTCCACAGGGCGTCCAAGACTGTCCACAGCATCCGTCCACAGCTGGGGACGAAGTTATCCACAGAGTTGTTAACACTGGGGAGAACTACGCCGCTGTCATTCGGAGCAGCCGGTGGGACGGCCTCCTGATCGGCGATCCTGCCCTGTCACGCCGCCGATGCGTGCCCGATCAGGCTCCGCATCCGCGGACTGGCGCGAGGTCCGGAGTTGTCCACAGGAGTTTCAACACCTGGGGATAATTACACGCGTGTAGTTCGCCGTCGCGGGGCGGAGACGACCGTGGCGTCGAGGTCCTCGTCGAGGAGGATCGACGGGTCGAATCCCACGTCCGCGAAGAGTGCCGCCGTCCGCTCCGCCTGCTCTCTGCTCGTCTCGATGACGACCGCGCCGTCGTCGCTCAGCCAGGGCAGGACCTCCGCCGCGATCCGGCGGTGCAGCGCGAGGCCGTCACCTCCGCCGTCGAGGGTCGACGCCGGCTCGTGCAGGCGGGCCTCCGGCGGCATCAGGGCGATCGCCGCGGTCGGCACGTAGGGCGCATTGACCACGACGAGGTCGATCCGGCCTCGGAGATCCTCGGGGAGGGCAGCGAACAGGTCGCCCCGGTGGACGGAGGCGAGTCCCGCCAGGGTCCGCCGGGCGCAGGCGACCGCGGCGGGGGAGAGGTCGGCCGCGTGGACGGTGAGGCCGTCGCGCTCCTCGAGAAGGGCCCGCCCGATCGCTCCGACACCGCAGCAGAGGTCGAGGACGGTCGCGGGCCCTCTCCCGTCCAGCAGTTCGAGCGCCGCGTCGACGACGGCCTCGGTGCGCCGTCGGGGCACGAAGACGCCGGGGGAGACCGGGACGCGCAGCCCGCGGAAGGCGACCCAGCCGAGGATCTGCTCGAGCGGCTCCCCGGCCTCACGGCGCCGCAGGAGCGCGTCGAGGCCGTCGGAGCCGGCCGCCGCCTCGTGCAGGAGCTCCGCCTCCTCCTCCGCGAAGACGCACCCCGCCGCACGCAGGCGCGCGACGGACGATGCGAGGGCCGGCGGGAGACCCGCCCCCGGGGACGACGAACGCCCCGTCGGCGAACCGGACGGGGCGTCGTTCATGCGGGCGTGATCAGCGCCAGCGGGTCGTCATGAGGAAGCCGATGAAGGCGATCCCGAAGCCGATGAGGATGTTGGCGTTGCCGAGATCCGGCACGGGGAGCGTGCCCTGGCTCACGTAGAAGACGATGATCCACGCGAGACCCAGCAGCATGAACCCGAACATGACGGGCTTGAACCACACCGGATTGGGTGCGTCCTCACCGGTCCGGGCCTCGTCGCGCTCGGGCTTCGGGCTCTTCGTCGCTCGTGCCATGCCTTCCACTGTACCGGGCGACGGCCGTCGACCGGGAGCGCGAGGCCGGGGGGATGCCGTGCAGGCGCGCAGGAGCGGCTGTGCGGAACGCGCCAGGGGCCGCGGAGCCCGTCGGACGCGCGCGCCCCGCGCCTAGACTCGTCGCATGACCGCCCCGTCGCCCGCCGCCGCACCGCTGCGACCGCGCGACCGACGAGAGCGCACAGGGCGACCGCGCCGCCGCCTGACGTTCTTCGGCGTCCTCGGCGAGCTGCTCATGACGGCCGGAGCGCTCGTCCTGCTCTATCTGGGCTGGCAGCTCTGGTGGAACGACGCGGTGATCGCCGGCCAGCAGACCTCCGACGCCGCGGAGCTCCGGCAGAGCTGGGGTGATGCCGCTCCCGCACCGGAGCCCTCGACGGTGCCGAGCGAGACCCCCGCCGGCTTCGGTGATCCGGTGATCGCTCCGGTGGCGGCACTCGACACCTCCTTCGGCAACCTCTACATCCCGCGCTACGGCGAGGGCTGGGTCCGCACCATCGCGGAGGGCGTGGACGCCGAGAACGTCCTCGACGAGGGCAGCATCGGCCACTACCCGGGCACGCAGATGCCGGGCGAGGCGGGGAACTTCGCTCTCGCGGCGCACCGCAGCGCCTACGGCGGCGGCATGCACCTGATCGACGAGCTCCAGCTCGGCGACGCGATCTACATCGAGACGGCGGACGGCTGGTACACCTACCGGTTCCGGAACCTCGAGTACGTGCAGCCCTCGGAGATCCAGGTCATCGATCCCGTCCCTTGGACGACGGGAGTGACGCCGACCGACCGGCTGATCACCCTCACGAGTTGCAATCCGCTCTACTCCACCGCCGAGCGGATCATCGCCTACGGCGTCTTCGAGTCCTGGCAGCCGCGCTCCGCGGGTGCGCCGGCCGAGATCGCCGCGTCTCTCGCGCAGGAGGGCTGACCGTGTACGCGGCACTCTGGCGGGTCCTGCCCGGACCCTGGTGGCTCCGGCTGCTCCTCGTGATCGTCCTGGTGGTGGCGGTGCTCGCCGCGCTCGCCGAGTGGGTCTTCCCCTGGGTGCAGTCGCTCGTGCTCGATCAGAACGTCACCGTCGGGACGTGAGCCGGCCCCCGAGGCGGTCGCCGCGATGACGCGGATCCTGGTCGTCGACAACTACGACAGCTTCGTCTTCACGCTCGTCGCCTACCTGCGCGAGGCGGGGGCGGAGGTCGACGTCGTCGAGGGAGCGGAGCTGGCTCCGCGCGACGCGATCGAGCGCGCAGCGGGGAGCGACGGGATCGTGCTGTCGCCCGGGCCGGGCCGACCGGAGGACGTCCCCACGTCGGTGGCGCTCGCCCGGCACGCCCTGGCCGAGGCGCAGCCGCTCCTCGGGGTCTGCCTCGGGCACCAGGTTCTCGCTCACGCCGTCGGTGCCCGCGTCCGCGAGGCTCCGGAGCTGATGCACGGCCGGACCTCGGCGGTCGTGCACGACGGCGATCCGCTGTTCTCCGGGATCCCGTCAGGGTTCACGGCGATGCGCTACCACTCGCTCGCCGTCCAGCGCTCGACACTGCCTGCGGAGCTCGCCGTCATCGCGGGGACCGCCGAGGGGGTCGTGATGGCGCTGCGCCATCGGTCCGCGCCCGCGGTCGGCGTCCAGTTCCACCCCGAATCCGTTCTCACCGAGGGCGGTCGTCGGCTGATCTCGAACTGGCTCGTCGAGACGGAGCTGCCCCGTCCGACCCGATAGGCGCGGAGCGGAATGCGGAGCCCAATCGTTGCGAACGCTCGGGCACCGCTTATCGAACCGGCCGAGCAGGCTCATTCACCGCTTATCGACGCACCATTCGCAGCTTGCGGTCCGAGAAATCACCCGTACTTGTGTCCCCCTGATGGGGGTCCCACATGAGCGTCAGAAGGGGTGCGATCCGCGCCACCGACGCGCTATGAGAGCGCGCACTCGTTCCGGGATCCGCGCCACGACGGGGAAGTCCCACTCGCGTGCTTCCGCGATCCCCCCGAGCGGGTGGCGTGATTTGACGGAGCCCTGGCGGATGATGCGGGGGGCTCGACGGGCATAATCGGAGGGCGCCGGTTAGGGGACCGGTGCCGTCGAGAAGAGAATTCCGAGGCATCACATGGTGGAATCGATTTCTTGGGCTTATTCCGGAATTCGCGAGCTCGAGACACTGGGCCCGCGCATCGTCGTCAAGCCGGGCACTGTTCCGCGCATGGCGGGCTCCGGTTTCACCGCGGCCGGCATCAGCGTCGTCCTCCTGACGACCTCGCCGCTGCGGGTCCTCCGGGGGACCTGGGGCGCCGACGACACGTCGATGCTGAGCTTCAGCTTCCTGATCGAGGGCGCAGTCCGGCTCGTCGGGCCGGATCGGACGGTGCTCCTGCGGCCGGGCTCGATCGCCTACCAGCCGGGGACCACCACCTTCACCACAGAGTCGACGATGCCCGTCACCTCCCTCCAGATCACGATCCGCGCGGACGAGATGCGCCGCTACGGCTTCGATCTCGGCTCGAACGTGTACGCGCTCGATCCGGACGCCCGGTCCACCCGTGCGGCTTTCGCCTTCACGACGGCGTTCGCGCTCGCGGCGGAGTCGGGCACGGGACTCCCGTCCGACCACGAGGTCGACGGCTTCGGGCACGTGGTCAAGCAGCTGCTCGTGAGCGCCTTCCTCGCCTCGGCCGGCTCTCAGCCCGGGACGACGAGCGTGCGCGCGGCGACCCTCGGCCGAGCGCGGACCGTGATCGACCGGACTCACCGGACCCCGCGGTGCACCCCGGAGGCGGTCGCGGACGCGGTCAACGTGTCCACGCGGTCGCTGCAGCGGCTCTTCGAGGACGCGGGGACGACGGTGGCGAGCGAGATCGAGCGCGCGCGGGTCGCCAGCGCCGTCGAGCTGCTCCGGCGCCGACCGCGCGAGGTGCCGCTCGAGGCCATCGCTGCGGCGTCGGGCTTCTCGTCCGCCGATCACCTCCGCCGGGCGTTGAAGCGCCGCGAGGGTCTCACTCCGAGCGACATCCGCGGAAGGGTGGGGACGTCGATGGAGGCCGGCTCGCCGGACGACGGGGTGCTGCGGCTCGCGCCGCCGCTCGCGGACGCTGCCCGGCGCGCGTAGAGCAGCGGGTGTCGTCCATGCTGATCGAGTAGCCCGCGCAGCGGGCGTATCGAGCGGAGAGGGCGCCTTCGGCGCCAGCGCAGGGCGGGGAGGAGACCGACGTCCTCGGGGTGGGCGGGTCTCGATACGCCCCTCCGGGACTACTCGACCAGCATGTTCTGCAGGCGTCTCTTCCACGGCGGGTCTCCCGCGAGAGATCACCTTGTCGGCGTGGGGATCCTCATGCTGATCGAGGAGCCCGCGCCGCGGGCGTCTCGAGATCCACCAGCGCCGGGAGGACGAGTCGGCAGACCATTTCTGCTGGCGACGGTGGGTCTCGATACGCCCCTCAGGGCGCGAGGGTCAACCGGCGCAGAAGCCGAGCTCGACGGTCGAGCCCTGGGGGACGTCGCCCGGGGCGATCGACTGGGTGGTGATCGGGGGGTTGGCCCGGACGGAGTCGCAGGTCTCGTCGGGAGCCTCCTCGCCGATCAGCTGGAGCTGCTCGGACGCCAGGGTGGCGAGGGCGGTGCTCAGCGTCTGGCCGACGAGGTCGGGCAGGGTCACCTGGCCCGAGGAGACGACGAGGTCGACCGGCGTTCCCGGGGCGAGCTGCTGGCCGCCGGCAGGAGTGCTGGAGAGCACCACGTCGCCCGGCACGGTGGGCGAGTTCTGGCGGGTCTGCGATCCCTCCGAGAAGCCGGCCCCGGTGAGGGCGGCGATCGCCTCCTCGAGGGTCGACCCCGCCGTCTCGGGAACGGCCACCGGCTGGGCGCCCTGAGAGACGTAGACACGGATGACCGTCTCGGGCGCGACGATGGTGCCGGAGCCGGGATCGGTGCGGATCACCTCGCCGGCCGGGACCGTGTCGCTGAACTCGGCGAGCTGACTCGCCACCAGGTCGAGTTCGGTGAGGGTCGACTGCGCGCTGTCGTAGCTGGTGCCCGTCAGCACGGGGACCTCGCGCGACTGCGAGGGCAGCGTGGTCGTCGGCTGGAGCGTGAGCACCCAGATCACCAGCGCCGCCACGATGACAGCCAGCACGACGATCGACGACCAGATCCAGAGCACCGGCGGGCGGCGCTGGGTGCGGACGATCGAGTTGTCCTCCGCGAGCTGGCGCAGTGCGAGCTCGGAGTCGTTCATGCCGCCGCCGCTGCGCGCGGCGAAGAGAGACGTGGTCAGCTCGTCGATCGGGCGGTGGTCGGGGAGGCGGCCGGCCGCGGCGTCGCGCAGGTCGTCGCGGAACTCGGCGGCTCCCTGGAAGCGCTCGTAGCGGTCCTTCGACAGCGCTCGGGCGACGACGCCGTCGAGGGCGGGCGAGACGGCGGGGTTGATCGAGCTGGGCGCGGGGGGCGTCTCGCTGACGTGCTGGTACGCGACGGCCACCGGGGTGTCCCCGCGGAAGGGAGCGCGGCCGGTGAGCAGCTCGAAGAGGACGATGCCGGCGGAGTAGAGGTCGCTGCGTGCATCGACCTGCTCGCCCTTCGCCTGCTCCGGCGAGAAGTAGGCGGCGGTGCCGAGGATGGCGGTGGTCTGCGCCACGGTCGCGGCGGAGTCGGAGACGGCGCGGGCGATCCCGAAGTCCATCACCTTCACCTGGCCCGAGGGGGTCAGCATGATGTTGCCGGGCTTGATGTCGCGGTGGACGACCCCCGCGCGGTGCGAGTACTCGAGCGCGGTGAGGATGCCCTCGGTGATGCGGACGGCCTCGTCGACCTCGACCGGTCCCTCCGCGATGACGTCCTTCAGCAGGCGCCCCTCGATGTGCTCCATCACGATGAACGGACGGCGCGACTCCGCACCGGTGTCGTCGAGCGAGACCTCCTCGCCGGCGTCGAACACGCGGACGATGGTCGGGTGCGACATGCGGGACGCGGACTGCGCCTCCTGCCGGAAGCGCAGGCGGAAGGCGGAGTCGGAGGACAGCGAGAGCTTGAGCTCCTTGATCGCGACCGTGCGCCCCAGGCGGGTGTCGGTGCCGAGGTAGACCTCGGACATCCCACCGCGACCGAGCCGGGGCCCGACCTGGTACCGTCCTGCGATCAGGCGTCCCTCATCCGTCACGCGCACGCTCCCGCCCTGTACTTCCGTGTGGCACGGCCCCCGGGGAGCCACGGCAAGTGTACCCGGGCGCCTCCTGGCAGCCCGGCGCGCGACGCCGGGCACTCATCGCGCCGCCGTGTGAGGCCCGCGCGGACCCTTCCGAGACCGACGTCGTGCGACAGCGCCTCGCGCCACATTCGCTATTCCATTGACGAGGAGCCTCGGATATCAGATGGTGAGATCGCCTCATTATGCGACGGGCTCATCGTGCGGCTCGTCGTTCGTCAGACCGACATCGATCGAAGGAGTCCCATGTCCTCGTCCTCTCGTTTCTCCGCGGATCGCCTCGCGGTCGTCGCGCTACTGCTCGTGGTCCTCACCATCGCAGTGGTGCTCGCCGTAGGAACGGAGCTGCCCGCTCCGGCGCGGATCAGCATCGCTGCCGTCTCGGGGGTGGTCGCTGCCGTGGTCACACGTGCCCTGGTTCGCCGTCAGGACAGTCGCGGCCGCTGAAAGCGAGGAGCCCGCCCTCCGGTTCCGCGGTCGCGGTCGGAGGGCGGGCTCGTTCGAGCGGGGAGGGTCAGCGCTCGTCGGGGGCGTTCGAGGCCGGCGCCGACGAGGTCGGGGTGGCCGTCGACGTCGGGGTCTGCGTCGGGGTCGGGGCCACGACGGGGACCGAGAGGGTCGGCGAGGCGGGGGACTCGGGCTCGCCGCAGAGCACCGTGTAGGTGATGTCGATCGTGCCCGCGGACTCGCCGGCCTGGATCGTCGCGGTGGTCGACGTCGACGGGTTGGTGCTCGTCACGGTCGCGCCTTCGCCGGCCACGGTCACGCGGTAACCGGTCACGGAGGTTCCGCTCGGGCACTGGTTGTAGTTGCTCCAGGTGACGTTGAACGTGTCGCCGGGCTCGACGCTCGACGCGGCGGGGGTGACGGTCGGGACGGCGGTCGGGGCACCGGGGACGGCGACCTCGGTGTAGGTCGTGACGACGATCGTGGTGCCCTTGATCACGTTCGCGGTCGGGTTGACCTCCTCGACCGCGCCGACCTGGTCCGAGCTGGGGGCGCTGGAGCCCTCCTCGCGCTGGACGCCCATCCCGAGCTCGGTGAGCTCGGCCTCGACCTCGTCGAAGGGACGGCCGACGTAGTCGGAGGAGTTGATGACCACGATGTTCGAGCTCGGCGTCGCCGACGGGGTCTGCGAGGGGGACGGCGCCTGCGACGGGGTCTGGCTGACCGTCTGGCTCGGCGTCGGCTCGGCCTCAGTGCTGCCGTTGCTGGTCAGCGCGAAGATCGTGCCGCCGATCACGACGGCGAGGATCACGATCAGGGCGACGAGCGGCCAGGTCCAGGGGCTGCGCTTGCGCGGCTCCTCGGCCTCGATCGGCTCGTCCAGGGCGCCCGTCGGCGGGTTCGCCGCGAAGGCGGTCGTCGCTCCGGCGCCGAGAATCGTCGTCGCCTGGGTCGCGTTGCCCGCCGCGGAGGGCAGGACGGTCGTGGCCTGCGTGTTGGGCAGGTCGGCGGCGACGGCCGGCACCGCGAGGGCGGCACCGCGGACGTCGCCCGAGCGCAGGGCCTGCGCGGCGCGGGCGAGGTGCGCGGCGGTCGCCGGCCGGTCGACCGGCTTCTTCGCGATGCAGGAGTAGACCAGGTTGCGCACGGGCTCGGCGACCGTGACCGGCAGCTCCGGCGGGGTGTCGTTGATCTGGGCCATCGCGATGGCGACCTGCGACTCCCCGGTGAACGGCCGGCGGCCCGCGAGGCACTCGTACGCGACGATGCCCAGCGAGTAGATGTCCGTCGCGGGGGAGGCGGGCTGGCCGCTCGCCTGCTCGGGGGAGAGGTACTGAACGGTGCCCATGACCTGGCCGGTCGCGGTGAGCGGGACCTGGTCGGCGATGCGGGCGATGCCGAAGTCGGTGATCTTCACGCGGCCATCGGGCGTGATCAGGAGATTGCCGGGCTTCACGTCGCGGTGCACCAGTCCCGCGGCGTGCGCTGCGTGCAGGGCCAGCGCGGTCTGCGCCACGATGTCGAGGACCTTGTCGGTCGACAGCACACGCTCGCGCTCGAGGACCGTGGAGAGCGCCTCGCCGGGCACCAGCTCCATCACGAGGTAGGCCGAGCCGTCCTCCTCGCCGTAGTCGTAGACGTTGGCGATGCCCTCGTGGTTGACGAGCGCGGCGTGCCGGGCCTCGGCGCGGAAGCGCTCGAGGAACCCGGGGTCGCCGAGGTACTCGTCCTTGAGGATCTTGATCGCGATCGTGCGGCCGATGACGAGATCCGTCGCCTGCCACACCTCTCCCATGCCGCCGATGGCGATCCGGGACTGCAGTTCGTAGCGTCCCCCGAAGGTGAGGCCTGATGTGGGTCTCATTTGTTCAGCACCGCCTCTAGTACCTGTTGTGCGATGGGTGCGGCGATCAGGTTGCCGTACCCGGTCTGGCCGAGCCCCCCGCCGTCCTCCACGAGGACGGTGATGGCGTACTGCGGATCGTCCGCAGGAGCGAATCCGGTGAACCAGAGGGTGTACGGGTCGTCCCCGCCGTTCTCAGCGGTGCCGGTCTTACCGGCCACCGTGACGCCACCTATTGTTGCATTCGTCGCCGCGCCGCCCTGGACGCTGGCGACCATCATGGCCTTCACGGCGTCCGCCGTCTCGGTGCTCACGGCCCGCCCGAGCGACTTCTCCTCGAAGCGCTGCAGCACGCTGAGGTCCTGCGAGCGGATGACGTCGACGAGGTTCGGCTGCATCACCTCGCCGCCGTTCGCGATCGCCGCGGAGACCATCGCGATCTGCAGCGGGGTCGCTCGCACCTCGTACTGGCCGAAGGCGGTCAGCGCCGTCTGCGCGTCGTCCGTGGTCTGCGGGTAGGTGCTCGCCTCGACCGACATCGGGATCTCGAGCTCGGTGTCGAAGCCGAACTTCTCCGCCTGGGCGCGGATCGCGGCGGCGCCGAGCTGCACGCCCATCTCGGCCATCGGCACGTTGCAGGAGAGCGAGACCGCCGTGGCGAGGGTCACCGTGTCTCCGGAGCCGCAGAGGCCGCCGCCGGAGTTGGTCACCTGCGAGCTCGAGCCCGGCAGTGTGTACGCCTGGACGTTCGGGAAGCTGGAATCCGGCGTGAAGCGGCCGGACTCGAGGGCGGCCGAGGCGACGACGAGCTTGAAGACCGAGCCGGGCGGGTTGAGCGAGCCGCCGATGGCGCGGTTGATGAGCGGATCGGTCGGGTCGTCGTTCAGTGCGCGGTACGCCGCGAGGACGTCGTCGGTGTCGTGCGACGCCAGGGCGGTCGGATCGAAGGTCGGCTTGGAGACCATCGCGAGGATGCGGCCGGTGGCCGGCTCGGTGACGACGACCGCTCCGGTGTAGTCGCCGAGGGCGTCGAACGCCGCCTGCTGCGCGACCGGGTCGATCGAGAGCTCGACCGAGGCGCCCTTGGGGTCCTGGCCGGTGACGAGGTTGTTGATCTCGTCGAAGAACTGCGAGTTCGAGGTGCCGGAGAGGTAGTCGTTCAGCGAGCGCTCGATGCCCGTCGTGCCCTGGTTCAGGGTGAAGTAGCCGGTCACCGCCGAGTAGAGCGGTCCGTTCGCGTACTGGCGCTGGAACTTGTAGATGTCGTCGGACGGCGTCGAGGAGGCGATGGGCTCCCCGCCGGCGAGGATGACGCCGCGCTCCGTCGAGAAGCTCTCGTACAGCGTCCGGGTGTTCCGGGAGTCCTCGGAGAGGGTGTCGGCCTGGAGGACCTGGATGGTGGAGGTGGACACGAAGAGGGCCACGAACATCGCCAGGACGACGAAGCTCACGCGCTTGAGTTCTCGGTTCATCGGGGAGTCACACCACCAGACGCGGCTGATTGCGCACTGTGTCGGACAGGCGGAGCAGGACGGCGACGATCATCCAGTTCGCGACCAGCGACGAGCCGCCGGCCGCGAGGAACGGCGTCGTGAGGCCGGTGAGCGGGATGACGCGGGTGACGCCGCCGATGACGATGAAGCACTGCAGGGCGATCACGAACGAGAGCCCGACGCCGAGGAGCCGGCCGAAGTCGTCCTGGCCGGCGAAGCCGATCCGGAAGCCGCGCGAGACCAGCAGGAGGTAGAGGCCGAAGATCGCGAAGAGGCCGGCGAGGCCGAGCTCCTCGCCCAGGCTCGCGATGATGTAGTCCGACTGCGGGACCGGGGTGATGTCGGGCATGCCCTGGCCGAGGCCGGTGCCGAGCAGGCCGCCGTGCGCGAGGCCGAACAGGCCCTGCACGAGCTGGTAGCTGCCGCCGGGGTCGGCGCCGTAGCGCTCGGAGCTGAAGGCGTCGAGCCAGTTCGCGAAGCGGTTGCCGACGTAGCCGAGGGTCTGGCTGGCGAGGATCGCGCCGCCGAGGAAGAGCCCGACGCCGATGAGCACCCAGCTGGTGCGGCCGGTCGCCACGTAGAGCATCACAAGGAACAGGCCGAAGTAGAGCAGCGCGGTGCCGAGGTCGCGCTGGAAGACGATGACGCCCATCGTCACCGCCCAGACCACGAGGATCGGACCGAGGTCGCGCAGCCGCGGGAAGCGCATCTTCAGGAAGGTCTTGCCGACCATCGAGAGCGAGTCGCGGTTGCGGACGAGGTAGCCGGCGAAGAAGACCGCGAGCGCGATCTTGGCGATCTCGCCGGGCTGGAAGCTGAAGAAGTCGCCGATGCCGATCCAGACGCGCGCGCCGCTGACCTCCTTGCCGATGAAAGGCAGCAGGGGGAGCAGGAGCAGCACGATCGCCGCGAATCCGGCCACGTAGGTGTAACGGAAGAGGACGCGGTGGTTGCGGATCACCAGCAGGACGACGATCGCGGCGACGATCGCGAGGCCGCTCCAGATGATCTGCCGGACGGCGACCGACTCCCAGCCGGTCGCGCCGTCGGCGATGTCGATCCGGTAGATCTCGGCGACGCCGAGCCCGTTGAGGACGGTGGCGATCGGCAGGAGGAAGGGATCGGCCTCGGGCGCCGCGAAGCGCAGCACGACGTGGACGACCAGCACGAGGCCGGAGAGGCCGGCGCCGAGCGAGACGAGGGTGGTGTCGACCGCGCCGAGGGCGCCGAGCTGGACCAGGACGATCGCCGAGGCGTCGATCAGGCAGGCGCCTATCAGCAGCAGGAGCTCGAGGTTGCGCAGGCGCTGGCGGAGGAAGCGCGGGCGCTCGCGGGTCACGGGGGGAGTGGCGGTGGCGGTCACGGTGCTCCGTTCGCGTCCGTCAGGCGCTCGACGATGTCGACCGCGCCGGCGTAGGAGTCGGCGCTGATCGTCTGCTCGAGCTGCTCGACGTCGTAGTCGCGGAGGGAGTCGAGGGGGATCCCCGTGTCCTCCTTCACTCCGGAGAGCGAGAGCGGGCCGACCGACTGCTGGATGCCCTGGTAGATGATCACGTTCTGGCCGTCGGTGCCGACGTAGAAGCGCGACTGCGTCCAGTCGTAGGCGAGCAGGACGCCGAGGAAACCGGCGATCAGCACGAGCGAGAGGCCGACGAGCCAGGTGATCCGGCGGCGCAGGTGCCGGCGGCGGTCCTCCTCGATCAGCTCGTCGAGGTAGTCCTCGGACGCGGGCTCGAAGTGGGTCGGGCCCTGGGCGGCCGGGGCGCGGGTGTGCAGGCGGAGGCCGGGGATGCGGATCCGGTTCTGCGAGTCGTCGGTGCTGAGCGGCGTGGGCGCTGCGGCGGAGCCGACGATCACGGGCTCGGCCGTCGGCGCGAGGATCTGCGCGGTGTCGCCGGCGCCCGGGACGTCGAGGATGACGACGGTCACGTTGTCCGGTGCGCCGTGCGAGAGGCTGTCGCGGATCAGGCGGTCGGCGACCTGCTGCGCCGTCTCGTCGCGCGAGAGCTCCTTCTGGATCTCGTCGTGCGGGACGACGCCGGAGAGGCCGTCGGAGCAGATCAGCCAGCGGTCGTTCGGCTCGGTCTCGAGGGTGAGGGTGTCGATCTCGGGATTCGTGTGCACGTCGCCGAGGACCCGCATGAGGACGGAGCGGCGCGGGTGCGTCATCGCCTCCTCCTCGGTGATGCGGCCGGAGTCGACGAGTCGCTGGACGAAGGTGTGGTCGGTGGTGACCTGCTCGAGCTTGCCGTCGCGCAGCACGTAGATCCGGGAGTCGCCGATGTGCGCGATGGCGACCGACTCGCCCACGCGGACGATCGCGCTGACGGTGGTGCCCATGCCGGTGAGCTCGGGGTGGTCGACGACGGCGTCGGCCAGCATCGTGTTCGCGGCGAGGAGGGTGCGCTTCAGCTCGTCCTCCGCCTCGTAGGTGGAGGCGTAGGTGCGGTCGGCCTGGGCGATGCGCTTGATAGCGATGGAGGAGGCGACGTCGCCGCCCGCGTGCCCGCCCATCCCGTCGGCGACGACGAAGAGCTGCCGGCCCGCGTAGCCGGAGTCCTGGTTGTTGGAGCGGATGCGGCCGACGTGCGAGACGGCGGCGCTCTCGCGCGTGACGCCCGTCTCCGCGGCGCTGTCGGGTGTGGCTGCCACGTGCTACGACCGCCGCAGCTCGAAGGTCGTCGTGCCGACCTTGACCGGGGTGTTCAGCGGCACCTTGGTGGGGGCGCCGACGCGACGGCCGTCGAGGAACGTGCCGTTGGTGGAATCGAGGTCCTGGATCATCCACTCGTCGTTCCAGATCAGCAGGCGAGCGTGGTGCGTCGAGGTGTAGTCGTCGCGGATCACCAGCGCCGACTCCGAGGAGCGGCCGATCGTGAGCGGCTCGCCGTTGAGCTCGAGCTCGGTGCCGCGCTTGGGGCCCGAGGTGATGACGAGGCGCTGCGCGGTGTGCACGGTGGCGACGCCGCCGGAGTCGGTGCGCTCCTCGCGGGGGCGCCGCGCGGAGGGGGCCGACGGCTGGGGTGCGGGGGCGGCGGCCGCAGCGGCCACGACGGGCTGCGCGGCCGTGACGAACGGAGCGGCGTCCTGGCCGGCGGCCGGCTGCTGGCCGGCGGGCAGCTTGCGCACCCGCTGGCCGAACAGGTCGGAGCGCAGCGCGTAGACGATGCCGAACACGAAGAACCACAGCAGCGCGAGGAACGCGATGCGCAGGAGGAAGAGAGTGAGCTCGCTCATAGCCGGTCGTCCCAGAATCCCTCGGAGGAGCGCCCGGACGGACCGGACGGCGAGCGGTCGGCGCGCGCGGGTGCGGCGCCCTGGACGACGCGGAAGACGATCCGCGTGCGTCCGATCGAGATGGTCTGCCCGGGCGAGAGCGGCGCCTGGGTGACGGGCTTGCCGTCGAGCTTGGATCCGTTGGTGGAGCCGAGGTCGTGGACCTGGGCGCGGACGCCGTCCCAGAGGATCTCGACGTGCTTGCGGGAGGTGCCGGAGTCGTCGACCGTGATGTCGGCGTCGCTGCCGCGGCCGATGACCGTCCTGGACTTCGTGATCGGGTAGCGCTTGCCGTCGATCTCGAGCGCGGGCGTGGAGGCGACGACGCCCTTGACGCTGCGGGAGTCGACCTCGACCATCCCGGCGCTGAGCGACTCGTCGGCGGCGAGCGAGATGTCGATCGGGCCGGAGAAGCGGAAGCCCTGCTTCTTGGCGTGCTCGGTGGCGACCGTGGTGAGCTCGTCGATGAGCGTCGGGCCCATCCGCTCCATCCGGTCGAGGTCGGCGGCGGACATGCGCAGGGTCAGCTGGTTGGGCACGAGGATGCGGTCGCGGGTGACCACGGCCGCCGTGGTGTCGAGCTCGCGGCGGAGAGCGGAGGCGAGCTCGACCGGCTGCAGACCCGACTTGAAGGTCCGAGCGAAAGCGCCGTTGACGACGCGCTCGAGTCCCTTCTCGAAGTTGTCCAGAATGCCCACAGTCTTCCGATCTTCCGTTTCTTCGCCTCTCGGCGGTCGCGTTGGGATCGAGGTGTCTGCGCGCCCGGTCCGCTTCCGATCTCGTGTCTGCGCCGCGCACGGCTACGGGCATGTTACTGGGATGCTCTGGATACGGCCTCCCCGAGCGGGATTCGGGCTGCGGACCGCGCCCGTCCGGACGGGTGGGCTCCGGCTCGCGGAACGTCGTCCGGCACGCTCGAATGCGCCGATCTCGCGAGCCGAGGACCGTTCTGCGAGCCCGAGGTGGCACGCGAATCCCGTGGTCGCGGGGCCCGGTTTCCGCTCTCGGCCGCGGGAGTGCTAGTCTTTCTCGTCGGTGCTTCGGTGCCGTTGGTGAGCGCGAGTGGCGGAATAGGCAGACGCGCACGGTTCAGGTCCGTGTGCCCGAAAGGGCGTGGGGGTTCAACTCCCCCCTCGCGCACCAGAGACACAGCCCCCGATCGGAATCCGGTCGGGGGCTGTGCTGTTTCCGGGGGCTGTGCTGTTTCCGTGGGCTGTGCTGTTTCCGTGGGCTGTGCTGTTTCCGTGGGCTGCGTCGTTCCCGCGGGCTGTGTCGCTCCGAAGCACGGTTCACTCAGGCCTCCTGAAGCTCACTCGATCGGGAACTGCAGCTGTTCGCCGGGGCCCGGATCCTGCGGCGCTCGGTGGTGGCGTGTCTTGGCAGGGAATGCCGGTCCCGGCCCGTAGGACACCGCCGGTCCGCGTTCGGGTCCTGGAGATTTCGCGAGCAGATCGCGCTTGATGAGGTCTGCGATGAGGCGCGATGTCGACTGGGAGTCGAGGTCGAGGAGAACGCGCACCATCCGTGCGTTGACGACCCCGGTCTCTCGGAGCAGATCGATGATCTTGCGGTCCAGCTGATCGGTCGTTCGCCGACGGTAGGTGACGGC
The DNA here is from genome assembly GCF_003751825.1 of Rathayibacter sp. PhB186. Lineage (NCBI taxonomy): Bacteria > Bacillati > Actinomycetota > Actinomycetes > Micrococcales > Microbacteriaceae > Rathayibacter > Rathayibacter sp. PhB186. Next base: position 187,338 of record NZ_RJKO01000003.1, on the reverse strand, counting down.
GGCTCCCAGGGCCGCGAGGGGGCCCTCCCGAAGGCGATACCGCGGCAGAGTCCTCCTCGAGGTCTCCCGGGTCGGTTCGAGCAGCGGCACGCGCTCCGAGTCCAGTCGCTCCAGGACCGACTGCGCTTCCGAGACCCCTGACTTCTGCAGTACGGGCACGAGCTGCTCAGCGGTGACCGTGCGCTGAGTGAGGAGCGTGAGCAGGATCGTCATGGTGTCAGCGTCCTCGGTCTCCTCCGGCGGAAGTGTCGCCACGAAACGAGTGAGAGCGGAGTTCGGGGCACCTCCGATCAGAGTCACGCGCACGTGATCGCCTTCGGAGAGGAACGACGGCGGCTGGTGCCCTAGTCGTGCCATCTCGGCGTACATCTTGTCGACACCCGATCCAGCCGTCTCGGCGTAGCCGAGTGTCCGGAGCGCGCCGGCGAGCTGGCCGTTCCTCGGACGCGATGACGTCGTCAGGACGTTGTCCGCACGTACTCCGCTGACGAAGCCGCCTGGAGAGGTGACGACGAGCTGGGTCTGCGTGTGCTCGATGGTGACCCGGCCACGACCTCGGTAGTCCCGGTGCATCGCGGCGTTGACCACCACTTCACGAATGGCGGCTTCGGGCAGGTCGGCGATGTGAAGCTGCTGGCCCTTCCCGATCGAGAGAGGCGTCGTGTCGATCCGTGCACTGATCAGCTGGAAGAGCTGCTCGAGCAGGAGCACGAGAGGGCCGGAGAGCTGCTCGTTAGCCGTCAGGGTTCCGGCGGGAGTCCTTCGGTGGACATAGGAGAAGGTCGCCGCCAGGGCGTACTCGTCCGTGACGAGCAGCGCGCCGGCGTTGGTGAGCCGACCGTCATCGGTCACCACGCCGAGGCCGCGGAGGACGTCGATCTCGTGCGCCTGCTGTGCCAGCCTCCGGCTCGTCGGTGACGCCGCCCGCTCCAGCAGCCGTCGCACAGCCGCCATTGCGAGCGGATCAGAGGCGGACGCCATCGTTCCGGACGCGTCCGCCGACCAGTCCTGACCGCGTCGCTCGGCGATGACGGAAGCGATGCGATCCGTGGACATCGGAGTGCACGCATCTCCGATGCGCTCGGTGGGGATGCGGCTCTTCACGCTGTGCACTGTGACGCTCGCCGGCACGTCGACCACGACGACCGGAGCACCGTCGAACATCCGAGTCGACACGTCGACGAGCAGGCTCGGCTCCGTCAGTTCGAAGATGCGGGATCGAGTCCGCTCGGGATCGAGGCGAGACCCCACGACGGCGTCCGGTCCTGCGACGCGGTCCTGCACGCCGACGATGACCAGGCCCCCCGACGCGTTCGCGAAACACGCCGCTGCCTCAGCGATGTTGAGGACGTCGTCGTCGGCGGATCGGCCGTCGGCCTTGAAATCGAGGTTCTGGTTCTCGAGTGAGTGCGCGGTCGACCCCGCGTTCAGTCGCCGCATCGCCTCCTCGAAGACCACGATCGAAGTTTCTCGCAAGTTTTCACCGATCCTGACTGTGTAGGGCTTGATAAAACTACTGCGAAAGCCGGTCGAGACGAGCTGTGGGCGCGAGAGCCGTGATCGCGGTGGCGAGCAGGGTCCGAGTGACACCCCGGAGAGGGCACTCGATCGGAGTCGGAGCGACCCGGATGCACGCAACGCCCTCGTCATGACGGGCAGAGTGGACACCGGGGGTGGGGCTCGTGTTCACCGGGCGGATGCCGCGGGTGGGCACTGTCGGCGACATGATCGCTCTCCGCGCCGACGTCGGCGGCCTCGACTCGCGGGCGCTGCCCGAGCTGCTCCGCCGACTCCGCCGGCACCGGCACGTGCAGGTGGGCGGGCGTCAGTGGATCGCGGTGCTGCCCGAGGTCGGCTCGGTGCTCCTCACGGACGGCGCCGAGCTCGTGCTCGACGTGCTGGTGGAGCGGCGCGCGCTGCTGCCGATCGTCATCGACGCCCTCGAGGCGGAGCTGCGGCGCGACGGCTTCCGCGAGCGGCTCGCCCTCCGCTGGTCGACCCCCGACGCGGTCCCCGTCCCCTTCCGCTGACGCCCGGCGCCCCCCGCGAGATGCCACTTGTGCACGCCTTTCACGGCGTGTCGCGTGCACAAGTGGCATCTCGCGGAGGGGGAGAGGGGGGCGGGGGTCAGCGGCGGGTGAGTTCCACGACCGGGATGGTGCGGGTGGTCTTGGCCTCGTAGCCCTTGAAGCCGTCGGAGGCGTCGGTGAAGCGCTTCCAGCCGGCGTCGCGCTCGGCGCCCTCGAGGACACGGGCGCGGACGGGGACGGTGCCGTCGTCGGGGGTCTCGATCACGGTGTCGGGGTTCGCCTCGAGGTTGTGGAACCAGGCGGGGTGCTTCGGGGCGCCGGCGGCGGAGGCGGCGATCAGCCAGACGTCGTCGGAGGGGTGCAGGCCCATCAGCGGGGCGATGCGCTCCTCGCCGGATCGCGCGCCGGTGTGGTGCACGAGGACGAGGCTGCGGCCGAAGCCCGCGGTCGTCACCGTGCCGCCGTTCGCGCGGAACTCCGCGATGATCTGCTCGTTGAAGTCGGCCATGCTCGTGCTCCTCGACGTCGGTGTCAGGCGCGGGCGCCGAGGGCGTCCGTCCGCGAGCCGGGGCCGGACGCGGGAGGCGGCTCCGAGCCGCCGACCGCCGCCGCGGGATCCGCGAGCGCGCGACGCCAGGGTAGCTCCGCGGCCCCCACCAGCTCCAGCCTCGATCGCAGCGCCGCGCGCTCGATCCGGACACCGCGGGCGAGGTCGCTGAGGGCGCGCGCCGAGACGCGGGCGGCGAGGCGCTCGCGGTCGACGGTGAGCAGCGAGCCGAGGAAGCCGCCGAGGACGACAGCGGTCGGGTTGAAGAGGTTGATGTAGGTCGAGAGGCCCTCGGCGAGCAGGTCGACCTGGCGGGCCACCTCCCCGAGGACGGCGGGGTCGCGGGAGGTGCCGAGCGCGATGTCGAGCTCGTCCTGATCGAGGACGCGGGCGCCGAGCACGTCGAGGAGGGAGCGCATCCGGACCTCCGCCTCGAGGCAGCCGTGCCGCCCGCAGCCGCAGAGGCGGCCGTTCACGGCGACGAGGGTGTGGCCGAGCTCCGCCGCGAACCCGGAGGAGCCCTGCAGGGGAACGCCGCCGATGATCACGCCGCCGCCGATGCCGCTGGCGCCGCCGGTCACGTAGACGACGTCGGCGACGCCCCGTGCGGCTCCGAACAGCGACTCGCCGATCGCGCCGAGCGTGGCGTCGTTGCCGACCGAGACGGGGAGGTCGAGCGCGCGGCTGAGCTGCGACGCGAGGTCGACGTCGCGCCAGCCGAGGTGCGGCGCGCGGTGCACGAAGCCCGAGTCGGCCTGCACGAGGCCCGGCACGGCGACGCCGGCGCCGAGGAGGACGCGATGGGTCTCCCGCTCGGCGCGGAAGCCGGCCACGATGCCGCTGACCACGCGGACGACGGTCGCCGGGCTCGCCGGCTTCGGGGTGTCGAAGCGGACGCGGCGGAGGAGGTCGCCGTGCAGGCCGACCAGGCCGACGATGATCGCGTCGGTGTCGAGGTGGACGCCGACCATCGCGAAGGTGCGGCCGGGGACGACCGTCGCGCTCGGGCGGCCGATGCGGCCGTCGGAGGCGGTGGTCTCCTCCTCCACCCAGCCGAGCTCGCTCAGCTCGCCGACGAGGTTGGCGACCGCCGAGCGGTTCAGGCCGGTCAGGCGGCCCAGCTCGGCGCGGCTGATCGGTCCGGAGCGGTGCACCAGGGTCGCGATGGCGGCGAGGTTGTGCCGACGGAGCAGAGCGTTGCTCGATGCTCCGACTGCTCCTGCCATGCTGCTCAGCCTCTCGTCGGCGCGATGGGGCACCGGTCCGGGGATGCGCTCGGGCGCGGGCCCTCCGTGGAGAGAGCACGCGCCCGAGCACGGTGCAGGGAGGAGAGAAGGCTAGCGCCCGCCCGCCCTCCTCTTGTTGAAGATGTCGAACGCGACGGCCAGCAGGAGCACGAAGCCCTTGATCGCCATCTGCCACGCGGCGTCGACGGAGAGGATCGACAGGCCCATGTTGAGCACGCCCATCACGAGACCGCCGATGACCGCGCCGACCACCGTGCCGACGCCGCCCTGGACGGCCGCGCCGCCGATGAAGACCGCGGCGATCGCGTCGAGCTCGTAGTTCTGACCGGCGGAGGCGACGGCGCCGCCCGCGCGGGCCGTGCTCACGATGCCCGCGACGCCGGCCAGCGCTCCCATGTTGACGAAGATGAAGAAGTTGACCCACTTCGTCTTCACGCCCGACATCATCGCGGCGAACAGGTTGCCGCCCATCGCGTAGATGTGGCGGCCGAAGACCGTCCGCCCGAGCACGAAGCTGTAGGCGAGGATCAGCACGGCGAGCACGATCAGGATGATCGGCGTGCCGCTGTAGCCCGCGAGCAGCCAGGCGAGGGCCATGATCGCGACGACCGCGACGACGGCCTTCACGTAGAAGGAGGCGATCGGCTCGCGCGGGAGCTCGAGACGGCGCAGCGTGGCGCGGGTGCGCACCTGCTGCACGACGAGGGCGACGCAGACGAGGAGCCCGAGCAGCAGGGTGAGCGCATCCCGGCCGGCGATGCCGCCGAGCACGCCCGGCAGCCAGCCCGCGCCGATCGCGGTGAACTCGGTCGGCAGGCCGTTGATCGTGCCGCCGGTGAGCAGGACCAGGGTGAAGCCGCGGAAGATCAGCATGCCCGCGAGGGTCACGATGAACGCCGGTATCCCGACGAAGGCGACCCAGAAGCCCTGCCAGGCGCCGACGGCGGCGCCGGTGACCAGGGCGACGATCACGGCGGCCCACCAGGGCAGGCCCCAGTTGTTCATCGCGATCGCGGAGATGGCGCCGACCATCGCGACGACCGAGCCGACCGAGAGGTCGATGTGGCCGGCGATGATCACCATCACCATGCCGATCGCGAGGATCAGCACGTAGGCGTTCTGCTGGATCAGGTTGTTGACGTTGCCCGGCAGCAGCAGCCGGCCGTTCGTCAGGACCTGGAAGAGCAGGATGATGATCGCGAGCGCGGCGAGGATGCCGTACTGGCGGAGGTTGATGTTCAGTCGGCGTGCCCGCTTGGGCGGCGTCGACGGCGTGCTCGCCGGCGTTCCGCTCGGGGCTGTCGTGGTCGTGGCGCTCATCGGGCCTGTTCCTTTCCGGCGGTCATGTAGTGCATGAGGTGCTCCTGGGTGGCGTCGGCACGGTCGATCTCGCCCGTGATGCGCCCCTCGGAGATGGTGTAGATCCGGTCGGCCAGCCCGATCAGCTCGGGCAGCTCGGACGAGATGACGACGACCGCCTTGCCCTGGGCCGCGAGCTCGTTGATGATGCCGTAGATCTCGTACTTGGCTCCCACGTCGATGCCGCGGGTGGGCTCGTCGAGGATCAGCACGTCCGGGCCCGAGAAGATCCACTTCGAGAGGACGACCTTCTGCTGGTTGCCGCCCGAGAGCTTGCCGGTGACGGCGGAGACGCTCGGGGCCTTGATGTTCATCTTCGAGCGGTACGAGTCGGCGACCTTGTACTCGCGGTGCTTGTCGATCACGCCGAGGCGGGCGAGCCGCGAGAGCGCCGCGGCCGACACGTTGACGGTGATGTCGCCGATGAGGTTGAGGCCGTAGCGCTTGCGGTCCTCGGTCGCGTAGGCGAGGCCGTTGCGGATCGCCTCCTCGACGGTGCGCGTCTGGATCTCCTTGCCGTCCTTGAAGACGCGGCCCGAGATGCCGGTGCCGTAGCTGCGACCGAAGATGCTCATCGCGAGCTCGGTGCGCCCGGCGCCCATCAGCCCCGCGAAGCCGACGATCTCGCCGGCGCGAACGGTGAAGGAGGCGTCCTCGACGACGACCCGGTTGATGTCGACCGGGTGGTGGACCGTCCAGTTCTCGACGCGGAGCTTCTCCTCGCCGATCTGCGGATCGCGCGGCGGGAACATGCTGTTGAGGTCGCGGCCGACCATCGCGCGGATGATCCGGCTCTCGGAGGCGTCCTCGCCGGCCATCGCGAAGCTCTCGATGGTGCGGCCGTCGCGGATGATCGTCACCGTGTCCGCGATGGCGCGGATCTCCTTCAGCTTGTGGCTGATGATGATGCAGGTGATGCCCTGGCGGCGCAGCTGGTCGATCAGGCCGAGCAGGTGGTCGCTGTCCTCGTCGTTGAGCGCGGCGGTGGGCTCGTCGAGGATGAGGAGCTTCACCTCCTTCGCGAGCGCCTTGGCGATCTCGACGAGCTGCTGCTTGCCGACGCCCAGCTCGAGGATCTTCGTCGCCGGGCTCTCGGCGAGGCCCACGCGGGCGAGCAGCTTGGCCGCCTCCGCGTTGGTGGCGTTCCAGTTGATGACGCCGCGGGTGGACTTCTCGTTGCCGAGGAAGATGTTCTCGGCGATCGAGAGGTAGGGGCTCAGAGCGAGCTCCTGGTGGATGATGACGACGCCGTCGGCCTCGCTGTCGTTGATCGAGCGGTACTGCGCCTGGCGGCCCTCGAACTCGATCGAGCCCTCGAAGCTGCCGACGGGGTAGACGCCCGAGAGGACCTTCATGAGCGTCGACTTGCCGGCGCCGTTCTCGCCGCAGATGGCGTGGACCTCGCCCGGCTGGACCGAGAGCGAGACGCCGTCGAGGGCGCGGACGCCGCCGCCGAACTCCTTGACGATGTCGCGCATGATGAGGATGGGACTGGCCAACAGGGCCTCACTTCGTTGTGCAGAGGATGGGTGGGACGCGGAGAAGAAGGGGGAGAAGGGCGGGGTGGGGGAGGATCACTCCTCCCCTGCCCCGCCCGACCGATCAGAGTCCGACGTCGCCGGCCTTGAGGAAGCCGGAGTCGACGAGGACCGACTGCACGTCGTCCTTCGTGACGACCTCGGGCTCGAGGAGGAAGGACGGGACGACCTTCTCGCCGTTGTCGTAGGTCTTCGTGTCGTTCACCTCGGGCTCGTCGCCCGCGACGATCGACTGCACCATCTGGAAGACGCGGTCGCCGAGGGTGCGGGTGTCCTTCCAGACCGTCATCGACTGCTCGTCGGCGAGGATCGCCTTGACGTTGGCCTTGTCGGCGTCCTGCCCGGTGATGATCGGGTAGTCGGCGCCGGGCGCGTAGCCGGCGGACTTCAGCGAGGCCTCGATGCCGATCGCCAGGCTGTCGTTGGGGGAGAGCACCACGTCGACCTTCTGGTCACCGGTGTAGAAGGAGGAGAGGCGGTTGTCCATCTCGGACTGCGCCTTGTCCGAGGCCCAGCCCTGGATGCCGATGGAGGCCCAGTCGTCGTCCGAGGCGGGCGACTTGCCGGACGGCACGACGAGCTTGCCGCTCTCGATGTAGGGCTGCAGGACGTCCCACGCGCCGGAGAAGAAGAACTTGGCGTTGTTGTCGTCGGGGCTGCCGGCGAAGGGCTCGAGGGTGAAGGGACCCGCGGCGTTGGCGAGGTCGAGGGTCGACTCGATGTACTGGCCCTGGAGCTGGCCGACCTTGTAGTTGTCGAACGTCGCGTAGTAGTCGACGTCGGCGGTGCCGTTGATCAGTCGGTCGTAGGCGATGACGGTCGCGTTCTGCTTCTTCGCCTCGGCGAGGACGGGGGCGAGCGCCTCGCCGTCGATGGCCGCGACGACCAGGATCTTCGAGCCGCCGGCGATCTGGTTCTGGATCTGCGAGATCTGCTGGTCGGTCTTGTTGTCGGCGTACTGCAGGTCGACGGTGCAGCCGTCGCCCTCGAGCTGGGACTGGAGGCCCTCGCCGTCGTTGATCCAGCGCTCGAGGCTGCGGGTGGGCATCGAGATGCCGACGGTGCAGTCGCCTTCGGCGCCCGCGCCGGCAGCGGCGCCGCCCGAGTTGGCGGGGCTGGCGGAACAGGCCGCGAGGCCGAGGGAGATGATGCCGGCGGCGGCCAGCGTGGTGATGCTGCGGGAGAACTTCATGGAGTGCATTCCTCTCTGAAAGCAGTGTCCGAGGATGAGGACGGCGCGAGAGCGTGCAGGTGGGAGCACGTCGTCGTGTCGTCGCCCGGGAGGGGCGGGGAGCCCCGAGGGGCTTTGTCCACGGAGACAACATATTGCGCGTGCACCGGTCTGTAAAGCGCGGCGGGAGATCGATCCGCGGCGTTGCCGAACCGTGACCTTCCGCCGGTGTCTCCGCGCCAGCGCTGGGTGAGACCGCTCTCAGGAGGAGGCACGAAAGAGGGGACCCCGGGCACGAGCCGAGCTCGTTCCGGGGTCCCCGTGTTCTGCAGCGCCGTTGTCAGAGCCAGCGGCGCAGGCCCGGCCGCTCCAGGACGCCGGCCAGGGTGCGGTTCCGGGTCCGCAGCATGCGGACGAGGAGACCGGCCGCGGAGATCCGCGAGCAGGTCGCCGCGAAGGCGAGGACGAGGCCCGAGAGCAGCGCCATCACCGGGTACTCGTCGATGAGCTGATCGGCCGACCAGTACATCAGCAGCGTCGCGAGCGAGGCGAGCGCGGCCGGCGCGGTGAGGATCCCCGCGATCAGCGCGACGCCCAGCCCGATCTCGACGAGCGGCGTGACGAAGCCGAAGAGACCGGCCTGATCGTGCAGGATCGTCGACGCGAAGAGCTGGAAGTAGTCGGGCACCCGCCCGTTCTCCGCGGCGCCGTCGGCGACGAGGAGGATGTCGGAGGCTCCGAATCCGGATCGCAGCTTGATCGCACCCTCGTTGATACAGAGCAGGCCCAGGGCGACGCGGACGGCGGTGCCCAGGGCCGCGGCCGCCCAGCGCCACCCGGGCCGCGTCACGAGAGCTTCGCCGCGCCGAAGACGGCCTTCGCCTTGTCGCAGTGCACGACGACGTAGGTGTAGTCGGCGGCGTCGCCCACGTCGAAGGACTGGGTCTTCGTGTCGTAGGAGACCGGGCCCAGCTCGACTCCGGCGCTCACGGCCTTCTCGTCGGTCCCGTTCGTCAGGTAGAGGTGCAGGTCCGGGCCCTCGTCGGAGGAGAAGCCGCTGAGGTCGACCGTCTTTCCCGACACGGTCGCGGTGCCGGTGACCTTCTTGCCGTTGAGGCCCTCGAACGCGCCTTCGCGGCTCTCGCCGGCCGGCGCGACCGTCGACGGCGCCGTGGTCTTCGCGGCGGCGGAGCTGGAGCTCGTGGACGACTGCGAGGCGGTTCCGGTGGCCGGCGCGCAGCCGGTCAGGACGCCGGCCACGAGGACGACTCCGGCGATCGCCTTGGGGAGCAGGTGACGGGACATGGGGTGTTCCTCTCGTTCTGGCTCTCCGGGTCGGGGTGACCGGGAGAGCGGAAGGGCGACCGGAGGGGAGCCGGTCGCGACCTCGGGCGGGCCGTAGCGGAGTGTGGGAACGGCGCGGCCCGCCCGAGGAGTGCGGGAAGGGTCAGTTGACCTTCGAGATGGCGCAGGACTTGAAGCCCGAGTTCGCGTTGACCTGCACGTTGTAGGAGTGCCCGGCCTCGAACGTGTAGCCCGATCCGACCGGGCAGGCGTACTGCTCACCCGGTGAGGCGACGTCGCTCTGCGCGGAGTAGCCGTTGATCAGCACCTGCGAGGTGGTGAAGGACTTCTTCCCGCCGCTGAAGATCGAGTCGAGGCTGCTGCTGTTGATCACGTACGGGGTCGCGGGGTTCTTGGCGGACGCCGAGGTGCCGAACGACTCGTTGGCGCCCGGGCTCAGTGCCGAGCCCCACTTGTTGCCGAAGATCCAGTACTGACCGTCGACCACGAGCGTGGCCGAGGCGTAGGCGCCCGAGTCGGGGCTGTCCGGGCCGGTGTTGCTCACCTGGAGGAGGAAGTACGGGGCCGGTGCCGGCGCGGCCGCCCCGAAGAGCGCGACGCTGAAGGCGCCGGGAACGGCCGAGGCGTCTCCCCAGGCCGCGGGCGCGTAGTCGTTGTTGAGCGACCACTGCATGACGCCGGTCACGTGACCGTAGAGCTCGGGCTTCGCCTTCATCGCCTTCCACTGCCCAGCGAGGTCGGCGAGCACCGCGGCCTGGTCGTAGGCGGCGGCGCCGGAGCCGCCGAAGACGTTGTTCGCGGTGCCGCTGGCGCCGGCGTTGCTGACCTGGCCGATCACGATCCTCGTGCCCTCGCCGATGCACAGCGAGGTGGCGGCGGAGCAGTCGGACCGCACCGCGCTGTTCAGCGCATGGGCGATCGTGCTGAAGAAGCCGGGGTCCTTCTCGGCGGCGCCGCCGACCGTCCAGCCGCCGGTGTTGTAGGTCTGGGCGAGCAGGTAGTCGACCGTGCCGCTCTTCAGGAGCGGACCGAACTGGTCGTTCGCGCCGTCGTGGACACCGGAGGTGAGGGTCAGGTTCGTCGGCGCGGCCGGGTCCACCTCGGTCCCGCTGCTCAGGTAGACCTGCGGCGCGACGGCGAGGGAGAGGCCCGCGCCCTTCACGGTCGCGCAGAGGGCGCTGATCGTCGGGGCGTCGATGCCGTTCTCGAGGTCGAGGTCGACGCCCGTGATGCTCCCGCCGCTGAGCTTCGCGTTGTAGTCCTCGATCTGCGCGAGCAGCCGGGAGCCGACGGCGCTCGCCGTGCCGGCGTTCACGGTGTCCCGGGTGACGGTCTGCCCGCCGAGGCTGAGCAGGTTCACCGTGCCCCTCGCCTCCTGGTCGATGACCTTCTGCATCGCCGCGAGGGTCGCGGGATCGGCCGTGCTGCTCGCCGGGTCGGCGAAGGCGAACACGATCACGTTCGAGGCGGCGATGCCGGCCGGATCGATCTGCGCCAGCGAGCCGGTGGCTCCGAGCTGGAGGTAGGAGACGCGGAGGTCAGGGACGGCGGTCGCGGTGTCGGCGACGGCGGCCGGTGCGGCACCGCCCACGGCGACGGCGCTCGGAACGGCGACAGCGGCGGCGAGGGCGGCGGCGGCCAGGAGGCGGCGGCGGAGTCGTGGTCTCATTCTCGGGTGTCCCTTTCGTGGGTGGGGAGGGCGAGTGACGGTCGCGGCGGACGACGATCTGAACCGGCCTCGTGGGCGGCAGAGCGGTTTTCGCGGGGTCGACATCGATGGTGAGCCGACCGCGCGGCGTCCCGAAATCTCTGGCACGGATCATCGGAGATGGCGGGAACGGCTGATGAGGCTCGGTGATCCATGTCCGGAACCTGAAAGTGCTCTTCGTTCATGAGGACGTATATAAAGGTCGATGCTTGCGTATAGAAAGACATCCATCCGCGGAAAGACGGGGAATCGAAGATGGCGGAGATCAGCTGATTCGGCGGGGAATCACTCAATTGGCGCCGGACTTGAATTCGGCGCCCTCTCTCCTGTTACACTCACCGCTCGGTCACCCCGCAGCAGTCCCCGTTCAGCGTGCGGATGAGCAGGTGGTGGCTTTGAGAATTCACATGTCCTGCCGTCGCGGACGTGTGGCGAGTGGATCCCGTTCCGGGCGCTCGTAGCCGATCCTCGAGATGGAACTGCAGTGATGAAAGAGACCCACCCGTCCACGGACTCCCCCCTCAGGCCGAGCTCGCCCTGCCGCATCGATCGGCAGCGCTTCAGCGGCCCGGGCGCTGAGAAGGCGATCAGCGAGTGGATGGGAGTCGGTGAATTCCATCCGCGGAGTCGAGAGGCGTTCGAGGCGGAGTCGGAGCGGGTAGTCATCGATCAGGTGAGTGCTCAGCGGCTGACTGCCCGCGCCAATTACTTCACCTCTCCGGATTCGAGTTCCCTCGGATTCCCGAGAAGCAATCGCATCGAGATCGTGGCGCTGATCGAGGGTGAGTGCTTCATCTCCGTCGGCACTCAGCGCTATCGCCTCACGCGGGGCTCCATCGCCATCGCGGGCGGCGGCGAGCCGGTGTCCTCGGAGACCTACGACGTGACCGAGTGCGTCTTCATCAGCATTCCGGTCGATCAGCTGAGCGAGCGCTTCCGGGCCTCGGTCCCGCTCTACGGAGTGGAGGTGATCTCGCCGCCGCGACTGATGCGCCTGTTCCAGACCCTCTCGCACGAGCTCGCCTCGCAGGACTCGATCTCGCCGGACGCGTTCCGCGCGCAGCTCGCGCAGCTGACCGGGTTGATCGAGGCATCGCTCGCGAACCGGTCGCACCTCGCCGTCGGCGACCTCGATCGGATCAAGCTCTCCCGGGAGCACGTCGAGGGCTACGTGCGCGATCACCTCGCCCAGCGCGATCTCACCGTCGGCACCCTGGCCGAGGTCTTCCACACCAGTCCCCGCACGATCCACCGGCTCTTCGCGAGCGACGGACCGACCCTCTCCGAGTACATCCGGACCAGTCGCCTGACGGCGCTCGCCGCGGAGATCAGCGCGGCCGACAACCCGGACGGCTTCGAGGTGCTCGCCGCCCGGTGCGGACTGCACGAGTACGTGACCGCCGCCCGGCTGTTCCGCAAGGAGTACGGCCTGACCATGCGCCAGTTCTGGAAGGCGTACCGCCTGCGCTGAGGCTCGCGGCGCACCTCGGGCTCGTAGAATCACCTTCGGCTCGCCGGAACGCCGCGATCGTGCGTGCCGGAGCCGATCTCGCGAGCCGAGGGTGGGGGCCGGAGCATGACGAAGGGCCGCCTGCGCGTGCTGCTGGGAGCGGCGCCCGGCGTCGGCACGACGTCCACGATGCTCGAGGAGGGCGGCCGGCTCGCCGCCGAGGGCCGCGACGTCGTGATCGCGGTCGTCGAGACGCACGGCCGCGCCGAGACCGCCGCGAGGATCGCGGGCCTCGAGGTCGTCCCGCGGCGCGCGGTCCTGCACCGCGGTGCGCGACTCGAGGAGATGGACCCGGTGGCGGTGCTCGCCCGCCGACCGGACATCGCGCTGGTCGACGAGCTCGCGCACACCAACGCTTCCGGCTCGTCGCACCGGAAGCGCTGGGAGGACGTGGCGGAGCTCCTCGACGCCGGCATCACCGTGCTCACGACCGTCGACATCCAGCACATCGCCTCGCTGAACGACGTCGTCGAGGCGATCACCGGGGCGCGGCCGCACGAGACGATCCCCGACGCCGTGCTCCGCGCCGCCGACCGGATCGAGCTCGTCGACCTCGCTCCGCAGGCGCTGCGCGACCGGCTCGCCGCGGGCCGCGTCTTCCCGCCCGAGCGGATCGACGCCGAGCTCTCGCACCGCTTCCGCCTCGGCACGCTTACCGCGCTGCGCGAGCTGGCACTGCTCTGGCTCGCGGACGAGGTCGACAGTGCGCTCCGCGACTACCGCGGCGAGCACGGCATCGACAGCACCTGGGCCGCCCGCGAGCGCGTGGTCGTGACGCTGACCGGCGGCTCGGAGGGCGAGACTCTGCTGCGCCGCGGTGCGCGGATCGCCGCGCGGGCCTCCGGCGGCGACCTTCTCGCCGTGCACGTGCTGACGCCGGACGGACTGCGGACGCCGCGCCCCGAGGTGCTCGCGACGCAGCGCGCGCTCGTCGAGTCGCTCGGCGGCAGCTACCACCAGGTGGTCGGCGAGGACGTGCCGCGCACCCTCGTCGCGTTCGCCCGCTCGGTGGACGCCACGCAGCTGGTGCTCGGCGTGAGCCGGCGCAGCCGCCTCGCCGCGGCGCTCACTCCGGGGATCGGCGCGACCGTGATCCGCGAGTCGGGCGACATCGACGTCCACATCGTCAGCCATTCGGCCGCCGGTCGCGCGGCGGTGCTGCCGCGCCTCGGCGGAGCGCTGACGCTGCGGCGCCGGCTCTTCGGCACGGCCCTCGCGCTGGTCGGCGGGCCGCTGGTCACCTGGCTAATGGCGAGCCTGCGGAGCGACGAGTCGATCACCAGCGACGTGCTCTCGTACCAGCTGCTCGTCGTGCTCGTCGCGCTGGTCGGCGGGCTCTGGCCCGCGCTGTTCGCGGCCGTCCTCTCGGGGCTGACCCTCGACTACTTCTTCGTCGATCCGCTCTACACGGTCTCCGTCGACGAGCCGCTGCACGAGCTCGCGCTCGCGCTCTACGTCCTGAACGCGGTGCTGGTCAGCGCCGTGGTGGACCGGGCGGCCCGGCGCTCCCGCGCGGCGAAGCGGTCCGGAGCCGAGGCGGAGCTGCTCGCGACGATCGCGGGCGGGGTGATCCGCGGCCAGGGTGCGCTGCAGGCGATCCTCGAGCGCGCGCGCGAGGCGTTCGGCCTCACCGGCGTCCGGCTGGTGCGGGACGGCACGGTGGTCGCCGCGGACGGCGAGCCGACGGCCGCGAGTGAGCCCGTGCGGATCCCGGTGGGCGCGCAGGCGGAGCTCGAGCTGCACGGCCGCGAGCTGGAGGGCAGCGAGCGGCGGCTGCTGCAGGTGGTCGCCGCGCAGCTCGACTCCGCGCTCGAGCGGGAGGCGCTGAGCGCGACGGCGAGCTCGCTGGCTCCGCTGGCCGAGACCGATCGGATGCGCAGCGCCCTGCTCTCGGCGGTCAGCCACGACCTGCGCCGGCCGCTGGCGGCCGCCACCGCCGCCGTCTCGGGGCTGCGCTCGCGCGACGTGGAGTGGAGCGAGGGCGACCGGGCGGAGCTGCTCGCGACCGCGGACGAGAGCCTCACCACCCTGGGCGCGCTGGTCACCGACCTGCTCGACGTGACCCGGCTCGAGGCGGGAGTGCTCGCCGTGTCGCTCGCGCCTCTGGACGCGGCCGATGTCGTGCTGCCCGCGCTCGACGAGCTGGGGCTCGGTCCGGGGGAGGTCGACCTCGACCTGGATCCGGACGGGCCGGAGCTGCTCGCCGACGGCGTGCTGCTGCAGCGGGTGGTGGTGAACCTCCTGGCGAACGCGGTGCGCTACGCGCCGGAGGGGACCCGGGTGCGGGTGTCGACCAGCGTCTTCGGCGGCACGGCGCAGCTCCGGATCGTCGACCACGGCCCCGGGATCGCGCCCGAGCGCCGGGAGGAGGTCTTCGTGCCGTTCCAGCGCCTGGGTGACGACGACAACACGACCGGGCTGGGGCTGGGGCTCGCGCTGTCGAAGGGGTTCACCGAGGGGATGGGCGGGACGCTCGAGGCCGAGGACACCCCGGGCGGCGGGCTGACGATGGTGGTGACGCTGCCGGTGGTGGCGGACGACGCGGCCGCCCGGACCGATGCCGCCCAGACCGATGTCGCCGAAACCGATGCCGCCGAGCTGCGGGCCCCGGGCACCGATGCTTCGGGAGGAGCCGCATGAAGATCCTGATCGCCGACGACGACCCGCAGATCCTGCGCGCGCTGCGGATCACCCTGACCGCCCGCGGCTACGACGTGGTCACCGCGGGCGACGGGACCGAGGCGATCAACCGCGCCATCGACGAGCGGCCGGACCTCTACATGATCGACCTCGGCATGCCGCGGCTCGACGGGGTCGAGGTGATCCAGGCGCTGCGCGGCTGGACGAGCGCGCCGGTGCTGGTCGTCTCGGGGCGCACCGGGTCGGCCGACAAGGTCGGTGCCCTCGACGCGGGAGCCGACGACTACGTGACCAAGCCGTTCTCGATGGACGAGGTGCTCGCGCGCATCCGGGCCCTGTCGCGGCGCGTGCAGCCGGCCGAGGGCGAGCCGACGGTCAGGATCGGCGACGTGACCGTCGACCTCGCGGCGAAGAGCGCGATGTGCGGCGGCGCCGCGGTGCGGCTCACGCCGACGGAGTGGCAGGTGCTGGAGATCCTCGTGCGGAACGCGGGCAAGCTGGTCACCCGGCGCTCACTGCTCGACGAGATCTGGGGGCCGACCCACGTGACCGACACCGGCTACCTCCGGCTCTACCTCGCGCAGCTCCGCAAGAAGCTCGAGCCCGATCCCGCGCACCCGCGGTTCCTGCTGACGGAGGCGGGGATGGGCTACCGCTTCGTGCCGGGCGAGGACGCGGCGGCGCGGTAGGCGCGCAGACGGACACCGGTCGGCAGCGATGCACAGCCCGGCGCCGTCGGCCCGGCCGGGGCTGCGGAACGAGCTCTCGGTGACGGCGGATCTCGATACGCCCGCTGCGCGGGCTACTCGATCAGCATGGATCGCGGGGGCGCATCGAGACCCGTCCACCGTCGGTAGGCGTGACGGTGGATCACGGGACGCCCGCTGGGCGGGCTGCTCGATCAGCG
Source organism: Rathayibacter sp. PhB186 (assembly GCF_003751825.1). NCBI lineage: Bacteria > Bacillati > Actinomycetota > Actinomycetes > Micrococcales > Microbacteriaceae > Rathayibacter > Rathayibacter sp. PhB186. The sequence goes on along the minus strand of NZ_RJKO01000003.1, from coordinate 171,376 downwards.
TGCAGGGCGCTCGGGCCGCTGTCGGAGGCGCGGGGGACAATGGAGGGACCCCAGGAGAAGGAGACCACCGTGGATCAGCCGCGCATGAACGTCGAGTCGTTCAACCTCGATCACCGCACCGTCGCCGCGCCCTACGTGCGCCTGGCCGACGCGAAGACGCTTCCGGCCGGGGACCACCTCGTCAAGTACGACGTGCGCTTCACCCAGCCCAACCACGGCCACCTCGAGATGCCGACCGTGCACTCGCTCGAGCACCTGTTCGCGGAGAAGTCGCGCAACCACTCCGACCGCGTCGTCGACTTCTCGCCGATGGGCTGCCAGACCGGCTTCTACCTGATCCTGCAGGGCGAGCCCGAGCTCGCCGAGGTGCTGGACCTGGTCGAGTCGACCCTCCGCGACATCACCGAGGCCACCGAGGTCCCCGCCGCCAACGAGACGCAGTGCGGCTGGGGCGCGAACCACTCGCTCGAGGGCGCCCAGGACGCGGCGCGCACGTTCCTCGCGGAGCGCGACCAGTGGGAGCAGGTCACCGCGTGAGCGCGGTCGAGGCGATCGTCCTCGTCGCGATGGACGAGGAGGCCGAGCCGTTCCTAGCGGCGGCGGGCGGCGCCCCGGAGCCGGTCGCGGTGGGCAACGCGCTGCAGTGGTCGCTCGAGGTCGGCGGCCACCCGGTGCTGCTCGTGCGCACCGGCGTGGGGCTCGTGAACGCGGCCGGCGGGCTGACGGCTGCGGTCCTCCGGGTGGGGGGCACGCCGCTGGTGATCAGCGCCGGATCGGCGGGCGGGCTCGGTGCCGAGGTGCGCGTCGGCGACGTGGTCGTCGGCGACGAGTACGTGCAGACCGATGCGGACGCGCAGGCGTTCGGCTACGCGATGGGGCAGGTGCCGGGGATGCCGGCGCGCTACTCCGGGCACGCGGCGGCGCTCGCCGCGGACCTCGACGCGGCGATGCCGGACGGTGCAGCGATCACGGTGCGGCGCGGGCTGATCGTCTCGGGCGACGTCTTCGTCTCGGGCGATCACGTCGCGCGGGTGCGCGGACTGTACGACGGGGCGCTGGCGACGGACATGGAGTCGGTCTCGCTCGCGCAGACCGCGTACGTGCACGGGCTGCCGTTCGTGTCGGTGCGCGGCATCTCGGACCTCTGCGAGCCCGGATCGTTCGAGGCGCACGTGGACGACGCGGCGGACCGCTCGGCGGCCGTGGTGCGGGCGCTGCTGGACACGGTGGGGTGATCCGTGGCGCGGGGTGGTCTGCGGAGCCGGGTGCCGAGGGTGGTGGGTCTCGATACGCCCCTTCGGGGCTACTCGACCAGCATGTCTTCGATCCGTTGGACTGCTCGACCGGCATGATTCCGGTCCGTCGGGCTGCTCGACCGGCGTGGTCGCCGGCGGTTCATGCTGATCGAGTAGCCCGCGTAACGGGCGTATCGAGATCCACCTGCGTCAGAAGGCGGGTCTGCAGGCCCGCCCCGCTGGTGACGGCGGGTCTCGATACGCCCCTCCGGGGCTACTCGACCAGCATGAACAGGACGCTGCGCGTCCTTTCCCTCACCACCGAGACGCCGACCGGCAGGATTCCGATTCTTTTCGGTGGAGGTGTCGATATCGGCGGGCGCCGTTCGACGGGATAGTAGGAGGGCGCAGAGGGCGCCCGCGAATCCCGAGGAGACCACCGTGAAGTACATGCTGATCATGCGCGCGACCGATGCCGCCAAGGCCGCCTACGAGGCGATCCCGTTCGACGAGATCATCACCCGGATGGGGCAGTACAACGAGGCGATGATCACCGCCGGCGTCCTGCTCGCGGGCGAGGGGCTCGCCGACGACGTCGCGACCTCGGGATTCGTCGTCGACTTCGCCTCCGAGCCCGCCGCGATCACCGACGGCCCCTACGGCGAGACGCACGAGCTGTTCAACGGCTTCTGGATCATCCAGGTCTCCTCGAAGGAGGAGGCGAAGGAGTGGGCGCTGCGCTGCCCGCTCGTCCCCGGCAACAAGCTGGAGGTTCGCCGCGTCACCGACGAGAGCGACTTCGCGGACTTCGCCGACAACGAGTACCTCCAGAAGGAGGCCGGCTGGCGCGAGGACGAGAAGGCCCGCGCCGAGAACGGCTGACATGACGCCGGCACCTCCCGGGGAGGAGATCCGGGCGCGGGTGGACGCCGTCTGGCGCATCGAGAGCGCGCGCATCGTCGGGACGCTCGCGCGGGTGACGGGCGACGTCGGCCTGGCCGAGCATCTGGCGCAGGAGGCCCTGGTCGAGGCGCTCGAGCAGTGGCCCACGACCGGCGCCCCGCGCAACGCCGGGGCCTGGCTGACGGCCGTGGCGAAGCGGCGGGCGATCGACGGCTGGAGGCGGCGGACGGCGCTCGATGACCGCTACCGCCTCCTCGCCCGCACCCTCGAGGAGAGCGTCGACGACGAGTGGCGGCCGATCGAGGACGACGTGCTCCGGCTGGTCTTCACCGCCTGCCACCCCGTCCTCTCGCGGGAGGCGAGCATCGCGCTCACGCTGCGGCTCGTCGGCGGGCTCGGCACGGAGGCGATCGCGCGGCTGTTCCTGGTGCCGGTCGCGACCGTCCAGCAGCGCATCGTGCGGGCGAAGAAGTCGCTCGCGGCGTCGGGCGTGCCGTTCGAGGTGCCGGACCCGGCGGAGTGGCGGGCACGGCTCGACGCGGTGCTCGGGGTCGTCTACCTGATCTTCACGGAGGGCTACGCCGCGACCTCGGGCGATCGCTGGCTGCGCACGGAGGTGGCGGGGGAGGCGCTGCGGCTCGGGCGGGTGCTCGCCGCGCTGCTCCCGCGCGAGCCCGAGGTGCAGGGGCTGCTCGCCCTGATGGAGCTGCAGGCCTCGCGGTTCGCGGCGCGGACGGCGCCCGACGGCTCGCCGGTGCTGCTCGAGGACCAGGACCGCACCCGCTGGGACCGCGGGCAGATCGAGCGCGGCCGGGAGGCGCTGCGCCGCGCCGACCGCGTGGGCAAGGGCCGCGGGTCCTACGGGCTGCAGGCGGCGATCGCCGAGTGCCACGCGATCGCGCCGAGCGTCGCCTCGACCGACTGGGAGCGCATCGTGCTGCTGTACGAGATCCTCGGGCGGGTGTCGCCGAGCCCGGTCGTCGAGCTGAACCGCGCCGTCGCGGTGTCGATGGCGACCGGTCCGGCCTCCGCGCTGCTGATCGTCGACCGGCTGGCGTCCGACGGGGTCCTCCGCGGCTCGCACCTGCTGCCGAGCGTGCGGGGCGAGCTGCTCGCGCGCCTCGGCCGGCGGGAGGAGGCGCGCGCCGAGCTCGCGACCGCCGCCGCGCTGGCCGGCAACGAGCGCACCCGCGCCCTGCTGCTGGCGCGCGCCGCGTCGCTCTGACTCCGGCGCCCCGACTCCTCAAGAGTTGTCGTAGCGGAGGGTCGAGTACGACGACTTCTGGAGAGCGGAAGCAGTGCCGGGAGTGAGAGGTGCACCCGCGGTCCAGAAGTTGTCGTAGTGGGTGGTCGAGTACGACAACTTTTGGAGAGTGCAGGGAGTGAGGGAGCGGGGGGCGTCCCGCGGCGCGCGGGTCAGCGCTCGGTGACGACGCCCGCCTCGACGTGCCAGTGGCGGGTCAGCTGCACGGTCTCGAGCATGCGGCGGTCGTGGGTGACCAGCAGCAGCGTGCCCTCGTAGGCCTCGAGCGCCTGCTCCAGCTGCTCGATCGCGGCGAGGTCGAGGTGGTTGGTCGGCTCGTCCAGCACGAGGAGGTTCGTGCCGCGCGCCTGCAGCAGCGCCAGGGCGGCGCGGGTGCGCTCGCCGGGCGAGAGCTCGCCGACGGGGCGCGAGACGTGGTCGGCCTTGAGGCCGAACTTGGCCAGCAGGGTGCGCACCTCGGCGGTCGGCCACTCCGGCACCAGCGCCTCGAAGGCGTCGGCGAGCGGGACGTCGGAGGCGAGCATCGCACGCGCCTGGTCGATCTCGCCGATGGCGACGCTCGCGCCCAGCGAGGCGCCGCCCTCCTCCGGAGCGGAGCGGCCCAGCAGCAGTGACAGGAGCGTCGACTTCCCGGCGCCGTTGGGCCCGGTGATGCCGATCCGGTCGCCCGCGTCGACCTGCAGCGAGACCGGGCCGAGGGTGAAGGTGCCGCGGCGGGCCACCGCTGCGTTCAGCGTCGAGACGACCGAGCTCGAGCGCGGGGCGCTGCCGATCGTGAAGGCGAGCTGCCACTCCTTGCGCGGCTCCTCCACCTCCTCGAGCCGGGCGATGCGGCTCTCCATCTGGCGGACCTTCTGGGCCTGCTTCTCGCTCGACTCGGCCGAGGCCTTGCGGCGGATCTTGTCGTTGTCGGGCGCCTTCTTCATGGCGTTGCGGACGCCCTGGCTCGACCACTCGCGCTGGGTGCGGGCGCGCGACACGAGGTCCTCCTTCTTCTCCGCGAAGTCCTCGTACTTCTCGCGGCGCTGGCGGCGGGCGGTCTCGCGCTCCTCGAGGTACGCGTCGTAGCCGCCGCCGTAGACGGTGGTGGTGCTCTGCGCGAGGTCGAGCTCGAGCACGCGGGTGACGCTGCGGGCGAGGAACTCCCGGTCGTGGCTGACGAGCACCACTCCGCCGCGCAGGCCGCGGACGAAGGCCTCGAGCCGCTCGAGGCCGTCGAGGTCGAGGTCGTTGGTGGGCTCGTCGAGAAGCACGACGTCGAAGCGGGAGAGCAGGAGAGCGGCGAGGCCGACGCGGGCCGCCTGGCCACCGGAGAGCGAGGTCATCAGGGAGTCGGCGGCCACGCCACTGGTGCGGCCGGTGGCGTCCAGCGCGAGGCCGAGATCGGCGAGGACGACGGGGGTCCGCTCGTCGAGGTCGGCGGCGCCGCTCGCCAGCCAGCGGTCGAGGGCGAGCGCGTAGCGGTCCGCGATGCGGCCGTCGGGGTCGGGCTCGGCCAGCGCGGAGGCGGCCGCATCGAGCTCGGCCGAGGTCTCCGCGGCGCCGGTGCGGCGGGCGATGTAGCCGGCGACGGTCTCGCCCTCGCGGCGCTCGTGCTCCTGGGGCAGCCAGCCGACGAACGCGTCGCCGGGCGCGAGTACGACGCTGCCGTCGAGCGGGGCGGTCTCGCCGGCGAGGATGCGCAGGAGGGTGGACTTGCCCGCTCCGTTCGCGCCGACGACGCCGACGACGTCGCCCGGGGCGACCGTGAGGTCGAGGCGGTCGAACAGGGTGCGGTGCGCGTAGCCTCCGGAGAGGCCCTTGGCGACGAGGGTGGCGGTCACCGGTCCAGCGTAGGCGGGCGGGCCGCCGGCACCGGCCCCCGGTCGCTAGACGCTCTGATTGCACGCGAGTCTAGGATGGCCGGATGAGCGAGACGACGGTCCGGGGCGGCGCCGGCTACTGGTACCCGGACGAGTCCTCGACGCGACGTGCCGTCGAGGTGCTCAGCGCGATGCGCGGGTACCGCGTCTCCGAGGTGGCGATGCGCCGCCGCACCCGCGAGAAGATGGCGATGGGCGAGACCGACCTGATCGCGATCCAGTTCCTGCTGCGGCGCCAGCGCGAGGGCGACCTCGTCAGCGCCAAGGATCTCGCCGCGCACCTCTCGATCTCCTCCGCCTCGACCACCGTGCTGATCGACCGGCTCGTGCGCAGCGGGCACCTGGTGCGGAAGCCGCACCCGAGCGACCGGCGCGGCATCGTCGTCGAGGCGACGGTCGACAGCGATCAGGAGGTCCGCGAGACGCTGCAGGAGATGCACCGCCGGATGCTCGAGATCGCGGAGGACCTCGACGCGGGCGAGGCCGAGGTCGTCGTCAACTTCCTCCGCCGGATGGGCGCCGCGGTCGACGAGATCGACGCCGCCGCGGGCGACGAACCCGAGAAGTAGCTAGACCTTCTAGTAAAGAGCCGGACTAGGGATAGGCTGGCGTCATGGGTCAATTCCTCTACGGCACACCGCCGGCCGTGATCGAGATCGAGGACCGGACCCTCGCCCACCTGCAGATCGTCGTCTACGCGAAGTTCCGGCGCGACGAGCGCTTCAGCCTCACTCTCGACTCGATGCCCGAGGGGGCCCGCGGCCGCCACTCGTTCTGGATGAACCCGAACATCGCCCTGCAGTTCCACTTCGCCGGCAGCCGCCAGCCCACGATCAACCCGTCCTGGGTCGAGGTGCTGATGGACGCGGCGAACGGCGGCGGCGGGCTGCGGCTGCTGCCCGAGCCGCACGCCTGATCCGCGCCGCACGCCTGCTCCCGAGCGTCGTCCGGCATCGCAGCGCCCTGCACGTCTCCTAGGGTGGATCCGTGCGCCCGAGGGTGGGCGCGACGAGGGGGAGCACATGCGCGCACGAGTTCTGGGAGGCGCACTGCTCGCGCTGGTGGCCGCGGGGGTGCTCGCCGGCTGCTCCGCGCCGGCTCCTGCGCCCACGGTGACGGTCTTCGCGACGGCGACGCCGACTCCCGATCCGACCGTCACTGCCGCACTTCCGCAGTCGACCGCCACGGTGTTCGTGCCGGTGCCGGAGGCGACCGTCACCTTCACCCCGAACGACGTGCCCGTGATCCCCGAGACGGCGTTCGCCGTCGACAACGGCGCGATCCCGGGAGCGAGCGGGGAGCCGACGACGAACGGCGCGGGGGACATCGTGACCTACACCGTGGTCGAGGGCGACTCGTTCTTCGACATCGCCCAGCGCTTCGGGATCCCCGTGCAGCAGCTCCTGCGGATGAACCCCGGAGTCGCGGGGGCGGGCGAGGCGGTCTACATCGGCAACGTCATCAACCTCGACGCGAACTACCTGGGCTGACCGCCGGCGCCGGTCCGATCGCCGGCTCGGCGCCGGGCGCTACTCCGACTTCGGCAGCAGGTGGAAGGCGAGCGCGAGCGACGCCGAGATCATCAGGATCCCGCCGAAGAAGAGGAACCCGGCGAGATCGGGCAGCAGGAACGAGTTGCCGAGCACCAGGATGCCGCCGAGGAACAGCACGAAAGAGAGGACGACGCCCAGACCAGTCATGCCCTCATCGTACGGGGCGCGGGACGGGAAGGGCGTCCGGCCTCAGGGCAGCAGGAGCGCTCGCAGCTCGTCCGCGCCCGCGGCCACCGCGATCGTGCCGACCGCCTCGAGCGGGGAGCCGTAGCCCCACTCGACCATGATCGTCGGCACCCCGTGCGCGGCGGCGCCGTGCACGTCGTGCTCGCGGTCGCCGACCATGACGGGCGTGGAGAGGTCGACGCCGACCTCGCGGAGGCGGCGCAGCGCCTCCTCGACGACGTCCGCCTTCGCGCTGCGGACCTCGTCCTCGGAGGCGCCGCAGATGATCGTGAAGTGCTGCGCGAGGCCGTAGTGCTCGAGGACCCGGCGCGCGGCGGACTCCGGCTTCGAGGTGGCGAGCGAGAGCGGGATGCCGGCGGCGGCGATGCCCGCCAGCAGCTCCGGCAGGCCGGGGTAGACGCTGGAGTCGAAGAGGCCGCCCGCGTTGTAGCGACGGCGGTAGACGACGAGGGCGGCCTGCGCCTCGTCGACGCTCATCCCGCCGAGCTCGCAGAACGCTTCGAGCAGCGGCGGTCCGACGTAGGCGAGCAGCTCGACGGGCGTGGGCACCGGGCGGCCGAGCTCGACGAAGGTGTCGACGAGGGTGCCGGTGATGCCGGGCGCCGAGTCGGTGATCGTGCCGTCGAGATCGAAGAGGATGCAGCTCCAGGTCGCCTCGATGCCGGGCTGCGCGTCGGGCGCGAGAGTGGTGTCGGACATGGCGGGCTCCTGCCCTCGGAGGGACGTCGTGATCCCGGCGGTGTGCCCCGTCGGGGGGAACACTCTACGGTGCCGGGGCGTCGAGGGACTGCTCGATGAACGACCGGGCGACGACCTGGGCGATCGAGCCGGCGTCGAGCTGGACGGCGACGAAGTCGGCGGTGCGGATCAGTGCGAACGCCTCGCGGCCGGGCAGGACCAGCATCTGCACGCGCGGGTGCTGCTGCCGGGGGACGGCGGCGCGCAGCTCGTCGGTCGAGGTGAACAGCGGGAGCACCTGCTCGCCGGTGGTCGTCGCGACCACGCGCACGTGCGGCACGCCACCGGGCTGCGAGCCGGTCACGTCGACGACGAGCGAGCCCTCGAGGCAGGCGGCCAGGAGGCGCTCGACCCCCTCCGCGGTCGCGTCGGCGACCAGTGCCTCGAGCGCTTCGCGGGCCGCCGTGTTGCGGTACGGGCCGGGTCGCGACGGGCGGGCAGGGGGTCCGTTCCTCCGGGGCATGTCTTCACGGTATCCGGGTTCGCGCCATCTCTCGAATCTGTCGCGACAATCGCGCGCATTCGATGTCCGAGTGCGCTATGCGACGGATGCCGGGGAGATGAGCCGATTCTCAGGCCGATTGCGACGCTTATCCTGAGTATCGGCGCAGATGACGACGGAGAATCGGACGAATGGCGCCGATAAGTGCTCGACCGCCGACAAGAAGGGGTATTGTCTTCTCCTGTCAGTGACATCCAGGAGGAAAAGTGGCCCAGAAGATCACGCTTGTCGACGATATCGACGGAACCCCTATCGACTCCGGTGACGGCGGCACCGTCCGCTTCAGCATCGACGGAGCCAACTACGAGATCGACCTCGGTCCGGACAACATCGCCGAGCTGCACTCCGTGCTCGAGAAGTTCGTCTCGAACGGCCGCCGCGTCGGCTCGCGCCCCGCTGCCGCCACGTCGGTCGCCTCGGCGTCGAAGAGCGACCCCAAGCAGCTGAAGGCCGTCCGCGAGTGGGCGAACGCCAACGGACACCAGGTGTCCGACCGCGGACGCATCCCCGCCGAGGTCCAGGCCGCCTACGCCGCCGCTCACAAGTAGAGCCGCGTCGGGCGCACCGAGAGGTCGCGCCCGCATCGTCGAAAGGCCCCGTCGATCCGTCGACGGGGCCTTTCGCGTGCTGTTCTCCGCGACCGCTCGTGGATTCTCGCGGAGCCCCTGGAAAGGGGGACGCGAGCGCTAGAAGAGGCGCGTGTGCGAATCGTCGACGCCGCGCATCGACTCGTAATCGAGCACGACGCAGCGGATTCCGCGGTCCTGCGCGAGGGTCCTCGCCTGCGGCTTGATCTCCTGCGCCGCGAAGACTCCGGTGACCGGAGAGAGGTGCGGATCGCGATTCATCAGCTCGAGATAGCGGGTCAGCTGCTCGACGCCGTCGATCTCTCCTCGGCGCTTGATCTCGACCGCCACGGAGGCGCCGCTCGAATCGCGGGCGAGGATGTCGACCGGTCCGATCGCCGTCATGTACTCGCGCCGGACGAGGGTGTGGCCCTCGCCGAGCAGATCGATCTGCTCGGCCAGCAGGCGCTGCAGGTGCGCCTCGACGCCGTCTTTGATCAGGCCGGGATCGACGCCGAGCTCGTGCGCCGAATCGTGCAGGACCTCGTGGATCGAGACGACCAGGGCGTCGCCGGTCTTGCGGTGCGTGACCGTCCACTGCTCGTGGACGCCGGCCGCCCGGGCGTCCTCGTCGGGCTCGCCGGTGCTGAGGGTGCACGGGGGGCTCATCCAGTTCAGCGGCTTGTAGGAGCCGCCGTCGGAGTGCACGAGGACGCTGCCGTCGGCTTTGACCAGCAGCAGTCGGGTGGCGAGGGGGAGGTGGGCGCTGAGACGGCCGGTGTAGTCGACGGAGCAGCGCGCGATGACGAGACGCACCCGTCGAGGATAGACGGGGGCGGTCGGGCGGTGGTCGGACGGGTGGGTCTCGATACGCCCCTGCGGGGCTGCTCGACCAGCATGAGAGGGTCCGGTTGCGGAGCTGGGCGACAAGCATGAAGTGGATTCATGCTGATCGAGTAGCCCTCGCAGAGGGCGTATCGAGATCCGGCGATGTCGGCAGGGCGGAGTGCAGGCTCGTGGTGCTGGGGACGGTGGGTCTCGATACGCCCCTGCGGGGCTGCTCGACCAGCATGCAGTGGGCCCCTGCGGGGTCGGCGCGCGTCAGGCCATGCGGAGGACGTTGCCGGTGACGCGGCGGCCGGCGGGGGAGACGAGGTAGGAGACGAGGTCGGCGACCTCGTCGGGGCGGGCGACGTCGAAGAAGGCGTCGTTCGCGGCGACGGCGGCGCGGACGTCGTCGGTGACCCAGCCGGTGTCGGTGACGGGCGGGTGGACCGCGTTGGCGGTGACGCCGAGCGGGCTGAGCTCGAGCGAGGCGGAGATCGTGTAGTTCACCAGCGCGGCCTTGGCGGCGCCGTAGGAGACCTCGCCGGGGAAGCCGCGCTCGCCGCCCGAGGTGAGCGTGACGATCCGCCCGCCGTGGCCGCCGCGGCGCTCCAGGCGCTCGGCGAGCTCGGCGATCAGCAGCGCGCCGGCGCGGGCGTCGATGGCGAGCACCCGGTCGATGCTCGCGGCGTCGACGCGGCGCTGGGGGCGGCCCATCCAGTCGTTCGGGCGGGTGCGGAAGGTGTCGATGACGGAGCCGGTGGCGTTGTGCACGAGGACGTCGACCGGGCCGAGCGACTCCTCCGCGGCGTCGAGGAGCAGGGCGGCGGAGGCGGCGTCGCGGAGGTCGGCGGAGACGGCGCGGGCGCGGCCGCCGGCGGCGCGGATCCGCTCGGCGACCTGCTCGCCGTCGGTGCGGTGGGCGAGACGCTGGCGCTCCGGCTCGTACTCCGGCAGATCCTCGGCGAGGAAGGCGACCAGCACGGCCAGACCATCGGCGGCGAGGCGCGCGGCGATCGCGGCGCCGATGCCGTGGTTCGCGCCGGTGACGACGGCGACGCGGCAGGGCCCGAGGCCGGGGGCGCTCATGCTCGCGCGCCGTCCTGCACGCGCTCCGCGGGCTCCTTCTGCGGGCGGGCGGCGGGTGAGGCGAGACCGGCGAGGACGACGAGGGCGAGCACCAGGAACAGCGCGTTGAGGAGGCCGAAGTGCTCGCCGAGGAAGCCGATCGCGGGCGGGCCGACGAGGAAGGCGACGTAGCCGAGCATCGCGACGGCGCTGACCCGGGCCGCCGAGTGCGGGCCCTCGGCCGCGGCGGACATGCCGACCGGGAAGCCGAGCGAGCAGCCCAGTCCCCAGGCGACGGCGCCGGCGATGACGAGGCCGTCGACCGGCGCGAGGATGAAGAGCAGGATGCCGACGATCGCCAGCCCGGCGGACGCGCGGAGCACCGGCACGCGGCCGAAGCGGTCGAGCACGGGGCCGCCGAGCACCCGGCCGACGGTCATCGCGGCGACGAAGATGCCGAAGACGACGGCGGCGGTGGTCTTGTCGGTGCCGTGGCCGTCCACCATGGCGAGGGTCAGCCAGTCGTTGGCCGATCCCTCTGCGAAGGCCATGCCCAGCATGATCAGGCCGATCAGCACCAAGCGGCGGTCGCGCCAGACGCCGAGCGAGGCGGCGACGCGCTCGCGGACCGGCGCCTTCGCGACGACGGCGACCCCCGAGGTGTCGAGCTCGTCGCGGACGGGGACGAAGCGGATCGCGACGGAGACGGTGATCACCACGACGACGGCGACGCCCGAGAGGTGCGCGGCCACCGGCACGGCGAGCGCGGAGGCCGCGGCGCCGAGGATCGCGCCGAGGACGGTGCCGAGGCTGAAGAAGGCGTGGAAGAGCGGGAGCAGGGTCTTGCCGAAGGCCTTCTCGTTCGCGGAGCCCTCGACGTTCATCATCACGTCGACCGCGCCGTTGCCGAAGCCCAGCAGGACCATGCCCGCGAAGGCGAGGGGGAGTGCGCCGAACGCGTCCGCCGCGAGGCCCAGGAGCGCGAGACCGGAGGAGCAGACGACGAGTCCGGCGACCATGCCGCGGCGGGCGCCCAGCGCCGACATGATCGCGGTGGAGAGGCTGAGGCCGACGATCGCGCCGATCGACATCGAGAGGATCAGGAGGCCCACGCCGGAGGTGGGGAGCTGCAGCTCGTCGCGGATGGCGGGGGTGCGCGAGACCCAGGTCGCGATCGAGAGGCCGCTCAGCACGAAGATCGTGAAGACGGCGTTGCGCCACGCGACGAGCTGCGGGCGGCTGAGGGCGGAGGTCGAGGGCATGCGGGGTCCTGGCTGATCGCGGGGCGGTCGTGGGGGCCTGATCGGCGATGATCGAATCGATTCGATGCGGGCCGGTCTAAGCTATCCGGAACGCCGGGACCGGTCAAGGACGGGTCGCCGGGCGCCGGCCCTCCGGGTCGGGGACGAGGAGCACCGTGGAGTCGAGCAAGGCCGTGGAGTCGAAGAGCGGCGGATCGCCGACGTCGCGCCCGACCCTCGCGCGGGTCGCGAGCCGGGCGGGCGTGTCGCCGTCGACGGCGTCGCTCGTGTTCAGCGGCTCCGGACCTGTCGCGGCGTCGACCCGCGAGCGGGTGCTGCAGGCCGCCGCCGAGCTCGACTACGCCGGACCGGATCCGCGGGCGCAGTCGCTACGGCGTGGGCGCTCGGGGATCGTCGGGGTCGTCGTCGACGAGCGCGTGCTGCACGCCTTCCGCGACCCGATCAAGATCGCGATGCTCGACGGCATCGCCGACGTGCTCGGCGGGGCCGGCGCGGGCATCCTGCTGCTCACCGAGACCGAGGGCGGCTCGGGGCTGCTGGCGACGGCGCCGGTGGACGCGATGATCCTGGTCGGCTGCAGTCCCTCCGTCGACGACTCCGTGGCGGTGCTGCGGCGCCGCGGCGTGCCGGTCGTGGTGGTCGAGGGGGTCTCCGACCTCGGCGCTGCGGTCGTCTCCCTCGACAACCGGGAGGCGACCCGGACGCTCGCTGAGCACCTTCGGGAGCTCGGGCACGAGCGCGTCGCCGTCGTCTCGCTGCCCTTCGCGAAGGACCGCCGCCGCGGCGCGATCCCGGCGGACTGGCGGTCGAGCCCGAGCATCACCGCGGTCGAGCGGCTTCTCGGGGCGCAGGACGTGTTCGGCGACCTGGCGGTCGTCGCGGCGGGGGCGAGCACGGTCGACGAGGGGGTCGCCGCCGGGCGGGTGCTGCTCGATGCCGCCCAGCCGCCGACGGCCGTGATCGCGCAGAGCGATCTGCTGGCGGCCGGGGTCGTCCTCGCGGCCGAGCAGCTCGGGCTGCGGGTGCCGGCCGAGGTGTCGGTGGTCGGCTTCGACGGGGTGCAGGTCCCGGGGCTCGCGGCCGAGTACGACCTGACGACGATGGTGCAGCCCGCGGTCGAGAAGGGCCGGGCTGCGGCGCGCGCCGTCCTCGCGCTGATCGCCGGCGACGAGGCCGAGCCGGTGCGCTTCACCTCCGTCTTCCACCGCGGCACCACGAGCGCGCCGCCGCGCTGACTCCCTCCGCGAGATGCCACTTATGAGCGGATTCTGCGGCGTGTCGGGCTCATAAGTGGCATCTCGCGGGAGGGGGCGGACGCGGGGGTCGCCGGGAGTTGTGCACAGGGTTGTCCACAGGGTGTTCGAAACTTCGTTCGAGGGTCAACGGAGCCAGACGTCGCCGCGGAAGCGCAGGCCGAGGGTGAGCGCGCGGGCGCCGAGGAAGCCCGCGGCGTAGGCGATCCAGAGGGCCAGGAGGCGCCAGTCCTCGGGCGCGAGGGGCGCGAGGAGGGCCAGCGGGGCGAGGACGGCGAGGTTCGCGAGACCGCTCAGGGCGAGGTAGCGGCCGTCGCCGGCGCCGATCAGCACGCCGTCCAGGACGAACACGAAGCCGCCGAGCGGAGCCGTCAGGCCGACCACGACGAGGGCGGCGGGGAGCAGGCGGAGCACCTCGGGGTCGCTCGAGAAGACGAACGGGAGCACTCCGCTGGTCGCGACGATGACCGCTCCGAGGGCGACTCCGGCGCCGATTCCCCAGGTCACACAGCGTTTCGCGACCGCTCGGGCGCGCGCCGGGTCGCCCTCGCCGAGGAGGCGGCCGAGCAGCGCCTGCGCCGCGATCGCGACGGCGTCGAGGGCGAAGGCGACCGTGGAGAACAGCGTCATCGCGACCTGGAACGCGCCGAGCTCCTCCGCGCCGAGAGAGCCGGCGACCGCGACGGCGAGCAGGATGGCGGCGCGCAGCGAGGCGGTGCGCAGCAGCAGCCAGCCGCCCGAGCCGGCGGAGGCGCGCAGCCCGGCCGGGTGCGGGCGCAGCGGCGCTCCGACGCGGCGGGCGAGCCGCAGGGCGATCACCGCGTACGCACCGAACATGCCCCACTGGGCGATCACCGTCCCCAGGGCGGACCCGGTTATCCCCAGGCCGGCGGGGTAGATCAGCAGGGCGTTCAGGGCCGCGTTCACCGCGAATCCGCCGCCCGCGATGATGAGCGGAGTGCGGGTGTCCTGGAAGCCGCGGAGCAGCCCGGTCAGGGCGAAGACGCCGAGCATCGCGGGGATGCCGGCCATGCTCACCGAGAGGTAGCGGACGCCCGCGTCGGCGACGGCGGGCTCCGCGCCGAAGAGACCGATCAGGGCGGGGGCGGCGATGGCTCCGGCGACCGCGATGACCGCGCCGAGGGCGAGCGCGAGCCAGCCGCCGTCGATGCCGGCCGCGACCGCGCGGCGCTCGTCGCCCTCGCCGAGCGCGCGGCCGACCCGGGGAGTGGTGCTGTAGGCGAGGAACACCATCAGGCCGACGATCGTCTGCAGCACCGCTCCGCCGAGGGCGAGGCCGGCGAGCGGCACGGCGCCGAGGTGGCCGACGAGGGCGGAGTCGGTGAGCAGGAACAGCGGCTCGGCGATCAGCGCCCCGAGCGCGGGCACGGCGAGCCGCAGGATGCTGCGGTCGAGGGTGCGGCGGTCGGTGGTGGTCACCGCTCGACGGTAGCGGGGCGGGCGGGGTGCGCGGGCGGTGTGGGCGTGCGGTGGCTACGGTGGAGGCACCCCGGACGGAACGAGCACCATGGCATCCCGCACTCCCCGCCTCGGCCTCGGCCTGGCCGCCGTCGGGCGACCGGCCTACATCACCGCCGGGCGCGACGGCGATCTCGGGCCGCCGGAGGGGCGCAGCGTCGACGCCCTCCGCGCGCGGTCGCACGAGCTGCTCGACACCGCGTGGGGTCTCGGCGTCCGCTTCTTCGACGTGGCCCGCTCGTACGGGCGCGCGGAGGAGTTCCTCGGCGGGTGGCTGGCGGAGCATCCGGAGCGGCGCGCCGAGCTGACGGTCGAGTCGAAGTGGGGCTACGAGTACGTCGGCGACTGGGCGATGGACGCGGAGGTGCACGAGCGCAAGGAGCACTCGGTCGCGATGCTCGAGCGCCAGTGGTCGGCGACCCTCGCGGCGCTGGGCAGCGCGCCCGACCGCTACCTCGTGCACTCGATCACGCCGGAGAGCCCGGCGCTCGTGGACCGGGCGCTGCTCGACCGGCTGCGCGGGCTCGCCGGGTCGGGCGTCGCGGTCGGGCTGTCGACGAGCGGGCCGGAGCAGGCGCGGACGATCCGGCTCGCCCTGGCGATCCCGGACTCGCCGTTCAGCACGGTGCAGACGACCTGGAACCTGCTCGAGCGCTCGGCCGGGGCGGCGCTCGCCGAGGCGCACGACGCGGGGTGGACCGTGGTGGTCAAGGAGGCGCTCGCGAACGGGCGGCTGGTCGGCGGCCGGGCGCCGGAGGTGCTGCGGGGGCTGCCGGGGGTTCCCGAGGAGCTCGCGCTCGGTGCGGCGCTCGGGCAGCCGTGGGCCGACGTGGTGCTCAGCGGGGCGGCGACTCCGGGGCAGCTGCGGGAGAACGTGCGCGCGCGGGCCGGCGCGGTGCCGGAGGGGCTGCCGACGCAGGATCCGGGGGAGTACTGGGCTGAGCGGTCGGCGCTGGCCTGGCGCTGACAAGCGGGGCGGGTGCGCGGCTCGGGAGGACCTCGGGCTCGCGGGATCGGGTTCGGCTCGCGGGATCGGGCGGTTCCGGCGTGCCGGAGGTGGATTCGCGTGCCGGAGGTCTGCCGGAGTCGGGTTCGGCTCGTGGAACGGGGTCGGGCTCGTGGGATCGGGTGGTTCCGGCGTGCCCGGGGTGGTTTCGCGTGCCGGAGGTCGGCCGGGGTCGGGTTCGGCTCGTGGAATGGGGTCGGGCTCGTCAGATCAGGTGGTTCTGGCGTGCCCGAGGTGGTTTCGCGTGCCGGAGGTCGGGTGGCGTCGGTTCGGCTCGCGGAGTGAGGTCCGGCTCGTGGGATCGGGCGGTTCCGGCGTGCCGGAGGTGGATTCGCGTGCCGGAGGTCTGCCGGAGTCGGGTTCGGCTCGTGGAACGGGGTCGGGCTCGTGGGATCGGGTGGTTCCGGCGTGCCCGGGGTGGTTCCGCGTGCCGGAGGTCGGGAGAGGGGCGAGCGGGTCAGCGCGGTATCGAGATCCGGCGTGGTGGGGACGGTGGGTCTCGATACGCCCCTGCGGGGCTACTCGACCAGCATGTGCTCGATACGCCCCTGCGGGGCTGCTCGACCGGCGTGCGAGGGGCGGGCGGGGCACTTCATGCTGATCGAGTAGGCCGCGGAGCGGGCGTATCGAGATCCGCGTCACCGGGAGTCGGGTCTGCAGTCCCGCACTGCTGACAGGGTGGGTCTCGATACGCCCCCGCGGGCTACTCGACCAGCATGTGCTCGATACGTCCCTGCGGGGCTGCTCGACCAGTATGCAACGGGGCTGCTCGACCGGCATGCCGAGCAGCCCGTGCGGTGGGCCGCTCGATCGGCGGCTACGTGGTCTTCACCGCGTTGTCGCCGTGGTTGCCGATGACCTCGTAGGCGGTGCTGCCGACGGCGCGGACGGGCTTGGCGTTGACGTGGCCGGTCGCCCACTGGTTGCCGAGGACGGAGACGGCGCGGGCGTTGAGGGCCTCGACGCAGTGGGTCCAGCCGGAGCCGGCGTCCTCGCAGGCGAAGATGTTGCCGGTGATGCTGAAGCCGACGGTGCGGGCGGTCGGCGAGACGCCGAGGATCGCGATGGCGGGATAGGTGTTCGCGGCCGCCTTGCCCCCGTTGCTGATCGCGTTGCCGACAATCTGGATCTGCGCGAGGTCCTCGGTCAGCCACGGCGGCATCGTGTAGACGAGGGACTGCCGGCGCGCCCCCTCCATGATGTTGTTCGCGATGGTGATGCGGCGGTTGCCGCGGAGCTCGATGTTGATCTGCGGCGAGCCGTCGAGGTGGTTGCCGAGGATCCGGATCGGGCCGCCCTCGATCGAGAGGTCGGCGTAGCTCGCGCCGATGTTGTTCTCCACGATCCAGGAGTCGATCATCCGGTAGCCGGTCCAGATGCCGGTGCCGGTGCACTGGTCGATGCTGCAGCGCTGGATGCGGTTGAGCAGGCCGAGGTCGCCGAAGGTGCCGTCGTTCAGGCGCATGCCGTAGTCGGTCCAGCCGTAGAGCTGCAGCGAGTCGAGCACCGTCTTGTCCAGGTGCGCGGAGACGCAGGGCGAGCCGAGGCCGTTCGCGTCGAGGATCAGGTTGTCGAAGCGGCAGGCGGAGAAGGCGCCGGTGACGACGGGGGCGTTCGTCAGCGAGCGGATCCGGGTGGACAGCTCGCCCGCGCCGCGGAAGGCGATGCTCGCCAGGCCCTCGGCGCGGCCGATCGATCCGGCGATGCGGTAGATGCCGCGCGGGAAGTAGACCGTTCCGCCGTAGCTGGCGACGGCCGCGTCGATCGCGGCGTCGATGGCGGGGAGGTCGTCGGTGCTGCCGTCGCCGGTCGCGCCGTAGTCCTGGACGTTGTGGACGAGCTCGCCCTTCGCGACGGGGCGGTCGCCGGAGACGGTGCGCACCGCCTCGGGCAGCTGCGCGACCGGGACGGTGGCGGTGGAGTCGAGGCCGGCGACTCCGCCCGGGGAGGCGATCTCGGAGTGCAGGACGGGGTCGGAAGGGGCGGTGCCGGCCGCGGCGGCGCCCAGGGGGGAGGCGAGGAGACTGCGACGGGTGAGGTCGGCGGTCAGTGCGGTGAGAGGGGGCATCCGCTCACAGTCGACCGGTCGGGGAGGCGGCGCCGACCTCCGAAGTGGGGCGTTGGGGCCGCAGGGATCGTCGACAGTCCGGCGGAGGCGGCGCGGAACGACCCACGGCCTAGCATGCCACCATGCCCCGTACGCGCGAGCTGAGCCTCCTGGATCTGGCGATCGCGGGCGTGCTGAGCCTCTTCGCGCTCGTGCTCATCGCCCGCGCGACGGCCCTGCTCATCATCACGCCGCCGGTCAGCTGGGCGTTCGTCGCCGCGTTCGGCGTGGCCGTCGCGCTCACCGCGGCCTTCCGGATCGCCCTCGGCCGCCGCTCGGGCATGCCGGTCGCGGGCCTGACGGTCACGCTCCTCGTGATCATGCAGCCGGAGGCCGACCCGTTCCGCCTGCTCGGCGTCTGGACGGCGGCGAGCCTGGTCACCCAGCTGCTGCAGACCCGGAACCTCGCGGTCGCGGGCTACGTCACGGGACTGGGGTCCCTCGCCGCGCTCCTCTACGTCACCGTCTTCCAGGCGGGGAGGGCCGTGCTGACGCCGCCGATCGCGCTGCTCGCGGCGAGCGCGCTCTTCCTCGCCGTCATCCTGCTCGTCGACCTCCTCCGCCAGCGCGGTCGCTGGGGGATGCAGTGGGAGCGGGGCTTCGGCGCCCTGTCGCCCAAGCGGGTCGGCTTCTACCTCCTCCTGGTCTGGCTGCTGAGCACGGCCGTCTGGTTCCTCGACGCCGTGGTCGTGCCGGCGATGGCCGGGGACCGCGCCATCGAGCAGAGTCCGATGGTCGTCCTGGTGGTCGGCGCGCTGGTCTTCGGCGTGGCGAAGCGGATCGAGGTGCGCGGCGTGCGGCGCCGGCTCGCCGGCGTGCTCGACGCGGCACTCGCGCTGCCCTGGGGGACCGTGGAGCAGGCGGAGCGGAAGATCGTCCGCCACGCGCTGACCTCGATCGAGGCGGACGCGATCGAGGTGCGCGACGAGCCCGCCTCCGGGCGGGAGATCGCCTCCGCCATGCTCCTGCCCGACGGCCGGACCCGGTACGTCGTCGCGTCGAAGCGGGTGAGCGCGATCCCCTTCAACGACGACGACGAGCAGATCCTCGACGCCCTCGCGCACATGGGCGCGGACACGCTGAGCACCCGCTACGACGTCGAGTCGCTGCGGCGCTCCGTGGACCACGACGCGCTGACCGGGCTGCCGAATCAGCGGCTGTTCCAGTCGGCGCTCGCCGCCGCCAACCGCGACCGGCGGCCGTTCGAGGGCATCGCGGTGCTCTTCCTCGATCTGGACGACTTCAAGGACCTCAACGACGGCCGCGGGCACCACGTCGGCGACAAGATGCTGCGCCTGGTCGGGGAGCGACTCGCGGAGGTGGCCGACGAGGGCGGAGTCGCCGCGCGGGTCGGCGGTGACGAGTTCGCACTGGTCCTGCGCGGACTCGACTCGGCCGAGGACGCTCGGCGGCGGGTGCAGGCCCTGGTCGAGCGGGTGAGCGAGCCGGCGACCGTCGACGGCGACACCCTCGCCCCGGTCGTGACCGTCGGCGTCGCGTTCTCGGCGCACGAGGAGACGGACCCGACGACCATCGTGATCGAGGCCGACCGCAGCATGCTCGCGCTCAAGCGCGGGCGGGGCCGCAGCGGCCGGGGGCGCTCGAGCAGCCTCGACGTCACCTCGGTGCTGACCGACCCGGTGCGCGAGGTGGCGTCGCGCGCCCTCCGCGACCGCACCCTCGACCTCGCCTTCCAGCCCGTCGTCGATCTCGGCACCGACCGGATCTGGGCCTACGAGGCGCTCGTGCGGCTGGAGGACCCGGTGCTCGGGCGGATCGACCCGTCCCTGCTGATCCGGACGGTGCGGCACGCCGGCCTGCTCGACGAGCTGACCGTGCAGGTGGTGGAGAAGGCGATGTCCGCCGCCGCCTGCTTCCGCGACTCCGGCGCCGGGGTGGAGTGCATGAGCGTCAACGCGGACCTGGAGCAGCTCGCCGCCGAGCGGCTCGGCCCGTACTTCGCCGCCGTCCCCGAGCGGTTCCCGGGCCTGCGGTTCTGCCTCGAGCTCAGCGAGGGGTCGCTCGCGGCGGCGACGGACGAGCTGCGCGCGCAGGCCCAGCTCCTGCGCGACGCGGGCGTGCTGCTGGCGCTGGACGACTTCGGCACGGAGGGCTCCTCGGCGCTCGCCGTGGCGACGTTCCCCCTCGACGTCGTGAAGCTCGACCGCGCCCTGATCGCCGATCTGACGACCGAGCTGCGCCAGCGCGAGATCGTCCGGGCGATGCAGTCGTTCGCGGTCGCGGTCGGGGTGCGGATGATCGTCGAGGGGGCGGAGGACGAGGAGACGGTCGCGGTGCTGCGCGAGCTCGGAGTGACCGATGTGCAGGGGTTCGTCTACGGCCGGCCTGACACTCGGACGGGGGCGGAGCAGCGGTTGCTCACCACCGGATCGGCTGTCGGCGACTGCCTAGACTGACGCCAGAACGGGGCGTCCTCTCCCGCACTTCCGCGGTCTCCCGCCGCTCCTCGTGCACGACCGTTCCACTCTCCATCCTCGAGCGCCGGACCTCCCGGACTCCCGTATGCCGATCGGAACCCCGCCCCATGGCTCCTTCGCTCCTGCCTCGACGCGCCCTCGTCCCGGCCTTCGTCCCGGTCCTCTGCCTCGGTCTCGTCCTCGGCGCCGCGACCTCCGCTTCCGCCGCGGACCTCGTCGATCCGGCCACCGGCGGCGTCGTCCAGGGGCTCGAGAGCGACGCCGTCGTCTCGGTCGCGGCCGGCTCCGCGCCGCAGTTCGTCACCGTCCCGGTCGCCGACGGGGTCGTGCCGACCCGGGTGATCGCGTCGCTCGCTCCGCTCGAGCCGCTCACCGGCACGCTCTCGGTCATCGTGTCGGGCCGGGTCGTGCAGACGCTCGACGCCGCCACCGCGACCGCGATCGACGCGCCGGTCCAGGCCTCCGACGTCGTGGACGGCGTGCTCGCGGTCGGCTTCCAGCTCGGCGGCTCCGGCGACTCGGGCGGCGCGCTCTGCGAGGTCGGGAGCGAGGTGCTGAGCGTCTCCGGCCTGGGTGTCGTCGTCGACGGCACCCCGACCGCGCCGAGCACCGTCGGCGACTTCTTCCCGGACGCGGTCACCGCCGTCTCGATCGTCGTCCCCGACGGCGCCGACGACGCCCTGCGCGCCGCGGGCCTCTCGGCGGCGGCCTCGCTCGCCTCGCGCTACTCCTCCGGCACCGCGATCACCGTATCGGAGGAGAGCGCGACCGAGGGCCGCCCGGCGCTGGACGCCGCGCAGGGCCGCATCGTGCGCTTCGCGGCGGGGGACGGCGACGTCGTCAGCGCGATCGGCGACGCCGGCGGCGTGCCCGAGCTGACCCTCACCGGCGCGGAGGCGGACCTCGCCGCGGCCGGCGCAGCGCTCGGCAGCGAGTACGCGGGCCTCGCCTCGAGCGCGACCACCACCGGTCTCGCGCAGAAGGTCGTCCCCTCGAGCTCGCTCGAGCACACGCTGGCCGACTTCGGCACCGAGCGCATCGCCCTCGGCAGCACCGGGGCGTCGACGAGCTACACGACGATCACGCAGTCCGCGTTCGGCGGGCCGGTCTCGAGCGTCGAGCTGAACCTCGTCGGCACGCACTCCGCCGTCCCCGAGGGGATCACCGCGACGGCGAACGTCTACTGGAACGACTTCCTGATCGGCTCGACGGTGCTGGGCCAGGACACCGACGTCGCGATGACGCTGCCGGTGCCGACCGGGCAGCTCAGCGCGTCCAACGGCCTCTCGGTGACGCTCTCGGCCGTGCGCGAGAGCGACGGCGCCTGCATCGGCTCGGCCGACTCCGTGCCGATCGAGTTCTTCGTCGACGGCGCGGGCTCGAGTGTCACCGGCGTCCGCGGCGAGTCCGCAGGCCCCGGCTTCGGCCGCTTCCCGCAGGCGTTCGGCGGCGAGCTCGCCGTCGCGTTCGGCGGCTCCGCGAGCGGCGCCGACGCGCTGCGCAGCGCCGGCGACCTCGTCACCGCGCTGCAGCGGGTCGACTCCGACCCCCTCGCCGTCTCGGTCGTGGGCGTCGACGAGTTCGTCGACTCGGACCGCTCCGGGATCGTCGTGGGTGCCGGGACCGACGAGGCCGAAGCGCTGAAGACGCCGCTGCGCCTCGCCTCCTTCACCGCGATCGACGCCTCGCGCCTCAGCTACGGCGTCGGCACCGAGGCGCCCTACGCGGCCCTCGAGGCCTTCACCACCGACGGCCGCGACATCGTGCTGCTGGGCGGCTGGAGCGCCGACGGCGACGCGACGGCGTCCTCCGGGCTGCAGTCCTCGATCGCCGGCTGGGCCGCGGAGGAGGGCTGGACCTCGCTGTCCGGGAACCTCGCGGTCTCCGGTTCGGCCGAGGCCGATCCGGTCCTGATCGACAGCAACGAGATCACCCCCCAGGACGAGGTGAAGGACGACTACTCCTCCTACGCGATCTGGTTCGTGATCGCGGTCGTGGTGATCGGCCTGCTGATCCTCCTCGGCTGGCTGGCGCGCCGCCGCCGGTCGCGGAAGGTCGCCGCCTACGTCGACGCGCAGGAGCGGGCGGCCGGCGAGCCCGCGGCCGCCGCCTCCGCCGCTGCGCCCGCCTCCGCGCCGGCCGCGGAGGGCGACCACCCCGCCGCGCGCCACTCCTCGACCGACTGACCGAGCGGATGACCAGCACGATCGCCGCCCCGCCGCCGGTGGCCGGCGCGCCCGCCCGCCTCCCCTGGTGGCGCGAGGCGTGGGAGCGCCTCGGCCGGCCGGTCACCGGGCGGCAGGTGCCCGGCACGGTCGTGATCCTGGTGGTCTCGCTGCTGGTGGGCTTCGCGGCCTGCCTGGTGACCACCTCCTCCGGGATCAACCTCGCCTACGCCGACACTCAGAGCCACCTCTCGATCTCGCGGCGCATCTTCGACTCGAAGGCGCCGGGCTTCACCCAGCTCGGCACGGTCTGGCTGCCGGTGCCGAGCCTGATCCTGATCCCGTTCGTGCAGTCGCTCTGGCTCTGGCACACGGGCTGGGCGGCCGGGCTGCTCGGGATGATCTGCCTGGCCGGCACGGCCTGCGGCGTCTACCGGATCTCGGCGCGGGTGGGCCACCTGCGCGCCGGCCGCCTCACCGCGGTGCTCCTGGTGCTGGCGAATCCCGGCGTGCTCTACGCCTTCTCGACGGCGATGACGGAGCCGGTGCTGATCGTCACGATGGTCGGCTGCTTCTCCGGGCTGGCGCACTGGGTCACCAGCCGGCGCAACCTCAGCGCCGGCGAGATGATGGTCTTCTCCGGCCTGCCCGCCGCGGCCGCGACGCTCTCGCGCTACGAGGGCTGGGTGCTCGTCTTCGGCGGCACGTTCGTGGTGCTGATCGTCGCCTGGCGGAAGAAGCGGTCCTTCGTCTACGCGATCAAGATGGCGAGCGCCTTCGGGATCCTGCCGCTGATCGCGATCGTCTGGTGGCTGGTCTACAACTTCGCGGTCTACAGCAACCCGCTCGAGTTCATGAACGGCCAGTACTCGGCGGCGAATCTGCAGAAGGCTGTGGCCGACGCGGGGCTGCTCGCCTACCAGGGCAACGCGGGGCTCACGCTCTGGTCGTACAACTGGGCGGTCCTCGAGACCTCGGGCCTGCTGACGGTCGCGCTCGGCCTGGCCGGTGCGCTGGTGCTGGCCTGGCGGCGCGGGATCTCGGACGACGCCCTCGTGATCTGGCTGATGATCGTCTCCTACGCCTTCTCGCTGCTGAGCCTCTACCTCGGCCAGACGCACATGAACAACGATCAGACCCTGCCGACGAACTGGTGGAACAACCGCTACGCGCTGTCGGTGCTGCCGTTCCTCGCGGTGCTCGGTGCCGTGCTGGTCGACGCGCTGCGGCGGGTGCCGCGGATCGGCG
Source organism: Rathayibacter sp. PhB186 (assembly GCF_003751825.1). Classification (NCBI taxonomy): domain Bacteria; kingdom Bacillati; phylum Actinomycetota; class Actinomycetes; order Micrococcales; family Microbacteriaceae; genus Rathayibacter; species Rathayibacter sp. PhB186. The sequence continues at coordinate 147,716 of NZ_RJKO01000003.1, read as the reverse complement.
CGGGCGCGCTCGGCCTCGTGCTGGTGCTGCTCGGCGCGCAGACGGCCTGGTGGGCGCAGGACCTGGACCGCAACGCGGTGATCGCGGAGGCGACCGGCTACGTCTCGATCAAGGAGGCGTCGGGCGCGACCGCGGCGGCCCGGTTCCTGAGCGAGAACTACGACGGCGGCGGCATCCTGATCGACGAGAGCGCAGCCGGCAACGCGCTGCTGCCCGAGATCGGCGTGCCGCTCGCCGAGTACTACAACCGCTCGGCCGGCGAGCTGTTCGACGAGGCGCTCGCCGCCCCGTACACGCACGCGAAGTGGGTCTTCGTGACCACCGCGGACGCCCCCGAGCTGAGCGAGACCGGCGTCGCCGATCTCGTCTACGACGCGATCACCCGCGACTCCTCCTTCGACACCCGCTACCGGCCGGTGTTCGCGCAGGGGATCTACGTCATCTACGAGCGGCTCGGAGGCTGACCATGGCGACGACGACGCCCCGGGTGGGCGAGATCCTGCTCTCCCGCGGACTGATCACGGCCGAGCAGCTCGACGAGGCTCTGCGCCGCCAGGAGCGCGAGGGCGGTCTGCTCGGACGGCACCTCGTCATCGACGGCGCCGTCACCCGGCGCGAGATGTACGGCGCGCTCGCGGAGCAGTGGGACGCGCCGATGCTCGACCTGGTCGAGGAGCCGCCGGGAGCCGCGCTGCTGGCCCGCATCGGCGCCTCCACCCTGGTCGGCGCGGGCTGGGTGCCCTGGCGGGTGCTGCCCGACGGGACCGGCGTCATCGCGACCTCCGTGCCGCCGACCGAGGCGATGCTCGCCGAGGCGCGGGAGATGCTCGAGGTCGACGTGGTCACTGTGCGCACCACGACCGACTGGGACATCTTCCAGGCGGTCGAGAGCGCCTGCCGCGCCGCGCTGCTCTTCGGCGCGGCCGACTCGCTCGCGGTGCAGAGCGGTGACGAGTCGGCCAAGTCGGGGCTGCGCCGCTGGCAGGTGATCACTCCGCTCGTCGTCGCCGCGATCGTGATCGTCGGGGCGGTGCTGGCGCCGAGCCTGACCTTCGTGATCGTGCTCGCCTCGGCCAACCTGCTGTTCCTGATGAACATCGCCTTCAAGGCGCTGGCCGGCCTGCGCGCGCCGCTCAACCAGAGCTCGGTGAAGGCGTGGGAGGAGGAGGTGGCGCTCGAGCGCGGCCGCCGCGGCCTGGACGTCTCGCCGCCGCGGATGACGGACGACGAGCTGCCGATCTACACGATCCTGATCCCCGCTTATAAAGAGGCCAACATCATCAGCAAGCTGCTGGTGAACATCGGCGCCCTCGACTACCCGAAGGCCAAGCTCGAGGTGCTCGTGCTGCTCGAGGCCGACGACGACGAGACGATCTCGGCGGTGCGCCGGATGAGCCCGCCGGAGTACGTGCGGATGGTGATCGTGCCCCCGGGCGGCCCGCAGACCAAGCCGCGCGCCTGCAACTACGGGCTCAGCTTCGCCCGCGGCGAGTTCGTGGTGATCTACGACGCCGAGGACCGGCCCGACCCCGACCAGCTGCGCAAGTGCGTGCGGCTGTTCCGCGAGGACGCGTTCGAGCGCGAGCACGTGGATCCGGAGCAGAAGCAGCTCGTCTGCCTGCAGGGGGCGCTGAGCTACTTCAACGCCGACTACAACGTGCTCACGCGGATGTTCGCGGTCGAGTACGCGCACTGGTTCGGTGCGATGCTGCCGGGCCTGGACCAGTCGCACCTGCCGATCCCGCTCGGCGGCACCTCGAACCACTTCGAGACGCGCGTGCTGCGCGAGCTCGGCGCCTGGGACCCGTACAACGTGACGGAGGACGCCGACCTCGGCCTGCGCGTGGCCGCGCACGGCTACCGCGTGGGCGTCGTCGACTCCAACACCTGGGAGGAGGCGTGCGCCGAGGTCCCCGCGTGGATCAAGCAGCGCACCCGCTGGATCAAGGGCTACATGATGACCGCGGGCGTGAACACGCGGCACCCGATCCGCTGGTTCAAGGTGAACGGGGTGCTCGGCTCGCTGAGCCTGGTGGCGCTGATCATGGGGACGCCGGTCGCCTTCCTGCTCTACCCGCTGGTGCTCGGCTTCACCGTGATCACCTACATCGGCGTGCAGTTCCTGGGGCTCGACCTGCCGGAGTGGCTGATCGTCGCGGGGACGACGAACATGCTCTTCTCGAACACGCTGATGATCGTGGTGTCGGGGATCGCCGCGTGGAAGCGCTACAACTGGCGGGTCGCGGCGTTCGCGATCCTGAACCCCGTCTACTGGGTGCTGCACTCCATCTCGGCCTGGCGCGCGGCCTGGCAGATCGTCTTCAGCCCGCACAAGTGGGAGAAGACCCCCCACGGCCTGACGGAGGACTACGAGGACTCCACGATCGGGGCGCCGGCGTAGGTGCGCTCGCCGAGACGTCCCGTTCCGGTCGAGGCGTCCCGTTCCACCTGGACGTCTCGACCGTTCGAGGACGCCTCGGCGGCGTTAGAGCGGCGGGGCCGCCAGCAGCACGGCGCCGGCCGCGGCGCTGAGGGCCGCGACGAGGCACCAGCGGTCGGCGCGGACACGGCAGCCGCCCGCGCGGGCGAGCGCAGCGAGGCCGGCCGCCAGCACCGTGGCGCCGATCTGCACCGTCGCCGAGGTCCGCATCAGCGACCACGCCTCGAACGGAGGCACGCGGCCCCCGCCGGGCAGGAACGGCAGCCCCGCGACACTCGCCGACGCCAGCAGCAGGAGAGCCGACCCGACCGCCAGGGCGACCACGACGTGCCCGAGCACCTCGGCCGCCGCCCGCTTCCGGGCGCTCGGCGCGGCGATCTGCGGGAGGACGGCGGGGGCGCTCGCAGCACTGCGGAGGGGCATGCGCCGAGCGTAGAACGCGGCCGTCTGCGGCGGACCCCCTTGCAGATCCCCCTTCCGGAGGTGATTCCGCGGGGCACGTCGATCCAGCTCCCGTTGCGCTCGCGTTGTTATACATCGGGCCGATGTATAACGTCGCGGCGGCCTCTCGGTGGACCGGACTTCTGACGGTGGTGGATCTCGATACGCCCGCTGCGCGGGCTACTCGATCAGCAGGAGGCGGCGTGCCGCCGACCATCCATGCTGGTCGAGCAGCCCCGGAGGGGCGTATCGAGACCCGGCGTCAGATGTTCAGGCGGTTGAAGATCGGGGACGGCAGCAGGCGGATGACCGTCATGATGACGCGCCACTTGGCCGGGGCGTAGGCGACGGCGCGGCCGGAGGCCATCGCTGCGGCGACGTCCTTCGCGACGGAGTCGACCGGGGCCAGCGAGGCGCCGCTCTGCTTGAGCGAGGCGGTCATCGGGGTGTCGGTCGGGCCGGGCTTGATCAGCACGACGGACAGGCGCGAGCCGGCCAGGCGGTGCTGCAGGCCCTGGGCGAAGCGCTCGACGAGGCCCTTGGCGGAGCCGTAGACGTAGTTGGTCTTGCGGCCCCGGTCACCGGCGACGGAGCCGATCACGCCGATGCTGCCGGAGGTCAGCGCGTTCGCGAACGCCTCCATCCAGAGGGCCACCGAGACCCCGGTGACGACGAGCACGTCGCGGGCGACGGCGAGGTCGGCGGACGCCTCGTCCTGGGTGGTCATCGCGCCGTGGGCGATCAGCACGGTGTCGGGGGCGCCGCCCTCGAGCGAGGTCGCGACGACGGAGGAGATCGCGGCGGGGTCGGTGAGGTCGACAGCGGCCACCGACAGCGCGGCCGCGGGGAAGCGCACGCGCAGATCCGTCGCCAGCGCCTCCAGCCGGCCGGCGTCGCGGCCCACCAGCAGAGCCGAGCGCGCGCCCGTGCCCAGCCACAGCCGCAGGGTGTGCTCGGCGATGGCGGAGGTCGCTCCGACCACGACGATCTTGGAGGGGGTACCAGTGCTCACGTCAGCTCCCGAGGACTCGGCGCGAGAAGCCGGAGGAGATCCCCGGGTCGCGCTGGAGGGCGAATTCGGCGAGGCGCGGGAAGCCGGCCTCGAACATCTCGCGCGTCATGCGCGCGTCCTTCGCCGGGTACAGCCGGCCGCCCGCGGCGAGCACCAGCGCGTCGAGGCGCTCGAACAGCGGCAGCGCGACGGGCGTGTTCGGGAAGTCGAGCGCGAAGCAGACCCCGGGCGCCGGGAAGCTCAGCAGGCCCGGCGACTCCAGCGCGCCGAAGGTCTTCAGCACGCCGAGGAAGGAGCCGGTGCCCGAGGCCGCGATCAGGGCGAGCATCTCGCGGGTCGTCTCGAGCGCCCCCTCCCACGGCACGGTGCTCTGGTACTGGTAGAAGCCGCGCGGGCCGTACATCGTGTTCCAGCCCTCGATCGCGTCGAGCGGGTAATTGAACTGCTCGTAGTGCTGCACGGAGCGGCGGGCGCGGGTCGCCTTCAGGCGGTAGTAGGCGCGGTTGAGCAGCGGCAGCGTGGCGCGGTTGACGACCGACAGCGGGAAGGCGAAGGGCACCTTCAGCGAGCCCGGCCGGGTCTCCGGCAGCTCCGGGGCGGCCGTGCTGTCCGCGCGCGAGTAGACCCCGCGTCGCCCGCCGCCGGTCGTCACGTCGATCCAGGCGACGGTGTGCTCGAAGACGTCCATCGACTCGTGCACGAGATCGAGGTAGCCGTCGAGGGTCTGGAAGGGCACGTCCTCGCTGACGAGCCACGGCCCGGGGACACGGGCGAGCCCGAGCTCGACCTCGACGATCAGCCCGGTGAGCCCGAGGCCGCCGATCGTCGCCTGGAACAGCTCGACGTTCTCGGTGGGCGTGCAGCGCGAGGACGACCCGTCGCTGCGCAGGAGCGTGAAGGAGCGCACGTGCCGGCCGATCGTGCCGGCGGAGGCGTGGTTCTTGCCGTGCACGTCGTTCGCGATCGCGCCGGCGAGGGTGACGTTCTTCGTCCCGGGAGTGACCGGCAGCATCCAGCCTCGCGGGGAGAAGACGGCCTGCACGTCGCGCAGCAGCACGCCCGGCTCGGCCCGCAGGACGCCGGTCTCCTCGTCGAAGGCGAGCAGGCGGTCGAAGCCGCCGAAGTCCCAGATCCGGCCGCCGCCGTTGAGGGCGACGTCGCCGTAGCTGCGGCCGAGCCCGTAGGCGATCCCGCTGTCGCCCGCGGCCAGCGCGGCCTGCGCCTGCTCGACGCTCGTGATCCGGGTGACGCGGTGCTCGTCGCGCGAGAGCAGTCCCCAGGAGGAGACGGGGGTGGTCATGCGGGCTCCTCTCGCGGGCCGGAGAACGTGACGTTCTTGTCGAGGTGGTACTTGGCGACGTAGCCGATGGCCAGGCCGATGACGGCGCCGGTGTAGCGGGCGAAGTCCGTGCCGAACAGATAGTCGAAGCCGAACTCGAAGCCCCAGAAGATCAGGGTCGTCACGCCGCTCATCACGCCGTAGAGGAGGAACGTCCTCAGCCCGTGCGCCGCATTCATCGTCTCGTGCTTGAAGATGAAGCGCTTGTCGAGCACGTACTTGGCGATCACCCCCGTCAGGGTGCCCGCGAGCACGGCGGCGATCGTGGCCCACTCCGCGTCGACGGCGAGCTCGACGAGCATCTGAGTGCCCAGATTCACCGCCGTTGCAAGGATCGCGAAGACGACGTACAGCGCGGCCGTCCGCATGCGCTTCCCTCCGTGGTGCTCCGGTCGTGAGCGCTGCGGATCCGGGCGGATGGAGCGCGTTCACCCCCGATTGTAGGTTGGGCCCGCGTCACCCCGATCCCGCCCGATCCGGCCGCTCCAGGCCCTGTTCCCCGAGAGGGAGACGTCGTGAACACCGCCCGCGCACTCGTCGCCGCCATGCGCCCGCGCCAGTGGCTGAAGAACGTCCTGGTGCTGGCCGCTCCGGTCGCCGCCGCGCGCATCCTCGAGCCCGAGATCCTCGTCGCGACCGTCATCGGGGTGATCGCGTTCAGCCTCGCCTCCTCCGGCGGCTACCTGCTGAACGACCTCCTCGACGTCGAGTCGGACCGCGTGCACCCGAAGAAGCGCTTCCGCGCGATCGCCTCCGGCGCGCTGCCGCTGAAGGTCGCCTGGCCGGCCGCGTTCGTGCTGATGATCGTGCCGGTGCTGGTCACCTTCCTGCTCGGCTTCACCTGGTTCGCGGCGACGCTCGCGGCCTACCTGGTGATGCAGATCTCGTACTGCCTCTGGCTCAAGCACGAGCCGGTCATCGACATCCTGATCGTGGCGGGCGGCTTCGTGCTCCGCGCGATCTCGGGCGCGGCCATCGCGGACATCCCGCTGACGCAGTGGTTCCTGCTCGCGGTGTCCTCGGGCTCGCTGTTCATGGTCGCGGGCAAGCGCTACTCCGAGAAGCTGCAGAGCGAGGGCAAGGAGGAGAGCCACACCCGCTCGACCCTCAAGGTCTACACGCCGGGCTACCTGCGCTTCATCTGGTCGGTCGCCGCGTCGCTGACGATGATCTCCTACGCGCTCTGGGCGCTGTTCATCAACGGCGAGAACTCGCTCTGGTCGATGGCGTCGGTGGTGCCGTTCGGCGCCGCGCTGTTCCTCTACGCCCTCGACATCGAGCGCGGGCGGGCGTCGGCGCCGGAGGACATCGTGCTCGGCAACCTGCGGCTGCTGGTCTGCGGTGCGCTCTGGGCGGGGCTGTTCGTCGTCGCGATCATGACGCGGACGACCACGGGCTGAGGTCGCGGGTCGGGCGTCGGGCCGGGTCCGCCGCGGGATCGACGTCGTCGACGCCCTCGACCACCTCGCCGGGCTTCTCGGGGACCGCGAGCGCCTTCTCGGTGATCTCGTCGAGCAGGCCCGCGAGCTCGCGCTGGTCCTCCGGCACGTCGACCCCGCGGATCCCGGTGGCGCGGATGAGCAGCGGCAGGGTGCTGCCCTGGATCAGCAGCGTCCGAGCGATCTTCTCGCCTCGTTGAACGTCCGCGACTGCTGTGTCGTGTCCTCGGTGGGACCACCTCGGCCCCCGCACTACAGGAGGCATCATGCTCAAGCGAATCGCGACCACTGTGACGACTGCGGCGTTCGCCGCCGTCCTTCTCGCCGGATGTTCGACGGCCGCCGGCTCGGCCGCCTCGTCGGAAGCGCCGGCCGACAGCCCCTCCGCCACCGCGACGGCCTCCGCCACCGCGACCGGCTCCGCTGAGACGGCGGCTCTCACGACGGCGTCCTCGCCGCTGGGCGAGATCATCACGGACGAGGCCGGCTCCACCGTCTACACGTTCACGAAGGACACGCAGAACTCGGGCAGCAGCAGCTGCTACGACGAGTGCGCCACGACCTGGCCGGCCGTGTCGGCGTCCAGCACGACCGCCGCGGACGGGATCACCGGAGAGGTCGGCTCGATCACGCGCACCGACGGGACGACCCAGCTGACCGTCGACGGATGGCCGGTCTACCGGTTCGCGAAGGACACCGCGCCGGGCCAGGTCAACGGGCAGGGTGTGAAGGACGCCTGGTACGTCCTCCTCCCTGACGGCACGATGAACAAGGAAGCCGCGGCCATGAGCACCGCCACCCCGGCGTCCTGATGCGACGGCGACCCGTCCCCGCGCGCAGCGAAGCGCATCGCCCGGACGGGTCGCCGGTTCTCGACAGGCAAGGACGGAAAGGGATGACCGGCAGTGATCGCAGCAACCGAGATGAGGGAGCGCGCCGTGGCGCTTCGAGGCGGTGAGCACTGTGCCCCGCCCCGTCGATGAGCTCCTGGCCGCGCTGTACGAGAGTCACGGCCCGGCGTTGCGGCGCTTCGTGCAGAACCTCACTCGGAACGCGGCGCTGACGGAGGACGTCGTGCAGGAGACGATGGTCCGGGCCTGGCAGCGCCCGCAGGTCCTCGAACGCGACGCCGACGCCGCGCGCGCGTGGCTGTTCACCGTCGCACGCAACCTCGTCATCGACGACGCCCGCTCCGCTAGGAGCCGACGCGAAGTGCCGGCGAAGGACGAGGACGGCGGCGGCGCCGTCCCCGATCGCACCGACGCGGTCCTGGACAGCATCCTCGTCGCCGACGCTCTCGCCTCGCTGTCGGTGGAGCATCGTCGGATCGTGGTGGACGCGTACTTCCTCGGACACACCGTCCCCGAGATCGCCCGCCGGCACTCCATCCCCGAGGGAACAGCGAAATCTCGTTTGCACTACGGACTGCGCGGACTGCGACTGGCTCTGCAGGAAAGGGGCGTCACCCGATGAACGACCACCACGGAAGCTCTGCGACGGAGGACGAGTACCGCGACTGGGACGCGTCCTACGTCCTCGGCGCTCTCCCCGCGGATCAGCGACTCGAGTACGAGCAGCACCTCAGCGGCTGCGCGGCCTGCCGCGCGGCCGTGGCAGAGCTGGCAGGACTGCCCGGCATCGTCGGTCGCCTCTCCGTCGAGGACGCCCTCGCCATCAGCGCATCGGACGACGGCGAGGACGCGCCGCCCTCCCTGGTGACGCTGCCCGCCATCGCCCACCGTGTCCGGACGCGCCGACGTCGGCGCCGGCTCGTGACGTCCCTCGCCGTCGCGGCCGCCGTCACCGCCTCCGTCTTCGGAGGCGTCGCTCTCGGCACGGGCATCGCGGGCGCTCCCGTGGCGAGCGAGGCGACCCTGGAACCGATGGACCCGATCGCGGCCGATCCCGCTCTCGCTGCGGACATCCAGGTCGAGGGGAAGCCGTGGGGCACCCGGCTGGAGTGGAGCTGCACCTACAGTGGTGACGCGCCCGCCGACGCGGAGTACGAACTCGTGATCACCCGCACAGACGGCAGCACGATCACCGTCGCCACCTGGACGGCGGCCGGGCAGCGCGCCGTCGACCTGGCGGCGTCCACGGGCATCGCCCGGTCGGAGATCACCGGCGTCGACATCAGGGTCCGCGGCACGAACACCCCCCTCGTCCGCACCGACACCTGAGACACCATCCACCCGCAGGAGACACCGACACTGCCCGCGGTGCCGCGGACACCGGACAGGAGCAGACCATGAGCACCGAGACCACGCCGCTGCACATCACCCGCGAGGGCCCGAGAAGCTTCATCGGCCGCAATGCGCGAGGAGCCGAGGTCCGCATCGGCGGGTCGGAGGCCGACGGCGTGTTCTCGCCCGGCGAGCTGCTGCACCTCGCCCTCGCCGCCTGCGGCATGCTCTCCTCGGACCACATCCTCTCCAGCCGTCTCGGAGCCGACTTCGAAGCGACCACCGACATCACCGCGACCAAGCCCGAGGGTGAGGACCGCTACGACTCGGTCACCGCCGTGATCCGCGCCGACCTGTCGGCGCTCGATCCCGAGCGGATCGCCTCACTGTCCGAGCGCACCCGCCGGGCGGTCGACCGTCAGTGCACCGTCGGCCACACGCTCGAGCACGGCGCGGCGTACACCGTCGACATCGTGGACGACCAGGCCGGTCCCGTCGGCGGTCCGCGGACCGGGACCGTCTGAGATCAGCGCCTCATCGGTCACGAGGACCGGCGCCGACCGAGCCGCGGACGTCTGCCTCCAGTGCCGTCAGTCTGCGACTCGCCGACCGGATCCCAGACGATTCGCGAGGCGGAGCGCGTTCACGGAGCGGAGGTGCTGGTCGGCGCGGTGACGTCCGTTGGCCGGTGAGGGGTGCGGTGCAGCGAGGACGGGGACGACACGGGGATCATCGTGCAGGGTCAGGTAGCGCATGACCCCGTCGAGCGCCACGGTCCCGTAGGTGACGACGGCGTCGAGCGCGGGCAGCAGCTCCAGCAGCTCCCCGAGCGCGAGCCTGCCCTGCTCGATGTCCGCGGGGCGGACGCGGCCAGGGATCTCCCACGGGATGAGGTTCCATCGGAGGTAGTGGTCGCGGGAGAGTCCGGACTCGATGCGGGCCGCCCGGAACGCGGCGGCGGTGGGCCCGAGGTTGTCTTCGCTGCAGACGGCAGCGGATCCCGCGGCGATCGTCCGAGGGCCGGGTGACTGCATCAGCACCAGGACGCGACTGGCGGTGCCGCCGGAGCGGGGATCGAAGCCCGGAACGAAGCGTCCGGTCGCGTCCGCGGTACTCCGCCAGGTCTCGGCGAGGGCGTTCAGGGTTCGGATGTCCACGATGGTCCTCGATCCCGGTCAGGCCGGTCGCGGTGGTGCGAGCAGGGTGCCGCGGATCACGGAACCGTGGAAGGTGCGGGCGGCGACGAAGATCCACGCGGCGACCAGGCCGACGTAGTAGAGCACGGCGAGGCCGGCGACGACCGTGAGACCGGAGTGCAGGGCGAGGCCGTTCAGTCCGGTGACGCAGGTGCCGACGGGGAACGTGAACGACCACCACGTCAGGCTGAACGGCAGGTGCTCCTTCGCGGTGCGGAGGGTGATCGCGAGGGCGATGACGGTCCAGAGCAGTGCGAAGCCGAGCATCGCGAAGCCGTACACCAGAGCCACGACCAGCAGCGCACGCGCTGTGCCGGCGTCGACGACGGTGGGCGCGTTCGAGGCGAGCAGATTCACAGCGGTGATCGACTGTCCGACCGGACCGAGGACGATCCACAGCGTCGGCACCATCCCCGCCGCTCCGACCTTGTGCTGCGCGAGCCGGTTCCAGATCAGGGTGATCACCACCAGCGACGCGACCAGGCTGAGGCCGAAGAAGCCGTAGCAGGACCACAGGAGCGTCTCCCGCGCTTGCCCGGCGGGCGCGTACGGCAGCAGCAGTGCGCCGGTGGAAGCGGACACCATCGGCGGAACGATCGGCATCAGCCAGCCGCCGAACGCCGAATCGGGCTTGTTCTCATGCCGGGTGAACGCGAGGTAGGGCACCAGGACCGCCGTCACCAGCCCGCCGAGAGTCCCCGCACCCCAGAGCACCCAGTCGATGGTGACAGCGGCGGGCAGGCCGATCCAGTCCTTGCCGAGGAGGAGGGTTCCCGCGCCGACGGTGAGGAACGCCATCGGCGGCGCGCCGTAGAAGTGCGAGAGGACCGGATTCAGGTGGTGCCTCATCGCTGTACCGCGGTAGCGGACCCAGTGCAGCCCGGTCGCGACCGTCAGCGCGACGAGCAGCAGCGCGGCGATCGCCCAGACGACGGTGGCCCCGGTACGGAGTCCGGGGAACTGAAGTGGCAGGGACGCGGCGGCGACCGCGACGATGCCGGTGCCCATGATCGACGCGAACCAGTTCGGCGTCAGGTTCGACACGATCAGTCCCGGATGCTCCAGCTCCCGGAACAAGCGCCTCGACCGCGGAGGATGCCCGATCGAGGAAGATGCGCGGGCGGGGGAGAGAGTTGTCATGACTCCAGCCTGAGCATCGCCGTCACCAGCCGATACAGCGATCGTGTTGGCGGGGCACAATGAGTGCTTGTGGCGACGCGGCGATTGACGGACCGGATCCTGGATCTCGACACGCTGGAGGTGCTCGAACGCATCGCCGAGGCGGGCTCGCTCTCCCGCGCCGCCGAAGCCCTCGGCGTCACCCAGCAGGCCGTCTCGGCGCGTCTGCGGGTCGCGGAGCGCGCCATCGGGCAGCCGCTCGTGCGCCGCTCTCCGACCGGGTCCCTGATGACCGACGCGGGCCGGCTCGTGCTCGAGCTGGCGGGCCCGGTCCTCGAGGCGTCCCGCCGCCTCGAGGCGGGCGCGGCAGCACTGCGACAGCCGACCGGCTCACTGGTCCTCGCGGCGTCGCAGACGATCGCCGAACTGCTGCTCCCACGCTGGCTCCTCGAATTCCGACAGCGCACACCCGAGGTGAGTGTGCAGCTGATCGCCGGCAATTCAGCCACGGTCACAGAGCTCGTGCGATCCGGTGCCGCGCAGCTCGGATTCGTCGAGACTCCGGCGTCCACGGCCACGCTCTCCTCTCACGTGGTCACGGAGGACGAACTCGCTGTCGTCGTCGCACCGGACCACCCCTGGGCACGCGCGGCGAGTATCAGCGCCGAGGACTTGGCCGGGACCGCACTGCTGACACGAGAGGAAGGCTCCGGCACCCGGACGACCCTCGAAGCATGGCTCCACGACGCCGGGCTCGCACCCACGACTCCCGCCGCGATCCTGGAGACGACGGCGATCATCCGAGCGAACGCCCGCGCCGGCATCGCGCCCGCAGTCATGAGCATCCTCACCGTCGAAGCAGATCTCGCCGCGCGCTCACTGATACGAGTGCCCCTCCGCGGACCAGCACTCGTGCGACCCCTCCGCGCCATCTGGTCCGATCGCATCGGGTCGTCCGCGGCGGCGTTCCTGGAGATCGCGCACGAGATGCGCTGACCGGTGCACGGCTCGTCGCAACGCCGATCACGCTAGCGGCCGTGTCTGCTCGAGCTGCAGCGAGCTGGTCGATCTGCACACGGCGGCACGGACGTCATGTCGCGGTGATGGCGAAGAGCCCGCCGATGCCGACGGTGTAGAGCGCGAGCACGATCAATGAGTCGACTCCCATGCCGGCGATGCGGCGGGTGGGTCGGAAGATCAGTCCGACGATGTAGACGAGGGTGAGCAGGGCGGCGAGAGCGGTGAGGTAGATGTCGGACGAGTTCGCCTGCGGGAGGACTGCGGTGCCGGAGAGGACGGTGGCGACGAGGAACAGGACGGGGAGGAAGGCGTTGCCGCCGAAGATGTCGCTGATGGCGAGGTTGTCGTCGCCCTGCTTGATGGCTTGCAGCCCGGTCGAGATCTCGGGGAGGGAGGTGGCGAGAGCGAGCACGGTGGCTCCGAACAGCACCCCTGAGAGACCGAGCTGCGAGGATGCTGCGTCACCGGCGCGCTCGAGCACGACACCGGCGAGGAGGGTCGCCGCGGCGGAGATCGTGAACACGATGGTCGCCTTGCGTGTGCTCATCGGGTGCGTCTTCTTCTTCGCGGGGGATGCTGTCGCGTCGGGGGCCCGCCCGTCCTCGTGCCAGGGGAGGTGCTTGCCGGAGCGTTGCACGAGCAGCAGCCCCACGACCCAGAGGCCGGCGATGAGGACGACGTCCGGGGTCAGGCGCAGCACTTCCAGTCCGGAGGGCAGCTGGCTGCCGGCGATGACGACGGCGAGCACCGCGACGACCACGAGCCCCTCGAGCACGAGTGTGAGGGACGCGGCACGGTAGGTGAGCGGCTTCGCACCCTTTCCGCGCTTGCCGAACAGGTCGAGGACGACGAGGACCACGGTCTGCAGTGCGATGCCGCCGAGAATGTTGCCGACCGCGACGTCCAGGTTCCCGGAGAGCGCGGCGGACACGGTGATCGCGATCTCCGGCAGGTTCGTCGCGACGGCGAGAACGATCAGACCGCCCAGCGCACTCCCCAGGTGCAGACGCGCGTCCAGAACGTCCGTGGCCTTCGACAACTGGATGCCGGCGATCCACACCACTGCGGCGGCGGCGAGAAAGACGACGACGAGAACAACGAAGGGCAGACCATCCATGCAGTGAGTGAACCGCGCCGACGACGATTCGAGACCCCCTTGCGCCTGAGCTGCTTCTCACCGTCTCGCGCGCGGTGGTCTCCGTGGTGATCGGTTCGACCGCGTGCCATCCTCGACGACACCCCGATCATCGGGTCGAGCGTGATCCCGCCGTTCGTTCCCGAGGCGCGCTTGGTCAGTAGCAGCCGATTCGGGTACGCCGCAGCGTCCGCACGTGTACGCGCGGGCAGCTGGCGGGGACCAGACCCGGGAGGAAGGCACCGGTGTCGCCCGCAGTGCATCTGCGACACTCCACTGGCTCCAGCGGACGGCGACCTGACTGCAGGTGCGGGCGGGGCGGCGCGGGTGCACACTGAGATCAACGCAGTGCGTTCCGGCGGTGGGGCTCGCCGGACCCAACCTCGACGACGTCGACAACAGTCCCTATCTCTGTCAGTGGTGTGCGCGGAGATAGGAGCAGCTGTGATCCGTACGGCGTCACTGTTCTCCGTCCGAGCGCACGAGGATCGGAAAGGTGCGCGTGATGGCTGAGGACGCGATCGTGGTCGGGGTGCAGGCGGATCAGCCGGAAGCGGTGATTCAGGAAGCGCTGCGCTTCGCCGTGCGTTTCGGGGGGCGGTTGGAGTTCGTGCAGGTGGACACGGGCCGGTACGTCATCGACGGGCAGTTCGGGGAGGATCCGCTGGTCGAGCGGTCGATGCCGTTGGATTCGGATGCCGCCGACAGCAGCGAGGATCCGTTCGATCCTGCGATCCTCGAGCGGCTTGACCGGATCATCGGTGACCGTGTCCCGTGGCAGACGCATCAGATGGCCGGTGACGTTGCACACGCTCTGGCGACGCTCGCGGACCGTGTCGATGCGGTCATGATCATTGTCGGCACGAAGGAGCCGTCTCTGCGTCGCACCGTGCAGGAGGTCTTCTCCGGCGCCGTCGGCGCCCGTCTCGCTCACCGTCAGCACCGGCCGGTCCTCATGATCCCCCTCTCCCCGGTCGATGATTCGGAGCCGCTGCCCTGGTCCTGACCGAGGTGCGGGCGTAGGCTGACGGCAGTGGCGATGGATCCCGCCCGAGCGTGAGCTCGAACTGCCGCCGAGGCTGATGGTTCCTACCTTCTCGATCAGAGACCAGGTAGGTGACCCATGCCCGCGCATCCCCCGCTCGTCCTCGTGCGCCACGGTGAGAGCACCGGCAATGCCGACGGTCTCTTCTGCGGCGTCCTGGACGTCCCCCTCACCGACCTCGGACGTGACGAAGCGCGACAGGCGGCGACGCTACTGAGGGACGCATCGATCGACCCCGATCTGATCCTCACGTCGACCCTGCAACGCTCCACCGAATCGGCCCGGATCATCGCCGGCGCCCTTCCAGGGCGGCCGCGGATCGTCGCGGCCCAGTGGCGGCTGAACGAGCGCAACTACGGAGCGCTCACCGGCCTGTCGAAAAGCGCCGTCAGAGCCCAGTACGGGGCCGACGCCTTCCTGGAGTGGCGCCGGTCGATGGACGTCCGCCCGCCTGCCCTGTCCTCCGCCGCCTTCGCGCAGCTGCACAGGTCCGCGGCGTTCCGTGGGCAGCCGGCCGAGGCGATGACGGAGACGGAGTCGTTGCGCGACGTCGTCCACCGTCTGCAGCCGCTCCTCGAGGAGCGCATCCTGCCCGCCCTCGAGGAGGGCGAGACGGTGCTCATCGTCGCGCACGGCAACTCCCTGCGCGCGCTGCGCGCCCTTCTCGAGGACCTCGGCGATGCCGCGGTCCGCGATCTGAACATCCCGACCGGTCAGCCGTACCTGTACGACACCGGGCCGTCCGGGACACCGATCTCGAGGAGCGGACGCTACCTCGACCCCGCAAGAGCCGACCGGGCGGCGATCACGCTCGCCCACGAAGGAGGAACCTGATGAACGCCTACATCAGCCACACCCGCACCAGCATCCACGGATCGGGCGAGTACGTCACCCACCCCGCCGGACACCCGCTGGTCATCACCGACGTCGCCGCACGGCAGATCCTCGACTCCCGCGGCTTCCCGACCGTCGCCGTCACCCTGCGTCTGGACGACGACACCGTCCTGGACGCCTCCGCCCCCGCAGGCGCCTCGACCGGCGCGTTCGAAGCGGTCGAGCTGCGCGACGGCGGCCCCGCGTTCAGCGGACGCGGAGTCCGCTCCGCTGTCGCGGCCGTCGACGGCGAGATCCGTGCCCTCCTGCTCGAGCACTCCTGGACCTCGCTTCGCGAGATCGACGAAGCGCTGCGAGCACTGGATGGAACCGCGAACCTCGCCCGCCTCGGAGCGAACTCCGTCGTCGCCGTCTCCATCGCGGCCGCCCGCGCCTTCGCAGCGCGCACCGGCCTGCCCCTGCACCGGTGGATCGCCGATCGCACCGGGGCGACCGCCTCCCTGCCCGTCCCGCACTTCAACGTCATCAACGGCGGCGCGCACGCCGCGAACGGCCTCGACTTCCAAGAGTTCATGATCGCCCCCGTCTCCGCCGGCACCGAGGAGGAGGCCGTGCAGGTCGGCGCCGAGATCTATCACGCCCTCGCCGCTCGCGTCCGCACCGCCTACGGCACCTCCGGGCTCGGCGACGAGGGCGGCTTCGCGCCCCCCATCGACCGGCCCGAAGACGCCCTGGACCTCCTCGTCGCAGCGATCACCGACGCCGGATACCAGCCCGGCACCGGTGACATCGCGATCGCGATGGATCCCGCCGCGAACGGCTTCTTCCACGGCGACGGCCACTACACCGTCGCCGGCACCGACCTCGACCGCGACGCACTCGCCCGCTACTACGAGAAGCTGATCGCCGACTACCCGATCCGCAGCATCGAGGACGGCTTCGCCGAGGACGACCACGAGGGCTGGGCCCTCCTCGCCCACACCATCAGCGACCGGGTGCAGCTCGTGGGAGACGACCTCTACGTCACCGACGCCGACCGCATCCGCGACGGAGCCCGCAACGGCTACTCCAACGCCGCACTCATCAAGCCCAACCAGATCGGCACCGTCACCGGCACCCTCGACGCGATCGCGGCCGCCCACGACGCCGGCATGCGCTGCATGGTCTCCCACCGCTCCGGCGAGACCCTCGACACCTTCATCGCCGACCTCTCGGTGGGAACCGGAGTCGGGCAGATCAAATCCGGCGCCCCCGCGCGCGGTGAGAGGGTCGCGAAGTACAACCGCCTCGTCGACATCGAGCACCTCGACCCCGCGCTGCACTACGGCCTCACCCACTGACCCGCCCCCTCCCGAAAGGCCCCACTCCTCGTGACCGATGACCTCCACCGTCACCGCCCCCCGGACCCCGACCCCGAGCTGCCGGTCGACAGCGACCTCGACGTCGACGACGCCCCCGACGGGACGCCACGACCCGTGCACCTGCGCCTGCGGTACCTCCTCCTCGTCGCCGCCGGCGGCACGGTCGGGACCGGGGCGCGGGAGGGCCTGACCCTCGCGTTCCCCGCCGGTCCCGCCTTCGACACCGTCGTCTTCGCCATCAACATCGTCGGCGCGCTCCTGCTCGGCGTGCTCCTGGAGGGCCTCGCCAGAGCCGGCAGCGACGAGGGCCGACGCCGCACCGCACGGCTGCTGCTCGGTACCGGAGCGCTCGGAGGCTTCACCACCTACAGCACCCTCGCCACCGACACCGCCCACCTGCTCACCACAGGACACCCCGCACCCGCCGCCCTCTACGCGCTCGGCACCGTCCTCCTCGGTGCCCTCGCGTCCTGGACCGGGATCGTCCTCGCCGCAGCACTCCACCGGCGACGCACGCAGAGGAAGGTGCCGGCATGACTCCCGCACTGTTCCTCGCGCTCTCCCTCGCCGGCGGAATCGGAGCTGCGACACGGCTCCTCCTCGACGGGCTCATCAAAACCCGCACCGGCGGCGCCTACCCCTGGGGCACCACCGTCATCAATGTCACCGGATCACTCCTCCTCGGCCTGATCACCGGCCTCGCCCTCGCAGGCATCGCCCCCGAATCGTGGCGACTCGTCTTCGGCACCGGCTTCCTCGGCGGCTACACCACCTTCTCCACCGCCAGCCTCGAAACCGTCCGCCTCCTCGCCGAAGGACGCCGCCTCGCCTCCGCCACCAACGCCCTCGGCACGCTCCTCCTCAGCGTCATCGCCGCAGCAGCAGGACTCTGGCTCGGAGGCGCGCGATGAGCATCTTCGATGGCCGCGAGAGCGGGAGCGGTTCTCTTCCTCGACGCTGATGACTGCGGCGATGCCGAGCTCCATCAGAGCGTCCTGCGGGCGGCGTCGCGCATCGGCGGTCTCGACTCGGGGAGGGGGAGGCGCCTGTCCGTGCGCGGGCGCTCGCGCGCGCGGTCGAGGCCGGACGGCGAGTCTGCGCTCGTGTCCGGCCTCGGCCTAGGGGGGTTGCGGGTGGGCGGGTGCGTGGCTCGGGCCCGATCTCCTGGGAGGAGACGCCCGCCTGCATGCTGGTCGAGCAGCCCCGCCGGGGCGTACCTGCATGCTGGTCGAGTAGCCCCGCAGGGGCGTATCGAGACCCGACTCCCCACCGACGTCGGTCGCCTCCCTGCCCTGCTGCCGCTCGTCAGCGCCGGTCGAGGACCCGGACGAGGCCGATCAGGAGGGCGATCGTCCCCAGCGCGGCGATCGCGATCGCGGCGGCTCCGGCGGGGCCGAGCGAGAGCGCCCAGTCGACGACGGCGGTCCGCAGCCCGGCGTCGGCTGCGAGGAGGAGCAGGAGGACCGCGACGGCGGCCTGGACCAGCCCCCAGACGATCGCGCCGGCGCGGATCCTGGGCCGCTTCGCGGTCTCGGTGGCGGTGCTGGTCTGCGTGGCGGTGGTGCTCTGCGCGGTCATCGTCCTGCCTCCGTCGGGGTCGTGCTGTCGGTTCCGGGCGTGCTGCCGGGGTCTGTCGAAGTGGTGGGATCCGTCGTCGTGCCGGTGTCCGTCGGGGTCGGGAGGTCGGCGGCAGCGGTCGCCTCCGAGGTCGGCTCCGCGGTCGCAGTGCCGTTCGGGTCGAGTGCGGCGCCGCTGGTCGAGTCCTCGGCGGTCCGGTCGTAGACGGTGACTCCGCCGCGGCCCTGCGCGATCCGGACGACGACCGGCTCGGCGTCCGGGTCGCCGAAGGTCTGCGTCCAGGTGGCTCCGTCGCGGCTGTACTCGACGTTCTCCGGCTCGGAGCCCACGTCGCCGTCGGCGAAAGCGGTCGTCAGCCAGTAGTAGCCGTTCGCCGTGGACGCCTCGAGGCGGACCGCCGCTCCGGCCATCGGCACGACGGTGATGTTCCCGGCGCCCTGCCAGACGTCGATCACCTCCCCCGGAGCACCCAGCGACGGGTCGATCGTGATCTGCAGGTCGCCCGCCAGCATCGCGTAGCTGCCGGGAGTCGCGTTCGAGACGCCGTACGAGCTCAGGAGGGGCAGCAGCTGGCGCTCCGGCGGGACGAGCGACGCGGTCGAGGCCGTCAGCACCGTGATCACCGAGACCGCGATCAGGAGGATCGCGCGCCGGCGGAGCAGCCCGGCCGCCACGATCGCGAGTCCGAGCACCAGGGTCGCGACGCTGAAGCCGACCACGGTCGCGGTCGAGCCGGAGACGGTGAGCGACGCGATCGCACCGGCGACGGCGGCCAGGCCGAGCACGAGCAGGGTGACGCTCCTCCGCAGCCGCGGGTTCGCCTCGCGGTGCAGCCGACGCCGCTCGAGGCGCGCCGCGGTGATCGCGGCGGCTCGGAGGCGCGACTCCTCGGCACGGGCCCGGGCCGTCTCGCGAGCGGTCGCGCTCTCCTGGGCGCGGAACGCCTCCCGCTCGGCCTTCCACTCCTCCTGGCGCTCGCGCCACAGCGCGAGGTCCTCGGGGGTGCTCGGCCGCGGTTCGGTCGGGCGCTGCGGAGGGAGGAGGGGAGCGCCGCTCGCGGGCTCGCCGGTGGGGGCGGGGTAGCCGGCGGTCGAGGCGCCAGGACCCTCGGGGCTGCCGAAGTGCGGGGGCGCCGGGTCGATGCGGCCCGAGCGGCGGGCGATCCAGACCACGAAGAGCACGATGAGCACCAGGACGACGACCGTCCAGAGGGCGCGGCCGGTGGCCGGCGCCCAGGGCACCGCCCCGGTGTACGCGCCGCCGAGCGACCAGAAGCCCTGCGCGACCGGGAGCATCGAGGCGAGCACCAGGGCGCCGATCCCGGCGTGCACACGCGTCAGGCGGCCGCGGAGCAGCTCCTCGACCGGCAGCACGCCGTCCTCGTCGGGCAGCAGCAGCCAGGCCGCCGCGTAGAAGAGGAAGGCCGGGCCGCCGAGGACGGCGACCACGACGAAGATCCCGCGCACGATCAGCGGGTCGATGCCGAGGCGATCGGCGATGCCGGAGCAGACGCCGCCGACCCAGCCGGGCCGGCGGGCGAGATCGAGGGAGCGCAGCCAGAGGAGGAAGCGGTTCTCGGAGGAGGGGCCGGGTGCGGAGGCGCCGGGGCCGGAGGCGCCGGGGCCGGGGGTGCCGTTCCCGGGAGTGCCGGTCCCGGATTCGCCGGCTCCGGGGGCCGGGTCCGGAGCCGGTGGGTCGCCCGCCGTCTCCTGCGCCGGGTCCGGCGGGGTCGTGCTCGCTGCTGTCATGGCTCGAGTGTGACGCTCCTCCACAGGCGCCGACCATCGGGGGAACCCCTGATCCGACCCCGACTCCCGCCCCGGCGACCCCGACGACCTGTTTGGATGCAGGGGTGAGCACACCCACCCTCCCGAGCACCGCGGCGCACCCGCCGCGGCGTCGGCCGTCCCCGGGCCGATCGTCCGCGGGCCGGCCCGCCTCGGCCCGGCCTCCGCTGCGCCGCCCGCGCCGGATGGTCCTCGGCGGCGTGTGCGCGGCGCTCGCCGAGCACCTGGGCCTGCGCACGGGGACGGTGCGCTTCCTCATGATCGTCGCGACGCTGCTGGGCGGCGGCGGTGCGCTGCTCTACCTGTGGCTGTGGGCGCTCGTTCCCCTGCGCGACGCGGGCCCGGACTCCGGTGCGCAGACCGGCGGTGTGCGGCGGTCCGTTCCGGTCGCCGTGCTGCTCGTCGGCGTCGCCGGAGCCGCGACGCTCTCGGTCGTGGTCGCGCTGCGCGGGGGCGACGACGCCGACGTCACCCGCGCGCTCGCCGCCGTCGCGGTGCTCTCCGGCGGCGCCGTCGCCTGGAGTCTCGGACTCGACCGCGGCGATCCGTCGCGCTCGGCGCGCTCCTCCGCCCTGGTCCGCCTCGCCGCCTGCGCCGTGCTCGTCGTCGCCGGGGCCGCCGTGCTCACGGCCCGCCCGAGCGCGGTCAACGCGGTGCTGGCCGTCGGCGTCCTCCTGGTCGCCGCGGGCGTGCTCGCCGCGCCCCGGGTCGTCACGCTGTGGACCGAGCTGATGGGCGAGCGGGCGGCGCGGGTGCGCGAGGAGCAGCGCGCCGAGATCGCCGCGCACCTGCACGACTCGGTGCTGCAGACCCTCGCGCTGATCCAGAACCGGGCGGGTGCCTCGAGCGAGGTCGCCCGCATCGCCCGCGCGCAGGAGCGGGAGCTGCGCGACTGGCTCTTCGAGCGCGACGTCCCGGTCGCGAACGACCTGGCGGCCGAGATCCGCGCCATCGCCGCCGCGATCGAGCTCGACTGGCCGGCGACGCTCGAGGTGGTCGCGGTGGGGGCCTCGGTGCCGGGCGCCGCCCCCGTGCTCGCCGCGACCCGCGAGGCGATGCTCAACGCGGCTCGGCACGCGGGCGGCGAGGTCTCGGTCTATGTCGAGTCGTCGTCCACCGGGGTCGACGTCTTCGTGCGCGACCGCGGCCCCGGAGTCGACCTCGGCGCGCTCCCCGGCGACCGCCTCGGCATCCGCGAGTCGATCGTCGGCCGGATGGCGCGCGCCGGCGGCAGTGCGACGGTGCGGCCCGGAGCGGGCGGCTCGGGCACCGAGGTCCACCTGAGACTGCCTGCGGGGGCCGAGCGGTGACCCGCGTCGTGCTGGTCGACGACCACTCCATCTTCCGCTCCGGCCTGCGCGCCGATCTCGCCGCCGAGCTCGACGTCGTGGGCGAGGCGGCCGACGTCGACTCGGCGGTCGCTCTGGTGGCGGCCGAGCGTCCGGACGTGGTGCTGCTCGACGTGCACCTGCCGGGCGGCGCGGGCGGAGGCGGCGCCGAGGTCCTGCGCCGCAGCGCCGCGCACCTCGACGTCGTGCGCTTCCTGGCGCTGAGCGTCTCGGACGCGGCGGAGGACGTGGTCGGCGTCATCCGCGCCGGCGCCCGCGGCTACATCACCAAGGCGAGCTCCGGCGCCGAGGTCAGCCGGGCGGTCCTCGCGGTGGCGGGCGGTGACGCCGTCTTCTCGCCGCGGCTCGCCGGTTTCGTCCTCGACGCCTTCGGCGCCCTCAGCGGCGAGCAGGCGGAGTCCGTGGACGAGCTCGACCGCCTCTCGGCCCGCGAGCGCGAGGTCATGCGCCTCATCGCCCGCGGCTACGCCTACAAGGAGGCCGCCGCCGAGCTCTTCATCTCGGTGAAGACCGTCGAGTCCCACGTCTCCGCAGTGCTGCGCAAGCTCCAGCTCTCCTCCCGCTACGAGCTGACCGCCTGGGCCTCGGCCCGCCGCCTCCTCTGAGGCTCCCGCCTGATCTGCAGGCGATCCGATGCGGAAGGCGCCTTCCACCGCGAGGCGCGGAAGACAGACGCGCGGATCGCCTGCAGATCGGACAACGGACGGCAGACGCCCCCGCGCCGGAAGCTAGAACGAGAGCAGTGGGAGGAACGGCAGCGCGGCCAGCGCCGCGAGCGTGCCGAGCGCCGCGCCCGCGAGCACGTCGGTCGGGAAGTGCATCCCGAGCACGAGGCGCGACAGCAGCATCACCAGCACCACGAGGACGGCGAGCGGCCAGAGCGCGGGCAGCATCACGGCGAACACGATCGCCGCCGCGGTGGTCGAGGACGCGTGCGAGCTCGGGAAGCTGAGCTTGCTCGGCGCCGTCCCCCGCACCTCGACGCCCTCGCCGAGGGGCCGCGGCCGCCGGACGACGCGCTTGATCACGATCGACAGCCCGTGCGCCACGACGATCGCGACGTCGCAGAGCGCCCACGCCCAGAAGCGCGACGGATCGGCGAACGCACCGACCACGCCCAGCAGCAGCCAGCCCGCGGCGTGCTCGCCGAAGAAGCTGAGCCAGCGGGCGATCGGGCGCAGGGGCGGTGCCAGCGGCGAGCGCTGCACGGCGACGATGACCGCGGACTCGCGGCTCCGGAGGGTCGACATCGCGCTCAACCTAGCGCACCCCTCAGGCCCCCGTTGTGCAGGTGCCCGTCCGTTGTGCAGGCGTCAGTCCGATGTGCAGGCGCCCGTCCGTCGTGCAGGCGACCGGCCGCGGAAAGCTCTTGCCACCGCGTCGAGTGCGCCGCCGAGCGTCGGATCGCCTGCACAACGGACCTGCGTCCCCGATCAGGCCTCCGGCTCGGCCTCCGTGCCGGCCGCGCGACGGCGCGCACCCAGACCCAGTGCGGCCGCACCCGCGGTCAGCAGAGCGGCGGCGCCGGCGATGAGGCCGACGCTCTCGACACCGGTCGAGGCGAGTCCGCCGGTCGTGCCGCCGCCCACGGGCAGGGGGACGGGCGTGCCGGTCGGCGCGACGGTCGGAACAGCGGTCGGCGCGGCGGTCGGCCCGGCGGTGGGCGCAGCGGTCGGTCCGGCCGTCGGCCCCGCGGTCGGTCCGGCCGTCGGAGTCGCCGTCGGCGCCGTGGTCGGCCCCGCGGTCGGCGTGGGCGTCGGCGTGACGAGCTGCGAGGCCGGCAGGATCTGCACGATCGTCGGGCGCGGCGCCGCGACGGCACCGGCCGCGAGGGCTCCGGTGGCAGCGAAGTCCGGGAAGTAGGAGCTCGGCGCCTCGAAGGTGCCCTCCTCGCCCGGGTGCTGGACCGCCACGAACACGTGCTGGTCCTGGTCGTGCACGATCGGCCCGCAGGTCTCGGCGTCGCGCGGGACCGAGAGGAACTGCTCCACCCGCCCGCGCTCGGCGCCCTCGAGCGCCACCTTGAAGAGGCCGTCGTTGTAGCCGATGCCGCTGGGCGCGCCGTCGGTCGAGATCCAGAGGTTCCCGACGGAGTCGAAGGCGAGGTTGTCCGGGCAGGAGATCGGCGAGACCTGGTCGGCCGGGAAACCGGAGAAGTAGACCGTGTCGCCCTGCGCGACGTCGCCGCACAGCATCAGCAGGTTCCAGGTGAAGGTGCGGCCGGTCTGGTCGCCGCCGTCCTCGATGATCTCGACGATGTGGCCGTCGCGGTTCTCGGAGCGCGGGTTGACCTCGGTCGGCCCCTCCTTGCCCTCGGTGCCGCGGTTGGAGTTGTTGGTGCAGGCGACGTAGATCCGGCCGCTGACCAGGCTCGGCTGGACGTCCTCGCAGCGGTCCATCTTGGTCGCGCCGGCGATGTCGGCGGCCATGCGGGTGTGCACGAGCACCTCCTCGACGCTCATGCCGGCGATCATCGACGCTCCGTCGAGGACCAGGGGCAGCCAGGCGCCGATGCCGTCGAAGCCGCCGTCGGAGGGGACCGCGCCGGTGCCGGTGATCTCGGCGACGGGGGAGTCGCCGGTGAAGCTCGCGACGAAGAGGTCGCCCTCCTCCAGCAGCGTCTTGTTGTGCGCGCGGTCGCCCTCGAGGTAGCGCTTCTTCGAGACGAACTTGTAGAGATAGTCGAAGCGCTCGTCGTCGCCCTGGTAGGCGACCACGCGGCCGTTCGGGGCGACGATGACGTTCGCGCCCTCGTGCTTGAGGCGACCGAGCGCCGTGTGCTTCTTCGGGGTCGACTCCGGCTCGAAGGGGTCGAACTCGACGATCCAGCCGAAGCGGTTCGGCTCGTTCTCGTAGCCGGGCGTGCGGGCGTCGAAGCGCGGGTCGTCGAGCTCCCAGAGGCGGGCGGTCTCGGCGTCGGTCAGGCCGTAGCGCTTCTCGGCGTCGCTGGTCGCGGTGGCGCGGAAGTAGCCGTTGAAGTTCTCCTCGCCGGAGAGGATCGTGCCCCACGGCGTGGTGCCGCCGGAGCAGTTGCCCAGCGTGCCGAGGACGGAGCGTCCCGTGGGGTCGGCGGCGGTCTTCAGCAGCGCCGAGCCGGCCGCGGCGCCGGTGACCTCGTAGGGGGTGTCCAGCAGGTAGCGGCGGTTGTGCTCGCCGCCGCGGACGTACGCCCAGGGGCGGTCGACGGCGGTGCGGACCAGCTCGACGACGCTGAGGCCGTGGGCGGCGCGGCCGACGGCGCGCACGCGCTCGGGCTCGGCCTCGAGCTGCGCGGCCGGGAACATGATCGACTCGTTCGTGTACTCGTGGTTCACGACCAGCAGGGCGCGCAGGCGCTTCGAGCCGGGGATCTCGACGATGTCGGTGTAGTCGTTGTTGTAGCCGAACTGCGCGGCCTGGGCCGCCTCGGTCTGGTTCCGGATGTCGAAGGCGGGGCTGTCGGCGAAGAGCGGGTCGCCCCAGCGGATGATCGGCTGCCAGGCGAAGCCCTCGGGAACGGTGAACTCGTCGACCGTGTACGGCACCGGGGCGATCGGGGTGAAGGCGAGCGGGGACCCGCCGACCGCGGCGTCGGCGACAGCCGCCTCCGCGGTGGGGGCGCCGCCGGCCGAGGCGACGGCGACGGTGACCGCGCCGGCCAGGCCCAGTCCGAGCGCGCTGCGGCGCGAGATCTGGCGCGCGACGATGTCGCGGAACGAGCTGTTGTGCGAGGTGTTGCAGGCGGCGGTCGAGCACGCGTTCGCGCACTTCAGGGCGCAGGTGACGGGGCTGCGCTTGCCGCGCACGTGCCCCGCCATGGGGAGGAGGAGCGGGCGGCGGGCGGTGTCGGTCATGGTCGTCCTTCGATCGGCAGGCAGTGCGATCGAGTGGACCAGTGCGAGGGGACGCGCATCCCGCTCAGCGGCGGCCTCTCCCTGAACGGAATATGAACGTTCTCACAAGAAGGTGAGGCTATCCTTCGTCGCTCCGGCGGGCGTCCCGGGCGGCCAGCACCGCGCCGACGTTGTCCGCGATCCACTCGACCACCGGCAGCAGCCGCTCGGCGAGCTCGGCGCCGAGCGGGGTCAGCGCGTAGTCGACCCGCGGCGGGATGACGGCGTGCGCCTCCCGGTGCACGAAGCCGTCCTCCTCGAGGGTGCGGAGGGTCTGCGCCAGCATCTTCTCGCTGATGCCGCCGATCCGGCGCCGCAGCTCGCCCCAGCGCAGGCCCCGCTCGGCCAGGGCGGCGAGGACGAGCACGCCCCACTTGCTCGTGACGTGGCCGAAGACCTCGCGGCTCGGGCAGTCGGCGGAGTAGACGTCGCCGGTGAGGAGGGGGCTCTCGATGATGGTCACAGGAGTACTAACCAAATAGTGGGTACTGCATTCCGGGAAGTTCTGGCGGTGCGGCCCGGTTCCCCTCTCCGACGGCGCCCCACCTGCCGTCTCCCGAACGGAAGGACCACCCCCATGACCCTCGTCGTCACCGGAGCCACCGGCCACCTCGGCCGTCTCGCCGTCGAGCACCTGCTCGCCCGCGGCACCGCCGCCTCCGACATCGTCGCCACCGGCCGCGACGCCGCCAAGCTGGAGGCGCTCGCCGCCGACCTCGGCGTCCGCACCGCCGTCGCCGACTTCGAGGACCCGGCCTCGCTCGACGCCGCCTTCTCCGGCGCCGAGGCCGTGCTGCTCGTCTCCGGCTCGGAGGTGGGCAAGCGCGTCGCGCAGCACACCGCCGCGATCGAGGCCGCCGCCCGCGCCGGCGCGCGGCTGGTCTACACGAGCGCCCCGAAGGCGACCACCAGCCCGCTGATCCTGGCCCCCGAGCACAAGGCGACGGAGGAGGCGATCGCCGCCGCGGGCCTCCCCGCCGTGATCCTCCGCAACGGCTGGTACAACGAGAACTACGCGCAGACCGTCGCCGAGCTCGCCTCGACCGGCACCACCCTCTCCAGCGCCGGCGACGGCCGCGTCTCCAGTGCCGCCCGCACCGACTACGCCGAGGCGGCCGCCGTCGCGCTGCTCGACGCCTCCCTGGTCGGCTCCGTGCACGAGCTCTCCGGCGACACCGCCTGGACCTTCGACGAGCTCGCGACCCTCGTCGGCGAGGTCGCCGGCCGCGACGCCGCGATCACGCACGTCGACTCCGCCGAGCACGCCCGCATCCTCACCGAGGCCGGCGTCCCCGAGGGCGGCGTCGGCTTCGTCGTCGGCCTCGACGCGAACATCGCCGACGGCCTCCTCGGCGAGACCGACGGCGCGCTCGCCCGCCTCATCGGCCGCCCGACCACCCCGATCCGCGCCTACGTCGAGGAGCAGCTCGCCCGCTGAGCCGCGGCCGGCCTGGGGCTGACCTCCGGCTGACCTCCGGCTCGCGGAACCTGCTCCGGCTCGCCGGATCCGCCGTTTCCGGCGTGCCGGAGGTGCTCGCGCGTGCCGGAGCCCCCGACTGCTGCACCTCGGGCTCGCAGAATCCGCTCCGGCTCGTCGGATCGACCGGTTCCCGCGTGCCGGGGGCGGTTGCGCGAGCCGGACTCGCGACTCCGGGCCGCGGTGTCCGACCCCCGACGTAGGCTTGACGCCATGACCTCGACGACGCCTCGCTCCGGTATCGACCTCTCCGAACTCGACCCGGCGACGCGTCCGCAGGACGATCTCTACCGCCACGTCAACGGCCTGTGGATCGACCGCACCGAGATCCCGAGCGACAAGGCGCGCTACGGCTCCTTCCACGTGCTCCAGGAGGAGGCGGAGAAGGCGGTCCGCGACATCATCGTCGAGGCGCAGTCCGCCCCGCACGGCTCCGAGGCGCGCATGTTCGGCGACCTCTACACCTCCTTCCTCGACGAGGCGCGCGCCGAAGAGCTCGGCGCCGCTCCGCTCGCCGACGACCTCGCGGCCGTGCAGCGCGTCGACTCGATCGCCGGGCTGCTGCAGGCCGTCGGCGCCTTCGAGCGCGCGGGCGTCCCCGGCCTCTTCGGCCTCTTCGTCGACAACGACCCGGGCGACCCCGAGCGCTACCTCGTGTTCGTCAACCAGGGCGGCCTCGGCCTGCCCGACGAGAGCTACTACCGCGAGGAGGCGTTCGCCTCCGTCCGCGAGGCGTACCTGCCCTTCGTCGCCCGGATGCTCGGATTCGCCGGCATCGACTCGCCGGAGTCGCGCGCCGAGCGCATCGTCGCGCTCGAGACCGACCTCGCCGCCGTGCACTGGGACAAGGTGCGCGGCCGCGACAGCCAGGCCACCTACAACCTCCGCTCCTGGGCCGAGGTCACCGAGCTCGCCGCCGGCATCGACCTCGACGTCTGGCTGACCGCGATGGGCGCGCCGGAGGGGGCGCTCGCCGAGGTCGTCGTGCGCCAGCCGAGCTTCCTCGAGGGGCTCGCCGGCCTGCTGACCGACGACCGCCTCCCCGCCTGGCGCGACTGGCTGTCCTGGCAGGTGATCCGCGGCGCCGCGGCCTACCTCTCCAGCGACTTCGTCGACGCCAACTTCGACTTCTACGGCCGCACCCTCACCGGCACGCCGCAGAAGCGCGAGCGCTGGAAGCGCGCCGTCTCGCTCGTCGAGGGCTCGCTCGGCGAGGCCGTCGGCCGGATCTACGTCGAGCGGCACTTCCCCGAGACGGCGAAGGCCGCGATGGACGTCCTCGTCGCGAACCTGATCGAGGCCTACCGCCGCTCGATCGTCGACCTCGAGTGGATGGGCGCCGACACCCGCGAGCGCGCGCTGGAGAAGCTCGCGAAGTTCACGCCGAAGATCGGCTACCCGGTCCGCTGGCGCGACTACTCCGCCCTCTCGATCGACCCGGCGGACCTGGTCGGCAACGCCCGCCGCGTCGCCGCCTTCGAGTTCGACCGCGAGCTCGGCAAGATCGGCAAGCCGCTCGACCGCGACGAGTGGTTCATGACGCCGCAGACCATCAACGCGTACTACAACCCCGGCTTCAACGAGATCGTCTTCCCCGCCGCGATCCTGCAGTTCCCCTTCTTCGACGAGACCCGCGACGCCGCGGCCAACTACGGCGCGATCGGCGCGGTGATCGGCCACGAGATCGGCCACGGCTTCGACGACCAGGGCTCGCGCTTCGACGGCGACGGCCGCCTCACCGACTGGTGGACCGAGGACGACCGGGCCGCGTTCGAGGAGCGCACGAAGGCCCTCATCGCGCAGTACGACGCGCTCGCCCCCGCGACGACGCCCGGCCACCACGTCAACGGCGCGCTCACCGTCGGCGAGAACATCGGCGACCTCGGCGGCCTCGGCATCGCGTGGAAGGCCTACCTGCTCTCGCTCGACGGCGAGGAGTCGCCCGTGATCGACGGCCTGACCGGCGCGCAGCGCTTCTTCCTCTCCTGGGCGCAGGCCTGGCAGCAGAAGGCGCGCGACGAGGAGACGATCCGCCTGCTCGCCATCGACCCGCACTCGCCGTCGGAGTTCCGCTGCAACCAGATCGTCCGGAACCTGGACGAGTTCTACGCTACTTTTGACGTCACCGAAGGCGACTCCCTCTGGCTCCCGCCGAGCGAGCGCGTCGCCATCTGGTAGTCGCCGAGACTGCCGTCCCGCACCACGGGCGAGCGGCGGGCATCGAGAGCCGACCGATGCCTCCCGCGCCGTCCGTCCACCGACGCGTCGTCGCGGCGGACTCCGCTCCTCCCCTCCGCACCGACCGTTCCACCGACCCGGAGAGAGGCCGCAGCCGTGGTGATCCCCGCCCACGAGACCCGTCGTGAGAGTCGTCGCGCCCGCCGCGGCCGGCACAAGGGCGACTACGACCACGACGACTTCCAGCGCGGCTTCGACGCGCTCGGCCGGCTCGCCCTGGACGGCGTCGTGGTGTCGGCGCGCGCGGTCGACCTCGGCACCGGCCGCGCCCTCTTCACGGTCGACGACTCCGTCTCCATGCCGACGGCGTCCGTCGGCACGATCGTGCTCCTGGTCGAGGTCGCGGCGCGGCTCGCCACCGACCCGCAGGAGAACCTGCGCCTCGTCGATCGCACCGCCGCCGACGCCGTCACCGGCACGGGGATCTGGCAGCACCTGCAGATCCCGTCGATGCCGATCGCGGATCTCGCCGCCCTCGTCGGCGCGACCAGCGACAACCTGGCCACCAACGTCCTCCTGCGCCGGGTCGGACTCGACGCCGTCCGCGAGCGGGCCGAGGCGCTCGGCCTCTCGCGCACCGCCCTGCTCGACGTCGTCCGCGACGAGCGCGGTCCGGACGACGCTCCGCAGCTCTCCATCGGCTCGGCCAGCGAGCTGACCTGGCTGCTCGCGACCCTCGCGAACGGCGAGGTCGTCGACCCCGCGGTCAGCTCGCGCGTCATCGGCTGGCTCTCGCTGAACAGCGACCTGTCGATGGTCGCCTCCGCCTTCGGCCTCGACGCGCTCTCGCACCGGCAGCCCGACCACGGCGTCCTGCTCGTCAACCGGACCGGCACCGACGTGGGCGTCCGCGCCGAGGTCGGCGTGCTCCGCGGCCCGCGCGCCGGCGTCGCCTACGCCGTCATCACGCAGTTCGACGACTCGAGCCTGCGCTACCGCCTCGCGGTGCTCGACGGCATGCGCACGCTGGGCGTCGACCTTCTGGAGTACGTGCACTGAGCGCCGCAGCGGGCGCCCGCTGCCGCTCGCTCGCCTGAGGCGCGAGCTCGCCGACCTCCGGCTCGTGGAACATCGTCCGGCTCGCCGGAATCGCGCGGTCCCGCGTGCCGGGGTCCGTCGTGCGTGCCGGAGGGGCCCGCTCGCCTCCCGGCGGGGTTCGGCACGCCGAATCGTCCGGCTCGCGCGAAGCGCACGATTCCGCGTGCCCAGGTCGATTCCGCGTGCCGAAGGTTCTCGCAAGGTGCGGCGCCGTCAAGCAGGTGACCGGGCTCGGAGGCGCGACCTAGGCTGCCCGCAGCGGCGCCGCCTCCCGGTGCGTCGCGGAGAGGACACCATGAGCAGCTTCGGCTTCGACGCCCCCGAGGACGTCACCGACACCACCCGTCCCGACGCCGACTCCCTGCCGGTCCCCCCGGAGGACCCGGCCGAGGTCGACGACGCGGATGCGACCGGAGAGGCGACCGATGAGGGAGCCGACTCCCGTCTCGACGACGATGCGCGCCTCGACGACGACCAGGACCCGCCGGAGCACCCCTTTGTCCCCTCGCCCAGCTGAGCGACGGACCGGGCTCCGGCCCGGCGCGTGCACAACTAAGGCTGGAAGGGCCGGATCGGCCCTGAAACGCTCGATCCGCCGCTTCCAGCCTTGTCTGTGCACGCCCTCCACGGCTGACGTCGCTGCGGGCGGCGGGCGACGAGGCGGCCGACCCTCGTCAGCCGCGGAAGGCCCCGCGGTAGCGCGCCGCCGGGTGCCGCGGATTCAGCCGCGCGGACCCGGTCAGCCGCTCGCGCAGCCCGCCGGGCGCGTACTCCGACCGTGCCAGGCCGCGGGCGCGCAGCACCGGCATCACCTCGTCGACGAACTCGACGTAGCTGTCGGGCAGCGACCAGTGGTTGAGGTTGATGCCGTCGACGCCCGCGTCGCGCAGCTCCGACAGTCGGTCGGCGATCTGCTCGGGCGTCCCGACGACGCGCTGGTGCCGGCCGACGGTGAGTCGCGCCAGGTCCGCGACGGTCGCGTCCCGGTCGGGGAGCAGCCGGATCATCGACTCGAGCGTGCTGCGATTCCCGTTGGTGACGATGTCGCGCAGCCTCGTCTCGGGCGGGAAGGGCGTCCCGTCGGCCTGGTCGACGCTCAGCCCCGCGTGCAGCAGGTGGGCGTCGACGCTGCTGTACGCGTCGAGCTCGGCCTCGCGCTCCCGGGCCTCGCGCTCGGTGCTGCCCACGATCACCGACAGGGGTGAGAAGAACAGCACGTCGTCGCCGCGGCGCCCCGCCGCCTCCGTGAGCGCCCGCGTCGAGGCGATCAGCTCGCGGGTCTGCTCCGTCGTCGAGCCGCCGACGAACTGCGCCTCCGCGTGCCGGGCCGCGAAGGCCCGCCCGGCGGGGGAGGAGCCGGCCTGGAAGAGGAACGGCGTGCGCTGGGGCGACGGCGCCGAGAGGTGCGGGCCCTCGACCCGGTAGCTCGCGCCGGCGTGGTCGATGCGGTGCACCGACTCCGGACGGGAGTACGCGCCGGCCTGGTCGCGGACCGAGGCGTCGTCGTCCCACGACCCCTCCCACAGCTTGTAGACGACGTCGAGGTACTCCTCGGCCTGCACGTAGCGGGCGTCGTGCTCGGTGAGGCGGTCCAGGCCGAAGTTGCGGGCCGCGTTCTCCTGGTAGCTGGTGACGATGTTCCAGGCGACCCGGCCCTTCGAGAGGTGGTCGAGCGTCGACATCCGCCGCGCGAACTCGAACGGGTGCGCCTGCAGGATCGAGCTCGTCATCGCCAGTCCCAGGTGCTCGGTCGAGCCGATCAGGGCGGCGAGCAGGATCGACGGGTCGTTGTTCGGCAGCTGCAGTCCCTCGCGCGCGTTCACCTCGAGCGAGGCGCCGACCGCCCCGTAGGTGCCCACGACGTCCGCGAAGAAGATCGCGTCGAACACCCCGCGCTCGAGCGTCCTCGCGACCTCGATCCAGTGCCCCAGGTCCTCGAACGCGCCGGGCCGCGCCCCGGGCCGCCGCCACTGGCCGTGGTGGATGTGCGAGGGCGTGTTCATCACGAACGCGTTGAAGAGCAGCGGGCGGGGATCGGTCATGCGGGTGCTCCTGAGGGCGGGACGGCGGTCTCGTGCGAGGCGATCGTACGGTGAGCGCGCCGTTGCGCGGACCGGGCACGACGCGAGTGATGTCGCCGGATCTCGATACGCCGCCTGCGGCGGCTCCTCGACCAGCATGCTCGGCCGGGATGATCCGATGGCCCGCCGACCAGCAGGCTCCGGCGGATGCGGTTGCATGCTGATCGAGTAGCCCGCGAAGCGGGCGTATCGAGATCCACCACCGCCGGAAGTGGAGCCGGCAGACCCGCTCTGCTGGTGACCGGTCTCGATACGCCGCCTGCGGCGACTACTCGACCAGCATGATCGCGCGCCTACTCCCGCGGGGTCGGCCCCGGCTTGATCCGCTGCGCCAGCCGCTTCAGCGGGTGCGCCGGCTCGCGCTCGAGCGGCTCCTCCACCTCGAGGCCGTAGAACGAGCCGATGTCGCCGACGAAGGCGGCTCGGCGGGCCTTGTCGTACGCGCGGATCTCCCTCCGGAAGGCGATCACCGTCGCGACGCACATCAGGATCATCACCACGCTGAACGGCAGCGCCGAGAGGATCGCGGCGGTCTGCAGGGCGTCGAGTCCGCCGGCGATCAGCAGCGAGAGCGCGAGCAGCGCCGTCGCGAGCGCGAAGAAGATGCGGATGCGGTTGCGCGGCTCCGCGTCGCCGCCGGTGGCGATCATCGACATCACCAGGGCGCCGGAGTCGGCGGAGGTGACGAAGAAGATGCCGATCAGGATGATCGCGCCGACCGTGAGCACCGAGCCCGCGGGCAGGCCCTGCAGCATTGAGAAGAGCGCCGCGTCGGTGCTGACGGAGCCGTCGACGCCGACGAGCCCGCCGTCGCCGTAGAGCTCGCGGTAGAGCGCGGTGCCGCCGAGCACGCTGAACCAGAGGAAGGTCATGATGGTCGGCACCAGCAGCACACCCGCGACGAACTCGCGGACGGTGCGGCCCTTCGAGACGCGGGCGATGAAGATGCCGACGAACGGCGCCCACGACATCCACCAGCCCCAGTAGAACGTCGTCCAGGTCGCCTGCCAGGCCTCGCCCTCCTGGCCGGCGTAGGCGCTGACCGTGAAGGTGAGGCCGATGAAGTTCTGCAGGTAGTTGCCGAGCGACTGCACGAACTCGCGCAGCAGGAACTGGGTCGGGCCGGCGACCAGCACGAACACGAGCAGCGCGGCGGCGAGCAGCAGGTTGCCGGTCGAGAGCCACTTCATGCCCTTGCCCACACCGGAGACGAGCGAGAACACGGTGAGCGCCGTCACGACCGCGATCACGATGATCTGCACCGTGAGCGAGGAGTCGACGATGCCGCTCGCCTCCAGTCCCGCGGAGATCTGCGTGACGCCGAGGCCGAGCGAGGTGGCGACGCCGAACATCGTGCCGACGAGGGCGACCACGTCGATGGCGTTGCCCCAGCCGCCGCGGACGCGACGACCCAGCAGCGGCTCGAGCGCCCAGCGGATCGACACCGGGCGCTTGCGGCGGTGGATCGCGTAGGCGAGGGCGAGGCCGACGACGACGTAGATCGACCAGGCGTGCACGCCCCAGTGCAGATAGGTCTGCGAGATGGCGCTCTGCGCGAGCTCCGTCTCGGTGCCGGTGACGCCGGGGCGCGGGGTGGCGAAGTGGGTGAGCGGCTCCGCGACGCCGTAGAAGACGAGGCCGATGCCCATCCCGGCGGCGAAGAGCAGCGAGATCCAGGAGAGCATCGAGAACTCGGGCTCGTCGTCGTCGGCGCCGAGCTTGATGTCGCCGAAGCGGCTGACGCCCATCCAGATCGCGAAGGCGACGAAGACGGCGGCGATCAGCACGTAGTACCAGCTGAAGGTGTTCACCACCGTGGTCTGCAGGGAGGCGAAGACGCTGGTGGCGGCGTCCGGCGCGATGATCGCGAAGGCGGCGATCGACAGGGTGATCACCGCCGCGGGCCAGAACACCCAGCGGGCGAGGCGCTGCGGAGGCCTCGCGGTGGTGTCGGCGGCGGGCGGGACGGCGATGTCCGGGGCGGAAGGCTTGTCGGACATGGGGTCCTCTCGTCGGCGGCAACCTGCCACGGTACACGGGCGGTCGCGACCGCGTCCGGCGGCCCGGTGGCGCAAGGTCCCCGATCGAGGGTCCCGAGAGCCGTGCGGGCGGGTCGGTCCCGACCGCGGCGACCGGTGTGCGCGAGGCTGGACCCGTGCAGTTCAGAGTCTTCACCGAACCCCAGCAGGGCGCCAGCTACGGGGATCTCCTCGCGGTCGCGCAGGCCACCGAAGCCCTCGGCTACGACGGCTTCTTCCGCTCCGACCACTATCTCCGGATGGGCGACGGCGACCCCGGTCCCGGCCCGACCGACGCCTGGACCACCCTCGCGGGCCTC
This sequence comes from Rathayibacter sp. PhB186, assembly GCF_003751825.1. Lineage (NCBI taxonomy): Bacteria > Bacillati > Actinomycetota > Actinomycetes > Micrococcales > Microbacteriaceae > Rathayibacter > Rathayibacter sp. PhB186. The sequence continues at coordinate 113,394 of NZ_RJKO01000003.1, read as the reverse complement.
GCGCGCGAGACCGAGCGGATCGCGCTCGGCACCCTCGTCTCCTCCGTCACCTACCGGCCGCCGGGGATCCTCGCCATCCAGGTCGCCCAGGTCGACGCGATGTCGGGCGGCCGCGTCGAGCTCGGGCTCGGCACCGGCTGGTTCGAGGAGGAGCACGCCGCGTACGGCATCGACTTCCCGCCGCGTCGCTTCGACCTGCTCGAGGAGCAGCTCGAGATCGTCACCGGCCTCTGGTCGACGCCGGTCGGCGAGCGCTACTCGTTCGCGGGCGAGCACTACACGCTGACCGACTCGCCCGCGCTGCCCAAGCCCGCGCGCCTGCCGCTGCCGGTGATCGTCGGGGGAGGAGGACCCAAGCGGACCCCGCGGCTCGCGGCCCGCTTCGCCAGCGAGTTCAACCTGCCCTTCCCCGAGTTCGACGCGATCCCCGGCGCGTTCGAGCGCGTCGACGAGGCCTGCGTCGCGATCGGGCGCGAGCCGTCCTCGCTCGTGCACTCGGTCGCGCTGATCGCGGTCGGCGGAGCGGACGAGGCGGAGTTCGTCCGGCGCGCCGCGGCGATCGGCCGCGAGCCCGCCGAGCTGCGCGAGCACGGCGTCGCCGGCGGCGTCGACGAGACCGTCGACCGCCTCGAGTCCCTGCGCGCGGCCGGCGCCGAGCGCGTCTACCTCCAGTTCATGGACCTCCAGGACCTCGACCACCTCGACTTCTTCGCCCGCGAGGTGCTGCCGCGCCTCTCCGTCTGATCCACCGTTGCGCAGAGGCCGGGTCTCGATACGCCGCCTGCGGCGGCTACCCGACCAGCGAGGCCGCAGGCAGGGAGACGCCCGCCGCTGCGACCTAGGCTGGAGGGATGGTGGACACGATCGAGCGCGCCGACGAGCGGCTGGCGACCCGCTCGGCCGCCGAGGTGCCGTGGGTCGTGCTCGTCTGGGACGACCCGGTCAACCTGATGTCGTACGTGTCCTACGTGTTCCGCAGCTACTTCGGCTTCGGCCGGGCCGAGGCCGAGCGGCTGATGCTCCAGGTGCACACGGAGGGGCGCGCGGTGGTCGCGACCGGCAACCGCGAGGAGATGGAGCGGCACGTGGAGGCGATGCACGGCTACGGCCTGTGGGCGACACTGCAGAAGGCCGACGCATGACCGCTCGACTCACGGCGGGCAGGCCCTGATGCGCTCCTTCCGCCGCGACTCCTCCGGTGCCGCCGTCGCCCGCTTCGACCGCGAGGAGGCGGGGATCCTCCGCCACCTCGCCGGCGAGATGCTCGAGCTGCTCGACCGCGGAACGAGCGAGGACGCGCGCAACGACCCCGCGCTCGCGCGACTGCTGCCGGACGCCTACCGCGACGACGACGAGGCCGCCGCCGAGTTCCGCCGCTTCACCGCCCCGGATCTGGCCGGCCGCAAGATGGACGACGCCCGCGCGATCACCGCCGCGCTCGACGCCGGCGAGGGCTCCGGCCACGCCCGCGTCTTCGCCGGTCTCGGCGAGGTCGCCGTCCGGCTCGAGCCGCCGCAGGCGCTGTCCTGGCTCCGCGGGCTCACCGACATGCGCCTCGCCCTCGCCGCCCGCCTCGGCATCGTCGACACCGACGACGTCGAGCCCGAGGACGAGACCGGGCAGGCGATCCGCGCGGTCTACGACTGGCTCGGCAGCGTCCAGGACGGCCTGGTCCGCGCGATCGACGTGTGATCGCGACGGTCGCAGCCAGGCCTTTCCGCTAGAGGATCGAGAGATCTCCACAGCTGTGGACAAACCTGTGGAGAGATGTGGAGAACGGGCGTCCTCGCCGGTGCCCGCCGCCGCGGATCGCCCGTCCCGCAGCGGATCCGGCCGAGCAGAGGGTGTGGAAACGCGAGGTGTCCGGTCGGTGAACCCGCGCCCCTGGAACGGGGGATCAGGCTCCCGGTTCGATGCCGGGGGGCGGAACCGCGTACCGTCCGGACCGTGAACACTCCTTCAGGAACCCAGGCCAAGCGCGCCGCCGACGACGCTCAGGACTCGACCGCGGTGCGCACCCTCGCCCGCGGGGGCTACGCCGCGAACGGCCTCGTCCACGTCCTCATCGGCGTCATCGCCCTGCAGATCGCGACCGGCGGCCAGGGCGAGGCGGACCAGTCCGGCGCGCTCGGCTCGCTCGCCGCGCAGCCCGGCGGACTGGTCGTGCTCTGGGTCTGCGCGATCGGGCTCTTCGGACTCGCGCTGTGGGGTGCGCTCGAGGCGTTCCTGGTGGCGGGCGGCGACAGCGCCGCGTCCCGCTGGGGCAGCCGGCTCAAGGAGGCGGCGAAGGCCGTCGTCTACCTCGCGCTCGGCATCACGACCCTGCGCTTCGCGCTGGGCGGCAGCTCCGACTCGTCCGAGACGTCCGAGAGCGCGAGCGCGCAGGTCCTCGCCGCTCCCGGCGGAGTGGTGCTGCTCGTGATCGCCGGACTCGCGATCCTCGCGGTCGGCGGCGTCTTCGTCTACCGGGGCGCGTCGAAGAAGTTCCTCGAGAACGTCGCCCAGCCGGGCGGGACGGCCGGCCGCGTCGTCACCGGTCTCGGCATCGCGGGTTACATCGCGAAGGGCGTCGTGCTCGGCGTGCTCGGGATCCTGGTGATCATCGCCGCCGTGACGCACGACCCGGCGCAGGCGGGCGGCCTGGACGAGGCTCTGAAGACGCTGACCGAGCTGCCGTTCGGCGTGGTGCTGCTCGGCGTCGTCGCCGTCGGGCTGATCGCCTACGGCGCGTTCTGCTTCGCCCGGGCGCGCTGGCCGAAGCTCTGAGGGGTGACCCCGGGGCGGCGGCGGGAGGGCTCGGCGCGATAGCCGTCGCGGAGCCCGCCCATGCGCGCCGGATCCGCACCGCGCCGCCCTCCCGATCCGCGCCGTCGCCGGGCTCCTGATCCCCGGAAGGACGCCGCCGGAGAGCGCGGAGCCGTGACGGGCGAGCGCGGCGCGGGGCCGATACCCCCTGACGGGTGTGATCGCAAGCAGTGCCGAGGTCCGGCTTCCAGTGACACTCTGTGCAGATGCATGAAGGTAGCGACGACGCGAGTGCGGAGCGGGTCCGCCCTGCCCTGGCCGAGACGGCCGCGCGCCTGCTCCGGGCCGTCGCGACCGGCGACCGCGCCGCGTTCGCCGAGCTGTTCGACCGCTTCGGCGGGCTCTTCTCCGCCTCGATCGCCACGGTGCACGCCGACGCCTCCACGCGCGACCGGCTCTGCACCGAGGCCTTCGCCGCCGTCTGGCGCCGTGCCCGGGAGGGCGCCCGCGCCCCGGAGCCGGTGCTCTGGCTGCTCGAGGTGCTCTGCGAGACGCTCGGCTCCTCCCGGGAGGGCTCCCGCCGTCCGCTCGCCGAGGGGCTCCTCGCGCTGGCCTGCCCGGACCGCGAGCTGCTGCTGCTCGCCGTGGCCGGCCGCTACTCGCAGCCCGAGATCGCCGCGCTCACGGGCGTCCGCGAGTCGCGCCTGCGTGCGGTTCTCCGCGACGCGCTCGGCTCCCTCCGCGGCGGCCTCGGCGACGGGCGCCTCACCGCCTGACCGGCGGCGCCGTCTCCTCGAGAACTCGCCGCCTCCCCCGCGGCGGCTCCGACGGGCGTAAACTTGAGTCACCAGAACTCAACTTTCGAACCGCAAGGAGGAGATGCAGATGCAGGCCGGTCGGACACCCCAGCAGGACGAGTCGTCCGCTCTCGCGCAGTACGGCGTCGACCTGACCGCGATCGCGGCGAGCGGCAAGCTCGACCCGGTCATCGGACGGGACGCCGAGATCCGCCGCGTCAGCCAGGTGCTCACGCGTCGCACCAAGAACAACCCGGTGCTCATCGGCGAGCCCGGCGTCGGCAAGACGGCGGTCGTCGAGGGGCTCGCGCAGCGGATCGTCGCGGGCGACGTCGCCGACAGCCTCAAGGGCAAGCGGCTCGTCAGCCTCGACCTCTCCGCGCTGATCGCGGGGGCGAAGTACCGCGGCGAGTTCGAGGAGCGGCTGAAGGCCGTCCTCGCCGAGATCAACGACTCCGGCGGCCGCATCATCACCTTCATCGACGAGCTGCACACGCTGATGGGCGCGGGCGGCGGCGAGGGCTCGGTGGCGGCGGCGAACATGCTGAAGCCGATGCTGGCCCGCGGCGAGCTGCGGATGATCGGCGCCACGACGCTCGACGAGTACCGCCAGTACATCGAGAAGGACGCGGCCCTCGAGCGCCGCTTCCAGCAGGTGTTCGTCGGCGAGCCGACCGTCGAGGACACGGTCGCGATCCTCCGCGGGCTGAAGGAGCGCTACGAGGCCCACCACAAGGTCGCGATCGCCGACTCCGCGCTGATCGCCGCCGCCTCGCTGTCCAACCGCTACATCACCGCGCGCCAGCTGCCGGACAAGGCCATCGACCTGATCGACGAGGCCGCCTCGCGCCTGCGGATGGAGATCGACTCCGCGCCGGTCGAGATCGACGAGCTGCGCCGCTCCGTCGACCGGCTGAAGCTCGAGGAGCTCGCGCTGAAGAAGGAGAAGGACGAGGCCTCGAAGGCGCGGCTGGAGACGCTGCGCGAGGACCTCGCCCGCCGCGGCGCCCACCTCGCCGAGCTACAGCAGCGCTGGGAGCGCGAGCGCGCCTCCCTCAACCGCATCGGCGATCTCAAGAACCGGCTCGACGCGCTGCGGATCGCGGCCGAGCGGGCCCAGCGCGAGGGCAACCTCGAGCGCGCCTCGCGCCTGCTCTACGGCGACATCCCCGCCGCCGAGAGCGAGCTCGCGGCCGCCGAGCAGGAGGAGCAGCCGGCCGAGGGCCGCATGGTCAACGAGCAGGTCACCTCGGACGACATCGCCGCGGTCATCGCCGCCTGGACCGGCATCCCGGTAGGCCGGCTGATGCAGGGCGAGACCGAGAAGCTGCTGCACCTCGAGACCGAGCTGCACCGGCGCCTCATCGGCCAGAACGAGGCGGTCTCGGCCGTCGCCGGCGCCGTCCGCCGCACCCGCGCCGGCGTCTCCGACCCCGACCGGCCCACCGGCTCCTTCCTCTTCCTCGGACCGACCGGCGTCGGCAAGACCGAGCTGGCGAAGGCGCTCGCCGACCACCTCTTCGACGACGAGAAGGCGATGGTGCGGATCGACATGTCGGAGTACGGCGAGAAGTTCGCCGTCTCGCGGCTGGTCGGCGCCCCTCCCGGCTACATCGGCTACGAGCAGGGCGGCCAGTTGACGGAGGCGGTGCGCCGCCGTCCGTACTCGGTCGTGCTGCTCGACGAGATCGAGAAGGCGCACCCCGAGGTCTTCGACGTGCTGCTGCAGGTGCTCGACGACGGCCGGCTCACCGACGGCCAGGGGCGGACGGTCGACTTCCGCAACACGATCCTCATCCTCACCTCGAACCTCGGCTCGCAGTTCCTGGTGGACCAGTCGCTGACCCGCCCGCAGAAGGTCGAGGCGGTGCAGCAGATGGTGCGCCAGGCCTTCAAGCCCGAGTTCGTGAACCGGCTCGACGACATCGTCGTGTTCGAGGCCCTCGACCGCACCGAGCTCGGCGAGATCGTCTCGCTCTACGTCGACCGGCTCTCGCGCCGGCTGGCGGAGCGGCGTCTCGACCTCGCCGTCACGCCCGCCGCCCGCGGCTGGCTGGCCGAACGCGGCTACGACCCGCAGTACGGCGCCCGCCCGCTGCGCCGCCTGATGCAGCAGGAGATCGACGACCGGCTGGCGACGGCCCTCCTCGACGGCTCCATCCGCGACGGCGACGTGGTGCTCGTCGACGCGGGCCCGGACGGCCTGCTGGTCTCCGCGGGCCTCGCGACGCCGTAGGGCGGCACCCCTCCCATTCCTCAAAAGTTGCGGTAGTCGCGCGCCACTACCGCAACTTTCGGAGGGTGGGGCGGGCGGTTCGGGGCGGGGGCTCCTCCACAGGGGGCGATCGCGGGCGGTCCGTCCACAGTCGCCGCCGGGGCGCCTCGCCGGGGTCGCGTCGGCGGGTAGCGTCCCGCCCATGAACTCCCCGTCTCCCGCCGCCGGTGCGCGCATGGCCGACCTCGCGCCCGAGGAGCGGCCGCGCGAGCGGCTCCGCGCCCGCGGTCCCGAGGCGCTGACAGACGCGGAGACGCTCGCCGTGCTGATCGGCAGCGGAGTCCGCGGGGCGAACGCGACGGTCGTCGCGCAGCGCCTGCTCGCACGCTTCGGCGGCATCGACGCGGTGTCGCGGGCGGGCGTCGCCGACCTGGTCCGCCAGCGCGGCGTCGGCGAGGTCGCCGCCTGCCGCATCGTCGCGTCCTTCGAGCTGCGGCGGAGGATGAACCGCGCCGGGCGGGCCGCGCGCGTCGTCGACGCGGCCGGCCTCGCCGAGCTGGTGACGCCGCTGCTCGCCGCACGGCCGACCGAGACCGTGCTCGCCGTCGCGCTGACCGCCGCCGGGGCCGTCCGCGACGTGATCGCGCTCGCCGACGGACCGCCCACCCACGCGGAGGTGCCGGTGGCCGAGATCCTCGCCGAGGTGCTGGCGCGCGGTGCGGCCGGCGTCGGCCTCGCGCACAGCCACGCCGGCGCGGCGGACGTCCTCTCCTCCGACCTCGCCGCGACCCAGGCGCTGGCCGAGGCGTGCGCGGCCTGCGGGCTGCGCTTCGTCGCGCACGTCGTCGTCGGCGCCGACGGCTGGCGGGAGGCGCCGCCGTAGCAGCCGCGGACGTTCGTGCAAGCCCCTGAGCGGCCACCCTTCCACCCCGCGACGGCGGCGTACCGTGGACGAGCCCCCACCCCCTCTCGAGCAGGAGTCCCCATGCGAGCAACGATCATCCACGGCGAGCGCGACGTCCGACTCGAGGAGGTGCCCGACCCCGTGCTCTCGACCGGGCGCGACGCGATCGTGCGCGTCACCGCCGCGTGCGTCTGCGGCTCCGACCTCTGGCCGTACCGCGGCGTCACCCCGACGAAGGAGGCGCACCGCATCGGCCACGAGTTCGTCGGCGTCGTCGAGGAGATCGGCGACGACGTGCACGACATCGCGGTCGGCGACTTCGTGATCGCCCCCTTCTACGTCTGCGACGGCACCTGCGCCAACTGCGCGAACGGCGTCTCGACCTCCTGCCTCACCGGCGGCTGGTGGGGCGCCGAGGTCGGCGAGCAGGGCTTCGCCGACGGCGCGCAGGGCGAGAAGGTCCGCGTCCCGCTCGCCGACGGCACGCTCTTCCCGGTCGGCACCGACGTCGACCCGGCGCTGATCCCGAGCCTGCTCACCCTCGCCGACGTGATGGGCACCGGTCACCACGCCGCCGTCTCGGCCGGCGTCACCGCGGGCTCCACGGTCGCGGTCGTCGGCGACGGCGCGGTCGGCCTCTGCGCAGTGCTCGCGGCCAAGCGCCTCGGCGCGACCACGATCATCGCGATGTCGCGGCACGAGTCCCGCCAGGCGCTCGCCACCCGCTTCGGCGCGACCCACATCGTCGACACCCGCGGCGACGAGGGCGTGGCCCGCGTCCGCGAGCTCACCGACGGCATCGGCGCGGACTGCGTCCTGGAGTGCGTCGGCACCAAGGAGTCGATGCAGCAGGCGCTCGACTCGGCCCGCCCCGGCGGCATGGTCGGCTACGTCGGCGTGCCCAACGGCGGCCCGGAGCTGCCCGTGCGCCAGATGTTCGGCTCGAACGTCGGCGTCAACGGCGGTGTCGCGCCGGTCCGCGGCTACATGGCGGAGCTGCTGCCCGACGTGCTCAGCGGCGCGATCGAGCCGGGCCTCGTCTTCGACCTGGAGCTGCCGCTCGAGGAGATCGCCGAGGCGTACGCCGCGATGGACGAGCGCCGCGCGATCAAGACCCTCGTGCGGCCGTAGCGGGAGCCGGTCGTGCGCATCGAGATCGAGACGCCCCGGGGCGTCGTCGCCGGAGTCGCGGAGGACGGCGTCGCCCGGTTCCTCGGCGTCCCCTTCGCCGCGGCGCCGGTGGGCGACCGCCGGTTCCGCGCGCCCGAGCCGCGGGCACCGTTCGACGGCGTCTTCGAGGCGGACGCCTACGGCGCGACCCCGCAGCGCGGCCGCCCCTTCGAGTTCACGACCATCCCCGAGCACTCGATCCCGGGCGAGGACACGCTGACCCTGAACGTGTTCGCCCCGGCTGAGCCGGCCGGCCCGCTTCCCGTGCTGGTCTACCTGCACGGCGGCGGCTACGTCACCGGAGCGGCGTCGAGCGACTGGCACGACGGCTCGGCCTTCGCGCGCGACGGCGTGGTCGTCGTGACCGCCGCCTACCGGCTGGGGGTCGACGGCTTCGGCGTCGTCGAGGGCGACGCGAACCGCGGCGTCCGCGACTGGCTGGCGGCCCTCGAGTGGGTCCGCGAGAGCATCGGCGCGTTCGGCGGCGACCCCGGCCGGGTCACGATCGCGGGCCAGTCCGCGGGCGGCGGCGCCGTGCTCACCCTGCTCGGCTGCGCCGAGGCGCAGCCGCTCTTCGCGAACGCCGTCGCGATCTCGCCGACCGATCGCAGCGTCCCGATCGAGGAGGCGGAGGAGCAGCTCACCGCCTTCGCGCACGCCCTCGGCGTCGAGCCCACCCGCGCCGCGCTCGCCTCGCTCGACCAGGACGGGCTCTCCGAGACCGCCGCCCTCACGATGATGCCCGGGTCGGGTCACGCGATCGTCTTCGCGCCGGTCTCGGGCGACGCGCTCCTGCCCCTGCCCGTGTCCGAGGCGACCGCGACGACCGGCCTCGACAAGCCGCTCCTGATCGGGTCCACCGCCGACGAGTTCGACAGCCCGCGCCTCGAGCGCGAGCCCGGGGCGGCACCCCGCACGACCGACCTGCTCTTCCGCCGCGCGGTGCTGCAGGCGGCGCGGAACCGTGCCGCGGGACCGGCGCCGACCTGGCTCTACGCCTTCGACCGACTCTCGCCCGCGACCGGCGGCGCGTCGCACTGCCTCGACCTGCCGTTCTTCTTCGACCACCTCGACGCCGAGGCGACCGCCCGCGTCCTGGGCGAGGACCCGCCCGCGGCGCTCGCCACCGTGATGCACGGCGAGCTGGTGGCCTTCGTCCGGGGCGAGGAGCTGCCCTGGCCGCCGGCGCACGGCGCGGAGGGCGACGCGGTGCGCGTCTACGACGTCGAGCCGGCGGTCGTGCCCGGCCACTACGACGACGTGCTGCCGCTCGTCTCGGACCCGCGGGCATGAGCGGGTCCGCGCGCGGGGGCGCGCCGCGCTTCCACCCCGACCTCGCGCTCGGCCGCTTCGTCCCGCCGATCGTGCTCGGACCGCGGCTGCTCCGCCTCGCCACCCGTCGCACCGCCGTCGGCGGGGAGGCGCCGCCCGACCTGCTCGTCGAGGACCTCCAGATCCCGGGGCCGGACGGCACCTCGGTCCCGGTCCGCAGCTACCGTCCGCGCACCCTCCGCGGCGCCGCGCCCGCGCTGATCTGGGTGCACGGCGGCGGCATGGTGCTCGGCAGCCGCTTCGACGACGAGTCCTCGAACATCGCCTTCGCCCGCACGCTCGGCATCACGGTCCTCTCGGTCGGCTACCGGCTCGCACCCGCCCACCCGGCGCCCGCCGCCCTCGAGGACGTGCTGGCCGCGTTCCGCTGGCTCGCCGCGCACGCCGAGGAGCGGGGAGTCGATCCCGAGCGGATCGCACTGGGCGGCGCGAGCGCGGGCGGCGGGCTGGCCGCGGGGGCGACCCTCCTCGCCCACGATCGCGGCGGAGTGCAGCCCGCGTTCCAGCTGCTGGTCTACCCGATGCTGGACGATCGCACCGTCACCCGACCCGGACCGGTTCCCCGCGGTGTCCGCGTCTGGACGCCGGGCAGCAACCGCTTCGGCTGGTCGTCCTACCTCGGCGCGGAGCCCGGCGGCCCCGACGTCTCGCCGTACGCCGCGCCCGCCCGCCGGGACGACCTCTCGGGCCTCCCGCCCGCGTGGATCGGCGTCGGAACCCTCGACCTCTTCCACGACGAGGACGTCCGCTACGCCGAGCGGCTCCGCGCCGCCGGAGTGCCCTGCGAGCTCGAGATCGTCGACGGCGCGTTCCACGGCTTCGACGCCCTCTTCTCCCGCACCGGCGTGGCGAAGCGGTTCTGGGCGACGAAGGCGGCCGCTCTCGGGAGGGCCCTGGGCGTCTGAGGGCCCGCGATCCGGGCCCGACCGGACGGCGGATCGGGCCGTGCGGGGTGCCGCTGCGCCGGATGGGAGCATGGACGCATGGACATCGACCGCCTCGCCACCCGCTACGAGATCGCCCTGCCCGCCTGGATCGAGGACGCCGTGCGCGACGTCCCCGAGTACCTGCCCGAGCGCGAGGACCGCATGGCCCTCGTGCACGCGCTCGCCGATCGCAACTTCCGCGAGGGCAACGGTGGCCCGTTCGCGGCGATCGTCGTCGAGCGCGACTCCGGTCGCGTGGTCTCGGTCGGCGTGAACGTCGTCCTGGGCAGCGGGGTCTCCTCCGGCCACGCGGAGGTCACCGCGCTCGGTCTCGCGCAGACGGCGCTCGGCTCGTGGGACCTGGGCGGCGAGGGCCTGCCGGCGCACGAGCTGGTCGTCAACTGGCGGCCGTGCGTGCAGTGCTACGGAGCGACGCTGTGGTCGGGCGTGAGGCGCCTGGTGGTCGCCGGGTCGGGTCCGGAGCTGGAGGAGATCTCCACGTTCGACGAGGGTCCGATGCGCGAGGACTGGGCCGCCCAGTTCGAGGCGCGCGGCATCGAGGTCGTCGACGGCGTGCTCCGCGACGAGGCGCTCGAGGTCTTCCGCGCCTACCGCGCGCATGTCGACGCGGGCGAGGTGCTCGTCTACAACGCGCGCGCCGCGGACTGAGCCCCGCGCCCTGAACGAGCGAGCCGCCCCGAGGGATCCCCGGGGCGGCTCGTCGTGTCAGAGGGCTCGTGCTGTCGGCCGGCTCGTGGCGTCAGTGGTTGCCGGGCGTGTACACGGCGGAGGCGCGCCACCAGTCGTCGAACATCGACAGCGGCACCTGCCGCTTGTGCTCCGTCGCCTGGTACCGGGCCTCGATCGCCTCGGCGACCTCGGCCGCGACGTCGCCGCCCTCGAGGTACTCGTCGAGGTCGGCGTACACGAGGCCGAGGTTCGACTCGTCCGTCTGACCGGGGTTCTCGTCGAGCAGGTCGGCGGTCGGCGCCTTCTCGTAGAGGCGGGCCGGGGCGTCGAGGTGCTCGAGCAGCGAGCGGCCCTGACGCTTCGTGAGGCCGGTCAGCGGCAGCACGTCGGCGCCGCCGTCGCCGAACTTGGTGAAGAAGCCGGTCACCGCCTCCGCCGCGTGGTCGGTGCCGACGACGAGCATGCCCGCCTGGCCGGCGATCGCGTACTGGGCGACCATCCGTGCGCGCGCCTTGACGTTGCCCTTGACGAAGTCCGAGATCGGCTCGCCGACGGCGTCGCCGAACGCGGAGGCGATGCCGTCGACCCCGGCGTGGATGTCGAAGGTCACCTGGCGGTCGGGCCGGATGAAGGTCAGCGCGAGCTGCGCGTCCTCCTCGTCGGCCTGCACCCGGTAGGGCAGCCGTACCGCGATGAAGGAGGCGTCGCCGCCTTCCGCGCGCACCTGCTCGACCGCGAGCTGGCAGAGCCGGCCGGCCAGGCTCGAGTCCTGCCCGCCGCTGATGCCGAGCACGAGGCCCTTGGCCCCGGTGTGCCGGAGGTAGTCGGCGAGGAAGCCGCTGCGCCGCTCGACCTCGGCGGCCGGGTCGACGGTGGGGGAGACGTGGAGCTCGGAGATGATTCGCTGCTGGACATCGCGCACGCCTCAACGCTACTCCCGATGCCCCCGCCCCGCCCCGCTTCGGAGCCGACCGCAAGCCTCAGGCGGCGCACACCGTCCTGCCGGTCGGGTGGCCCCGTCCGGGCGCACACGTGCCGGGTCGAGCAGCCCCGCCTGCGCACACGCATGCCGGTCGAGCACCCCCGCCCGCACACCCCCATGCTGGTCGAGCGGCACGGCGGGCGCACATACATGCTGGTCGAGCGGCACGGTGGGCACAGCTACATGCTGGTCGAGTAGCCCCGCAGGGGCGTATCGAGACCCGCCGTCACCAGCTCGGCGGGTCCACAGACTCGTCCTTCTGACGCCGGTGGATCTCGATGCGCCCGCTCCGCGGGCTACTCGATCAGCAGGCAGGGGGCTCGCCGCGCGGGCTCGACGGTGCCGACCCGCGCGAGTGGACGCACATCGGGCTCTCCACAGCCACCGGACCCCATCGCGGGTCCGCTCGCCGACCCGCCTCCGGCGCCCCATGCTGGTCGAGTAGCCGCCGGAGGCGGCGCCCCTGCTGATCGAGTAGCCGCCGGAGGCGGCGCCCCATGCTGGTCGAGTAGCCGCCGGAGGCGGCGTATCGAGACCCACCCTGCTGGGCGCGGCGCCCGCGCGTCTCAGCCGCGCGCGGCGACGATGCGGGCGATCCGCTCCGGGACCGTGTCGTCCTGGAGGCTCGTGACGTCGCCGAGGGCGCGGCCGTCGCGGATGTCGCCGAGGAGGCGGCGCATGATCTTGCCCGAGCGGGTCTTCGGCAGGTCGGGGACGACGACCACGTCGCGCGGCTTCGCGATCGGGCCGATCGCCGTCGCGACGTGCTCGCGCAGCGCCTGCGACAGGTCGGCCTCGAGCGCCGTCCAGTAGGCGGGATCCTCCTCGGCGCGGTCGATCGCCTCGTCGGAGGGGATCACGAACGCCGCGATCGCCTGGCCGGTCGTCGCGTCCTCGACGCCGACCACGCCGGCCTCGCCGACCGCCGGGTGCGCCACCAGGGCGGACTCGATCTCGATGGTCGAGAGCCGGTGCCCCGAGACGTTGATGACGTCGTCGACCCGGCCGAGCACCCAGATGTCGCCGTCGGCGTCGTACTTCGCGCCGTCGCCGGAGAAGAAGTAGCCGCGGTCGGCGTAGCGGGCCCAGTAGGAGTCGCGGTACCGCTCCGGGTTCCCCCAGACGGTCCGCGCGAGGGCCGGGCCGGTGCGGTCGACCACGAGGTAGCCGCCGGAGCCGTTCGGCACCCGCTCGCCCGCCTCGTCGACGACGAGGGCGCCGAGGCCGGGCAGGGCGCCCAGCGAGGAGCCCGGCTTGAGCGTCGAGACGCCCGGCAGCGGGCACATCACGGCCGCGCCCGTCTCGGACTGCCACCAGGTGTCGACGATCGGGCAGCGCCCGCCGCCGATCCGCTCGTGGAACCACACCCAGGCCTCGGGATTGATCGACTCGCCGACCGTGCCGAGCAGGCGCAGGCTCGAGAGGTCGTACTCCGACGGGACGCCCTCCGGGAACCAGGTCATCAGCGTCCGGATCAGCGTCGGCGCCGTGTAGTAGACGGTGACGCCGTAGCGCTCGATGATCTCGAAGTGCCGCGCGGTGTGCGGGGTGTTCGGGGTGCCCTCGTAGATGACCTGGGTGAGCCCGTTCGAGAGCGGACCGTAGATCTCGTAGGTGTGCGCCGTGACCCAGGCCAGGTCGGCGGTGCACCAGTGCACGTCGTCCGGCTTCGCGTCGAAGACGGCCCAGTGCGTCCAGGACGCCTGGGTCAGGTAGCCGCCGCTGGTGTGCACGAGGCCCTTCGGCTTCCCGGTCGTGCCCGAGGTGTAGATGATGAACAGCGGCGTCTCCGCGTCGAAGGCCTCGGCCTCGTGCACGTCGCTCTGCCCGTCGACGACGTCGTGCCACCAGACGTCGCGGCCCTCGGTCCAGGGGAGGTCCGGCGTCTCGTCGCCGGTCCGGCGGACGACGAGCACGTGCTCGATCGACGCGACGCCGGCGACCGCGTGGTCGGCGTTCGCCTTCACCGGGACGGCGACACCGCGCCGGAACTGGCCGTCGGTGGTGACCAGCAGCTTCGCGCCGGTGTCCTCGACGCGGAAGCGCACCGCCTCGGCCGAGAAGCCGCCGAAGACGAGGGAGTGGATCGCGCCGATCCGCGCGATCGCGAGAGTGATGACGACGGTCTCGGGGATCACCGGGAGGTAGACGACGACGCGGTCGCCCTCCCCGATGCCGAGCGCGGTGAGCGCGTGTGCGGCGCGGGCGACGTCGCGCTGCAGCTCGGCGTAGCTGATCGAGCGGCGGTCGCCGCGCTCGCCCTCGAAGTGCAGGGCGATCTTGTCTCCGCGGCCCGCGTCGACGTGCCGGTCGACGCAGTTGACGGCGACGTTGAGCGTGCCGCCCTCGAACCAGGTCGCGCGCGGGACGGACAGCGTGCCGTCCTCCTGCGGGACAGCCGGCTCCCAGCGGTGCGCGGTGTGCCAGGGCTCGACCCAGTCGAGGCGCCGGGCCGCCTCCTCCCAGAACGCCACCGGGTCGGCGGCGGCGCGGGCGTGCTCGCCGGAGCCGACGTTCGCCTGCGCGGCGAAGGCCTCGGGCGCCGGGAAGCGGCGGGACTCCTCGAGCAGGTTCGCGATCGTCTCGCTCATCGGCGGGCCTCCGTGGTCGTCGTGCCGGTCGTCGTGCCGGTCGTGCAGCGCGTCGTGCCGGTCATCCTCACGCCCACTTCCGGATCGCGTAGCGCTGGAACACGCCGACGATCGAGTCGGTCAGCTTGCCCAGCACCGCCAGCAGGATGATCGCGAGGAAGACGCGGTCGATGCGCCCGTTGCTCTGACTGTCGGTCAGGCGGAAGCCCAGGCCCATCGACGAGGCGATCAGCTCGGCGGCGACCAGGAACAGCCACGACTGCGCGAGCGCCAGGCGCAGCCCGGCGATCACCGAGGGGATCACGGCCGGCAGCTGCACCGCGGTGAACAGCCGCACGCCCGAGAGGCCGAACGCCCGACCCGCCTCGACGAGCTGCCGGTCGACGTGACCGAGGGCGGTCGCCACGGTGGTGAAGACGGGGAAGAACGCGCCGATCGTGATCAGCGTGATCTTCGACTCCTCGCCGATCCCCATCCAGAGCAGCAGCAGCGGCACCCAGGCCAGCGACGGCACCGCGCGGATCGCGCCGAGCGTCGGTGCCAGCACGACCTCCCACACCCGGGAGAGCCCGAAGAGCGCGCCGACCAGCAGCCCCAGTGCGGAGCCGAGGCCGAAGCCGATCAGCACCCGCTGGGTCGAGATCGCGACGTCCTGCCCGAGGTCGCCGCGCTGCGCGAGATCGACCGCCGCCGCCCAGACCATCGCAGGCGACGGGAACACCGACACCGACACCATCCCGGTGGTCGTGACGATCTGCCACGCCGCGAGCAGCAGCACCGGCAGGATCGCCCCTCCCGCGACCAGGAACCAGCGCCGCGAGGTGAGCGGCCGGGCGTGCGCCGCCTCGTCGTCGCGGAGCCGCTTCTGCGACGCCTCGACGCTCGGCCCGACCACGGCGGTGCCGACCGCGCCGGGCGCCTGCACGAGCCCGGTGCTCCGGCGCACGAGGTCGGCGTCGGTCACGGTCTCGTCGTCGCGTGTCGCCATCGTCGTCTCCTCGGTCGGTGTCGCGGTCGGTGCTGTCGCGGGTCGGTCTGTCCCGGGTCGGTGCTGTCGTGCTGTGGTCGTGCGGGCGTCAGGAGCGCCGTCAGGCGATCGCGGACGGGTCGGCTGCCGTCGCATACGTGTCGTCGATCAGCGAGTCGAGGGCCGCGTCGACCTGCTCCTGCGTGGCGACGTCGCCGTTCGCGACGAAGATCGGGCCGATCACCGAGAGCACATCGGTCTGCGCTGAGCCGGGGACGTTGTCGACGTCGAGGTTGCTGCGCTCTGTGATCACCGTGGTCGCCACCGCGACGTCGAGACCGGCGACGGACGCCAGGATGCTCGCCGTCTCCTCCTGGTTCTCCAGGGCCCAGGCGCGGGCGTGCTCGTAGGCGTTCACGACGGTCTGCGCGAGGTCGGGCTTGGCCGCGAGGAAGCTCTCGGTGGCGTTGAGCAGCCCGTAGGAGTTGAAGTCGACGTTGCGGTAGAGCAGGGTCGCCCCGGCCGCCTCCGCGCCCGCCATGATCGGGTCGAGTCCGGCCCACGCGTCGACCGAGCCGTTCTGCAGCGCGGCCCAGCCGTCGGCGTGCTGCAGGTTCTGCACGGTGACGTCGTCGATGCTCAGGCCGGCGGCCTCGAGCGCCTGCACCAGGAAGAAATAGGGGTCGGTGCCGCTGGTGGCCGCGATCTGCTTGCCGGCGAGCTGCTCGACGCTCGTGATCGCCGAGCCGGCGGGCACGACGAGGGCGGACCACTCCGGCTGGGAGAAGATGTCGATCGTCCTGATCGGCGAGCCGTTCGAGCGCGCGAGCAGCGCGGCCGAGCCGGCGGTCGAGCCGACGTCGATCGCCCCGGCGCGCAGCGCCTCGTTGGCCTTGTTCGAGCCGGCCGACTGCACCCAGGTGACCGTGACCTCCTGCTCGGCGAGGGCGGCCTCGAGCCAGCCCTTCTCCTTGATGACGAGGCTGAGCGGGTTGTAGGTCGCGAAGTCGAGCGTCAGCGTGCCGCCCTGGGTCTTCGCGGTCGAGCCGTCGGAGGCGGCTGGCGCCGCGGCCGCGCCGCCGCCGCCCTCGCCCTGGACGCAGCCCGCGAGGAGCGGGACCGCGGCGGCGGTGAGCAGGCCCGCGAGCGCGGTGCGGCGGGTGAGCGGGGAGGTGCTGAACGACGGGAAGGACATGGGGGCCTCGACTTCGGTGCGGTGGCGGGAGTGGGACGAGTGTGCGGGAGCGGACGGACGGGATGTCCGCGAGCGGTGGGATCCGTGGACGGAGGGCGGGATCGGCGCCTGGGGAGGAGAGGAAGGAGGGGCGGAGTGGCCTAGTGCCGCTCGATCCCGAGCCCCTCGAGCAGCTCGACCCGCCGCTCGGCGAGCTCGGCGGAACCGCGGTCGCGGGGCCGTGCACCGGGGACCGTCATGATCTGCCGGATGCGTGAGACGCCGCCCGGCTCGTCGCGGCCGAGCAGCACGATCCGGTCGGCCAGCTGCAGCGCCTCATCGACGTCGTGGGTGACGAGCAGGATCGTGGCGGGGGCGGCCGCGTGCACCTCGAGCAGCAGGTCCTGCATCCGCAGGCGGGTCAGCGCGTCGAGCGCGCCGAACGGCTCGTCCAGCAGCAGCACGCCCGGGTTGCGGGCGAGGGCGCGCGCGAGCGAGGCGCGCTGCGCCATGCCTCCGGAGACCTCGCGCGGCCGGGAGCCCGCGTGCGCGGTCAGCCCGACCAGCGAAAGCAGCTCGTCGACCGCTGTGCGGCCGGCCTCGCGCGAGGTGCCGCGCGGGAGCCCGAGCGCCACGTTCGCCGCGAGGGAGCGCCACGGCAGCAGGCGCGGCTCCTGGAACGCGACCGCGCAGCGCGGATCGATGCCCGAGACCGACGACCCGTCGATCAGCACCGTTCCGGCGCTCGCCGTGTCCAGTCCGGCGGCGATCCGCAGCAGCGTCGACTTGCCGCAGCCGCTCGGTCCGAGGATCGCGATCACCTCGCCGGCGCGGACGTCGAGCGAGACGTCGGCGAGCACGGGGGCGCCCGGGGCGAAGGTGCGGCCGACCCCGTCGAAGCGCACCGGGAACGCCGACTGGCCGAGCGCGGCGTCGAAGGCCAGGCTCGTGCGGGCGGGTGTTCCGGTCATGAGGGCTCCGAGGCGGGGCGGGCGGGCGGACCCGTCCGATCGTACGGACGAGCGCCGACTCCTCCGATTCCGTGATGAAACGCGGAGTAACACAGGCTCGGGAACGACGAAGGCCCCGCCGGCACCGCGCAGCGGCGGCCGACGGGGCCTCGGGGGAGCGGACTACGCCTGGACGAGCACGAGCTCCTCGAGCGGCAGGCGCGTGCGGGGAGCGGTCTCGCGCTCGCGGAGCACGTCGTTCTCGAGCGCGTCGGGGCTGGCGAGCACGCCCACGGCGGCGACGGTCACCGGGTCGAAGCGCGCGTCGACGCCGAACGCCGTCCGGACGCCGTCCTTGTCGAAGCCGGCCATCTGGTGCACGTGCAGCCCCTCGTGGTGCGCCTGCACGCTGAGGTGGGCGACGGCCTGGCCGAGGTCGTAGACGGCCCACGGGCGCGCCTCGCCCTTCTCGTCGACCGTCTCGGCGAGCGCGACGATCAGCGCGGCGGCCGAGCCGGCCCAGGCGGCGTTGAAGCCGACGAGGGTGCCGACGATGCTGTCGAACTCCGGAGTGCCGCGGCGCGCGACGATGAAGCGCGACGGCTGCGAGTTGCCGGCCGAGGGGGACCAGCGGGCGGCCTCGAGCAGCGCGGTCAGCGTCTCGTCCGCGATCGCCGCGGAGGCGTCGTAGGAGCGGGGGCTCCAGCGCTCGGCGAGGACGTCCAGGATCGGGGCGCTGGTCGAGGCGGTGCGGGTGGCGGTGTCGGTCATGGGGTGCTTCTCTCCGGAGACGGCTGAACAGGGCGGGCCTCGTCGCCCGAGGGACCCAACCGCAGGAGCTCCGCCGGCATTCCCGCTCGTCGCGCCGACCGGCCGTTCGCCCACGGAGGAGCACGGGGTCCTGTCGGTGCGGAACGGTACCCTGGAGAGCGGCGTGCTTCCCCGCGCGCGACAACTCACCACTCTGATGGAGGATCATCCATGGCCCAGCACTTCGACGTCGTCGTCCTGGGGGCAGGCCCCGGTGGATACGTGGCCGCGATCCGTGCCGCCCAGCTCGGCAAGTCCGTCGCCATCGTCGAGAAGAAGTACTGGGGCGGTGTCTGCCTCAACGTGGGCTGCATCCCCTCCAAGGCGCTGCTGCGCAACGCGGAGCTCGCCCACATCTTCCACGCGCAGGCGAAGCAGTTCGGCATCTCGGGCGACGTCTCCTTCGACTTCGGCGTGGCCTTCGACCGCAGCCGCACCGTCGCGGACGGACGCACCAAGGGCGTCCACTTCCTGATGAAGAAGAACAAGATCACCGAGTTCGACGGCACCGGCTCCTTCACCGGCCCGCAGGGCCTCGACGTGCAGCTCACCAAGGGCGGCTCCGAGTCGCTGACCTTCGACGACGCGATCATCGCGACCGGCGCGAGCGTCCGCCTCCTCCCCGGCGTCGAGCTCTCCGAGAACGTCGTCACCTACGAGACCCAGATCATGACCCGCGAGCTGCCCGACACGATGGCCATCGTGGGCGCCGGCGCGATCGGCATGGAGTTCGCCTACGTCCTGAAGAACTACGGCGTCGACGTGACGATCATCGAGTTCATGGACCGCGCCCTCCCCAACGAGGACCCGGACGTCTCCAAGGAGATCGAGAAGCAGTACAAGAAGCTCGGCGTCGAGATCCTCACCTCGACCAAGGTCGAGTCGGTCGTCGACAAGGACGGCTACGTCACCGTCACCTACACCGGCAAGGACGGCACGCAGTCGACCCTCGAGGTCGACAAGGTCCTCATGTCGATCGGCTGGGTCCCGCGCGTCGAGGGCTTCGGCCTCGAGAAGACGGGCGTCGAGGTCACCGAGCGCGGCGCCATCGGCATCGACGAGTACATGCGCACCAACGTCCCGCACATCTACGCGATCGGCGACGTCACCGCCAAGCTGCAGCTCGCGCACGTCGCGGAGGCGCAGGGCGTCGTCGCCGCGGAGACCATCGCCGGAGCCGAGACCCAGACCCTCGGCGACTACCGGATGATGCCGCGCGCCACGTTCTGTCAGCCGCAGATCGCCTCCTTCGGCCTCACCGAGAAGCAGGCGACGGACGAGGGCCACGAGATCACCGTCTCGACCTTCCCGTTCATGGCCAACGGCAAGGCGCACGGCCTCGGCGAGCCCACCGGCTTCGTCAAGCTCATCGCGAGCAAGCAGTACGGCGAGCTCCTCGGCGCCCACATGATCGGCCCGGACGTGTCCGAGCTGCTCCCCGAGCTCACGCTCGCGCAGAAGTGGGACCTCACGGCGACCGAGCTGGCCCGCAACGTGCACACCCACCCGACGCTGTCGGAGGCGCTCCAGGAGGGCTTCCACGGCCTCAAGGGCCACATGATCAACATGTAGCTCCCCGCTCCACCTGCACCGCGCGCTCCGGCTCGCGGCCGCACCTGCTCCGGCTCGCAGGATCCGCCTCGGCTCGCCCGATCGCGTGGATCCTGCGGGCCGGAGCTGTTTCCGCGAGCCGGAGATCCCGTCCCGAGCCGGCTCGCGTCTCGACGAGCCCGGCTCGGGGCCGCCGCTAGCGTGGACGGATGGACCCGCGCCTCCTCGACCGACTCGCCGCCGACGCCTGGCCGCCCCTCGAGCGCCGCGCGCTCGGCGGCTGGCGGCTGCGCGCGGCCGGCGGCGTCACGAAGCGCGCCAACTCCGTGCTCACCTCCGGTCCCGTCGAGGACGTGGACCAGGCGATCACCTCAGCGGAGGAGTTCGCGCGCGAGCAGGGGATCCCGCCGCTCTTCCAGCTCGGCCCCGCGACCCTCCCCGCCGACCTGCCCGAGCGGCTCACCCGCCGCGGCTACGCCGGGCACGAGCGCACCCTCGTCCTCACCGGCTCCGTGACGGAGGCGCTCGCCGCGCTCGGTCCCGCCGCCCCGGAGGACGCGGAGCAGGTCGAGACGACGGAGGCGCCCGGTGAGGAGTGGCTGTCGCTCTGGTGGTCGGTCGACGGCCGCGGCGGCGACGCCGAGCGCGGGATCGCCGAGCGGATCCTCGCGGGCTGCGACTCCGCCTACGCCCTGCTGCGGGACGGGAGCGGCCCCGCCGCCTGCGGCCGGCTCTCCTGGGCGACCGCCGAGGACGGCGAGTCCTGGTGCGGTCTCTTCGCGCTGGCCACGCGCCCGGACGCGCGCCGCCGCGGCCACGCCGCCACGGTCCTCCGCGCCCTGCTCGAGCAGGCCGCCGCCCGAGGCGTCGACCGCCTGTGGATCCAGGTGCTCGCCGACAACGCCGCCGCCCGCCGCCTCTACGCGTCCCTCGGCTGCCGCGAGTCCTCGCACTACGAGTACTGGCGCCGCTGACCGTCCCCCTCCCCCCCGCGAGATGCCACTTGTGCACGCGACACGCCGTGGAAGGCGTGCACAAGTGGCATCTCGCGGCGGGGGATCAGCCGGCGATGACCGCGCGCGCCACGGACTCGGCTCGGGCCGCGTCGCCCGTCACGAGCACCCGCCACCACGTGTCGTCGGCCAGCACGTCGACCTCGCACGAGCCGCCGCCGCAGCCCGAGAGCGCGCGGTCGCCGAGGCCGTCGAGCGGAGTCAGCGTGACGGCGAGCCCGGTCGTCAGGGAGAGGTTGCGCCAGCCGTCCTCGCCGTTCGGCAGCACGTCGACGCTCAGACCCGCGTAGCTGCTGCTGGTCGCGTCGGTCCAGGTGCACGAGGCGTAGCCCGCGCGAGCGGCGGCCGCGGCGGAGGCGGTCGACGGCGCGACGCCCTCGGTCCCGCTCCCCGGGGTCGCGTCCACGAGCCCGGCCGTCGCGGCCAGCTGCTCGCCGGTCAGCACCTCGGCGCAGGCGGGTGCGGTCGCGGTCACCGGCTCGTCGGGCCGACCGCCGGCCGCCGCGGCGGTCGCCGTGGCGAGGGCCGCGAGGTCGGCGTCGGCCGGCGAGCCGGTCAGCGCGAGCGTCACCCAGGTCGAGCCGGTGAGCAGATCGACGGAGCAGATCTCGACCGAGCAGGCGCTGTAGGCCTCGACGTCGGTCGCGAGTCGCGTTCCGGCGGAGAGACCGGCCGCGGCGAACGCGTCCGCGGCGTCCTCGGCGGCCGAGGCGGTGATCGACGCCGTGCCGTCCTCCTCGTACCAGGCGCAGGTCAGCAGCCCGCCGTTCTCCTGCGCCGACTCGCGGATCAGCTCGGCCGAGGAGCGCACCGTCTCGTCCCGCGTGCCCTCGAGCGAGCCGGCCGCGATCCCGAGGGCGCTCGACGCGCGCGCGACCGGCAGCAGGGCGTCGCAGTCGAGCCGGGCGGCCGAGGAGCGGCTCGGGGTCGGCGACGCGGACGTGGAGGCAGGAGGAGTCGCAGAGGCGGTCGCGGACGCCGTCCCGCTCGCCTCCGGCTCGGCCGCCGTGCAGCCCGCGAGCAGGCCGGCCGCGACGAGCAGCGCCGCCCCCGTCCCGACGGCGCGCGCCCTCACGCGGCGAGCTCGCGCTCGATCGCCGCCGTGAACGCGTCGATGTCGTCCTCGCTCGTGTCGAACGAGCAGACCCAGCGCACCTCGCCGGTCGCCGGGTTCCAGTCGTAGAAGCGGTAGGCGGCGCGCAGCCGGTCCGCGACCCCCGCCGGCAGGGTCGCGAACACCGCGTTCGCCTGCGTCGGCTGGGTGAAGGCGAGCCCGGTGATCCGCCCGGCGGCCACGGCCTCGTCCAGCTGTGAGCGCAGCCGCGCCGCCATCGCGTTCGCATGCCGCGCCGAGCGCCGCCAGAGCGGCTCCGCCTCGCCGTCCTCGCCGAGCATCGCGAGCAGCTGCGCCGAGAGGAAGCGCATCTTCGAGGACAGCTGCATGTTGGTCTTGCGGAGGAACGTCAGCCCGCTGGACGCCTCGGGGTCGAGCACGACGATCGCCTCGCCGAGCAGCATGCCGTTCTTGGTGCCGCCGAAGGACAGGACGTCGACTCCGGCGTCGCTGGTGAAGGCGCGCAGGGGCAGCCCGAGGGCCGCTCCGGCGTTCGCGATCCGCGCTCCGTCCATGTGGAGCCGCATCCCCCGTTCGTGGGCCTGGTCGGCCAGCGCGCGGACCTCCTCCGGTGTGTAGACCGTGCCGAGCTCGGTCGACTGCGTGATCGAGACGACCAGCGGCTGGGCGCGGTGCTCGTCGCCGAAGCCCCAGGCCTGCTCGTCCACGAGCGCCGGCGTGAGCTTGCCGTCGGGGCTCTCGACGGTGAGGATCTTGATCCCGCCGACCTTCTCGGGGGCCCCGCCTTCGTCCGAGTTGATGTGCGCGGTTCCGGCCGAGACGACCGCCCCCCAGCGGGGCAGCATCGACTGCAGACCGGTCACGTTCGCCCCGGTTCCGTTGAAGACGGGGAAGGCCTCGGCCTGCTCGCCGAACTCGCGGCGGAAGACGCGCTGCAGCTCCGCGGTGTAGACGTCCTCGCCGTAGGCGACCTGGTGGGCGCCGTTCGCCGCGGCGATCGCGGCGAGCACCTCCTCGTGCACGCCGGAGTAGTTGTCGGAGGCGAAGCCGCGGAGGTCGGGATCGTGCAGAGCGCTCATCCCCCCATCCTCGCAGCCCGCCGCGGATCGATCCTGGTGGCGGGCGCCGCCGCTCCCTGTGTTTCCGGCATGTGAACGGACCATCCCCTGAAAGCCGATTGCCGTCAAGAAGTTGGTATCGCGTGGGAGGCAGGCCACTCTTGTCCTATGCGCATGGACACTTCGGGGGCGGTCCGCGACATGCCCGCCCCTCCCGGGGTGGACGAGATCGCGGCGCGCTTCGGCGACCCCGTCCTCGCGTTCGCCCCGCAGCCCCGCCTCGAGGAGTTCGCGGCGGCGCAGACCATGGCGCTCGGACGCTTCGTCGAGATCTCCCTCTCCTACTCGTTCTTCAAGAATCCGCGCAACCGGGCCGACCCGGTCAACCACGTCCCGCTCACCCCCGAGCAGAAGCGCGCGATCGAGCGCGCCGAGAACGACCACCTCCCGCCCTGGATGGTCGATCAGGTGACGCGGATGCGCTATCCCGTGCTGTGGGAGGCGGTGCGCACCTCCGTGCCGATCCCCGCCGAGCGCAGCCGGCCGCTGGAGTCGCGCCTCGCCGCGCACATGGGTGACGTGCTGCGGAACACCTTCCCCGGCCGCGTCCGCACCCGCCGCGGCGGCATGCCGGTCGTCGCCGCCGCCCTGCGCGACGAGGACGTCGTGCGCGGGGTCCCGGTCGTCGTCGACGGCGAGGCGCTGCGCGGCTACCGCGTCGACACCGACCCCGACGTGGTCGCCATCGGCGCCCGGGTCGACGGCCGCTACATGACCGTCGTGCTCGACAGGAAGATCGTCCCCGACATCCGCATGGAGTTCGTCCGTCGAATCCCGCCACGTCCGGCTCCGGCCCAGCCGCGGCGCTGACGCCCGAACGGGCGCGATCGGGCCGGTGCGCGGACCGGAACGGTCAGGACCGCCCCGGCACCGCGATCCCGTGCTCGTAGGCGAAGACGACGGCCTGGATCCGGTCGCGGACGCGCAGCTTCATCAGGATCTTGGACACGTGGGTCTTCACGGTGGCCTCGCCGACGTAGAGCTCGGCGGCGATCTCGGCGTTGGACGAGCCGCGGGCCAGGTGCACGAGCACCTCGCGCTCGCGGTCGGTGAGCTCCTCGATGCCGGGGTGGACCTCGGCGCGGGCCGGCGCCGTCGCGAAGCGCTCGAGCACGCGGCGCGTCACGTCGGGCGCGAGCATCGCGTCGCCGCGGGCCACGACCTGCACGGCCTCGACCAGCTCCTCCGGCGACGCGTTCTTCAGCAGGAAGCCGCTCGCTCCGGAGGACAGCGCCTCGAAGAGGTAGTCGTCGCGGTCGAAGGTGGTCAGGATGAGGACGCTGGAGCACAGCCGCGGATCCTTGACGATCTCGCGGGTAGCGGCCAGGCCGTCCATCCCGGGCATCTGCACGTCCATGCAGATGACGTCCGGGCACAGGTCGGAGGCCCGCTCGATCGCCTCGATCCCGGTGCGGGCCTCGCCGACGACGACGATCCCGGGCTCGGACTCGAGGATGGTGCGGAAGCCGGCGCGGACGAGCTCCTGGTCGTCGACCAGCAGCACCCGGACATCGGCCGTCATGCGCGCCCCCCGCTCGCTCGCTCCCGGCGCCCCCACGACACCTCGGACGACGCTACCGGCTCCCCGGACCCCGCGCGGACGCTCGTCAGAGGGACGCGGGCACGCACCAGGTAGCCGGAGCCGCTCGGGCCGGTCTCGACCGTGCCGCCGACGGCCGCGGCGCGCTCGCTCATGCCGGTGTGCCCGAGCCCGCAGGACGTCGCGGCGACGGGATGCGCGCCCTCGCCGCCGTCGTCGGAGACCTCGAGCTCGACCGCGTCGTCGAGGTAGCGCAGCCGCACCTCGGCGGTGGCGCCGCGGCCGGCGTGCTTGCGCACATTGGTGAGCGACTCCTGCGCGATCCGGTAGAGGCTGAGACCGACCGTCGCCGGGATGTCCCGGGGTTCGCCGACGGTGAGGAACACGGCGGGCAGACCGGAGCCGGCCGCGGCGAGGACGAGCTCCTCGAGCTGCGCGACCCCCCTGGTCGAGGCGGCGTCGGTGAGCGGGTCGAGGGCGGTGTCCTCGGCGCGGAGGGCGATCAGGATGCGGTGCAGCTCCTCGATCGCCGAGCGCGCATCGCTCTCGATCGCGCTGAGCGCCGTGGCCGCCCGCTCCGGATCGCGCGCGAGCACCCGCCGAGCAGCGCCCGCCTGCACGCCCATCACGCTGACGTGGTGGGCGACGACGTCGTGCAGCTCGCGGGCGATGCGCAGCCGCTCGGACGACACCGCCTGGCGCGAGGAGCGCTCCCGCTCGTCGTCGAGCTCGGCGGTGCGCGCCTCGAGCGCCTCCAGCCGCCGCGCCGACTGCCAGGACGCGTCGCCGAAGACGTAGGCGCTGCCGAAGTAGAGCAGGTTCGCGACGACGGCCAGCGCCGACTCCGCGACGTAGGGCGGCAGCAGCCCGGCCGACTCCTCCGCCGGGAGCGGGCTGCTCACGGGGGCGCCGGTCGCGAGGGTGACGATCAGCCAGCCCAGCATGCCGACGGCGATGACCGTGCGCACGACGAGCGCCAGGCGCCGGTCGCGGCTCCAGGCGCCGACCGTGTAGAGGGCGAGGTAGAGGCAGATCTGGTTGAACAGCGACTCCGGCACCTGGAGGATCAGCCCGAGCGCGTAGACAGCGGTGAGCGCGACCGCCACGGTCGACGGGAAGCGCCTGCGGAGGGCGAGGGGGAGGGTCATCGCGAGCGCCCAGAGCGTGCTCACGGCGGGGTGCGCGGCGTCGGTGAAGCCCGCCGAGGCGTAGAGGGCGACGGAGACGAGGGTCGCCACCAGCAGGACGCCGGCGGCGACGGCGTCGCGGACGTAGGCGGAACGGGTCGGCGCTCGCCGAGTCCAGCCCGCATCGAAGGGGTCGGCAGCGACGGCGCCAGGAGGCATGCGCCCCACGCTAACCGACGACGGTCGGGCAGGCCGCCGCGCGAGTCGCCGCATGACGCTCCATTCGTATCGGTCGTGCACGTCCCCATGCTGGTCGAGTAGCCGCCGGCGGCGGCGTATCGAGACCCGGCGTGCTGGTGAGGGTGGATCTCGATACGCCCGCTGCGCGGGCTACTCGATCAGCATGGGAGGGGCCGCTGCGCGGGCTCCTCGATCAGCAGGGGCGGGGCCGCCGCGCGGTCTGCTCGATCAGCATGGGTGGGACCCGCTGCGCGGCCCGCCCGCGCGGTCAGTCGCGCCCGGTGATGCCCGCGGTCGACGCGATCACGTCGCCCATCTTCTTGCCGAGGGCCTCGTAGAACATCGAGAGCGGGAACTCGTCGTCCAGCACCGCGTCGGTCAGCCCGCGCGGAGCGCCGAGGAGCACCTCGTCCGGCAGCCCGCGCGCCCAGGCGGAGGCGGGGTGCGGCGTCACGGTCGCCGCGACCAGCGCGTAGGCGGCGAGCCAGTGCGCGGTCTTCGGCCGGTCGATCGAGCGCCAGTAGAGCTCGTCGATGGCGTCCGAGAGCGCGACGACGACGTCCGCGACGCTGTCCCACTCGAAGGCGAGCCGGGTGTCGGTCCAGTGCAGCACGCCGTGCTGGTGCAGCCAGGCGAAGAGCAGCTGGCCGCCGAGCCCGTCGTAGTTGCGCACCCGCGAGCCGGTCAGCGGGAAGCGGAAGAGCCGGTCGAAGAGGATGGCGTACTGGACCGTGCGCGCCCGCGCCGCGAGCGCCTCCTCCTCGCCGTCGCGGTACTCCTGGCCGGCCAGGCGCCGCTCGATCGCGACGGACTCGCGGAAGGCGGTCAGATCGCAGCGCAGCTCCTCGAGGGAGTAGAGGAAGAACGGCATCCGCTGCTTGATCATGAACGGGTCGAACGGCAGGTCGCCGCGCATGTGGGTGCGGTCGTGGATGAGGTCCCACATCACGAAGGCCTCCTCCGCGGTGTGCTGGTCCTCGAGCATCCGGCGGGCGTCCTCCGGCAGCTCGAGCCGGGTGATCTCCGCGGCGGCGGAGACGACGCGGCGGAAGCGCGCGGCCTCGCGGTCGGCGAAGATCGCGCCCCAGGTGAAGGCGGGCACGGCGCGCATCGCGACGGTCTCGGGGAAGAGCACGGCGCTGTCGGTGTCGTAGCCGGCGGTGAAGTCGACGAAGCGCACAGGCACGAACAGCGCGTTCGAGTAGTCCCCCGCCTCGAGCTCGGCGACGAAGCGCGGCCAGACGACCTCGACGAGGACGGCCTCGACGTGGCGGTCGCGGCTGCCGTTCTGCGTGAGCATCGGGAAGACGACCAGGTGGCGCAGTCCGTCGATCCGGTCGAGCTGCGGCTGGAACGCCTGCAGCGAGTCGAGGAAGTCCGGGACGCCGAGGCCCTCGGCGCTCCAGCGCTCGAAGTCGACGACGAGCGCCTCGAGGTAGGCGGCGTCGTGCGGGAAGGCGGGCGCAAGGGTGCGGATCGCGTCGACGAGGCGGTCGATCTCGGCGCGGGCGTCGTCCAGGCGGCCCGGGTCGGCCAGCGAGCCGTCCTGCGCCTGCAGCGGCTGCAGTGCGGTGGCCGCGGCCTTGAGGCGGAGCCAGGCGCCGGAGGTCTCGATGCGGTCCTCGACGACCTCGGGTTCTCCGACGACGGTGCTCTGCACGAATTGCGACATGGTGATCCTCCTCACGCTCGTATAACCGGGTGGTTCGGGCCGGATCCGGCCCATCTCCGAGCGTATGGGCCGCGGCGCGCGCTTTTCTTGCGTGGGCCCGGAGCGAATGCGCGAGGTCGGCGATCACGGCGCACGACTCCGCCGAAACGGCCCTCTCTGCGCGGATCGACGGGGGAATCGGCGCGCGATATCAGGCCGCGACCAGCCTTTTCGCAGGTAACACCCCCCGTCCGGGGCTAGATTCGCAAGGTTCCTGCCAAGGCTCCTCCAAGGGGTCGAAGATAGGGCGGACATCTCGGCTGCACACACCCGGCGGCCATCCGATCGACCTGCGACTCCGAACACCTGGCGGAGCGGCAGGGCGTCGGTCCACCTTCAAGAGGAAGGATCGGATCGCGTGACGGGACCCGAACCCGGAAGCGACCACAGAACAGTCAGCATCGATCAGCACTCCGAGACCCTCCGCCTCCTGCCCTGGCCGCAGGCGGACGTCACCGCACTCCGCAGCGATCTCGCGGAGTCCGGAGAGCGTCTCGAGACGGAAGACGAGTTCCTCGACCGGCACGACCGCTACCTGCGCGGTTGGGCCGAGGGGAGCGGGTTCTTCTACGCGATCGAGCTCGACGGGCACTGCGTCGGCTCCATCGGCTATTGGTACGGCCACTCACGTGGCGCGCTCGCCTACGAGACGGGCTGGAGCATCGCTCCCGCTGCCCGTGATCGCGGTGTCGTGGCGCGCTCGGTGCGCCTGCTCCTCGAGGAGGCCGCGGCGTTCCCGCTGCCGCGCTTCGTGCACGCGTACGTCCCCGCGGACGACGCCGAGGACAGCGCGATCTGCGTCGAGGCCGGCTTCGACCGCGTCGACGTCGTGGAGGCCGGCGACCCGCCCGTCCTCTACGCCGACTGGGCGTTCGACCTCGCCGACGTCGCCTAGGAGCGGCGCGCTCGCGCCGGCGATGGGCCGATCATGCTGATCGAGTAGCCCGAGCAGCGGGCGTATCGAGATCGGCTCTCCTGCAGAACGCAGGCGCGACACGCGCTGCGCATTCCTCGAGCAGCAGGAGCGCCGGTCGTGACGCGCCACGGTCGACATCGCGACCCCGCGTCCATATCATCCACGTATGGGTACGACGCGGACGGCGAAATCGACGGGGCTGGCTGGGCTGTGAGCGCCCAGGACGGGGATCTCCGACCGATCTCCTCGCTCGTCGTCTCAGCCGGCGATGGCGTCGGCGCCACCGGTCGGCTGAAGCGAGTGGCCGGGGGACTCCGCCTTGCCGCAGTGGGCGCCGGCCTCTACGACATCGTCGTCGAGCAGGCAGCGCCGAGCGTTCCGCTGACTCTCGAGTCCGCTCCCGCCGGCGTCGACGTCGTCACGGTCGAGGGCGTCTGGCGGGATGGAGGAATCACCGAAGCCCGCATCGTCCCGTTCCGAGAGCCGGTGCGATTCCCGGACGCTCTCGGCGACCGTGCCGAGCCTCCTCTCGTCGCCGGCGGCCGGACGACGAGAGCGGAAGTCCTCGCGGTGGACGTGATGGCTGTCGTCGACGGTCTCCGCGAGTCCGGGCTCGTGTCCTACGTCGCCCACTGCGACGAACGCGGGTGGTTCGGAGTCGCGAGTGCCACCGATCCGGAGCAGGTCCGCCGCGGTCTCCGCCGTGTCCTGGGCGACTCCTTCCTGGTGGTTCATTCCCCCTGGGGACTCCAGACGCTCGACGCCATCGACCGCATCTTCGAGAGCGACGGCGTCGGCCGGGAGACCCTCCACATCGGACGCTTCATCGATCCACGCGGCCGCCTCCGCTCCAGCGCACTGGTCCGCTTCGTCTCTCCCGCGCTGGCCCGTGCCCTCGGGGACACAGGCGCCAGCGCTGTAGACCTCGCCGCCTGGATCATTCCCTCGTCGCCAGACATTTGATCTTCAGCATCCTCATTCGACATCGAACAGCGGAGCGGCGCACTGCACCACCGGGCATCTCGGGGCGCAATGCGACGCTCCGCGCCATCGCGCCCCGTCGGTCGCCGCGGAGCTACCATCCCCGGATGGTTAGGAGCATCTTCCCGGGCGCCCGCGCGCGCGCTGCTGCTGCGCTCGTTCTCGCTGTGTCGGGGCTCCTCGCCGGGTGCGCGGACTCGCGAGTCGAGGAGGCGAGGCCGGTCGACGGACCGGCGTTCTCCGGCCCCTGGGCGGCGGAGTTCCGCTCGCACTTCGACGATGCCGCGTCGGACTTCGAGCGTGGCGTTCTCGCTGACGGCGAGATCACCGACCAGGAGTACTCGGAGATGACCGGCCGCTTCTCGGGCTGCCTCGAGGCCGCGGGGTTCGACTTCTCCGGGTTCGGACGCGGCGGCTCCTACTCCGCCACGCCAGTCTCGCCCGTCGATCCCGACACGTCTCGGCAGGTCACCGACGACTGCGGAGTCCAGGCGGGTGAGCGGAGCATCGGCGCCCTGTACACGTGGATCACCCGGAATCCGGAGAACGTGGACGAGGCGTCGATCATGGTCGACTGCCTGCACCGGAAGGGCCTCGTCGACGCCGGCTACACCGCTGAG
This sequence comes from Rathayibacter sp. PhB186, assembly GCF_003751825.1. Lineage (NCBI taxonomy): Bacteria > Bacillati > Actinomycetota > Actinomycetes > Micrococcales > Microbacteriaceae > Rathayibacter > Rathayibacter sp. PhB186. The sequence continues at coordinate 83,249 of NZ_RJKO01000003.1, read as the reverse complement.
GACTGGACCCGCGAGAACGCGGTGTCCTCGCTGCCCGTCTCGATTCCGGCCGATCGCAAGGGCGAGTACGAGGAGTGCGCCGGCGATCCGCTGGGGCTCGTCGATGGCTGAACCGGTCCGGACGTGAGGCCGTCGCGGGCCGCCCGCCTCTCGGTCGGCGTCGTCATCGCGGTGCTCCTCGCCTCGGGCGGCGCCGGGGCCGCACTTCTCCTGGTGACTCCGACGGTGCCCGCGAGCCTGGCGGACTCGTCCGGTCCGGAGACGGTGCCCGTCCCGTTCGAGGAGTTCGCCGATCCTCGCCAGGTCGAGGCCGGGTTCGAGCGGGCACCGGCCGTGTCCCTCGTCTCCGCGACGGAGGGGCTGATGACCGCCTCCTCCTGCCGCGCGGGCGGATCGTTCTCGTCGGGCACGTCGTCCCTCGCGGTCGACGGCGCGCCCGTGCTCTCCCTCGCGACGGCGACGCCGCTCTGGCGCGACCTCGTGAAGGGCGACTCGGGCCCCGACGTGCGCGCCCTGCAGGAGGAGCTCGTCCGCCTCGGCTCGCCGCTGGTCGCCGACGGGATCCTCGGAGACGGTTCGATCCGCGCGATCGAGCACCTCCTCGAGGAGGCGTCGGGGGAGGACGAGCAGCTCGCGGGGATCCCGCGGTCACGGCTGCTCTGGATCCCGGGACCGACGGTCACCACGGCCTCCTGCGGGCTCTCGGTCGGCGGACCGGTCGAGCGGGGGAGTGCCGTCGCCGCAGTCGCCGGTGGGATCGCGGCGCTGCGTCTCCCCTCCGTCCCGGCGGACGTCCTGCCGGGCGAGCGGCGGCTGCTCGTGGACGACGCGGTGCTGACGCTCTCTCCGGAGGGCGCGGTCACCGCCGAGGCCGACCTGCGAGCGTTCGCGGCCACGGTGTCCGCCCGGTCGGCGCTCGCGACCGAGGGGACGACGACCGTCCGCGCCGAGTACGTGCTCGCGAACCCCGTCCGAGTCGGCGTGGTGCCTCCGTCCGCCCTCGTCGGACTCGAGGGCGAGCACGGTTGCGTTCTGGCGGACGGCTCGCCGGCCCGCGTCGAGGTCGTCTCCTCGGAACTGGGCCGCTCGGCGGTCGTCTTCCCCGACGGGGAGGAGCCGGCCTCGGTCGCGGTCCTGCCCGGGGCGCGGAGCTGCGGGTGAGGGTGCACGGGCTCGGGCACCGCTTCGAGCGCGGCCCCTGGCTCTTCCGCGGGCTCAGTGCGGACTTCCGGGTCGGCGAGACCTTCGCGGTCGTCGGTCCGTCGGGGTCCGGCAAGAGCACGCTGCTCGCGCTGCTCGCCGGCTGGGTCGAGCCGACCGAGGGCAGCGTCGATCGAGCAGCGCGCGAGCGGATCGGCTGGGTGTTCCAGAACCCGCACGGCGTCGCCCGTCGATCGGCGCTCGATCACGTCGCCCTGCCGTTCCTCGCCGGCGGGGTCTCCGGTGCGGAAGCCGATCGTCTCGCGGCCGCTCTCCTCGACCGCTTCGATCTCGGGCAGGTGGCCGACCGCGCGTTCCGCGAGCTCTCGGGCGGCGAGGCCCAGCGGCTGATGCTGGCCAGGGCCCTCGCGGCCCAGCCCACCCTCCTCCTCATCGACGAGCCGACCGCCCAGCTCGACCAGCGGACGGCGCAGACCGTGAACCGGGCGATCGCCGAGGCCGCGACGCCCGACTGCGCCCTCGTCGTCGCGACGCACGATCACGGCACGCGCGACTCCTGCACGGCGGCGCTGGACCTCGCCGCACACTCCGGAGGCGGGGAGTGAGGTTCTCGAGCCTGGTCCGCGAGGCCTGGCGCAACGTCTCGACCGGCACCTCGCGTGCGCTGCTGCTCTGCGCGTGCGTCCTCCTCGTCGCCGTGCCGATCCAGATCGCGGACCTGGCGGTGACGCGGCAGCACGTGCGGGAGGCGGAGGCGTACCAGCGGGCCGGCGCCTCCGTGCAGACGCTCGCTGCGCCGGGACGGATCGACGGGGAGGCGTGCGCGGCGCTCGCCGGCTCGGCGACGGTGCGGGCAGCCGGAGCGGTCCGCACCGCCACGTCCGATCTCGTCACGGCCGTGCTGCCCCGCTCGCCGATCCCGCTCTTCGAGGTCACCGCGGGCGTCCCCGAGATCCTCCGAGCCGCGGCGGTGCCCGGGACCGGCGTGGTCCTCGGACCCGAGGCCGCGGACGCCGTCGGGCGCGGCGACGACCTCGCGCTCGCCGGCGGCGGCTCGGTCGCCGTCCGCGGCCGCTACGACTACCCGGACGACGGGCGTCGGCGCGGCTTCGGCTACGCGGCCCTGGCGGGTGCTCCGGCCGGCGAGCGGCCCTTCGACGAGTGCTGGATCGACGCCTGGCCGCAGAGCGAGAGCGTCCGGGCCCTCCTCCTGACGACCGTGCTGCTCGGCGAGAGCGCTCCCGACGATCCGGCGTCCGTGCTCGCACCGCTGAACTCGCGCCTCGGTGCGGCCTTCGACGGCGGGGCTCGCAACGCGGACCGGGTGACGCTCGCCGCCGGGCCGCTCGCGGGACTGCTGGTGCTCGCGGCGTGCTGGGCGGTGACGGGTCTGCGCCGGGTCGAGCTCGCTTCGGCCCTGCACTCGCGCGTCCACCGGGTCGAGCTGCTGGCGGTCCTGCTGCTGGAGTCGCTCGCCTGGCTGATCCCGGTCGGCTCGGCGGGCCTCGCCGTCGCCCTGTTCTTCTCGAGCACCGGTCCGCCCGTCGACGCGGCGGCGACCCTGATCCAGGGCCTCCGGACGCCGGCCGTCGCCGTGCTGGGCGCGGCGACGGGCGTCCTCCTCGGCGTGCTGACGACGCGCGAGAGGCACCTCTTCCGCTACTTCAAGAACCGCTGACGGCGTTGCGGGCGCGCCACCCTTCTGCGGGACGTGGGGTCTCGATACGCGCTGCGCGCTACTCGACCGGCATGATGGCGCGCTGTCGCGCCCGTCCTCTGCGCGCTCGGCGACCACATTGCGCGCTGTTGCGCCCGTTCCCTGCGCGCTCCGGGACCAGCAGGGGCGCCGGGATCTTCACGCGTCTCGGCCGCGCTGGGCCCGTCCATGCTGATCGAGTAGCCCGCGCAGCAGGCGTATCGAGATCCACCAGCGTCAGACGTCGAGTCTGCAGAGCCGGCGTGCCGAGGACGGCGGGTCTCGATACGCCCCTGCGGGGCTACTCGACCAGCATGACGGTGCGCCGTCGTGGGCCCGGGTCAGAGGCCGTGGGACGCCAGCCAGGGGCGGAGGACCGCGAGGAACTCCTCGGGTCGCTCGACGCTGGGGAGGTGGGCGGCGTCGTCGAAGACGTGGGCGTCGGCGCCCGGCACGGTCGCCGAGAGGAAGGCGTGCACCGGGAGCGACTCGGAGACGTCGTGCGCGCCGACCATCGCCAGCGTGGGCACGGCGATGTCGACGACGCGGTCGTAGGCGGGCGGCTCGATCGCGGTCGGCCGCGGCTTCTCGCCCTCGTGGCCGGCGCGGCCGCGGGCGAGCTCGCGCACGGTCTCGACGAAGGCGGGATCGAGCGAGGCGGGATCGCGGTCGGGGCCGAACGCCCACAGCTCCGCCTCCATCCGCGCGACGCGCTCGTGGTCGCCGGCGGTCAGAACCGCGTCGATCTCGTCGAAGCGGCGGTCCTCCTCCTCGGTCAGGTCGGGGTAGGGGAAGCCGCCGACGCCGGGGGCGATCAGCACCAGGCCGGTGACGCGGTCGGGGTGCTCGAGCGTGAGGTCGAGGACGAGCGAGCCGCCGCGCGAGCAGCCGATCACCGTCGCGCGCTCGACGCCGAGGTGCTCGAGTACGTCGAGGGCATCCTGCCGCGGGTCGAACTCGACGTCGTCCGTCCGGGTCTCGCCGAAGCCGCGGGTGTCGTAGCGGATGACGAGGTGGTCCTCCGCGAGCGCGGGGACGACCGGGTCCCACATCCGCAGATCGGTGATGCCCGCGTGCACGAGCAGGAGGGCGGGGGCGGAGGCGGGGCCGTCCGCCTCCCAGTGCAGGGTCGCTCCGGGGACCTCGAGATGCGGCATGCGCCCACCGTAGGCCCGGCCTCGCGACGGGGCAACGGGCGGCGCCTCCTAGGCTGGACGCGGTGCGCCGACCCGCGCCGACGATCCCAGCCCGCGAGCCGCCCGGCTCCGCCGACGAGACGGAGGACGCCGTGGAGGGAGTGCTCACCGGGTTCGCGATCATCGGGACGGTCATCGCGGTCGGCTACCTGATCGCCCGGTTCGGCCTGGTGCCGCCCGAGGGCCGCGCCGTCCTCACCCGCATCGCCTTCTTCGTCACGACGCCGGCGCTGCTGTTCACGGTGCTCGCCCGCGCCGACGTGACGGTGCTGTTCTCCTCCTTCCTCCTGGTGTCGCTGATCACGGTCGCGATCGTGGCGGTCCTCTACCTGGTCGCGTCGCGGCTGTTCTTCCGCCGGCCCGTGCCGGAGACGGTGATCGGCACCGCCGCCTCCTCCTACGTGAACGCCAACAACATCGGCCTGCCGGTCGCGATCTACGTGCTCGGCGATCCGCAGTGGGTCGCGCCGACCCTGCTCCTCCAGCTGCTGCTGCTCGCGCCGACGATCCTCACCGTGCTCGACGTCTCGACGAGCGGGCGCGCCTCCGTCACGGGCATCCTGACCCAGCCGCTGCGGAACCCGATGATCATCGCCTCGGCGCTCGGCCTGGTCGTCTCGGTCACCGGGGTGCAGCTGCCGGCACCGCTGCTCGAGCCGTTCTCGATCATCGGCAACGCGTCGATCCCGCTCGTGCTGATGGCGTTCGGGATGTCGCTGCGCGGGCAGCGGCCGCTGGAGCCGGGGCCCGGGCGGATCGAGGTCGCCGTCGCCTCGCTGCTCAAGACGCTGGTGATGCCCGCGACCGCCTATCTGCTCGGCCGCTTCGCCTTCGCGCTCGACGCGGAGCACCTCTTCGCGGTGACCGTGACGGCGGCGCTGCCGACCGCGCAGAACATCTTCAACTTCGCCTCCCGCTACGACCGCGGCGTCGCCGTGGCGCGCGACACGGCCCTGGTGACCACCGTCACGGCGGTGCCCGTGCTCATCGCCGTGTCCCTCCTCCTGGGTTGACGACGGCGCGGATCGACCGCCGTCCGCCGGCGGGCGTCGCTTAGGCTCTCTCGAATGAGCACCACGACGACCTCCTCTCGCCGCGCCTCCGGCACCCCTCGCCGCAGCAGACGGGGCCTCTGGATCACCCTGACCGTCCTGCTGGTCCTCGTGATCGGCGCGGTCGTCGCCGCCTTCCTCGCGGTGCAGACCTACGAGAAGGCGATGACGGTGCGCGCCAAGCTCACCTCCGCCATCCCGCTGGTCTCCCAGGTCGCCGACCAGCTCACCGGCTTCGACACGGCGGGAGCGGAGTCGACCGCCGGCCAGATCGCCACCCTCACCGGCGAGGCGCGCGACGAGACCGACGACCCGGTGTGGCGGGTGATGGAGATCGTGCCGTTCCTCGGCCCGAACCTCTCCGCCGTGCGCGCCGCGACCGAGATCGCCGACGACGTCTCGGGCAAGATCGTCACCCCGCTCTCCTCCACCTCGCTCGACGTCCTCAAGCCGGTCGACGGCAAGGTCGACATCGCCGCGATCACCGCCCTCTCCGACAAGATCACCGTCGCCAAGGGTGTCGTCGACGAGGCGCAGGCCCGCGTCGAGGGGATCGACCGGGGCGCGCTCGTGCCGCAGGTCGCGTCCGCGCTCGACGCGTTCGCCCCGCAGCTCGAGACGGCGACCAGTGCGATGGACCAGGTCCAGCCGATCACCGCGATCCTCCCCGACGCCCTGGGCGCCAGCGGACCGCGCAGCTACCTCGTGCTCTTCCAGAACCTCGCCGAGGCGCAGGCCCTGGGCGGCGGCGCCTCCTCGGTGATGCAGCTGAACGTGGACGGCGGCGCGATCACGGTGGGGACGCAGCAGTCGAGCCAGGACTTCCGCGGGCTGCAGCCGGTCACGGTCGACCAGAGCGCGCTCGACACCTTCGGCGGCAACCTCGCGACTACGTTCAACGTGTCGACCAGCCGCCCCGACTTCCCGACCGCGTCCTCGATCGCGACGCAGTTCTGGGCGCAGAAGTTCCCGGAGCAGAAGATCGACGGCGTGCTCGCGATCGACCCGATGGCGCTGCAGTACCTGCTCGCCTCGACCGGGCCGGTGACGCTCTCCGACGGCACCGAGCTGACCAGCGAGAACACCGTCTCGACGCTGCTCAACAAGGTCTACTTCCGCTACTCGGACGCGACCGTCGCCGACGCGACCGACGCGTTCTTCTCCGAGGCCAGCGCCACCGTCCTCGGCAAGATCCTCGGCGGCGACATGGAGCCGTCGAAGATGCTCCCCGCCGTGGTGAAGGCCGTCGGCGAGAGCCGGATCCTCGCCTACAGCACCGACCCGGACGAGCAGGCGCTGCTCGCGCCGACCCCGATCGCGGGCGTCCTGCCGACGGACAACGACGACACCTCGACCACCGGCGTGTTCTTCCAGGACGCGTCGATCGGCTCGAAGATGGACTACTACCTCGACACCGCGGTGACCCAGTCGAGCACGAACCGCTGCGCCGCCGGCGGCACGAGCTTCTCCACCCAGGTGACGCTGACGAACACCATCACCGAGAAGGTCGCGCGCACGCTGCCCAAGTACGTGGCGGCGAACGGCGGGAACCGCTTCCCGCTCGGCGACTTCGTCACCAATGTCTACGTCTACGGCCCTCCCGGCACGACGACCTCGCAGGCGCAGGCGTCCTGGTCCGACCCGCTCGGCGAGGCGGCCCGGATCTTCGACCCGACCGACGACCTCGGCCGGCCGGTCGCGCGCGTCTCGGTGCAGCTCGCTCCCGGCGAGTCCACGACGGTGACGATCGGCTTCACCGCCGCCGACCCCGCCGCGACCTTCGGCGAGCAGGCCGTCCGGGTCACCCCGATGATCAACAAGACCGAGGTGACGCTCGCCGACGACCCGACCTGCGCCGGCTGAGAGCGGGGCGGCCGGTGGACGGCCGCTCCGCTCAGGCCAGCGCGGAGCCGGGGATCGAGCTGGTGACGAGCCAGGACGCGAGGAACGCGGTGCCGACGCAGAGCACGAAGGCGACGATCGGGATCCAGAACACCCGGCGGCCGACGAGGTAGCGGATGATCGTCACGCCCACGGCGATCAGCGTCAGGATCGGCGGGCCGATCAGGGCGAGCGAGACGCCCCAGTCGATCCGGTCGTAGTCGCAGGCGATGTTCTGCCCCTCGCACTGGCCGGGGAAGACGGCGAGGATCGCGGCGAGGTAGCCGAGCACCACGCAGAGCAGCCCGAGCGCGAGGCAGCCGAGGATCGAGAGGACCAGGTCCCAGCGGCGGCGCAGCGGCTTCCCGGCGGCGAAGGTCTCGCGGACGGAGCGGTAGGCGTCGGCGCGGAGCTCGTCGTGCGCGCGGGCCACAGCGGGGCGGCTCGCGGCGGCACGCTGGGCGGTGGACGGGCGCTGTGTCGTGGAGGGGCGCTGGGCGCTCGAGGGCTGCTCGGCGCGGGCGCGCTTCTTCTTCGAGGAGGCCACGGTCAGAAGATCATCGGGCGGTCGTCGTCGAGCGAGGTGTCGAGGTCGAGATCGACCACCACGGGGACGTGGTCGCTCGGGGCGTCGCCCTTGCGCTCGTTCCGGTGGATGGAGGCGCCGGTCACCAGGTCGCCGAAGGCGCGCGAGCCGAGCACGAAGTCGATCCGCAGGCCCTCGTTGCGCGGGAAGCGCAGCTGCTTGTAATCCCAGTAGGTGTAGCCCTCGGGGACGAGCGGGCGCACGACGTCGTGCAGGCCGGCGGCGGTGAAGGCCTCGAAGGCCGCGCGCTCCTCGGGGGAGACGTGGGTGGAGCCGGGGCCGAGCGTCGGGTCGCCGACGTCGCTGTCGAGCGGGGCGACGTTCCAGTCGCCGACCAGCGCGAGCGGCAGGTCGGGCTCGGCCGCGAGCCAGGCGCGGGTGCTCGCCTCGAGGGCCGCGAACCACTCGAGCTTGTAGTGCCAGTGCGGGTCGCCGACCGCGCGGCCGTTGGGGACGTAGAGGCTCCAGACCCGCACGCCGTCGACGGTCGCGCCGATCGCGCGCGCTTCGAGCGGGAAGGAGCCGTCCGCCGCGGGCTCCTTGGCGAAGCCGGGCATCCCGGGGAACCCGACCTGGACGTCCTCCATCGGCAGGCGGGAGGCGATGCCGACGCCGTTCCACTGGGTGAGGCCGACCATCTCGACGTGGTAGCCCGCCTGGGCGAAGGCCTCGTGCGGGAACTGCTCGGGCTTGCACTTGAGCTCCTGCATGGCCAGCACGTCGACGTCCTCGCGCACGAGCCAGTCGACGACGCGGCCGGTGCGGGCCCGGATGGAGTTCACGTTCCAGGTGGCGATGCGCATTCCGGAAGTCTAGGAGCCGCCGCCGACAGCTTCCCCGCACGGGGGCCGGGCGCGCGGTCTCCTCCTGCCGACCGATTGCGGAACCGGTGTCGGTGGTCGATGGTTGTCTTGCGCCGTCCCTGAAGCGGCCGCTCCTCCGCGCCGCTCGGCCCGAGCCCCGAAGCTCCGGCCGTCCCCGTGCTCGGCCGATCCGCCTCTCGCGGACCCGGCCGCCCTCTCCCGCCCCGCCCCGACCGGAGGACCCATGATCCTGCTCCGTCTCGCGTCCTCGTACGCGAAGCCCTACTCCCGGTCGATCGCGGCGGTCGTGGTGCTCCAGCTGATCGCGACCCTCGCGGCGCTCTACCTGCCGAGCCTCAACGCCGAGATCATCGACCAGGGCATCGGCCAGGGGGACACCGACTTCATCTGGGCCACCGGCATGACGATGCTCATGGTCTGCCTGGTCCAGGTCGCCGCGGCGATCGGCGGCGTCTACTTCGGTGCGCGCACCGCGATGGCCGTCGGCCGCGACCTGCGCCGCGACGTCTACCGCCGGGTCGACTCGCTGAGCGGGCTCGAGGTCGGCCGCTTCGGCACCGCCACCCTGATCACCCGCGGCACGAACGACGTGCAGCAGGTGCAGATGCTCGTGCTGATGACGCTCAACTTCATGGTCTCGACGCCGATCATGTGCATCGGCGGGATCGTCTTCGCCCTGCGCGAGGACGCCGGGCTCTCCTGGCTGGTCTGGGTCTCGGTGCCCGTGCTCTTCGTCGTCGTCGGCGTGCTGGTCTTCCTGCTGCTGCCGCTGTTCCGCCTGATGCAGGACCGCATCGACGGGATCAACGGGGTGCTGCGCGAGCAGATCACCGGCATCCGCGTGGTCCGCGCCTTCGTCCGCGAGCCGTTCGAGTCCGAGCGCTACCGCCGCTCGAACGACGCGATCACCGAGGTGTCGATCAAGGTCGGCAACATCTTCGTTCTGATGTTCCCGGCGATCATGATGATCCTGCACCTCGCCACGGCCGCCGTGCTCTGGTTCGGCGGGCACCGGGTCGACGCGGGTCAGATGCAGATCGGCTCGCTGACCGCGTTCCTCCAGTACCTGCTGCAGATCCTCACCGCCGTGATGATGGGCGTCTTCATGGTGATGATGATCCCGCGCGCCGTGGTCTGCTCCGAGCGCATCCAGGAGGTCCTCGACACCCGGACCAGCCTCACCACGCCGACCGGCGGCGTCGAGGCGCCGACCGTCGGCCGCGTCGAGTTCTCCGGCGTGGTCTTCGGCTACCCCGGCGCCGAGCGCCCCGTGCTCTCGCAGCTCGAACTCGTCGCCGAGCCGGGCCGGACGACGGCCATCGTCGGCTCGACCGGTGCGGGCAAGACGACGCTGCTCGGCCTCGTGCCGCGGCTGTTCGACCCGCAGGAGGGCTCGGTCGCCATCGACGGCGTGCCCGTCTCCTCGCTCGACCGCGCGCAGCTCGCGAAGGTCGTCGGGCTCGTCCCGCAGCGGCCCTACCTCTTCTCGGGCACCATCGCCTCCAACCTCCGCTTCGGCCGGCCCGACGCGACCGACGCGGAGCTCTGGGAGGCGCTGCGCATCGCCCAGGGCGAGGACTTCGTCCGGGCGAAGGAGCGCGGGCTCGACGAGCCGGTCTCGCAGGGCGGCACCAACGTCTCCGGCGGGCAGCGGCAGCGGCTCTGCATCGCGCGGGCGCTCGTCGCGAAGCCGCGCGTCTACCTCTTCGACGACTCGTTCTCCGCGCTCGACGTCGCGACCGATGCGCGCCTGCGCGAGTCCCTCGCCGAGGCGACCACTGACGCGACCGTGATCATCGTCGCCCAGCGCGTGTCCACCATCCGGAACGCCGACCAGATCGTCGTGCTCGACGCGGGCCGCATCGTCGGCCGCGGCACGCACGACGAGCTCCTCGAGACGAACGCGACCTACCGCGAGATCGTCGAATCCCAGCTGAGCGTGGAAGGGGTGGCCTGAGATGGCACGCGTACGCGACACCGAGGCCCAGGCGGCGCCGGTCGCCGAGTCCTCCGAGCTCGAGCCCGAGTTCGAGCCCGGCGAGGGCGACGGCGGCATGTTCGGCGACGGCCCGCCCGCCCGGAAGGCGCAGAACTTCTGGCCCTCCGCCAAGCGGCTGTTCAGCCTGCTCGGCCCCGAGCGCGCCCGGATGATCCTGGTCGTCGCGCTCGTGTCCGCGTCGGTCGTCCTCACCGTCATCGCGCCGAAGATCCTCGGCCAGGCGATGGACACCATCTTCAACGGCGTCATCGGCTCGCAGCTGCCGGCCGGCGTCCCGCTCGAGCAGATCATCGAGCAGCAGCGGGCCGAGGGCAACGGCACCTTCGCCGACATGCTCTCCAAGACCGCGATCGTGCCCGGCGAGGGCATCGACTTCACCGTCCTCGGGCGCCTGATCATCATCGTGCTGCTGATGTACGTCGTCGCGTCGGTGCTGATGTGGGCCCAGGGCTACATCCTCAACGGCCTCGTGATGCGGGTCGTCTTCGGCCTGCGCCAGGACATCGAGGCGAAGATCAACCGCCTCCCGCTGCGCTACTTCGACACCCGGCAGCGCGGCGACGTGATGTCGCGGGTGACCAACGACGTGGACAACATCCAGACGGCGCTGCAGCAGGCGTTCTCGCAGCTCGTGCAGTCGGTGCTCACCATCATCGGCATCGCCGTGATGATGTTCATCGTCTCCTGGCAGCTCGCGCTGATCGCGCTGGTCTCGATCCCGCTGTCCGCCGTGATCGCCGGCGTCATCGGCGCCCGCTCGCAGAAGCTCTTCGCCGCGCAGTGGAAGAACACCGGCGCGCTGAACGGCCACATCGAGGAGACCTTCTCCGGCCTCGAGATCGTCCGCACGTTCGGCCGCGACCGCGAGATGCTCGAGGAGTTCGACCGCCGGAACGACGCGCTCTACTCGGCCTCGTTCGGCGCCCAGTTCGTCTCGGGCATGATCATGCCGGCGATGACCTTCGTGTCCTACCTCTCCTACGTGCTGATCGCCGTGGTCGGCGGGCTCCGGGTCGCCTCGGGTCAGCTGACCCTCGGCGACGCGACCGCGTTCATCCAGTACTCGCGCGAGTTCACCCAGCCGGTGACCCAGCTCGCGAGCATGGCGAACATGCTGCAGTCGGGCGTCGCCTCGGCCGAGCGCACCTTCGAGCTGCTCGACGCGGACGAGCAGGAGCCGGAGACGGCGGTCGACTCGCTGCCCGAGCGGACCGACGGCCACGTCGAGTTCCAGGACGTCTCCTTCTCCTACGACCCGGAGCAGCCGCTGATCGAGGGACTGACCTTCTCGGCCCAGCCGGGCCAGACGGTCGCGATCGTCGGACCGACCGGCGCCGGCAAGACCACGCTGGTCAACCTGGTGATGCGCTTCTACGAGCTCACGGGCGGGCGGATCCTGCTCGACGGCGTCGACATCACCCGGATCGGCCGCGGCGACCTGCGCTCGCGGGTCGGCATGGTGCTCCAGGACGCCTGGCTCTTCCAGGGCACGATCCGCGAGAACATCCGCTACGGCCGCCTCGACGCGACCGACGAGGAGATCGTCGACGCCGCCCGGGCGACGATGGTCGACCGCTTCGTGCAGCAGCTCCCCGACGGCTACGACACGGTGCTCGACGCCGAGGGCGGAAGCGTCTCGGCCGGTGAGCGCCAGCTGATCACGATCGCCCGCGCGTTCCTCGCCAACCCGTCGCTGCTCATCCTCGACGAGGCGACCTCCTCGGTCGACACCCGCACCGAGCTGCTCGTCCAGCACGCGATGGCGGCGCTGCGCACCGACCGCACCTCGTTCGTCATCGCGCACCGCCTCTCCACGATCCGGGACGCCGACACGATCCTGGTGATGGAGGCCGGCCGCATCGTCGAGCAGGGTGCTCACGAGGCGCTGCTCCAGCGCCGCGGCGCGTACTACGACCTGTACATGACCCAGTTCCGCGGGGGAGCCGAGGAGGGACAGGGCGAGAAGGCCGGTGCGACGCGCGCGGGCGGGGCCGAGTCCGCGCCGTAGGCGTGCCCCGTAGAGTAGGCGCGTGACCGACGCACGCCAGCAGCTCATCGAGTACATCGGCTCCGACGCCGTCTTCCACGGGGACTTCACCCTGACGAGCGGCAAGAAGGCGAGCTACTACGTCGACCTGCGGCGCGTCAGCCTGGACCACCGGGTCGCCCCGCTGATCGGCGACGTCATGCTCGACCTCATCGCCCCGATCGAGCGGGTCGACGCCGTCGGCGGTCTGACGATGGGCGCCGACCCGATCGCGTCCGCGATCCTGCACCGCGGCGTCCTCCGCGGACTCGAGTACGACGCCTTCGTCGTGCGCAAGGCGCCCAAGGACCACGGCCGCGGCCGCCAGGTCGAGGGCCCGGACCTCGCCGGCAAGCGCGTCGTCGTCGTCGAGGACACCTCCACCACCGGCGGCTCCCCGCTCGCCGCGATCGAGGCCCTGCTGAAGGTCGGCGCCGAGATCGCCGGAGTCGCCGTCGTCGTCGACCGCGCGACCGGGGCCCGCGAGATCATCGAGGGCGCCGGCTACCCCTACTTCGCCGCGATCGGGCTGGCCGACCTCGGGCTGAGCTGATGGTGGACGACGACGGCCGCGAGCGCGGCGATCAGCCCGACGGCGGGCGCGACGAGCAGCCCGAGCCCGAGCGCCGCGCCGGCGGCAGCGAGTGGCTCCTCGAGCAGCTGAGCGGCGGCCGCCTGAAGAGCATCTTCGACGCCCCGCGCACCCCTGCACCCGAGGCCGCACCCGAGCCTGCGCCCGCGCCCGAGGCGGCGCCCGCCGAGGAGGAGCAGCCCGCGGAGCCGCAGGACCCGACCGAGGCGGGGCAGCCCGCGGAGGCGGAGCAGTCCGACGAGGCGGAGCGCACCGCCGACGCCGAGCGCACCGTCGCGGCCGAGCAGTCCGTCGTCGAGCAGTCGGTCGTCGAGCAGCCGGTGGACGTCGAGCGCCGCGCCGGGTCCGAACCGGCCGTCAGCATCGAGCAGGCCGACGGGACCGAGCGTGCCGATGAGCCCGACCAGGCCGGCCCGATCGAGCAGGCCGGTGAGACCGAGCAGGTCGCAGCTGCCGAGCGCCCCGTCGACGCCGAGCAGGCCGAGCCGTCCGTCGAGGTCGAGCGGCCCGCTGGGGACGAGCGTCCCGTCGAGGACGAGCGTGCCGTCGAGGACGAGCGTCCCGTCGAGCTCGAGCAGCGCGTCGGTTCCGAGCAGCAGGCCGACGTCGAGCAGCCGGTCGATGCCGTGAGTCCCGTCGAGCCCGAGCCCGGCTCCGCTCCTGAGACCGTCGTCCAGCCGGACCCCGCCCCCGCGCCGCCGACCACGGACGCGGCGCCCGCGGAGGACGACGCGCAGACGCCCGTCGAGCCCGCGTCCGATCCCGAGGCCGACGCCGCCTCCGCGCGCCGCGACATCTGGGCCGCCTTCACCGCTCCCCGGTCGCGGCCCGCAGCGGACGACTCGACCAGCTCGGAGTCCGCTCCCGAGCGACCGGTCACGCCCTCTCCGCGCTTCCCGCTCGGCCCGGTGCTCCCGCAGTCTCCGGCCGCCCCGAGCTCCGTCGCGGCTCCCGCGCCGGAGTCGCCCGTCGCGCCGGTCGAGCCCGCGCCCGTCCTGCCGGCGGCACCGCCGATCGACGATCTGCCGACCGCGCCCCCGGCGCTCCGCGAGCGAGGGCGCCGCTCCGAGGCGCGCCGCGACCGACCCGAGGGTGCGACCGAGCCCGAGCCGCGCGAGCCCGCGGCGCCCAGCGTGTACCAGTGGCCCGACCCCCGCGGCGGCTGGGACGAGCCGCCGGTATGGGAGGACGTCGTCGCCCCGCGCGACGAGCCCGAGGACGACGGCGGCGACGAGGAGCTCTGGCGCGAGACCGCCGGCGCCTACGCCTGGAACCTCGAGCCGGACGACGACGGCACCGCCTCCGGAGAGCCGACCGCCGAGCCGACCACCGGTGCCGAGGGGACGTCCGGCGAGGACGAGCCCGCCGCCCCGGCCGTCGCGCCGTTCAGCACTCCCGCCCGCGCGCACGTCAACGCCGCCAAGCGCTCGACCCGCAAGCCCCGCAGCGAGAGGCCCCGCGCCGAGAAGCCCCGCGCCGAGAAGCCCCGCGCCGAGAAGCCCCGCGCCGAGAAGCCCGCGAAGTCACCGGCCCCCGCTCCCGTCCCCTCCGTCACGAGCGTCGGCGCGCCCGGCCCCGACCGCGCCCGAAGCCGTCGGCGGCTGCTGATCGGCCTGATCGCCGTCGGCGTCGTGCTCCTGCTCGGCGCGATCCTCGCCATCGGGATCGCCGTCGGCTCGAACGGCGATCAGGAGGCCGCGCCGGCCCCGGCCGCGACGACCGCCGTTCCGTCCGAGCCGAGTGCGACGCCCACCACCGCGCCCACCCCCGCCCTGCCCACCGTCGGCCCGCTGCCGGCCGGCAGCTACGCCTGGACGGCGCTGCTGGGCGGGGAGTGCCTCCAGCCGTTCGACACGGTCTGGGCCGAGCAGTTCACGGTCGTCGACTGCGCCACCGCCCACACCGGCGAGATGGTCGCGACCGGTGAGCTGACCGACGCGACCTTCCCGGGCCAGGACGCGCTGGCCGTCTCGGTCTCCTCGCTCTGCCAGGCGCAGGGCGTCGTCGACATCGCGGGTGCCGAGGCGTACGGCGACGTGCAGGTGTCCGCCTCCTACCCCGTGACCCAGGAGCAGTGGGACGCCGGCGAGCGCAGCTACTACTGCTTCGTCGACCGCGCCGGCGGCGGCGACATGCTCGGCTCGGTCGACGGCACCCCGTCGGGCTAGGCCGGGCGGCGCGACACGTGGACGAGGCCGGGCCCTCCGCCTCCCCCGAGGCGACGACGAACGGCGTGGGACCGTGGGTCGGTCCGCGACCCGACGACGACCGCCTCGATCCCGAGCTGCTCGAGCGCGGTGACTCCCGCAACGTGATCGACCGCTTCCGCTACTGGCGGATGGACGCGATCGTCGCCGAGCTCGACGCGTCGCGGCACCCCTTCCACGTCGCCATCGAGAACTGGCAGCACGACATGAACATCGGTTCGATCGTGCGCAGCGCCAATGCGTTCGGCGCCGAGAGCGTGCACATCGTCGGGCGCCGGCGCTGGAACAAGCGCGGCGCGATGGTCACCGACCGCTACCAGCACGTGCAGCACCACGAGACCGTCGCCGACCTCGCCCGCTGGGCCGAGGCGGAGGACGTCCCGCTGCTCGCGATCGACAACGTGCCCGGCTGCGTGCCGATCGAGACCTTCGCGCTGCCGGAGCGCTGCGTGCTGCTGTTCGGGCAGGAGGGGCCGGGCCTCTCGGAGGAGGCGATCGCCGCCTCCGTCGCCGTGCTCGAGATCTCGCAGTTCGGCTCGACCCGCTCGATCAACGCCTCGGCCGCCGCCGCCGTCGCGATGCACGCCTGGATCCTCCAGCACGTCCGCTTCTGAGCGGCCGGGCGCCCCTCCCACCCTCCCGCCGCAACTTCTGGAGTGTGGGCGGGTCGGGGTTGCGGATCGGCTCGGCGGGGCGGCTCGTCAGAGGATCTGGTCGTCCGGCGGGAACTCGGTCTCGTACGGGTCGGTCGAGAGCAGCTCGTGCACGCCGGTCAGCACCTCGTCGGGGCGGAACGGGTAGCGGTCCATCTCGGCGCGGTCGCTGATGCCGGTGAGGACGAGGACGGTGTGCAGGCCGGCCTCGATGCCGGCGACGATGTCGGTGTCCATCCGGTCGCCGATCATGCCGGTGTTCTCGCTGTGCGCGCCGATCTTGTTCATCGCCGAGCGGAACATCATCGGGTTCGGCTTGCCGACCACGTACGGGTCCTTGCCGGTGGCCTTCGTGATCAGGGCGGCGATCGCGCCCGTCGCGGGCATGACGCCCTCGGCGCTCGGGCCGGTCGCGTCGGGGTTGGTCACGATGAAGCGGGCGCCCCCGACGATCAGGCGGATCGCCTTCGTGATCGCCTCGAAGCTGTAGTTGCGGGTCTCGCCGACGACGACGTAGTCCGGCGCGGTCTCGGTCATGATGAAGCCCGCCTCGTGCAGGGCCGTGGTGATGCCGGCCTCGCCGATCACGAAGGCGCTGCCACCCGGCATCTGCGAGGCGCAGAAGTCGGCGGTCGCGAGGGCGCTCGTCCAGATCCGCTCTTCGGGCACGTGCAGCCCCGACGCCCGCAGCCGGGCCGCGAGATCGCGCGGGGTGAAGATCGAGTTGTTCGTGAGCACCAGGAACGGAGTGCCCGCGTCCGTCCACTCCTGGATGAGCTCGGGCGCGCCGGGGAGCGCCTGGTTCTCGTGCACCAGCACGCCGTCCATGTCCGTGAGCCAGGCCTCGACCTCGCTGCGCTTCGTCGCCATGGGGTCGATGCTATCGGCGCAGCCCGGACGGGGGAGTCGACGGGCTGCCCCGGAGGGGCACAGCGGGAGCGGGTTACCCTGAGGACATGAATGGCGAGAACCTGCTGGGCCCCGAACCGACCCTCCTCCCGGACGAGCCCGCGATCACCGCGGCCCTCGCCAAGCACGCGAACCCGGGAGCCGTCGAGTTCGCCGCGCTCGCGGCGGCCCACCCGCGCTCACCGCTGGCCTGGGCTCTCCTCGCGGACAGCGTGTGGGGGATCGACGCGGCGCTGCCGTCCTACGCCTACGCGCGCGTCGGCTACCACCGCGGCCTCGACCTGCTCCGCACCGCCGGCTGGCGCGGCCAGGGCCCGATCCCGTGGCGCCACGGTCCCAACCGCGGCTTCCTCCTCGCGCTCTACGCGCTCCGCCGCGCCGCCGAGTCCATCGGCGAGACCGACGAGGTCGCCCGCCTCACCGGCTTCCTCGAGCAGGCCGACCCCGCCGCCATCCCCGAGATCGAGCGCTACCACGAGGACGCGCTGCCCCCCACGGCCGCCATCGTCATCCTCGGCGCGGACTGATCGCCGCCCGGCCGCGGCGCTCGCGGCGTCGTCGTCGGTCGCCGTAGCTCCGCTACGCCTCCCTCCTCCGCCTTGCGATCACCGCGACCGGACGACGATCGGGCAGATGCGGTGCAGGGCCGCCGGCCCCTTCCTGCTGGTCGAGTAGCCCCGAAGGGGCGTATCGAGACCTGCCGTTCTGGGGACGCTGGATCTCGATACGCCCGCTCCGCGGGCTACTCGATCAGCATGAAAGGGACCCGCTGCGCGGGCGGATCGATCAGCATGTGGGTGCCCGCTCTGCGGGCTCCTCGGGCGTGCCGCTCGGTCAGCGAGACGAGCCGGCGTCCGCAGGCGCGGCGCGGCGGCGGAGGAGCAGGACCGTCGCGAGGGTCAGCAGGGCGCCCAGCGCCGCCGCGCCGGCGGTGACCAGGAAGCCGGACTGCGGGCCGAGGGCCTCGACGGCCAGGCCGCTCAGGGTGGAGCCGGCGGTGGCGCCGAGGGCGATGCCGGTCGGCGGCCAGGCGAGGGCCTCGGTGAGGCGGCTGCGCGGGGCGATCGACTCGACGAGGCTCGAGCCGGTGATCAGCAGCGGCGAGGTCGCGAGGCCGGCGACGAACGCCAGCGCGATCAGCGCGGGCAGCGAGCCGGCCAGCACCACAACCGGCACGACCACTCCGAAGACGGCGCCCGCCACCAGGAACCTCGAGCGCGGACCGCCGGGCAGGCGCGCGGCACCCACGACCACCCCGGTGAGCACGCTGCCGATGCTGTACGCCGAGAGCAGCAGCCCCGAGGCGGCTCCCGCTCCGGACGCCTCCGCGGTCGCGATCGCCGCGACGTTGAACGAGCCGAAGACCCCGCCGACGGTCGCGAAGACCGCCACGATGCCGACGAGACCGAGCGGCAGCCGCTCCCGCGCGGGCGACGCGGCCGAGCGCACCGGAGCGAGCGCCGGCTGCGTCCCCGTCTGCACGAGCAGCGCGACGCCGCCGGCGACGCCGATCCCGAGGCCGACCAGGACGCCGGCCGCCGGGTGCACGAGCGAGGCGAGCAGGGTGACGATCGGCGGCGCTACGACGAAGGCCGCCTCGTCCGCCACCGACTCGACCGAGTACGCGGTGTGCCGGAGCCCCGGGTCCGACGTCGCGGCGCTCCAGCGCGAGCGGACGGCCGAGCCGACGTCGAGGACGGCCGCCCCGGCGAGGATCGCGAGCGCGAACCAGGTCCAGACGGGAGCGCCCAGCAGCACGGCGGCGACGAGCCCGAGCGAGGCGGCGACGAGGACCGGGAGCGACAGGGCGAGCGCCCGGCGCTGCCCCCAGCGGTCCATCACCCGCGACCAGAGCGGCCCGGTCACGGCGAGGGCGAGGGTCAGCGCGCCCGAGACCGCGCCGCCGAGCGCGTAGCTGCCGGACTGCGCCGACACCAGGACGAGCACCCCGATCGCGAGGCTGCCCTTGGGGAAGCGGCCGAGCCAGCCGGCGGAGGAGAAGGCGAGAGACCCCGGGAGGGCGAACGCCCGCGCGTACCTCCCGGTCGCACGGCTCAGAGCGGAGGTCGAGGTGGTCGTGGGGTCTGGCATGGTCGGATCCGATTCCGGTCGTTCCGACGGCGGAGACTGCTCCACTGGCTGGACGGACGACAGGACGAGCCTACGCGGGCGGCACCTCTGCGGGCATGATGGACGCGTGGACACCGCCGCGCTCGAGTCCTTCCTCGCCGACCTGCCGGGCGCAGGCGCGAGCTTCCCCTTCGGCCCGGAGACGCGGGTGTGGAAGGTCGAGGGCAAGGTCTTCGCGCTCGAGATGGAGCGGTTCGGCCGGCCCGTCGTCAGCGTCAAAGCGCTGCCCGAGAACGTCGTGCACCTCGTCGCGGGCGTCGACGGCATCGAGCCCGGCTACCACCTCAACAAGAAGCACTGGGTGACCGTCGACGCGGGCGGCCGGGTCGAGGAGGGCCTCGTCCAGGAGCTGCTCGCGGAGTCGCACGCGATCATCGTCGCGAAGCTGCCGCGCCGCCTCCGCCTCGCCCTCGACGGCACCGCCACCGGCTCCCTCAGCGAGGACGCCTGACCCGAGCCCGGCCCTCCCCGCGAGATGCCACTTGTGACGGACTTTCGCGGCGTGTCGCGCGCACAAGTGGCATCTCGCGGGGGAGGACCGGGCGCGCAGAGACCTACAGGCCGTAGGAGCGGAGGTAGGCCGCGGTGTCGTGCCAGCCCTCGACGGCGAAGCACTCGACGCCCATCGCCTTGACGGGGTAGTCGTTGCCGTCGGGGTCGAGGCGGTCGCCGACGAAGATCATCTCGTCGAGGGGGATGCCGGTGAGCTCGGTGAGCTTGTTCATCCCGTAGGCCTTGTCGATGCCCTTGCGGGTGATGTCGACCGAGGTGGAGCCGCCGGAGCGGACCTCGAGGTCGGGCAGCACGGCCTGGACGGCCTCGCGGAGGGTGTTCTTCTTCTCGCCGGTCGGGTCCCAGGCCTGCTTCACCGGGACGGGGGCGGCCTGGCCGAGGGCGGAGAAGGTGATCTGCGAGTCGCGGTCCTCGAGGATCGGGCCCCAGGTCTCGGACTCCCAGTAGCCGAGCTCCTTGGCCTTCTCCTCGACGGCGGCCAGTGCGCGGGACTTCTCGTCCTCGGTGAGGTTCTCGGCGTAGATCTGCGCCCAGTCGCCGTTCTCGTAGCGGTAGTACTGCGTGCCGCAGGTGGGCATCAGGTGCAGCTTCGCCAGCACGGCGGGGTCGGCGCCCTCGAGGCGGTCGAGCACCTGCATCCGGAACTGGCCGATCTGGCCGCCGGAGATGATGCACACCTCGGTCGCCTGCAGCAGCTTGACGAAGAGGTCGGCCATCACCGGGTCCACGGGGGACTTCGAGGCGGCGAGGGTGTCGTCGAGGTCGAAGGCCATCAGGCGGGGCAGGGTGCTCATGGAACTCGTTTCACGGTCTGCGGACAGGGCGGTAGGGACGGGGTGGCGCGGCACGCGCGGTATCGAGGATACGGGGCGGTGCAGCCGGAGCGCGGGAACCGCGGGCGCAGACTGGGGCGATGAGCCTCCCGCGCACGATCGCCCGCGTCCTCCTGGGCCTCGTGCTCGTGTTCGCGGGGACGGGGCACCTGACCTTCGCGCGGCAGTCCTTCCAGGCGCAGGTGCCGCCGTGGCTGCCGTTCGACGCGGACTTCGTCGTCGTCGCGTCGGGTGTCGTCGAGATCGCGCTCGGGCTCGCGCTCCTGCTGCTGCGGCGCCGGCGGGTGCTGGTGGGGATCGTCGTCGCCGCCTTCTTCGTCGCGGTGTTCCCGGGCAACGTCTCGCAGCTCGTCACCCGGACCCCGGCCTTCGGCCTCGAGACCGACGCGGCCCGGGCGATCCGGCTGGTCTTCCAGCCGCTGCTCGTGCTCTGGGCGCTGTGGTCCACGGGCGTGCTGGCGGCCTGGAACGCGAGACGGCGCCGCCCTCGGGAGTGAGGGCGGCGCCGTCCGGTCGTGCGGGTGGTGCGGGCGGCTACTCCGAGTGCGAGGCGGAGCGGCGGCGGCGGAGCACCGTCAGCGCGATGCCGGCGAGCAGCAGCAGGGCCGCGCCTCCTGCGTAGGAGGCCGCGTCGACGCCGGTGTTCGCGAGCGGTCCGGAGTGCGAGCCTCCGGCGACGGGGACGGGCGTGGCGGAGGGCAGCGGCACCGGGGTGGCCGTCGGCTGCTCGGTCGGCTCGGGCTGGCCGGGCGCGGGCGTGCCGGGCGTGCCGGGCTCGGCCGGGACCTCGGCCGCGACCGACGTCAGCGACCAGTTCTGGTCGAAGAAGTCCGCCTGGTCGATCACGCCGCGCGCGCTCGCCCAGTCGATCAGCAGCTGCCGGATCTCGAGCCGCTCGTCGTAGACGAGGGGAGCCGCGGCGACGGCCGGGTAGGCCCCGCCACCGCTCTGCCGGTAGTTGTTGACGGCCATCACGAAGCGGTCGTCGTCGGCGACGGGGGTGCCGTCGAGCTGCGTCAGGTCGCGGATCCGCGAGCCGGCCGGCTGCGAGATGTCGATGACGTAGTCGAGGCCCGAGAGCGCGTCGTAGTTGTAGTCCGGGATGCCCGTGGGGCGGTCCGCGGTGATCGCGTTCGTGCCGGTGGCCGGGTCGAACGGAGCGCCCGGGGCGACCTGGTTGAAGTAGCGCGCCGAGTACTCGAGGTAGTCGCGCACCTCCGCGCCCGTCATCTCGACGCCCCGGAGGGTGTTCTCGTAGATGTAGAGACCGGCGATGTCGCGGATCGTGACCTGCCCCTTCGGGAAGACCGCGGTGCGCGAGAACGGCGACGCCTGCGAGATGACCGGGACGTCGGCCCACTCCGTGCCCTCGAGCGCGGCGTCGACCGTCTCGGCCTGCACGTTGTTGATGAAGTCGATGATCGGGGTGTCCTCGTAGCGCGAGGTCTCGGCCGAGAGCTCCTCGAGCGACTCCGCCACGGGGGTGTTCACGTACTCGATCGTGGTCGCGTGCGGCTCGGCGAGGGCGTCGACCACGGCGGTCGACTCCTCGGCGATGTCGCGCGCGTAGACCGGGGTGACGACCGGCGCGCTGCCCTCGGTCCAGTCGACCTGCAGGTCGCCCGCGGCGTCCTTCACCAGGTTCAGGGTCACCTCGGTGAGCCCCTGCGCCCAGAAGTAGGGCTGGGTGACGAGGACCTGCTCGCCGGCGACGTTCGTGTAGAGCGTCTCGGGGACGTCCTGGTGGCTGTGGCCGGCGACGACCACGTCGATGCCGGGGACCTGCGTCGCGATGTTGTTGACGACGTCCTCGTTGAGGTCGGCCGGGTCGTACTCGGCGTCCGGGACGGTGCCCTGGCCGGTGTGTGCGAGGACGACGACCACGTCGGCCTCGGCCTCGACCTTCGGGACCCACTCCTTCGCGGTCTCGACCATGTCGCGGAACTCGAGCACGCCGTCGACGTACTGCTTGTCCCAGACGCGGACGCCCGGGGTGACCAGGCCGAGCACGCCGACCCGCACGGTCTCGCCGTCGATCTCGCGCTCGATCACGGTGTACGGCTTCTGGTACGGCTCGCCGGTCGCGACGTCGACGACGTTCGCGCCGAGCAGCGGGGCGTTCAGATCGCCCTCGTAGGCGCTCAGCATGTCGAGGCCGTAGTTGAACTCGTGGTTGCCGACGACCTGCGCGTCGTAGCCGATGGTGTTGAACGCGGTGGCCATCGGGTGCGTCGTCTCGCCCGAGAGGACGCCCGCGGCGCCGTCGCCGAGGCCGTAGTAGTAGGTGAGGGGCGTGCCCTGGATCGCGTCGCCGTTGTCGAAGACGAGGACGGAGTCGTCGCCCTTCTCGGCGCGGAGGCGGTCGACCTCGGTCGCGACGCGGGTGAGGCCGAGCGTGTCCTCGCCCTCGTAGGGCGCGTTCGCGAAGTAGTCCCAGTTGTAGACGTGCCCGTGCGTGTCGGTCGTCGACACCAGGGTGAGCTCGACGCCGTCGTCGAGGGTGGCCGCGCTCGCGAGGGGAGCGGCGGTGGCCGCCCCGAGCGCGACGACGGCGAGGAGGCTTGCGGCGCGGAGTGTGCGCATCGGTTTCCTGTTCGCGTGATCGGTGGAGTGTGAACGAGTTCGAATCTATGCGCCATGTGTGAACGCGTCGTTACGGGTTCGAGAGCATCGCTCGGCTATCGGTCGGACGGGGCGGATCACGTCCCCTTTGTGCACTCCCTCTCAATGCTGAGGGTATGTCAACTAGGCTGCGACGGACACGGGGCAGGACGTCACCATCAGGGAATCGTCGTCCCCGCCCCCGTGCGGAGCTCGGCATCATGCTGCGGAGGACTGGACTCGAAGGGAAGGGCGTCGGTGATGGTGTCTGGTGCTTCCCCTCGCGGCGGTGGCGTCGAGGGCCTGCTGGTTCCCGTGCTGGTGTCCGTTCCGCTCTTCGGGCTCCTTCTCGCGGCCCACGCGTGGATCGAGGCGTCGATCTTCGCCGGGGCGGCCGTGCTCACCGTGACCACCCGCGCGATCCTCGCTCGAACCCACGCGCCCGAGGAGAGGAAGAACGGGAGAGCGCAGCGAGAGTTCGGCCGCAACGCCTTGCTGGACGACTCTCGCGCTGAGTTGGAATGATGCCTGGCGACGAGGGGATCGACCGGCTGCTCGATCGCGGAGGTGTCGGTTTCACCGGCTCAGCCGGAGTCGAGGCCTTCTGCATCCTGTTCAGCCCGTGCTCATCGCCGGCGGACGAGAAGTGCATCGAGCTCACGTTCAGCCGGGAGTTCGTCCAGCTCGGAGATGTGCGGACCGATGTCGTCGTCAAGTGGGGGCGTGAGGAAGACGTCCGCGCCTGGCTCGCGGCTCTGGTCGAGGAGTTCGACGTCGAGGTCGGTCCGCCTCTCCTGGAGGCGGCCGCCATCGAATTCGTCGTGAGGAGTCCGTTCGATGACGCGGGTGAGGAGCCGATCGGTGCCCTGCACCCCTGGCGACGCTTCGAGACGAACAGCGGTGAGAGCAACACGGGAAGCGGGTCCTGACCCATGGACTCGGTGACTCGGCTCGGAACGCTGCTGGCGCGCGAGGGTCGCCTCGTCGCGGTGGAGCGGGACGGGCGGCTGCTGCGGGTGGCCTCCCTCAGCGGAGGCGGACTGTCGGCCGCCGTCGTCGCGTCGGCGAGTCGGTCGATGCACGTCGCGGCGATCTCCGGAGTGCACCGCACGGCGTTCTGCCTCCTTCGCGACGACGTCCCTGAAGCGTCGGTCGCCGAGCCGGTGGTGTGGGCGGTCCGTCGCCGGCGCGGGCTCGTCCGCGATCCGATCCTCGGCGCGGAGCGGAGGCTGCGGGTGCTCGGAAGGGTCTTCGTGCTCGGAGGCAGATCACCTTGTCGGTGTCGGGACGTCCATGCTGATCGAGTAGCCCGCGGAGCGGGCGTATCGAGATCCACCAGCGTCAGAAGGACGAGTCTGCAGATCCGCCCTGCTGATGAGGGCGGGTCTCGATACGCCCCTGCGGGGCTACTCGACCAGCATGCTGCGGCGCAGCCGCGTCCTTTCCTCATCACCGAGACGCGAAGCGGCTTCGCCGCTCGATACGCCCCGGCGGCCCTCCCGTAAACTGGCTCGGGCTGGTCGCCCTGTCGCGACTCCTCCGTCGCACGGCCGGCCCCGCACCCGGCGTCTCCGGGTACTGCCGTTTCGCACAGCGAAGGACACGCCATGCCAGCAATCGTCATCACCGGTGCCCAGTGGGGCGACGAGGGCAAGGGACGCGCGACCGACCTGCTCGGCAGCCGCGTCGACTACGTCGTCAAGTTCAACGGCGGCAACAACGCCGGCCACACCGTCGTCGTCGGCGACGAGAAGTACGCGCTGCACCTGCTGCCCTCGGGCATCCTGACGCCGGGCGTCGTCCCCGTCATCGCGAACGGCGTCGTCGTCGACATCGAGGTGCTCTTCCACGAGCTCGAGGCGCTGAGCGCCCGCGGCGTCGACGTCTCGAAGCTGCTCGTCAGCGCCAACGCGCACGTGATCACCAGCTACCACCGCACGCTCGACAAGGTGACGGAGCGCTTCCTCGGCAAGCGCCAGATCGGCACCACCGGCCGCGGCATCGGCCCGGCCTACGCCGACAAGATCAACCGCGTCGGCATCCGGATCCAGGACCTCTTCGACGAGAACATCCTCCGGCAGAAGATCGAGGGCGCCCTCGACCAGAAGAACCACCTGCTGGTGAAGGTCTACAACCGCCGCGCGATCCTGGTCGAGCAGGTCATGGAGGACCTGCTGCAGTACACGGAGCGCCTGCGCCCGATGGTCGCGGACACCTCGCTCGTGCTCGCCCGGGCGCTCGACGCCGGCAAGACGGTGCTCTTCGAGGCCGGCCAGGCCACGATGCTCGACGTCGACCACGGCACCTACCCGTTCGTCACCTCCTCCAACGCGACCTCGGGCGGCGCGGCCACCGGCTCCGGAGTGGCGCCCAACCGCATCGAGCGCGTCATCGCGGTCATCAAGGCGTACACGACCCGCGTCGGCGCCGGCCCGTTCCCGACCGAGCTCTTCGACGAGTGGGGCGAGTACCTGCGCAAGCAGGGCTTCGAGTTCGGCACCACCACCGGCCGCCCGCGCCGCTGCGGCTGGTACGACGCCCCGATCGCCCGCTACTCCGCGCGGATCAACGGCGTCACCGACTTCGTGCTCACCAAGCTCGACGTGCTCTCGGGCCTGGAGACCATCCCGGTCTGCGTCGCCTACGAGGTCGACGGCGTGCGCCACGACGAGGTCCCCGTCTCGCAGAGCGACTTCCACCACGCGAAGCCGATCTACGAGGAGTTCCCCGGCTGGCAGGAGGACATCACCGGCTGCCGCGAGTTCGCCGACCTGCCGCAGGCCGCGCAGGACTACGTCCGCGCCCTCGAGGCGATGAGCGGCGCCCGCTTCTCCGCGATCGGCGTCGGACCGGAGCGCGAGCAGGTCGTCGTCCTGCACGACCTCCTCGACTGACGCGCGACGGGGTCGACCCGCTTCGAGACCCGTCCGCGTCGGCAGCGACGCGCACGACGGCCGCGGGCGAGGGATGATCGGCTGGTGCAGATCTACGCCGACCTCCCCGCCGTCCGCGCCCGCCAGATCACGGCCGACGCCCTCGCGCTCGCCGTCGCGGTGATCGCGATCGCGGCCGGGATCGCCGTCGGCTCGCTGATCGCGGGCCTCGCCGAGATCGGCCGCCGCCTCGAGAGCGCGGGCAGCGGCTTCGGCTCGACCATGAGCGACGCCGGCTCGACGCTCGGCGGCATCCCGCTGCTCGGCGACGCCGTGCGCGCGCCGTTCGACGAGGCCAGCGGCGCCGGGGCGGTGCTCGCCGCGGCCGGCCGCGACCAGCAGCAGCTCGCGAGCGCGCTGGCGATCGTGGCCGGACTCGCGGTCGGCGGGCTGCCGCTGCTCCTGCTCGCCGTGGTCTGGCTCCGCCCGCGCCTGCGCTTCGCCCGCCGCACCGCGGAGCTGCGCGCGCTCGGGGCGACCCCCGGCGGCGCCGAGCTGCTGGCCCTGCGCGCCCTCACCGAGGCGACCCCGCGCGAGATCCTCGCCGCGCACCCGGCCGCCGTCCCCGCCTGGCGCGCCGGCGACCCCGCCGCCACCGCCGCCCTCGCCGCCCTCACCCTCCGCCGAGCGGGCCTCCGCTGATCCCTGCCCTGACGCGCGCGCCGATCCCCGCCGCGAGATGCCACTTATGAGCACGACACGCCGCGGATCCCGCTCATAAGTGGCATCTCGCGGGGGCCGCAGGGACCAGCACCGGTCACCCGGGAGGATGACGGCGGCGGCCACCCGGGGCGACGCCCGCGACAGAGGCGGCTCCGTAGCGTCGGAGACATGCAGAACCAGACCTCCTCCGTCGTGGCGCGCGTCGAGGGCGTGCGCAAGCTCTACGGCAGCACGCCGCCCGTCGTCGCCCTCGACGACGTCACCCTCTCGATCGAGCGCGGCGAGTTCACCGCGGTGATGGGCCCCAGCGGCTCCGGCAAGTCGACGCTGATGCACGTGCTCGCCGGCCTCGACACCGCCTCGGCCGGCCGCGTCTTCCTCGGCGACGTCGAGATCACCGCGATGGGCGACGCCGAGCTCACCGTGCTCCGCCGGCGCAGCGTCGGCTTCGTCTTCCAGGCCTTCAACCTCGTCCCGACCCTCGACGTGCGCGGCAACATCCGCCTCCCGTTCGAGCTCGACGGCCGCCGCGTCACGGCCGAGGAGGAGGAGTGGATCGCCCGCCTGATCGAGTCCCTCGGTCTCCGCGAGCGCCTCACCCACCGCCCGCACGAGCTCTCCGGCGGCCAGCAGCAGCGCGTCGCCATCGCCCGCGCCCTGGCCACCCGCCCGCAGCTGATCTTCGCCGACGAGCCGACCGGCAACCTCGACTCGCGCACCGGCCGCGAGGTGCTCAGCCTCCTCCGCGCGTCGACCCGCGAGTACGGCCAGTCGATCGCGATGGTCACCCACGACCCGATCGCCGCGGCCTTCGCCGACCGCATCGTCTTCCTCCGCGACGGGGCCGTCGTCGACGACCGCCGCGGGATGAGCGCCGAGGAGATCTCGCGCGCGATGCTCTCGATGGAGGGAGCGTCGTGAGCGCCCGCACCGGCTTGCGGGCCGCCTCGGGGCAGGGCGGCGGCGCGATCATCACGGTCGCCGCGCTCTCGGCCGCGTTCGGCGGAGTCCTGGTGATGGTCATCGCCGACATGGTGGCGGCGTTCGACGCCGCCGGTCTCGACGGCATCGCCCAGGCCGCGACGACGCTGGGCGTGGTCGGCGGCGTCTTCTTCGGCATCGCCGTCTTCGTCGGCGCGATCGTCACCTCCAACGCGGTGTCGACGGTCATCGCCGGCCGCACCCGCGAGATCGCGCTGCTGCGCCTGCTGGGCGCCTCCGGACGCTCGCTCCGCGCCGAGGTGGTGCGGACCGGCCTCGTGCAGGGGCTGATCGGCGCGGCCCTCGGCCTCGTCGCCGCCGTCGTCCTGGTGGCCGTGGGCGCCGAGATCGCCTTCAGCACCGGGACCTTCACGCGCATCGCCGTGCCGCTCGCCTCGCCGGGACTGCTGCTGCCGGGCCTCGCCGTGATCGTCTCGACCGTCGTCGCCTCCTGGGCCGGATCCCGCCGGGTGCTCTCGGTCGCTCCGTCGCAGGCCGCCGGCTCCGCCGCCGAGCCCCGCTACGACGAGCTCCGCGGCCGCACGGGCCGGAACGTCCTGGCGCTCGTCCTCCTCGTGGTCGGCGTCCTGCTCCTCGCGATCGGCGTCGTGGTCGGGCTGGTCAGCCCGCTCGGCGTCCTGATCGGCCTCGCCGGCGGCATGCTCTCCTTCACCGGGGTGGTCCTCGGAGCGCCGGTCCTGCTCCCGCCGCTGATCTCGCTGGTCGGCCGGGCCTTCGGCGGCGGCCCCGTCGCGCGCCTCGCCTCCGCGAACGCCACCCGCAACCCCGCCCGGAGCGCGCGTGCCGTCATCGGCCTCGTGATCGGAGTGACGCTCGTCACGATGTTCGCGGTGGCCGCTGCGACCTTCTCGTCGATCATGCAGGCCTCGAGCGAGATGAGCCCGGAGATCTTCGCGGCGCTCGACCAGTTCGTCGCGGTCAGCACGGCGATCATGAGCGTGCTGCTCGGCTTCTCGGTGCTGCTCGCGGCCGTCGGCATGGTCAACACGCTCTCGCTGAGCGTGCTGCAGCGCCGCCGCGAGCTGGGCCTGCTCCGCGCGCTCGGCTTCACGGGCTCGCAGGTGCGCTGGATGGTCGTCGTCGAGGCGGCGCAGATGGTGATCGCCGCGGCGCTCCTGGGCCTCGTGCTCGGCGCCTTCTACGGCTGGGCCGGCGCGGTCGCGATCTTCGGCTCGCTGCCGGGCATCGGACTGGTGCCGCCGACGATCCCGGTCGGGATCCTGGTCGCCGTCGTCCTGGTCAGCATCGTCCTCACCGCGGTCTCCGCGGTCCTGCCGGCCCGCCGCGCGACCCGGGTGCCGCCGGTGGAGGCGCTCGCCGTCGCCTGAGCGCGCCGGCCGCTCGGCTCGCGAGCGGCTCGAACCACCGGGCCGCTCGAACCACCGGGCGGCTCACACCACCGAGAAGCCCTCCGCGAGGCGCTCCCGCCCGCTCAGCGCGAGCAGGAGCTCCTCGCCCCGTCCCGCCCGAGCGGCGAGCGCCCCCGCCAGGGCGGAGCAGGCCTCGACCGCCTCGGGCGGGATCTCGTGCGCGAGGCCCGTCGCCCGCGACAGGTCGAGGGTGTGCACGACCAGCTCGAGCACGCGGGTCCGCAGG
Source organism: Rathayibacter sp. PhB186 (assembly GCF_003751825.1). Lineage (NCBI taxonomy): Bacteria > Bacillati > Actinomycetota > Actinomycetes > Micrococcales > Microbacteriaceae > Rathayibacter > Rathayibacter sp. PhB186. Next base: position 54,196 of record NZ_RJKO01000003.1, on the reverse strand, counting down.
TACTCGTCCAGGGCCAGGGCGTGCTCGCCGATCGCGACGAGGCGCCCGGACGGCTGCTGCGCCAGCAGCGCGAGGGCACGCCGCAGCGACGCCGCGATCACCTCGGCCGGGTGCTCGCCGAGCAGCACCCCGGTCTCGACGCCCCGCCGCGCCACGGCCGCGGGGTCGGCGCGTCCGCCGGCCAGGGCCGCGTAGTAGCCGAGCGCGTCGGGCACGGTCGCGGCGGCCGGCTCCTCCGCGAGCAGGTACGTCTCGACCGTCGTGATCGCCCGCGAGGCGTGCCCGGTGAGGCCGCGGACGTCCCAGACGCCCAGCCCCGGCAGCACCCACTGCTCGTCCCCGATCCGCTCGACGAGGCGGAGCAGGGCGCCGGCCGAGGCGGCGAACATCGCGGTGCTGTCCATGGACCTCATGCTGGCACGCGTCCTGGACTCCTCAGCGGGCCGCAGTGGCCCCAGAATGTCCGGATGAGCAGCCCCGCCTCGCCCGGCCGTCCCGTCCGTCCCGTCCGCCCGGCCCCCACCGTGCTGACCGGCCGTCTCGTCGTCCTCGAGCCGCTCACCGAGGAGCACCTGGAGCCGCTGCGGGCCGCGATCGGCCGCCCCGAGGTGTTCGCCGCGGGCTACGGCGGCGGACCCTCGGGCCTCCCCGACGGCGCCGAGGCGTTCCGCGCCTTCGCCCGGCGCTACTACCCGTGGGAGACCGGCAACCCCTGCGCCGTGCTCGTCGACGGCCGGGTCGTCGGCACCTCCTCGCTGACCGACTTCGACGAGCGGCGGGAGGCGGCGCACCTGGGCTGGACCGCCTACGCCCCCGAGGTCTGGGGCACGGCCGTGAACCCCGAGACCAAGCTCCTCCTGCTCGGCCTGGCCTTCGACAGCGGCTTCTCGCGGGTGAAGCTGCAGGCGGACGCGGCGAACGCGCGCTCCCGCGCGGCGATCCTCCGCCTCGGCGCGGTCTTCGAGGGCGTGCTGCGGCACGACCAGCGGCGGGCGGACGGCTCCTGGCGCGACACGGCGGTGCACTCGATCCTCGTGGAGGAGTGGCCGGCGGTCCGCGAGGGGCTCGAGCGGAGGATCGAGGCGCTATCAAGCCCGGTCCCGCCGCGCAACCCGGATGCTCCGATCGGGCGCTGAGCGGTAGGAAGGACGCATGGAACGCATCCACTACGCCGGCAGCTCGGTGCTCACCGGCAGCCGGATCGCGCACTCGCTCGTCGGCTACGCGGAGGCCCTCGCGCTGCGCAAGGGCGCGATGTCGGTCGACATCCCGATCCGGCGCTCCACCGGCGAACTCGGCCGGGCGACCTTGCTGATCGGTCCGGCCAGCCAGCTCTTCTCGGAGACCGAGGACGACGGCGGCGAGGAGATCGTGGACGCGGCCCTGGTCGAGAGGCTCGCGAAGGAGACGGCGCGGCTCGGAGTGTCCCAGCCGCTGGCCGAGGAGGGTGACTCGTCCTCGTCGCACCTGTCCGACCTCGAGATCCCGCACTTCGATTCGGACGACGATCGACGCTGAGCGTCGGCCCCGGGGCGGTTAGAATCGCCCCGTACCGTCCGGCCGTGCCCCCGCCGGCTGGACTGCACTGCGAACGGAGACCGCCCTCATGGGCCGATTGATCTACGACTCGACTCTCGAAGCCGACTTCGACGACCGACTGCTCGCTCACCTGCAGATCGTCATCGGCTCGAAGCTGTCGCGCAACGAGTCCTTCTACCTCTCGTGGAAGGACTCGCAGTCCGTCGGCGACGGTCGCACGTCGATCTGGCTGCACCCGGCGATCCCGCTGCGCTTCAAGTACCACGGCGGCCGCGCCCCGGCCATCAACCCCGACTGGATCCGCCAGCTCCTGGCCGATTCGCACAGCGCCCACGGCCTGCGCATCAGCGAGGAGCCGCACGGCGGTGCCCGCCAGAGCGAGGAGGGCCTGCTGTGAAGCGCGTCGAGCTGATCTACGGCGGCACCCCCTACAGCCTGCACGACACCACCGCCGCGGACGTCCGTGCGAGCGTCGAGGAGGCGCTCGACGGCACCGCCTCACGCTGGCTGACCGTCAACCAGGGCGAGGGCCAGCCCCGCGAGACGTCGATCCTGATCACGCCGGGAGTGGCGTTCTCCGTCGCCGACGTCGCGCACTGACTCCCGCCGGTCGAGTCGCCGATCCTGAGCCACCGATCCTGAACGGCACGTCCTGAGCCACCCGTTCCGAGCCGCCGTCCCGGACCGCTCCCGCGTCAGCCTGTGAGCAGCGCCGGGAACTCGCCCGGGATCTCGCGCGCGAGGTAGCCGGCCGGGCCGAGCCTGCGCACGAGGACCGAGTCGGCCTCGGTGTGCAGGAAGGCACCCCACGCCGCGGCGCCCTGCGGGTCGAGGCCGCGCGCGCGGAGCCCGGCCGTCGCGCCGGCGAGGACGTCGCCGCTGCCCGCCGTCGCGAGGCCGGGGTGCTCGCCCTCGATGCGCACGGCGTCGCCGTCGGGCGCGGCGATCACGTTGAAGAGGCTGACGACCGCTCCATAGCGCTGCGCGACGGCGATCGCGGCGGCCTCCACGTCGTCCACCTCTGCGCCGAGCAGCCGCGCGGCCTCCTCCGTGTTCGGCGTCAGGAGCAGACGGCCGGCGAGGGCGCGGGCGACGCGCCGCTGGCCCGGCAGCACGCCGAGCGGGAAGGCGTCGAGGTGCACGGCGGGGACGTCGGCGAGCAGCGGAGCGATCGCGCGCAGCGTCGCGGCGGTCGCCTTCGGGTCGTCGAGTCCGGGGCCGATCAGCGCGACGTCGGCGGAGCCCAGCTCGCCCTCCAGAGCGGAGAGCCCACGGCCCGAGATCGAGCCGCCGCGGGTCTCCTCCAGCGGCACGACGCCGCACTCGGGCAGCGCGACGGCGGTGGCGGAGGCGACGGACTCGGCGACGCAGAGGGTGATCCGGCCGGCGCCGACCCGGAGCGCCGCGATCCCGGCGAGGATCGCCGCTCCGGGCGTCTTGCGGGCGCCGCCGACCACGACCACGTCACCGCGGGCGTGCTTCGATCCCGCCGGGTCGGGCAGCGGCCAGCGCCGCTCGAGCAGGGCGCGGTCGACGACGGCGCTCCTGTGCGCGGTCTCGCTCCTGTGCCGGGTCTCGCTCATGAGTCGGTCCTTCCTCGCGGGTCGTCGACGGCGGTGTCGACCGCGGTGTCGACGGCGGTGTCCTCGCCGGTGTCGTGGCGGGTGACCGGCGCGCTCGACTGCTCGAGGTGCGCGGTCTCGTTGAAGCGCTCGAGCGTCCATGCGTCGCCGTCGCGGACGAGCCGGGTGACGGAGGCGTTCGCGACCGGGGTCGCCCGGCCGATGTCGAGCAGCTCGCGCTCGGTGAGGCCCTCGCAGACGGAGCGGATGATCAGGACGACGGCGTCGTGGCAGAACAGCGCGACCGGTCCGGCCGGCGCGACGACGTCGAGGTGGTCCAGGAACGAGCGCACCCGCTGGGCGAGGTCGGTCCAGGACTCGCCGCCCGGCGGGCGGTAGTAGAACTTGCCGAGCCAGTCCCGCCGCGCCGCCTCCTCGGGGAATCGCGCACGGAAGCCCGCGGTGGTCAGGCGGTCGGCGATGCCGAGATCGCGGTCGCGGAGCCGCTCGTCGAGGCGGGGCACGAGGTCGAGGCCCGCCTCCTCGAAGGCCAGCTGCGCTGTCGAGGACGCGCGCAGGTACGGCGAGGACCAGGCGGCGATCGGGGCGTTGCCGTCGGCGAGCCACCGGCCGAGCGCGCGGGCCTGCTCGCGGCCGGCCGAGGACAGCTCGACGTCGGGGTCGCGCCGGTCGACGGCGATGTCGTGGGCGCCCTCCGCCTCGGCGGCGCTCGCCGCGATGTTGGCGACGCTCTCGCCGTGGCGCACGAGGAGGAGCTCGGTGGGGCCGGAGGTGCGCGGGCCGGGGCTGGTGGAGGAGCTCATCGCTCCATGCTCCGCTCCGCGGCCCGCCCGGCCGAGGGGGTTCCGCGCGGTGCGGAGCAGTTGCTACGCGGCTAGGGTCGGTCGGGTGAAGCTGATGCGGACGCGACCGGCCCCGACGACCTCCCCGGCCCGCGCGACCCCGCCGGCCCTGCTGATCGGCGCGGCCCTGGCGGTGCTCGCGCTCGCCGGCTGCACCGCTCCCGCGCCGGACGTGGTCGTGTCGAACGACGTGGCGCCCCGCGAGGAGTCGCGCGACCGCGTGCTCGCGCTCGTCTCGTCCCTCTCCGGGCCGCAGGACGACGCCTTCGGCTACGCCCGGCTCGCGAGCGACCAGGCTGTCGAGGGCGTGGACCTGATCGGGATCGAGTCCTACGACGCGCTCAGCGAGGGCGGCGAGTTCGGGGCGCTGTCGTTCCGCACGCCGGTCGACGCCGCGGCCTTCCCGGACGTGGCCGACCTGCCGGAGGCCTACTGCTTCCGCGCGCCGTTCGCCGCGGCGGGTGCCGTGGTCGACGACGCCGACGGCGGAGGCGTGGCGGTCATCGAGTGCCCGGCCGACGCCGAGACGATCACTCCGCCGGCCGAGTAGGCGCGTCCACCGCGGCGACGACCGCCGCGAGCGTCTCCGGGTCGCTGAGGATGCGGAAGTGCCCGCCGGTCTCGATCCGCACGTTGACCGCGCCCTCGAGCATGCTGCCCTCGGGGATGTGCGGGTCGAAGAGGCCGAAGACCGAGGTGATCCGCGCGTTCGCGCCCGCCCGGCTGGAGAGCAGCAGGGTCGTCGCGTCGCGGGGCGAGAACGAGCGGAGGCTCTTCAGCAGCAGGTAGGGCGCGTAGCGCGAGCCGCCGAACGGCGTGGCGACCGCGACCATCCGGTCGACGCGGCCGTCGGGGTCGAGCTCGGTCATCACGTACTTGCCGATCAGGCCGCCCTTGCTGTGCGCGACGATCACCACGCCGCGGAGGTCGTGCTCGGCGAGGTAGGCGGCCACGTCCTCCGCGGTGCGGGCGACCGGGCGGCCGTTCCAGCCGAGGCTGGTGAGCACGTGCATCGGGTGGCCGCGGCGGTGCAGCGGGTCGATGATCGGGCGGAGGAAGGCCCAGGTCTCCCAGATGCCGGGCAGGACCACGATCGGCCGCTCCGTGCCGTCGAGGTAGTCGTCCGGGGCGCGGCGGGAGACGAAGGCGCGGACCTGCCAGGCGACGGCGTAGGCGTAGTCGCGGATCCACCAGACGGCGTCGCGGACGAGGTGCCTCATGCGGGCACCGGGGACGGGTCGGCGTCGGGGGCGGGGGCGGCGTCGGGCGCGGGGGCGGCGTCGGGCGCGGGGGCGGCGTCGGGCGCGCGGGCGATGTCGGCGGCGAAGGACGCCAGGGCGAGCGCGAGCGACTCCGGCTGCGTGCGCGGGACCACGTGGCGGGAGCCGGCGAATTCGAGGAGGTGCGCCTCCGCCGCGTGGGCGAGGAGGCGCTCGCACCAGTCGCGGGTGGCGATCGGATCGTCCCGTCCGCGCACGACCAGCACGGGCACGCTGACCGCGGCCAGCCGCCGCTGGATCGGGTAGTGCAGCATCTCGGGCAGCTGGCGCAGGTACCAGCCGAGACCGCCGCGGACGTAGTCGGCGAAGAGCAGGGCGTCGACGCCGAGCGGCTCGCCCAGGCAGTCGCGGGCGAGGGCGAGGCCCTGCCGGACGGCGCCGGGACGCTGTGGATCGACGACGGGGCCGATCAGGACCGCGCCCGCGACGAGGCCGGGCGCGCGGGCGGCGAGCTCGACCGTCACCTGGGCGCCCATCGAGTGGCCGACGACGACCGCCCGGGTGACGCCCTGCTCCGCCAGCGCTCTCTCGACCAGACGGGCGTGGTCGGCGATGCCGACGCGGCGGCGGGGCGAGCGGTTGGCGCCGAAGCCGGCGAGGTCGACGGCGACGACGCGGCCGTGCGCGCGGAGGGCGACGGCGAGGGTCGAGAAGGTGTGGTGCGACATCCCGATGCCGTGGATCAGGACGAAGGTGCGCTCGGCGTCGGGGCGACCGGTCGCGAGGGTCCGGAGCTCGATCCCGTCGATCCGGTGGCGGACGACGGGCGAGGGGCGGGGCATGCCTTCCAGGCTAGGCACGGCGGTGCCGGCGCGCGCGGGGGTGCGCGGCGCCGGTCGGGTGGGCTAGGCGGTCGGGCGGGGCGGCCGGCGGGGCGGGGAGTGTCAAGCGGCTGCTGCGGCGGGGGAGCGGTGCCTAGCCTCGGAGCAGGACGGCGGACGCCGCCCGCGGAGGGACATCATGCGGATCGCGATCGTCGGAGCGACGGGCAACCTGGGCACGGCCCTGCTGAGGCGCCTCCAGCGGGAGGACGCGGTGACGGAGATCGTCGGGATCGCCCGGCGCGAGCCGCGACCCGGAGCGGACGAGTACCGCGACGTGCGCTGGCACGAGGTCGACGTGGCCTCGAGCGACGCGGAGCGGCAGCTGCGGGAGGCGTTCACCGGCGTGGACGCGGTCGTGCACCTGGCCTGGGCGCTGCAGCCGAGCCACGACGAGCCGTTCCAGCGCCTGGTCGACGTCGGCGGGACCGCGGCGGTGCTGGCGGCCGCGGCGGCGAGCGGAGTCGGCCAGGTCGCGGTGGCGTCGTCCGTCGGCGCCTACAGCGCGGCGCCGAAGAGCCTGCGCGTGGACGAGAGCTGGCCGACCGGCGGGCTGCACACCTCGACCTACAGCCGGCACAAGGCGGCGAACGAGCGCGCGATGGACGCCTTCGAGACGGAGCACCCGGAGGTGGTGCTCACCCGGCTGCGGCCGGGGCTGGTGTTCCAGCGCGGGGCGGCGACCGAGATCGCCGGGCTCTTCGCCGGCCCGCGGTACCCGACGCGCTGGCTGCGGGCGGTCCGGCCGCCGGTCCTGCCGCTGCCGCGGACGCTGATCTTCCAGGGCGTGCACGCCGACGACGTCGCGGACGCGTTCTGGCGCGCGCTCGATCGCCGGGCGGGCGGGGCCTTCAACATCGCCGCGGAGCCGGTGCTCACGCCGCAGCGGATCGCGGACGTCGTCGGCGCGCGGCTCGTGACGGTGCCCGCGGGGCTGCTCCGCTCGATCGTCACGGCGACCTGGCGGCTGCGGCTGCAGCGCACCGACGCGGGCTGGCTCGACATCGCGACGAACACGCCGGTCATGTCGACGGAGAAGGCGCGCACCGTCCTCGGCTGGGAGCCGACGACCACCGCCGAGGAGGCGCTGCGCGAGCTCCTCGACGGCCTCGCCGACCGCGCGACGGTCGCCGGCTCGCCGCCGCTGCGCGGCTGACCGCGGATCTCGATACGCCCTCTGCGAGGGCTACTCGATCAGCAGGGAACGGACCCTGCATCTCGGACGGGCAGCGCAGCGCGGTTCATGCTGGTCGAGTAGCGCGCAGCGCGTATCGAGACCCGCCCACCGGATGACGGTGGATCTCGATACGCCCTCTGCGAGGGCTACTCGATCAGCATGCAGAAGGCAGGCGTCCTTACTCCGCGGCGACGCGGATGAGCACCTTGCCCGTCACGCCGCTCTCGACGGCGTCGTGGGCGGCGGCGGTCTCCTCGAGCGGGAACCAGGTCAGCGGCAGGCCGGCCTCCTCGCCGACGGGCAGGGCGCCGTCGCGCAGGGCCGCGGTGATGTCCTCGGCCGCGGCCTGGAGCGGGGCCTCGCCGACCGTGTAGAGCAGCAGGCCCTGCCAGCGGGCGTTCTTGGCGAAGCTCGGCACGATCGGGATGGTGAACTCGTCGCCGTTGTTGTTCGCGTAGTAGCCGATGCTGCCGTGGTTCGCGAGCACCTCGACGTCGAGCGCGGCGTTCTGCGCCGGCGCGACCTCGACGATCTGCTGGACGCCGTCGGGGGCGATCTCGAGGATCCTCTCCGCGAGCTGCTCGTCCGGGTACTGCAGGACGTGCTGCGCGCCGGCGGCCGTCGCGAGCCGCGCCTTCGCGTCGCTGCTCACGGTGGCGATGACGGTCGCTCCGGCCCAGACCGCGAGCTGGATGGCGGCGTGACCGACCGCGCCCGCGCCGCCCTGCACCAGGACGGTGCGGCCTGCGAGCGCGCCGGGGGAGAGGCGGACGGGCCCCTCCTCGTGCACGGTCAGGGCGCGGTGCGCGGTCATCGCGGGGACGCCGAGGCTCGCTCCGAGCTCGGCGCCGATGCCCTCGGGGAGGCGCACGACGTGCTCGGCGGCGAGGACGGTCGACTCCTGCGCGGAGCCGGTCGGCCGCTGGTGGGCGGCGAGGTAGAACCAGACGTGGTCGCCCACGGCGAACCCGTCGACGCCCTCGCCGACGGCGTCGATCACGCCGGCGCCGTCCTGGTTGGGGACGACCTCGTCGAAGGGCGGCTCGCCGCCGGCGCGCGCCTTCCAGTCGGTCGGATTGACGCCGGAGACGAGGACGCGGACGCGCACCTCGCCGGCGCCCGGCGTGCCGGCCTCCCGGTCGACGAGCGAGAGGACGGAGGAGGAACCGGAGCGGGAGTAGACGATGGATCGCATAGGACCCAGAAGCCCCGCGAGCCGCCCCCTATTCCCGCGCACCCCGTCCCAGACGGCGAGATGCCACTTGTGTACGCGACACGCCGCGAAAGGCGTACACAAGTGGCATCTCGCGGGGAGGGGGAGTTACGAGCGGTCGCTGTCCTGCGTCACGTTCTCCTGCACCGCGTGCTTGGCCTCGCGGGCGGAGTCCTTGACGTCCTCGGCGGCGGATCCACCCGCCTCCTTGACGTTCTGCGCGGCGTCGGTCGCGGTGTCCTTCACCGAGGCGAAGGCCTGCTGCGCCGGCTTGCGCAGCTCGTTCGCGACGTCCTTCGCGGCACCGGTCACGGAATCGACGACGGGCTGCGCCTGCTCCTTGACCTTGCCGGCCGCGTCCTTCTCGGCGTCCGAGGCGGGGATGAGCGAGGCGATCAGGAGCCCGGCGCCGAAGGCCATCAGGCCCACCGCGAAGGGGTTGCCGTTCGCCTTGCTCTTCACCGATCCGGCCGTGCCGGAGAGCGAGTCGCCGGCATCGTGCGCCGAGCCCATCACCCGGTCGCGCACGGAGCCCACGGCCGCCTTGACCTTGTCGGTCTGGCGGTCGACGATCGCGCTCGGGCTGACCTTCTCGGCCAGCGCGTCCACGTCTCCGCCGAGCTCGAGCCGCGTGCGCTCGATGTCGGCCCGGATCTCCTCCGGAGTCTTGCTCTGTCCTGCGTCGTACGTCATCGTCCTGCCCCGTTCGGCTTGAGGGTTTCGGGAATCTGCTTGAGGGTGTCGACCGTCTCGGGGACTCCGTCGACCTGCTTGAGGCTCTTGCGGCCGACGGCGAAGAGGATCGCCGCGACGACGCCCCAGATCACGGCGACGATCACGCCCGACCAGCCGTTGCCGACCAGCGTCCCGAGCGCCCACCAGAGGGCGATCGAGAGGAAGAGCACGGCCATCAGCGCCGCGTAGCCCGCGCCGCCGAGGAGTCCGGCACCCTTCCCGGCCTTGCCGGCCGACTCCTTGATCTCGGCCTTCGCCAGCGCCATCTCCTGGCGGATCAGCGTCGAGAGGTCGCGGGAGACCTCGCCGAGCAGATCGCCCAGGGAGGTCGAGCCCGCGCGCTCTCCGGGCGTCGGCTCGGCGGAGGCGCGATGCGCGCCCAGCGGATCGCTCACGGCCGGGTTCCGTTCGGGAAGGCGTCGTAGCCGGGCGTGATCGGCGTGCTCAGCGGGTCGGCGACCGGCTCGGTCGGCGCGAAATCACCGCGCTCGTCGAACGAGGTCGTCGTGGTCGCGCCACCGGAGTAGTCCGCGGCGGCGGGAGCGGCGAACTCGGGTCCGGAGGTGTCCGCGGTCGCGGCCTTCTCGTCCTTCGCCTCGGCGGTCAGCGCGCGGACGAGGCGTCCGGCGACCAGGCCGGTCGCGGCGGCGATGAGGATGAACGCACCCGGACGGCGGCGCGCGAACGAGCGGACGTCGTCCAGCAGCTCGGAGGGGTTGCGGTTCTCGAGCCACGAGGCGACGCCCTGGACGCGCTCGGCGGCCCGCGAGACGAGCTTCGACGCCGCGTTGTCGTCGCCGCCCTCGCCGTTCGCGAGTGCGGTGAGGTCGTCGCTGAAGGCGCGGGCACCCTTGGCGGCGTTCTCCTTCTGGGCGTGCGCCTGCTCGGTGAGCTGGGTGCGGCTCTGGTCGAGGAGGTCCTTGACCTGCACCTTCGCCTCCTGGGCGACGTTGGCGGCCTCCTCCTTGCCGGTGGCGAGCACGTCGCCCGCGGCCTGCTTGGCGTCGCCGGCGACGGCGCCGGCCTGCTCCTTCGCAGCGCCCGCGGTCTCGGCGGCCTTCTCCTTGGCGGAGCCGGCGGCGTCCGAGACGCTGCCCGAGGTGCCACCGCCGACGCTGTGCGCGCCGGACGTCGTGTCCGTGGTCGTCGTGTCCGACGAGTACGGCTCGGAGGTGAGCGGTGCGTCGTAGGTGCTGTCGGTGCTGTCGGTGCTGTCGTACGAGGGGTCGGCGGCGCGGGCGTTCGCCGCGCCGTCTCCGAACGGAGGTGAAGCGGGATCGATGTTCGACATCGTCTGTCCCTTCCAGGATCGAGAAATGGTGGTCTGCGTGCCGGCGTCGCCAGTCTGGGCAGTGCGCCGCGCACCGAGATAGGGCGTAGCGGACTGAAGGCGTGAGGGCGTACCATCCCGCGCATCCGTGCTCTGACGCCGCTGCGGCGCTTCCCGGGCGTCGGCTCCGGATCCGGTGGACCGCGGCGTCAAGCCCTTCTCGTCGGCGAGGAGCGCTGCCTAGCGTCGAGGGGGACGGGGGCACGACCGCCCCGTCTCCGCTTCCGGAAAGGCACCCCATGCTCAGCACTCGACCGTCCCGCACCGTGCGCGTCCTCGGCGCGCTCGGCGCCTCCGCCCTGACCATCGGCCTGCTCGCGGGCTGCACCGGTGACGCGCAGACCCCGAACCAGTCCGGGAGCGCCGTGCCCACCAGCGCCGACGACGGCTCGACCCGCACGCCCACGATGGAGCCGACGCAGACCGCGCCGTCGGACACCGCGACGCCCGTCATGTGACCCGGCCGGGAGCGGGCAACCGACGATCGTGGCACCTCGGCGATCGTCCGGGCAAGCCCCTTCCGGCTCCCAGCCGACGAGCAGAAACGGCTCCTACCTTCGGGTGACAGTTCAGCGCACGACGATCACGAAGGAGGCACCGCTATGGGGCTCGATGACAAGATCAAGAACGCCGCTCAGGACATCGCCGGCAAGGCGAAGGAAGCCCTGGGCGACCACAAGAACGACGACAGCCTGAAGGCCGAGGGCCAGAAGGACCAGGCCTCGGCCTCCGCGAAGAAGACCGGCGAGGACATCAAGGACGTCTTCAAGTAGGTCTACCCCGCACCACGACTCAGGCGGCGCCCCCTCGGGGACGCCGCCTTCGTCGTGTCCCGGCGGAGGGATCTCGATACGCCGCGTGCCGCGGCTACTCGATCAGCATGAGGCGGCGCCGCGCGCGCTTCGGCATGTGCACCCCATGCCGACGCATCGGCGCGTGCGCTCGATGTCGACGCATCGGCGCGTGCGCTCCATGCTGGTCGAGTAGCGCCGCCAGGCGCGTATCGAGACCCACGCCTGCAGACGGTGGATCTCGATACGCCGCGTGCCGCGGCTACTCGATCAGCATGAGCGATCCCTGCTGGTCGAGCAGCGCCGCCGGGCGCGTATCGAGACCCGGCGCCGCCTCTACGGCTGCAGGACGACCTTGATGCAGCCGTCCTCCTTCTTCTGGAACGTCTCGTAGAGGCCGGGGGCGTCCTCGAGGGGGGCACGGTGGGTGACGAGGTCGTTGACGCCCAGCGGGTCGCTCGAGTCCTCGACCAGCGGCAGCAGGTCGTCGATCCAGCGCTTCACGTTGCACTGGCCCATCGTCAGGGTGATCTGCTTGTCGAACATCGACTTCAGCGGCAGCGGGTCCGCCTCGCCGCCGTAGACACCGCTCAGCGAGACCGTGCCGCCGCGGCGCACCAGGTCGAGCGAGGAGACGACCGCGGCGAGCCGGTCGACGCCGACCGTGTCCATCGCCTTCCGCGCGATCGGGTCGGGGAGCAGCCCGGCGACGGTCTGCGCGAACGAGCCCATCGGCGAGCCGTGCGCCTCCATGCCGACCGCGTCGACGACGGAGTCGGGGCCGCGGCCCTCGGTGAGGTCGCGCAGCTGGTCGTTGATGTCGTCCGTGAAGTCGAAGACCTCGATGCCGTGCCGGGCGGCCATCGCGCGGCGCTCGGCGACCGGGTCGACCGCGAGCACGCGGTAGCCCTTGTGCGCGCCGATGCGGGCGGCGAACTGGCCGACCGGGCCGAGGCCGAAGACGACGAGCGAGCCGCCGTCGGGCACGTTCGCGTACTCGACGCCCTGCCAGGCCGTCGGCACGATGTCGCTGAGGAAGAGGTAGTTCTCGTCCGGCAGGACGGTGTCGACGACGACGGTGTTGTAGTCGGCGAGCGGCACGCGGAGGAACTCCGCCTGGCCGCCGGGGACCTGGCCGTACATCTTCGTGTAGCCGAAGAGCGAGGCTCCGGAGCCGTACTCGGTCACCTGGGTGGTCTCGCACTGCGACTGCAGGCCGCGACGGCACATGAAGCACTCGCCGCAGGAGATGTTGAACGGGACGACGACGCGGTCGCCGACCTTGAGTTTGGTGATGCCCGCGCCGACCTCCTCGACGACGCCCATCGGCTCGTGGCCGAGGATGTCGCCCTTGTCGAGGTACGGGCCGAGCAGGCGGTACAGGTGCAGGTCGGAGCCGCAGATGGCCGTCGAGGTGATCCGGACGATGGCGTCCGTCGGCTGCTGTATGCGGGGATCGGGAACCGTCTCGACCGAGACCTTCTCGACGCCCTGCCACGTGAGTGCGCGCATGCTTCCTCCTTCTCCCGGCGCGGACGCCGGTGGTTCTCCGGCGCTCGCCGGATGCGTGTTCCAGGCGACACCCGGTGACGCGGAGCCGGGAGGGGGTTGACGGCCGGACCGGGGCGGTTCGGAGGCGATTCCCGGGGCGCTCCCGTCGGCGGCGGCGATGTCGAGAGGACGTGCACCCGACGCTCACCCCGCTCCCGGCCGCGCAGTGGTGTGATGGAGGGATGGATGCTCTCTACACCGCCATCGCCCACGCCTCCGGTGGAGGACGCGACGGCCACGTCCGCACCGAGGACGACCGGCTCGACCTCGACACCCGCCCGCCCCAGGAGCTCGGCGGCTCCGGCGAGGGCACGAACCCCGAGCAGCTCTTCGCCGCCGGCTTCGCGGCCTGCTTCCTCAGCGCGCTGCACGGCTCCGGCAAGGCGCTCTCGATCGACACCACCGACGCGCAGGTGTCGGCGAGCGTCTCGATCGGCAAGAACGACGACGGCGGCTTCGGCCTCGCCGTCGAGCTCGACATCTACGTGCCGAAGGCGAGCTCGGAGGACGCGCACGCCGTCGCCGAGAAGGCGCACACCATGTGCCCGTACTCGAACGCGACCCGCGGCAACGTGGACGTCGTCCTCAACATCGTCGACTGACGCCCCTTCTCCTCGAAGGCCCCTGCCCGGTGACGGCGGGGGCCTTCGTCGTGCCGCCGCCTTCGGCTCGTGATTCCGGCTCGGGCTCGCGGGAATCGCGGGATTCGACGTGCCGGAAGCGTTTGTGCGTGCCGGGGGTCGGTGGGGTCGAGCTTTGGCTCGCGATTCTGGCTGGGGCTCGTGGAAATCGCGAGATTTCGCGTGCCCGGGGTGTTTCTGCGTGCCGGAGCTTGGCGGGGGTCGAGCTCCGGCTCGTGATGACGGGTCGAGCTCGCGGGAACTGCGGCTTTCGGCGTGCCGGAGGTGCCTCCGCGAGCCGGAGGTCTGCCACGGCAGGAGTGCGTCGTGCCCGTCCGTTAGGGTCGGAGGCATGATCGAGGAACCGTCGCGCGAGGGGTCGGACGCCGAGGCGCTGGCCGAGCTCGAGCAGATCCGTCAGAGCATCGACAACATCGACGCGGCGCTGATCCACCTGCTCGCCGAGCGCTTCAAGTTCACGCAGAAGGTCGGGCGGCTGAAGGCGGCGCACGGGCTGCCGCCCGCCGACCTCGAGCGCGAGTCGCGCCAGATCGCGCGGCTGCGGGCCCTGGCGGAGGACGCGCACCTCGACCCGGCCTTCGCGGAGAAGTTCCTCGGCTTCATTGTCGCCGAGGTCATCCACCACCACGAGCAGATCGCGAGCGGCGCGGCGGACTGACGCTCGCGGCGGGTTCGCTCGGGTGGGTCTCGATACGCCCCTTCGGGGCTACTCGACCAGCAGGGGTGCGGGCCTCCGGCGGCTGCTCGACCAGCATGGATGGGCGCCCGCCCGACATGCTGGGCGGCCGCTCACCGAGCGGCCCCGCTTCATGCTGATCGAGTAGCCCGCGGAGCGGGCGTATCGAGATCCACCAGCGTCAGGAGCGGAGTCTGCAGACCCGGCCTGTTGACGACGGCCGGTCTCGATACGCCGCCTGCGGCGGCTGCTCGACCAGCATGGGGGGCGCCTGCGGCGGCCGCTCCGTGATGCTGGACCTCTTGACCCCTCCCGCGAGATGCCACTTGTGCACGCTCGACACGGCGTGTCGCGTGCACAAGTGGCATCTCGCGGAGGGGAGAAGTCAGGCCTCGACGGGGCGGGTCAGGGCGCGGACCGAGGTGACGCGGCGGCGGGCGATGGCGGCGACCGTCAGCAGCAGGCCGAAGAGCAGCCAGATCAGCAGGCCGACGACTGCGGCGCCGACGCCGCCGGTGCCCTCGACCACGCCGGCCAGCGCGTTCTGCGCGGCGGAGAGCGGCAGGAAGGCGAGGGCGTCGTCGAAGACGCCCGGAACGGTCGAGATGATGCCGGCGCCGAGGCCGATCACCGCGGCGACCATCGAGACGAAGCGCCCGAGCCCGCCGAGCAGGGCGACCAGGCCCTGGTTCACGGCGGCGAAGGACGCCCCTGCGAGCATCGCCAGCGCGGCGAAGCCGAACCAGGTCACGAGGTCCAGGCTCGCGACCGCGCTCATCACGATCGCGACGGCGAGGCCCTGCACGAGTCCGATCACGAGGGCCGGCACGTACGAGGACAGCGCCAGCGCCGCGGAGGAGCGGGTCGAGGAGAGCGCGCGGTGCGAGAACGCGGCGAGCACGAGGAAGGTCGCCAGGGCGCCGAGCCAGAGCGCGATCGTCGCGAAGAAGGGCACGCTCGACGCTCCGAAGAGGTCAGTGCTGCCGCTCGAGTTCTCGACCGGGTCGGAGACGACGTCGGCGAGGTTCTGCGACTCCGATTCCGTGTAGGTCGGCAGCTGGGCCACGGCCGCGTCGAGGCCGGTGGCGAGGGAGCGGGTGCCGTCGGCGAGCTGGAGGGCGCCGTCCGAGACTCCGCCCGCGCCGTCGGCGAGCTGTCGTGCTCCGTCGGCCGCCGAGGAGGCGCCGGTCGAGAGCTGCGCGGCGCCGTCCGCGGCCGAGGTCGCGCCGGTCGCGAGCTGGCGGGCGCCGTCGGCGGCGGAGGAGGCGCCGGTGGCGAGCTGGGATGCTCCGCCGGCCGCCGTGGCGGCTCCGGTCGAGAGCTGGCCCAGGCCGCCCGCGAGGGCGGTCGCTCCGTCGGCGACGCCGCGCGCTCCGGCGGCCGACTGCGCGGTCCCGGCGACGAGCGACGGCTGACCGTTCGCTCCGTCGTTGATGCCGGCCGAGATGCCCGCGGCGTACTGCGCGGTCGCGCCCGCCTGGTAGAGCGCGCCGGCCTGGTTCGTGGTGTCGAGCTGGCTGCCGGCTTCCGCGAGGATGGCGGCGCAGACGGGGTCGGTCGCGGCGCAGGACTGCGCGAGCGCGGCGATGGTGCCGAGCGAGGTGCCGGTGGTGGTCGCGGACCGGGCGGCGAGCCCGGAGGCGGTCGCGGCGGTGTCGCCCAGCGCCGAGACTCCCGCGGCGAGACCGTCGAGCCCGTCGGCGAGCGAGCCCGCCCCCGTCGCGAGCTGCGTCGCGCCGTCGGCCGACTGCTGCGCGCCGGTCGCGAGCTGCGAGACGCCGCCCGAGAGGTCGGAGGCACCGGTGCCCACCTGCGCGACGCCGTCCGCCAGGGACGACGCGCCGGTGCCGAGCTGCGCGACGCCGTCGGAGAGCCCGGACGCGCCGGTCGCGAGATCGTCGATGCCGTCCGCGAGCGTGCTGGTGCCGTCGGCGAGCGTGGAGGCGCCGGTGCCGAGCTGGTCGGCGCCGTCCGCGAGGGTGCCGGCGCCGTCCGCCGCCTGGCCGATCTGCTCGTTCAGGGTGTTGAAGCCGACGTAGATGTTCTCGAGGTAGGCGGTGGTGAGCTGCGTGTTCAGCAGCGCCGTCGCCGTGCTGGTGACCGTCGCCGAGATGGCGTCGTCGACGAGCTTCGCCTTCTCGCTGGTGGCGATGTCGATCGTGGCCTTCGTCGCGGCGGCGGCGTCTCCGGCGTAGGAGGTCGCGGCGGCCGAGAACGAGGACGGGATGGTGACGACGGTCGCGTAGCTGCCGTCGGCGAGGCCCTTCGCCGCGTCGTCCTTGTCGGTGAGGACCCAGGTGAAGTTGCCGGTCGAGTCGGAGCCCGAGACGTTCGCCGCGGGGCTCGAGGAGGGGGAGGGAGTGACGGACGCGGAGGGCGTGGGCGTCGCCGCGTCCGTCTCCCCGCCGGTGACGAGCCCGGCCGCGAGCTGGCGGCCGAGCGGCACGGTCTGCCCGTTGAGCTCGACGGGGGTGTCCTCGTTCACGACCGCGGCCGTGATGGTGTCGAGGCGCTCGGTCGGGTTCCACAGCGCCCAGACGAGCAGGCCGCCGATGACCAGCGGGACGAGGACGATGCCGAGAAGGGTCACCCAGGACACCTTCTTGACGCCGCGGGGGCGTTCGAGGGAGAAGAGAGCCATCTGTCAGCGGACCTTCGCGATAGCGCGGCGCTCGGCCGCGGGGGAGACCGCGAGCTCGCCGCGGTCGGTGGGGAGGAGGTCGTCGAGCGCGTCCGCGTCGACGGAGGAGGCGATCACCGTGAAGGAGTGCTCCTTCTGCGCGGCCTTTGCGCGGGCCCGGTCGAGCTCGGCGCGGATGCCGTCGCGCAGCTGCGGATCGGTGACGGTGTCGAGGTCGTCGAGCGCCAGCAGCGGCGGGGCCGTCTCGAGCGCCGCGCGCACCTCGGCCACCGGATCGGCCGCGCCGGCGAGCCGGACGAGTCCGACCCGGCCGCGGACCGCGGAGGAGCGGATCGGCACGACGAGGCCGTCGACCTTGAGCCGGCCGGCGTCGGGGGCGAGGCGCCCCGCGATCGTCAGCAGCAGCGCGGTGCGGCCCGAGCGGTGCGGGCCGTGCACGACGAGCGCGCCGCCCGCGGGCACCCGCACGTCGACGTCGCGGTAGACCGGGCCGTCGGGACCGTCGAGGCACAGCCCCTCGGCCGCGACCGCGTCGGTGGCGCCGGGCTCGGGCCAGTCGGCGAGCGCGAGCTCCTTGGTCAGGCCCTCGCCCTCCACGTCGAAGGAGGGGAGCACCCGGTCGAGCCAGCGCGGCATGTGCCAGGCGCGGTCGCCGAGGAGGTGCAGCACCGCGGGCACGAGCGTCATCCGGACGATGAAGGCGTCGACGAACACGCCCACCGCCAGGCCGAGCGCGATCGGCTTGATGTTGGTGTCGCCCTCCGGCACGAACGCCGCGAAGACGGAGAACATGATGATCGCCGCCGCGGTCACGACCTTCGCCGAGCCGACGAAGCCCGACTCGACCGCCGCGCGGGCCGGACGGCCGTGCACGTAGTCCTCGCGCATCCGCGAGACGAGGAACACCTCGTAGTCCATCGCCAGCCCGAAGAGCACGCCCATCAGGATGATCGGCATGAAGCTGATGATCGGGCCGGTCTTGTCCACGTGCAGCGCATCGGCGAACCAGCCCCACTCGAAGACCGCCGCGACGGCGCCGAAGGACGCGCCGACGGAGAGCAGGTAGCCGAGCGTCGCCTTGAGCGGCACCCAGAGCGAGCGGAAGACCATCGTCAGCAGCACCAGCGAGAGCCCGACGACCAGCAGGCCGAACGGCAGCAGCGCGTTCGCGAGGGTGTCGGAGATGTCGATGCCGACCGCGGTCTGCCCGGTGACAGCGAGGTCGACCCCGTAGGTCTCCTCGAAGTAGTCGTGCTTGTCGCGGATCTCGGCGACGAGCGCCTTGGTGGCCTCGGAGTCGGGGCCGCCCTCGGGGATCACCTGGATGATCCCGGTGTCGGCGGTCTCGTTCGGGGTGGCGAGCGGCACGGAGGCGACGCCGTCCAGGCCCTCGATCTCGGTCTTGAGGTCGGCCATCAGGCCGAGCGGATCGGTCGAGCCGATGATCGTGCCGGTGACGATGAGCGGGCCGTTGTAGCCGGGGCCGAAGTTCTCGGCGAGCAGGTCGTAGGTGTCGCGCGCGGGTGTGCCCTCGGCCTGGTAGCCGGCGTCCGGCAGGGCGAGGCGGAGGCTGAGCGCCGGGATCGACGCCATGCCGAGTACGCCGACGACGGCGATGATCGTGAGGATCGGGAAGCGGGTGACGACGCGCACCCAGCCGCGGAAGAAGCCGCGCGGGACCTCGGCGTGCACGTGCGAGCCGGGGGAGGGGGCGGTCGCGTCCTCGGCGGCGTCGGGGTCGGTGTGGGCGCCGGTGGTGACAGCGGCCTTCTCGGCGCCGGAGGTCGCGGCGGCCTGCTTCGCGGCGGCCTTCTTCGCCTTCCGCTCCTTCGGCCGCAGGCGCTCGCCGGCGAAGCCGAGCAGCGCGGGGGTGAGCGTGAGCGCGATGACCACGGCGATGGCGACTCCGCCCGCCGCCGCAATGCCCATCGTGGTGAGGAACGGGATGCCCGCGACCGAGAGGCCGGCGAGCGCGATGATGACGGTCAGGCCGGCGAAGACGACAGCGGAGCCGGCGGTCGCGGTCGCGCGGGCGGCCGACTCCTCCGGCGCCATGCCCTGCTTCAGCTGGTCCTGGTGCCGGCTGATGATGAAGAGCGCGTAGTCGATGCCGACCGCGAGGCCGAGCATCAGCGCCAGCAGCGGCGTGGTGGAGGAGATCGAGGCGAAGCGGGTCGCGATGAAGATCGCGGACATCGAGAGCGCGACGCCGAGCAGCGCGGTCACCAGTGGCATGCCGGCGGCGAGGAACGAGCCGAAGGTGAGCACCAGGACGACCAGCGCCACGAGGAGGCCGATCCCCTCGGTGACGGTGACGCCGGGCAGGCTCTGGGAGAAGAGGTCGCCGCCGAGCGAGACCACGGCGCCCGCGGGGAGCGCGTCCTGGAGGGTGGTGGCCTCGGCCTGGAGCGCGTCCCGCGACGCCTCGGAGGTCGTGGTGGCGGAGCCGTCCATCTGCGTGGTGATGACCAGCGCGTTCCCGGCCTCGGAGATCGTGCCCTCGACGGTGTCGGAGTAGGGGTCGGTGACCGCGGCGACGCCGTCGATCCCCTCGAGCGCGGTGACCGCCTCGCCGACTGGGCCGCTGATGTCCGCGTCCTGGACGCTGCCGCCGTCGGGAGCGACGACGACGTAGCGCGCCGAGGTGCCGCTGACCTGCGGGAAGGTGCGCTCGAGCTGGTCCAGCGCGGTCTGCGACTGGGTGCCGGGGATGGAGAACGTGTTGTCCGTGCCCTGGTTGAGCAGCAGCGCGCCGCCGCCCGCGAGGACGACGACGGCGAGCCAGAGGACGGCGACCAGCCGGTGGGCGCGGAACACCCAGCGGCCGAGTCGGTAGAGCATCGACGACACGCGTGTCTCCTGACGACGGGGGAGCGGAAAGGGACACGACTCTGTGCTCGGAGAGCGCGGTCGTGCCGTCAGCACGAACGCGCGGGAGGCGACGTGCTCGATGCACGACCGTGCCCGATACACGAACGTATCCGATACGCGAATGTATCCGATACAGTGATGTATCTCAACACCGCCGACGCCCGCCCGGGAAGGACTCAGGATGACCGACTCCGTCGAGACCTCCCGCAGAGGCCGGACGCGCGAGCGGCTCCTCGACGCCGCGTACGACGTCTTCGCCGAGACCGGCGTGCACACCGCCTCGGTCGAGCAGATCTGCGAGCGCGCGGGGTTCAGCCGCGGCGCCTTCTACTCCAACTTCTCCACGAAGGAGGAGCTGTTCTTCGCGCTGATGCAGCGGGAGAACGGCGCCCGCCTGGACGGCCTGGTCGAGCAGATGGGGCGCACGATCCCCAAGGTCGCCGAATCGGACGAGCCGCTGACTCCCGAGACGCTCGCGGTCGTCATCCTCGACTTCCTGCAGGGGCCGTTCACCGACAGCCGGCGCTGGTGCGTCGTGCAGTCCGAGTTCGAGCTGCTCGCGCTGCGCGACGCCGCGATCGCTCCGCAGTACAGCGCCTTCCGGGCGGGCTTCGACGCGACCCTCGTCGACATCGTGCGGGGGGCGCTGCAGCAGGTGCACCGCGACTTCTCGCTGGCGCCGACCACGGCCGTCCGCCTGCTGATCGCGAGCTACGACGACGCGGTCAAGACCTCGATCCTCGAGGGCGACTCGGAGGAGGCCGCGCTCGAGCGGCTCCGGGCGACGCTCACCGACGTGGTGCTGGCGATCTCGGCGGAGTGCTAGGCCGGGTGGGCCGGTCCGCCGGGCGCGGAGCCGTCGGGCGCTGGGTCGTCAGGCGCTGAGCCGTCGGGCGCTGAGCCGTCGGGCGCTGAGCCGCCGGCGCAACCGGTCCCGGTGGTGCCCGCGCGCGAGGAGGATGGACCCATGGAACTGCGCCAGCTCGAACACTTCCTCGCCGTCGCGAAGGAGCAGCACTTCACCCGCGCGGCGAGCGCCCTGCAGATCTCGCAGTCGGGCCTGTCGGCGTCGATCCGGGCGCTCGAGAGCGAGCTGGGCAGCCCGCTGTTCACCCGGAGCACCCGCCGGGTCGAGCTGACGCCGGCCGGCCGGGCGATGCTCGCGGAGTCGGAGCAGTCGGTCGCCAGCGCGCTCGCCGCCCGCGACGCCGTGCTGGCGGTGCAGGGCGTGCTGCGGGGGAGTCTCGCCGTCGGCACCGAGGAGTGCCTGGGCGGCGTGCACCTGCCGCGCGAGCTCGCGACCTTCCGGGAGCAGCACCCGGGCGTCGGGCTGCGGCTGACCCACGACGGGTCCGGCACGCTGCTCGACGCGGTGGGCAGCGGGCGCCTCGATCTCGCGCTGGTCGCCGACATCGGCGCGGTGCCGGCGGGAGTGGTCACGCGGCCGCTCGCCAGCGAGGGCTTCGCGGTGCTCGCGCATCCGGAGCATCCGCTGGCCGACCGGCCGGTCTGCCGCATCCCCGACCTCGAGGGGCAGACGATCGTCGGCCTGCAGGAGCACTGGGGCGCGAGCCACCTCGCGGCCCAGGCGTTCGCCGCGCACGGGCTGGCGTTCGAGGTGGAGCTCGAGGTGAACGACGTGCACACCCTGCTCGACCTCGTCGAGTACGGCATGGGCGTGGCCGTCGTGCCGGCGCACTTCGCCGAGAAGCGTCCGGCCGGCCTGCGCGCGGTGCCGCTGGAGGACCCGCTGCTCGTCTGGCGCACCATGGTCGCCCTCCCCGAGCGGCCGACGGCCGCGGCCCGCGCCTTCGTCGCGGCCCTGCCGGCCGCCGCCGCCGCCCGCTGACCGACGGCCCGCGCGGGGCCCCTTCCCTGCTGATCGAGCAGTCCTCGGAGCCGCCCCTTCATGCTGATCGAGGAACCCGCAGAGCGGGTCCTGCATGTTGATCGAGTAGCCCGCGAAGCGGGCGTATCGAGATCCACGCTCGTCCGGAGCGTGGGTCTCGATACGCGCTGCGCGCTACTCGACCAGCATGGGCCGCCTGCTGACCGAGGAACCCGCGGGGCGGGTCCTCCATGTCGATCGAGTAGCCCGCGAAGCGGGCGTATCGAGATCCGCCGCGCTCAGTCGAGCGAGGCGAGCTCCTCCGCGGTCAGCTCGAGGTCGGCCGCCGTGGCGGAGTCGCGGATGCTCTCGGGGCGCGACGATCCCGGGATCGGGATGACGGTGGGCGACTTCGCCAGCTCCCAGGCCAGGCAGACGACCTGCGGCGAGACGTCGTGCGCCTCGGCGACGGTGGCGAATGCCGCGAACGACGTGCCCAGCTCGGCGGCCGAGGTGATGCCGCCCAGCGGGCTCCACGGCAGGAAGGCGAGGCCCAGCTCGGCGCAGAGCTCGAGCTCCGGCTCGCTGGAGCGGAACTTCGGCGAGAACTGGTTCTGCACCGAGACCAGGCGGTCGCCGAGGATCCCGTGCGCCTCGCGGATCTGGTCCGGGTCGGCGTTCGAGATGCCGGCGCGGAGGATCACTCCCTCGTCGAGCAGCTCGGCGAGCGCGCCGATCGAGTCCGCGTAGGGCACCTCGGGGTCGGGGCGGTGGTACTGATAGAGGTCGATCGCGTCGACGCCGAGGCGCTGCGCGGAGGCGCGGGCCGCCTCCTTGAGGTACTCGGGGCGGCCGTCCTGCGTCCACACTCCCGGCTCGGGGCGGAGGTGCCCGCCCTTGGTGGCGACGAGCACCCCGGAGGTGTCGCCGCCGTAGCCGCGGAGCGCCTCCGCGATGAGCAGCTCGTTGTGGCCGAGGTCGGCGTCGCCGCCCTGGTGGTAGGCGTCCGCCGTGTCGATGAGGGTGACGCCGGCGTCGAGGGCGGCGTGGATCGTGGCGATCGACCGCTCGCGGTCGGGGCGGCCCTCGATCGACATCGGCATGCCGCCGAGTCCGATGCTGCCGACGCTGATGTCGCCGATGCTGCGCTGCTTCATGGGGTCTCTTTCCAGGTAGGGGGTGTCATCGGACGGGAGATCGACATGGTGGTCGAGTAGCCCCGCAGGGGCGTATCGAGACCCACCGTTGTCAGAGGGGCGGGTCTGCGGACTCTGCTTCCGGCGGTGGTGGATCTCGATACGCCCGCTGCGCGGGCTACTCGATCAGCATGAGATGTGCCCGCTGCGCGGGCTGCTCGATCAGCATGAAAGGGGAGCGCCCCGCTCGATCAGCATGCGGGCGCGGGCAGGCCGCTCACCAGGCGTAGTCCTCCGGCGCCGTGCGGTGTCCGGGGAAGATCTCGTCGAGGCGGGCCAGGTCGGCGGGCTCGAGCGCGATGTCGACGGCGGCGACGGCGCTCTCGAGCTGCTCCATCGTGCGCGGGCCGGTGATCGGACCGGTGACACCCGGCTGGTGCAGCAGCCAGGCGAGCGCGAGCTCCCCCGGCGCGATGCCGCGCTCGCGGGCGAAGGCCTCGTACTGCTCCAGCGCGGGGCGGTTCTTCTCGATCGCCTCGAGCGAGCGGGCGGAGGCGCGACGGCTGCCCGACTCCGTCTTCTCGATCACGCCGCCGAGCAGTCCGCCCTGCAGCGGCGACCAGGGGATGACGCCGAGCCCGTAGTGCTGCGCGGCGGGCAGGACCTCACGCTCGATGTCGCGCACGAGCAGGTTGTAGATGGACTGCTCGGAGGAGAGGCCGGTGAAGCGGCGGTCGCGCGCCGCCTCCTGCGCCTGCGCGATGTGCCAGCCGGCGAAGTTGCTCGAGCCGACGTAGAGGACCTTGCCCTGCTGCACGGCGACCTCCATCGCCTGCCAGATCTCGTCCCACGGCGTCGTGCGGTCGACGTGGTGGAACTGGTACAGGTCGATGTGGTCGGTCTGGAGGCGGCGCAGGCTGTCGTCGAGCGCGCGGCGGATGTTGAGGGCAGAGAGCCGCCCGCCGTTGGGCCAGGAGTCGCGACCGCGTTCGGCGCCGGGAGCGGCGTGCTGCTCCATGTCGCCGTAGAGCTTGGTCGCGAGGACGGTGCGCTCGCGGCGCTCGCCGCCCTGCGCGAACCAGCGGCCGACGATCTCCTCCGTCGCGCCGCGTCCGCCCTCGCCGCCGTAGACGTTCGCGGTGTCGAAGAAGTTGACGCCGAGCTCGTGCGCGCGGTCCATGATCGCGAACGAGTCGGGCTCGCTGGTCTCCGGGCCGAAGTTCATGGTGCCCAGGACGGCGCGGGAGACGGACAGACCGGTGCGGCCGAGATTCGTGTACTGCATGCCTCCAGTTGACGCCGTCGCGGGCCCGGTGTCCAACAGGCGTCGGCGATGGGATTCAGCGGGGGAGGAGGTCAATCGCGCTGCGGGTTAGAGTCTGGGAGTGGCATCGAAGACGACTCAGCGCATCGTGATCGTGCTCGCGAGCACCCTCCTGCTCGCCGGCTGCACGTCGGCGGCCGACATCCCCGACGCGGCGCCGACCGCCGAGGCCGGTGCGGCGAGTTCCGCGACCGCCACGAGTGCGCCGAGCGCCGACGCCGGTCCGCGTCCCGTGCCGAGCGTCTCGCTCGCGCCGGTGCCCGTCGCCGCGACCGGCGAGTGCGTGATCTCCGACCTCGCCGGCGGCGGCTCGAT
Source organism: Rathayibacter sp. PhB186 (assembly GCF_003751825.1). Lineage (NCBI taxonomy): Bacteria > Bacillati > Actinomycetota > Actinomycetes > Micrococcales > Microbacteriaceae > Rathayibacter > Rathayibacter sp. PhB186. Next base: position 29,902 of record NZ_RJKO01000003.1, on the reverse strand, counting down.
CGGCGACGTCGACCTCGAGGTCGTGCGCGACCGGGGGACCCGCGAGGGCGCGGCCGGGACGGTGCGCCCCGCGACCGACGGCACGCCCGCCGCGTACGTCGTCGCGGCCGGGGACAATCCCGCCCGCATCGCCGACCGCTTCTGCGTCAGCGCCGACTACCTCGACGCCCTGAACTCCGTCCGCCGCGACGGCGTCAACCTGAGCAGCCTCTTCGGCGGCGACACCCTCAACCTCAGCCCGTCGACGGTGCTGACCGTCGGCGACCAGAACGGCCGCGTCCTCGACAACGCCGAGCCCGAGCCGCTGCCGACCCAGGCCGGCTGACCCGGCCCTCGCATGCTGATCGAGTAGCCCGCGGAGCGGGCGTGCCGAGATCCTGCGCAGTCGGGGCTGCAGTCCCGCCCTGCTGGCGATGGTGGGTCTCGATACGCCCCTGCGGGGCTACTCGACCAGCATGCAGGCGGTACCCGTCTCCGTGTGGCCGAGGTCGGGCGCATTCATGCTGATCGAGTAGCCCGCGGAGCGGGCGTATCGAGATCCACCGTCACCGGGAGTCGGGTCTGCAGTCCCGCCCTGCTGGCGGTGGCGGGTCTCGATACGCCCCTGCGGGGCTACTCGACCAGCATGGGCGGCGTGTCGGTCAGAGCCCGATCACGCCGACGAGCACGGCCGAGAGGGCGACCGTGCCGGCGAAGCCCGTGGTCCGGGCCCGGCGCTTCGACGGGTCCTCGAGCCAGGGGAGGGCGTGCCAGCGCACGACGGCGCCGAACGCCCCGGCCGCCGCCAGCGCCACGAGCGCGAACCACGGCACGAGGGACACGAGCGTCCAGTCGGCGAGCACCCGCACCAGCAGCAGCACGAGCGCCGATTCGACGCCGCGGGTGAGCACGCGCAGGCGATCGCGGTCGAGGTGCTTCGCCGTGCGGCGCCAGGGGATGCTCCCGAGCGCGAAGCGGCCGACGGTGAAGACCGTGACGGCGAGGGCGATCAGGGTGGCGAGGATCATGCCTCCTCCTCCAGGACGTGGGCGAGCAGGTCGAGGCCGAGCGCGTCGACCGAGGTCGCGGTGCTCGAATTCACGAAGACGGCGACGCCGCGCTCCCGGTCCATCGCGAGCATGGTCGCGTAGCCGGCGGTGCCGCCGTTGTGCCAGGTCGTCGAGCCGCCGCCCTCCGCCGGGGAGGTGAACCAGGCGAGGCCGATGCGGTCGCCGTCGCCGGCGTCGAAGCGCGGCTCGAGGACGGTCGCGGCCGGGACGCCGAGCGCCGGGTCGTCGGTGAGCAGGGCGCGCGCGTACCGCGCCATGTCCGCGGCGGTCGAGCGGACGCCTCCGGCCGGTGCGTAGCCCTCGAGTGTCCACGGGCCGACCGAGCGGCCGCTCTCGGAGTAGCCCGTGGGCGCGTCCGGCGCGAGCGCGTCCGCCGAGACGGGGGCCGAGCTGCCGGTCATCCCGAGCGGCGTGAAGATCCGCTCCTGCACGAGGTCGGCGTAGTCGGCTCCCTCCGCCCGGGCGAGGGTCTGCCCCAGGACGGCGACACCGAGGTTGGAGTAGGCGACCTCGTCCGTCCCGCCGCCGGCGCTCGCCGCCTGGCGCAGGACGTCGTCCGGCGAGAAGGTCGTGTACGGATCGACGCCGCGCAGCTGCGCGACGAGCGTCGCCGCCAGGTCGAGCGGCGCCGAGGACAGGCGCGGGAGCCCGGAGCGATGGCTCGCCAGCTCCTCCAGCGTGCCGTCGAAGCCGCCCAGCTCCGCGTGGTCGCCGGCGCGATCGGTGAGGGCGACCGTCCCGGCGTCGGCGCTCTGCGCGAGGAGCAGCGCCGTCATCGTCTTGGTCACCGAGCCGATCTCGACCTCCGTGCTCTCGTCGGCGCCGAGTCCGGCGAAGCGGACGCCGTCGGGAGTGACGACGGCGGCGACGAGCCGGTCGCGTGTGCCGTCGGCCTGCTCGGACAGCCACTGGGCGATCGCGGCGTCGCCGGTGCGCTCGTCCGAGAGCCGGGGTGCCGCCGGGCGCAGCAGCACCCCTCCGGCGAGGACGGCGACGGCCGCGGCGGCGGCGATCACGCGGGTTCGGGTTCTCATCGGGGACCTCCTGCGGCCAGAAGGATCGTCAGCAGGGGCACCAGCCGCTCGGGCGGGATGCCGTAGCGCCCGCGGCCGCGCGCCTCGAGCCAGCCCGCCGCGACCAGCTGGTTGACGTGGTGGTAGATCTGGCCGGTCGTGCCCGCGCCCTCGCTCTCGGCGAGCTGCGCGACCGTCTCGACTCCGCCCGCGACGGCCTGCAGGAAGCGCAGCCGCACCGGGCTGCCCAGCGCGGCCAGCGCCGCCGGGCCCGGGCTCGACCCCCAGTCGCGCTCGAAGAACGCGTCGGTGCTGAGGCCGTACTGCCACTCGACCGGCCCGGCCGGAGTGGCGACGGCGCCCGCGAAGACGACCCCGCCCGGCGAGGGCAGCCGCTCCTTGAGCGCGCTGAGCGCCCAGAACGGGTCGTCCTGCGCCGGGGCGCCGGTGGCGGCGGTGCCGGGAGGAGCCGCGACGAGCGCTTCCCCCTCGAGCCGCGCCACCCGCTCCCGCAGCTCGTCGAGCTCGCCGGCGAGATCACGTTCGGAGGTCATACCTCCACTATTGCAAACATTCCGTAATCCCGGAACCCCGGCACTGCTCCCGCGCGCCCATTCCTCAAGAGTTGTCGTACGCGCTTCCCGAGTACGACAACTTCTGCGCACCCGAGATGCACCCGCGGAGACTCGCCCGCCCCACTCCTCAAAAGTTGCGGTAGCGGCGCGCGACTACCGCAACTTTTGGAGAGTGGGGCGGGCGCTGCGGGCTCTGGGGCGCGGGCAGGCATGCGCGGGCACCCGCCGCGGGGCGCGGGCGAACGCGCGCGTCGACTCCTCAAAAGTTGCGGTAGCGGCGCGCGACTACCGCAACTTCTGGAGGCTCGGCTGGAGGCCCCGGCGGGCTGTGCGGGCGAGTCCTCCGAAGTTGCGGTAGTCGAGCGCGACTACCGCAACTTTTGAGGGGTGGGGCGGGCTCCGGAGCGGAGCCGCCCGGCGTCAGGCGAAGCGGGACGGCAGCACGGCGCCGTTCACGGCGCGCAGCTCCTCGAGCGGCACCGTGAAGAGGCCCTGGACCTCGACGACGGGGGACTCGGCGTCGGTGACGCCGATCCGGAGCACGGGGTAGCCGCGGCCCTCGCAGAGCCCGCGGAACTTCACGTCGTCCTCGCGCGGCACCGACACGAGCACGCGGCCGGTCGACTCCGAGAAGAGGGCTGCCGTGGCGTCGACGCCGTCGCGCTCCATCAGCTCGTCGAGCCAGATCCGCACGCCGACGCCGAAGCGCATCGCGGACTCGGCCAGCGCGACGACGAGTCCGCCGTCGGCGAGGTCGTGCGCGGAGGCGATCAGCGACTCGGTCGAGCCGGCCGCGATCAGCTCGGCGAGCGACTTCTCGGCGGTGAGGTCGAGCTGCGGGGGACGCCCGCCGAGGTGGTCGTGCACGGTGCCCGCCCAGGCGGAGCCGTCGAGCTCGTCGCGGGTGACGCCGAGGAGGTAGACGTTGTCGCCCTCGTCCTGCCAGCCGGAGGGGATGCGGCGGGCGACGTCGTCGATGACGCCGAGCACGCCGACGACGGGGGTCGGGAAGATCGGCACGTCGCCGGTCTGGTTGTAGAACGAGACGTTGCCGCCGGTGACGGGGATCTCGAGCTCGAGGCAGGCGTCGGCGAGCGCGCCGACGGCCTCGCGGAACTGCCACATCACCTCGGGGTTCTCCGGGCTGCCGAAGTTGAGGCAGTCCGAGACGGCGACGGGGGTCGCTCCGGTGACGGCGACGTTGCGGAACGCCTCGGCGAGCGCGAGGCGCGCGCCCTGCGCGGGGTCGAGCTGGCACCAGCGGCCGTTGGCGTCGGTCGCGACGGCGAAGCCCAGTCCGGACTCCTCGTCGACGCGGACCATGCCGCCGTCGTCGGGGTAGCTCAGCGCGGTGTTGCCGAGCACGTAGCGGTCGTACTGCGAGGTGATCCAGCTCTTGTCGGCGAGGTTCGCGGAGCCGAGCAGCGCGAGGGTCTCGGCGCGCAGGGCGTCGCCCTCGGTCGAGCGCGGCAGTCGCGAGGAGGAGTCGGCCTGCAGGGCGTCGAGCCAGGCGGGGTAGGCGATCGGGCGCTCGTAGACCGGGCCGTCGACGGCGACGGTGCGCGGGTCGACGTTCACGATCTCCTCGCCGTGCCAGTTGATGATGAGCCGGCCGGAGTCGGTGACCTCGCCGAGCACGCTGGTCTCGACGTCCCACTTGCGGACGACCTCGAGGAACGCGTCGAGCTTCTCGGGGCGGACGACCGCCATCATCCGCTCCTGCGACTCCGACATCAGGATCTCCTCGGCCGTCAGCGAGGGGTCGCGCAGCAGCACCGAGTCGAGCTCGATGAACATGCCGCCGTCGCCGTTCGAGGCGAGCTCGGAGGTGGCGCAGGAGATGCCGGCCGCGCCGAGGTCCTGGATGCCCTCGACGAGGTCCTTGCGGAACAGCTCGAGGCAGCACTCGATGAGCACCTTCTCGGCGAACGGGTCACCGACCTGCACGGCCGGGCGCTTGGTCGGGCCGCCGTCGGCGAAGCTGTCGGAGGCGAGGATCGACGCGCCGCCGATGCCGTCGCCGCCGGTGCGCGCGCCGAAGAGCACGACCTTGTTGCCGACGCCGCGGGCGTTGGCGAGGTGCAGGTCCTCGTGGCGGAGGACGCCCACCGCGAGGGCGTTGACGAGCGGGTTGCCCTGGTAGACGGAGTCGAAGTACGTCTCGCCGCCGATGTTCGGGAGGCCGAGGCAGTTGGCGTAGAAGGAGATCCCGGCGACCACGCCGTGCACGACGCGGGCGGTGTCCGGATCGTCGATGTCGCCGAAGCGCAGGGCGTCCATCACGGCGACGGGGCGGGCGCCCATCGAGATGATGTCGCGGACGATGCCGCCGACTCCGGTGGCCGCGCCCTGGAACGGCTCGATGTAGCTGGGGTGGTTGTGGCTCTCGATCTTGAAGGTGACGGCCCAGCCCTCGCCCACGTCGACCACTCCGGCGTTCTCGCCCATGCCGACCATGAGGTTCTTCTTCATGGCAGGCGAGACCTTCTGCCCGAACTGGCGGAGGTACATCTTCGACGACTTGTAGGAGCAGTGCTCGCTCCACATCACCGAGTACATCGCCAGCTCGCCGCTCGTGGGGCGCCGGCCGAGGATCTCGCGGATGCTCGCGTACTCGTCGGGCTTCAGCCCCAGCGCCGCGTAGGGCTGCTCCTTCTCGGGAGTGACGGCCGCGTTCGCGGTGGTGTCGGGAACGGCGATGCGGGCGTCTGCGGTGCGGCTGTCTGCCATGTGCTGGAGGCTCCAGGAGAGAGGGTGGGGATGCGCGACGATCCTACCGGGGCGGGCGCTCGGCGCTCGGGGGCGGCCTCCGGGCGTCCTGCCCGTCGATCGGGCACCGCCTAGGATCGGCCGGGTGGAGCGGGGGATCGGCACGGCGCGCGGAAGCGGGACGGCGCGCGCCGTCGGCACGACACGCGGAACCGGCACGGCGAGGGCCGCGGCCGTCCTCGCGACTTTGCTCTGGGCGCTCTGGCAGTGCTTCGGCAACCTCGGCGCCGCGAACATCTCCTCGGACGAGCCCGTCTACCTCTCCGCCGGCTGGAGCTACCTCCACGGGGACATGACGCCCAACCTCGAGCACCCGCCGACCGCGAAGTACCTGATCGGACTCGCGCAGGTCCTGCTCGGCGAGGGCCTGCTCGCGGGGCGGATCGCGGCCGGCGCGGCGACCCTCCTCACCGGCGTGATCCTCTGGTTCTGGCTGAAGCGCGAGCTCGGCACCGTCCTCGCGCTGATCCCGGCCGGTCTGTTCCTCCTCTTCCCGCGGACCACCGCGACCGGCGGCACCCGGATCGACCGGCTCGCGCTCCTGGAGCCGTTCATGGTGCTCTTCGCGGTCGCCGCGATGGCCGCCGCCTGGGCCTGGGCGCGACGCGGGGCGGCGGGGGAGCGCACTGGCTGGCTGATCGGATTCGCCGGCGTCCTCTTCGCGCTGTCGGTCACCTCGAAGCTGACGACCCTGGCGCTGGCGCCGGTGTTCCTCGTGCCGCTGCTGCTGATCGGCGACCGCCGCCGGGCACTCCGGGGCTTCGCTGCGTTCGCGCTCGCCTTCCTCGTGACCGCGGTGCTCGCCTACCTGCCGGTGCACCCGGTCGAGGCGATCCGCTACCTGCTCGACTTCCAGAGCGAGCACAACGCGAGCGGGCACATGATCGACGTCGCGGGGGCGCCGTACCGCTTCCCGCCGTGGTGGGCGAACCTCTGGTTCATGCTGTCGGGCGTCGGTCCGGCGGCGCTCGCCGTGCTCGTGCTCGGCGGGCTGCTGGCGCTGCTCGCGCCGCGGCGGCGGGCGCTGGTTCTGTACCTGGCGGGCGCGACACTGCTCCTGCTGGTCTTCCACCTGCTGATCAGCGCGGTCGCGCTGCCGCACTACTACGTGGCGTGGGCGTGGCTGCTCTGCGTACTGGCCGGGATGGGGATCGCCGAGGCGCTGCGCGACGGGCTCGTGCTGCCATGGCGGATCGCGCGGCCGGTCGGCGTCCTGCTGCTGGTGGCCTCGCTGGTGATCGCGGCCGCGACCTCCGTCGGCATCGCGCAGGAGCGGCCGACCGGGATCGCGCGGGTGGCGGGCGCGCTGCACGAGCGCGGGCTCGACGGCGGGCTGGTGCTGGTGCAGGGGATGTCGTCGGGGGTCTACGTGCCCTACATCGGCGATCGGTACACGACGGATCCGGCGTCGGAGGGGATCGTCGCGATCGCGATCGAGGAGTCGGCGCGCTTCCCGCTGGATCCGCGGGTCGAGGAGTACCTGGCGACCGATCCGACCGTGGTGCAGCTCGACGAGCTGCGGCTGGTGCTGACGGACGGGCCGCTGCCGGCGGAGTGACCGGGGTGTGCGCGGATGCGCTGCACAACATCAGCTGAGAAGGGGGTGCCTCCGCTGTGGGGCGAGGGACCCCCTTCCCAGCTGATGTTGTGCGCGGGAGTGCGCGCTCAGGCCGAGCGGCAGGGCCCGGAATCGACCGTGTCGGTCAGCGACGGCGCCTCGGCGGCCACCGGTCCGAGCACCGAGAGCGGGATCGCGTAGCCGACGTTGTCGACCGAGGCGGCCTTGCCGAACACGACGCCCGAGACGGTGCCGTCGAGGGAGAGCAGCGGTCCGCCGGAGTTGCCCTGGTTCACGAGGGCCGCGAGCGTCAGCACCTCGCGCGAGGTCGGCGCGCCGTCTACCATCAGCGAGACGGTGGCGTCGGAGGAGATCTGCGCGGCGCCGAGGGTCAGCGGTCCGCCGAACGGGTAGCCCGCCACCACGCCGTCGTCGCCGGCCAGGACCGCGTCGTCGAGGGCGAGCGGCGCGGCGGAGAGCCCGTCGACGGCGATGACCGCGAGGTCGGCGGCGGCGTCGAGGTAGACGACGCGACCGGTGCGCGGCGGCTCGTTCGGCGCCTCGACCACGGGCTGCGAGACTCCGGCCACCACGTGCGCGTTGGTGACCACCCGGTCGTCCGAGACGACGAAGCCGCTGCCCGTGACGCCGACGTCGCAGGCCCAGGCGGTGCCGGAGACGCGCACGACCGAGTCGGTCGCGGTCGCGACCTCGGGGTCGTCCGTCGCGACGCTGGGGATGACGGGCGCCTCGGTCGGGGCGTCGAGGGCCTCGACGATCCAGGAGGTGCCCTCGTCGACGACGGTCGACTGGAGCTGGGCGAGGAAGCCGCGGACCGGGTCGGGCGTGAGGTCGTCGATGGTGCGGATGACGGTGGAGCCCGCGACGGAGGTCGTGACCAGCGGCACGCCGAGCAGCGAGACCGCCGAGGTGACGGCGATCCAGACCAGCCCGGTGATGGCGACGCCGGCGACCCCTCCGGCGAGGCGGTCGAGGAGGCCGAGCTTCACCTTGTCGGCGCCGCGGCCGAAGACGGCGCCGATGGTCGCGCCGATCGCGTAGCCGACGCCGAGCAGGAGCACCGCGGTGCCGATCACGGCGAGTAGCCGCCACTCGCTGCCGGCCGCCCAGGCGGAGACCGCGGGAACGGCGAAGGAGGCGGCGATCGCCCCGGCGACCACCCCCGCCAGGCCGCCGAGCGTGCGGAGGAAGCCGCGGCGCAGGCCGTCGACGAGCGCGCCGATGAGGCTCAGCACGACGACGGCGTCGACGATCACGGATGCGCCCATGCGGAACTCCTCGCGGGTCGGGATCCTCCAGCATGACCGACCGCGGTTGCGGGGACACCCGGAGGACCCTGCGAGTCCCGGACTCTGCATGCCGGTCGAAGGGACGCGGTTGCGCCGCGCGATGCCGGTCGAAGGGACGCGGTTGCGCCGCGCGATGCCGGTCGAGAGGACGCGGCTGCGCCGCGACATGCTGGTCGAGTAGCCCCGCAGGGGCGTATCGAGACCCGCCGCCCTCAGAAGGGCAGGCCTGCAGACCCCCCCTTCCGGCGCTGATGGATCTCGATGCGCCCGCTTCGCGGGCTGCTCGATCAGCAGGGCTTCCCCCTGCGCGCGGCCTAGAAGAAGGAGATGCAGTACGGCGCCGCGATCGGCGAGAAGAAGCGGTCGACGCCCTCGTGGTCCGCTTCCGCCAGCGTCACCGCGCCGGCCCGCGCCAGCGTGGACGGGCGGGCGGAGCCGAGCAGCAGCGTGCCGAGGTCGGCGACGTCCAGCGACAGGGTCGGCGCGTCGTCGCTGCGCTCGACCCGGCCCTCGCCGCCCTCGACCGTGATCCGGTAGGTGCCGTCGACGAGGCCGAGCTCGTCGCGGACCGCGAGCACCAGCATGCCGTCGCTCGTCCACGGCCGCGCGCCGAACGCCGCCGCCACGTCGAGCACGCGGGTCCAGATCAGGTCGGCGACCTTCGTCACCTCCACGACGCGCGCGTCGCGCAGGGCCCAGGTCAGCGGATCGTCGACGGGCGCCATGTCCCAGGTGACGGTCGAGGCGAGGTCGACGGCACCGAGGAAGCTCCAGAGCCCGAGGTAGGCGTCGGCGGTCGCGGCGACCAGGTCGACGACCTCGAGGGTGCGGTCGTCCTCGTCCGGCCCGACGGCCTTGTAGGTGACGTAGCCGTCGAGCCGTCCGTCGGCGTCGAGGTGCACGGCGGAGCGGACGGCGCGGCCCGGCGCGGTCTCGCCGGGCTCGGTGCCGACGGCGTTCGCGGCGTAGCGCGACTGCCGGGTCAGCGAGCCGGGGGTGCGCGCGTGGAAGGCGCGGAAGACCTCCTCGACCCGCGACTGCAGCCAGGTCGTCGCGACGACCTCGACGCGGCCGGCCGGCTCGACCTGGAGGGCGAAGCGCGGGCCGGTGTCGACGCGGATCGAGCGGGTGAAGGCCGAGCGGCCGAAGCCGAACCGGCGGTAGATCGAGGCCTCGCTCGCGGTGAGCACGGCGACCGCGGCGCCCGACTCGCGGGCCAGGCGCAGGTCGTCGGTGATCATGGCGCGGAGGATCCCGCGGCGGCGGTGCGTGGCCCGGACGGTGACCTGCGAGACGAGGTGCGCGGCGAGCTCGCGCCCGCGGCCGACCTGCAGCGAGCCGGGGAACGCGGCGTAGGTGGCGACGGGGACGGACTCGCCGTCGATGCCCTCGGGGGAGGCCGAATCGTGCACGGCGGTCAGCTCGCGCTGGTCGGCGACCATGTGCTCGGCCCAGTCGCGCCACTGCTCCGGCGTGTACTCCTTCTCGTGGAAGCCCGCGTTGATCGCGGTGCCCCAGGCGGCCGTGGCGGCGTCGGGTCCGCCCTCGGCGGTCAGGGCGGCGGGGAAGCGACGGAATTCGAGACCGGGAAGGGACATCCGTCCAGCTTAGGCACCCGGCCTGCGCGGGTGCTCCGGGGGCCGGAGCGGCGGTCGCTCGGCGCACGCCGCGTGCTCGTGGGTCCACCTCCGGCTCGTGGAACCGCGTCGGGCTCGCTGGATCCGCGCGTTTCGGCGAGCCGAGGGCGTTTCCACGTGCCGGAGGTGCGGCCCGGGCAGCTCCGGCTCGCGGATTCGGGTCGGGCTCGATGGATCCGCGAGTTTCGGCGTGCCGAAGGTGTTTCCACGTGCCAGAGGTGTGGTCCGGGGGAGTTCGGGCTCGTGGAACCGCGTCGGGCTCGCTGGATCCGCGCATTTCGGCGTGCCGAAGGTGTTTCCACGTGCCGGAGGTGCGGCCGGGGGAGGTCCGGCTCGTGGAATCGGGTCGGGCTCGCGCGATCAGCGGGCTTCCGCGTGCCGAGGGCGTCTCCGCGTGCCGGAGGTGCGGCCCGGGCAGCTCCGGCTCGCGGATTCGGGTCGGGCTCGCTGGATCCGCGCGTTTCGGCGTGCCGAAGGTGTTTCCGCGTGCCGGAGGTGCAGCCCCGGGAGCTTCGGCACGCGGAACCGCGTCGGGCTCGCTGCATCCGCCCGTTTCCGCGAGCCGAGGGCGTTCCCACGTGCCGGAGGTGCGGCCCGGGCAGCTCCGGCTCGCGGAATCGCGTCGGGCTCGCTGGATCCGCGCGCTTCGGCGTGCCGAGGGTGTTTCCGCGTGCCGGAGGTGCAGCCCCGGGAGTTCCGGCTCGCGGATTCGCGTCCGGCTCGCCGGATCCGCGGGTTCCCGCGTGCCGAGGCCGGTTCCGCGTGCCGGAGGTGGTCAGGGGGCGCGCCAGCGCTTCTCCAGCGCGTCGTCGACGGCCTCCGCCAGTCCGGCGAGCGCCCCGGGGTCCGGCGCCGCCGACACGACCCGCGCGCAGGCCGCCGCGATCACCGCCCGCCGCCTCGGCAGCGTCGCCGTGAACCCGCAGTCGCGCAGCAGCAGGAGCACCCGCTCGGCCGGAGCCTCGACCGCCAGCGCCAGCAGCAGCCGCCGCTCGAACGGCGCCTCCGGCACCATGAGCCGCCAGAACCCCGCCGCGTCCTGGAACGCGGCCGGCGGATCCGGCACCCGGGCCAGCAACGCGAGCGCCGCGGCGAGCCCGTCGACGTCCGCCCGCGCGACGAGCCCGCGCAGCCGCGACTCCACATCCGTCCCGGGACCCGGCCCGAGCCTCACCGCGGCGAGCGCGCGCGCGTCGAGCCGTCGCTCCGTCTCCTCGTCCGGCACCGTCTCGTCCGCGGACCACCACGAGAGCAGCGGAGTCGCCGCCACGGCGAAGTCGCCGGGCCGCCGCTCCAGCGCGATCAGCAGATCCTCCGAGGCGGCCAGCGCCACGAGCGCGTCGACGTCCACGGCGAGCACGGTCCCCGAGGTCGACGGCAGCACGAGGTGCCGCCCCGACGGCGGGACGATCTCCGCCCGGGTCCGCGCGCCGGGCCCGCGGGTGCTCGCGCGCAGGATCGCCGCCTCGAGCGTGTCCGAGCCCGTGTCCGAGCCCGCCCGCCCCGCATCGCCCCCGAAGATCCGTCCACCGCGCGCCATCCCGCCACGCTACCGTCGGCGGCATGACCCGCCTCGTCGCCCTCCTCCGCGGAGTGAACGTCAACGGCCGCACCGTCCGCAGCGCGGACCTCGCCGCCACCGTCGAGAGCGTCGGCGGCACCGCCGTCCGCACCGTGCTCGCCAGCGGCAACGCCGCCTTCGACTCCGACCGCGACCCGTCCGAGCTGAAGCCCGCGCTGGAGGCGGCCCTCGGCGAGCGCTTCGGCTACGACGCCTGGATCGTCCTCGTCACGCAGGAGGCGCTCGCCGCGGCCGCCGCCGCCTACCCGTTCGAGCGGATCGACGAGACCGCGCACCCCTACGTCGTCTTCGGCTCCGACTCCGCCGCCCTCGACGCCGCCGAGTCCGCGGTCGGCGCGACCGACCCGGCCGTCGAGCTGCTCGCCCGCGGTGACGGCGTCCTCTACTGGCGCTGCCCGAAGGGCTCCTCCACCGACACTCCGGCCGCCAAGATCCTGGCCCGCGCCGTCTTCCGCTCGACCACGACGACCCGGAACCTCCGCACCGTGGAGAAGCTCGTCACCGCCTGAAGTAGGGACATCCCGGCCCTTTCCGGCTGAGAACCTGCACATTCTTTGGTTAGGCTGTCCTTAGTGCACGGCGTCCGCCGCCCGTTGCGCGCCATGACCACAGCCTTCCGAAAGGGAACAATGCCCCGCGCCACCAAGCCGCTCGCGCTCGTCGCGACCGCCCTGCTCACCGTCGGCCTCGCCGGCTGCTCGTCCGCCGCGGCCGGCCCCGACACCGCCGACAACGGCTTCGAGCCGATCACCATCGAGCACGCGCTCGGCACCACGACCATCGAGTCGCAGCCGGAGCGCGTCGCGACCGTCAACTGGGCCAACCACGAGGTCCCGCTCGCGCTCGGCGTGGTCCCGGTCGGCATGGCCGCCGCGAACTTCGGCGACGACGACGGCGACGGACTGCTCCCCTGGGTGTCCGAGAAGCTCGAGGAGCTCGGCGGCGAGACCCCCGTCCTCTTCGACGAGACCGACGGCATCGACTTCGAGGCCGTGGCCGACACGCAGCCCGACGTGATCCTCGCCGCCTACTCCGGCCTCACCCAGGAGGACTACGACACGCTGACCGAGATCGCGCCCGTCGTCGCCTACCCCGAGACCGCCTGGGGCACCTCCTGGCGCGACACCATCACCTTCAACAGCGAGGCGATGGGCATGGCCGACGAGGGCGCCGCGCTCATCGGCGAGCTCGAGACCGAGATCGAGGAGAAGGTCGCCGCGCACCCGCAGCTCGCCGGCGCCTCGGCGATGTTCCTCACCCACGTCGACCCGACCGACCTCAGCCAGGTCAGCTTCTACACGACGCACGACACCCGCCCGGCCTTCTTCGAGGACCTCGGCCTGACCACGCCCGAGAGCATTGCGACCGCCTCGGCCACCACCGACGCGTTCTCGCTCACGCAGAGCGCCGAGCAGGCCGACGCGTTCAACGACGTCGACGTCATCGTGACCTACGGCGACGACGAGCTCGTGAACACCCTCAAGGCCGACCCGCTGCTCTCGCAGATCCCGGCCGTGCAGAACGACGCCATCGTGCGCCTGCCCTCCACGCCGCTCGGCACCGCCGCGAACCCGACCCCGCTGTCGATCTCGTACGTGCTCGACGACTACCTCGCCATGCTGGCCGAGGCCGCGGACAAGGCGGCGTGATCCACTCCCGCCCGACTGCGTGAGCTCCGACCGCGTGACCCTCACCGCACCTCCCGTCTCGGGTGCCGCCGCCGTGCGGCGCCCGAGGCGTCTGCGCGCCCTCTGGCTGCTCGTCTCGCTGCTGGTGCTGGCCGGCGTCGCGGTGGTCTCGGTGATGATCGGCTCGCGCGACGTGGCCTGGAGCGACGTGGTCGCCGCGTTCGGCGGCTCCACCGACGGCTTCGGGCAGGCCGCGGTCGCCAAGCGCCTCCCGCGCACCGTCCTCGCGGCGGTCGCGGGCGCCGCGCTCGGGGTCGCCGGCGTGCTGATGCAGGGCGTCACCCGCAATCCGCTCGCCGACCCCGGGATCCTCGGCGTCAACACCGGTGCCTCGCTCGCGGTCGTCACCGGCATCGTCTTCTTCGGCCTCTCCACCGCGACCGGCTTCATCTGGGTCGCGATCGCGGGCGCGGCCGTCGCGGCCGTCTTCGTCTACGTCGTCGGCTCGCTCGGCCGCGGGGGAGCGACGCCGCTCAAGCTCGCGCTCGCCGGCGCCGCCACCTCCGCCGCGCTCGTCTCGGTGATCAGCGCGATCGTCCTGCCGCGCGCCGACCTCTCGGGCGGCATCCGCTCCTGGCAGATCGGCGGGGTCGGCGGCGGCACCTTCGCGAGCATCGGCCAGGTCCTGCCCTTCCTCGCCGTCGGGCTCGCGCTCTGCGTGCTCTCGGCGAAGAGCCTCAACACCCTGGCCCTCGGCGACGAGCTGGCGGCCGGCCTCGGCGAGCGCGTGGCGCTGGCCCGCGGCGCGGCGGCCCTCGGCGCCGTCGTCCTCTGCGGAGCGACCACCGCGGTCACCGGGCCGATCGGCTTCGTCGGCCTGGTCGTCCCGCACGCCTGCCGGCTGATCGTCGGCGTCGACCACCGCTGGCTGCTCCCCTTCTCCGCGGTCGCCGGAGCGGTCCTCCTCATCGGCGCCGACGTCGTCGGCCGGATCGTCGCGCGCCCGAGCGAGATCGACGTCGGCATCATCACCGCGCTGATCGGCGCCCCCGTCTTCATCGCGATAGTCCGCCGGCAGAAGGTGCGCGAGCTGTGACCGCCGTGCAGTCCCGGCCCGCGGCCCGCTCCGCCGCGCCCTCCGCCACCGCGCTGGCCGTCGCGGCCGGCCGCCGTCGTCGCGGTCGCCGCCGGCGCGCCGTCATCGCCGTGCTCGTCGCGCTGCTCGTCGTCGTCTTCGCCGTCTCCCTGATCGTCGGGCAGACGATCTACTCGCCGGCCGAGGTCGTCCGGGTGATCCTCGGCGAGCAGGTCCCCGGCGCCTCCTTCACGGTCGGGCGCCTGCGCCTGCCGCGCGCGATCCTCGGCGTGCTCGTCGGCCTCTGCTTCGGCCTCGGCGGCGTTTCCTTCCAGACCATGCTGCGCAATCCGCTGGCCAGCCCCGACATCATCGGCATCAGCGCCGGAGCGAGCGCCGCCGCGGCCTTCGCCATCGTCACGCTCTCGCTCGGAGCGACGCAGGTCTCGGTCCTCGCCATCGCGGCCGGCCTCCTGGTCGCGCTCGTCGTCTATGCGCTCTCCTACCGCAGCGGAGTGGCGGGCACCCGTCTGATCCTGATCGGGATCGGCGTCGCCGCGATGCTCGACAGCGTCACCGCCTACGTGCTCTCCCGCGCCGCCGCCTTCGACTTCCAGGAGGCCAGCCGCTGGCTGACCGGCAGCCTCAACGGCGCCCGCTGGAGCGAGGTCGTGCCGGTGCTGATCGCCGTCGTCGTCCTCACCCCGGTCCTGCTCGCCCGCTCGCGCGACCTCTCCGGCACGCAGCTCGGCGACGACACCGCCTCCGCGCTGGGCATCCGGGTGAACCGCACCCGCCTCGTCGTGATCGTCGCCGCCGTCGGCCTGATCGCCTTCGCGACCGCCGCGGCCGGGCCGATCGCGTTCGTCGCCTTCCTCTCCGGCCCGATCGCCGCGCGGCTGGTCGGCCCCGGCCGCTCGCTGCTGATCCCGTCGGCGCTGGTCGGCGCGCTGCTCGTGCTCGTCGCCGACTTCGTCGGGCAGTACGCGCTGGGCCTGCGCTACCCGGTCGGCGTCGTCACCGGCGTGCTCGGCGCGCCGTACCTGATCTACCTCATCGTCCGCAGCAACCGATCGGGAGGCTCCCTGTGACCGCCGAGCACACCCTCACCGTCGACGCGCTCACCCTGGGCTACGGCGACCGCACCGTCGTCGAGGGACTCGACCTCGTCGTCCCGCCCGGCCGGATCACCGCCATCGTCGGCGCGAACGCCTGCGGCAAGTCGACCCTCCTGCGCTCGATGTCGCGGCTGCTGGCGCCGCGCGCCGGCACCGTGCTGCTCGACGGCAAGGCCGTGCACAGGACGCCGGCGAAGCAGCTCGCCCGCACCTTGGGCCTCCTGCCGCAGTCGCCGATCGCTCCGGAGGGGATCACCGTCGCCGATCTCGTCGGCCGCGGCCGCCACCCGCACCAGGGCATCCTCAGCCGCTGGAACGCGCACGACGACGAGGCCGTCGCGACGGCGCTCGACGCGACCGACACCGCCGCCCTCGCCGACCGCGCCGTCGACGAGCTCAGCGGCGGCCAGCGCCAGCGGGTCTGGATCGCGATGGCTCTCGCCCAGGAGACCGACCTGCTGCTGCTGGACGAGCCGACCACCTTCCTCGACGTCAGCCACCAGGTCGAGGTGCTCGACCTCCTCGTCGACCTCAACCGGAACCGCGGCACGACCGTCGTGATGGTCCTGCACGACCTCAACCTCGCGGCCCGCTACGCCGACCACCTCGTCGCCCTCGCCGGCGGCACCGTGCACGCCGCCGGCACCCCCGCCGAGGTCCTGACCGAGGACACCGTCCGCGCCGTCTTCGGCCTGGACAGCCGGATCATCACCGACCCCACCTCCGGCACCCCGCTGATGCTCCCGCTCGGCCGCCACCGCCTCACCGCCGGCCCGGGCGAGGCCGACCTGCAGCCCCTCGGCTGACTGCCCCGCGCGGATCTCCTCCCCAGGCGCGAGATCCCTCCGTTCTCCACGAAGTTAAAGCCCACCCTGACTCTTGAGCAGCAGGGTGGGCTGGAATACCCTGATGACCATGACGAGCGGACCCCGGGTCCTCGCGGCCCGCGCCTACCGGGACGGCACTCCCTGGTGGACCATCGAGATCCCCGAGCTGACGTCGACCGCGCCGAACGGAGTCGAGATCGTCGCGACCGGAGACGCGGTCTCGACCCGGGGCATCCCGGCCGCCGCCCGCGAGCTCGCCGCCGTGCACCTCGACGTCGCCGTCGACGAGGTGGACGTGCGGGTGACCGTCGAGGCGCCGCCCGAGGTCCTCGCGATCTGGGACGAGGGTGCCCGCGCCGAGGAGGCGGCCCGCGCCGCCCTGCGGCACGCCGGCGCGCTCCGCCGCGAGGCCGTCCGCACCCTCCGCGCCGACGGCTACACCGTCGAGGCCGTCGCGGCTGCCCTGCGGATCAGCCCCGCCCGCGTCTCGCAGCTCGCGGCCACCCCCGATGCGGGGGACGCCCTCGCAGACACCGCCTGACGGGCCGCGCAACGAAGGCCGAGCGCCCGGGATCGCCCTCGAACGCGCGGATCCGGTCGTCCGGCGTTCGTTCCGCGGACGACTCCGCGCGCACCGGCGCGCACACGCCGCGCAGACCGTCCGGGGCCCGCAGATGTCGGACGTGTAAACGGTTCCAGACGGCGACCGGGGGGCGTATACGATACCCGGTGTCCGCGCGGACGGCCTGTCGACGGCGGAGCCCACCGCACCCGTGCCCCGACCAGAGGTCCTCCCCGCTGTGACTGCTTCACCGACGCGCCCCGACGCCTCCGCCCTCGGCCGGGCGAAGGCGCTGCTCTTCGACCTCGACGGGGTGCTCACCCCCACCGCCGACGTGCACATGCAGGCCTGGGCCCGTCTCTTCGCGCCGTACCTCGAGTCGCGCGGCATCGCCGAGGGCTACACCGACGCCGACTACTTCCGGTACATCGACGGCCGCCCCCGCTACGACGGCGTCCGGGCGCTGCTCGCCTCGCGCGGCATCACCCTCCCCGAGGGCTCGCCGAGCGACGACCCCGCCCTCGAGACCGTCTGCGGACTCGGCAACCGCAAGAACGACGCCTTCAACCAGACCCTCGCCGAGAACGGCGTCGCCCCGTACCCCGGCTCGCTCGCCCTGGTCGACGCCGCGATCGCCACGGGCGTCGAGGTGGCCGTCGTCACCTCCTCCCGCAACGGCGTGCCGGTGCTCGAGGCCGCGGGGATCCGCGACCGCTTCGAGGTCGTCGTCGACGGCCTCCTCGCCGCCCGCGACGCGATCGCCGGCAAGCCTGCGCCGGACACCTACCTGCACGCCGCGCAGCTGCTCGGGCTGACCGCGGCCGAGTGCGTGGTCGTCGAGGACGCCCACTCCGGAGTCGCCGCCGGCCGCGCGGGCGCCTTCGGCCTCGTCGTCGGCGTCGACCGCGGCGTCGGCCGCGACACCCTGCTCGAGCACGGCGCCGACATCGTCGTCGACGACCTGGCCGAGCTGCTCCCCTTCCTCCCCTCCGCCCCCGCCCCCGAGGACGCCGCATGAACCCCATCACCTCCGACCCGCTCGACCGCAACCGGTTCCCGGTCGACGAGTGGTCGCTGATCGAGACCGAGTTCGCCACCGAGCTGCAGGGGCGCACCGAGACGCTCTTCGCGACCGGCAACGGCTACCTGGGCCTGCGCGGCAACGTCGAGGAGGGCCGCGACGGCTACGCCTACGGCACCTTCATCAACGGCTTCCACGAGACCTGGCCCATCCGGCACGCGGAGGAGGCGTTCGGCTTCGCCCGCGTCGGCCAGACCATCGTCAACGTGCCGGACGCGAAGATCATCCGCCTCTACGTCGACGACGAGCCGTTCGTGCTGAGCGAGGCCGACGTCCTCGCCTACACGCGCCGCCTCGACTTCGCGAACGGCGTGCTCACCCGCGAGCTGGAGTGGCGCACCCCCTCGGGCAAGCGCGTGCTGATCCGCTCGCGCCGCCTGGTCTCCTTCACCGACCGGCACCTCGCGATCCTCGACTACGAGGTCGAGATGCTCGACCACGACGCCTCGGTGCTGATCTCGAGTCAGATCCTCAACCGCCAGGACGGCGTCGACGAGTACCACGCGCCCTCGGGCAGCGAGGCGGCCGGCTTCGACCCGCGCAAGGCCGAGTCCTTCGAGGACCGGGTGCTGCAGCCGCAGCTCAAGCGGGTCAGCGGCACGCGCTACCTGCTCGGCTACCGCACCACCAACTCCCGGATGACCGTCGCCTGCGGTGCCGAGCACGTGCTCGAGACCGAGAACGAGTGGGATCAGACCTCCCAGATCGACGACGACCTCGCCAAGCACGTCTACCGCGTGAAGGCGAAGGCCGGCGTCCCGGTGCGCCTGGTGAAGACGCTGACTTACCACACCTCCCGCGGGGTCCCCGTGCGCGAGCTGGCCGACCGCTGCGACCGCACGCTCGACCGCGCCCGCGAGACCCCGGTGGAGGAGCAGTTCACCAAGCAGCGCGAGTGGCTCGACGACTTCTGGACCCGCTCCGACGTGCAGATCGACGGTCAGCCGGCGATCCAGCAGGCCACCCGCTGGAACCTCTTCCAGCTCGCGCAGTCCACCGCCCGCACGGACGGCGGCGGCGTCGCGGCCAAGGGCGTCTCGGGCTCCGGCTACGGCGGGCACTACTTCTGGGACACCGAGGTCTACGTCCTCCCGTTCCTCAGCTACACGGCTCCGCTCGTGGCGCGGAACGCCCTGCGCTTCCGCCAGAACATGCTCGAGGCGGCCCGCTCGCGCGCGGCCGAGCTCAACCAGCGCGGCGCGCTCTTCCCCTGGCGCACCATCAACGGCCAGGAGTCGTCGGCGTACTACGCCGCCGGTACCGCGCAGTACCACATCGATGCGGACATCTCGTATGCGCTGATGCAGTACGTCGGCGCGACCGGCGACGACGACTTCCTCGCCCGCGGCGCGATCGACATCCTGGTCGAGACCGCGCGGATGTGGGCCGACCTGGGCTTCTGGCGCAGCAACGGCGACGACCACTTCCACATCCACGGCGTCACCGGGCCGGACGAGTACACGACCGTCGTCAACGACAACCTGTACACGAACGTGATGGCCCGCTCGAACCTGCGCGCGGCCGCCCGCGCCGTCGAGCTGCTGAAGGCCGTCGAGCCGTCGGCCTACGAGCGGATGGTCGCCCGCCTGCTGCTGGACGAGGACGAGGTCATCGAGTGGGCCCGCGCGGCCGACAAGATGCACATCCCCTTCGACGCGCGCGCCGGCATCCACCCGCAGGACGCGGCGTTCCTCGAGAAGGAGCTGTGGGACCTCGAGAACACCCCGGCGTCCAAGCGGCCGCTGCTGCTGCACTTCCACCCGCTGGTGATCTACCGCTTCCAGGTGCTCAAGCAGGCCGACGTCGTGCTCGCGCTGCTGCTGCAGGGCAACGAGTTCACGGCGGAGCAGAAGCGCGCCGACTTCGAGTACTACGACGCGCTGACCACCGGCGACTCGACGCTCTCGGCGGTCGTGCAGTCGATCATCGCGGCCGAGGTCGGCTACAGCGAGCTGTCCCGGCACTACTTCCTCTCGGCGCTGTTCGTCGACCTCGCCGACCTGCACCGCAACACCGCCGACGGCATCCACGTCGCCTCGACCGGCGGCGTCTGGTCCGCGCTGGTCTACGGCTTCGGCGGGATGCGCGACCACGGCGGGCGGATCACGCTCGACCCGCGCCTCCCCGACGACTGGGACCGCCTGACCTTCCGCATCGCGCTGCACGGCACGCGGGTGCGGGTCGAGGTGACCCAGGAGGCGGTGCTGCTGACCGTCGAGGACGGCGACGCCGCGGCGATCACCGTCCGCGGCGAGCGCGTGCACGTCGAGTCCGGCAACCCGGTCCGCGTCGGCCTCGGCCACCAGGGCCCCCGCCTCACCGGCGCGCCGACCACGTCCGACATCGAGGGCACCCGCCGCTCGGACGGCACCGTGATCACCGCCTCCATCCCCACCATCTCGATGACCCCGGAGCCCGAGGTGCTGACGGGCCCGTAGCCCCGGCTCGCGATGGAGCGGCTGCGCCGCACTCCGCCGTCGAGAGAGCAGTTCGCCCAAGGGGCGCGCTTCATGCTGATCGGGTAGCCCGCGCAGCGGGCGTATCGAGATCCACCACCGCGTGCACGCGGGGTGTCGATACGCCCCTTCGGGGCTACTCGACCAGCATGTTGGCCGAACTCGTCCTGGTCTCGATACGCCCCTGCGGAGCTACCGCCCGCACCCAGCGTCGCCCGACGCGCCTCCGCGGAGCCGCTCCGCCGGCCGCTGCTAGCGTCGCCCGATGGTCATGAGCAGTACTCGGTTTCCCTCGGCGGCGCAGTCGACCGTCGCGGTCGTCAGCGACTACGCGCTCGACTACACCGGCGGCGCGCAGACGGCGATGGTCGCGGAGTGCCGGAGCCTCGTGGAGGCGGGCGTCCGCGTCCTGCTGATCGTCCCCCGCTCCGTTACGACACTGCCGCTCGACGGGATCGACGTCCGCTTGATCCCGGCGCCCCGGATCCCCGTCGCTCAGCTGCCGGTCGTCCGCGACTCCCGTCGCACCCGGACCCTGCTCGAGCGGCTGCTCCGCGACGAGGGGGTCGGCGCCGTCCACGTCCACTCCGAGTTCGGCCTCGCGGTCGCCGCACTGGAGGTCGCCGCGGCGCTCTCGCTCCCCTCGGTCGCCACCGTGCACACCTTCTTCTGGCGCGGGGTGCCCGGTCGCGCCGGCCGCCTGCTGGCGCCGTTCGCCGCGGCCTACGTCGCCGCCGTGACCGGCCGCCGCCCGCGCCCGCGACGCGGCGGCGACGACCGCCTCGGCGAGCTCCTCCGCGACGTCACCCGGAGCGCCGCCGCACGGGCCGATCTCGTGATCTCCCCCTCCGCCCACCAGGCCTCGGCGCTCCGTCGCGCCGGCCTGCCGCGGGTGGCGGTGCTGCCCAACACCGTGATCCCGCGGGAACCCGGCCTCGACGACGTCGCGCCGGACGGCTCGGGTCCGCTCCGCCTGCTCTGGGTCGGCCGGTGCGCACCGGAGAAGCGGCTCGTCCCGTTCGTCGAGGCCTGCCTCGCCGTCCTCGCCCGCGACCCCGATGCCCTCCGCGTCGAGATCATCGGCACCGGTCCCTCGCTCGCCCCCGCGATCCGGCTCGCGGCGGGGTCCCCGGCCGTCGTCTTCCGCGGCTTCGTCGAGAACCGCCTCATCGGCGACGCCGTCCGCCGCTCCGACCTCGTCGCCCTGACCTCGTCCGGCTTCGACAATCAGCCGATGGTCGTGGTCGAGGCGCTGCAGGGCGGCCGCGGAGTCCTCTACGTCGACCCGGCCCTCACGGAGGGCCTCGACGGCCCGGGACTTCTCGCGCCCGTCGAGCCGACCGCCTTCGCCGAGTACCTGGAGCGGCTCTGCCGCGACCGCGCCCCGGTCCACGCGGCGGCCGCGGCAGCACGGGACGCCTTCACCGATTTCGCGCCCGAGGCGCACGCCGCGGCCGTCCTCGCGCTCTACGGCGCAGCGCGCGAGATCGCGGGTCTGCGCGCCGCGCAGGAGTAGCGCGGCCGGGCGTCAGGCCGTGGCGACCAGCGCGCGCACCGCGGAGGTGAAGAACGCGAGCCCGTCCACGCCGGAGCGCATCGCCGCCGGGGTGTCCGGGCCGAAGCCCGGCTCGACCGCGTGCTCGGGGTGCGGCATCAGGCCGACGACGTTGCCGCGCGCGTTCGCGACTCCGGCGATGTCGTTCATCGAGCCGTTCGGGTTCGCACCGAGGTAGCGGAAGACCACGCGGCCCTCGCCCTCGAGCTCCGCGAGCGTCTCCGCCGAGGCGATGTAGCCGCCCTCGCCGTTCTTCAGCGGGATGGTGATCTCCTGGCCGGCCTCGAAGTCGCTGGTCCAGACGGTGGCGGCGTTCTCGACGACGAGCCGCTGGTCGCGGCAGACGAAGGAGCCGATGTCGTTGCGGATCAGGCCGCCGGGCAGCAGGTGCGCCTCGGTCAGCATCTGGAAGCCGTTGCAGATGCCGAGGACGGGGGTGCCGGCGTTCGCCGCGTCGATCACCTCGCGCATGATCGGCGAGTGCGAGGCGATGGCGCCGCAGCGCAGGTAGTCGCCGTAGGAGAAGCCGCCGGGCAGAACGATCGCGTCGACGCCGTCGAGGTCGTGGTCGCCGTGCCAGAGGGCCACCGGCTCCGCGCCGGCGAACCGGACCGCGCGCTGGGCGTCGCGGTCGTCGAGCGAGCCGGGGAAGGTGATGACGCCGATCCGCATGATCACGCCTCCGGGTAGTGGATGCCGACGACGTCCTCGATCACCGAGTTCGACAGCATGTCGTCGGCCAGGGCGGCGATCGAGGCACGGACCTCGTCGGTCACCTCGTCGACGGTGATCTCGAAGCGCTTGCCCACCCGCACGCCCGTGACGGCGGAGTGGCCGAGCCGCGAGAGCGCGCCGGCGACGGCCTTCCCCTGCGGATCGAGCAGCTCGGCCTTGGGCATGACTTCAACGACGATCGTGGGCACCGTGTTCTCCGGAGTCTCGAGGGGCTGTGCGGATCTCCGCGCGCCCATCGTACCCGCCCGGCTTTCCGGCGATCCGTCCCGTCATCGCCCGTCTCGACGGGCCTTCCGCTCAGGCCGCCGCGGTCACCCGCAGGGTGTTCGCCCACGGGTCCTCGAAGGACAGCGTCCGCCCGTCGTCCGCGGTCGCGACCTTCGCGCTGCGCAGGCGCTCGCCGAGCGCGCCCAGATCGTCCGCCGCCGGCACGACGATCTCGACCTGCCCCAGCCCGAGCGCGAGCTGCCGCCGCCCGGCGCCGAGCGAGTTCCAGGTGTTCATCGCCATGTGGTGGTGGTAGCCGCCCGCCGAGACGAACAGCGCCTGCCCGCCGTAGGCGATCGTCGTCTCGAAGCCGAGGCGGTCGACGTAGAACTCCTTCGCCGTCGCGACGTCGCCGACGCTGAGGTGCACGTGGCCGACCGAGGCGCCGCCGAGCCGCGGCTGGGCGATGGCCTCCTCGGTCAGGTGCTCCCGGAGGAACGCGTTCGGGTCGAGGAAGAGCGTCGACATCTCGATCCGCCCGTGCGTCCAGGACCACTGGCTGCGGTCGCGGTCCCAGTAGAGCTCGACGCCGTTGTGCTCCGGGTCGTCGAAGTAGAACGCCTTGCTCACCAGGTGGTCGGAGCTGCCGGTGAAGGAGCCGGGGTGCCGGGTCGCGACGCTGTGCACGGCGGCGGCGAGCGCCGCCTCCGACTCGAAGAGGATCGCGGTGTGGAACAGGCCGGCGCTGCGCGGGGCCGCGTGCCGCAGCTCGGGAGCGTGCTGGAGGATCACCGCCGGGACGCCGCCGCGGCCGAGCGCCGCGACCGAGCCGTCCTGCGAGAGCAGATCGAGCAGGACGGCGTCGCGGTAGTAGGCGACCATCGCGTCGAGATCGGCGACGCGCAGGGTGACCGCCCCCATCACGGTGTCGGGGGCGAGCAGGTCGGGGGAGGAGGTGGTCATGCCGGTCATGCTAGGTCCAACTCAGTTGTAGCCACAACTATTTCCTGGCGAGAGGAAGTCGGGGGAGGGGGCGCCGCCGGGTTCATAGGATCGCCATAGGCAGCGTCCAGCCCGCGCGATGCGGCGGGTCGTCGAATGGACTCCGGTCGCCGTCAGGGGCGGCCCCGGCCACGAGGACGCATCATGAACGAGTCACCCGAATCCCACGGCGCCGAGCGCGAGCCCGCTGCCACCGCGACGGACCCCACCGGCGCCGAGGAGCGCCAGGCGCTCCGGACCGACGACCGACGCCGTCGCCGTCGCGCCCTGATCGCCGGCGGTGCCGGGCTCGCCCTGCTGATCGGCGTCACCGCGGGCGGCGTCTCGCTCGCCGGCCGCTCCGAGTCCGCCTCGGCCGCCTCGTCGAGCGCCGCCAGCACCATCGTCTACCCCGGCGGCTCCCGCGGCTCCTTCGGCGGCGGCATCGTCGTGCTGCCCTACTCGGGCGGGTCCTCCTCGGGCGGGTCCTCCTCGGGATACGGCTCCGGCAGCGGGTCGGTGTACGGGTACGGCTCGGGCGGCACCGGCTCGGGGACCTCCGGTTCCACGTCGACGTCCACGGCGACCGACGCCGTCCCCGCGAGCACCGCGCAGACCGCCGGCGTCGTCACGATCACCTCCGACCTCACCTACGAGGGCGCGACCTCCGCCGGCACCGGCGTCATCCTCACCTCCGACGGCATGATCCTCACCAACAACCACGTCGTCGAGGGCTCCACCAGCATCACCGTCACGGTCGAGAGCACCGGGCAGGCCTACACCGCCCGCGTCGTCGGCACCGACAAGACCAACGACGTCGCCGTGCTCCAGCTCGAGAACGCGTCGGGCCTCACCCCGGCGACCCTCGACACCGACGGAGTCGCGGTCGGCGACGCCGTCACCGCCGTCGGCAACGCGAAGGGCACCGGCAACCTGGTCGCCGCGGCCGGCACCGTCGAAGCCCTCGGCCAGAGCATCACCACCCAGGCCGAGACCGGCATCACCGGCGAGAAGCTCACCGGCCTGATCCAGGTCGACGCGGACATCGTCGCGGGCGACTCGGGCGGCCCGCTGGTCGACGCGGCCGGGAAGGTCGTCGGCATCGACACCGCCGCCTCCAGTGGAACCGCGGACATCACCGGCTTCGCCATCCCGATCTCGAAGGCCCTCGACATCGTCGCGACGATCGAGGCGGGCGCCGACACGTCGACCGTCGCGATCGGCTACCCGGCCTTCCTCGGCGTCTCGCTGCCGTCCAGCACGACGGCGGGCACCGCCTCCGGAGCCGTCTCGGGCGCGAGCACCGCGGCGGGCGCCGTCATCGCCGGCGTGATCGAGGGCACCCCCGCTGCCGCCGCCGGTCTCGTCGCGGGCGACGTCGTCACCGCGGTCGACGGCACGGCCGTCACCTCGGGCGACGCCCTCTCCGCGGACCTGGCCCAGCGCGAGCCCGGCGAATCGGTCACCCTCACCTGGACCACCGCCGCCGGCACCTCGCAGTCCGCGACCGTCACCCTCGTCGAGGGCCCGGTCGCCTAGGAGCGGTCCGCTTCGCGGGCTCGTTCATCAGCGAGAAGCATGCTGGTCGAGTAGCCGCGGACCGGCACACATGCTGGTCGAGTAGCCGCGGACCGGCACACATGCTGGTCGAGTAGCCGCGGAGCGGCGTATCGAGACCCGCCGTGCTCAGCAGGGCGGTCTGCAGACCCGCGTGCTGACGGGTGTGGATCTCGATACGCCCGCTGCGCGGTCTACTCGATCAGCAAGAACGCGAGGAACGCGAGCGCACAGCGCATGCTGGTCGAGTAGCCGCGGAGCGGCGTATCGAGACCCGCCCCGCCAGCACGCGCACGCGGCGCCGGCGCACCCACCGCGACGCGCCGTTGTTTTGAACTATTCAACACAACTCGGTAGCCTTGTCCTCATGACGATGACGGACGACCGGCTGAGAGCCTCCGGGCTCAAGGCCACCGCGACCCGGCGGGCCGTCCTGCAGGCGCTCGAGGGGCATCCGCACTCCGACGTCGATCAGATCCTCGCGCGGGTGCGCGTCGATCTGCCCGACGCCTCGGCCCAGGCCGTGTACGGGGTCCTCGCCGCCTTCACCGAGGCCGGCCTCACCCGCCGCATCGAGCCGGAGGGCCA
Source organism: Rathayibacter sp. PhB186 (assembly GCF_003751825.1). Classification (NCBI taxonomy): domain Bacteria; kingdom Bacillati; phylum Actinomycetota; class Actinomycetes; order Micrococcales; family Microbacteriaceae; genus Rathayibacter; species Rathayibacter sp. PhB186. The sequence continues at coordinate 4,039 of NZ_RJKO01000003.1, read as the reverse complement.
CGCCCGCCGCTTCGAGCTCCGGGTCGGCGACAACCACCACCACGTCGTCTGCCGCAGCTGCGGCGCCGTCGCCGACGTCGACTGCGTCGTCGGCCAGGCGCCCTGCCTGCACCCGTCGTCGTCGAGCGGCTTCGCCATCGACACGGCCGACATCACGTTCTGGGGCACCTGCCCCGACTGCCTCGCGCAGGCCGAGACCCGGCCGGCGCCCGCCATCACCGCCGCGGAGGGCGAGACAGCGCTCCGCCGACAGGAGGACTCATGACCGAGGAACGATTCACGACGACCGATGCCGGAGCCCCCGTCGCCAGCGACGAGCACTCGCTCAGCGTCGGAGCCGACGGCCCCATCGCGCTCCACGACCACTACCTCCTCGAGAAGCTCGCGCAGTTCAACCGCGAGCGCATCCCGGAGCGCGTCGTCCACGCCAAGGGCGGCGGCGCCTTCGGCCGCTTCGTCACCACCGGCGACGTCAGCGCCTACACCCGCGCCGCGCTGTTCCAGCCCGGCGTCGAGACCGAGATGCTCGCCCGCTTCTCCACCGTCGCCGGCGAGCAGGGCTCGCCCGACACCTGGCGCGACCCGCGCGGCTTCGCGCTGAAGTTCTACACGAGCGAGGGCAACTACGACCTCGTCGGCAACAACACCCCGGTGTTCTTCCTCCGCGACGGCATCAAGTTCCCCGACTTCATCCGCTCGCAGAAGCGCCTGCCCGGCACCCACCTGCGCGACCACGACATGCAGTGGGACTTCTGGACCCTCTCGCCCGAGTCGGCGCACCAGGTCACCTGGCTGATGGGCGACCGTGGCCTGCCGAGCTCGTGGCGGCACATGGACGGCTTCGGCTCGCACACCTACCAGTGGGTCAACGCCGCCGGCGAGCGCTTCTGGGTGAAGTACCACTTCAAGACGAACCAGGGCATCGAGATCCTCAGCCAGGAGCAGGCCGACCAGATCGCCGGCGAGGACGCGGACTTCCACATCCGCGACCTGTCCGCTGCGATCGACCGCGGCGACCACCCCTCGTGGACCCTCTCCGTCCAGGTCATGCCGTACGCCGACGCCGAGTCCTACCGGTTCAACCCGTTCGACCTCACCAAGGTCTGGCCGCACGCGGACTACCCGCTGATCGAGGTCGGCACGATGACCCTCGACCGCAACCCGGAGAACTACTTCGCGCAGATCGAGCAGGCGACCTTCGCCCCCTCGAACTTCGTGCCCGGGATCGAGGCCAGCCCCGACAAGATGCTGCTCGCGCGCATCTTCAGCTACGCCGACGCGCACCGCTACCGCGTGGGCACCAACCACGCGCAGCTGCCGGTCAACGCCGCGAAGTCGCCGGTGCACTCGTACTCGAAGGACGGCGCTATGCGCTTCGACTTCCAGCGCTCCGAGGTGCCCGTCTACGCGCCGAACACGATGGGCGGCGCGCACGCCGACCCCGCCCGCGCGGCGGAGGGCCCCGGCTGGGAGACCGACGGTGCGCTCACGCGGGCCGCGGCGACCCTGCACCCCGAGGACGACGACTTCGGCCAGGCCGGCACGCTCTACCGCGACGTCCTCGACGACGACGCCAAGGCGCGACTGGTCGCGAACATCGCCGGCCACGTCTCCAAGGTGACCCGCCCGGAGCTGCGCCGGCGCGTGCTCCAGTACTGGGCGAACGTGGACAGCTCGCTGTCGCAGCGCGTCGCCGAGGCCCTCGAGCCCTCCGCCCCCGGCGCGGACGTCTCGCCGGAAGAGGTCGGCATCCACGCCTGACCCCCTGGTGCGCGGTACCGGCTGATCCCGGTGCCGCGCACCTCCGCCCGGTCCCCCGGACCGAGCGCCCCCGAGCAGCGGGCGGCGCGGGCTGTCGCATGCGGCCCCGCGCCGTCCGCTTCCCCGTCCGAGGGAGTCATCCCTTCGAGCGCGGCCGCGTCATCCCGGGAAACCGAGGCGTCGCTGCCAGTCGGCGAGCACCTCCCCGCTGACGTCGAAGAGCTCGCTGCCCCGGTGCGGAGCATCGATCTCGGTGCTCGTCACGCGCACCCCGCTCGGCAGGATCTCCACGATCGCGGCTCCCGAGGCGGCGATCGACCGCTCGTGCTGCGGTCCGGCGAGGACGTCGGTCCGATTCGCGGCACCGGGAGCGACCACCACCGGAGCCGGGTGGGTCGTGTCGACGAAGGCGTGGTGCCAGTGCCCGGCGAGCACCGCCAGGAGCGTCGAACCCTCGACCGCCTCCCAGAAGTCGTGCGGATTCGCGAGTCCCATCCGCCGGTGCAGCGGGGTGACCGCCTCGATCGGCGGGTGGTGCAGCACCACGACCGTCGGTGTCTCCGGGTCCTCGGCCACTCGATTCCGCAGCCAGGCCAGGGTCGGCTCGGTGAGGAGTCCCCAGGACGCTCCGCCCGGAACCGAGGAGTCGAGCACGAGGACCCGCACCCCGCGCACGACGACCTCGGCGTTCCAGGGCCCGTCGGAGCCGAAGCCCTCGCGGGTGTCGTGATTGCCGAGGGCGAGCACGAGCGCGGCATCCCGCTCGGCGCACCACTCCTCGAGCCTCGCGCGCAGGACCCGGTAGGACTCGGGATCGCCGTCGTCGCTGAGATCACCGGACACCACGACGGCGTCGAGGTCGGCGACGGCGGAGTGGGCGGCGAGCACCGCGTCGAGTGCGGCGCGCGGATCGACGATGCGGTTGTACCGGGCAGCGGGGTCGGCGAGCAGGTGCGTGTCCGAGAGGTGAAGGATCCGCACGGCGCGGGGAGCGGACTCCTCGAGGATCGCGTCGGCCCGCGCTCCCGCCGCCTCGATCCGCTCCGCGTTCCGCTCGTCGGGCCCGTCGGCCCAGGCGATCGCCTCCTCCAGGGTCTTGCCGAAGCGGAGGTGCCGCGCGACCAGTCGCCGTCGGCGGAGGGCCGGCTCGACCCGCAGGTGCAGCGTCAGATCGAGGAGGCCGGCGACCTCACCCCAGCCGTCGTCCTCGAGCAGCAGGTAGTTGCCCTCGACCAGGACGACGGTCCGCTCGCCCACGGGGAGGGCGAGGGAGTCCGGCACCGGCTCCTCGATCGAGCGGTCGAAGGAGGCGACCCGCACGGTGCCGCCCGGCTGCGCGGTCCGCAGACTCCGCAAGGCCCCGACGAACCCGTCGACGTCGAAGGTGTCCGGTGCGCCCATCCGCTCCCGCCGGCCGAGCTCGCGCAGCCGCTGCTGAGGCAGGTGGTACCCGTCGAGCGGCAGGACGAGCGCACCGGGGAGGCGAGCACGCAGCCGATCGGCGATCGTGGACTTGCCGGCGCCCGGCGATCCGGTCACTCCCACCAGGAGGAGACGCCGGTCCGACGCCGCCGTGTGGATCGCGGCGACCGCCTCCTCGAGGGAGGCGAGCAGGGGACGGGGCTGGTCGGGGAGAGGCATGCGCCCATTGTGGTCAGCAGTGCCGGGGCGGAAGAGGGCCGACCGGGCGATCGGTGGAGAGCTCCGGCACCCGCGCCCTGGGGAGGACCTTCAGCGCGACACGCCCGGGATGAGCGGTTTCGGGGGCCCGGTTTGACAGTGCCGGGATCGGGCCGTAACTTATTCCAAGTCGCCACACAGGCCGCAGGGAAACGGAAGAACAGGGCTCCTCAGGGAGCGCGGTTCGACGTCCCGGCCTCATTCGGCACCATCCACTCGGCAAGACAGTCCTTCGGGTCACGTCTGCCGCACGGATGTAAAGCCTTCGCAGGATCCTTCGGGTCCAGCAACTTCGCCGCCCGGCGACGGACTCAGGTCCGGAACCGAGCAACGTCGGAGCGCCTACGAGCGCAACGGCATCGCGAAGAAGCCGGATTTGACACGGCCTGCGGATGTGCTAAGTTAGTCAAGTTGCCACGGCGGCTGAGAGAACAACTTCTTCAGCTTAGCGAAGTCTTCCGACTAAGGCAACATCTTCGATCACTTCCGTTGTGAAGCACCTTTTCAGGTGTGGAGGCGGGATGTGTCCGATTCTTGAGAACTCAACAGCGTGCACTATGTTCAATGCCAAATTTATAACCCCGTCCGGGTCTTGTGA